>NZ_JBLZWL010000123.1:0-278058 GCF_049194865.1 Corallococcus terminator | reverse complement strand
ACACGGGCGGGCAATCGCTGGAGGCCGTCTTTGGCGAGGAGGGAGGAGAGTCTCAAGAACACAGCTCCAAGAGGCAGGGGCGCCGTCGTTTATGACACAAGGCGCCAGAACAGGGGACCCGGCCCCCTCGCGGGGAGCCGAGACAGGCACGCGAGGAATACGGAGCGACGCGGCGTCCCCGGTCACCCGAGCCGGGCGACGTGGGGGGCCCTCCGGCGCGCACTCCTGATAATCGGGGTGAAATCCAGGGACGACACAGGGCCGTAGTGAGGGGCAATGCGCTCCGTCACGCGGCCCCATCACGGCGTCCTTGGTGTCGTGCTCGCATTGGCCTGTGGTTGCAGCCGGGGACCTGACACCGCGTCCACGCCCTTCACGCCCCACAGTGACACGGAGGTCCTGGAGCAGGTGCCCGCCCGGGCCACCGACGCCCGGGCCCGCGAGCGCGCGGCCCTGCGCCAGGAGCTGGACGCCCGGCCTCGCCAGTTGGAGCTGGCGGTGCGACTGGCCCGTCTGGAGCTGAAGGAGGGACGCGCCCGGGGAGACCCACGGCACCTCGGGTGGGCCCAGGCCGCGCTCGCGCCCTGGTGGGACGAGCCCCAGCCGCCACACGAGGTCCGCTTGCTGCGCGCCACCCTGCGCCAGAGCCGCCATGAGTTCGACGCGGCCCTCGCGGACCTGGACGTCGCCGTGCGCGAGGACCCGAGGGACGCCCAGGCCTGGCTGACGCGCGCCGTGGTGCTGAGCGTCCGGGGCCAGCACGCCGAGGCGGAGAAGAGCTGCGCGCCGCTGGACACCCTCGCCGGAGCGCTCACCGCCACCGTGTGCCGCGCGCAGGTGGACAGCGTCGCGGGACACTCGGGGCGCGCCTATGCGCGGCTCTCCGAAGCCCTGTCTCGCCGCGGGGCCCTGGGCAGCCCCGAAGAGCAGGCGTGGGCGCTGTCCACCCTGGGGGAGGCCGCGGCTCGCTCGGGAGACACGCGACGCGCGGAGCTGCTCTATGAACAGGCGCTCGCGGCCGACCCGGATGATGCCTACACCCGCGGGGCGCTCGCGGACCTGCTGTTGGATTTGAACCGGCCGGCCGAGGCCTCGCGGCTGATGAAGGACCACTCCACGGATGACGGCCACTTGCTGCGCCGCGTGCTCGCCGAGACGGCGCTGGGCTCGGCGGAGGCCGCGGCGCTCACCACCGAGCTGGCCTCGCGCTACGCGGCCAGCAGACTGCGGGGAGACACACTGCACGGGAGGGAAGAGGCCCGGTTCGCGCTGCACGTGGAGAAGGACGCGAACAAGGCCCTGTCGCTCGCCCAGGCCAACTGGGAGGCGCAGCGCGAGCCCTGGGACGTGCGCATCCTGCTGGAGTCCGCGCTCGCCGCCGGAACACCCGACGCCGCGAAGCCCGCCCTCGCCTATCTCGAAGCCATCGCCTGCGAGGACCCGGGACTGCTGGCCCTGGCCACGCGCCTGAAGAAGGCCGCGCCATGAAGCGCATCCTCGCCCTGCTCGCGCTGCTCCCCTCCCTGGCCCTGGCCCACAAGCCGAGCGACAGCTACCTGCGCCTCGAACGCGCCCCACACGGCTTCACCGGCCGCTGGGACGTGGCGCTCAGGGACCTCGACGCGGTGCTCGGGCTCGACTCCAATGGAGACGGCGCCCTGGCCTGGGGCGAGGTGCGCGCCCGACAGCAGGACATCACCCGTCACGTCCTCTCGCGGCTGTCCGTGGGTACGGCCGGAGCCCCCTGCCCCACCACCGCCGAAGGCGAGCTTCGCGTGGTGCGGCACTCCGACGGGGCCTATGCGGTGCTCGACTTCCAGGCGGCCTGCCCTACCCAGCCCTCCGCGCTGACGCTGGATTACACCCTGCTGTTCGACCGCGACCCGCAGCACCGAGGCATCATCCAGGTGGCCGGCGGACAGGGACAGGGCACCCTCGTGCTCTCCGCGTCCCACCACACCGTGGACGTGCCCCTCGCGAACCTGTCCGCCTGGAGCCACTTCGGCGGCATGGTGCGCTCTGGAATCGAGCACATCTGGGCGGGCCTGGACCACCTGCTGTTCCTGCTGGCGCTGCTCTTGCCCTCCGTCCTGAGGCGCTCACCCGAGGGCGGCTGGGAGCCCGTGGACCAGTTCGGCCCCGCGCTGCGAGACGTGGTGAAGGTCGTCTCGGCCTTCACCGTGGCCCACTCGCTCACGCTGAGCATCGCCGCGCTCGGGCTGGTGGCGCTGCCCTCCCGGCTCGTCGAGTCCGCCATCGCGGTGAGCGTCATCCTGGCGGCGGCCAACAACGTCTTTCCCTATCTCCGAGGCACCCGCTGGGCCGTCGCCTTCGCGCTGGGCCTGCTGCATGGCTTCGGCTTCGCGTCGGTGCTCGCCGACCTGGGCCTCCCCGCCGAGGGCCTCGCCACGACGCTGCTGGGCTTCAACGTGGGCGTGGAGCTGGGGCAGCTCGCGTGTGTCGCCGTCTTCCTGCCCGTCGCCTTCATGCTGCGCGGAGCGACGGTGTATCGGCGCGCGATTCTCGTCGGCGGCTCGGCGGCCATCGGGCTCATCGCCTGTGTATGGCTCGCGGAGCGGGCCCTGGAGCTGAGCGTCCTGCCGCTCTGACCCATCCAATGGCCTCGCACCGCCGTAATACCTGCACCACCGGATGCGCGGCGCCGTCTGAGCCCGCCGGTGGGCCTTGCCCCCCAACGTAGTGTGGAGACACGCATGCCAAGACGACAACTCGGGAGCGCGCTGGCGCTCGCGGCGGCGCTACTTGTACCCACCGCCCAGGCCTCCAGCCACCGTGAGGCCCCCTTCATCACCCGGATGCCCAAGGTCGACGCCACCGACTTCTACCTGTTCCGCAGCTACGAGCCGGACCGCGGAGACTTCGTCACCCTCATCGCCAACTACCTGCCCCTCCAGGATGCGTACGGCGGCCCCAACTACTTCTCGTTGGACCCGGAGGCCCTCTACGAAATCCACGTCGACAACACCGGGGATGCCATCGAGGACCTCACCTTCCAGTTCCGCTTCACCAACAACCTGAACGGCGCCAACGGCCTCACCCTGAACGTGGGCCCGGCCGGCAACACCAAGAGCGTGTCGGTGCCCTTCACCAACCTGGGGCCCATCACCTCGGCGGACAGGAGCGCGCAGAACGTCCAGGAGAACTACACCGTCAAGCTCGTCCGGGGCCCCCGCCGCGCGGCGGCCGGGCAGGACGTGACGAACACCGCGGGTGGCGCCACCGTCTTCGCCAAGCCGGCGGACTACGTGGGCACCAAGTCGCTGGGCAACGCCATCACGTACGAGACCTACGCCCGCCAGCACATCCACAACGTCAACATCCCCGGCTGCACCGGCACCGCGAAGCTGTTCGTGGGCCAGCGCCGTGAGCCCTTCGCGGTGAACCTGGGCCCCGTGTTCGACCTGGTGAACGCGCCGGCCTCGGTCATCATCGACCCGAACGCGCGCGCCGCCGTCCCCAATCCGCTGGCGAAGAAGAACATCACCACCTTGGCGCTCGAGGTCCCCATCTCCTGCCTCAAGGCGGGCACCCAGGACGTCCTCGGCGCGTGGACCTCCGCCAGCGTCCGTCAGGCGCGCGCCATCAACCCCACCGCCACGTACACGGCGCCCTCGCGCGAGGGGGGCGCATGGACGCAGGTGAGCCGCCTGGGCATGCCGCTGGTCAATGAGGTCGTCATCGGCATCAAGGACAAGGACCGCTTCAACGCCAGCCAGCCGAAGGACGACGCCCAGTTCGCCGACTACGTCACCCATCCCACGCTGCCCGCCATCCTGGAGCAGCTCTTCAAGGAGGATGGCGTGAGGGCGCCCACCGTCTTCCCGCGCGCGGACCTGGTGGCCGCCTTCCTCACCGGCGTGCCCAACGTGAATGCGAACGGCTCCACCGCGGAGATGCAGCGCCTCAACACCGCGCTGCCCGCCACGGCGAAGGCCGGGCAGAACAACCTGGGCGCCGCCGCGTGCTTCGTCAACGGCCAGCTCACCCTGAACAACCCGGGGTGTGACCCGGCGGGCTTCCCCAACGGTCGCCGGCCCGGCGACGACGTGGTGGACGTGGCGCTGCGCGTGGCCATGGGATACCTGCTCGCGAACGACACGCAGGCCCCCTCGCGCAGCCTCCCGTTCCACGACGCGGTGCTCCAGGATGCCTCGCAGTTCGACGCCGTCTTCCCCTACCTCACCACGCCTCAGGCGGGTGCCAACGGCGACGGGACGTGAGCCCATGAGCACGCTCCGAGCAGTGGCCTGTGTCGCCGTCCTTGGGACTGTCCTCGCCTACACGGGCTGCACCAACGACGACCAGCCGCCCTTCCCGCCCAACCCGGACGCGGGAACGAACACGGACGCCGGAACGGACGCGGGGACCGACGCGGGCGTGGAGTTCACCGCCTTCGTCAGGGACCTGGTCATCAACCAGACCGCCGACACCACGACGCCGGTGACGCTCGACGACAAGAACTTCGTGGACAGCGCGCCCGCGGACGCGTTCGCCCCGGCGTTCTTCCAGCCCTGAGCCCACCCACGCCTCACCCGACATGAAGTACCCGGGGCCACGGACACCCATGTGTCCGTGGCCCTTTCTCATTTCCGTCTCACACCCCGCACAACAAGAAACAGAGAGTTATTGCGCGACGCGGCGTCACATCTCCGTTTCATTACGCATTATTTCAAAACATTCCGGAGAATTCCCGACGGGTTAACTACAGGACCCAACCCGAGACGCAGGTGCCGGCAACGGCACGATACCCGACGAAGCACACCCCGTGCAGGGGACGTGTCTGGCGTGAGCCATACATGCCCCACGGGTGTCGGAGGCCTGCATGCAACAAGGAATTCGCATCCATGTCCCCCATCAGAACCCTCTCCATGCGCGCTCTCCAGGGCGCGTTGCTCTCCTCCGTGTGCCTCGGCTCGGCTGCCCTCGCCAATGACACACAGCGAGAGCCCTCCGCCGCCACGAGCAGCGAAGAGGCCCACTGGGGCTATGCGCAGACGCTGAGCCCCGAGCACTGGGACGAGGTCGCCGGCGCGTCGCAGTGCTCGACGGGCGTGCAGCAATCCCCCGTGGCGCTGTCCACGTCGGGCTCCGCGCACACGAACGTGGCCGCGCCCAGCTTCCACTACGGCACCAGCCGGGTGCGCATGGTCAACAACGGCCACACCGTGGTGTTCAACTATGACGCGGGCAGCACCATCACCCTCGGCTCCAACGAGTACAAGCTCGCGCAGTTCCACTTCCACACCCCCAGCGAGCACACCAAGGACGGCGTGAGCTATCCGCTCGAGGTGCACCTGGTGCACACCGACGCCAATGGCACGCCCAAGGCCGTCGTGGGCGTCCTCATCGAGGAGGGCTTGCTGAACGCGTCGCTGTTCACCGCCTTCCGCCACTTGCCCCGCCACGAGGGCGAGGAGAGCGCCCCGGCCGGCGCGCTCATCAACGCCAGCGCGCTCTTGCCCTTCAACCGCGCCTTCTTCCAGTACGCGGGCTCGCTCACCACGCCCCCCTGCAGCGAGGGGCTCCAGTGGTTCGTGATGAAGAACCCCATCCAGATGTCCGACGCGCAGATCGCCGCGTTCGAGCGCATTCCGCACATCAACCCGAACAACCGTCCGGTGCAGCCGCTGAACGGCCGCACGGTGGGCGCGCAGTCCGCCCACTAGCCTCGCGGACGCGGCCTCGGGGCCGCCACACCTTCCCAGACCTGACAGCCCTGGAGAGGAGTCAGCGCTGTATCGCGCGCCAGTCCACGCGATACAGCGTCAGCGGCTCCTGCTTCCCCTTCACCTGGACGGGGGGAAGCTCGAGCAGCGGCCACACGCGCTGGATGACACGTCAGGTGCCCGCTTCCCTCCAGGCCCCCTTGGAACCGGGTCAGAGGCGTATCAGCGTGATGGGCTTCCGGCCGGAGATGAGGCCCTTCTGCTTGCCCACCTCGGCGACCTCCCAGCGAACGGCGCCCCAGAGGAGTTTGTCGCCCACCTTCAGGTCGTCGGGCAACGGCGTCTCCACTTTGTGATTCGTGTGGAGCTCATTCAGGATGCCTTTGAGGACGCCACCCCTGGGGATGCCCGGGAAGTGCGCGAAGTGGAAGGGCTCCCTCTCCGGGGCCTTGGGTGCCTTCGCGGACACCACCTGGAGATTCGCCGCATCGCAATCACTCACGTCCGCGGCGGCCGTATCGCATCTGACATGGTGCATGGGGAAGGACGCATTCACCGCGACCCACCGCCAGAACGGGACGTGTTCGGGCACATCGTCCCGCCAGACGGCGGCGACACGATCAAAGGGCGGGGATACGCGGACGGGAGCACCCGAAGACGATGACGATGACGATGACGATGACGATGACGAAGACGAAGACGAAGACGAAGACGAAGACGATGACGATGACGATGACGACGGCGCCGCTTTCGTCGGTGCCTTGGCTGGCACCAGGGTGGCGCAGAGCCGGGAGATGCAAGCACCCGGCATCTCTCCCCAAGGGACGTTCCTGGAGCACATCCAGAGCAGGTCGCGCACCATGTTGGGCCCGGTCAAATCGAGGGTGGAGCGGGTGGTGTTGTTCTTCCAATAGCCCTCGAGCTGATGGTGGGGATCGAGCTCGAACGTCTCCCGGGGGGCCCTCCACCCGATGAGTCGGTAGGCCAGACGAATGGTCTGGCGCATGGCATCAATGAGCGGACTGCGGGGAGCCGCCGCCACGATGCAGTTGCTGAGATAGAGGCTCTTGCCGGCGTAGGCCTTGGTCGTGGCGATCAACTCGCGGTCGGGCCAGTCGGCCTCGGACGCCAGGCCCTTGCGGTCCGGGGTGATTCCCACCAGGGCGCCCGACTCATCGACCGCGAGGGTTCCGAGCGTGGAGAGCATGTCGATGTCCACGTCCATGTAGACCCCTCCGTAATTGTAGAGCACCTCGTAGCGGAGGATGTCGGACGCCGAGGCCGCGAACATTCCGCGCAGGGTCAGCTCCTGGTCGTAGGCATCCATGTTGAGGAAGTGCATGCCCGTCAGGAACTCGTGGGAGCGCAGGTTGCAGAGTCTGAAGCGCTCGGGGTGCGCGCGCTCCAGCGCACGCAGGGGCGCCAGGTCATCGGCCGCTTCGTTGATGAGGTCCATGGCGAGGGCTTGCTTCTCGCCCGGGGACATTCCTTTCGAGAGGAATCGCAGGTTGTGCAGGTCACGCCCATGGCGGACCGTCCCGCGCACGTGCAGGGGGTCTTGAGCGGCGCTGAGTTCGTAGTGCGCGCGCGCCAGGGGGTACTTCTTCAGGACCTTGCGCAAGTGCATGTTGTAGACGTGCGCGTCGTCCCACCAGATCCACACCTGATAGTCCGGCGTGTGCCGGGTCGCCTCCAGCCAGCTGGTGATTCCCTGGAGGGTCTTCGTCGTCGCGATAGGCCCTCCACCCGCCCAGGTCCCGTGGATGATCTTGGGAATGGGGCGCAGCCCGGGCCTCCTCCGCGGGGCGGGTGACGGACCCGGAGGCTTCGGCGGGGCGGGTGGCGGACTCGGAGGTCTCGGCGAGGCGAAGGGAACAGGCAGCCTGAGAGGAGGCGGGCTGTCACGCCTGGGGGGAGGTGGGTGTCCGTCCCCGAAGAGGCGCTCCGCCTCGGCCTCGATGCGGGTCCTGTAATCAGGATCCTCGACGAACGTCCCTCCGCACCAACACTTCGTGTTGATGCTGCTCGCGGTACTGCTGCTCTCGCAGCCCGAGCAGTACGCCGACATCGCCTCCCGACACATGGGACAGTGGTCGATGGGGTTGCCCCTGCCGTTGTTCAGGCCACATCTGCGACAGTGGTAACCACTCATGGCGGTCCTGGCGGGTCGCTCAAGGTCGGACACCCTGCGGGAAGCGACACGAGAGCGCTTCGCGTGGCCGTCCACGCTCAGGCGACTGCAAGCCCGACGCCATGACAGCGCGCCAGAGGGAAGCCGAGCCGCCCTGACGACGGCGCGCGGGGCACGTGCGTCCTCGGGGGACGAGGCGGCGTCTCCAGGGAACGCACGCGGCGGCGTGCACACAGAAAAATCGAGCAAGACGGCAACACCCTGTGAGACCTCGACTCACGGCATTGTCGGTGTCAGAGACAGACAGCAAGATGCCTCGGTTTCCGAGGCCCCCCTGTCTCATCGTGCCCCCCCAGGAGAAGTCTGAATGACACCCTCGATGTCGCGACCCCACCAGGTCTCGAGCACGTCACGCGTCCATGCGCTGGCCCTGCTCGCGGCCGTCCTGCTCGTACTCCCCACCGCCGCGCGCGCCCAGCCGACGTACACGCTGTTCGCCCCCGCCTCCACCCCGGCGGTCCCCTCCGTCACCAACGACTTCTCCGCCGTGGAGCTCGGCGTGAAGTTCCAGTCCGACGTCGAGGGAGACATCCTCGGCATCCGCTTCTACAAGGGCACCGCCAACACCGGCACCCACGTGGGCAGCCTCTGGAGCGCCGCGGGCGTGCGCCTCGCCTTCGCCACCTTCACCGGTGAGACGGCCTCCGGCTGGCAGCAGGTGACGTTCTCCACGCCCGTGCGCATCAGCGCCGGCACCACGTACGTCGCCTCGTACCACGCGCCCGGCGGCGCCTACGGCTTCACCAGCGCGGGCCTGGCCTCCGCCGTGGACTCCCCTCCCCTGCATGCGCTCGCGGGCGGCACCAGCGGCGGCAACGGCGTCTTCGGCTACGGCGCCGCTGGCACCTTCCCGTCGACCAGCTTCGGCAACTCCAACTACTGGGTGGACGTCGTCTTCCGCCCCGCCGCCCCCGTCACCCTGTGGCCCTCCTCCGCCACGCCCGCCGTCGCCTCCGTCACCAATGACGCCATCCCCGTGGAGCTGGGCGTGAAGTTCCTGACGAACGTGAGCGGCAACGTGCTGGGTGTTCGCTTCTACAAGGGCGCCGCCAACACCGGCACCCACGTGGGCAGCCTCTGGAGCGCCAACGGACAGCGCCTCGCGTTCGCGACCTTCACCTCCGAGACGGCCACCGGCTGGCAGCAGGTGACGTTCTCCACCCCCGTCGCCATCGCCGCCAACACCGTCTATGTCGCCTCGTACCACGCCCCCGTCGGCGCCTACGCCTTCGACAACGGCGGCCTCGCCAGCGGCGAGGACAACGCGCCCCTCTTCGCGCTGCCTGGCAGCACCAGCGGCGGCAACGGCGTCTTCACCTACGGCGCCGCGGGCTCCTTCCCCATCAACAGCTTCGGCAACTCCAACTACTGGGTGGACGTCGTCTTCCAGGCCACCGGCGCCCAGCCGCCCACGCAGCCCCCGGGCAACACCTTCCGCCTCTTCGCCCCCACCGCCGCCCCCGGCACCGCCACCGCCAATGACACCGCCGCCATCGAAGTGGGCGTGAAGTTCCGCGCGGACGTGGACGGCCTCATCAAGGGCGTGCGCTTCTACAAGGGCAGCGGCAACAGCGGCACCCACGTGGGCAACTTGTGGAGCGCCGCCGGCGCGCCCCTGGCCTCCGCCACCTTCACCGGTGAGACGGCCGTCGGCTGGCAGGAGGTGACGTTCACCACCCCCGTCGCCATCACCGCCGGCACCACCTACGTGGCGTCGTACTTCGCGCCGCTCGGCGGCTACTCGTTCGACAACAACGGCCTGGCCACCGGCGTGGATGTCCCTCCGCTGCACGCCCTGCCCGGCGCCACCACCCCGGGCGGCAACGGCGTCTTCGTCTATGGCTCCACGTCCACGTTCCCCAACGGCAGCTACCAGAACTCCAACTACTGGGTGGACGTCGTCTTCGAGACCTACGGGCCGCCGCCGCGTCCGGGTGTCCAGGGCGCGGGCCCCGTGCTGGTGGCCACCGCCCCCGGCAACCCCTTCACCGACTACCTGCGCGAAATCCTGGAGGCCGAGGGCATCGCCGCCTTCGCCACCACCGACGCCGGCAACCTGGGCGTCTCCGTCACCCTCAATGACTACAAGGTGCTGGTGCTCGGCGAGCAGACGCTGAGCGCGGCCCAGGTGACGCTCATCACCAACTGGGTCACCGCTGGCGGCAGCCTCATCGCCCTGCGGCCCGCGGCGAACCTCCAGTCCCTGCTCGGCCTCAATGCCTCTCAGGGTACGCAGGCCAATGGCTACATCCTGGTCGACGCCACCCAGGCCCCGGGCACGGGCATCACCGCGGAGACGATGCAGTACCACGGCCTCGCGGACAAGCGCACCGTCGTCGCCGGCACGCGCACCGTCGCCACGCTCTACTCGGACGCCACCAACGCGACGACGTTCACCGCCGTCAGCCAGCGCACCGTGGGCACCGGCACCGCCACCGCCTTCATGTATGACCTGGCGAAGTCCGTCATCTACACGCGGCAGGGCAACCCGGCCTGGCAGGGACAGAACCGGGACGGCTCCTCCATTGGCCCGGGCGCGCGCGCCAGCGACATGTTCTATGGCAACGCGTCCTTCGACCCGCAGCCGGACTGGGTGAACCTGGCCAAGGTCCAGATTCCCCAGGCGGACGAGCAGCAGCGCCTGCTCGCCAACGTGCTGCACCAGACGAGCACCACGCCGCTGCCGCGCCTCTGGTACTTCCCCAGCTCCAAGAAGGCCGTCGTGGTGATGACGGCCGACGGACACCCGGGCGGCGCCACCACCCAGCGCTGGAACCAGCACCTCGCGGACAGCACCACCGGGTGCAACGTGGCCGACTGGGCGTGCATCCGAGGCACCGTCTACGACTACGTGGGCGGCCTGAGCACCACCCAGGCCAACAGCTACGTGGCGCAGGGCTTCGAGTACGCGCTGCACATCAACACCGGCTGCGCGGACTACACGGCCAACACGTTGGATCCGAACTTCTTCACCCCGCAGCTCGCCAGCTTCACGACCGCCTTCCCCGCCGTCCCCGCGCCCGTCACCAATCGCACGCACTGCATCGCGTTCAGCGACTGGGCCACCCAGCCCAAGGTGTCGCGCCTGCACGGCATCCGCATGGACACCAACTACTACTACTGGCCCGACTACTGGGTGCAGGACCGCCCGGGCATGTTCACCGGCTCCGGCCTGGCCATGCGCTTCGCGGACGTGGACGGCACGCCGCTGGACGTCTACCAGCTCGCCACGCAGATGACGGACGAGTCCGGCCAGTCCTATCCGCTGCACATCGACACGCTGCTCGCCAACGCGCTGGGCACCAAGGGCTACTACGGCGCGTTCAACGCCAACATGCACGTCGACTCGCAGCCGTCGGCGGGCTCCACCGGCTCGGCCGCCATCGTCGCGTCCGCCAAGCGTGACGGCGTGTCGGTCATCACCGCGAAGCAGCTCCTGGAGTGGCTCGACGCCCGCGAGGCCACCCAGGTGTCCACCGTGGCCTTCAGCGGCACCGTGCTCACCTTCAACCTGACGAGCCCCGCGCGCAACCTGTCCCTCATGGTGCCCCGGCGCACCACGACGGGCCGCACGCTGCTGTCCGTCACCCGCGCGGGCTCCGCCGTGACGACGGTGGCACGCACCATCAAGGGCGTGGACTTCGCCTTCATCGACGGCGCCCTGGCCGGCACCTACACCGCCACCTACAACTGAGGCACCCGCGCCCCCAAGGCGCGGACACACTCCCCGGGGCTCGACGCATTGCATCCGCGTCGGGCCCCGTTTGCTTTCAGCTCCGATGAAACCTGGGAGGTTTTGACCCTGACGTGGGGTGCCTTGCGTCGGACGGCCCGCAGCCCGTATGACGCGCCACCGGGTGGGCCCCTCGCTCGCGGCCCCCCGAACAAGGACTCCACACCCCATGCTCAAGAAGATTCTCGTCGGCCTCGCCGCCCTGCTGCTCCTCCTGGTGGGCATCATCGCCACGCGCCCCTCGGAGTTCACCGTGAAGCGCACGGCGACGCTGCCGGCGGCCGCGGACATCGCCTTCGCGCAGGTGAATGACTTTCACGCGTGGGCCGCGTGGTCTCCGTGGGCGAAGCTGGACCCGAACATGAAGGCGACGTACTCGGGGGCGGAGTCCGGCACCGGCGCCGTCTACGCGTGGGCGGGTAACGACCAGGCGGGCGAGGGCCGGATGACGCTCGAGGAGAGCAAGCCCTCCGAGCACGTCCGCATCAAGCTGGAGTTCATCAAGCCCTTCGCCGCCACCAACACCACCACCTTCGACTTCAAGCCCGTGCAGGGTGGCACCGAGGTCGTCTGGGCCATGAGCGGCACCCACAACTTCATCTCCAAGGCGATGTGCCTGGTCATGGACATGGACGCGATGGTGGGCAAGGACTTCGAGGCGGGCCTCGCCAGCATGAAGACGGTGGTGGAGGCGGAGGCGAAGAAGCGCGCCGAAGCCGAGGCCGAGGCCGCGCGCGTGGCCGCCGTCGCGAAGGCGGAGGCGGAGAAGGCCGCCGCCGAGGCCGCCGCCGCCGCCGAAGCCGCCGCTGGCATCCAGCCGGCCATGGCGGCGCAGCCCACGCCGTAGTCGCCGCCCCAGCCTGACTGCCCTCGGGCAGTCCTCTCGACGCCTCCGCGTCGCGGTCCACCCGGCCCGCGCGTGGGGGCGTCTTCGTGTCCGCCGCATGCAGTGTCGACCGCTGACACCTCGGAGGACCCGACGTGGCAGGTGGTGAACGCTCGCGACCTTCCGCGGAGCCTCTCTTTCCCTGGCACACGACGGCGGGCGTAGACCGCGAGCGCGCCATGTCCCGGCGCATTTCCTTCCCCCTGGGAGCGCTCATGCCGCCGCGAAAGACTCCGTCCAAGCCGACCCCGCCACCGCCCAGCAAGAACGAGCAGTTGGAGGCCTACCGCGCACGCCAGGAAGACACGGTGCTGACGACGGACCAGGGCATCCCCATCTCCGAGACGGACAACTCGCTGAAGGCGGGCCTGCGTGGGCCCACGCTGCTGGAGGACTTCCACCTCCGGGAAAAGATGACGCGCTTCGACCATGAGCGCATCCCCGAGCGCGCCGTCCATGCGCGCGGCGCGGGCGCCCATGGCTACTTCCAGGTCTACGAGTCACTGGAGCGCTTCACCCAGGCGCGCTTCCTCACCGACCCCAGCCTGCGCACGCCCGTCTTCGTGCGCTTCTCCACCGTGGGAGGCTCACGCGGCTCCGCGGACACCGTGCGCGACGTGCGCGGCTTCGCCACCAAGTTCTACACGCCCGAGGGCAACTACGACCTGGTGGGCAACAACATGCCCGTCTTCTTCATCCAGGACGGCATCAAGTTCCCCGACTTCGTCCACGCGGTGAAGCCGGAGCCCCACAACGAGATTCCGCAGGCGTCCTCCGCGCACGACTCGCTGTGGGACTTCGTCTCGCTGGTGCCGGAGACGGCGCACATGGTGATGTGGCTCATGTCGGACCGGGCCATTCCGCGCAGCTTCCGGCACATGGAAGGCTTTGGCGTCCACACCTTCCGGCTGGTCAACGCCAAGGGCAAGGCCACGCTGGTGAAGTTCCACTGGAAGCCGGTGCTGGGCACGCACTCGCTCGTCTGGGACGAGGCGCAGAAGGTGTCAGGCAAGGACCCGGACTTCCACCGCCGCGACTTGTGGGATGCGATTGAGCAGGGGAACTTCCCCGAGTACGAGCTGGGCCTCCAGCTGGTGCCCGAGGGCGACGAGCTGAAGTATGGGTTTGACTTGCTGGACGCGACGAAGCTCTTGCCCGAGGAGCAGGTGCCGGTGCTGAAGGTCGGCAAGCTGGTGCTGGACCGCAACCCGGACAACTTCTTCGCGGAGACCGAGCAGGTGGCCTTCTGCGTGTCCAATGTCGTCCCGGGCATCGACTTCACCAACGACCCGTTGCTCCAGGCGCGACTCTTCTCCTACCTGGACACGCAGCTCACGCGCCTGGGCGGGCCCAACTTCGCGGAGCTGCCCATCAACAAGCCCGTCTCCCCGGTGAACAACCACCAGCAGGATGGCTTCGGCCGGCAGACCATCAACACCAACCGGGCCAACTACCACCCCAACTCCATTGGCGGCGGCTGTCCGATGCTGGCCAACCCCAAGTCGGCCTTCGTCCACCGGCAGGAGCGCGTGGAGGGGCACAAGATTCGCGCGCGCAGCGGAAGCTTCGGGGACCACTTCAGCCAGGCCACGCTCTTCCTCAACAGCCTGTCGAAGCCGGAGCGCGAGCACCTCATCTCGGCGCTCGAGTTCGAGGTGAGCAAGGTGGAGCGCGTGGAGATTCGCGAGCGCGTGGTGAACCAGGTGCTGGTGAACATCGACCGGCAGATGGCGGAGCGGGTGGCGCGCGCGGTGGGTGTCGCTCCCCCGAAGCCGCCCAAGGCCTCGGACCTGGTGGCGGGCAAGCCCGCGCCCAAGCTGACGAAGGTGTCCCCGTCGCTCAGCATGGAGAACACGCCGCACGACTCCATCAAGACGCGCAAGGTGGCGGTGCTCGTCGCGGACGGCTTCGCGGGCCGGGAGCTGTCCCAGGTGCGCAAGACGCTGGAGGGGCTGGGGGCCCAGCTGGAAATCGTGGGCCCCACGCTCGCCCCGGTCTCCAGCGCCGAAGGCGAGAAGGTGACGCCGGTGAAGACGTTCCAGAACACGTCGTCCGTGCTCTTCGACGCCGTCTACGTCCCCGGCGGGGACAAGAGCGTGGCCACGCTGAAGAAGCTGCCCCTCGCGGTGGACTTCGTGCGGGAGGCCTACGTCCACTGCAAGGCGCTGGCGCTGTCCGGCCCGGCCACCACCCTGCTGGACGCGGCGGGCCTGTCGCAGCCCATGGCCAAGGGGTTGGATGACGCGATGGGCGTCGTGCGCAGCGCCAAGAACGAGACGCGAGGCTTCGGGCAGATGTTCGCCAAGGCCATCGCCGCGCACCGCCACTGGGTGCGCGAGGCGCCGCCCCCGGCGTAGCTTCAGCCGGGCGTCCGTCCCACGAAGAGGCCCAGCGCGAAGGCCGCCCCCATGAGGAGCAGCACGAGAATCATGGGGACGCCGCCTCGCGCCGGGGCCTTCACGGCCGGCGCCGCCAGTCCCGCGCCGGCCTGCTCCTCGGGGACGATGAGGCGGACCTTGATGACGGCCTTGACGAGCACCTCCTCCACGTCATGGAGGAAGCGCTCGTACTCCTCGGGCGCCAGCTCCAGGGGCTCGCCGTGGTGGGACTCGTAGCGCCTGGCCACGCCCTCGAAGCTCCGGAGCTGGGCCTCGCGCTTCGACACGTCCACCCAGCCGCACACGACGGACGGGCCGGAGCCCTTGCGCGGCACCAGGGAGATGGACTGGCGGGCCAGCTTGCCGCCCGCCGTGCTCGGGCCCTCGGGGTCGTCGATGCGCAGCACGCGATGCGGCCCGCGCCCGTACATCTTCTTCGACAGGGCTTCGCGAAGCTGCTCCGCGAGCAGCGCGGAGTGGTTGGCGAACATCGTCCGCAGCGCGGGGCCGTCCTCGGCGGCGGCGGCCACCTTGCCCGCGGCGGGCTCCAGCGGGCTGAGCCGCACCACGCCCGCGCTGAGGCTGGAAGAGGGAGGCTTCTCGCCCCCCTTCGACAGCCAGCCCGTGCCCTTCGCGGCCGGGGGCGGCTTCGGGGGCGCGGAGGGCTTGGCCTTCTCCGGCCTGAGCACGGGCGGCGCGGGTGGACGCAGCTCCGTGGCGGGGGCGGCCGGGGCTCCACTGCCCCGAAGCTCGGTGGCGAAGGGCGGCGGGGCCTCGTCACCGCGGCTCTCTCCGGTGGTGAAGAGCTGGTACTCCTCGTCGCCGCCCTTCACCGCCGCCGCGGAGGTGTCCTCGTCGTCATCATCCAGGGCGGAGACCTCGGGCCCCCGTCTTCGTGCGCCCGTGGCACCCCGACCGGTGCTTCGCGCCTCCGTGACGATGACCTCCTGACCGCGCCCCGCCGCGCCTCGGCCGGGTGCTCGCGCTTCCGTCTGGATGACCTCCTGCCCTCGTCCGCCGCGTGACTCCGGGGCCCCGCTGGCCTTTGCCGCGCGGGCCTCCGTGACGATGACCTCCTGGCCCCGGCCGCTCCGGTCGTCCGAGGCGCCTCGGCCACCTGAGCGCGGCTCGGGCGGACGGGCTCCGGCGGCACGGCCACCACGAGCCTCCGCGGCCTGGCCCTTACGCACATCGGTGATGATTTCTTGCTGCTCATCGAGCGGGCCGATGCGCGTCTCGAGCGGGGAGGGCTCCGGAGGCGCCAGGCGCGTCTCCTCGGGGCGATAGGACGACGGGATGTCCCGCGTCGCGTCCTCATCCTCCTCGGGCGCGCCGCGCAGCTCCTCACCCCGGCCGGGCCCACCGCCCCGCCTCTGTCCGTTCGCCATGGCCACTCCTCGTCCCGCCGAGGATACGTTGGGTCAGCGCACCACGCGAACCCGCAGCGTCCTGGCATCCGAGCGCCCCCGGTCATCCACCGCCCGTACCACGTACGTCCCTGGTTTCGCGTCCCACTGAAGTGGCTCCCCCCGCGAGGCCGTACCCACGAGCTGCTCGTCCACGAACCAGAACACCCGCCGCACGTCCGCGTCCGTCACCGCCGACAGCGGCACCGCGCGCGCGGACTCCGACGCCGCCCGCAGGTTGTAGTCCACGCCTTCCTCGGGCGTGGTGATGCGCGGCGCGGTGCCCGTGCTGGCGCTGTGCTCCAGGCCGCAGTCCGCGCCCTCCGGAGGCGGCACGCGCCTGGGCAGGCCCGCCTTCTGGAACAGGCGCAGCAGGTCCGACGGCCAGAACTCGAACACCTCCGCGCGAACGGAGGGCCCCGGTCCACACGCCCTCAGGCCCGTGCGAGTGTCCACCCACACCTCGCGGTGCACGTCGCAGGTGTGGATGGGCGAGGTGCCCGGGATGAACCACGTGTCGACCTTGCGCGAGCAGTGCGGCCCCGGCAGCCCCCCGGACAGCGCGCACACGCGCACGCGACTGACGCCCGCCGGAGCCGTCTGGCGCACGCGGCGCACGTCCGAGTCACGCGAGCGGACCGAGTCCACCAGCTCGAACATCAGCGGCGCGGCGGCCGTCTGTCCCACGAAGGCCGGGTTGGGCTGGCCGTCGAAGTTCCCCACCCACACCGCCACGACATAGGGCCCCACCACGCCCACGCTCCACGCATCCCGGAAGCCGGTGGACGTCCCCGTCTTCCACGCCACGGGCACCGTGTCGCGCGTCCACTCGGAACGAAAAGACTGCGAGGGCCGATTCGCCATGGCCAGCGACTCCAGCACCAGGAAGCTGGCCTCCGGGCTCAGCAGCTTCACGCCCTCTTCCACGGGAGCGTCCACCGTCCAGCGCAGCGGGCGCAGGTGCCCGCCGTGGCCCAGCATCGCGTACAGCTCCACCAGCTCCGCCATGGTGACCTCGGCGGAGCCCAGCGCCAGCGAGAGGCCATAGTGCGACTCGTCGCGAAGGTCCGTCACGCCCGCCTTGCGCAGGAAGCCATGCAGGCCCGGCGCGCGGAGCTGCTTCGTCAGCGCCACCGCCGGCACGTTGCGGCTGCGCACCAGCGCCTCCACCGCAGGGAGCGGGCCCGCGAACTCCCCGTCGAAGTTCTCCGGGTCATACCCCCGGAAGCCCAGCGGCGAGTCCTTCAACATGGTGCGCGGGTGCAGCAGGCCCTCGTCGAAGCCCAGCCCGTAGATGAACGGCTTGAGCGCGGAGCCCGGCGAGCGCTTCGCGTGCGTGCCGTCCACCTGCCCGTCGATGCGCGCATCGAAGAAGTCCGCCGAGCCCACCGCCGCGCGCACCTCCATCGACCGCCAGTCCACCAGCATCGCCACCGCGTTGCGGAGGCCCATGTCGCGGCGCCGCTCCACGTACTGCCGGACGTGGCGCTCCAGCAGTCGCTGGAGCGGCAAATCCAACGTGCTCGTCAGGCTCGCGCCCACGGGGGCTCGCCGCAGCACGCTGCCCACGAAGTGCGGCGCGAGGAAGGGCAGGTCCTCCGGCCGGTGCACCGGGAGCGGCTGGGCCAGCAGCGGCCGGCGCTCCGTGTCCTCGGGGTGCCGCGCCTGCCAGCGCTCGAAGAGGCGCAGCCGCGCCTCCGTCAGCGCCCCCGAGTCCCGGCCCGGGTCCCTGCGCGCCGGGCTCTGCGGAATGACGGCCAGGGTGAGCGACTCGCCCAGCGTCAGCCGCGCCACGTCCCGGCCGAAGTACACGAGGCTGGCCGCGCCCACGCCCTCCACGTTGCGGCCGTAGGGCGCGAGGTTGAGGTACGCCTCCAGGATTTCGTCCTTGGAGTACGTGCACTCCAGTTGCAGCGCCCGCAGCATCTGCCGGAGCTTGCCGCCGGGCGTGCGCGACTCGATGCCGTAGCGGATGCGCGCCAGCTGCATGGTGAGCGTGGAGCCGCCCATGCGCCGCCCGCCCGACAGGTACGTGCTCCGCACCGCGCGCCCCAGGGCCACGGGGTTGATGCCCGGGTGCGAGCGGAAGTGCTGGTCCTCGTGGAGCAGCGTGGCCTCCACCAGGGTGGCTGGGATTCGTTCCAGCGGCACCCACAGCCGGTACTTCTCGTCCGGGGACAGGGTGAGGCGCAAGAGCCGGCCCTCGTGGTCGAACACCGCCTGCGAGAAGCCCAGCCCCTCGCGCAGCGGCGGCCGGGGCACCGCGACGTACAGCGCCGCGAGCCCCAGCATCACCACCAACACCTTGCGCCACCCCCGCCGAATCACGGCGCTGTCACCGTCACCTGCGTCGCCACCGAGCGGGCGCGGACGCTCCGGTCATACATGCCCTCGGCGAAGGCCGGCGGCATCACGAAGCGGCCCGAGTTGGTCGCCTTGATGCGATAGATGAACTCCGTGACGGTGGTGCCCGCCGTGCCGTAGAGCACCACCCGGTCCTCGCGCACGTCCACGTACTCGGGGCTGAAGCTGGAGCGGTCGCTGCCCACCGGCGGCAGCCACCCACCGGCCACGGGCGCGGGCTCCGGCTCCCGATACGAGTTGTCCGGCGGCTCGTCGTCGGACCCGCCGCCCTCGTAGGACTCGTCTCCTTCGGAGGAGCTGTCACCCTCGCTGTACTCGGAGTCGCCCTCCGGCTCCGACTCGGGCTCAGGCTCCGGCTCGGGAGGCGTGGGCCGCTCCAGCACCACCTCGAAGCCACCCGGTAGCAGGTCGGTGATGGCGATGTGGGACGTGTTGCCCTGCAGCCCGCGAAGCTTGAGGTGCACCTCCACCTCTCCGCCCAGCGGGACGTCCGTCACCACCTTGCCGTCCAGGCTCCGCAGCTCGCGCTGCACCTCCAGTCGCTCGATGATGGGCGTCGTGGGCACCTGCGCGTCGTAGCCCGCCTGCGTCACCTGGAAGAACAGCGGCGCGCTCGCCCCGCTCTTCACCCGGACGGCGGTGGCCTGCTCGGAGAAGGCGACCTTGGGGAAGAGGCCCTCCGGCACCGTCAGCGGACGAAGCGTGTCCGCCACCTTCTCCAGCAGCGCCACGCCCGCGCGAGACGGAGTGCCCTGCTCGCCCAGCGCCTTCGCGTAGGCCTCCAGGCCGAGGATGGCGTACGCGGAGGACAGCGTGTTGAAGCGCTCCTCGGCGAGCGGCTTCGCCAGCGCCACCAGCATCTCTCCGGTGATGCCGGGGAGCTTCTCCGGGAAGTGGCGCGACATCAGGTAGAGCACCTGCGCGTCGTAGACGAGCCCGTCGTAGAGCGCCTCGTAGTCGTCCGCCTGAGCCTCGCCGATGCGCACCTTCTTCATCGCGCGCGTGGCCTCCTTCTCCTGCTTGAGCAGCTTGTACGTCGCGCCGACGTACGCCGCCGTCAGGTCCTTCGGCCACTCCTCCGCGACGTTCGCGTCCAGCCACTCGCGCAGGACATTCACCGCCGAGCCGGGCACCTTGCCGTTGCGGGTGAGCACGTACTGCGCATAGGCCACGTTGCGCGCCTGCGTGAGGTCCTGCGGCTCGCGCGCCGCCAGCGTGGCCAGCCAGGTGAGGCCCCGGTTCAGCATGTCGACGGGCACCGCGAAGCCGCGCTCCTTCGCCTCGGTGAGGAAGTGCAGCGCGTAGATGCTCGGCAGCACGGGCGCATACGAGTTGGCCGCCCACAAACCGAAGGCGCCCTCGTCGTTCTGCCGGGTGCGCAGCGTGTGGACCGCCGCGGCGAAGCTGGCGTCGGCCACCTGCGGCCCCTGGCCCAAGAGCTCGCGGCGGCCCTTCAGCGCCACGGCCGGGAAGGCCCGGCTGACGAGCTGCTCGGTGCAGCCGTAGGGGTACTTCTCCAGATAGGTGGCCAGGCCGCGCGCCAGCCCCAGCGGCATCGGGGACGCGCTCACCTCCAGCGTGCGGAAGGCGTCGTGCATCTTCCGGGACACCGCGAGGTCCACCTCGCCGTCCTTCACATAGCCGCCCTTCACGGACGTCAGGTAGGGCACCGCCGGACGGACGCTCAGGTCCACGGACTGACGCGCCTTCTCCTTGCCCAGCGACGCGGTGAAGGCCAGCGTCCCCGAGCCGAGGACGGACTTCGCGCGCACCCGGAAGGTGGTGCTCCCCTCGCGGCCCTCATCGATTTTCAGCGTGCGCCGGGCCTCGTCCAGCACCTCCAGGTGCTCGGAGGTCTTCAGCTCCAGCGTCACTTCGCTCCCCTTGCCCGCGCCCTCCACGCTGTTGGCCACCGCGACGCCCACGTTGAACTCGTCTCCAGGGGCGACGAAGGTGGGCACGCTCGGGGTGATGACGAAGGGCCCCCGGATGACAGCGCGGCGAGTCGAGGCGCCCACGGACCCCTCCCCCACGGCGACCGCCATCACCCGCAGCTCCCCGTTGAAGCTGTCAGGCACGGGGTAGACGAGCTCGCGCTCCGTCTCGTCGATGTCGACGACGCCGGACCAGTACGCCACCGGCTTGTCGCGCTTGCGCTTGAAGGGGTTGAGGTTCTTGCCGATGGCGGCCATGCCCTCGTCGTCGCCGCCCATGGAGGACACGGCCTTCGACACGGAGAACTCCGGCAGGAGCAGGTCCAGAATCTGGCCCGTGCGCACCTCCAGCGCGCGCTTCTTGAAGAAGTGCGCCAGCGGATCCGGCGTCGAGTAGCCCGCCACCTGGAGGATGCCCTCGTCCACCGCGTACACGACGGCGCGGCCCGGCTTGTTGCCCTTGTAGCGGATGCGGTACGGCTCTCCCGGCCGCCCCTTCTCCGCGCTCGTCAGCGTCACCTGCAGGACGCGGCTGTCCTTGCTCACGGAGAACGGCACCACGCCGTAGCTCAGCGGGCTCATGAAGATTTCCTGCGAGTCCATGGCGCGCACGAACGTCACGTTGACGTACCCGTTGCCCTCCAGGCCCGGCGGCAGGCGAATCTTCTGCACGGTGCTGGTGGCGTCCGCCTTGAACCAGGCCCACGCGTGGACGCGCTCGCGCTCCAGGGTGATGAGGCCCGCGCCGGTGTACGGCGCCTTGATGTTCAGCTCGATTTCGTCGCCGGGCGCGTAGTCCTGGCGGGAGAGCTTCACCTCCAGCTCCGCGTTCTTCTCCAGCGTGCGCGTGAGGTTGGCGTGTCCAGCCACGGTGTAGTCCACGCGGCTGAGCTCCGTGCCCTCCGCGTCCTTCACCACCACCACGAAGTCGCCGGGCTGCTCCGTGGACAGCGCGTACTTGAAGCCCGCCTCGGTGAGGGCCAGCTCGCGCGTGCGCACCACGGTGTCGCGGCGCGCGGACTGGTAGGCGTACGTGCCATTGGGCTGCTGCGTGAGGACCGACACCCAGCGCCGCTCGACGAGCTCCGCCTTGAGTCCCTGCACGGCCTTCTTCTTCAGCGTCGGGTCCACGGCGATGAAGTCCACCGAGCGCGCCGAGCCCTGGTTCAGATAGGTCAATCCGCCATCCGGCTTGAAGCCAATGAGGTACGGCAGCGGCGACACCAGGATGGAGGCCTCCGAGGACACGCCCCGTCCGCCCTCGGCCTCGTAGCCCTCCGCGAGCAGCGACACGCGCCACGTCGCCTTCTCGAACTTCTCCAGCCCCAGCTCCAGCTCCACCTCGCCCTCTTCGTCGGTGGTGGAGTCCTCCAGGCGCTCGCTGAAGGTGCGCGTCGCCATCATCGGGTCGTGGAAGGTGTAGCCCGGGTGCTGACGGAAGCTGGGGTACCCCGGGCTGAAGGACAGCTCCGCGGACACGCGCCGGTCCGCCGCGGCGATGCCGAAGAGGTTCTTCAACGTCACCTTGCCCTTGAGCCC
The DNA here is from genome assembly GCF_049194865.1 of Corallococcus terminator. Classification (GTDB taxonomy): domain Bacteria; phylum Myxococcota; class Myxococcia; order Myxococcales; family Myxococcaceae; genus Myxococcus; species Myxococcus terminator_A. The sequence continues at coordinate 255,940 of NZ_JBLZWL010000123.1, read as the reverse complement.
CTCGGGCGGCACCCAGCCTTCGAGCCAGTCGGTGTCGAAGCGCGTGGTGATGCGCATCCGGTCCGGGAGGAACTCCTCCACGCGCACCTGCGTGGAGCCGAGCAGGCTGCCGCGCAGCCCATCCTTCACCACGTACAGGTTCACCGCGTAGTGGCCCGTGGGGGACGTCTCCTCCGTCGTGTACCGGAGCGCCTCCAGTCCGGTCGCGGAGAGGGAGAGCTTCTGCTTGTGCACCTCCAGGCCGCGAGGGTCCGTGACGGACGCCTCCAGCGGCACCCCCGTGGGCGGCTGGCTCCAGTCGGAGGGCTTCACCACCATGGCGACGTGGAAGGTGTCGCCAGGGCGGTAGAGGCCCCGGTCCGAGAAGAGGAAGGCCGTCAGGCGCTCCGGCGTGGTGCCGCTCGTCATGCCGCCCACGTCGAAGCGGCTGAAGTTGAGCTGCCGGTCCGAGCGGTTGAAGGGCAGGAAGGCGAAGTCCTCGCCCTTGCGCGCCAGGTACGCGATGGGCGTCTGCTCGCGCGTGAAGTCGGTCAACCTGGGGAAGGCCACATGGCCGTCCGCGTCCGTGGTGGCGCTGAGCACCGGCAGGCCGTTCTTGCCGAGCACGCTCACCGTGACACCCTCCGCCGGGAGCCCCGTGCCCAGCGACTGCACGAAGAGGTCATGCGAGCCGTCCGCGCTGTCCTTCACCACCAGGCCCAGGTCCGTCACCAGCAGGAGCCGGGAGTCTTCCTTGCCCGTCGACCGATTGTACGTCGGGTCCCAGCTGCGCACCTTGAAGAAGAAGAGGCCCCGCCGCGCGGACGGGCTGTTCGCGGGGGTGAGGTACTCCGTCAAATCGAAGGCGGCGTACTGCGCCTTGCCCCGCCCCACGCCCTCCAGCGGGCGCACCACGGAGAAGCTCTCCGTGATGTTCTGCTCGTCGAAGCGGTAGTTGTTGAAGCTGGGGTGCGCGAAGCGTCCCTCCGTCTGGCTCACCAGGTGGTTGAGCTGGTCCGGCAGCACGCGGCCGAGCTCGAAGCGCAGCGCCTGGACGTCACGCGAGAGGACGGTGACCTTCTTCTCGCCCGCGAGGCTGAGCAGGGCGCCCTCGTGGAGGATGCTCACCTCCTCGGGGAAGCGCGGCACCGCCTCGGTGCTGTTGAACTCCTCGGCCAGCACGTAGCCACCGGCGGAGAGGGTGCCCTTCTTGAGCCGGATGTAGAGATAGCGGCCCACGTCCGCGCGGATGCGGAAGCTGTGCAGCGTGGCGTGCTCCCTGTCCGTGGGCACCGGGTCCAGCGCCAGCTTCTCCGCATTCGCGAGCAGCTCGTCGCCGATGGCCCGCACGTTGTTCCAGGAATGGTTGGGGTCCGCGGTCTCCTCCCGGGTGGCGGGCTTGTCCTTGGGCAGCACCCAGACCTGGAGGTTCTTTCGCAGCTCCGCCTCGGTGACGCCCGTCGTCAGGTTGACGATGAGCACCTGCTCGGGCTCGTAGCGGTCATTGCGCACCAGCGACACGTTGGTGCCCGACACGCGGAAGTAGCTGAACATGCCGGGGATGGTGACCTGTCGCTCCTGTATCCCCTCGATCCCCTTGCCTCCCCGCGCGGCCTGGACGCCGGGCGCCATCCGCAACACCATGGCGGCTTCCTTGTCGGGGATGGGGATGAGGTCCGATTGGATGTAGGCCTGTCCCTTCAGCTTGTCGTAGGTGACGTTGAACTTGTGCTCCGGCGGGCGGGAGCCCAGCAGTCCTTCACGGGGCACGTCGAAGCGCAGCGAGAGGTTGCGCACGAGCGAGGCCGGGTCCACCGGATGCGAGAAGGACAGCGTGGACACCACGCGCTTCTCCTTGGGATTGCGCGGGTCCTCGTAGAACTCCAGGCTGTTGATGGACGCGGTGAAGGGCTGCGACTGGAACGTCGTCTCGTGGGACTCGAGCAGGATGTGCTCGGGGAAGAGCGAGCGGTCCAGCGTGACGCGGTACTCCTGTCCCACGCCCCAGTCCGCACCGGGAACGAAGGAGAGCGTCCGGTCATTGGACCAGCGCCACGTGCCAGGGTGCTCGGGCTTGAGGGTGATTCCCGCCGTCACCGGCTTGCCAATGGCTTCCAGCGGGGCCACCGAGCCGGTGAACCGCACGTGCACCGAATCCCACCGAGGCGTGCCGTCATCGAGCGGCGTCAGCGAGGGAGACGTGGCGCTGAGCGAGTAGCGCACCGGCTGCGGCCGGCTCTGATACCAGCGCCAGGCGGCATCCGCCCCGACGACGAGCACACACAGGGCGACAATCGACAGGGCGATTCGCTTGGGATTGCGGCGGACCCAGCCGACCAGGGCGCGCGCGAACCGGGCGAGCGCGTGGCCCAGCGCGACGGCCCAGGCGGGAGGCGTCCAGCGAAGCTCACCGAAGAGGTGGCGAGCGATGCGGCGAGCGAGCCGAGGTCTCGGCGGGGTGGGTTCGGATTCGTTTGAGGACATGGGGTGTTGTGCGGCGGCGGGAGCCAGCCCGACGAGAGAGCAAGCACGGGGCCAGCGCGTCGCGATGTAACCACGATGACCGGGTGAAACTGAAACCGGGGGCTGTGTACGGATGGCCACGCGTCCCGTGCGCGAGGAGCCACGAGTCTCCGCCCGCGCGCGGCTGGCAGGCCGCTCACCCGAGACGAAAATGACTCAGGAGGGCGGGCCACTCGCCGCACGGGCGTGGACGGCTGCGCGACGTCGAGCAGAGCGCCAGGCGATGGCAACCCGATTCAGCAGGCAGGGCGCCTTGCTTCAGTCCCTTCAGCGCGAGCCGGATTCACCCGACCAGGGCGTGCGGAAGTTGCGGTGGTTGCCCTCCCCGGAGGGCATCGCGGGTTGGGCGGGTGGCGCGGCCTGGGACGGACGACCCCAGTCAGGTGAGTCGGTGACCACCACCGCGCTGCCTCCCTGGGCCGCCACGAGTCGAAGCACGCCCATGAGCAACGCCGCCGCGGAAAGGGCGGCCAAGGCCCAGCGCAGCTTCCTCCGGCGCGCGGAGAGAGGCGTGGCCACTGAGGCCGCCACGCCTTCAGCGGCGGCTGGAGGGAGCGCCCGCGAGTCCTCTACCAGGAGGGAGGGCGCCTCACCGCTCGGGACCTCCGCATCGGTCCGTGCCGCTGCATCCGTGGGGGCCTCGTCGCCTGGACGCGCACCACTCAGCCCCTGTCCTTCGCCCGAGGCCCTCTTCAGCGCGGAGAGCGCCTCCATCGCCGATGCGAACCGAGCCGAGCGCTTCGGCGCGAGCAGCCTGCCCAGGAACACGCGGAGCGGCTCGGAGACCTGGAGGTGCTGCTCGAACGAGAGCACCAGTCCCTCGTCGACGAGGTCCGCGGGCTCGCGTCCACTGAGGGCATGCACCAGCGTCGCGCCCAGCGCGTAGAGGTCGCTGGAGGGCTCCACCGTGCCACCGAGCTGCTCGGGCGGCATGTACCCGAACGTCCCCACCAGCGTGGACCCGTGCGTCACATCGCGCGCCAGGTGGCGGGCCGCGCCGAAGTCCACCAGCGCCGCGCGTCCCTCCGGCCGCAGGATGAGGTTCGCGGGCTTCACGTCGCGGTGCACCAGCGCGGGCGTGCGTTGATGCAGCGCGGAGAGCGTCTGGAGCACCTGCTCCGCCAGCGTCCACGCCTCCGCCTCGTCCAGCCGGCGGCGCGAGATGCGCTGGAGCAGCGTCTCTCCTTCGAGCAGCTCCTGCGCGAGATAGAGGCGCGTCCCCACCCCGCTGCCTTCCTTGAAGCTCGCGACGAAGCGCGGAATGTCCGGGTGCTCCAGCGAGCGCAGCACGGCGGCCTCACGCTCGAAGGCGTCCAACTGCTCCACCCCGGGCACCAACGCGAACAGCAGCTCCTTGAGCGCTACACGCGCCCCCTGTCCATCCACCGCCAGGTACACGCGGCCATGCGGAGACTGCGAGATGAGCCGCAGCACGCGATACCCGCCGGGTGCCATGGCCGCGCCGCAATGGGCGCAGCGAGCACCTTCGAGCAGTGCGTCACACACCACGCACGCCGTCGCCGCTTCGTCCCCATGCCGCGCCGAAAAGGCCTGAACGCGCTCCACTCCACACCTCCCGCGAGGACTCCAGCCTACTGAGTCCCACGAGACGAATGCGAACCGTGGGCCACCCGCGTTCCGCTACGTCCGGCTGTACACGTCCGGGTCATGCCGCTCCATGAACCGGTCCGGGTTCTTCAGCGGCGTGAAGCCATACTGGGCATACAGGCCATGGGCGTCGCGAGTGGCCAGCAGGAAGCGCCGCAGCCCCTGGAGGTCCGGATGGGCGAAGACCGCCTGCATCAGCCACTTGCCCAGTCCCTTGCCCTGCTGCGTCTCCAGGATGAACACGTCGCAGAGATAGGCGAACGACATCCGGTCCGTGACGACGCGCGCATAGCCCACCTGCGCGCCGTCCGCGCCATACACACCGAAGACGAGCGAGTGACGCAGGCCCTTCTCCACCAGCGCGCGAGAGATACCCGGGCTCCAGTACGAGCGCGTCAGGTAGCCATGCACCACGTCCACGTCGATGCGGGCGGAGTCGTCGGAGATGACGAGACCGTCCTGGCCAGGAACCACATACACCTCGGACATGGCGGGAGACACCGCTTGCTGGGTCATGAGCGACATGCTTCCCAGTCCGAAGCAGCCACGCAAGCCCGGAATGCGCGAGCCCAGGCCGCCACGGCCTCAATCACAAGCAACAATTCCGAGAACACTCCCAGCCCCGCTGATAAATGTCTTTGATGTTTCTCTCCTTCACTGAGAAAACGAGCCCAATCACTGCCGCCGGGTGCAAGCTTACCCAGTCTGGAGGCTCAGGAAAGACCGCGTTCCTTCGATTTTCTCTGTTGACCAAGTAATTCCTAGATTCGTCATTTTGAACACTCTACAAAGCGCCGGTCATTACGAGGGGCACCCATGGCCAAGGCGCGAGACAAGCAACCTTTTGTATTGCCGGATTTCTATGTCCCCTGGCCGGCGCGTCTGAATCCGAACCTCGAGGCAGCGCGGGTGCACTCCAAGGCCTGGGCGCGCGAGCTGGGCATCATCGGCGCGCCCAAGGACGGCAGCGCGCCGGAGATCTGGAGCGAGCGGAAGTTCGACGCGATGGATTACGCGCTCCTGTGCGCCTACACCCATCCGGAGGCGCCGAGCCCGGAGCTGGACCTCATCACCGACTGGTACGTCTGGGTCTTCTACTTCGACGACCACTTCCTCGAAATCTACAAGCGCCCCCAGGACCGCGAGGGCTCCAAGGCGTACCTGGACCGGCTGCCCATGTTCATGCCGGTGGACCTGTCCACGCCCATGCCCAAGCCCACCAACCCGGTGGAGGCGGGCCTGGCGGACCTGTGGATGCGCACGGTGCCCACCAAGTCGTTGGAGTGGCGCAAGCGCTTCTTCGAGAGCACCAAGGCGCTCCTGGACGAGTCCACGTGGGAGCTGGACAACATCAGCGAGGCCCGGGTCTCCAACCCGATTGAGTACATCGAGATGCGCCGCAAGGTCGGCGGGGCGCCCTGGTCCGCGGACCTGGTGGAGCACGCCGTCTTCGCCGAGGTGCCGGACCGCATCGCCGCCAGCCGGGCGATGCTGGTGCTGAAGCACTCGTTCGCGGACGCGGTCCACCTGCGCAACGACTTGTTCTCCTACGAGCGCGAAATCCTCGAGGAGGGCGAGCTGTCCAACGGCGTGCTCGTCATGGAGCGCTTCCTGGACATCACCCCGCAGGCGGCGGCCCACCTGGTCAACGACGTGCTCACGTCGCGGCTCCAGCAGTTCGAGAACACGGCGCTGACGGAGCTGCCCTCGCTCTTCGCGGAGCATGGCCTCAACCCGGTGGAGCAGGCCAACGTCCTCGTCTACCTCCGGGGGCTCCAGGACTGGCAGTCCGGAGGCCACGAGTGGCACCTGCGCTCCAGCCGCTACACGAAGCCCGCCTCGGGCGGCCCCGGCACCGAGCTGAACATCCCGGGCCTGGGCGCCTCCGTGTTGCGCCTCCCCACGACGCCCGGCGCCCTGGGGCTCAAGCGCTTCAAGAGCTTCACCCACGTGCCCTACCAGCCGGTGGGCCACCTGGTGCCGCCGAAGTTCTACATGCCGTACACCACGGGGCGCAGCCCCCACCTGGACGGCGCGCGCAAGGACTCCAAGGCGTGGGCGCGGCGCATGGGCATGCTGGACGCGCTGCCCGGGCTACCCGGCGTGTACATCTGGGATGACCACAAGTTCGACGTCGCGGACGTGGCGCTGTGCGGCGCGCTGATTCATCCGGACGCCACCGCCGCCGAGCTGAACCTGACGTCGGGCTGGCTCGTCTGGGGCACCTACGCGGACGACTACTTCCCGGCCTTCTACGGCTACACCAAGGACATGACCGGGGCGAAGCTCTTCAACGCCCGGCTGACGGCCTTCATGCCGGATGACCCGGCCACCAGCACCGCGGTCGCCACCAACCCGGTGGAGCGGGGCCTGGCCGACCTGTGGGCGCGCACCGCGGCCAACCTGACGCCGAGCGCGCGCAACCTGTTCCGCAAGGCCATCCAGGACATGACGGAGAGCTGGCTGTGGGAGCTGGCCAATCAGATACAGAACCGAGTCCCGGACCCGGTCGACTACGTGGAGATGCGCCGCAAGACGTTCGGCTCGGACCTCACCATGAGCCTGTCGCGGCTGTCCCACGGCGACGCGATTCCGGCGGAGATCTTCCACACCCGGCCCATCCGCTCGCTGGAGAACTCGGCGGCCGACTACGCCTGCCTCACCAATGACGTCTTCTCCTATCAAAAGGAGATTGAGTACGAGGGCGAGCTGAACAACGGCGTCCTCGTCGTCCAGCGCTTCCTGGACCTGTCGCCCACGCAGGCGGTGGAGGTCGTCAATGACTTGATGACCGCGCGGATGGAGCAGTTCCAGCACACGCTCTCCAACGAGCTGCCGTCGCTCATCCGCAACTTCAACCTGGACTCGCGGGCCCAGGAGAAGCTGAAGCTGTACGTGGAGAAGCTCCAGAACTGGATGGCCGGTGTGCTCATCTGGCACCAGACGGTGGACCGGTACAAGGAGTTCGAGCTGCAGGGCAGCCGCAAGCCCATGCCTCACGTGCACGGCCCCACGGGGCTGGGCACCTCCGCGGCGCGAGTCGCCTCGATGTTCAGCGGCCTCCGCCAATCCTGACTCATTCGTAACCCCAACCTCTTCCCAGTCTCCCCACCTCTGAAAGACAAGGTGTCCTCATGGCGAATCCGATCAAGCCCGGCAACGAAGCTGAGAACCAACTGTTGAGCCTCGGGACGGCGGCGGCGCGGCAGCTCGCGACGACGACCAAGTCCGTTCCGCAGATGCAGGGCATCTCCTCCCGGTGGCTGCTCAAGCTGCTGCCGTGGGTGCAGGTGTCCGGTGGCGTGTACCGCGTCAACCGCCGCATGACGTACGCGGTGGGTGATGGCCGCGTCACGTTCACCACCGCGGGCGCGAAGGTCCAGGTCATCCCCCAGGAGCTGTGTGAGCTGCCCCTGCTGCGCGGGTTCGACGACGTGGAGGTGCTGCAGGCCCTGGCCAACCGCTTCGAGCAGAAGGAGTTCAAGGCGGGCGAGGTCATCACCGCGAAGGGCCAGGAGGCGGACTCCATCTGCCTCATCGCCCACGGCAAGGTGAACCAGATTGGCGCCGGCAAGTACGGCGACGAGACGGTGATTGGCGTGCTCGCCGACGGCGACCACTACAGCTTCCAGGCGCTGCTGGAGTCGCAGGACTACTGGACCTTCACGGCGAAGGCCGTCACGCCCTGCACCGTGCTGATGCTCCAGCAGTCGGCGTTCGAGGCGGTGGTCGCCCTGTCGCCCTCGCTCCAGAAGCACATCGAGCAGTTCAAGGCGCTCTCGAAGAAGAAGCAGGACACGTCGGGCCAGGCCGCCATCGAGCTGGCCGCGGGCCACACGGGCGAGCCGGTGCTGCCGGGCACGTACGTGGACTACGAGACGTCCCCGCGCGAGTACGAGCTGAGCGTCGCGCAGACGGTGCTCCAGATTCACAGCCGCGTCGCGGACCTCTTCAACGAGCCGATGAACCAGACGGAGCAGCAGCTGCGCCTGACGGTGGAGGCCCTGAAGGAGCGCAAGGAGCACGAGCTCATCAACAACCGTGACTTCGGCCTCTTGCACAACGCCGACCTGAAGCAGCGCATCCACACCCGCTCCGGCCCTCCGACGCCGGACGACATGGACGAGCTGCTCTCCACCGTGTGGAAGGACCCGTCCTTCTTCCTGGCCCACCCGCGCGCCATCGCCGCGTTCGGCCAGGAGTGCAACCGCCGGGGCATCTACCCCACGAGCGTGGAGCTCAACGGCAACATGGTGCCCGCGTGGCGTGGCATCCCCATCTTCCCGTGCAACAAGATTCCCGTCTCCGACTCCCGCACCAGCTCCATCCTGCTGATGCGCGCGGGTGAGAAGAACCAGGGCGTCGTCGGTCTGCACCAGGCCGGCATCCCCGACGAAATCGAGCCCAGCCTCTCCGTGCGCTTCATGGGCATCAACGAGAAGGCCATCATCAACTACCTGGTCAGCTCGTACTTCTCCGCCGCCGTCCTCATCCCTGACGCGCTGGGCATCCTGGAGAGCGTCGAGATTGGCCGCTCGGAGTAACGAAAGGCCCACGCCATGACGAACCCAATCAATCCAGGCGGTGGTGGTTTGGACTCGCAGCTGACGAGCTTGAGCACCGCGGGTGCTCGCCAGCTCGCGACGACGACCAAGACCGTCCCGCAGATGCAGGGCATCACCCCCCGGTGGCTGTTGCGCATGCTGCCGTGGGTGGAGGTGACGGGCGGCACGTACCGCGTCAACCGTCGCCTGAGCTACGCGGTGGGAGACGACCGGCTCAACTTCGGCAACGTGGGCGCCCGGGTGGAAGTGCCTGCCCAGGAGCTCCACAAGCTGCCGTTGCTGCGCGGCTTCGAGGGTGACAACGCGGTGTTCCAGGCCCTGGCGAGCCGCTTCGTCCAGAAGGAGTACAAGGCCGGGGAGTCCATCGTCGAGGCGGGGACTCCCGCCGAGCACGTGTTCCTGCTGGCCCACGGCAAGGCGAAGAAGCTGGGCAAGGGCAAGTACGGGGACGAGCTGACGCTGGACACGCTCGCGGACGGCGACCACTTCGGTGACCAGGCGGTGGTGGAGTCGAACGACCACTGGGCCTTCACCGTCAAGGCGACCACGGCCTGCACGGTGCTGGCGCTGCCGCAGCAGGTGTTCGAGACCCTCATCCTGCAGTCGCCCGCGCTGCAGGCGCACGTCGAGCGGTACAAGGAGCGCCTGAAGAAGCCCCAGGACAAGATGGGGCAGGCGGCGATTCCGCTGGCCGCGGGTCACTCCGGCGAGCCGTCGATTCACGGCGGCTACGTGGACTACGAGCTGGCCCCGCGCGAGTACGAGCTGAGCGTGGCGCAGACAGTGCTCCGCGTGCACACCCGCGTCGCGGACCTGTTCAACGGGCCGATGAACCAGACGGAGCAGCAGCTCCGCCTGACGATTGAGGCGCTGAAGGAGCGGCAGGAGCACGAGCTCATCAACAACCGCGACTTCGGTCTGCTCCACAACGCCGACCTGAAGCAGCGCATCCACACCCGCTCCGGCCCTCCGACGCCGGACGACATGGACGAGCTGCTGAGCCGGCGCCGGAAGTCGCGCTTCTTCCTGGCCCACCCGCGCACCATCGCCGCGTTCGGTCGGGAGTGCACCCGTCGCGGGCTGTACCCGACGGTGGTGGACGTGCAGGGCACCAAGGCCATGGCGTGGCGTGGCGTTCCCATGCTGCCGTGCGACAAGATTCCCATCACCGAGCAGCGCACCAGCTCCATCATCGTCATGCGCACCGGTGAGTCGGACCAGGGCGTCATCGGCCTGACCCGCACGGGGCTCCAGGACGAAGTCGAGCCGGGCGTGTCCGTGCGTCGCATGGACATCAGCGAGAAGGCCATCTCGTCCTATCTCGTCAGCACCTACTTCTCCGCGGCGCTCCTGATTCCGGACGCGCTCGGAGTGCTCGAGAACGTCGAGCTGGGCAGCTGAGGTTTCGCCACGGGAGCGGGCTCGAAGGTGGAGCCCGCTCTCGCGCCGTGTGCGGGCTACCGCGCGCGGCGAAGCCGACCAGGGTAACACGCGGGCCGTAGAGCCCCGGGCGATACCCTTCACATGAGCGGCTCGCGAGCAGCGGGAGGCCCGAGCCCCGGTAGCTTCCCGGCCGCGCCTTGGCATCCCGGCCAGGGCCTGTCCGTGAGGTCCCGCCCATGGCCCCATCATCCGAAACGCATGCTGTCCCGACGCCCCGCTTCTGGGTTCGCCCGGATGTACAGGGGCTGGAGGCTCAGCACGCGAGCTACACCCGACACACCTTCGTCCCCCACTCGCATGACGTGTTCTCGCTCGTCTGCATGGACCGGGGCGCGGAGGCGATGCTCATCCGGGGCAACACGGTGGTGGCCCCCGCGGGCCAGCTGCTCGCCATCAATCCCGGGCAGATGCACTCGGGCAGCGCGGCGGACCCTGGCGTGGGCTGGACGTACCGCATCCTCTACATCGACCCGAGGTTGATGGAAGACGCCTCGCGGGAGGCGGCGTCCGAGACGAGCGGGTTGCCAGACTTCGCGGCCCCCCTCATCGACGACCCCGCGCTGATGCGCGCGTTCTCCCAGGTGTTCGAGGGAATGGTCGACCCGAGCACCTCCACGCTCGAGCGTGAGACGGAGCTGCTGTCGCTCCTCGTCGGATTGGTGCGCAGGCACGCTGTCGCTCACGGAGGGAGTGCCCGAGCGACGCCGTGTACACCAGGGGTGCGTCGCGCGCGGGCGCTCATCGAGGCGAGCGTGACTCGCAACATCTCGCTGCGAGAGCTGGCGCGCGAGGCGCGGCTCAGTCCGTGGCACTTCGTGCGAGCCTTTCGGGAGCAGACGGGCCAGACGCCACAGGTGTACCTGCGCTGTCTGCGGGTCCGTCACGCGCAACGGCTGCTCGCCACGGACATGCCGATGAGCGAAGTGGCGCTCGACTGTGGCCTCGTGGACCAGAGCCATCTGGTGAAGCAGTTCACCCGCACCCTCGGGGTGACTCCGGGCGAGTACCGCTCCGCCGTGCACGCGCATCGGCGCGTCTCCCGGACGTAGCGGCCACGAGAGCGCAACGGCGTACAAGACGCGCCTGGCTGACCTCTCTACCTTGGATGCCATCACCTTCGAGGAGAGAGGTCCTATGCGGCTTGGACGCTGGATGGTGTCGTGTGTGCTCGCGGTGTGGGTCGCGGGCTGTGGTGGAACGCGGGAGTCGTCGGAGACGGTGACACCGGAGGACGTGATGCCACTGGCGCTGTCTCCCGAGGAGGCCCGGGAGCTGGCGAGTCAGGGCGCCCTGGTGCTCCCACGCGCCCTGCCGGTGTTGGGGCGGAGCATCACCGCGTGGACGGAGCAGTGGTGGTATTGGACATACAAGGTCCCCGCCGAGCGCAACCCCGAGCTGGTCCTCGACGCGGACTGCGGTGTCGAGCAGTCAGGCCCCGTGTACTTCGTCCCGGCCTACGACGGCGCTACGACGTATCAGCGCACATGCCGCGTTCCCTTCGGCAAGCTGGTGCTCGTACCGCTGTGGATCATCATCAATGACTTCCCGTGCCCCGACCCCGACTTCAAGCCCGCGCCGGGCCAGACGCTCGAACAGTTCCTGCGCGAAGGCGCACGCGGCTTCAATGACCTCATCCAGAACGTGAGCGTCACGGTGAACGGCAAGCCCGTGCCCTACTCCGCCCACCGTCACACCAGCCCCCTGTTCACCTTCTCCGCGCACCCGAGCCTCGTGGGCCAGTTCCCCGACCCCTGCCTCACCGGCACGCCACAGCAAGGCGTGAGCGATGGCTGGTGGCTGATGCTCGCGCTGGCGCCAGGAAGGCACACCGTGCACGTCACGGCCCTCTCGCCGATGGGAAATCCCATCGACTACACCTATCGCCTCCACGTCGGGCTGTAGCCACGCGTCACGGGCTCCCGGGCTGGGTCCCAACAGACCAGGGCCCTCTCCACCCCGAGCCATCGCCGACGCTTCCGAGCTGACGTGTCACGGAGCAGCCCTGACGTGTCCGTGACGCGTCCGTTCCGAGCGGCGTCGATGACATGCATCCGGTTCGCGACGCCGCTTCGCTCCTGGACGTGCGCTTCGTCGCCACGGGTCCAACGCTTGCAGCATGCCTCGGCGCGTGCAGCGCGGCCCTGGCTCGTTGCCGCAAGGAGAATGACTCCATGACGCAGCCCCACTTCGTTCCGCTTCACACCGCCACGCACACGCTGGCGCGGTCCGTGACGCGGCCCTGCCGTCGCCATCGTTCCGAGGACCCACGCACCTCCACCCTGGAGGCCACGCGATGAGCCCCTCACATGGATTACGTGGAGTCCTTCTCGCCGCGCTCCTGCTCGTGGGCACGATGGCCTCGGCGCAAGTGACGTTCGATTGTCAGACACTCCAGGAGCGCGCCCCCGCGACGGGACTCGGAGCCAATCCGAAGGCCGTGGCCTCCGTGCCGCTCGTCAAACAGCAACAGGGCTACGTCCGCGTGGGCGGCGGCTGCGAGGTGTCTCGCTTCGGCTACGACTCCGCGCACGCCGAGGTCATGGTGCAGAACGCTCCCGACGGGGACTTCGGTTGGCGGTGCAAGGGCGCCGACCCCGCGCTCGTCATCAATCCCGCGTGGGCCAAGGCCTCCGTCACCTTCTGCAAGGCCAGCGCGCCGAATGTCAGCAGCCTGCGCATGCAGTGCAAGACGCTCAGCTCGAAGACAGGCCCCTCGCGCAATCCGCTCGCCGAGGTGTCCCTCACCCCTCAGCTCGCCACCGAGGGCTATGTCGTCGTCTCCGGCGGCTGTGATTCCTCTCATGCGCTGAACGGCTCCATCCACGCGGAGAACATCGTCGTCTCCAAGCCCACGGCGAACGGCAAGGGCTGGCGCTGTCAGGCCGCGGACCCGCCGAACCACCCGCAGGACGCCACCGTCACCGCGTCGCTCGTCGCGTGTCAGCTCGCGGTGGACCCCGCGCAGGCCGCCCCGCTCACCCCCAAGCCCGCGCTGCGCTGCGCGGTGAGCCAGGGCGTGAAGACGTCGGGCGTGGCCTATCCGCGCGCCCTCGCCGCCGCCACCGGCAAGGTGCTCGGTGGTGGCTGTGATTTCTCCTACGCTGGCAATGGCTCCGCCCATGCGCAGTTCATGGTGCAGCACGGTCCCCAGGCGGATGGCGCCTGGTCCTGCTGGGGCGCGGACCCGCCGCTCATCAGCAACCCGGGCAGCGCGCAGGCCAGCGTGGTGAGCTGCGGCATCACCACCGTCCCCGCCACCACGCCGCTTCCCGCGCCGACGCCGACTCCCTCGCCCACCCCGACGGCGCGAAAGAACCCGGTGCTCATCGTCGGCGGCACGCTGGCGAGCGAAATCCTGTACTGGACGCTGGAGAGCCGGCTGGACCGGGATGGCTACCAGCGCTTCTTCTTCGAGCTGCCCAGCGGCGGTCTGATTGACCTGCACGAGAGCGCGCGCCAGCTCAAGTACAAGGTGGCGGACGTGCTGCTCCAGACGGGCGCGAGCAAGGTCCACCTCATTGGCCACAGCCAGGGTGGCGCGGTGGCACGGGCGTACGTGCGCGACTTCGGCAACGCGTCGGTGGAGAGCATCATCAGTCTGGGCACGCCCCACAAGGGCACCAACGACGACCCGCTGCTCGCCCTGGTGGCGCGCCTGCTGTTCAACTGCACCGGCACCGCGGCGGACCCGCTGCCCTGCAAGCAGATGAAGGCGGGCTCGGCGTTCATCGCGGAGATCAACACGCGCCCGGCGAACGACCCCATCTACTACACCAACATCAACACCTTGCACGACGTGTTCACCAAGGCGGAGTCGAACGGGAAGATGGACAACTGCGACCGGACGAGCCCCTCGGGGGAGGAACTGCGGTGCAACGTGACGGTGCAGGACTTCTGCAAGGACAACCTCGTCGAGCATGTCGGGCTCGCGTCGAACGGGGTGGTCTACAGCGGCATCCGGCAGGCGCTGGAGCATCGGAAGATAGCGCTCAACTGCACGGAGCTCTGAGGCCTGCTGTCTTTCGTCCATCCGCCGCCCGCTCGTGGGAGGTACCCGCGTGCGGGCGGCGTTCGAGGTTCGCCGACGGGCTCAGCTCGCGTCGGCGGCCACCTTGGCGAGCATGCCCAGGAACCCGGCCCAACCCTGCTGGTAGTCGCTGCGGTCGACCGGCAGCTCGAAGCGGTCGTGGATGACGGTGACGCGAGTGCGGCGCCCCTCCTCGAGAGACTCCAGGAGCCACGTCACGCGCGTCATCGGCTTGTCCGGGTCGCCCCGCCAGTCGGTCCAATCGGTGACCAGGCGCTCGTTCTCGACCTTCTCGAGGATGCGGGTGGGGCCGCCCGCCACGGACCTGCCCTCGCAGGTGTAGCTCCATCCGTATGAAATCTCACCGCGGTCCACGTCGACACGCGCGGCGCCAAAGAGCCAGCGGTTCATCAGCTCGGGGACGAGCAGGGCGCGGTACACCTTGGCGGGCGGCGCGGCGATCTCTATCGAGGCGCGCACCTCGGGGGCGCTGCTGCTGAAGTCGGGCAGCGTGAGCTGGGTGCCCTCGCGAAGGTGGTCCTTGAGGTTGCCGGTGTGGATGCGCCACAGGTCGTCAATCACATGACGCGGCTGGCGATACGGAAGCTGCCCTCGCACGGCATGGCGAATCACCAGTGAACACGCGTCCGGGCCCTCTCCTGGCTGGAGCGTGTAGTTCACCTCGGTCGGGGCGCCTTGAATCGTCCAGCTGAACTTGAGGCCGTGGCCGGGCTCGAGCGACGTCAGGACCTGGTCGCGGCCAGGCTCGCGAGGCGCGCCGAGGGTGGCCTTGCCCCAGAAGCGGTAGGCGCCACCGACGCGCGGCTCGACCTCGGCATGCTCGGCGAACCAGTGACGCAGCTCGGCCGGGTCGGTCAGTGCGCGATAGACCCGCTCGGGTGGGGCCGGCAGCTTGAAGGTGAACTCGTGCTCGAACGACGGGCTCATCGGGGTCTCCTCTTGGGGGAACGTCGGGCGCGAGGCGCGGGGCCCTGGGGTGGGACGGGAGCCTCGTCGGGCATCGACTCGATGAACTGCTTGAGGTCATGGAGTCGCGCGGGCCAGAACACGCGGTAGTCCTCGAGCCAATCGTTGATGAGCTGCAGGCGCAGCGGCTCGAGCGTGTAGACGCGCTCGCGTCCCCGGCGCTCCTCGCGGACCATCTCCGCCTGGCGCAGCACGCGCAGGTGGCGCGACACCGCGGGCCGGGTCATCGCGAAGCCCGTGGCGAGGCTCCCCGCGGTCGCTTCGGAGCTCCGGAGCCGGGCCAGCAACGCCCGCCGGGTGCTGTCGGCGAGCGCGAAGAACACCGCGTCGAGCATCGAGGACGGCCCCGAAGATGTGGGCAGGTGGGCGTGGGCGGAGCGAGGACTCATATGTCAACGAATCGTTACGTATCAGCGCACGCAAAGACGGGGCAAGCAGATTCGGAACGAAGTCGTTACGCGTTAGCCGCCCCCCCAGCCGGCCAGTGAATCAGTAGGTCGCTGCTCGCACCGAGACGTTGGCGTATGGCCCGGCGCCATACACGGAGACGTACCAGGTACCGGCGGCGGGATTGGAGAGGGCGCAGTATTCCTCCGTGCCGGAGTCCACCGAGCGGCAGGTGTAGGTGGACGTGTTGGGGGACGAGGTGTGGACGTAGAGGTTCGCGTTCCCCGACCCACCGCTGAGCCGTGCGTTGAGTGAGTAGGTCCCCACGGGCACCGTGACGAGGTAGTGCGTCCAGTCTCCTCCGAGCGTGTTCGTCTGCGTTCCCGATGCACGCTCCACCGGAGTCCTCGCGCGGATGCCAGCCACCCACGGCTCGACGTGCGACACCTTCGCGTAGAGACTCGGCAGGCCGCAGCCGAAGCCCAGGCTCGCCACACCCGCGAGGATTTTTCCGGAAGCGCCGTCGACGACCAATGGCCCTCCGCTGTCTCCGCGCGTCGGGCAGATGCCTCCCGGGGCATGGCCCGCCGGGAGCTGGTCCACGGTGACAGCGTCCAAAGGCGGCAGCACCGCATCCGCCGCCACCTTGGAGAAGACGGACACGGTCATCTTCTGGAGGGTGTCCGGCAGCGTGGTGTTGTTGACCCCGAGCTGGCCCCAGCCGGTAAAGGTCGCCATGGCACCCGGCGCCGTGCGACCGGCCGCTTCGTCCACGGAGGTGGCCAGCGGAATGGCCCGGGCATTGGGACCGGTGAGCGTCAGCGGGCTGGCGAGCTTCAGCAAGGCGACGTCGTATTTGAAGCTGTTGGGGTTGTAGCTGGGGTGAAGGATGAAGTCGGCCACGTCGCGCATCTGCCCTTCGCTCGGCAGCGTGCTGCGCTTGCTGCTCCCCACGCCCACCCGAAAATCGCTCGGCTTTCGACCGGAGATGCAGTGCCGGGCCGTGAGGATGTAGTCAGGACTCAGGATGGCTCCGCCGCAGTGGTGCGTACCGCCGACAATCCTCAGCTCCGCCTGCCACGGGAAGGTGGCGATGGACGCGTTGGTGCCCCCTTCGATGCCTTGTGTCTCCTGCTCCGTGGGCATCGCGTCCTGCGCCTGAGGCACGTCCATGGGACCGCAGCCACACAGCCAGGCCAGCACGCCGACCCCCCAGCTCCAGTGCGAGCGACGCGATGAGGAAACGGACTTCGGGAATGAACTCGGATGGGAATGGGTCATGGCGCGGCTGCGATGCGAACCTCATACCAAGACGTCGTATGCGGGCGGTGGCGACTGACGCATTGAGACATTCCGACCTATGACGGCGAGTGTGCGCAGCCATTGGCTTCGCGTCAGGGGCCTGGGACAAGATGCGCGCCATGACTTCACCCACCGTGCATCCCGCGCGGCGCATCGTCACCACGCCGGCGGCGCTCAGCATCACCGAGGCCGTGGCCGCCTGGTCATCTCGTTTCCAAACGAAGTCACCCAAGGGGGAGCTGAACATGAAGAAGACCGTGCTGACGTTGTGTCTTGCTGGAAGTGTCCTGGGCTGTGGTGGTCCGGAGGGAACGCTCGATGAGGGCGTCGCGCCGGAGGGCACCCAATCCCAGGCCATCCTCGGCACCGTCGTGAGCTTCAATGGCGACCCGAACTCCGACCTGCTGTGGAGAAACCAGTCCACGGGCAACATGCTCACCTGGATGATGGCCGGCCCCTCACTGGCTGGCACGGCGGTGATGCCGGCCGTATCGCCGTCGCTCGTCGTTCAGGCTGCCTCCAATTTCGGCGGACCGACCTCGGACCCGGACCTCGTCCTCCACACGCCCGGGTCGACTGGCGAGGCCATCCGCTTCCTCAGCAGCAGCTTCAGCGTGCTCGGCATGGCGCCCATCGGCGGCATCCTCCCGTCATCGGCCTGGTACGTCGCCGCGTCCGGAGACTTCAACCTGGACGGGCAGACGGACCTGGTCCTGCACAACCGCGGCACGGGGCAGTTCTTCTACCAGTACATGTCCGGCCCCACGCCCATCGGCATCTCCACGCCGCTTCCTCGCTCGCTGCCCTGGTACATCGTGGGCGCGGCGGACTTCGACGGAGATGGGAGGACGGACCTGCTCTGGCGCCACCGCACCACGGGCCAGAATGACATCTGGCGCATGAACAACACCGCCATCATCGGCGCCGCCTCCCTGCCTGTCATGTCCCTGGCCTACTATGTCGGCGCCACCGCGGACTACACGCGCGATGGCATCCCGGACATCGCCTGGCATAACCCGAGCTCGGGGCAGGTCGTCATCTGGCGGATGGCGGGGATGAGCCTGGGCACGTCCATGACCGTGGGCAGCATGGGCTCGGGCTGCCCGCCGTGGTTCTCACAGGTCACCCCGCCGCCCTCGTCGGGAAGCTGCATGTACCTCGTGGGTCCTCGCTAGCCCGCGCGTCTGCGCACATGGGCCTCGCTGGGACCTACCGCGCGAGGCCGTGGCGGCCTGGTCACGTCGTTTCCAAAGAGAAGTCACCCGTGGGGGAACCGAACATGAAGAAGACCGTGTTGACGCTGTGTCTTGCTGGAAGTGTCCTGGGCTGTGGCGAGCCGGAGGGAGCGCTCAACGAGGGCGTCGCGCCGGAGGGCACCCAATCCCAGGCCATCCTCGGCAGTGTCGTGAGCTTCAATGGCGGCTCGGACTCCGATTTGCTGTGGAGGAACCAGTCCACGGGCAGCATGCTTATCTGGGTGATGAGCGGCTTCTCACTGGCCAGCACGGCCGCCATCGCCCCCATATCGCCGTCGTTCGTCGTTCAGGCCGCCTCTGACTTCGGTGGGCCGACGTCGGACCCGGACCTCGTCTTCCACACGCCCGGGTCGACCGGCGAGAGCATCCGCTTCCAGAGCGGCTTCGGCGTGTTCGGCACGACGGCTATCGGGAGCATCCTCCCGGCTCCCGGCTGGTACGTCGCCGCGTCCGGAGACTTCAACCTGGACGGACAGACGGACCTGGTCCTGCACAACCGCACCACCGGGCAGTTCTTCTACCAGTACATGTCCGGCCCCACGCCCATCGGCGTCTCCGCGACACTTGGCCGTGGACTGCCCTGGGTCATCGTGGGTGCGGCGGACTTCGACCGAGATGGGAGGACGGATCTGCTCTGGCGCAACATCAACACGGGACAGAACGACATCTTGCGCATGAACAATGCCACCATCATGGGCTCCATCCCCCTGCCCGGCATGTCCCTGGACTTCTATGTTGGCGCCACTGCGGACTACACGAGGGACAACATTCCCGACATCGTCTGGCATGACCCGGCCTCGGGCCATGTCCTCATCTGGCGCCTGACGGGACGCAACATGACCGCGACAATCCACGTCGGAACAATGGGCTCGGGCTGCCCGCCGTGGTTCCCTCATGCCACCCCGCCGCCCTCGTCGGGAACCTGCATGTACCTCGTGGGTCCTCGCTAGCCCGCGCGCATGGGCCTCGCTCGGACGTCCCGCGCGAGGCCTCGCCGCCACCGACAGCTCAGCGCCCGAGGAGGGAGCGCCAGGCGTCGCCGTTCTCACCGTCGAGGTACTTCTTCAGCTCCGCCTCGGTGAGCACGCCGGTGCGCAGCGCCGCCTCGATGGCGACCTTCGCGCCGTCGCGGTCCATGTCCAGGCCGTTCTGGTCGATGAACTGCACGAAGGACTCCAGGTAGCCGTTGTCCTTCATGTTCTGGATGAACTCGCTGGTGTACGCGTCGTCACCCTTGTGCTCGTTGCACAGGCGCGCGTACACGAGCGGGAAGTCGGACACGCCCGCGTTGCGCTCGAAGTCCCGGTCCGCCTGGCGTCGGGACTCCGCGCTCGCACCGAACAACTCCGGCGCGTGGTCCTTCGCGTAGGCGAACGCCTCCGGGTAGCGGTTCTCCACGTACGCGCGCCACGAGTCCGCCGTCGCCGTCGGGTGCATGCCGTCGCCCTGGAAGGCGCCCTGCACGCCCAGCAGGTCCCAGGCGAACTCCGGGTCGGTCTTCGCCATCTCGTCCATGAAGCGCAGCGCCTCCGCGCCCTTCATGCCGCACGCCTCGGCCGCGTCGATGGCCGCCTGCCCCAACCCTGGCGCGTCGAACAGCAGCGGGTGCGTCCTGGCCAGTTGCTGAATCTGCGCGGGCGTCAGGCCCAGTTGCTCCGCCAGTCGCGCCGGTTGGTCGTCGCCGTGCGCGAGCGTCTCCGCGATATCGGAATCGAGCCCCATCTTCTTGAGGATCTCCTCAGACTCGTTGTCCAACTTCTCTTGCTTCTCCTTGTTGGCGAACAGGCCGCCGAAGGCCGAGAGAATCAGACCGACGCCTTCGATGATTTGACCGACACCCGGCACCACCGTGCCCACGCCCGCGCCAATCACCGCGATGGCGTCGCCAAGCGCCTGGATGCCGCCGCCCACCGTGGGGTCGTCCAGGAAGTCCTTGAAGTGGTCCGCGAGGACGATGGCGTTGGCCACCACGCCGAGCGCGGGCGCCAGCCGCAGCAGGAAGCTGGCCGCAGCCTCTCCTGTCGACGCGGCGATGCGGCCAGACTCGCCGAGCACGCGCAGCACACCCGCCGCCGCCTGCGCGCCGCCCCGGCCCGCGTTGGCGAGGTTCTTGACGAAGTCGCCCCACTCGCCGCGCTGCGCGTCGTTCACCGCGCTGACGAGCCCGAAGGCCGCGCCGACACCCGCGAGCGCGATGCTCAGCTTGCTGCCCCCCTCCGCCAGCTTCATCAGCGGGCCGGGGTCCCCCGAGGCGAGCGCGGCCTTGATGGTCTCGATGCCATTCTTGATGGCCGAGCCGCCCTTGCCCAGGTTCACCAGGGGCTTGGTGATGTCCGCGAGCGCCTTCAGCGCCGCCTGGACGTCGCCGCCATTCTCCGCGAGCAGCTGACCGGCGGCGGTGGCCAGGGCCGGCGCCGCGACGTCGTCTTCAATCTGGGTCTGCAGCTGCGCGAAGGCCGTGCCCGCGGGGCCCTGCGGATCCAACGCCTTGCCCGCCCACTCGAGCGCTCCCTTGGCCTCGGGAGACTCCGCGAGCAGCTTGGCGGCCTCGACGCACTCCTTGGCGACGTCGGGGTTGTTCTTGGCTGCCTCCAGCAGCTTCGGGTCATTGAGCGCGGCGTTGAGCGTCTTCGCGGCGGCGGCCTCGGCGGCGTACTCGTCCGGGTAGCGCGCGCGGAACTCCGCGACGTACTGCTGCTTCTGCTCCTCGGTGAGCGCGGGGCCGAGCTTGGCCAGCTCCTGGTTGAGCTTCTCCGTCAGCTCGGAGGACTTCTCGTGCGCGTCCTCGTAGGCCTCCTTGGCATCGACCAGCGCTTGCTGCGCCCCTTCGGCGGTGGAGGCGCCCGTGGTGGCGGCCGTCTGGGTGACAGAAGCCGGCGCGACGGCGCGAGTCTCCGCGTCCAGCCTCATGGGCTCAGCGCCCAGCGTGGGGTTGCCGAAGAGCGACGTCTTCGTGCGCGCGGAGAAGTCACCGCCGTCCAACAGCAGCGTGTTGCGAGCGGAGGGCGCGGCGCTCTGGGGGAATGGCAGCGGCTGGCCGGCGGCCAACGCGGAGGCATTGGCGCGCTCGGTGGCCTTGCGCGCGTCGGTGTCGAGCTTCTTCGCCTTCGTCTCGGCGACCGTCACCTTCGGGTCCTGCTTCAGTGGCCCCGCGCCCTTCAAGCTGGAGCTCTCCGCGCGGGCACGCTGCGCGGCGGCGGCGGCCTCCTGGGCCTTGCGTTGGGCCTCCTCGGCGGCGCGGCGGGCGGCTTCGGCGGCGCGGCGGGAGGCCTCCGCCGCCTCGTTGCTTCCCGGGGCGGTTCCCGTCTGGACACCACCACCTGTAACGCGCGCCGTCATGAGTCGCTCCCGGAGAGGCGGACGTGGAACGCTCCACGCGCCGCTCTGGGATTATGGGACGACGCGGGGAAATGTTGCCGAACGGGGATCAGCTCAGGGTGGGAGCCCGGAACACCCGCTCACGGCCCGCGTCGTCCTCCGGTTCCCACCCACCCGGAAACCACTCGGAGCCCTATGCCCCAGCGGCCGGCGCGGCCTGTGGCCCACGCGGCATGACCACCTGGAGCGCCAGGCTGAGCGAGACGACGAGCGCGCAGCCGATGACGTTGAACCAGAGGTAGCCGATGTCGCTGAGCATGAAGAGGCCAATCACAGTGCACTGGGAGATGACAGCGGCGGTGAAGACGGCGTGTCCCCGCACGTGCTTGAGAAAGAAGGCGACCAGGAAGATGCCCAGCACCGTGCCGTAGAAGATGGAGCCCAGGATGTTCACCGCCTGGATGAGGTTGTCGAGCAGCGACGCGAAGCTCGCGAAGCCCACGGCCACCAGGCCCCAGAACACGGTGAACAGCTTGGAGGCGATGAGGACATGCCGGTCCGACGCCTCCGGACGGAACACGCGCCGATAGAAGTCCACCGTGGTGGTGGCACCCAGCGCGTTCAGCTCGCTGGCGATGGAGCTCATGGCCGCCGACAGGATGACCGCGATGAGCAACCCGAAGAGCCCGCTGGGCAGCCA
Source organism: Corallococcus terminator (assembly GCF_049194865.1). Lineage (GTDB taxonomy): Bacteria > Myxococcota > Myxococcia > Myxococcales > Myxococcaceae > Myxococcus > Myxococcus terminator_A. Next base: position 233,845 of record NZ_JBLZWL010000123.1, on the reverse strand, counting down.
CCGCTTCACGAAGCCGATGAAGATGTAGTCGGAGTCCTTGGTCTCCGCGCCGGGCAGCGCGCGCGACACCAGGGCCTTGGCCTCCTTGCGGACCGCGCTGGCCTCACCCAAGGAGGCACGCAGGGCCTCCCGGACTCCCGCTTGCGTGGTGGCGTCTCCGGAGTCACCCGCCGCCAGGTAGCGCTCCACCTCCGCGCGCTTGCCGGACTGCACCTGCTCCCACTTCGCCTCCAGCGCCGCGTACTCCCCCGCCTGCGTCGACGCGCGCATGCGCTCGCCCAGCGTGTCGTTGAAGAGCAGGGGCGGAGTGCTGAACTGGTAGAAGACGAAGACGAGGATGCCGACGAAGAGGATGAGGAACTGCATCGGCAGCTTGAGGACGCCGTTGAACAGCAGTCCCAGCCGGCTCTCGGTGATGGAGCGCGCCGTCAGGTAGCGACCCACCTGCGACTGGTCCGTGCCGAAGTAGGACAGCGCCAGGAAGAAGCCACCGGTGATGCCGGACCAGAAGTTGTAGCGGTCCTGCACGTTGAAGTCGAAGCTCACCACGTTCATCCGGCCGAACGCGCCCGCGACGTCCACCGCGTCGCCGAACGACACGTGCTTGGGCAGCCGCCAGAGGATGACGAGCGCGGCCACCACCATGCCGCCCATCATCACCACCATCTGCTGCTTCTGCGTCTGGCTGACGGCGCTGGAGCCGCCCGTCACCGTGTAGAGGATGACCAGCGCGCCCATGGCGACGACGGTGGGCTCCAGCGGCCAGCCGAGGATGGTGGAGAGGATGATGGACGGGGCGTAGATGGTGATGCCCGCCGCAAGGCCCCGCTGCACCAGGAAGAGGAAGGCGCCCAACAGGCGCGTCTTCAAATCGAAGCGGGACTCCAGGTACTGGTACGCGGTGATGACGTTCAGCCGGTAGTAGATGGGGACGAAGACCGCGCTGATGAGAATCATCGCGAACGGCAGTCCGAAGTAGAACTGCACGAAGCGCATGCCGTCTTCGTATGCCTGCCCGGGAACGGACAAGAAGGTGATGGCGCTCGCCTGCGTGGCCATCACCGCCAGACCAATCGTGGGCCACTTCAGCTCGCGCGCGCCACGCAGATAGTCCTCGGTGCTCTTCGCGCCCCGGGACTTCCACATGCCCCAGATGACGATGAACGCAATCGTACCGACGAGCACGACCCAATCGAGCAAGGTCACGAGTACACCCAGGTGAGCAGCGACGACAGCGCGAGGAACAGGACGAAGGCGCCGAACACCAGCAGGTAGACGTTGCGCCACGAGCCGAGCAGCGGCGGCGCGTCATCCAATTCGGGCCTCTTCTCGGGCGGTGTCGGGGAGGGAGACGGGTTCGGAGGAAGGCTCATTGCGCGAGGACGTTCGCCAGGAGGCGGTAGGCGCCGGGGACTCCGGCGGGGAGCTGACGGAAGAAGGCCAGGCCCGTGTAGACGAACACGCCCTTGCCGTGACGGGTGACGAGCAGCGAGCCACGCAGGGGCGCTTCACCCGCGTCGTTCAGCTCGAACACCGGGCGGTAGTGGTCATCCCACTTCGACGCGAAGTAGAGACCGCGCTCCTGGACCCAGCCGTCGAAGTCCGCGGCCGTGAGTCGGTTGGGCGTGCGCAACAGCGGCTCGTCCGGTGACACGGGCGTCATCACCGCCGTCTCGTCCGTCACGCGCTCGCGGCCAATCTCCAGCGGGTACGGCCCGACGAAGGCGGCCAGCGGGCCCACGCGGCTGTTGGTGTTGTACTGCACCACCAGGCGCCCTCCCTGCTTCACGTAGTCGAGCAGCCGCTCGCGGTGCACGGCGAGGCGGGGGTTCGCGTTGAAGGCACGCACGCCGACGAGGATGGCGTCGAAGCGCTCCAGCTTCTCGGAGCCGAGCCGCTCCTCGGGGAGCACCGTCACCTCGTAGCCCACCGCAGCCAGGCTCTCCGCCACGCGGTCACCGGGGCCGGGGATGTAGCCCAGGCGCTTCACCTTCGTCGCGAGCGCGAAGGGAATCAGCGTCGCCTCGGAGGGCTGGCGCACCGCGAGGGGCGGCAGGTGCTCGTAGGCGACGTTGCGCACGCGCCACGACTCGGAGCGAGCTCCGCTGTCCACGACGACGCGCAGGCGGCCCTTCTCCGTGGCGCCCTTGGGCGGCGTCACCCGGAACTGGACGGTGCGCTCGTCACCGCGCGCGGCGAGCTGGAAGGCGTGCTCCACCGGCTCCGAGCGCCAGCCCTGGGGCAGCTCCAGCCGCACCTTGCCCGTGGCCTCCGCGCGGCCTGCCCCCAGCACCACGGAGATGGCCTGCGGCGTCCCGTTGGGGAACATCACCCTGTCGCGCTCCAGCGTCGCGGTGACGGCGGGCACGACTTCGAAAGCCCGGTACAGCTCGCCACGCACCGGGTCCGTCCACACATGCACCACCGGCCGCGTCACGGTGATGCGCCGGCCTCCGGCCTCATAGACGAAGGTCACCGTCAACGCGGGGCCACCCTCGGGCAACCCCGTCAGCGCGCGGTCCGAGTCCTCCAGCGCGAAGAGTCCTCCAGAGATGGGCTTGCGCAGCCAATACGGCGTGGTGATGGCCGCGTCCTCCGGCAACGTCACCTTCTTCTCCAGCTTGAAGGGCGTGTGCTCGGCGAGCGCCGCGTTCACCGGCACGTTCTCTCCGCCTGGGAGCGTCACGCTCACCAGTCGAAGCGCGGCGGGCGAGCGGTTCAGCGCGAACAGGCTCAGTGACACCGGAGCGCCCGGCACGCCCGTGGCTTCCGGAGCGCGCGCCTCCAGGAACAGCCCCGCGCACGCGGCGATGAGCGCCTCCGTCTCGCGCAGCTTGAGCGCCTTCCACGGGTTGTCCTGGGGCAGCGCGGACAGCGCCTCATGCACGCGCAGCAGCGCGGGCACGGTGCGAGAGGGGGCGCGCGCATCGAAGCCCTTCACCGCGTCGTCCACCGCGCGGGCCACGGCCTCCGTGCCCTTCCAGCGACGCCAGGACAGGTCCAGGCCCTCGAACACGTCGGCCTTCGGGCTCGTGCCGTCGAGCGGCGTGAAGTACTCCAGCAGCGGACCGCGCTCGGCCGGGACACCGAAGCCCTGGCTCTTGTGCTGGCTGCGGCTCTCCGCGGAGATTTCTCCCCAGGAGCGGCCGAGCAGCGCGTCGTACCCGCCGACATCCACCTTGAGATAGCCGGACATGTCCGCGTCGGGCTTGAGGCTCCACGTCGAGACGTTGTTCAGCAGCCGGTCCGCCTTCCACGGCTTCACCAGGTCCAGCTGCTCCGGGAAGCGCTTGGGGTCCGCGGCGGCGGTGAAGGCCTCGGCGGCGAGCAGCGCGGACGCGGTGTGGTGTCCGTGGTTGGGCGGCTTCGTGTTGAAGCGCGTGACGATGAGGTCCGGCTGGAAGCGACGGATGGCGAGCACCACGTCGGCCAGCACCGCGTCGTGACCCCAGATGCGCAGCGCCTCGTCGGCGGACTTCGTGTAGCCGAAGTCCCGCGCGCGGGTGAAGTACTGCTCGGCGCCGTCCACGCGGCGCGCGGCCAGCAGCTCGTACGTGCGGATGAGCCCGAGCAGCTCGTCCTGTTCGGTGCCGATGAGGTTCTGTCCGCCGTCACCTCGCGTGAGCGACAGGTAGCCCGCGCGCAGGCCGCGTTCACCGACCAGCCAGGCGAGAAAGCGCGTGTTCTCGTCGTCCGGGTGGGCCGCGACGTAGAGCACGCTGCCCGTCACGCCGAGCCGTCGGAGTCCGGCCGCGATTTCCCCCGCGTGGGGTTGCCGAGGTGCCTGGGCGAAGGCCGAAGTCGCAATTCCAAGACTCATGGCCAGCGTCATGCCAAAGGAGAGCAGGGTTCGCATCCGCGGCGGACCCTACAACAAGGTCTCCACCCACGCGCGCCTGGCCTTCATCACCATGACGCGGCCAGCCACGGCCTCACGTCGCGTACGCGTCACGGTCCTTCTCCGTGCCGGCAAGGGAACGACCTGTTATCACCGCGCACCGTGACGCCTTCCTTTCCCACCGCGTGGCTCAAGGGAGACCCACGCGCGCTCGCCTTCCTGCCCGACCGCTTCCGTCACCGCGCCGCTCGCGCGGAGGCCGCGGCCGCCTCCGCCTCACGCCCCATGTCGTCGGCCCTGCTCGACGTCGTGTCGGCCCAGAACGCACGCCTCGCGCCGAGCCCCGCGCGCGAGCGCCATCTGGAGGAGCTCGCCCGCCCTGGCACCATCGCCGTGGTGACGGGCCAACAGATGGGCTTGTTCCTCGGTCCGCTCTTCACGCTCTACAAGGCCGCCGCCGCCATCAGCGCCGCGCGCGCGCTTCGGGAAGAAACCGGGCGGCCCTGTGTTCCCGTCTTCTGGCTTCAAACCGAGGACCACGACCTGCCGGAGGTGGACCACTGCTTCGTCGCGAGCCCCAGGGGCTCCGCGAAGCGCGTGGCGTTGGACGTTCCCGGGGCCGCCGCCTCGCGTGCGCCCGTCGCCCACCGCAAGCTGGGCGCGGGTGTCACCCAGGCCCTCGAAGCCCTGCGCTGTGAGCTGGGCGGAGAGCCCCAGTCCTCGGAACATCTGGAGCTGCTCGCGCGCGCCTATCAGCCCGACGCGACGCTCGCGGAGGCGTTCACCCAGGTGCTCGCCACCCTCTTCGCCGATGAGGGCCTGGTCTTCATCGACCCGAGGGACGCGCGCCTCGCGCCCTTCGCCGCGCCCATCCACCGGCTCGCGATACAGGACGCCTCCGCCATCTCCACGGCGCTCTCGCGTCGCGTGGAGGCGCTGACGCAGGCGGGCTTCTCCGAGCAGGTCCACATCCGCCCCGGCTCACCGCTCGGCTTCTACTCGCCCGACGGCATCGAGGGCGCGCGCTACCGGATGGACCCCGCGGGCCCCGACACGTGGAGCCTGGTGGGCCACCCGCGCGGCGCCACGGTGACGACGAAGGAGCTGCTGGACTGGCTGGAGCGAGAGCCGCTGCGCTTCACCACCTCCGCGCTCCTGCGTCCGCTCCTGCAGGACACCTGGCTGCCCACGGCGGCCTATGTCGGCGGCCCGGGCGAGGTCTCCTACTTCGCGCAGCTCGCGCCCCTCTACGAGCACGCGGGCCTGCCCATGCCGCTGGTGGTGCCGCGCGCCCGCTTCCGCGTGCTGGACGACCGCGCCCGCAGACTTCTCCACAAGTTGGGCCTCACGCCGGACGAGGTGGGCGAGCCCCGCGACGCGCTGCTGACGAGGCTGGCCACGAGGGACGCGGCGGAGCCCTACGAGCCCGCGGGCACGCTGGAGGCACGCCTCTTTGGAGCCTTCTCCTCGGAGCTGGACCGCCTGGGCGAGACGATGCTCAAGCTCGACCCGCAGCTGCTCGACGCGCTCAAGCGCACCCGGGGCACCGTGCGCGCCGCGGTGTCGCGCCTGTCGGCCCGCTATGGCCGGGCGCTCGCGCTGCGCGACGAGGTCACCACCGAGCGCGTGGACCGGCTGCGCGCCATGCTCGTCCCGGACGGAGCTCCGCAGGAGCGCATCCACGGCATGGCCTACTACGCGTGTCGCTTCGGCTCTCGGGCCTTCACCCGCCAGGTGCTCGACGCGTGTGTCCCCTTCTCCGGCGACCTCCGGGACTTGACGCCATGAGCGCGAGCGGCGTGGCGTACGGGTTGGAGGCCCTCGCCTTCGGTCCCCATCCCGATGACGTGGAGCTGTTCTGCGGCGGGCTGATGGCGAAGCTCGCCAGCCTGGGCCACCGCACCGGCATCATTGATTTGTCGCGCGGCGAGAAGAGCTCGCGCGGGACGCTGGAGACGCGTGCGGCGGAGACGGAGGCCGCCTCGCGCGTGCTGGGCCTGTCCGTGCGGGAGAACCTGGGCCTGCCGGATGGCTGGCTCAACCCGTGGGCCGGCTTCGAGGCCAGCGAGTCCGAGCGCATCCGCGAGTCCTCGGTGGCCCGCATCGTCGAGGTGCTGCGCCGCCTGCGGCCGGAGCTGGTCCTCGTCCCCTGGGAGGAGGAGCGCCACCCGGACCACGAGGCCGCCAGCGCGCTGGTGACTCGCGCGCTGTTCTTTGCCGGAGTGCGCAAGTTCGAGACCGAGCCGCCCGGCGCCCCATTCACCCCTCGGCAGGTGCTCTACTACCCCCTGCGCCACCTCGCGGAGCCGAGCTTCGTCGTGGACGTGTCGGCCGTGTACGCGAGCAAGACGGCGGCCGTGCGCTGCTACGCGAGTCAGGTGGAGCCCCGCCCGGATGCGCCCGCCACGCTGGTGGGCTCGCCGCTGTCGCTCTCCTCGCTGGAGGCGCGGGACAGGTTCTATGGCGCCCAGGTGGGCGTCGCCCACGGCGAGCCTTATGTCGTCCGGGAGACGCTGGGGCTCGTCGACCCGGTGGAGCATTTCCGGCGGAATAGCTTCGAGAAGCCCTTGTTCTTTCCTCACCGCCGATGAGTCCGCCCCTCTCCATTGCCATCACCTGCTTTTCGACCTTCGGGGGCAGCGGCATGGTCGCCACCGGCATCGGCCTGGGAATGGCCGAGCGGGGTCACCGCGTCCACTTCATCTCCCGGGAGCCGCCCGCGCGGTTGGACAAGCTGCCCCGAGGCGTGACGTTCCACGAGGTGACCGAGAGCGACTACCCCGCGCTCCAGCGCTCCGGCACGTACCCCATCGCGCTGGCCTCCAAGATGATTGAGGTGGCCAACAGCGAGAAGCTGGACGTGCTGCACGTGCACTACGCGGTGCCGCACGCCACGGCGGCGTGGATGGCGCGCGAGGTGCTGGGCGAGCACGGGCCGCGCATCGTCACCACGCTGCACGGCACGGACACCACGCTGGTGGGCGTGCACCCCAGCTACCTGCCGATGACGCGCTTCTCCATCCTGCGCAGCGACGCGGTGACGACGCCGTCGGCGTTCCTCCGCGACGCGACGTGGAGCGGCTTCAGCCTGCCACAGAGCTTCCCCATCGAGGTCATCGCCAACTTCGTGGACACGGAGCGCTATGTCCCCGCGAGGGAGCGCGCGCACCTCCGCGCCCTCTTCCCGGACCTGGGCGACCACGAGCCCGTCCTCATCCACGTCTCCAACTTCCGCCCCGTTAAACGCATCACCGACGTGGTGGGCGTCTTCGCGGAGGTCCACCGCCAGCTCCCCTGTCGGCTGGTGATGGTGGGGGACGGCCCCGAGCGCGCCCCAGCGGAGCGGATGCTGCGCGAGCTGGGCCTCTCGCACCGCGTGGCCTTCCCTGGCAAGCAGGACCGCTTCATGGAGGTGCTCGCCGCGTCCGACGTGTTCCTGCTCCCCAGCGAGCAGGAGAGCTTCGGCCTCGCGGCGCTGGAGGCGCTCAGCTGCGGCGTCCCAGTGGTCGCAAGCGACGTCGGAGGCATTCCGGAGGTCGTCCGTCACGGCGCCACGGGCCTGCTGGCCCCGCTGGGCGATGTCCGCGCGATGGCGGGCCACGTGCTCGGCCTGCTGCGCGACGCGGCACGCTGGAAGGAGTTCTCCGTCCGAGCGCGGGCCGACGTCGTCGAGCGCTTCAGGATGGAGCCGGCCATCGACCGGTATGAGGCGCTCTACCGCCGGCTCGTGAGCGGAGCCCCCCGACGCTGAAGGGGCCCCACTCGCGCCAGGACGACTACTTGCTCTTCCAGTCAGCCAGGGCCTTGGAGACCTGGTTCTTGTAGAAGAAGTTCGGGTCCTTCTCGCCCAGGTCCCACGAAATCTGGGCCGCCTTGCGGGCCTCGGCGAACTTGCCGTCGCGCGCGAGGATATCCGCGCGAATCCACTGGTTGTACCAGTTGGAGTTGATGGCGACGGACGCGTCCGCGAGCTTCAGCGCCGCGGCGTAGTCCTTGGTGGAGTCCGCCACATAGCGCGCCGCCTGGGCGTGCTCGCTGGCGCTCTGCTGCGCCGTCTTCTCGATGTTCGCCTTGGCGAACGTCGCCGTGTCCGTCTTGATGGGGACGGAGACGCGCAGCTTCTCCCACTCGAGGTCCAGCGAGGTGCTGTCCTCGGTGGTGTTGCTGAAGACGTACGTCAGCCGCTCACGGCTGGGAATGGCGGCCGTCGTCGCGGCGACGGTGGCCACGTCGTTGGCGGCCGAGTACTGCGCCGCCGAGGAGAACAGCCCCAGCTCCTTGTTCAGCATCACCTTCCAGCCCTTCTGCGAGGGCAGGGTGACGATGGAGTAGGTGCCGGCGGGGACGGCCTTGCCACCGAAGGTGACGTCGTGGCTGAAGGTGATTTTCGTCGCCGAGTTCGCACCCGAGCGCCAGGGCTTGTCCCAGGGGACGAGGTCACCCCAGACCTTCCGGCCCTTCACACCCGGGCTGGAATAGTCGATGGAAATCGAGGTGACACCCACGTCCTGCGCCACCTTGGCGGAGGGGCTGGGGGTGGGCAGCTCGAGCTGAGCGGACGCGGGCGCGGCCACCAGGACCACGAGCGCGGAGAGCAGACATCCGAGGGCAACGTTCTTCATCGGCCTCACATCATCCTTTCGGAACAGAAGCATGGGGGGTGCGAAGGCGGGCGGAGTGTATAGACGAGCCCCCCGCGCACCAAACGATTCGGGCGAGCCACCAGACACTCTGGCGACCAAGGTATTCCCGTTGCACCCCGGGAAGACGAAGCTGCCGGGTGAGGACTCCGCATGAAGCTGACTCGGCTCACCGTCCATCACTTCCGGAGCGTGGCTCCCGGCACCGAGCTGACCCCCGGGCCGTCACTCAACCTGGTGCTCGGAGAGAACGGCACCGGGCGGACGACGCTGCTGGAGCTGCTCTCCATCGTCCTCGCCTCGGACTTCGCCAGCCTCATCCACGAGCGCTTCGCGCTGGAGTATGAGCTGGCCTTCCCGGGCATGAAGCTGCACGTGTACGCGCGCAACGACACGCGCGTGCCCGAGCGCACGGAGCCCACCGCGAGGCAAGGCGCGGGCCTGTTGCCGCTGCGCACGCCCACCCTCGACACCGGGCTCCAGCCGCTCATCGAGGTGGAGCTGCTGTTGTCGTCGCCCTCGGCGCGGCTCGTCATGCGCGCGGACGCGGAGGGCATCGACTGCAAGGTGGACGGCGCGGCCGCGTGGACGCGCACCATGCACTGGTCGCTCCTGGACCGCTCGGTGTGGACGCTGCTGTTCATGACGGCGCAGTACATCGACGCGGGCATGAAGGAGCGGCTCAAGGAGCTCTTGAGGCGAACGTTCCTGCTGGCGCCGCAGCGCTTCGATGAGTCGCTCGGGATGTTCGAGCGCCTGGGCACCATCCGCTACGCCATGGAGGCGCGCGACGGAGAGGTGTTCCCGCTGGGGTTGATGGCCCTGCCCGGCTGGATGCCCGGGTGGCTGAAGGAGCGCGTGGAGCAGGAGCCCCTCGTCGCGGCGCTGGAGCTGCGACACGACGCGCTGGAGCGCTCCTTCCTCGCGCGCTTCGTGAGCCTCGCGGGGCTGGAGTCGGGACGGCTGCGCGTGGAGGTGTTGGAGAAGCGCTCGTTCGACAACGGAGGGCGCGTGGGGTTCGGCGGGTTCTCCTTCCACTTCGTCCGCCGCGACGGGCGCGAGCTGACGCAGGCGGAGCTGGGCTTCGGGCAGAAGCGGCTGCTGTCGCTCTTGTACTACCTGGACGTCAACGAGGACTTCGCCATCCTGGACGAGCCCGCCAACGGCCTGCACCCGCGCTGGGTGGAAGCGAGCCTGCGCGAGCTGGCGGGGCGGCAGGTGTTCCTCGCCACGCAGAGCCCGCTGCCGCTGGAGCATCCGGTGTTCGCCTCCGAGGAGGAGCTGCGCTCGGCGCTCATCCACTGCGCACCGGTGATGCACGAGGGGCACGAGCGCATCGGCTGGGCCCACCCGACGCGGCAGCTCGCCGCGAAGCTCTTCGATTCGCACCGCAGTGGGGCACGGCCGCTGGGAGCCCTGCTGCGGGAACACGACGTGTGGTGAACGAAAGGGGTGCGGCGAATTGTCGCGGACCACCCTCCGGCTTCCGGATGATTGTCCGGCGCAAGTGATGGGCCTGCCCCACCGTGCTGCGGCAAATGGCCGCATCGGTGCGCTCCAAGCGGTCTGCTACGCCGAGGTGCTGGCGCAGTCATTCCTTCTGGAGGCCCCGCTTGAAGCCCACTCTCAAGACGCTGCTCGCATTCTCGAGCCTGCTGGTCGGCACCGCCGCCCACGCCCACATCGCCGTCTCCGGCCCCGGTCCCGCGGTCGCCGGCACGTCCTACGAGGCGCAGTTCACCGTCGGACATGGATGCAGCGGCGCGGACACCTACCGCATCAAGATTTCGATTCCCGCGGGCGTCACCTCGGTGCGGCCCTTCGACTCCTCCTTCGGCAAGGCCGTGGTGGAGAAGGACGCGAACAACAACGTGACGTCCGTCACGTGGACGCGGGGCTCCACCGCCGAGGTGCTCCCCGCCGACACGCATGCGCACCGCCTGGTGCTGCGCGCCCGCCTGCCGGATGCGCCCTTCACCACGGTGTACTTCCCCACCACGCAGACGTGCCGGGATGCCCAGGGCGCCGAGACGACGGTGGAGTGGGTGGGCACGTCGGGTGGACATGACCATGGTGGAACGGACGCTGGCACCACACCGCAGGCGGAGCCCGCGCCCGCGCTCTTCGTCTACCCCAAGCGCACGCCGGGCTGGAACAAGTACACCGTGGAGGAGCACGTGCACGACTTCGCCGTGTTCAGCGACGCCCAGATTGTCTGGGCCGGCGACCGCGCGTACAGCCCCAACCCCGTGACGAAGGGCCTCATCGAGACCGACAAGGACACGGGCGCGCTGACGGAGATTCATCCGGGCACGGAAATCTGGGTCAAGTACTGAGGCGGGAGGACACACCATGACTCGCCACTTGATTGCCTTGGCCGCCGCGTGCGCGCTCTGCGCGTGCTCGGACAGCGGCTCGAAGACGCCCTCGGCCGTGACACCCGACTCGGGCGTGCTGCCCGCACAGGGCCTGACACAGCCCACCAGCCTGGAGCGGCCTCCCACGGGCGGCGGACTGCCCGCGGACCTCAAGCCCCCGGGCCGCTGAGCCCCCGCCACCCTCACCGGGCTCGCGGTGCGGAGCCGAGCCCGGCCCGTGACAAATCGCCGCGCGACAAATGGCCACGCGGCATGGCGCGGCATGAAGTGAGAGGACCCCCGGAATGAACCTTCACTTCGCCGCATGGCTTCCCCTGGGTCGAGCGCTCGCCCTGACCACGCTCACCCTCCTGCTGACTCCCGCTTGTGGGGACGACGCCACCGACGCCCAGTTCCAGGCCTCCGAGCAGCAGCGCGGTCAGCTCGAAAAGCAGGTGTCGGCCCTGGAGACGGAGGTCTCCGCGCTCGAGACGCAGGTCGCCCGGCACGAGCAGGACGCGGTCGCCGACGCGCAGGAGAAGGAGGCCCTCGCCTCGGAGCTGAGCTCCGTCAAACAGAGCCTGGCTGAAGCCAGGCAACTCCTGGCCTCGCAGGACTGGTCCGGCGTACTCGCCCAGTTGGAGCAGACGCGCTCGGAGCTGGCCGCGCTCAGGGGGACGCTGGCCGCCATGGACGGCTCGCTGGAGCTGAACCTCCCCCTCGTCTTCGGTGACCAGCCCTTCGAGCTGGACCGGCAGTACACCACCTCGGGCGGCGACACCCTCAGCCTGACCCAGCTGCGCTACTGGCTGTCGAACGTCGTGCTCGTCAAGCAGGACGGCACCACGACGGCGCTGACGGGCAGCTACCACCTCATGGAGCTCATCAAGGCCCAGCAGGTCGAGGGCACGGCGTCGCCGGTGACGCTGCCGGCCAACCGTCGCGAGCGCATCCTGGCCTCCGGCGTTCCCGCCGGCACCTATACCGGCATCCGCTTCGGCCTCGGCGTGGACGCCGCCTATAACGACGACCTGAGCCGTCAGGCCGGCGAGCTGCACATCCTCAGGAACATGACCTCGGCGAGCTGGATGTGGTTCACCAGCTACATCTTCACGAAGACGCATGGCCAGTACACCAAGGCCGACGGGACGAGCGGCGCCTTCTCCTGGGACACCGGCACCAACGCCAACTTCCGCACGGTGAGCTTCACCTTCCCCAACGCCGTCACCGTCAATTCGCAGAAGCGGGTGACGTTGAACCTGCGCGGCGACGTGGCCGTCCTCTTCGCCTCGCTCAGCCCGCGCACCACGCCCACCATCGGCGCCACCCAGGGCGGCGCGAGTGCCACGCTGTCGGATGCATTCGCCACGATGTTCTCGTGGGTGTCGGCGGAAAACCCGGACCGATGAAGCCCCCCGCGCTCGTGGGACGGGCCGCATGCACCTGGGCGGCCCTGCTCCTGCTGGGCGCATGCGGTGGACCGTCCTCCACCGCCGAGCCGGGTGAGGGCCCTGGGTTCGCCCGGGCCCTCCCCGAGGGCTTCACCGCCATCCCGTCGCCGCCCGACAATCCCCTCACCTCCGAGGGGGTGGCCCTGGGGCGATGGCTGTTCCACTCCCCCAAGCTGTCGTCGACCGGGCAGGTCTCCTGCGCCACCTGCCACGAGCAGGCCCGGGCCTTCACCGATGGCGACGCGCTCACCCGGCGCGGCGTGAGCGGACACGCGCTGGTGCGCCACACCCCCACCCTGGTCAACGTGGCCTGGATGGAGGGGCTGTTCTGGGACGGCGGGGCGAAGAATCTGGAGTCCCTGTCGCTCGCCCCCCTGTCCCATCCGGACGAGATGGGGCAGACCGACTTCGCGGCGCTGATGAGCCGGCTGTCCTCGGACCCGGAGGTGGTTGCCCGCTTCGAGTCGGCGCTGGGAGCCGACAGCCTCACGCTGAGCCACCTGCTGCGGGCGCTGGCCCAGTTCCAGCGGACGCTCATCTCCGCGGACTCCCGCTATGACCGCTGGCGCCGCGGAGAGCCGGGCGCCTGGCTGGGGCCGAGGGAGCTGCTGGGCCTCGCGCTGGTGCGACAGCGCTGCACTCCGTGCCACGACACGGAGCTCTTCACCGACAACGCGTTCCACAACAACGGGCTGGACCCGGACACCGCCTTCGGTGGAGACGAGGCCGTCACCCGGGGACGCGGACGCATCACCCTGCGCGCCGAGGACCTGGGGCGATACAAGACGCCCACCCTGCGCAACGTGGCGGTCACCGCGCCGTACATGCACGATGGTCGGCTCGCCACGCTGGAGGACGTCCTGGCGCACTATCGTCGCCACATGGTGCCCTCCTCCACGCTGGAGCCCGTGTTCCAGCGCGGCGGCGCTCCCGGCATCTCCCTGGACGATGCGGAGACAGCCTCCATCATCGCCTTCCTGAAGACGCTGACGGACGAGCGCCTCTTGTCCGAGCCGGGCCTCGGGTCGCCTTAGGCAGGAACGCGAGGCGTCGGCCCTACTCCGCCGCATGCACCAGGGCCTCCAGGTCGCGCTCAAGCGACTCCAGCCCTCCGGAGTCATCCAGCACGCGGTAGTACCCACGAATGCGTCCGTCCGCATCCACGAGGACGAAGTGCTCGCCGTGGAAGATGCTGAGGAAGTCGTCCTCCCCGGCATCCACGTCCCGCCCCATCATCACGCGGAAGCCCTCCAGCACGGTGGTCTCCACGTCCTCCAGCGGGCCCGTCAGCAGCGACCAGTTGCTCGTATCGAGATGCCGCGTCTTCGCGTAAGCGGCGAGCCGCTCCGGAGTGTCGTAGCGCGGGTCCACGCTGAACGAGACGAAGCGCACCGACAGCCCCGCCTCACGCGCCTGCCGCTGGAGACGGGCCATCTTCGCCGTGAGCAGCGGACATACCGTGGGACACCGCGTGAAGATGAAGTCCGCGACGACGACCGCGCCGCGCAGGTCCACATCCGAGAGCGGGCGGCCTGTCTGGTCCGTCAGTTGAAAAGTCGGCAGGGCACCGAAGACAGGCAGCCCCCGTGCCCGCAGCCGAGCGCGTGACTCACGCAGCAGCGGGAGCGCGAGCGCGGCGACGAGCGCCAGCACCCCCACGATGAGCCAGGGGCGCTTCCGGGAGAGCGTGCGCGGGCGTTCCACGACAGGTTCATTCATGTCAGTACCTCCTCTGCGCGCCCGCGCAACCCACGCCGAGCACATGCGGATGGTCCATGGGCAGCCCCGCGACGGCCGGCACCGGACCACTCACGGAGACCTGCCGCGCGTCCGCCACCAGCGCCTCCACGGCACGCGCGGGCCCGGTCAGGTCGTAGACGCCCCGAAGCCCGCCTGCCTGGTCCACCAACAGCGTGGACCGCAGGAGCGAGAAACGGTCCTGTGTACTCTGCTCGGGGGCACGCTCTCTCAGCAGCGTCAGGACCTCTGCCTCCCACTCCTGGTCCTCCACCAGCACATGCCAGGACACGGGGCTGCTTCCGCTCACGTCTTCGAGAGAGTGAGGCGTCACCACGACGAACCGGACGGGAAGCTGCTCGGCCTCCAACCGATGCTCCACCGAGGACAACCGCGCCACGAGGTCCTGGGCGCGAGACCGCCGTTCTTCCCCGAGGAACTGGAGGACATACGCCCGCCCCCGGAGCTGGCGTGTTCCAAACGAAGCCCCGTCCACGTCCCGGAGCTCGAACCGGGGAAGTTGCCCGTGGAAGGGCAACGGATTGGGAATCCACTCGGTGTCAGCGGGAAGCCAGGACACCTCCGACAACACCAGCCTCGCCACCGACAGCATGGCACCACAGAGCACGAGCAACACAGCGAGACTCGAGACGCCCAGGAACCACCAGGCCCACGAGCGCGGACAGGCGACACCTCGCGGGGGACGCGAAGAGGGAATGCGCATGTCCGCTACCCTCGCGCAAACAGACCGCGAGCACGCTGTGGCAACTTGCCGCGCGCGTCGGCGAGGTGCACGTCGCTACAAGCTCCCGCACATCAGGTCCACCTGGGAGGATGAATGAAGAGCACGATGTTGCTGTGCCTGCTGTTGAGCGCCGCGCCTACTCCGACCTCGACGGCCCCAACCATGGAGAAGGCCGCTGTCCTGGCGACACCCGTGACGTCCGTGACGAGCACCTCGGGGCGCCTGCGAATCGAGGTGCTGACCGACTCCGTCCCGCTGCGTCGAGGGCCTCAACGCTTCCTCCTCCGGGTCACCGAAGCAGCCACGGGCAGCGCAATCCCAGACACGGTGCTGGCCATCCAGCCGTGGATGCCCACCATGGGCCACGGGCTCGACAGTCCCGCGCGAATCACCCGCCGGGGCACGAGCGACTTCGAGGTGACCGAGCTGGACCTCTTCATGCCGGGTCCCTGGGAGCTGCGCCTCACCCTGACAGGGCCCGTCGAGGACACGGCCGTGGTTCGCCTCCAGCTCGCGCGCTGAAGCTCACAGTCCTGTCGTGTTCCGGCTCACGGATGCGGCGCACCCGCCATCCGCTGAATCGCCTCGAAGTGTTCGAGCGTGTGCGCGAGCGCGTGCTCCGACACGAAGTCGAGCCCCTCCATCGCGCCCGCCGCCGCCTCCGCGGCCCGCGTGAACATGCGCGCTTCATAGGTCGCCACCGCGCGACTCCAGTCGGAGTCCTCGGCGAGCCCCAGCGCCAGCTCCGCCGCATCCAGCATGGCCATGTTCACGCCCTCGCCGGAGAACGGCGGCATGACATGCGCCGCGTCACCCAGCAGCGTCACGCCCGGCCGGTGCGTCCACCGATGCCCCACCGGGAGCGCGATGATGGGGCGAGGGACCATGGTGTCGTTGCTCACGTCGATGAACCGGAGCAGTGAAGGCGCCCACCCGACGAACCGCGCCGTGAGCGCCGCGCGAGCACACTCGGGGGAGGACAGGTCCACGCCGCCCTGCTGGAACCAATCCTCGGCCACACGGAACATGAGGTAGACGCGGACGTGCGCGTTGCTGCTCCGCTGCGCGATGAGGCTCAGGCAGTCACCGACCACGGAGACCTTGCCGCGCGGGATGAGCGCCGCGACATCGGGATGCCGCGCATCCACGTCGTCGATGCTCAGCTCGACAAACATCACCCCCGTGTAGCGAGGCTCCACACTCGACACGAGCGGGCGCACCTTGGACCACGCGCCGTCCGCGCCCACCACGAGGTCGAACTCACCGAGCGAGCCGTGCTCATTCGCGACGCGATAGCGACCATCCGGCAGGGCCTCCACCGCGCGCACCTTGCTCCCCCACCGAATCGTCTCAGGGGGGAGGCTGTCGAGCAGGAGCGTGCGCAGCTGCTCGCGGTCAATCTCGGGCCGGCCACCACTGGGGTCTCCTCCCAACTGGAAGCGCAGCGTCCCCTGGTGGTCATAGAGCGCGTCGCCCTGGTCATCGTAGCGCGCGAGCACCTTGAACCCCGCCTCGAGCCCGGCGTGGCGCAGCGCGACCAGGGCCGAGTCCTCGTGCAGGTCCAGCGAGCCTCCCTGCGGACGTGACAGCCGGTGCTCGTCCAGCTCGAACACGGTGGAGCCGATACCCCGCATCGAGAGGACTCGCGCGAGCGTCAGCCCGCCCGGCCCTCCGCCCACGATTCCAATTCGCTTTCCAGTTTGCATAGGCCCCTTACTAATAATACAAAGGGACCTATGCAATCCGAACGCAAGCCACGCGCCTGGAACCCCGAGTCCACGTCGGCGTATTGGATCAACCGGGCGTCACGGCTGCTCATGCGTGTGCATGAGGCGCGCCTGCGTCCCCTGGGCTTCGGCATGAGCCAGCTCCCCGTGCTGGTGGCGCTCGAGGATGGCGGGACGCTGCCGCAGAAGACGCTCGCGGAGCTGGCGCACGTGGAGCAGCCGACCATGGCGGAGATGCTCGCGCGCATGGAGCGCGACGGCGTCATCCAGCGCGAGCCCAACCCGGAGGACAAGCGAGGGAGCCTCACGTCGCTCACCTCCCAGTCCCGCGCCCGGCTTCCCGAGGCGAAAGCGGCGCTGATGCTCGGAGAGGACGAGGCGACCGCGGGCTTCACGCAGAAGGAGAAGGCACTCCTGCGCGAGCTCCTGCAGCGGGTCGTCCAAAACCTTGAAACAGAGGGTTAGCGCCGCCCCGACTGGGGACTCCGCCGGGGCAGGGCCGTGCCCCGGCGTGGCGCTGACCCTATTCTTCCGTCAGGACACTAGAAGTTGCCGGCGCGGGCCTCATCGAAGGGCACGCGGTGCTTCATGTACATCGTGTCCAGCATGTGGTTGCCGATGAGGTTGAGGTTGCCGTCGGTGAAGCGGTGCACGACGGCGCCCTTGCCGGCGTCCTTGGCGAAGGCGATGGGGTCGAAGCTGCCGCCCAGGCCGGTGAGCGTGGGGACCGCGTCCGCGTTGTTGACGTAGTGCACGTACTTCGGGCCGTCCGGGTACTTGGTGGACGCGGCGCCGAAGGTCTCCACGCTCAGCTTGCTCATCGCCTTCTCGACCTGCGCGGGGGACATGCCGTCCTCGATGCGCAGGCGGCGCTCGACGTCGAACAGCGCGCGCGCGGTGATGAGGCCGCCCTGGCTGTAGCCCATCAGGTGGACGTCGCGGCCCGCCTTCAGCTCGCTGTAGACGGTGTCCGCCAGCGTGTCCACGGCGGGGTTCTTGCCCTTGTCCAGCTTGTCGCCCACGCACTGGGCCAGGTCCGCGACGATTCCCTGCGTCGCGTTGTGGATGCCGATGACGCGCGCATCCGCCTTCTCGGCGATGGACTTCATCTCGCTGAGCTGGTTGGCCGCCGGCGTCATGATGCCGTTGACGTAGAGGATGGTCTTCGACGGGTTCGGATTGTTCTGCGGCGTGACGCCGGGGATGTCCTTGAGCGGCGTGCCCGGCGCGAAGGTCTGCCCCTTGGCGCCCATGAGCTTGCCGTCGCTCGCGCGGTCCGGCTTCGAGTCCCCGCCGAACAGCTTCTTGATCTCGCTCAGGTGCGTGGACTCGAAGACATCCTTGCCCTGCTCCAGGAAGCGCGGGACTTCCTTCAGGCCGTTCTTCGCGGCCTCCACCAGTCCGCCCAGCGGGTTCTTCAGGGCCGTGCGCGAGGTCTGCGTCGAGGCGAGCGGCGTGGAAGCGGGACGGTTGCGGTCAATGGGGCTCATGAAGGGCTCCCGCCCATGGGGGTGCTGGGCGTTTCAGTCATTTTCTCACAGAGGCCCCTCGAAGTTGCGTCACGGGCGGAAACCCACCCGGTTTCGGGACGGGCAGAGGCGACGCTCCCCTGGAGAACCATGACGATGAGACCCGCCCGCGGAGTCCTGAGCCCGCTCCAGGGCCGCGCCTCGACGCGGTGCGCCATCACGGAAGGAGGGCTCGTATTCATCGAGAATGATTGGGAAAGGGCGCTCGTGGAGGCGTGTGAGCACGGGCGCCAGGCGTGTCGTTCGGTGGGGTCGACGGCGCGGACCTCGCCCTCGGCGCCCCACCTTCTTGTCAGACGGAAACGCCAGCCTTCAGCCTGCCTGCCGCCGTGGCGGCGCTGCTGGCCTCGTCACCTGACTACATGGAGCGCTTCCAGTACCTGACGCGCGGCGAGCAGGTGCAGGCCGTCTCCAGACTGGTGACGAACCTCATCGCCACCTGGGGCACGGCTGCGGCGGCCACTCGCACGCTGCGAGGTGCGACGCTCGCAGCAGCTGAAGTTCCGGTGCTGTCGCTCTCGGCCCAAGGCGCGCTCGTCATGAGGCGCGTCGCGGTGCCGATGGGACGCGCGGCGGCGGTGCTGAGTGGCGGGCCGGTGCGGCCATCATCCTCCAGCGAGCGAGCACTGGGGCGAAGCAAGGAGGGCCACCCAAGGGGCCCGGGAGGTGGCGGCCCGCAAAGGAGCACATGGAGGAACCTGCACGAAGGTATCAGTCCCAGATTGCCTCTGCGGCTGGAGGCCAAAGGTCCAGGCTATGAGAAATTTCTAGGGCAGGCTGTTGAGCAAGGTGGGTGGTTCGAGGGGTTCATGGGCATGATCAAGCAGGCCAAGAGTCAACAGCGTGTCTCCCGTGGATTCCCCATCGAGTGGCACTTCGCGGAGAGCAGGGTCGCGGACTACGTGCGCGTTCTCTTCAGGCGAAATGGCCTGGGAAGAATCTCAGTCGTCCACACACCGCCAAACTGAGGGGCCCCACTGAATGACCGAGACCTACTATTCAGGCGTGTATTGGCCTGGGCGACCCGAGCCGCTCGAAGCGTACTCTCGGAGAGCAGAGCTTCTATTTCAGAGCCTGTCCTCCGTGGATCAAAGCCTTGCACGATGGTTTGAGCAGGCCGCATCTCGGGACGCCGCCATCAAGGGCGAGTTCGTGCCGCGTGCTGAAACCCTTCTCGGCTTGTTCGCAAAGAAGAAGTATCGGTCAGCGGATGGAGAGCTCTTCTTCGCTGCGTGGAATGGGGAGTCGAACGCGAGCAGCGTGGTCAACTTCTCTTGTGGTTCTCCATCGCCTGAGACAGCGGACCTCTGTGTGTGGACCCCTCCAGCAATGGGAGATGCCTCGGGACGACTCCTTTCGACGCCTGTGCTCACTCAAGTGATGAGCGCGATGGTGCTGGCCTGGGAACCCGCATGGGGAGTCTTCACGTCCGACAATCATCGGGATTCCGTATCGGAATTCGCGGATCCCGGCACGTTCGTGGGATGGGGGACATACCTCTCACGGAATCGAGGCACTGTGCCTCCCCTTCCTGCTCCGGTGCGTATCGAGCAGGTAGAGGACAAGGGCACCCTCATCATCCTCACGCCCGAGCGCTTCACGGTCAGCAACCCGGAGCATGTGGCGTTGGCTGAGACGGTCCGCGAGCAACTGGACCAAGCAGGGCTGTTGAAGCCACTCCAAGCCCAGCCCTAGGAACAAGAGCGGGCTAACGGAGCGGACGCCGCCGTGCAACGCCCAGCAGACACAGCGCCAGCAGCGTCCCGATGCCGACGATGAGCCCCGCGCGAAGCCCTGGAGTCCGGTAGACGAACTCCACCCGGTGCTGGCCCGCTGGCACCGCCACCGCGCGGACCGCGACGTTCGCGGGAAGGATGGGCACCTCGCGACCGTCGACCGTCGCCGTCCATCCCGGCTGGTAGGCGTCATTGATGACGAGCACGGCGGATTCGGAAGTCTCCACCTCCGCGAGCAGGTGCTCGGGTGAGGGGCGCTCCACTCGCACGGAGCCCTTCAGCCGCTCGGAGGCCTCCGGCAGCGGGCCGGCGCACTCCACGATAACGACGTCGGAGGGTGGAAGTTCGGGCGCCCGCATGAGGTCCAGGGCCTGCCCCAGCCCACCCACGCACCGGGGCCGGGCAACGTATGCGCGCGGCAAGGCGTCGGGATGCTCCACCAGCGACGTCCCGAACAACGAGTCCTGGGCAATGATGCGCGTGGATGGCGGCAAGGCCGCCGCTGTGAGTGTCCCCGTATCATGCACGGAGAACGGCGTGCCCAGACGCGGCGCGAGCTGGCCATACCAGCGCGGCAGGTCGTGACGCAGCTGGCGCACCCGAGCACTCTCTCCGGGCAGATAGCCGTTCGCGCTCTCCAGCCCCCACAACACCATCGTGTCTGGCTGGAACGTCGTCAGCAGCCGGAGCGCCATGCGCTCGTTGAAGTCATAGCCGGGCACGCTCCAGGAGCCGAGGGTGCGAACCGCCATCGACACCCGCACGGGCTCATCGGGAGGAGCCGCGCGACGGATGGGTTCAACGAACGGCGGCGGCACATCCAACAGCTCCGCGGGCGCGAGTACGTAGAACGGCTCGCTGCCCCACCACAACGCACCGAACTGGAGTGTCACCAGCAGTCCTTCGCGCAGCCCTCGTCCCCTCAGGAGCAGGGCGAGCAATCCACACGCGGCCGCGAGCACCGCCGTCAGCACACCCACCCGCACCACGTTGCCTGACAGCCCTTCCGCCACCCCGGCGGGCACCCGAGGCCACTGGGAGACGAGCCCGTGGCGACTCCACGCACCGAACAGGGCCTCTCCCACCGCCACCGCCCCACCCACCAGCGCCACCCCGCCTCCAGCCCACGCGACAGCTCGGCGACCGCGCCCTTCTTCCAGACACGCTCTCCAGCCCAATCCCGCCGCCACCGCGAGCCCGAGCGAGACCCACGGAACCAGCTTCTCCGGATAGCGGAAGGGGCGCCAGGGCGGCAGCAATTGATAGACCCAGCCATAGACAGGCAGCGCGTCTCCCAGGCTGAGGGCCAGCAGCAGGAACCAGACACCCGCGAGAACCCAGGCCCGAGGATGCCTTGCGGAGGTGATGAGCGCCGCCAGCGCGAGGACACACGCGGGCGTCCCCACATAGACGGAATCGACCCAGACCCGACCGAAGCCGCCAGACGGGACAAGGTTGCGTACCACCTCCTCCGGGATGCCACGCAGCCCCTCGATATCCGCGAGGAAGGGCCCCATGAACAGCTCCCACAAGCGAAGTGGGGCCAGCGAGAAGCGTTGGGCCTCCACGAGCGAACGGGCCCCGGGCTCTCCGGACCCCGCGAGCGCCGCGGCGGGAAACAACTGCGGCGCGGACAACAACCCACCCGTGGCGACCAGCAACGTGCACGTCACCATGCGCCGACGCCAGGTCCCCGCCGCTGGCTCCACGCAAGCCACGAGCACGACAAGCGCGTTCACCATGGCGAAGCCCTGCGCATCACCTCCCGCGACGACCAGCGCCAGCAACGCCGCGCCCGCGGCCAGCCTCCCGACCGAAGGGGCCCGCATGAAGCGGACCGCCGCCCAGAGCGCCGCGGGCACCGCGCTGGCGGACAGCAGGTAGGTGGAGTTGTTGGTGATGGCGACCAGGTAGCCGCAGAACGCGAAGGTCATGGCCGAGAAGAGCGCTCCGGCCCGAGGGACCTGGTACTCCCGCATCAGGGCGTACGTGCCGACCAGCGCCAGCAGATAGCAGCTCAGGAAGGTCACGGTCCCCGCGGCGCCGAGCGGCAGCACCAGGTGAAGCAGTGACGTGGGATGGAACGCTCCCACGTTGATGGCGCCCACGAAGGACTGACCGAAGCCGTCATACGGGAACCACTCCGGCAGCTCGAGCGCGGACACCCTCGCGGCCCAGAAGGCTCGCGTCGGATAGAAGACGCGCAGCGTGTCCCCGGCAATGAAGACTCCGCCACTGACCAACGCCCGGAGGAAGAACCCCGCGGGCAGCAATACCAGGAGCACCGGCCACCCCCAGGTGCGCCACCCGCGTGCCATCCCGTCCATCCGCTTCGAGTCGTCCGTCATCAAGCCCCTGGTGCCTCCGGGTCGTCACGGCGGCAGCCGATCCACGTCCGCGAGCGCGTCCCCTACCTCCGACGCCAGACGGGCACCTTCTTCTCATGCTGCCCGGGGCCACGGGTAGTCCCGCGCCGCGCCTCAGTGCGGCGACGGCGGCGCTGAGTCCTCGTCGGCGGCGACCTGCTGCTCCACCTGCTTCCTCACCAGCCGCTTCGTCGCGATCTCCTCCTCCTCCGTCCGCTGCCGCCGCTTCACCAGGCCCTGGCTCTCATCCACGAACCAGAAGATGACCCGGTAGAAGGCGGCGATGACGGTGATGAGCAGCGAGGACAACACCCAGCTCAGCACCCACCCCGGCCAGCCGCCCACCACCACGTCAATGGCGTACGTCCCCGTGAGCGGCACCAGCATGAAGGCCACGTAGTGCGACACGCAGTAGGGACACGACACCAGATACCCCCACCACGTGTCCTTCCCGCCCAGCCGCGCGCGCAGCGACGCGAAGATGCGCTCGCGGGCGATGGTCTGCGACACCCCCATCACCACCGCCGACACCGCGAAGAGCTGGAACAGGTTCTCCATCCCCCCAAGGTGGCGATGGCACGGCGAACCGCGGAGGCGTGTCGCACAACCGCCACCTCGCTCGCCTGCATGCCCTCGGCCACCCCACCCTCTCCCACTGTCGGCCGTGAAACAGTCGGAAGAGTCTTCGGATCACCCCCCTGTAAAAACGACAGAGTACCGCCCTTAAGCACCCTCCCCCCCTGATGCAAACCCGCGCATTCACTGGGGAACGCTTGGGAAGTGCCGTGGCACATGCATTGCGAAGGACCCCTCCCGTGCCGCCGACGCGCGGCTCCCACCGGCCCCCTTCCCCGAGAGACGCCATGCAGGAAACCTCCAACTTCTCCTCCCCGGACTCCCTCTCCACGTACCTCTCGGAGATCAACAAGTACCCCCTGCTCACCCAGCCTCAGGAGCAGGAGCTGTCGCGCCGCTTCCGCAAGGGCGACCTGATGGCGGGCCACCAGCTCGTCACGGCCAACCTGCGCTTCGTGGTGAAGGTGTCCTACGAGTACCGCTCGTACGGCCTGAAGATGTCGGACCTCATCCAGGAGGCGAACATCGGCCTGATGAAGGCCGTGCAGAAGTTCGACCCGGACAAGGGCATCCGCCTCATCTCCTACGCGGTGTGGTGGATTCGCGCGTACATCCAGAACTGCATCCTCCGCAACTGGAGCCTGGTGAAGCTGGGCACGACGCAGGCGCAGCGCCGGCTGTTCTTCAGCCTGGCGCGCACCCGCCGCGAGCTGGAGCGCATGGGCGCCGGTGACGCGAGCATCGTCAACGCGGAGGAGATTGCCCGCAGGCTGAACGTGAAGGCCTCCGAGGTGCGCGAAATGGAGCAGCGCATGGGCGGCCGTGACCTGTCGCTCGACGCGCCCGTCGGCGAGGACGGCGACGCCACGCACCTGGACTTCGTGGAGTCCTCCGCCGCGTCCCACGAGGACGAGGTGGCCGACCGCCAGCAGGCGGGCCTCACCCGGGACCTCGTGCAGCGCGCCCTGCGCCGCCTGGACCCGCGCGAGCGCTTCATCATCGAGAACCGGGTGATGGGTGACTCCGAGATGACGCTCAGCGAGCTGGGCGAGCACTTCGGCTTCTCCCGCGAGCGCGCCCGTCAGCTGGAGATTCGCGCCAAGGACAAGCTCAAGGCCGAGCTGGCCCTGCTGATGGCCGACGCCGGCCTGGACGCCGCCTCTCTCTAAGCCTCCACACCGACTCCCTCACCGGGGTCGCTGACTCACACCGAGTCCGCCTTTCGTCAGAAAGGCGGACTCATTCGTTTCCAGGCCCTACGTCCCCGGCCAGCTCGCCTGGGGTCCACCCGGCCTCCCCCGTCCGAAATCGCGCCCGAGGCCGAAAATCCGGCCCGCGCGGTGCCGCGGCGGTTCCTCCTGTCGACTCGGGCCTCCCCACCCCAGGCCCGCTGTCCGGGACGTCCCCCGCCGCGAACCCTCCAGGTGACCCCGGCGCCAAGCCCTGAGCGCCCCGCGTCCCTCGGGAGCAGGACGTCCGACGTGCGAAAGCCGCCGCGCGACACCCCGCCGGAATCCTCCCTCCCCCGTGTCGACAAATACAGACGCGAGAGGTTTCAACAGACATCCTCCCCGCCAAGTCAGACAAACCCACCCCCATTGACACACGGGCTTTCCCTGTTACTGTCAGACCATCACCTGAATCAACACTTCAGATGAATCATTCAGCGGCTGTGGCGGATGGTCGGTGGTGCGATCTCCGCTCGCGAAAACCCCGGCGGCCCTCCGGGTCTCACCATCCACATCAATCACAGACACGCCCGACGGGCGTGCTCGGCGGAGTCTTGTCTTGGGCAAGCTGGGAGGCACATTGGAGCTGATCCGCAGGCGTCTGGATGAGTTCATCCGGAACGCGGAGGCGACGCCCCGGCAGGAGCCCTGGGTGGTGCTCTCCAACCTGACGGACAACCAGGGCAACCCCGCGGCCCCCGCGCGCGACGCGGTGGTGATGTACCTGGCGAACATCCGTCATGAGACGGTCGTCAGCACGTACAACCGCAACGTCCCCGTGTCCGCGGACACGTACGGAATCATCGCGCCGCCGCTCTTCATCGACCTCTTCGTCCTGCTGTACGCCAACTTCGAGGACCAGGCGTACCCGGTGGGGCTGGAGGCCATCTCCCACGTCATCAGCTTCTTCCAGCAGACGCCGTGGTTCACCCAGCAGAGCCTGCCGGGGTTGGACCCGGACATCGACAAGCTCACCTTCGAGTTCGTCGACCTGGACCTCCTGGGCCTCAACCACCTGATGGGGCTGGCGGGTGTGAAGTACCTGCCGTCCGTCTTCTACAAGGTCCGGATGATTCCCTACCGGGGCGAGGCCCAGCAGGCCCAGGTGCCCGCGGCCAAGGGCGTCGAGGCGCCCGGCCACCCCGAGGCGCTCCTTCCATGAACCGCTTCCGACGCGCCAACGAGCGAGCCCTCCGGGGGCCCCTGCGGGTGCGGCCAGGGGCGCGGCCCCGTGCTCTCGAGGACTTCGCCACGCAAGAGCCGCTCGACGGGGAGTCGCTGCCCCGTCGTTACACCTTCGAGCGACTGCTGAGCGTGGACCTGCGGCACACCTACTTCAATCGCTCGGAGGGCCGCTGCCCGGCCCTGCTCTGCCGGCCCACCGCGGCGACGGCGGCGCAGCTCAAGGACCTGGGCCTGCTCTTCCGCGACGAGGGCACCGCCTTCTCCGTCCTCTACGACTACAACCGCCGTGCGCAGCTGCTCAAGGCGATGGAGCGCCGCGAGAAGGTGGGCCAGTGGACGTGGCTGTCCTTCGTGCTCGTCCCCGACACACCCCTCTTCGTCAACTTCACGGACCTGCCCAGCGACTTCCAGCCCACGGAGGTCAACCTCTACTTCAACAACCTCCAGGCCCACTTCACCGGAGAGGCGCCCTCGCCCGCGGACCAGGAGCGTCACTGCGCGGGCACCGCGTCCTTGCCCGTCCTGCTCAACCCGGGCGAGCAAATCACGGAGGCCAGCCAGCAGCGCGTGGTGCAGGTGCAGGTGCAGGTGCCGCTCCTGCCGGGGACGGACGAGGTCGTCCTGCTGGACATCTCCGGCGCCGAGGTCCTCTGCAGGCCGTGCAGCATCCCGGTGGCCCTGACCCAGAAGCAGGCTCCCTCGCGAATCACTTGCGAGGAGGTGCGCGCGGCGCGCGGACTCCAGGGCCGCGAGGAGCGCGTGGGCAGCGTCCTCTATCTGGACCTGGCCGCCCTGCCCGAAGGGCTCTACACCGTCCGCCAGTTGGACGCCGCCGGCGCGACGCTCGTCGAGAGCATCATCCTCTACACCCAGGCGTACCCGACGCCGCTGGCCTTCATCGACCTGGTGCTGTCCAAGCCGAGCCCGGACGACACGGGCCTGTATCCCTTGTGCGACCTGCACCTGGGCGCGGAGAAGACGCGCATCGTCCCACTGCGGGCGGAGCTGCGCTTCGAACGACGGAGCACCCGCTGGTGCTACTACGTCGTGCCGCCCCGGGGCGTCGACTACGACGTGCTGCGGCTGCTCGATGTGGGCTCGCCCCAGCCCGTCACCTTCTCCGGCCCGGTGCCCGTCACCGTCGCCGGAGCGGGTGACGCCTATCTCTTCGTCGCGGACCGGGAGCTGCCGCTCCAGGAGGTCCCCGACCAGCTCTTCGAGCTCAAGGGGACCCGGACCGAGGGCGCCTTCGAGAGCACGCTGATGTCCAACGTCCCGGTGGCCTCGCCCGCGTTGGTGCTGCCGCGCGTGGGCCCGGTTCCCGGTGTCCCGCGAGGCACCCGTCCCTCGGGCATCCCCCGAGCGCCCCCGCCGTCGCCGCTCGAGCGGCGGGACTACTCGGACATCTACCTGAACCTCTGACCCCCGAAGCCCCACCCACGAAGCGAAGAGAGGACCCGATGCCCATCAGGACAGCCCGTAAAACCCCCGGCGTCTATGTCACCGAGTTGGACGCCTTCCCGCCCTCCGTCGTCGGCATCCAGACGGCGGTGCCCGCGTTCATCGGCTACACCCAGACGGCGACGCTCAGCGGCAAGCCCATTCCCAACAAGCCCGTCCTCATCAAGTCGCTGGCGGACTACGAGCAGATTTTCGGCGGGGCCCCGGACCCGACGTTCGACCTCACCGAGGTCACCGACCTGCCCAAGCAGAAGTCGGGCGACTACGACTTCAAGGTGTATGACAGCGCCGGCTCCACGCCCGGCTGGAAGTACTACGACCTGGTCCCCGTGGTGGGAACCAAGTACGTCCTCTTCAACAGCCTGCGCCTGTTCTACGCCAATGGTGGCGGCACCGCGTACATCGTCTCCGTCGGCGACTACACGAGCACGCTGGATGCGGCCACGCTCGTCGGCGGCCTGGCGGTCATCGCCGAGCAGGTGGGCCCCACCATGCTCGTGGTGCCGGACGCGGTGAACCTGACGACGCTGGCGGACTACGGGACGGTGGCCACCGCCATGCTCTCCCAGTGCGGCGCGCTGCAGGACCGCGTGGCGGTGCTGGACGTGTATGGCTCCGCCACCGTCACCCAGACCACCCTGTCCACCGTCATCTCCGACTACCGGGGCGTGCTGGGCAGCAAGTTCCTCAACTACGGGATGACCTACTTCCCCTTCCTGCACACCTCGGTGCAGCAGGTGAGCGACTTCGACTACACCAACATCAAGACGGAGGCGACGCTCAAGTCCATCCTGCTGCTGGAGAGCGCCAACCTCTACACCAACGCGCCCACGCGCAAGACGGCGGTGGACGCGGACATCGCCAAGATTGGCACGGTGACGGCGCCCGAGGACATCCAGGCGCTGAACCAGAACCTCACCGCCGCGCTGCCGCTCTTGACGGACATGCTGCGCATCAGCACCCGCAAGGACGACGTGCTGCCGTCCAGCGGCGCCATGGCGGGCATCTACACCTGGAACGACGCCAACCGGGGCGTGTGGAACGCGCCGGCCAACGTCAGCCTCACCGGCGTCACCAGCACCACGTTCAAGCTCAACAACGAGCAGCAGTCGGACCTCAACGTCCCGGTGGACGGCAAGGCCGTCAACGCCGTGCGCGAGTTCGTGGGCCGGGGCTCCGTCGTCTGGGGCGCGCGCACGCTCGACGGCAACAGCAATGACTGGCGCTACATCCAGGTGCGCCGCACCCTCACCTACGCCGAGCAGTCCATCAAGGCCGCGTTGGACCGCTTCGTCTTCGCCGCCAACGACGGCAACACCTGGGCCTCCGTCAACTCCATGGTGTCCAGCTTCCTCCAGGGGCTGTGGTCCCAGGGAGGCCTGTTGGGCGCCACCGCGTCGGATGCGTTCAGCGTGGAGTGCGGCCTGGGCAGCACCATGACGGCGCAGGACGTGCTGGAGGGCTACATGGTCGTCCAGGTCACCCTGCAGATGATCCGCCCCGCGGAGTTCATCGAGCTGACCTTCAAGCAGAAGATGGAAGGCGCCAGCGCGTAGCGCCGCCCGGACTTCGACGACTGATTCCACCCTTCAAGAGTTCAAAGAGGAGCCGCCATGGCAGGTGAAGTCCAAAACGATATCTGGCCGTTGCCGAAATTCTATTTCTCCGTCCAGCTGGGGGACGACACGTCCGTCAGCTTCCAGGAAGTGGATGGCCTGGAGACGGAGACGCAGGTCATCGAGTACCGGCACGGCAACAACCCCAGCTTCTTTCCCATCAAGATGCCGGGCCTGGGCAAGGTGGGCAACGTGAAGATGCGCAAGGGCATCTTCATCAACGATGCCCGCTTCTGGGATTGGTACAACGAAATCAAGATGAACACGATTGCCCGGCGGACGGTCATCATCAGTCTGCTGGATGAGCAGGGTGCGCCGAAGATGACGTGGACCCTGAACAACGCGTGGCCCACGAAGCTCTCCGGCACGGACCTCAAGTCGGAAGGCAACGAGGTCGCCGTGGAGACGCTCGAGGTCGCCTTCGAGACGCTCGTCGTCGCCGCGCCGGCGTAATCCCATCCATCGCCATGTCCGAACCCTACTATCCGCCCGGCGCGTTCTACTTCAGCGTCTCCGTCCTCGGCTCCGCGACGCTGCTCGCGGCGGCGAGCGATTTGGACGCCTCGTTCCAGGAGATCTCGGGCATCGAGGCCCGCTGGGACACCGAGGACGTCACGGAAGGGGGCGAGAATCGCTTCACGCACAAGCTGCCCAAGGCCGCCAAGTACTCCAACCTGGTGCTCAAGCGGGGCGTGGTGACGCGGGACTCGTTCCTGGCGGAGTGGTTCGGACAGAGCGTGGGCTCGGGGCTGTCATTGCCGCTGTTGCCGCAGAACATCCTCGTGTTGCTGCTCAACGAGGATGGCCTGCCGCTGGTGGCGTGGGGCTTCATCAACGCCTGGCCATTGCGCTGGGAGGTGTCGCCGATGAGCTCCACGGAGAACCGCATCCTCACGGAGTCGCTGGAGCTGTCCTACAACTACTTCGAGCGCGTGAACCTGGGCAGCCCGGCATCGGTCGCCGTCAAGCTGGCCCAGCTCACGTCCCGGCTGATGTGAGGCGCGCGCCATGCCCCTGGAAGTCAACGAGGTCGGCATCCAGATGAGCGTGCGGGGCGGCTCCGGCGAGGCGATTCCGGAGACGCCCAGCACGCCCGTGGGCGACTGCGGCTGCGATGACGAGAAGCAGAAGCACCAGAAGGTGGTGGACGACTGCGTGCGCCGCGTCCTCCAAGTCTTGAAGACGCGACAGGAGCGGTAGCGATGGGGTTCTCCGGCAGCCTCGAGAAGATGAACGTCATCGCCTACCAGAAGTCTGACTTCACGTCGGAGGTCGGCCGCTACAGCGTGTACATCAACCCGGCGTCGTATTCGCAGACGTACTGCGTCAAGTACAACGACAATCAGACGCAGGGCAGCCCCGGGGGCTCGCCGGACTTCAACCGGATTCCCGCGGACACGGTGGAGCTGGAGCTGGTGTTCGACGGCACCGGAGTCGTGCCCAGCCCCCTGCCGGGACTGATGCCCTTCACCGACGACGGCATCGCCGAGCAGGTGAGCAAGTTCAAGAACCTGGTCTTCACCTACAACGGGAACATCCACAGCCCCAACTACCTGAAGCTGTCGTGGGGCACCTTCCTGTTCAAGTGCCGGCTGTCCAAGCTGAGCATGACGTACACGCTGTTCAAGCCGGATGGCACGCCGCTGCGCGCGCGGGCCAAGGGGACGTTCCTTGGCTACAACGACGAGGTGGAGCTGGCGCTCAAGGCGCGGATGAGCTCGCCGGACCTGACGCACGTGCGCACGGTGCAGGCGGGAGACACGCTGCCCCTGATGTGCTTCCGCATCTACGGCACCAGCACGCTGTATCTCCAGGTGGCGAAGGTCAACGGGCTGTCGGACTTCCGGCGGCTCACCGTGGGCTCGCAGCTGCTGTTTCCGCCGCTGAAGGAGACCCAGGCATGACCACGCCCCATCCGGAGAAGAACGAGGGGGCGCTGGCGACGTTCACCATCGAGTCGAACGGCGCCGTCATCCCGAAGACGTATCAGGTCATCAGCGTGGACACGTGGCTGGGCGTCAACAAGCTGCCGCGCGCGAAGCTGGTGCTGTTCGACGGCAGCGCGTCCACGGGCCTGTTCCCCATCAGCAGCAAGGACACCTTCATCCCCGGGGCCAAGGTGGTCATCTCCGCTGGCTACGACGGGGAGAACACGCGCATCTTCCAGGGCGTCGTGTGCCGGCAGGGCCTGGAAATCGACCAGTCCTCCGGGTCCAAGCTCGTGGTGGAGCTGACCGACGCGGCGCTGAAGATGACGCTGGAGCGCAAGAGCGGCTTCTTCGAGAAGGTGAAGGACAGCGCGCTCATCCAGACGCTGCTGTCGCGCAACGGGCTGTCCGGCGACGTCACCGCCACGACGGGCGTGCACGACGAAATCGTCCAGTACTACGCCACCGACTGGGATTTGATGGTGACTCGGGCACAGCTCAACGGCCTGGTCGTCATGGCGGACGCCGGCAAGGTGAAGGTGGCTCCGCCCGACACCTCCCAGGCG
This sequence comes from Corallococcus terminator, assembly GCF_049194865.1. Lineage (GTDB taxonomy): Bacteria > Myxococcota > Myxococcia > Myxococcales > Myxococcaceae > Myxococcus > Myxococcus terminator_A. Next base: position 203,158 of record NZ_JBLZWL010000123.1, on the reverse strand, counting down.
CCCGTGCTGAACGTCACCTATGGCCGCTCCATCCTGGACCTCCAGGTGGAGATGGACGCCACCACCCAGCTCGATGCGTCCTCCATCAAGGGCTACACCTGGGACGCGGGCGCGCAGAAGCTCATCGAGTCCGGCCCGCGCGGTGTCTCCGTGAAGGAGCAGGGCAACGTCACCTCCGCGCAGCTCGCGCAGGTGTTCGGCGCGAAGAAGTTCGCGCTCCAGACGGGCGCGGAGTTGCAGCCCTCGGACCTCCAGGACTGGGCCTCCGCGGAGCTGCTGATGTCCAAGCTGTCGAAGATTCGCGGCTCGGTGCGCTTCCACGGCAGCGCGCTGGCGCAGGTGGGGAAGATGCTGGAGCTGGGGGGCGTGGGGCCGCGCTTCAACGGCGCCGCCTTCATCAGCGCCGTGCACCACCACATCGAGGACGGGCGCTGGATGACGATGGCGGACTTCGGCCTGTCGCCGCGCTGGTTCACCGTGGAGAACCCGGACATCGCGGCGCCGGACGCGGCCGGACAGCTTCCGCCGATAAAAGGGCTGCAGACGGGCGTGGTGAAGCAGGTGGCCAAGGACCCCGGCGGCGAGCTGCGAGTGCTGGTGGGCCTGCCGCTGCTCCAGGAGCCGAGCAAGGGCGTGTGGGCGCGGCTGGGGACGTTCTACGCGTCCAGCGGCGTGGGCGCGCTGTTCTACCCGGAGGTCGGCGACGAGGTGGTGGTGGGCTTCATGAACGAGGACCCGCGCCACGCGGTCATCCTCGGCTCCGTGTACAGCAAGCAGCGCGCGCCGGCGTATCCCCCCGACGAGAAGAACACGCGCAAGGCCGTCGTCACCCGCTCCAAGCTGGAGCTGTCATTCGATGACGAGAAGAAGGTCATCGTCATCAAGACGCCCGGCAATCACATCGTGAAGCTGGACGACACGTCCGGCGCCATCTCGATTCAAGACAGCAACGGCAACACCGTGTCCCTGTCCAAGGGCGGCATCGCCCTGGACAGTGCCAAGGACGTGAAGATCACCGCGAAGGGAAACGTCGCGGTGAAGGCCGGCGCCAACCTGACGCTGGAAGCCACGGGCAATGTCTCCGTGAGCGGCAAGCAGGTGGCGAACAAGGCGTCCGTGAGCTTCTCCGCCAGCGGCAATACCCAGACCGAGGTGAAGTCCGGTGGAATCCTCACCGTCCGCGGCTCGCTGGTGAAAATCAACTGAGCGCTGTCCCCGAAAGGTGCGCCCCATGCCTCCCGCCGCCCGCGTCACGGACTTCCATCAGTGCCCCATGACAACCCCCGTGGGCCCCGTGCAGGTGCCTCATGTCGGAGGTCCCATCGCCGGCCCCGGCGCGCCCACGGTGCTCATCGGCGGACTGCCCGCCGCGAAGGTCGGCGACGTGGCCATCTGCGTGGGGCCGCCGGACGCAGTCGTGAAGGGATCCACGACGGTGAAGGTGATGGGCCTTCCCGCAGCGCGGCTCGGGGACAAGACGGCCCACGGCGGCACCATCCTCGTGGGGTTTCCCACGGTGATGATTGGAGGGTGAGCCGACATGGAGACCACGCCCCCCTCCTTCCTCGGTACCGGGTGGAGCTTCCCACCCACCTTCTCCCGGCGCACCGGCGGCGTCCTCATGGTCAGCGATGACCAGGACATCCGCGAGAGCCTCTGGGTGCTGCTGTCCACCTCGCTGGGCGAGCGCGTCATGCTCCCCAACTACGGCTGCGAGCTGCGGCAGATGGTCTTCCGCAGCATCAACACCACGCTGACGCGGCAGATTCAGGACTACGTCCAGCAGGCCATCCTCTACTGGGAGCCACGCATCGCCGTGGATGCGGTGACGGTGCAGCGGGACGCGTCGGTGGACGGGATGTTGTCCATCACCGTCTCGTACATCGTCACGCAGACGAACACGCGCAGCAACCTCGTCTACCCCTTCTATCTCCAGGAGGGCAGCATCCCGGTGCAGGGGCCCTAGCCCATGGCCCCGCGCGAAACGAAGGTCGCCATCAACGACGCGCCCAGCCAGCTGGGACGCTGGCTGCGGGCCCTGGAAGCGGGCCATGCGCCGGTGGACGGGCGCACGCGGGAGGAGCTGCTCGACTTCGCGCCCCGCTTCGGCGCGCTCATCTACTTCTACGACTTGAAGAACACCCGCGACGGTGACTGGTCGGAGTTCTTCCTCGCGGACCCGGTGATGGTGCTCGCCTCCATCGACGCGCTGGATGCGAGCGCGGTGGAGGACCGCTTCCTCGTCACCGTGCGCGAGGTGGACGCGGCGCGGAACTTCGAGCGGTCCTTCTCCACGCTGTCGGATGCATTCCAGCTCATCCTCGGCTTGGCCCGTCGCTTCGACCTCTGGTTGCGAGGCGCGGGCCTGGGCGCGCAGGGAGAGCTGTCCCGGCTGCTCGGGCAGGGACTGGTCAGCGCCGTCGAGGGGCCGCTGTCCGGGGCGCTGCGCGCGCTGGTGAGCGCGGCGAAGGGCGCGGGGCTGCCCCAGGCGCTCGGGCGGGCGGTGCGGCTGGACACGGAGGGCATGCTGCCCCTCTGGGGCCTGGAGGAGCTCGCCGCGGACGGCGCCAGCTATAAGGGCGCCTCCAAGGAAGCGCGGGCGCGCGCGGCGGCGGCGAAGCTGGAGCCGCTGCTCGACCCGTTCCTCGATGCGCTGTCCCGACTCCAGGGCCTCACGGGGACCCTGATGCCCGCGGCGCTGGCGACGGGGAACCATCCGCCGAACCTGGCGCTCTACCTGTCCTTCGTGCAGCTCTTCCGCACCGCGCAGGACACCGTCAACACGGTGTCGGGCCGGTACGCCGGCTTCTATCACCGCGACGTGCTGCGCCTGAGGCACCGCGCCGCGCTCCCCGACAGCACGTACCTCACCTTCACCCTGGCCGAGGACGAGGAGGTGCGCGAAGCGCTCGTTCCTCGGGGCACCCTGTTTCCGGCCGGCAAGCGTCCGGATGGGCAGGACATCCTCTTCGCCTCGGACACCTCGGTGGGTGTCACTCCGGCCACGGTGGCCCGGCGCCTGGCGCTGCGCGTGCTGCGCGGGCCGCTGCTGCCGCTGGCCTCTCCGCTCGCGGACGAGGAGGACGCGCTCACCGTCGTCCGGCAGGTGCTCACGTCGGAGATGCCGCTGGAGCCGGCGCGGACCGACGCGGAGTCCTCCGACGACGAGCGGCTTCCCGGCTGGGCCACCTTCGGCGCGGTGCGCGCGGGCGTGACGCCCACCACCGTCACCGCGTCCGCGACGCTCGGCTTCGCGCTCGCCTCCCGGTACCTGCTGCTGACGGGTGGCACACGCGTGGTGACGCTGGAGGTACCGCTCGCGCCGGCCTCCGCGAAGCGACTGGGCACCCTGCTGACGGCGCTCGCCTCGGCGACGGGCCTGGACACGCAGAGCGTGCTGCGACAGGTGCTGCGCGAGGCCTTCACGCTCCAGGTCTCCACCGCCGAGGGCTGGCTGACGGTGGAGCGCTACGAGCCCGTCCTCCCGCCGCCCGTGGGCGACGCCGAGCCACGGGGCTTCGGCCTCTGGTTCGAGCTGACACCCTCCGCGCCCTCGGTGGTGCCCAATGGTACCGCCCCCGCTCCGGACCTGCCCATGCTCCGGGCCTTCCTCAAGCCCGAGCCCGTCACGCTGAAGGGCGGCGTCGAAGTGCATCCCGTGTCGCTGCTGGACGCGGTGGACTTCTCCACGCTGGAGCTGCGCGTGCGGGTGTCGGACCTGTCGGGCGTGAGCGTGGAGAACACGCAGGGAGGCGTGGACCCGAGTGTCCCCTGGCCCCTGTTCGGCTCGGAGCCCGTCGTCGGCTCCTACGTGCGAATCCGCCACACCGAGCTGTTCGTCAAGCGGCCCGAGACCCTGCGGCTCTCGCTGGACTGGTTCAACCTGCCCTCCAACAAGGATGGGTTTCACGGTTACTACCGTGACTATGTGGTGGGACCGGACGGCAAGCCCACGGCCGACCTCTTCGACAACCAGAGCTTCCTCGCGGACCTGCGCGTGCTCCAGCCGGGCTCCTGGATGCTGCAACCGCTCATGTCGCCGCTCTCCCCGGTGACGCTGCCAGAAGAGGTGGAGTCCTGGGACACGGTGCGCGGATACCTCTTCCGCACGAAGGACGACTGCGCCAACTCCACGCCCTCCGCGAAGGGCGAGCTGTGCAAGGACACGATGTTGGAGCAGTTCGACATCAGCCCCAGCACGCCGCCCGACTACTACGACCCCGCCGCCAGCGCGCTGGAGCTGCGACTGGCCGCGCCGTCGTATGCCTTCGGTGATTCGCTCTACACGGTCAACGTCCTGAGCGCGGTGCTGGCCGAGCTGCCGGACCCGCTCGTCCAAAGCCCGCCGCCGCCTCCCAAGGACCTGAAGTATCCCAATCCTCCGTGGCTGCCCCAGCTCCAGAAGCTGAGCATCCACTACTCGGCGCACTGCACACTGGATGACGTCCGCTTCTTCCACCTGCTGCCCTTCGAGGGTTTCAAGCAGGTGGCGCCGGAGGCGCGGCGCCCCCTGTCGCTGCTGCCGCGATTCAAGGCGCCGGCCAACCTGTACCTCGGCTTCACGGGGCTGGAGACGGCGCAGACGCTCACGCTGCTGTTCCAGTTGAGCGGCACCTTCATGGGCGAGGGAGCGCCGCCCGTCGTGCGGTGGGACTTGCTCACGGCGGCGGGCTGGAGCTCGCTCGCGCCGTCACAGGTCCTCTTCGATTCGACCGGAGGATTGCAGGGCACGGGCATCCTCGCGCTGAGCCTCCCGGCCTTCAGCTCCCAGGGGAGCACGCTGATTCCCTCGGGCGCTGAGTCGGAGCTTCAGTGGATGCGGGCCTCGGTGGCGGACGACGCGGAGGCGTTTCCCCGGACGCTCCAGGTCACCCCGCACGCCTTGCTGGCCACGCGGCAGGAGCCCGGCGTGGACGTGGAGACGCCCGTGCCGGCCGGGAGCATCACCCTGTCCGTGCAGGAGCTGCCCGACATCGGCGGCATCTCCCAGCCGATGCCGTCCTTCGGTGGACGTCCGCCGGAGACGCCGCGCACCTTCGAGGCCCGCGCCTCCGAGCGGCTGCGCCACAAGGAGCGCGCCGTGCTCGCGTGGGACTACGAGCGCCTGGTGCTGGAGCGCTTCCCCTCCATCTGGAAGGTGAAGGCCCTGCCAGCGCACACGCCACTCCAGGCCGGTGTCCCCGGCGCGGTGCTCGTCGTCGTGGTGCCCGGACGGGATGGGACGACGTCCGCGGACGCCACGGTGCCGCAAGTCACCTCGGACATGCTGGAGCGCATCCAGCGCTATCTCGAGGAGCGCGCCAGTCCCTTCGCCAGGATTCGCGTCGTCAATCCCATCTACGTGCACGTCACGGTGAAGGCCCTGGTGGACTTCCGCGTGGGAGAGGACGTCGGCGCGAGCATCGACCGGCTGGACCGCGAGCTGGTGGAGTACCTGTCGCCCTGGTACCACGACGCGTCGCGCGCCACGCGGCAGGGACAGTACGCGTCCGAGGCCGACATCTCCGACTTCATCCAGACGCGGCCCTATGTCCAGGCGCTGCTGTCGCTGGAGCTGGGGCACACGCCGCCGCCCGAGGCACTGGAATCCGACTGGTACTTCCTCACCTCCGCCACGCGGCACGAGCTGCAAGCCGCCGGCGCGCCCGTCGCCGAGCCGCTGGCGGATGGCTACTGAGCCTCGTCTTCTTCGTGGAGCCCTTCATGGCAGAGCCCGTCACCGTCACCGCCGAGCCCCCCGAGAACGTGGGCCTGAACTACGTGGCCCTCAAGGAGCAGGGCACCGCGCTCCTCCAGCAGCTCGCAGGCGACATCTGGACGGACTACAACGAGCATGACCCGGGCGTCACCACGCTGGAGCAGCTCTGCTACGCGCTGACGGAGCTGTCCTACCGGGCCTCGTTCCCGCTCGCTGACTTGCTGCTGGACCCGGTGACGGGCCTCATCGACCCGGAACGACAAGGCCTCTTCCCCGCGCTCGACATCCTCCCGTGCAACCCGCTGACGGAGCGCGACTATCGCAAGCTCCTCATCGACCGGGTGCCCGCTGTCGGCAACGTCTGGCTCACGCCCGTCATGTCCGGCGCGGTGCAGGGCCTCTATGACCTGGCCATCTACGCGCCGGGCCGGGACGACTGCGCCACCGACGAGCGCGCCCCGGAGTCCATCACCGACGCCGTCCGTCGCGTCTACAACCGGCACCGTGGACTGTGCGAGGACCTCCGGGACATCACCGTGTTGGAGAACGTGGAGGCCATCGTCTCCGCCGACGCGAGCATCGACGAGAGCCGCACGCCCGAGAACATCCTCGCCGGCCTGTTCTTCCGCATCGGGAACCTCCTCGCGCCGGAGCCTCGTCGCGAGTCACTGAAGTCCCTGCTCGACGCGGGACTGACGACAGACGCCATCTTCGAGGGACCGCTGCTCCACGATGGCTTCATCGCCGACGCGGAGCTTCAGCCCAAGGCGACCTCCATCGCGCTGCAGGACTTGACCCGAGCGATGGTCCAGACGCCGGGCGTCACCAGCGTCCGCAACGTGAGTCTCCGCGCGAACGACGCGGTGGTGGTGGGGCCGGACGGCTCGCTTCCCGTCGCGATGAATCAGGTGCTCGTCCTGGACACGGCGGTGGACACGAAGCGCGGCGGGTTCTCCATCCGCCTGTTCCGCAACGGCGTCGAGGTGAAGCCCCAGCCCGCGCGAGTGCGCCGGGAGTTGGAGCGCCTGTGGGCCGAGCAGCGCCGCACGCAGCCCCTCGCGCCACAGTACGAGGAGTACCTCGCCATGCCCCGAGGTCAGCGCCAGGACTTCCGCGGCTACACCTCCATCCAGACGCAGTATCCGATGGTCTACGGCATCGGCTCGGCGGGGCTCCCCGAGGGAGCGCCCCTGGCACGCCAGGGACAGGCTCGGCAGCTCAAGGGCTACCTGCTCGCCTTCGAGCAGCTCCTCGCGGACTTCTTCGCGCAGCTCTCACACGTCAGGGACTTGTTCTCCAGCGACTCGGAGCTGCGGCACACGTACTTCTCGCAGTCACTCGCCGACTCGGTCCCTGATGTGGAGGCGCTGCTCAAGCGGGAAGCGCCTGGTGAGGGCTCGTCGGGCTATGCGCGAGGATTGAAGGAGCTGGTCGCCAGCCAGGACCCCGTCACCGAGCGTCGCAACCGGTTCCTCGACGTGCTGCTCGCGCTCTGCGCGGAGGGGCTCGAGGACGACGCGGTGGCGAACGTGGCCTGGGAGGGACGCCCCAAGGCACTGCAGTCCGAGCGGTTGATGGAAGCGAAGCTCGCGCTGCTCCATCACCTGGTCCAGAGCACCCATGGACGCGGACGCGGCGTCGACTTCCTGGCGCGACCGGGCCCCGGGAATGTCGCCGGCATGGCCATCAAGAGCCGCATCCAGCTTGGGATGCACGAGGCGGATGCACGGCCGCTCATCGACACGCTGGACGAACACGGACTCGACCTCTCGGAGTCGGGTGCGCCCGCGCCGGAGGGACGCGCGCTGGCTCGCCATGTGGACACCATCGAGGAGCGCTTCACACCCGTCGTGTCCCTGCCCGCTCCCGAGAGCCCCTCGGCCTCGCCGCTGCGGGCACAGGCCGTGAGCGGTGCGTTTCTCGGCGCCGCGGGCTCGCTGGAGAACTTCCGCGTGGGAACCTTGCCGGGCGAGTCCTCCGTGGCGCTGGTGTGCAAGGCGCCTTCCGAGAGCGGGTGGCATCTGGCGGGGAAGTTCCCGGACACCGGGAGCGCCGTGGCCCGCGCGCACGCGCTGGCCGAGCAGGTGGGCACACTCAACCGTCAGCGCTCGCAGCTCTACATCGTGGAGCACGTGCTGCTGCGGTCCGCTCGCCGCGACGACGAGGACTCGTTCGCCTACAGCTTCACGGTGACGGCCGTCATCTCCACCGCCACCCGACAGTGGAGTGACTCGGAGTTCCAGACCTTCGCGCGTGAGGTCATCCGGAGCAACGCTCCCGCGCTCGTGGTGACGGACTGTTTGTTCCTCGGCCCGTCGCGCATGGCCCGCTTCGAGCGGCTCTACTGGGCCTGGAGGAACGCGCTTCGGCAGGAGGACTCGGAGGGGTTGTCCACGGCATCGGCTCGACTGCGGGACTTCCTGGAAGTGGCGGCCCGCGAGTCCGAAGTGGCTCCCGCATGACGGGCTCGCGGCACCACATCCGGAAGCAGACGCTTCATGTCGAGTTGGAATCGGAGGCCCAGGCGCTCGAGCTTCAGCCTCGGCTGAGCGACTTCAATCGGCGGCGACTGCTGGCCATCATCGAGCAGGTGTTCGACGCGGTGGATGTGCCGGGCCTGCACCTGCGCATCGACCGGCTGGATGTGGACCTGGGGACGGTGCCGCTCGACAACTTCGAGCAGGTGGTGGAGGAGCGGCTCACCGCTCGGCTGCGCGAGGTCGTGGAGCAGGCGGTGCACGCTCGGCGTGTGGCGCCGCCTTCGGGGGAACAGCCTCGGACGGAAGCGGAGATGCGGCTGGAGCTGCTGGAGCACTACCTGCTGCACGGAACGTTGCCGTACTGGGCTCCCGGTGGCGCGGGGTTCTCGTTCGGAGCCCTCTTCGCTCAGGTGGCGATGAGCGACCCCCAGGGACTGGTTCGACTGGTGGGCAAGCATGCCTCGATGGGCGAGGTGTTGGACAGACTGGTGCTCCAGTTGGACCAGCGCTCCCTGGAGCGGCTCATCACGCTCCTGGAGCCGAAGCACGCGGCGCTCCTCATCGATTACATCGTCAGCCTCCAGGCGCTCCATCGGGTCAAGCCCGTCGTGCCGCTGAGCGACCGCGGCCTGTCGCGGCTGCTCTGGTTGCTGACGCTGACGTATCTGGTGAAGGAGGCGGGCTCTCAGTTCAACCGCAAGAGCGCGTTGAAGCAGCTCCTGGAAGGCATCGCCGAGAGCCAGGGTCTGGAGTATTCGGAGCTGCTCACCACGCTGGGCATCGGCTTGGAGCAGGTGCGCAAGCGGCACCCGGTACTGGCCTCGCTGTCCTTCGTCATCGGGGAACTGGTGAGGGAGCTGCCTGCTCCCGTGGCGGATGTCGCGGAGATGGAGGAGCACGACGCGGAGGAGCTGACGGTGCCGGAGACGGCATCGGCTCGCTACGAGCTGACGGAGGCGCTTCGCTACTACCTTCAGCATGGCGTGTTGCCGTGGGGCACGCTCGTGCGCATGCCGGAGCTGACGGCGGAGCGCGTCGTTGCGACGCTGCCGGAGCTGCCTCGCTCGCTTCAGCGACGAGCGCTTGCGTGGGAACAGTCGGGAGGTTCGCTGACGCGGCTGGTGCGCGCGGTGCGGAGGATTTCGGAGGAGACGCTGGCGAAGCTGCTCGTGCGGTTGATGCCTCCTTCTGGAGATGAAGGGAGTCCGCTGCGCTCGGCGCTGCCGGTGTTCGTAGCTCGGGCGGAGGACAAGCCGCTGTTCTTCGCGCGGCTGATCTCCACGCTTCTGGATGGGAGGCCCGTGGACCTGGAGGAGCTGGCGGCGCCTCGTGCGGGGGCATTCGCGGAGGCTCGGAGCGCTCCTGAGTCGGACCTGTCTCGGTGGGAGGCGCATGCGATCAAGTCGACGCTGATGAGTCAGCTCCGGTTCGGAGGGCAGGCGGGGCCCACGGTGGCGGATTTGCTGGCGGCGCTCCTGGTTTCATTTCCGGAGGACACTCGACACTTCCTTCTCGCGCTGCGCGACGTGGAGGTGTTGAGGACGGCCCTGGTCGAACAGAGCGATCCGGAGCTGATTGAGCGGGCGATGGACCTGCTGCGTCCCCGTGAATCGGGCACGCTGAAGGCGTTGCTGCGGGCGCTGAACACCTTGCCAGAACGAGTCCTTCCACACGGCAGGGCAGGGGCTCGGCAGGAGGTATTTCACGAGTTGTTGCTGCTGGGGGAGACGGCTCCGCTGGCACAGGGCTCTTTCAGTCGGTTGTTGAAGCGACTGTTTGGTTCGGTGATTCCGGGAGAGGTCCATGGGTTCCTGCTCCGGACCGGCATGGCCTGGGAGGCCGAGGGGCAGTTGCCCGCGAAGCAGGTTCAGGCGTTCCGTGGCGCGCTCGATGAACTTGGGGCGCGAGGGATGGGTGGTGTCGTTCGTGATGGCCGCACGGTGCGGCCCGTGTTTGATGAGGACGAGCCGTTGTTGCCCCTGGCACTGGGGAACATTGCCCGCGCAGAGGCAGCATCCGAGAGCGACCCTCGTGTTGAAGAGATGGAGGTGTTCGCGCGCTCGGACACTTCCGCGGACGCGGCACTGACGGGGGCAACGTCCGGGGTCCTCACCGAGGAGGGACACAGTCCTCCTCGGCGCGCGGACACAGTGGCCTCGCAAGCGACATCACGCACGCGCGAAGGAGATGCAGAGCACCTTCCTCCACGGCAGGTGGACTCGGTGGTCGCGTCATCCACCGTGACGATGGAGCCTGCGCGCACGCAGGAAATGGAGGCGGAGCACGTTCAGTCTCGGCGGGTGGACACCGAGACCGACTCACGATCCGCGAGTCACAAGCCTCCTCTCACTCACGAAGCAACGACGGCGGTCACCTCGCCGGAGCGGGCGAGCACATCGGCCATCGATTCGTCACTCGTACGTCCCGGACAAGCGCGCGCGCCCGATACAGACGCGGCACTTGATCCTCAGACGGAGGGGTCGACGACTCGAACCGAGTTCCCTCCGACCCGCCTCGAAAACTCTCCAGCGTCCGACGCAACCTCGGCACTCACATCACCGACGGAGGGCACACGCAATGCCGAGCCCTCCTCCACGAGTCACGGACTTCCACGAACGTCGGAGGTGAATGCCTCCTCCGCTCATCCGGAGCGGCTCGATGCTGTGCTGGCCGAACAGTCCCTGTCCTTGGGCCTCGGTCATTCACGTTCGCAAAAAGTGGCCGAAGCCTCCGCTCACCCAGAGCGCCCCACCACTGACCAGGTCGAACAGCCACCCATTGCAAGTCTCGGGCGTTCACGTTCGGCAGCGGTGCACGACGGCTCCGCTCATCCGAAGCAGTCCGACACCGCGCAAGCCGAACAGTCCCCTGCCACGACTATCGAGCGTTCACGTTCGCCAGCACCCGACGAAGGCTCCACGCATCAGGAGCAACCCAACACCGTCCGAGTCGAGCAACCGCCCTCTGAGAGCGTCGGGCGCTTGCGTTCGCGAGCCGTAGACGAAGACTCCGCTCATCCGACGCAGTCCGACCCTGTCCACGTCAGGCAGCCGCCCGGAGCGGGCCTCGAACGTTCTCGCTCTCCAGCAGTAGACGACATCTCCGCTCACGCGAAGCAGTCCCACGACGTCCAGGTTGAACAGCCGTTCTCAGCGCACCTCGGACGTTCACGTTCGCCAGCGGTAGACGAAGGCTTCGCTCACACGAAGCAGTCCGACGACGCCCATGTTGAGAAGCCGTCCTCAGCGGGCCTTGAACGTTCTCGTCCACCAGCGGTAGACGAAGGCTCCACTCACACGAAGCAGTCAGTCGAACAGCCACCCTCGGCGAGCCTCGGGCATTCACGCTCGGCGGACGTGGACAGCGCCTCCCTTCATCCGAAGCGGCCCGACATTGTCTCGGCCGAACATTCACCATCCATAGGTCGCGAGCATCCTCGCGAGGCCTCTTCGCGACCAGCGGACTCTCAATCGGAAGCCGGCACTCCAGCGGCCACTGAGCCCCCATTCCAAGGGAAGGAGTCTCCGCGCACAGACTCCCGTCAGGGCTCGCGCCTTCAGCAACCAACGGCTCCGGATGCGATTGCCTCTGCGCCACGACATCAAGGCTCGGGCCTGGTCCCTGCGGCCACGCTCCCCTCCGCCGCCTCACACGAACGCAGCACATCTACTGCCCTCACGGGTGAGCCGCAGCCAGCCACCACCGCAGCACACGAACGCAGCGCCCCTGCTGTCCTCGCGCGTGAGCCGCTGCCAGCCACGGCCTCATCACACGAACACAGCGCTCCTACGGTCCTCACTCGTGAGCCGCTGCCAGCCACCGCTCACGGACACAGCGCCCCTATTGTCATCACTCGTGAGCCGCCACCAACCGCCGCCGCCTCACACGAGCACAGCGCCCCTACTGTCCTCACTCATGAGCCGCTGCCAACCGCCACCACCACACCGGCCCACAACACCCCGCCTCCGCGCAACGCCTCAATCCAACCAGACAACAGTCGCTCGCCAGAACCGCGCTCCAGCTTCGGCTCCGACGAGGCACCTGCTCCCGACACACAGCCCACGAACCTTCAAGGGCACGAGGCCCGCGAGGCCCTCTTCTCCTTCCTGCTCGCGGAGAGCGCGGACCGCTACGCAGGCCTCTCTGACGATGCGCTGCTGCGCCTGCTCCAGTCACTCCTGGATGAATCGCCAGAAGTGCTCCGCGGCTTCGTCCGCCGACATGCCCACCGCAAACGGCTCCAGGAACACTGGGCCCGGAACCTGCCGGACTCCGTGCTCGCGCGCTTCAGCGCCGTGCTCGCGCCACACGTCCACGCCGCGCTCCTCTCCGCCACCGAAGTGCTCGTCGCCGCGTGGCAGGAAGTCGCGCCCTCTGGCACACCCGCGCTGACGGAGCGGTCCGCCTTCTGGCGCTTCGTCCTGGAGCTGCTCGGCGAGCGCCCCGGCGGAAGCCTCACGCTGGAACAGCTCGTGTCCGCCTTCTTCGAGCACTTCTCCGCGCGCCTCCACACCGCCCAGCCCAGCCACCGAGACTCGCGCAGCACCGCCGAGCGCCTCCTCGAGCGCGCCATCGAACTCGCGCAACACGAAGCCGTCCCGCGCCTCGGCGCCCTGCTCCGTCAGCGACGAGACGCCCTCGTCACCGCGTGGACCACGACCACCCGCGTCGACTCGCGCCGCTCCACCACCTCCCGCTCCCGCCCCTCGAAGGAATCACGTCGGACCTCCTTCCGACTCGGGGACGAGAAGAACGGTGGGGCGCCCATCTACATCGACAACGCGGGACTGGTGCTCGTCAGTCCCTTCATCCCCCACCTCTTCCGGGAGCTGGGCCTGTCACGCGTGGACGACGCGGGAAAGACACACCTGGACCCCGAGCCCGCCACCCGCGCGGTGCACCTGCTCCAGTACCTCGTCGACGGCCGCACCTCCGCGCCCGAGCCGCTGCTCGTCCTCAACAAGATTTTCTGCGGCCTCTCCATCCCCACCCCCGTCCCCAGCGGCATCGAGCTGACCGAGCGCGAGCAGTCCCTCTGCGACCGGCTCCTCAAGGCCCTCATCACCAATTGGACCATCATCGCCAACACGTCCATCTCCGGCCTGCGAGAGACCTTCCTCCAACGCGAAGGCCGACTGGAGCAGCTCGACGACCGCTGGAAGCTCCAGGTGCAGCGCAAGACGCTCGACGTGCTCATCGACCAGGTCCCCTGGAACGTCTCCATCCTCACGCATCCGTGGATGCCTCAGCCCCTCTATGTCTCCTGGTAGCGCCATGGACACCTCCACGCCCACCACGAACGCCGCGTTCATCCGCGCCGAGGTCTCCTGGTTCAGCCAGTTGCTGGACCTCCGCCTCAAACAACACGCCGGTGAGCTGCCCCACGACGACCTCCTCGAAGCCCGCCCCCCGCCCTGCCTCCCCGAGCAGGCCACGCCCTACTCCGACGTCATCCGCGAGCTGAAGCTCCAGCCCGCGGAACGACTGCTCCTCGTCCTCGCGTACCTGCCCCACATCCAGCCCGCGGTCCTGGACCCACTCTTCATCCGCAACCAGGCCCTGGACCGCCGCTTCACCGAGTTCGGCGGCTTGGTGGGCAGCTCCCATGGCGGCTTCCTCCCCACGGGAGAAACAGCGCTGTTCCTCCTCGCCGGAGAAGACCTCTCCGCGCGGCTGTCCCATCACCGCCTCTTCCATCCCGAGCACCCGCTCCTCGCGCGCCGCGTGCTGCGACTGGAGCGCCGCACCCCGGACGAGCCGCCCCTGTCCGCCGCGCTCCAGCTCACGCCGGAGTACCTGGAGCGCCTCACCACCGGAGGCACCTACCAGCCACCGTTCGGCCCGGAGTTCCCCGCCCAGCGCATCACCACGCTCCAGGACTGGGATGACCTGGTGCTCGACGGCCCGCTGCGCGAGGACCTGGAGGACATCATCACCTGGGCGCGCCACCAGGAGACGCTGATGGAGACCTGGGGCCTGCGCAAGCAGCTCAAGCCCGGCTACCGCAGCCTCTTCCACGGCCCTCCCGGCACCGGCAAGACGCTCACCGCCACGCTGCTGGGCAAGGCCACCGGCCTGCCCGTCTTCCGCGTCGACCTCTCGAAGGTCGTGTCCAAGTACATCGGCGAGACGGAGAAGAACCTCGCCAGCCTCTTCGACCACGCGCAGCTCCATCGCTGGATTCTCTTCTTCGACGAGGCCGACTCCCTCTTCGGCAAGCGCACCGAGTCGCGCAACGCCAATGACCACGCCGCCAACCAGCAGATCTCCTACCTGCTCCAGCGCATCGAGGACTTCCCTGGCATCGCCCTGCTCGCCAGCAACCAGCGAAGCCACTTCGATGAGGCCTTCGCGCGTCGCTTCCAGTCGATGATCCACTTCCCCATGCCAGGCCCCACGCAGCGCCTGCGGCTCTGGGAGGCGTGCTTCCGCGACAAGCCCTTCCCCCTCGCGCCCGACGTGGACCTGCACCGCCTGGCCCGCGAACACGAGCTGTCCGGCGGCGCCATCATCAACGTGCTCCGCCACGCCTGCCTCAGGGCCGTCGTCCGCGCGCCCCAGGAGATTCGCGCCCAGGACCTCCTCCACGGCATCAGCCGCGAACTCCACAAGGAGGGCCGCTACTCCCTCCCGGGACGTTGAAATCTGCTTAACAGGCCATCCGCGACAAGCCTTGATTGACGAATCAATCTATCGATACGGTGGGCGCCCCCTCTAGCCAGCAGTCCCGAGGTGCCCCATGGCGCAGCGTCTTGCCCCCCGGTTGCTCCGACTGCCGTCCCTCCTCCTGGCGTTGTTGCTCCCCTTCGCCGGAACCGCCGCCGTCCCACATCCCTCCCCTGTCGCGCGCGCCGTGTTCGCGGCGGTGCCGACCACGGGCTTCCAGTTCGTCGACATCCCCGTCGGCAACGGCGTGGTGCTGAAGGCCAACTTCATCGCGCCGACGACGCCCGGCCCCCACCCCGCCGTCGTCTTCATCGCGAGCTGGGGACTCAATGATTTGGAGTACCTGGCCCAGGCCAAGGCGCTGGCGCAGAAGGGCTACGTGGCCCTGTCGTACACGCCCCGGGGCTTCTGGGCCTCGAGCGGTGGCATCGACACCGGCGGGCCCGCGGACATCGCCGACACGTCGCGCGTCATCGACTGGCTGGTGGCGAACACGCCCACGAACAGCGCGCGCATCGGCCTGGCGGGCGTGTCGTACGGCGCCGGCATCTCCCTCATCGCCTCCGCCTTCGATTCGCGCGTGAAGGCCGTGGCCGCGCTCTCCGGCTGGACGGACCTGGTGGCCTCGCTGTACGGCGGTGACACCCGCAGGCCGCAGGCGGTGGCCCTGCTGGATATCGCCTCGCGCCTCTTGGGCAGGCCCAGCCCCGAGCTGCGCACCACCATCGACAACTACTTCGCCAACCGCGACATCGAGGGCATCAAGGCCTGGGGCCGCATCCGCTCGGCCTCCACCTACGTGAGCCGCATCAACGTGAACGCGCCCGCCATCCTCATCGCCAACGCGTATGGCGACAGCCTGTTCCCCCCCAACCAGCTCTCCGAGTTCTTCGGCCAGCTCACCGGCCCCAAGCGCCTGGAGCTCGCCCCGGGAGACCACGCCGTCGTCGAGGCCACCGGCCTGCTCGGCCTGGACAACCACGTGTGGACGAGCTTGCACCGCTGGATGGACCAGTACGTGGCCGGCATCAACACGGGCATCGGCAACGAGGCCCCCGTCGTCCTGCGCACCTACGACGGCGACGTGGAGGGCTACACGTCCTGGGCCGACGTGTCCTCGGGCACGCAGCGCCACGCGCTGGGCGCCATCCGCCTGCTCGACGGCACCGGCACGCTGGGAGGCTCCTCCGCGACGTCCTCGCGCACCCTCATCAGCGGCTTCGACACCACCGCCGACGCGGGCGTCGCGCTGCTCACCAACGGGCTCCAGGCGCTCACGGGCATTCCTCCCATCGTCTGGCTGCCGGGCGTCAACCGCCTGAACGCGGGCGTGTGGACCTCCGCCCTCTCCACGCGCGCCATCTCCATCCGCGGCGTGGCCACGCTGCGGCTGCGCATCACCCCCACGAAGGCGTCGGGCACCGTGGTCGCCTACCTCTATGACCTGGCCGGCGACTTCGGCGGGCTCATCACCCACGTGCCCCTGAGCTGGCAGGGCGCCACGCCCGGCGCGCCGCTCGACTTGAACCTGGTGTTCCCCGCCACCGCGTACGACGTCCCGGCCTGGCGCCAGCTCGCGCTCGTCGTCGACACCGAGGACCCGCTCTACTTCGACGCCAACACCACCGGCGCGCCGCTGGCGCTCGGCGGCCCGTCCTGGCTCGACCTGCCGCTGCGCTAGAAATGCTCCCCTCCCTCCCGGACTCCACATGGGTCCGGGAGGGGTCTGTCTTCACCCGCCCCTCCTGACCTGACACGTCAACGGCACGCTCGCGCGCGTCCGGACGTGCCCTGACACGTCAGGGGAGACCCTCCACGCTCGGCCGACTCCTCACGACGCCCTGGCCCGGCGCGTGCAAATGTGCGCTCGCACACATTTGGTGGCTGAAGGTCGCGCGCGCTCCTGATGAGCCGCGCGGATGTGGAGGAACCCTTGAACCCAAGAAGTCGTCATCCCCTGCTCGGAGGACTCGCCGTTCTCTGCGCGCTTTCCACCCAGGCGCAGGCCCAGCGAATCCCGAGCATCGAGCTGGAGCGGTTGCAGCTCAACCCCGGCGCGAAGGACAGCCTCGTGCTGTCCACCGGCGACCTGCTGCCGGACGGAACGTTCCGCCTCGGCCTCACGGCGCACTACGAGCACCAGCCCCTGGTGCTGCTGCGCAACGACGAGGTGCAGGGCACCGTCGTCTCCAACCGCGTGTCGGTGCACTTCACCGGCGCCTATGCGGTGACGGACTGGTTGGAAGTGGGCGCGCAGGTGCCCGTCGTCACGCAGTGGGGCCCCGAGACGCGCGCGCTTGGCTATGAGAAGCCGGGCACCTTCGCGCTGGGCACGCCCTGGCTGCAGGCGCGCGCGGGCCTGATGTCGGAGGCGCGCGGCGGGCCGCTGGACCTGGGCCTGCACCTGGGCGCCGCGCTGCCCTTTGGCAGCGAGGAAGTGCTCACGAAGGATGACGGCTTCGTCTTCACCCCGCGCGTCGGCCTCGGCAAGAAGCTGGGCGACACCTGGCGCGTGGGCGCCGACGTGGGCGCGCTGGTGCGGACCAAGACGTACGCCCTCTCCCCCGGCGCGGACCCGCTGCGCGACGAGATGGGCGTGGAGCTCAACGGCGGTGTGAACCTCACCGCGAACCTCTTCGGCCTGCGCGAGGAGCTCGTCGTGCGCGGCACGCTGCCCTTCGCCGACGCGCCCGAGTCGCTCGAGGTGCTGCTCGGCCTGCGCACGCTGCCGAAGAACGGCGCCGAGCTCTACATCATGGGCGGCCCGGGCTTCGGCAAGACGCCGGGCACCCCGGAGTTCCGCGTGCTGGGTGGCGTCAACTTCGGCGCTGGTGACATGCCGGTGGCGTCATGTGTCGCGGGCCAGCCCCACGACGCGGCCCGCTGTCCGGACCTGGACGCGGATGGGGACGGCGTGAAGAACGTGGCGGACCGCTGCCCGACGGCGCCGGGACTCGCCGAGCTCAACGGCTGCGCTGACACGGATGACGACAAGGACGGTCTGATGAACCTGGCGGACCGCTGCCCCGCGAACGCGGAGAACATCAACGGCTTCGAGGACGCCGACGGCTGCCCGGATGACCCGGACACGGACGGCGACGGCCTGGCCGACTCCAAGGACGCCTGCCCCAACGCGCCGGAGGACCTGGACGGCTTCGAGGACGCCAACGGCTGCCCGGACCCGGACAACGACCAGGACGGCGTGGCCGACGCGCGCGACGCCTGCATGAACGAGGCGGGCCCGAAGGAGAACCGCGGCTGCCCGGACAAGGACCGCGACGGCGACGGCCTCGTGGACCGCCTGGACAACTGCCCCGACGAGCCGGGCACGGAGAAGAACCACGGCTGCAAGCAGAAGCAGCTGGCGAACATTGGAGAGGGCCAGATTCGCATCCTCGAGTCCGTCTTCTTCGAGAACAACCAGGATGTCATCAGCGCGCGCAGCCACAAGCTGCTCGACAGCGTGGCGTCCATCCTCGCGTCGCACCCTGAAATCGAGAAGCTGCGCGTCGAGGGCCACACCGACAACACGGGCAAGGCCGACTACAATCTGGACCTGTCCCAGCGCCGCGCCGAAGCGGTGGTGAAGTACCTGGTGGGCAAGGGCCTCGGCCGCGAGCGGCTGGATTCGCAGGGCTTCGGCCCCGCCAAGCCCATCGCCGAGAACACCACCAAGCCCGGCCGCGCCAAGAACCGCCGCGTGGAGTTCCGCATCGTCGGTGACGCCGAGGGCGTCGAGACGAAGCAGGGCGCTCCCACCGACACCATTGAGAAGTGAGGCAGACACTCATGAACCCACGAATCCCCGACCCCCTCTGTCCGGAGCCCGCCAAGTCCTGGCGCCCGGGTCTGTCCACCGCGCTCGCGCTCGCGCTCTTCACCGTCCTCACCGGCTGCGAGCAGAACACCCCGACGCCTGCTCCCGTCGAGGAGGCCGCGCTGTCCCGGCTGGCCGCTCCCGTCGTCGGCGACGGCCGCATCCAGCCCGGCGAGCAGTGTGACGACGGCAACACGGTCAACGGTGACGGCTGTTCCGCCACTGGCGCCATCGAGGCCGGCTACCTCTGTCACGTCCCTGGCCGGGCGTGCTCGCTCGCCACGCTGTGCGGCAACCTTGTCGTCAACCCGGGCGAGGCCTGTGACGACGGCGACACCGCCGCCGGCGCCAACGGCTGCACCGCCACGTGTGACTTGTCGCTGTGCGGAAACGGCGCGTTCAACAACCGCCAGTATCCGAACTTCGACCAGGAGATCTGCGACGACGGCAACCGCACCGAGGGCGACGGTTGCAGCCGCCTGTGCGAGGTGGAGCCCGGCTTCGCCTGCGCGGGAACGCCCAGCCGCTGCGTGAGGGCGGGCCTCGCGTTCTTCAACACCGGCGTGGACCAGAACAACCGCCGCCTGGAGACCGGCGCGGATCCGCATTGGTTCTACACGGGTGGCACGACGGGCGCCGCCACGGGCGTGCGCAACGCCGTTGACTGGCCGCAGGAAGTCACCACGGCCCGCTTCATGGCGGCTCCCCTGGGCGCGCCCGTGTGCGTGTACCAGGACTTCATCATCCCCTCGACGACGAACGTCGCCCAGTTCCGCATGCGGCTGGCCACGTTCAACGACAACGAGTTCGACAGCGCGTCCGTCAACGGCGTGGGCTTCACGCCCACCACCGTGAGCGAGCCCGCGGGCAACGCCTGGCAGAAGAACATCATCCGGGAGTTCGGCACGACGGCGGCCTGGCGCACGGGCCTCAACCGCATCGAGCTGTGCAACGAGAACGCGGCTTCGACGCCCAACGCCTTCCGCTACCTCTTCGTGGACGCCTACGACGACCGCTGCGGCGACGGCGCGGTGTCGCTGCGTGAGGAGTGCGACGACGGCAACACCAACAACAACGACGGCTGCAGCGCGAGCTGCGGCATCGAGCCCGGCTATGGCTGCGCGGGTACGCCCAGCTCCTGCTCGGCGACGTGCGGCAACGGCCTGCTCAACTCGGGCGAGCAGTGCGACGACGGCAACCTCACCGCGGGCGACGGCTGCAACGCGTCCTGCCGCGTCGAGCCCGGCCACGCGTGCCCCACCCCGGGCCAGGCGTGCGTCACCACCTGCGGCAACGGCGCGGTCGACCCGGGCGAGCTGTGCGATGACGGCAACGGCCTGTCCGGCGACGGCTGCTCCAACGCCTGCCGCATCGAGAGCGGCTACGAGTGCGTCGGCCAGCCGTCCAACTGCGCCCCGCTGTGCGGCAACGCGCGGCTGGACGCGGGCGAGCTGTGCGACGACGGAAACATCAACCTGGGTGACGGCTGCTCCAACGCCTGCACCCTGGAGCTGGGCTACTCCTGCCCCACCGTGGGCCAGCCCTGCGTGCAGACGTGCGGCAACGGCCAGGTGAACCCGGGTGAGCAGTGCGACGACGGCAACCTGAACTCGGGTGACGGCTGCGCCACCGAGTGCCGCGTGGAGCCTGGCTACTCGTGCAGCAGGCCCTCCAACGGGGCTTCCGTGTGCGCCCAGACGTGTGGCAACGGCACGGTGAACACCAACGAGACGTGCGACGACGGCAACACGACGAACGGCGATGGCTGCTCGCAGGGCTGCGGCGTGGAGACGGGCTACTCCTGCTCCGGCGCGCCCTCCACTTGCGCCACGCTCTGCGGCGACGGCATCACCGCCGGCGCCGAGGCGTGTGACGACGGCAACGCGACGGCCGGCGACGGTTGCGCCGCGTGCGCCGTGGAGCCCGGCTACAGCTGCCCGCCTCCTGGCAACGTCTGCTTCAACACCTGCGGCAACGGCGTCATCAACGCGGGCGAGACGTGCGACGACGGCAACACGACGAACGGCGACGGCTGCTCCGGCATCTGCGGCCGTGAGCCGGGCTACTCCTGCTCCGGCGCGCCCTCCACCTGCGCCACCACCTGCGGCGACGGCGTCGTCGCCGGCTCCGAGGTGTGTGACGACGGCAACCTGAACAGCGGCGACGCCTGCTCGCCGCGCTGCCTCTGGGCGAACGGCCAGCCCTGCAGCGCCTCCGGCGTCTGCGAGAGCGGCACCTGCAACCCCCACACGGACGTCTGCGTCACCGCCAACGTGTGCGGCAACGCGATGCTGGACAACGGGGAGCTGTGCGACGACGGCAACACCGCCAACAACGACGGCTGCTCGTCCACCTGCGCGATTGAAGCGGGCCATGGCTGCACCGGGAATCCGTCCGTCTGCGCCGTGACGTGCGGCGACGGCATCAAGGCTTCCTCGGAGGCCTGTGACGACGGCAACACGGCGGCGAACGACGGCTGCTCGGCCACCTGCACCATCGAGGCGGGCCACGGCTGCCAGAACACCAACGTGCGCGCGTTCTTCACCCGGCAGGGCAACAGCCAGTGCACCCAGGTGGCGAGCCTCTCCGCGCCGGACCTGGCCGCGGGCGACACCCAGGCGTCGCTGACCGTGCCGGGCCGCTACCGCATCGGCTACGTCTCTGGAGCGGTGAGCTACTCGGGCGCCAGCAGCTGGTATCCGGGCATCTTCGGCTTCAACCACACCACGGGCGCGGGCGTTCAGCGCTTCTCGCTCGGCAACGTCCCGGCGGGGGGCCCCGCGTCCACCACCCGTGACGCCGCCATGGAGCTGGGCTTCCCGCTGCGCCGCGACTTCGACGCGACGTCCGGTGACGTGCGCCTGGCGCTCATCGACACCGACTGCGCCGCGAACAACAACACGGAGACCGCGGTGGCCTACCGCGCGGACTCGCTGTCCATCTGCCAGCTCATCCCCGTGCTGACGGACCCGGCTCCGGGCGGCGTGTCGAACCCCGTCATCGGTGGCACCGGCTCTCCGGGCTCCACCATCAACGTCTACGTCGACGGCAGCCCCACCCCGGCGTGCACCGCCGTCGTCGACAACAACGGCAACTGGACGTGCGACCTGGGCAACATCCCCGAGGGTCCGCACTCGGTGGTCCTCACCTCCACCGAGGTGGGCGCCACGGAGACGGCTCCTCCGGTGAACATCACCATCGCCACCGGGCCGGCCGCGCCGGTCATCACCGGCCCCACCAATGGCTCCACCACGAACGACTCGACGCCGCCCCTGAGCGGTACGTCCGAGCCGGGCGCCACGGTGGTGGTGAGCGAGGGTGGCACGGTGCTGTGCACCGCCACCGCCGACGCCACGGGCAACTGGAGCTGCTCGCCCGCCACGCCGATGACGGACGGCCCGCACACCATCACCGCCACCGCCACGGACGGCGCGGGCAACACCAGCACGCCTTCGGCTCCGGTGACGTTCACCGTGGCCGGGACGCCGCCTGCCGCGCCCGTCATCACCGGCCCCGCGAATGGCTCCCTGCTGAACACGTCCACCCCTGCCATCTCCGGCACCTCCGTG
The DNA here is from genome assembly GCF_049194865.1 of Corallococcus terminator. Lineage (GTDB taxonomy): Bacteria > Myxococcota > Myxococcia > Myxococcales > Myxococcaceae > Myxococcus > Myxococcus terminator_A. Next base: position 180,928 of record NZ_JBLZWL010000123.1, on the reverse strand, counting down.
CCGAACGCCACGGTGACGGTGCGCGAGGGTGACACGGTGCTGTGCATCGCCACCGCCAACGCCACGGGCGCCTGGACCTGCACGCCCACCACGCCGATGTCGGACGGGACGCACCGGGTGGTCGCCAACGCCACGGACACGGATACGGGCCTCACCAGCGCGCCCTCCAACGTCGACACGTTCCGCATCGACACCCAGGCGCCCGACACGTCCTTCAACCGCAACCCGCCGACGCGCACCGGCGACCCGGAGGCCCCCTTCGGTTACGCCTCCAACGAGGATGGCGTGAGGTACGAGTGCAGCCTGGACGGCGGGCCCTTCGTCGCCTGCCGGGACACCTACGACGTCAGCGACGGTGAGCACACCCTGCGGGTGCGCGCCACCGACGACGCCGGCAACGTGGACGGTACGCCCGCCGAGTACCGGTGGACGGTGCTGAACACGCGCGCCTTCGCCGGCGGAGGCTGCAGCGCGGCCCCCGCGACGTCCTGGCTGCCCCTGCTCGCCCTGCTGGGCCTGCGCCTGCGCCGCAAGCAGCGCCGGTAGCTCGAAGGTTTCCGCCGGGAGGTCCACATCCCTTCCCCCAGTCCCCTCCCCCGGGGACTCGTGGGCCTCCCGGCGGGTCTCCCCGCATGGCCGCGCAACCCCGTATGCTGGGGGCCGTGGACATCGCGGGGAAGAAGCAGGAGACGTATGAGGAGGAGCTGCTCCTCGCGCTGGACGAAGGGCTCGTCTCCACCGAGGAGGCTGCCGCCCTGCGCGAGGAGGCGCTCGACCTGGGACGCAGCCCCCTGGAGCTCTTGCGAGAGCAGGGGCGCCTGGGCGAGCACACGCTGAGCGAGCTGCGCGAGGAGGTCTCGCGGGAGCTGGGCGGAGGCGCCAGTGGTGGCCCGGGCCCGCTGGAGGCCGCCACGCTGGACCCGGACACCCCCGTGGTGGCCCCGCCGGCCGCCTCCGCCACTTCGGAGGACCCGAGCGCGGACCCGTCCTTCCCCGTGCCGGACTGGGACCGCTACCAGCCCGTGCGCTTCCTGGGTCAGGGCGGCATGGGGCAGGTGTTCCTCGCCTATGACCCGCTGCTGCGCCGCAACGTCGCGCTCAAGTTCGTGAAGGGCGGAGACCCGGAGCTGGCGCGCCGCTTCCTCTCCGAGGCCCGCGCCCAGGCCCGCGTGCGCCACGAGCGGGTGTGCGAGGTGTACGAGGTCGGCGAGGTGCAGGGGCGCGGCTACATCGCCATGCGCTACGTGGCCGGCCAGTCGTTGGGCCAGCTCGCGCCGTCGCTGACGCCGGAGCAGAAGGTGCTCGTGCTGCGTCAGGCCGCCGAGGGTGTGCACGCCGCGCATCGCGCCGGACTCGTGCATCGCGATATCAAGCCCGGCAACATCCTGGTGGAGCGCACGGAGGACGGCGACTTCGCGCCCTTCGTCATGGACTTCGGTCTGGCCAGGGACTGGCGCGAGGAGGGCGGCCTGCACGGCGTGGTGATGGGCACGCCGCAGTACATGGCCCCCGAGCAGGCCAAGGGAGACACTGCGCGGTTGGACCGGCGCGTGGACGTCTACGGCCTGGGCGCCACGCTCTACCTGCTGCTCACCGGGCAGACGCCGTTCCACGGCGCCAACGAGCACGACATCATCACCCGGCTCCAGACGGAGGAGCCGCGCCCTCCACGCGCGTTGGACCGGGACATCCCCCAGGACCTGGAGGCCGTCGTCCTCAAGTGCCTGGAGAAGGACCGCTCGGCCCGCTACGACTCGGCGCGGGCGCTGGCTGATGATTTGGAGCGCTTCCTCGGCGGAGAGCCGGTGCAGGCGCGGCGGGGCCTGGGCTACCGGCTGCGCAAGAAGGCGCGCAAGCACCGCGTGGCGCTGGGCGCGGGCCTCGCGGCGCTGACAGTGGTGGCGCTGGCGCTGGGGCAGGCGGTGCTGGCGCGCAGCGAGGTGGCCGAGCGCGAGCGGCTCACGCGCAGCTTCACCGAGCGGGTGGAGCGCATCGAGGCCGCGGCGCGCTACTCGTTCCTCTCGCGCCTGCACGACACGCGCGAGGACCGCGCGGCCCTGCGCGCCAGCATGGACGCGCTGGAGGTGGAGGTGAAGGAGGCGGGAGAGCACGCGGTGGGCCCCGGCCACTACGCCCTGGGCCGCGCGCTGCTGGCGTTGGGTGACGTGGAGGGCGCGCGTCGGAAGCTCGAGTCCGCGTGGGAGCACGGCTACCGCGAGCCCCGCGCGGCCTGGGCGCTGGCGCTGGTGCTGGGTGACCAGTACCGCGAGAAGCTGCTGCTGGACTTCGAGCGCCGCAGCCCCGAGCAGCGCGAGCTGCGCCGCCGCGAGCTGGAGCAGCGCTACCGGGACCCGGCGCTGGCCTACCTGCGTCAGGCCGAGGGGCCGGACGTCCCCGCGCCGCCGCTGTACGTGAAGGCCCTGTTCGCCTTCCACGAGGGGCGCCACGAGGAGGCGCTGGCGCACCTGGAGGCGATGAGCAACACCCAGCCCTGGTTCTACGAGGCGCCCCTGCTGCGCGGAGACGTGTACATGGCCCGCGCCATGGGGCGCTGGCACCAGGGGGACGGCGTCGGCTCGCAGGCGGACCTGGAGGCAGGGCGGCGCGCGTACGCGGCGGCCATCGCCACCGCGGAGAGCCAGCCCGACGGGCACTACGCCCTGGGACGCCTGGAGCTGGCCGCGCTGGTGATGGAGCTGTACGGCGCGGGCAACGTGCTGCCGCCCTACCAGCGGGGCCTGGAGACGCTGGACTACGCGCTCACCGCCGCGCCGGACCACCACCGCTCGCTCATCGTGCGCTCCCGGCTGTACCGCCGCCTGGGCGAGCAGCACTCCAACCAGAACACCGACGACGTGGAGACGCTGTTCGGCAAGGCCATCGACTCGGCCCAGGCCGCGCTGAAGCTGGCGCCCCCGAGCGACCGCGTCACGCTGGAGCTGGCCATCATCCACCGGCTGTGGGCCCGTCACCGCCAGCGGCTGTCGCAGGACCCGCGCGAGCAGCTCGGCCTCTCCATCGAGGCCCTGGAGCGCCTGGGCCCCGAGGAGCGCGACTATGCCTTCCACGCGAATCTAGGCCTGACGCACCAGGTGTGGGCCGACTACGAGAGCGAGCACGGGGAGGATTCGCTCGGCCACCAGGGAAAGGCCATCGACGCGTACCTCGCCGCCATCCGCGTGAGGGAGAACCAGGCGGACGCCTGGATAAATCTCGGCAACTCCTACCGCGCGCGGGCGGCCATCCCCAGCGCCCCGGACGCCTCGGGAGATTTGACGCGGGCGATGGAGGCCATCGAGCGCGCGCTCACGCTCAACCCGCGCAATGTCATGGCCTGCTTCCAGGGCGCTGACGTCGCCGAGCAGCTGGCGCGCTGGCGACAGGAGCACGGGCAGGACCCGGAGCCGGACCTGGAGCGGGCGCTGGCGCTCTACCGCCAGGGCCGGGACATCAACCCCAAGCTGCCGCAGCTCCACAACGGCCAGGGCGCCGCGCTCCTGTGGCAGGCCGAGCAGCGCTGGGAGAACGGGAAGGACGTGGGGGCGCTGTTGACCGAGGCGCGCAAGGCCTTCGAGCAGGCGCGCACCGTGGCCCCGCAGCAGGCCTTCGCCTACAACAACCTGGGCGAGGTGGAGGCGGTGCGCGCGGGCTTCCTCGTCGCGCGAGGCGAAGACCCGGGCCCGAGCCTCAAGGCGGCGAAGGAGGACTACCGCCGCGCGCTGGAGCTGCTCCCGGGCGACGCGGACCTGTGGACCAACCTGGCGCGGGTGCACGTGCTGTGGGCCACCCACGCGCTGGCGCGCGGGCGCGACGTGGGCAAGGACTTGACCCAGGCGGAAGAGGCGCTCGCGCGCGCACGCGAGCTCAACCCGAAGCTGGCCTACGCGTGGCGCTACCAGGGCGGCGTGCTGGACGTGCACGCCCGCGACAAGGCCCGGCGAGGCACCGCGAAGGACGAGGACTTCCACCAGGCCGCGGAGGCGCTCGCGCGCGCGGTGGAGCTGGCGCCCAGGCGGCACGAGTACGTGCTGGCGGCCGGAGAGCTTCAGCTCGCGTGGGGACGCTGGAAGCAGGCGCAGGGAGAGGACGCGACGCCCATGCTGACGCGGGGGCTGGAGCACGTCGCGCGAATCGTGGCGGCGCGGCCGGCGTGGGCGCGGGCCCTGCTGCTGCGCGCGGGGCTGCGGCTCGCGCTGGCCGACAACGCGCCCTCCGAGCAACAGCAGGCATGGCGCGTCCAGGCCCGCGAGGACGCGGAGGCCGCGCTCTCACGCAACCCCCACCTCGCGCCAGGCTGGAAGGGCAGGCCCACCTCCGACTCGGAGCTGTCGGCCCACCCTCCCCCGCCCTGAGGCGCGGCGACTACTTCCTGGTTTCTTCCGGCGGGTCGGTCGTCACGTCCAGACCGCCCTTCTTCGTCTCGTACTGGTTGCCCGGGCCGTGCTTCGCGTCGGGCAGAATCACCTCGAACGGGTAGTTACCCACGGAGCACGTCAGCGTCACGCTGTTCGCGCTGTTGGACGCGGCCAGGGAGCTGTTGCTCAGGAAGAACGGGCCGGGCGCCGAGAGGCAGGTCGCGTCGGGGAACTTCACCTCGGCGGACACGACTTCATCCAGGGTGAACGTCACCTCGTCGCCGTGACGGACGCGGGCCTCTGCCGGGGAGGGTCCTGTGGACTGAATCCTGATGACGATATTGGCCATGGGCCGTGGCTCCTTCTGGGGGTTGGACTGACTGTCTGTGGCAATAGACTGCAGGCACCGTACCAGCGCGCGCCGACATCCGGCTCCCTCGGAAGCGCCTCGAGGACACGCGGCGTTGGAAGAGAATGGACGCGTCAACGACGTGTCATGCCCGGAGGCTGACGCGTCCACTCACGCGTCGGACAGGCCCAGCTCACGCACGCGGCGCTGCAGGGCGCGGCGGGAGACCTCCAGCCGCTGCACCATCTTGTCCAGGTCACCCTCGCACTCCTGGAAGCAGCGGGTGATTTCCTCCGGGCTCAAGTCCCGGGCGGTGCGGATGAGCGAGCTCTTGTCGATGAGGACGTAGACGGAGGGGCGCGGAATGCCCAGGTAGTCCGCGGTGGCCTTCAAGTCCCACGAGCAGGCGCGCAGCGCCTCCAGCAGCTCGTTCTCGTCGACCTCGGACGGCTTGCGCCGGGAGGACTTCGCTTCGGCGGCGTCGGGCACGCCCGGGGTGGGCCCGGCCAGCACCTTGCCCGGCACGGGCAGCGACTCCGCGTCCAGCGTCTGCTCCAGCCGTGAGTCGATGCGCAGGCCCGGCAGGCCCCGGCTGCCGATGACGAGCTGCCGCGTGACGTTGCGAAGCTGCCGGACGTTGCCGGGCCAGGCGTAGCGCACCAGCCGGACGGCGACGGCCGCGGGAAGCCAGGGCTGCGCGCGCGGGTCCGTGGAGGCCAGCCGCCACGTCTCGCCCGTCGTCTCCAGCTCCTGGCGGGCGAAGTGGAGGAACAACAGGCCGATGTCCTCGCGCCGCTCGCGCAAGGCGGGCACCCGCAGCTCGAAGCCCGCCAGCCGGTGCAGCAGCGGCGCCTTGAACAGGCGCTCCTCGATGCGCGCCTCCAGATTCGAGTCCGTGGCGGCGACGAGCCGCACGTCCACGGGCACCGGCGTGTGGCCGCCCACCGGGTACACCTCGCCCGTCTCCAGCACGCGCAGGAGCGCCGCCTGCACCTCGGGGGGCGCCTCGCCCACCTCGTCCAGGAACAGGGTGCCGCCGTGCGCGGCGCGGAAGAAGCCCTCGCGATCTCTACTGGCGCCCGTGTACGCGCCCCGCTGCGCGCCGAACAGCTCCGCGGCCACCAGCTCCTTGGAGAGCGCGCCCAGGTTGACGCTGACGAAGGGCCCCGCGCGACGCGGGCCGTTGTCATGGATGGCGCGCGCCACCAGCTCCTTGCCCGTGCCCGTCTCGCCCCGGATGAGCACCGGCACCTGGAGGTCCGCCACCCGCAGGATGTCCTCGCGAAGCTGCCGGATTCCCTCGCCCTGGCCCACGAGCCCCAGGTCCTTGGTGAGCACGTCCCCACCCGAGGAGGCCAGGTGCAGCAGCAGCACCACGCGATCGGCCAGCACCAGCGGCACGCCCGCCACCAGCTCCTCGTGGGTGAACTCCCGGCCCCCGGCCACGGACTCCCCGGCCACGCAGACCTGGGTGCCGTCCTCGGGCACCAGCAGGCGCAGGCCGCCATGGGAGCCCGGCTCGAAGAGCACCGGCGTCCGACTCAGGAAGGGGTCTCCCAGGGGCAGCGCCAAGAGCCCTCCTGGACGGGAGAAGTCCGGCGCGTTGCGCGACAGCGCCGCCGTCCTCCCCACGCTCGCGAGGACCTCCAGCAACAGCCGCTCACCGATGCGCTGAGGATGAGGATGCGACACGACCGTCAAGGCCGGCACGCTCCGCGGGGACTGCGCGGACTTGCCCTTCGTATGGACGGCGGTCGTCGACATGTCGGCGGCGAGCTTCTGCTGCATGGGCTGGTTCGATTTCCAGGTCTTCCAATCTATCAGCGTACACCGACCCGGGACGGGGAGATCAGCCGAGGCGTCTCAACCGTCCGCGAAGCCACGCTCACGAGAGCAAGCCCCTGGTGGCTCGCCTGGCAGCGGCCTCGTGAGAGGACCGCTGTCGTGCTCCCCCATCACCTCATTCCAGAGAGGCTGAGAGGGGTGAGGCCCCGAGAGGCCCCCCACGCGGTGGAGGCTGTCCACCGCGTGCGGGGGGTGTGGGTCTCAGGGCGTCGGGCCCGTCGAGTCCGCGGGCGGAGGCGCGGCGGGGCTGGCGTCCTCTTCCGGCGCGCTACCCGTGGCGGGCGCGGCGGCCTTGTCCGGAGACGTGGGGGCGGAGGGCCGCTTGGGGCCTGCCGCGGCGCGGGCCTGCTCGCGAGCGCGCTGGGCGATCTTCGGCGTGGGCGCGAGAATCATGAACATCAGGCGCCCTTCCATCCGCGGGGCCTGCTCCACCACCGCGACGTCCTTCAGGTCCTTCGCCACGTCGTCGAGGATGGCGGTGCCCTGCTCCTTGTGCGTGATTTCACGCCCGCGGAACTGGATGACCACCTTCGCCTTGTTGCCATCTTCGATGAAGCCGCGGGTGTTGCGGACCTTGAACTCGTAGTCGTGGTCCTCCGTCTTGGGACGGAGCTTCACTTCCTTGAGGTGCACGATGAGCTGGGCGCGCTTGGCTTCGGCGGCCTTCTTCTTCTCCTCGTACTTGAACTTGCCGTAGTCCATGATCTTGCAGACTGGCGGCTGGGCCATCGGGCTGACCTCGACGAGGTCGAGACCTTCCGAGCGGGCCTTGTCGAGCGCGGCCTCGAGCGGCATGACTCCGAGCTGTGAGCCATCGGAGCCGACCACCCGGACTTCACGGGCGCGGATGCGGCGATTGGTTCTCTGGTCGCGGCTCCCGCCGCGGTTGCCTCTTTGATCCCTAAGAATGTGACGCTCCTGCGAAAGGGTGGAAGGACCTGCTGCCCCAAGGGTGGGCAGGTCACTGAGTTACGGCATGGGGTGGGTCGACGCGTACGGCGGGCGGCCCGCCCCTCTGACACTCGCGCACGGTCCGTGCCTCTCCGTGCGACACTTCGAATCTAATCGCCCCCTTGCCCCATGAGAAAGGGAGCAAGCGGGAAGACACGTCCCAGGGGCGAGGACTAGCCCACCGGCGGACATAACACCAGGGCCCCTTCCTTGCCCCGGAATCCCGCCCGGGGTCAGCCATTGGACGAAGCGCGGCGGGCCCGCCACGCGTCCCGGCCCTGCCCCCACAGCTCCACGATGGTGCTTTCCATGGGTGCGGGGAGCTTGCCAGGGCCGCGCAGGGTGGCGCCCAGGCGGCGGGCCACCTCCTGGGAGCCCACATTGTCCGGGGCGATGGAGTGGATGATGTCCGTCCAGCCCAGGTGGTCGCAGGCCCAGTCCATGGCGGCCGAGGCGGCCTCGGTGGCGTAGCCCTTGCCCCAGGCGTCCCGCAGCAGGGCCCAGCCGACCTCCGTGCCCGGCCACCCCTCCGGCTGCCAGGGGCCCACCCGGCCCACCCACCTGCCCGTGGAGCGCTCCAGCACGGAGAACATGCCGAACCCCTGCAGCGTCCAGCTCCCCGCCATGGAGCACATGGCCCGCCAGACGACGGAGCGGGGCTGGAGGCCGCCGATGTGGCGCGAGGACTCGGGGTCGGCCATCAGGGCCACGAAGCCCTCGAAGTCCTCCCGGGCCGTGGGGCGCAGGATGAGGCGCGCCGTCTGGAGCGTGGGGCCTGGTGCAATCATCGTCGATTCCCTGAAAGTGGAGCGGCGCGGAAGGGTTGCACCCACCCCCGTCAGGGGCAAGCGCTGGTTGCCGGGTGACGAGGAAGGCCGCCACAAGCAGGGCTTCTCCACACTGTCACCCGCGAGCGCCGCCTGCCCGGATATCGGGTCGCGAGGTGGGCCCCTCGCCGCTAGGACAGGCCCGGCACGACGGCACGAGGGCCTTCCCATGTGGACTGAGACGCGTGTGGCACGGATGCTTGGAACCCGGCTCCCCCTGGTACAGGGGCCGTTCGGCGGAGGGATGTCGACGACGCGGCTGGCGGCGGCGGTGTCGGAGGCGGGCGGGCTCGGCTCGTTCGGCGCGCACCACCTGAGCGCGGCGCAGTTGGAGGACACCGTCCGGGAGCTGCGGGGGCTCACCTCGCGCCCGTTCGCCATCAACCTGTGGGTACCGCTGGAGGGGGAACGCGAGCTGCGCCCCACGCCGGAGGAGTTCCAGGCGGGCGTCGCCCGGCTCAAGCCCTGGTACGACGAGCTGGGACTCCCCCTGCCCACGTACCCCAGCGCCTTCTCCCAGGACTACGACGCGCAGGTGGAGGCGGTGCTCGCGCTGAAGCCGCCGGTGTTCAGCTTCATCTTCGGCATCCCCTCGGCGCGAATCCTGGAGTCCTGCCGGACCGCCGGCATCATCACCGCGGGGACGGCGACGAACGTGGACGAGGGGCTCGCGCTGGAGCGGGCGGGCGTGGACCTCATCGTCGCCTCGGGCAGCGAGGCGGGAGGACACCGGGCGTCATTCTTGAGGCCCGCCGAGGAGTCCCCCGCGACGACGGCGCTGGTGCCTCAGTTGGTTGACCGGGTGCGCACGCCCGTCATCGCGTCGGGGGGCATCGCCGACGGCAGGTCGGTGGCCACGGCCCTGGCCTTGGGAGCCGAGGGCGTCCAGGTGGGCACGGCCTTCCTCGCGTGCGAGGAGTCCAATGCCAGTGACGCCTATCGCCAGGCGCTGCGCCAGGAGTCCGCGCGCGCCACGGTGCTCACGCGCGTCTTCTCCGGCCGCTACGCGCGAGGCATCAAGAACCGCTTCCTGCGGGAGCTGACGCCACACGAGCAGGCCATCCCGCCCTACCCCGTGCAGAACTGGCTCACCCAGCCGCTGCGACAGGCGGCGGCCCGGCAGGGACGGGAGGACCTCCTGTCGCTGTGGGCGGGGCAGAACGCGCCGCTCATCCGCCACTCGCGCGCGCCGGAGCTGGTCGACTTCCTGGAGAAGGACACCGCGCGCGTCCTGGCGCGGCTCGCGGGACTCTGAGCCGGGCGGGGCGTCGGCTCCGCGAGCCCCGGACCGAGCCCTCCCTCCGAGCCCTCACGGCGCCTTGACGGCGCGGGAAGTCCCGTGCTCAAGCACCGACGAATGTCGGACCAGAGCGCCCCCCTTCCCTCCCAGTTGGAGCCCCCGTCGGCGCCGCGCACCGCGCTGGAGCGCGGCCGTCGCGTCCGGGACGCCCTCACGCGGTGGGGCACGGCCCAGGCGGGACCGCTGGGAGCGGCGCTCGTCGGCCTGCTCGCGTTCCTGGCGACCTTCGGGCCCGGCGCGCTGGCGCCCTGGCGCATCGGCTGGCTCATCCGGGACGACTTCAGCCAGCACCTCTTGGGGTGGCTCTTCTTCCGCGAGACGCCGCTCGGCTTCCCGCTGGGGGCCACGCCCAACTACCTCCATCCGCTGGGGACCTCGCTCGGCTACACGGACTCGCTCCCGTGGGTGGGCCTGCTCTTGCGGCCCTTCTCCTTCATGCTGCCCACGGACTTCCAGTACATCGGTCCGTGGATGTGCCTGTGCCTCATGCTGCAGGGCGCCTCGGCGGCATGGGTGGCGCGGCGGCTGGGCGCCTCCACACAGCACCAGTGGTGCGTCGGTGGCCTGCTGGTGCTGTCGCCCGTGCTGCACTCGCGGATGTGGTTCGCGCACGAGGCCCTCTGCGCCCACTGGCTGCTCGTGCTGCTGGTGGGGCTCCACCTGATGCCCCAGCGCGACGCGCGCGACGCGAAGCAGGCCCTGGGCATCGGCCTCGCGCTCTGCGTCTTCGCGGCGGGCATCCACCCCGTCATCGCCGCCATGACCTTGCCGCTCGCGCTGGCCCTGTGCGCGCGGACAGCGCTGGAGCAAAAGCTCCCCTTCGCCTGGCCCGCGCTCGCGGCGGTGGCCTGCTTCGCGTCCGTGCTCGGACTCTTCTTCGCCTTCGGCTACCTGGGCACCAGCACGCCCGTGAGAGCCGAGGCCTTCGGCGAGTTCTCCGCGGACCTGACCACGCTCTTCAACGGCGGGGGCCATGGGGAGTTCAGCTGGTCCCGGTTCCTGCCTCCCCTTCCCAAGCGAGGAGCCCAGAACGAGGGCTTCGGCTACCTGGGCGCGGGGGGCCTCATCGCGTTCGCGCTGGTGCTCGGGCTCATGGCACGCCAGCCCCGGCGCATCCTCGCGCTGTGGCGGCGCTGGGTGCCCGTCACCGTCGTGGCCCTGGGGCTGGCCTTCTTCGCCCTCTCGTGGCGCGTCACCTTCCAGGGAGAGCAGGTCGCCGACCTGTCCGCGCTCTATCGCCCCGTGCTCAAGTGGGCGGAGGCCTTCCGCTCCTCGGGCCGCTTCGTCTGGCCCCTGCACTACCTGCTGCTCGTGGGCGCCGCGCTCGCGATTCCCAGGCTGGTGCGCCCGTCACTCGCGCCCACGCTGGCGGGGCTGCTGCTGCTCATCCAGGCGCTGGACCTCAACCTCGGCCAGGGGCGGAAGGCCGAAGGTGGCGGAGGCCATTGGAACGCGCGCCCATCCCCCGCGCTCACCGAGGCGGCGAAGGGCCGCAAGCACCTGGCGCTGTATCCGCCGCAGATGCATGACGGCTCGGGCTGGGGCTGTCGCGCGGGCCCCATGGACTTCCACCGCTGGGCCTACCGCGCGTACCGGCTGGGCCTCACCTTCAACAGCGGCTATGTCGCGCGCATCGACGATGCGAAGGCGCAGACGTACTGCCTGGGCATGGACGCCGAAATCGCCGCGGGCAAGCTGGACCCCGAGACGGTCTACCTGGTCATCCCCATCCGGGTGAGCTGGCTCCAGAAGATTCCCGGAGCGCGCTGCAAACCGGAGGACGGGCTGTGGCTGTGCGTCTACGACGTGCCGCCCGAGCCCTCCGTGTCCGGCCGCTGAAGTCCTGCTCAGGCGGCCGGGGGCGCCTGGCGCGACTGCGTCTCCTCGGGCAGCAGCACCCTCAGGTTGGCATGGATGGTGTTGCAGATGGCATCCAGCGGCAGGTCGTTGTCGTCATGGCCGAAGGGGTCTTCAATCTCGACGCCAATCTCCTCGATGCCGAAGAAGATGTACGCGACGATGAACGTGGCGAGCACCGTCAGTCCGCCGAAGGACTCCACCAGCGCGAAGGGCAGCGTGTAGCAGAAGACGAGCAGCGCCCGGCGCAGGTGCATCACATACGCGAAGGGGATGGGCGTCTTGCGGATGCGCTCACAGCCGCCGATGTAGTCGACGAGCAGGTGGACGTCCTGGTCCAGCTGCATCTGCACGTACTCGGAATACAGGCCCTGGCGACGACCGGTGTCGAGCAGCGCGCTGAGCTTGCGCGCCACGGCGAACGGCGCGTGCTGGCTGCTCACCACCTCCGCCACCTCCTCCGGCGGCAGCTCCTGGGCCAGCGGCCCCAGCTCCGCCTTGGTTCGCAGGAACGACGCGGACGCGAAGGGGAAGGCGGCCGTCCACCGCAGCAGCGCGGCGTAGAGGGCGGGCTCGGACTTGAGGAAGACGCCCGAGGCACGCGCCAGGTTGCGCGTCTCGTTGACGATGCCGCCCCACAGCTTCCGCCCCTCCCAGAAGCGGTCATAGGAGGAGTTGGTGCGGAAGACGAGCAGGAGGCTCAGGGAGATTCCCGCCAGCGTGTGCACCGTGGGGGGAATCGCCACCGAGCGGACATGGGAATGGAAGATGGTGACGCCCAGAGCCCACAGGACGCAGACCATGACTCGGGCCACGATTTCGCGGACCATCGAGCCCTTGAGGTAGTGGAAGTAACTCCACCAACGATGCGGATCGTACTCAACCATGGGATTTGGGGGGCGTAGGCTGCCACGGCGCTTGAATCAGCGCCGCAACCTTTTCGTCCAGGGGCGGTGGGTGTGTCCAGCCCAGGTTCGCCCTCCTGCCTGCCCGCCGCCGAGCGGTCAAGGCGCTGGCCATGGCGCTCACCCACCCCTGGCTCGCGCTCACCCACGCGGACACGCTCGAGTACTTCGCGGAGAACCAGCCCTTCCTCCCGTGAGCAGGGCTGGCCTCGGTGCGCGTGCCTACCGCTGGAGCACGCGGTTTCCACCGAGCGCGTCAATCACCACGATGACGTCGTTGGGGGCGCGCTCGTAGAGGCCCGGCGTGTAGTTGCGGGACGTCGCCGTCCACACGGGGCTCGGAGCCGACCACGTCTCGAAGTTGGCCGTCGTGCTGACGAAGCCGACGTGGCAGTTGCGCTGGTCCACGGGGGCACTCGACAGGTCGGGCGGTCCCGCCTTGTCCTCGTCGGTGCAGAAGGCGACGCCAACGGGGCCGTTGCCCACGCGGATGGCATACGGGACATAGGCGTTGTAGCGACGGCCGGAGCCCGGGTCGACGCGGGAGCGATAGACGGTGCGCCGCAGGGACTCGTCCCACGTCCTGCCGCCGTCCCACGACTGCACGGCGTTGATGACATTGGCGCGCGCGCCTCCGGTGGCGAAGGCCTCCACTCCCTCCACGACGACCATCAGCCGGTCTCCCCCGAGCTGCACGACGGTGGGCATGCCCTCTCGGTTCAGCGCTCCGGCGCGCTTGTCCCACGCCACGGCGACGACGCCATACGCCGTCCACGGCCCCGAGCTTCCCGCACGTCCCTGCATGGCAATCCACTGGTGGCCCGGATAGCCGCGCTGCGCGGCGAGCGGCTCGGAGTCGTAATAGACCTGCAGGTCTCCATTCGCGCGCTGGAAGAGGAAGGGCGCTCCGACGAAACGGGCGACGGGACCGATGACGGTGCTGTCGTAGACCCACTGGTCTCCGTCGTTGTCGCTCCGGGTGATGGTGATGCGGTACTGGCCACCGGCGTACTCGCGGAACGCGCAGAAGATGATGCGGGTCCCCGGGATGGCTCGCATCGTCACGTCGCCGAACTGCACCGCGGGGTTGTTCGCGACGGAGCCATGGGGCGACCAGCTCGCGCCACCGTTGGCGCTCGTCCAGACGTCGATGCGCGTCCCCGCGCTCGCGCCGCCAATCAGGAGTCCATCCGAGCGACGGGTGATGCTCCGGATGGGCGCGCCACCGCTCGCCATCAGCGTCCCCCAACCCCCCGCTGGCAACGAGTCCTCGCTTCGGGCCAGCGGCTCGCCTTCGTCGCGAGGAGCTTCGGGTCCACACGCGGCGAGCGCGGCCATGAGGAGAACCACGGCCAGCGGGCACGAATCAGAGCGGCGGCCAGTCCGGAGCACGGGAGCAGGTGTCATGCGCTCCAGCGTGCCTGTTCGTGTTCTACCGGCTCAAGCCGATAAATCAGCATTTCCTGAGCTACTAAGGGGTTGTCTCCGTGAGCAGTCGGGAGAGGAGCGCGAAGCCAGGGGCCTCCAGGGGCACGCGGCCCCGGAGCGCGGCGAGCAGGGACCAGCCGTGGTTGGAGAGCAGGACGACTCCCGCGTCCGCGGAGGGCGCGAGGCCGAGGAAGCCGACGTAGCCACCCATCACCGACGAGCACCACGCCACGGGGTGTCCACGAAGCTGGGAGATGGACCAACCGAGCCCCATGCGCACGGAGCCGCCCTCGGTGCGAGGGAGCCATGTCAGCTTCAAGGGGCGTGAGAGGGACTCGTCGGCGCGGCCGAGGCTCGCGTCGAGGAAGCGCAGCAGGTCGGGCACGGTGGAGTGGAGCGCGCCCGCGCCAGGAAGCGCGGGGAAGGTCCAGGCGGGCACGGGCCGGCCGCGCGCGGTGTGGCCGGAGACGAGGCGCGGTGCCAGTTCGTCCGTCACGCGCGCCGAGGTGTCGCTGAGCTTCAGGGGCGTGAAGAGTCCATCGCGGAGCGCGTGTCCGTAGTTGAGCCCGGCGCGGCGTGAGAGCGCATGGCCCAGGACGCCCATGCCGAGCAGGGACTCGGAGACGGGGCGCGGTGGCGGGAGCTGGGGGTGCCAGGTGCGGAGGAAGTCTCCGAAGAGGTTGGCGGAATAGTGGCCGAACGGGTCTTCGGGATTGCGCGGGGCCGCATCCAGGTTGGGCGGCAGGTGGGGCATCCCGGAGGTGTGCGTGGCGAGCTGCTCCAGGGTGATTCGGCCCGCGTCCGCATCGGGGAGGAGCGAGCGGGGAATCACCTCGGCGAGCGGCATGTCGAGTCGTGCCTTGCCTTGCTCCACCAGGAGGGCGAGCAGCGCGCCGGTGAAGACCTGGGTGAGACCGCCGAGGGAGAACAGGGCGTTGTCGGGAGCCGGTGCGCCCTTCCCTCGGAACGACTGGACGTGGTGCTCGCCGCGCGACGTCAGCCCCGCGCACAGGGAAGCCGAGCGATAGCTCCGCACATAGCGGCGGGTCTCATCCTGGAGCAGCGTGGCGAGGGGCGGAGTGGAGCGCACGCAGACCGTCTACACCATGGCGGACACGGGCCGCGCGAGGGTTGTCACTTCCTGGTTGCCTGGACGCTCCGGCGTCTCCATGGTCTGCCCCCAGGAGGAAGCACATGCCGACCGGACTTGCAGCGGATGGAACGTATGGGGCCGGAGCCCGACGCACCTTCGACCTGACGGCCGAGGAGGCGTGGCGGAACTGGGCGGATGCGAAGGGCCTGGGGCGATGGCTTTCACCCGCGCAGGCGTCGCTCAAGGAGGGTGACCTCACCACGCTCAAGGACGGAACGGACGTCGTCGCGATTCGGGCGAGGCCTCCGACGCTGCTCCGCATCCGACTGAATCGCATCGACTGGCCGCGCCCGAGGACCGCGCAGCTCCGCGTCCTCCCGGCCGCGAGAGGCGTCACTGTCGCCCTTCACGCGGAAGGACTCCCCGACGCGACGACGCGCGCGGACTACATCCAGCGATGGACGAAGGCGCTGACCGGCGGAGCCTCGACTCCCGCGAAGAAGACCGCGACGCGGAAGGCCCCTGCGAAGAAGACCGCGACGCGGACGTCAGCGACGAAGAAGGCCTCCACGCGAAAGACGGCGGCGAAGAAGGCGACGGTGAAGAAGACCGCCGCCCGGAAGCCCGCGGTGAAGAGGCCCTCCGCTCGGAAGAAGCCGGCCAGGCGATAGCGCCGGACCTCCAGTCCGACGAGCGGACGCGGAGGTGTGGCGTGCCCTCGGAAAGCTCACCGCCGGGCCGCCAGCTCCATGACGTCACGCTTGGGCCGGTACGGCGCGAACAGCTCCACCGCCCAGTCCACGAACGCGCGGAGCTTGGCGCTCATGTGCCGGTTCTGCGGATAGACGATGTAGAGCGGGAACGGCGCCCCCTGCCATGCGTCCAGGACTTGAACCAGCGCCCCGCTGGCGAGATGCGGCCGGACCACGAAGGCGGGAAGCTGCGACACGCCCAGCCCCGCCAGCACCGCCGACAAGTGCGCGGTGCTCTCGTTGACGGCCACGCTGGAGCGCCCCATCACGTCGATGCGCTCTCCCTCCCGAGGGAGGAAGGACAACGGAATGAGCCGCCCCGTCCTCGTGGAGAAGTAGCTCACGATGTCGTGACCCTCCTGGAGGTCCGAGGGGTGCACGGGCGTGCCCTTGCGCTTCAGGTACTCGGGCGTGGCGCACGACAGGAACTCCAGCTCGCCGATGCGCCGCGCCACCAATGACTGGTCCGGCAGCACACCCCCGCGAATCGAACAGTCCACGCCGTCTCCCACCAGGTCCACCGAGCGGTCACTCACCCCCAGCTCCAACTGGATGTCCGGATACTTCGCCCGGAACGCCGGCAGCGCGGGGATGAGCAGGAAGTTGGACACCGAGGACCCCGCGTCCACTCGCAGCCGCCCTCGGGGACGCGTCTGCGCTTTCGACACATCCGCTTCGATATCCTCCAGGTCCGCCAGCAGCCGCGCCGTGCGCTCGTAATACGCCGCGCCCTCGGGCGTCACCGTCACCCGCCGCGTGGTGCGCTGGAGCAGCTTCACTTGAAGGTGCTCCTCCAGCCCCTGCACCAGCTTCGTCACCGACGGCTTGGGCATCTTCAGCGTGTCGGCGGCCCGGGTGAAGGTGCCGGCTTCGACCACTCGGGCGAACACCCGCATCGCGGTGAGCTGATCCATGGAGTCATCCTCGAGCGAGCCCGACGGGGGGAGTCCCGGGCTCCCCGCGATTATTACTCGATTGGAAACAGTCCTGTCCCGAGCACGGCGTTTCTCCGCCGAGGCGAGGTCCCTACTCTTTCCTCATCGCAACCCCACACCGGAGACACGTCATGACGAGCACACGGAAGAACCTCGAAGGCAGGGTGGCACTCATCACCGGAGGCTCACGCGGCCTGGGCGCGGCCATCGCCCGAGCCCTGGCGGACGAAGGCGCGGCCATCGCCATTAGCTACGGCTCCTCCGAATCAAAGGCCCTGGCCCTCGTCGAGGAGTTGAAGGCGCGCGGAGTCCGCGCCGAGGCGCTGAAGGCCGACCAGGCCAACCCTCAACAAGTGGAGGCCCTGGTCAACGAGGTCGCCCGGCGCTTCGGCCGCCTGGACGTGCTCGTCAACAACGCGGGCATCTTCCACACCGGCGTCGTCGGAGACCCGTCCAGTGACCTCGAGGCGCTCGACCACCAGTTCTCCGTCAACGTCCACGGAGTCGTCGCCGCCGTCCGCTCCGCCGTGCCGCTGCTGCGCGAAGGCGGACGCATCATCTCCATCGGCTCCGGCATCGCCAGCCATGCGCCCTTCGCGGGACTGGGTGACTATGCCGCCACCAAGGCCGCCATCGCCGCGTACACCCGAGGTTGGGCTCGCGACCTGGGCCCCCGTGGCATCACCGTCAACCTCATCCAGCCCGGCCCCATCGACACCGACATGAACCCGGCCACCGGCGCCAGCGCCCCGGCGCAGATGGCGGGCACCGCGCTCGGCCGCTACGGACAGCCCGAGGAGATCGCCGCCGCCGTCGCCTTCCTCGCCAGCCCCGGCGCCTCCTTCGTCACCGGCGCCACCCTGGATGTGGATGGCGGCTTCAATGCCTGAACTTGAGGGAGTCTTATGCCCCGCAAGTACATTTGCAATGGAGTGGCACGACAATCCCTTGCAAAAACAAGGCATTGAAGATTCCCCTTAGCGCCATGACTACCCCATTCAATCCTGGGAGCCCTTTCTCGAAAGGCCTCCCATGTATTGGAAACCCCGACACCTCCTCGCAGCGGTCCTGTCCCTGTTCGCCCTGCCCGCGTGGGCGCAGTCTTCGAATGTCGCGGTCGGAAAGGCCTCATCGGCGTCCTCGGTGCACGCCAACGGCGCACCCTTGATGTATGGGCATGCCAAGGCGTTCAACGGCATCCTGAACACCGAGGACCGGTGGGCCTCCGCCGCGCCTCCCGGGGCGACGACGCCTGAGTGGCTGGAGGTGGACCTGCAAGCGGTGCATCGCATCGACGGCTTCACGCTGCACTCCGGTCGCGACACCACCGTGGGGCAGCAGATGCTCGACTTCGAGCTCCAACATCGGCTGGCCGCCACGGACAGCTTCCAGACCCTCGCTGGCACCTCCGTCAACAACAACACCCTGCCCACCTGGACGCTGCAGCTCGCCCAGCCCGTGGAGACGCGCTACGTGCGCCTCCTGTGCAAGCGCGCGTCGGGCGGCGACGGCCTGTGCCGGGTGCGGGAGCTGGAGGTGCGGGGTGTCACCCTCGCCAACCAGCCGCCCACCGCCTTCGCGGGCCACGACACCGCCGTCGTCCTGCCCACCAGCTCACTCCAGCTCACGGGCACGGCGAGTGACACGGACGGCACCATCTCCAGCTATCTCTGGCAGCAGGCCTTCGGTCCCACGCCGGCCACGCTGACGGGAGCGACGACGCGGACCGTGAGCGTCAGCGGCCTGACGCAAGGCACGTACATCTTCCGCTTCACCGCCACGGACAACGGCGGCTCCGCCGCGTCGGACACCGTGAGCGTCACGGTGCACCCGAGCACCGCGCCGGTGGACCCGCGCGCGGGCAGGATTCACGTCTGGCCTCGCGGCGGCATCTACGACACCGCTGTCTTCCTCCCCATCGAGTACGGCGCGCTTCCCACGAAGAAGTATCCCCTGGTCCTCTCGCTGCACGGCCGGGGCGGCAGCACGCTCAGCCCGGACCACACCCAGGTGCTCGCCAACCCGGAGGGCTTCATCCGCCAGCTCATCCCCGGCAAGCCCCTGGTCAACACCTACCCCGCCGTCGTCATCGCGCCTCACGCACCCGCTATCGGAGCGCCGCATGACAGCTACTTCAACCAAGACGTCATCCACGCCCTGGTGCTGCAGGCCATCAGCCTCTACAACATCGACCCGGACCGCGTGACGATGACGGGCCTGTCCTGGGGCGGCTCGGGAGTGAATGACCAGCTCCTGAAGTACCGGAGCACCTACGCCGGCGGCATGCCGGTGGCCATCACCACGCCCCTGGCCAACCCTGTCTGCATCCTCGAGGACTTCCCCCTCTGGGCCGCGGGCAACGTGGGCGACGGCGTGTTCAACGCCTGGAAGTGGACCAACCCCACCGACGGCCTGCTGACGCAGGTCCGCCAGTGCCCCGGCTACACCGGCGAGTTCCAGGTCACCGTGATGCCGGGAAGCACGCACAGCGGCTGGGATGAGTTCTGGAGCCGCCCCGACGCACAGACCTGGCTCGTGAGTCAGGTGCGCCAGACGCCCTGATGTCGTCATCTGTCACCTGACGAGCCACGCCTCCGGCGAGTCCGGTGTCCCCTGACGAAGCGCGCTCCGGGGACACCTGACTTCAACTGTCTACTGGCGCAGGACGCGCTTGAGCTTGAAGGGCGAGGGGCTCTCGCTCATCGTGTAATAGCTCCCACCGCTCGGGTCGTACTCGATGGCCTCGCCCTGCCCTTCCACGGTGTCCGTCAGGGTGACGGGCGCCGCCGCGAAGGCCGTCTCGAAGGCCGCCCCCGGCGCCGCGCGGAACTCATAGACAGTCTTGTACGTGCGCAGGATGAAGCGGTTGGAGCACGGGTGGATGTTCGCGGACGTGGTGTAGGACCAGTTCGGCTGGTCCGGGACCACGGGCAGCTGGAGGTTGGACACGAAGATGAGCGTGGACTGCACGCCCGGCGCCGGCAGCGGCTTGGGCATCTTGTACACCTTGCTCAACCCCGAGCCGGACTTGGTGATGATGTAGATGTCGGCGGTGACGGGGTGGACCATGATGGCCTCGGCGTCCTTGCCGCCATCCGGGTACACGAAGGGGAACTGCTCCGACGTCAAATCTCCGCTCGTCTGGCCCGCGCCGATGTTCGGCTCGGGGATGCGGTAGACGTAGAACGTATTCGGCGGGATGGGCAGGCTCGCGCTCGAGCGGCCGATGTCTCCCATGTAGATGCAGAAGCCGGTGGGGCACGGCCCGGTGGCCACGTCCTCCCAATCCTGCGGCGTCACGCCGGCCACCTTGAACGAGCCCAGCGTCGCCGCGTTGGCGGTGCTGATGGCGACGATGTCGTTGACGTCCTCGTTGTGGGCGTAGATGGCGCCCGGGGTGACGCGGCTGGCGGCCAGGCCCGAGGGCTCGACGATGAGCGGCGCAGACACGTTGCCCATCAGCGTCCACGCCGGAGCGAAGGTGTCACCCACGGTGCACGTGGGCGCGTCCGCGGCCCGGAGCGCCACCGCCTGGGCGGTGTTGGTGTTGGGCAGCGTGGACACGCCGTTGAACGCGGGCTGCGCACCCGCCGCCCCCAGCTCCTTCCACGCCATGTCGAAGAGGATGCCCCGGTCCGACGACTGCAAGCACGCCTCGAAGGCCTCGGTGAAGCCCGTGGGAGGCGTCAGCGGATTGGTGGGGCACGTGGCGCCCGCCCACAGCTGCGTGCCGAACCACACCGCCAGCCCGTTGGCCGAGGTCGTGGTGATGGCCGGGCTGTCCATGGTGGCCAGGTTGCCGTTCTTCTGGCCGCTGTGCGCATCGATGGGGTTGGTGGGATTCGCGCCGGAGAACGCGGAGATGCTGCCGGCGAGGTAGTAGGAGGCGTCGAAGGTGAACGCATAGCTCGCCGGCTCCGATGCCCCGGCGACCTTGTAGAAGACCCACGCCTTGATTTGGGACGCACTCTGGTCCGAGCGCAGGAACGTCCAGCCCGCGGGAGGCGTCGCCACCGCCGCCACGTTGTTGCGGTTGCTGAGGCGCGCCAGCAGCACGTCACCCGCGACGGTGCCCGCCGGCTTGTTGAGGGTCAGCGACGTGGCGCCCTTCACCCACGCCGTCGTGCTCGCCCGGTGGCTCACCGAGGACACCGACTGCCGGGCCTCGCCCACCACCGCGGGCACCGTCTCCGAGCCGCTCGCTGGGGCCTCGGACTCCTGCGGACCGCAGCCCCCCAGCGCCAACAATGAGACGGATACAATCCAACGTGAAACACCCTGACTGAAGACCTTCAATGTCATTCCAATCTCCCGATGAGCTGCTCGGCGAGGACTCTCGCCCTTGAGCGCTGCTATCTCAGAAAATGGGAAAAAAGGAGAAACAGGTTGAGAAAGCAGACGGCTCAACATCACGTGTCAGCCATTGCTGAAAACTTCCATGACAACCACCCGAGCGGAGCTGCCTGATTCCGCCCGGATGGTTCAAGCCACGCTATGGCGCGACGTCGAGGAGGCCCACGCCGCGTTGGGACCACTCGGTGCCGGGCGCGGTGCGCAGGTCATCCACGGGCAGGGGCAGGTGCTCCCACTGGGCGGTGTTGGCTGGTGGGGGCTTGTTGGTGTTCTGGGCCTTCGCCCGGTAGAGCTGCCCGTCGTGCATCACCAGGGCCCCCGCCGCGTACGTCATGTCCGGTGAGCCAGGCGCCAGGGTGGCCTTGGCCGTCCAGCGCTCGAGCTGGCGCGTCGTGGTGCCGGCGGGCAGGCCCGTGTTGACGAACGTGAGCGCCGTGACATCGCCATTCACGTTGCCGGTGGCCGTCACCGAGCCCACCGTGCCGCTGCCACCCGTCAGGCCGGAGATGAGCCTGCGACTGCCCTCCCACCGGTTCTCCTTCAAGGTGATGGGCGCGGTAATCGTCCCCGCCTTGCTGAGCACGACGCCCGGGTCCGTGGCCGTCGGATAGACGCCCTGGTAGCCGAAGTTCAACCCTCGGAACGCGTTGCGCTCCCAGTTGAACTTCGCCCCCGCGCCGGACGTGCCACCGAACCAGATGCCCAGTGACAGCGTGTCGGCGAAGTAGTTGTCGGTGAACTCCACGTTGAGCGGGAGGTCCCCGGCCTCCGCCTGCGCGAAGAAGTTGAGCAGCGCGCCCGCTCCGCCGACGAAGACGTTGTGGTGGAAGCGGATGGTGCCGCCGCGCACCTGCGCCTGGGAGTTGTGGTCCTGGTAGGTCTGGAAGGCCGCGCGCCAGTCGATGGCGCCGAACGCGAAGACGTTGTGGTGCACCTCCGTGCCGTCGCCCAGGTTCTGGACCTGGAGGGACTCGGTGCCCGTGCGCACCAGCCGGTTGTTGTAGACCTTCAGGTTGGAGCCCAGCGGCGTGGGCGCGCCCTGCGTGGAGCCGAAGTAGATGGCCTCGCTGGCGGTGTCGTGGATGTAGAGGTCGTGCAGCTTGATATCGTTGAGGGGCGGCACCGTGCCGTCGCCGTTGGCGGCGCGGGTGATGCGCAGGCCCGCGAAGCCCGCGCGGGTGATTTCCAGGTACTCCAGCTCGAAGCTGTGCGCGCCGCCGATGCCCAGCCCCATGTGGCCGCCGCTCAGGAAGATGTCGTCACTGAGGATGCCGTAGCGGTCGCGCGACGTCGCATACGCGCCGCAGCGGTGGCCCGGGAAGTCCACGTGGCCGGTGCCGGAGTCCGGGTCATACCGGCCGGTGAGCACCCAGTTGGAGCCCCCGCTCATGGACCAGATGTAGCCCTGGGTGCTGCCCGGGTTGGGGCGGATGACCACCTGGCCCCCCGTGTTGGTGATGACCAGCGGGCGGCTCGCCGGGCGGTTGGGCAGGTTGCCCAGGTTGATGAGCGTGTATCTCCCCGCGGGGATGTAGAGCCTGTCCAGCGTGCTCCAGTTCGTGGACGGATAGCGCGACTGCACGTCCGGGATGTACAGCTCCCCGTTCGCGCTGGGCCCCGGCAGCGTCAGCGTGTTGCCGGGCACGCCGAAGCGGCCGAACGGCTCACACGCGCCCAGGGTGCCGCCATCCCCCGAGCCCGCGTCCGTCTGGGTGTCGTCGGGCCCCTCGTCTTCGGGTGAGTCACCCGAGCACGCCGAGGTGAAACAAGCGATGAGGCACAGGACGGAGAGGCTCCGAATCATGGTGCGGCTCCCGAGGGGAAGGAGCCCTGAAGCCTAACGCGATTCGCGCGAGCGCTCCGCGCGACTCGCGCGCGGCGCCCCGGGTCGCCTCTTGTCACACAGTAACATCTTCAACGAAATAGCGGGCTTGGCCTCAGGCCACCTTGCCCACCAGGATGGAGTAGGGGCTGTGGGTGGGGATGATGCGGTCCAGCTTGAAGCCACCCTCGGCGAACAGGGCATCGTATTGGACTTGCGTGCGCTCGCGCCCGCCCGCGAGCGACAGCATGACCAGGTCCATCACCAGTGCGGGGTGCAGCTCCGGGCCCTCGGGCAGCATCATCTCCAGCACCAGCAGCTCCGCGTGGGCCGGCGCCACCTGGCGAATCTGCCGGAGGAGGGAGATGGCCTGCGGGTCCGCCCAGTCGTGGATGATGTTGCTCAGGATGTACGCGTCGGCGCGCGGCAGCGGCCCCACGAAGAAGTCTCCCGCCTGCGTCTTCATGCGCGGATGCGGCTGGGAGTTCTCCACCACATGCGGCAGGTCGAACAGCGTGCCGTGGGAGCGGGGCGTGGCATCGAGCACCGCTGACAGGATGTGGCCCCGGCCTCCGGCGATGTCCGCGATGTGCTCGTAGCGGTGGAACTCCATCGCCTGGAGCACCGCCGCGATGGCCATGTGCGACTTGCCCGTCATCGCCGCGTCGAAGACCCGCGCGTCCTCCGGATGGGCCTGGAGGTACGGCCAGAGTCCACCCGGCGTCACGGAGTCACAGGCTGTCTGGCCCGTCCGCGCTGACACGCCCAGCGCCCCGGCCGAGCGCCAGTTGATGTCGTCTCCGAACATCATCACCAGCGACTTCAGCGACTGCGGGTGACTGGCCTTCAAGTGCTCGGAGTAGTCGTTGTGGGCCCAGCCGCCCCCGCGTCGCTCGAACACGCCATGCGCCGCCAACAGCCGCATCATCCGATGGAGCGAGTCACCGTGCGCCCCCGTCGCCCGCGCCAGCTCCTCGCTGCTCATGGGTGTATTGCCCAGGACATCCGCCACCCCGAGCTGCGCGATGAGGTAGAGGCACCGGGGGGCGAAGTATCCGGTGCTGAGATTGAAGATGAACGCCGGGGCTGGAAGCTGTTGCATGCGCGCTCCTGGTCAGCAGGAAGTGAATTGCCTGCAAAGTGAAATTCTACCTGGACCCAGGAACGAATCAGCCACACCCCGCATACCGCCATGCATTCAAATGAACACAGATGCTGTACCCGCACCACACAAAGCCTGACGCGGCTCGCCATGACCTGACTTCAGACGTTGGCGGCGTCGCCCTGGAGGGCATGACCCTGGAGGGCTGGGTGGGAAAGGACGACACCGCCAGCCCTGACGCATGCGGCGCGACAGGGCTGGCGGCCTGGACGGTAGGGATTAGCGCGCGGCGCGCGTGCGTCCCTGGGTGGGTTGAGGCCGGACCGGGCCGGACGCGACGGACGCCGCCACGCCGAAGACGACGTCGTCATTGTCGTCGTAGAGGCCGAAGGTGCAGCTCGACGCCGGGCTGGAGGCTTCCACGAACTGCGCCCGGACGACATGCTGGCCCACGTTTCCGCCCACCGTGAAGGTGTGGCTGAAGGTCCGCGCGCCGCTGCCCGTGCACGTCAGGCCGGAGGCAAGCGAGGTCCATGTGGGGAAGCCGGACACGGCGGGGGCGTAGTACAGGTTCAGCCGGTCCGTGGCGTCGTAGCACCACACCGTCACGTCCACCTTGACCTGCTTGCCCGGGGTGATGGGCCCCCCGTCCACGCTCTTGAGCACGACGCGGTCGATGCTCTCGTCGTAGTGGAAGAAGCCGAAGGGGCCATCCGGGCAGCCGTCGAGCGTGTTGGGCGTGTTGGGCTCCGCCGCCAGGAACTGGCTGCCCCGGCTGTTGACGAGCGTGCCGGTGTCGCAGCCGCAGCCATTCCCGCAGACAGGCGTGCGGAGCGTGGCGTCATACGTGGCCACCGCCGGAGACGTGCAGGTGCCACCGCCCGCCTGGGTGGTGAAGTTGAAGCCCGAGCTGTAGTTGCCGGCGCCGCAGGCATCCACCGCGCGGGCCCGCCAGTAGTACCGCGTGTTGGCCGTCAGCGTGGAGGACACCGTCCACGCGCTGCTGGAGAGCGCGTTGGCCGAGCGCACCACGTTGGAGAAGCCCGTGTCCGTGGCCACCTGCACCTCGTACGCGGTGGCGCCCGTGACGTCGCCCCAGTCGAGCGCCGGGGCCAGCGCGACATTCGTCGCCCCGTCCGCCGGGGTGGACAGCGTGGGGGCCGCGGCGGGCTGGCAGGTGGTGTCCGCCGTGGTGAAGCGGAAGGCGGTGCTGTACGCGCTGGTGCCGCAGCCGCTCACCGCGCGCACGCGCCAGAAGTACGGCGTGTTGGCCGTCAGCGCGGGAGACACCGTCCAGGTGCTGCTGGTGAGCGCCGTGGCCGAGCGCACCACGGTGCCGAACGCCGCGTCCGTCGCCACCTGCACTTCATAGGTGGTGGCGCCCGACACGTCCGCCCAGTCGAGCACGGGGGCCAGCGCGACGTTCGCCGCGCCATCCGCGGGCGTGGAGAGCGTGGCGGTGCCCGGAGGCGTGCAGGGGCCGCCGGCCGTCGCGCAGACACACGCGGCGGCGGGGCCGTAGCAGGCGGTGGAGCTGGCGGGGACGACGGAGTAGCAATACTGCCGCCCGTTGGCGACCTCCGCGTCCGTGTACGTGGTGCCGGAGACGGTGGCGACGCGCACCTTGCCGAAGTCACAGCCGGCATAGCCGTCCGTCTTCATCACCCAGTACTCGCTCGCGCTGGGCACCGCGCTCCAGCTCAGCGCCACCTGGCCGTCGCTGGGGCTCGCCGTCGCGGTGGGCGCCGTCTTCGGGCCCGTCGCGCAGCCGCCGTTGGTGGGGGCGGGCGTGGAGCAGGCGATGCCGTGACGGTTGAAGGCCGCGTGGATGGCCGTCATGTGCGGCGTGCCGTCGTTCAGGTTGCCGTTGTCGTCATCCGCCGCCAGCCACTGCATGTAGCCATGGCTCGCGCCGCAACCGTCGGACGTGCCCGCCGAGCAGTTGCAGGCGTGCCACGAGCCCACGTTGCCGCTGCCCTGGTAGAAAATCTTGTTGCCGATGATGAAGGCGGTGTTGGAGTCGTAGTTGAACGGCGGCGCCTGCAGGTCGCGGGCGACCAGGTCCCACGCGGCCTGACGCACCGGCGCGGCGGCGCAGTGCACCTGACGACCACAGGGGCCCGTGCCGGAGGAGCAGCGCGAGCACACGAAGTTCTGCGGCGTGGCCGGCGTCTGGTTGACGTGCGCCAGGTAGTCCGCGTCGCGCACGCCCGAGCAGCGCGCGTTGCACCACGTGCCGCCCGCCTGCGCCTCGTTCTGGTTGTAGCCCGTGCCGTCCGGCGTCTTGCCGCAGCCCAGGTCCATGGTCGCGAAGAAGCCATAGCCCACGCACGAGGCCTGCAACCGGTAGATGGACGCGATGTCCGCGTACGCCTCGCTGGAGTTGGAGAGCGCGCCGCCGGAGTCGAAGTCGTCCATGCCGTGGCCCCACTCGTGGTCGAACACGGCGGCGATTTCGCCCGTGTTCCGGCAGCCTCCGCCGCTGCGGTAGAAGTTGACGGTGGAGCCGTTCCAGAAGGCGTTGCACGTGCTGTTGATGTTGACGTTGGCGGTGAGCTGCCCCTGCAGCCACGTGTTGCCCGGCAGCCAGCCGCGCCCCAGCTCCGCGATGCGGTTCAGCTCGTAGAAGGCCGAGCGCGAAGCCGGCGTGTTGCCCGCGCCGCCGCCGCCCGTGGCGCAGTCATGCTGGCCGTTGGTGCCACCCAGCTGGATGTTGCCGGTGGCCGAGGTGGTGCTCGGCGAGCCGCAGGTGTCACTGACGCGCACGTACTTGCCGGCCAGCGTCGTGGTGACGTTGCCGGAGCTGTAGTTGAAGACGCCGGCGCCGTCCGTGAAGTTGTTGGGCGCCGCCAGGCCCGTGTTCGCCCAGGGCATGGGCGAGTCGACCTGCATCGTCCCGCACGTCGTGTTGGCCGGGCAGATTTCGGTGTTGCTCAGCGGGTAGATGCCGCCCTTGATGGTGGCGTCCAGGTAGTGGTTGTCGTCCTCCAGGGCCAGCACCTCGCCGGAGTGCGCGTCCACCGTCACCTTCCAGCGCTCCGTCTCCCCGGGGTTCTGGAAGCCATACGTCCAGACGAGCTGGTGGCGGTAGCCCTCACCGAAGCCCGCCTCCGCGCGCGCCATCGGTGCGATTTCCAGCGTGGGCGGCTGCCACAGCGAGCCCGGCGTCTCCAGCAGGCCGAAGCGCTCACCGCCCGCCGTCAGCGCCTGCTCGGGGCTCAGCGTGGGCCGCGTGGACGCGGTGACGTTGCTCCACGCCTCGGTGCCCAGCAGCACCAGGTTGCCGTGATTGATGGTGGCCACGAGCTGGCCATGGCGCACGGGGATGCCCTCCACCTCCTGCGGCACCCGCACATGCCAGAGCACGTCGGTCACCTTCGTGACGCGGGGCCCGCCCAGTTGCAGCAGGTCCACGCCCAGCGCGGCCTGGTTGTCCTGGAGGAACTTGAAGAGCACGTCCGCGACGACCGCGGCGTCCACCTCTCCCGTGGAGCGGCCGAGCTGCTGCTGCAGCGTGGACAGGCTCACCGTGTTGCCCACGCCCTTGCCGGGGATGAGCGGAATGGCGCCCTGGATGGCGGTGGGCGAGCCCGTGAGCGGGTCCAGGTACACATGGAAGTCGCGCCCGTTGCGCGCGAAGAAGTCCTCCCAGACGCCCGGCCCCGCGCCCTTCAGCTTCGAGCGTGCATCCTCCAAGGAGACATTGGAGACAGGCAGGTACAGCTCGGGCTTGAAGAACGCCTGGCTCGCCAACGAGCTCGATTGTGAGGGCTGGAGTGCCCATGCCAGCGCGCTGCTACACAGCACGAGGCAGGCTAGCCACTTCGACACAAGACGCATGCGGTCCTCCCGCGAGTCACGAATGACAGACACTCCCCCCTGGGAGCACCCGCTCAGTCGAGCCCGCGAGCCGTGACGAGGGAAATCGCTACTTTCGAGAAGTGTCGGACCAGCCGGAACATCAATTCCCACGCGGAGCTAGACAGCCCACGGATGAACAGTCATCAGGACTTCCAGTCTGACGCCTCCAGGTGGATGGGAAATCATCCACTGCACTGGAGTTGACGCTCCGCGCCGCAGGCACTCAGGCGGGGAAGAGCAGCCGCGAGGACTGCTTCACCCACGCGCGCCGCGTCTCCAGCGTGCGGAAGTCCAGGAGGATGAGCTGGTCGAACACGCGCGGCATCATCGACATCAGCGACACGGAGGACCAGATTTGCGTGAGGGCCATCCGGCGCCGCTCTTCCGTCAGGTGCGCGGTGTCCGGCGCGAGCTTGCCCGACAACGCCTCCAGGAACGCGTTGAGCTCCCGGATGGCCGCGCCGTCGTAGCGCTGATGCACGAGCGCGTCGTGCAGGTGCGCATGGGCGATGCGCGGGTAGCGTCCCACGTTGCCGATGACATCCTCCAACAGCGTCTCGAACGCCTCGCGGATGCCCAGGCCTTCGGCGCGCAGCCGCTCGAAGTCCACCAGCACATGCCCGAAGGCCTGCTCCAGCGTCGCCTCGAGCGCCTGGGCCAGCAGCCGCTCCTTGCTACGGAAATAGTAGCTGATGGCCGCGCTGTTCACCTGCGCCTCGCGGGCAATCTCCCGGATGCCCGTGGCGTCCAGGCCATCCCGTTCGAGGCAGATGATGGTCGCCCGGAGGATGCGCTCCCGGGCGTCCTGCTCCTTGGTTCCCATTCGCGCCCAACCTAGCGCAGGCGGCCTCGACGGCGCTCGCCGAAGCGCGGCTGTTCACGGCGAGGCGTTTCAGGCCGATGGGTGCCGCGCCTCGTGGCGACGCGTGGAGGCCCAGCTCGACAGGCCCACCTCGTCACGGAGTTCCCGGCACGCGTCGACGACGTGGTCCAGGTCCTCTCGCGTCAGCTCGCTGTGGACGGAGAGGCGCACGAGCGAGTGCCTCACGGGCGTGGCCGGGTCGCAGAACACCGAGCCGAAGATGCCGCGCGCCTCCAGCGCGTCCTTGAGGAGCAACGTTTGCACCTCCAGACCGGATTGCAGGGCGAGAATCTGCGCCGCGCCGCCGTCCAGGTCATAGCCCAGCTCCTCCAGGTGCCAGCGCAGGTATGCGGCATTCGCGTGCAGTCGCAGACGGCGTGCGTCCGCGTCGCGGATGAGGTCCAGCGCCGCCAGCAGCGCCGCGATGTCGTGGGGCAGCACGGTGGAACTGAAGATGGCGGGGCCCGAGGTCATCTCGAAGTAGCGCTCGAAGCCGCTCATGCAGGCGATGAAGCCAGCCCGGCCAGCGAAGGCCTTGGACAGGCTCGCGGTCCGGAAGTGAACGTGCTCCAGCAACCCCTGCTCCACCACCAGTCCCGCGCCGCGGGGGCCGTGCGTGCCCAGGGAGTGGGACTCGTCCACCAGCAGCACGCATCCGTGTCGCGAGGCGAGCTCCGCCACGTCCGTGAGCGGGCAGACGGAACCATTCGTGCTGTAGACCGAGTCCACCACGATGACGCCGGGCCCGATGCGAGTGATGCGCCGCCGCAGGTCATCGACGTTGTTGTGCCGAAAGGGCACTGCGGTGGCGCCCGCGCTCTGGATTCCCCTCCAGAGGGACATGTGCGCCATCCGGTCGATGTAGACGGGCACCTGCTCATCCGCCAGACACTCCAGCAGGCCCACGTTCGCGCTGTAGCCGGACTGGCACAGGATGCCTGACTCCGCGCGAAGCAGCGCGGCGAGTCGCCGCTCCAGCAGATGTCTCGGATGTGCTCCTCGCTGGAACACGCTCGACATCATCACCCCCAGGCCTTCCCGTGAGAGGGCCTCCATCGCGGCCTGGGCAAGCCGGGGGTGTTTCGCCAGGCAGAGATAGTCGTTGCCGTTGAGCAGGATGGCCCCCGGCCCGGGTGTCAGTCCGTCGAGGATGTGTCGAGGAGACTCCCAGCGCCGCATCCGCGTTTCGAAGTCATGGAGCTTGCGCTGCAGGAAGACAGGGACTGGAGCGCTGATTCCTTCCGAGGCGCTCGCGTCGGGTCCGTGGTCGGTCATGGCACCAGAAGGAGTCCGGCGCCCACGATGTGACGCAAGACCGCGCTGGCGGCAGTGGAGCCTTCCTCCGCCAGCATGCTTCGCGAACGAGCCCTCGCTGCGCGCGGCCTGTGCCGGACGCACTGGGTTGACGAACATATGCACCAGTGTGTATATGCACGAATATGCAGACCGACGTCTTCCAGGTGCTCGCGGACCCAACGCGCCGGCTCATCATCCAGACCCTTCGCGAGGGCGAGCAGCAGGTCAGTGACGTCGTCGAGAAGGCCGGAATCCACCAGTCCGGTGTCTCGCGGCATCTGCGCATCCTCTCCGAGTCGGGCTTCGTCTCGATGCGACCGGATGGGCAACGTCGCCTCTACGCCTTGAGGCCGGAGCCCTTCCGCGAGCTCGACGGGTGGCTGACCCAGTACCGGCAGTTGTGGGAGGCGCGACTCGAACGCTTCGAAGCCGCGCTCGAGAAGAAGAAACAACAGACTCGTCGAGTCAAAGAGAGAGGTACGCGGGAATGAGCCACGAGAACACGTCACGCGGTAGCGCGAAGGTCGTCATCGAGCGCACGTACCGGGCGAGCATCCAGGACATCTGGGAGCTCTGGACCACGAAAGAGGGCTTTGAGTCGTGGTGGGGGCCACAGGGCTTCCGCGCCGAGGTCCAGGAACTCGACCCTCGTGCTGGAGGGACGCTTCGGTACGAGATGATCGCCGACTCTCCGGAGATGATTGCGGCGATGAAGGCGGCGGGCCAGCCGACTTCCCACGCAACCCGCTCCAGCTTCACCGAGGTGGTGCCACACTCGCGGCTCGTCCTCACGAATGTCATCGACTTCATTCCGGGAGTCGCGACCTACGAGAGCAGGATTGCCGTGGGCTTCTTTCCGAACGGCGACAGCGTTCGGATGGTGGTCACGACGGACGCGATGCACAGCGATGAGTTCACGAAGATGCAGACCGAAGGCTTCACGAGCCAGCTCACGAAGCTCGACGGTCGGTTCGCGTGAAGCGCCCGGTGCCGAGCCGGGCTTCTACTCGAGCGTAGGTGAGGCGTCCCGAGGGACTTGTTGCCGCGTCGCAAGTCCCGGAGCTGAGAGCAGCAGCGCCGCGCAGATGGCGCCGATCACCAACTCGGCGACCATCGCCGCGACCAGCTCGGGCGCGGGCGCGCCGTCCAGGGCCAGGCTCAAGATTCGCGACACGCCATAGGACAAGTAGAGCGTCGTCGACACCACCAGCGAGGTGAAGGTCATTCGAGTCCAGACCGCGCCGGCCATGATGAGCAGTCCACAGGCCAGCAACGCCCCGCCCGGAGCGCGCACCTCGCTCAGCAGGCTGACCTGACCGCCCAGGTCGATGCCGCTCCAGCCATGGAAGACCTTGGGGATGAACAGCAGGGGCGCACCAATCAGGCTCCCAATGACGCCCGCGACCAAGAGAACCGTCTTCGTCCATCTGTTCTGCATCGCCGTCCTCGCTTGACACCGTGTCAATTGACTCGGCATTGATTATTCGCGACTTTACATCATGTCAAGTGAATCGCCCGAGACGCGGACCCGCATCCTCGCGGCTGCTCTGCATCTGTTGGAGACCAGCAAGGGCCAGGCGGTGCGGATGAGTGACATCGCGCGGGAGGCCGGGCTCAGCCGGCAGGCCGTCTATCTGCATTTCGGCACGCGGGCGGCGCTGTTGATCGCCACCACGCTCTATCTGGACGAGTTGAAGGACGTGCGCGCGCGGCTTGTCCCCAGTCGCACGGCCAGGAGCGGCGTCGAGCGCCTGGACGCCTATGTCGGAGCCTGGGCCGACTACATTCCGGAGATTCGTGGCGTGGCCAAGGCGCTGATGGCCATGGGCGACACCGACGAAGAGGCCGCCGAGGCCTGGCGCAAGCGAATGGAAGACATGCGCGAAGGCTGCGCCGCCGCTGTCGAGGCGCTCCGCGCCGATGGCACCCTCTCACCCGACTTCACACCGGGCGAGGCCACCGACCTGCTCTGGACGCTGCTGTCGGTACGCAACTGGGAGCACCTGACGCTCGAGCGCGGCTATGCGCAGCGACGCTACAAGGACCTCCTGCTGCGCACCGCGCGGCGACTCTTCGTCCGGGCACCGCGCTGAGCCCGAGTGCGCAGCCCCTACACTTCCACGAACGACATTCCGGTGGTCCCTGCTCGCGCCAGCGCCTCCTTGAGCGTATCGGAAACGATGAGCGCGACCGTCCACCCCCAGGTACGAAATACCTGCGCATCGCCGACCTTCGCGACGTCGATTCGCAGCCCATCCACGTCGCGATACTCCCCGGTCTTCTCAGGTCGCCCATCTTCCGGAAGCCATGGCTCCACCTCCCGGCAGGCCTTGTCGTCGATGCATCGTATCGTCTGGGTGGCGACCAGGATGCAGTACTGATCGGGCTGCCCCTGAATCTCCACCGGGAAGACCTGAACGCCTCCAGGCGCATGCTCCAGGAAAACAGCAGCGACCCGAACGTGAACCACCGGAATGGCAAGGCCCGTCAAGGTGAAGTCGAGCGCCTTTCCAGCGCGAGCCACAGGGAGCCGCAGACGACCTGGCTCGGGAACAGGTGCCCCATTCGTGAAGCACCAGGGGTCCACATCCTGTCCCGTCGAATCAGTGGGACTCCGGAGGTGCCAGCGCCCTGGCGCGGCAACGTCGTCAGTCAACCGGACGTAGCTCTTGGGCATCATGATGAACCTTGCTTCATTCTCGTCGAGTCACAAGCTTGTTCAACCGAGAGCCGTCCGTGCGGAGCTGCCGAGCCAATTCCGTGAGCTCCGCGGGTTGGTGGTACTCCTTGGGATGAGGCCCCTTGTGCCCGCTCACGCGCACGATGTTGGCGGGGTCGGCCCGCTCCGCCTCCGTGGGTTCCACCTCCAGGTGAGCACCTGACTCCAGCGGCGTCATGCGGCGGGTGCTCACATCGAAGCGGTACACACCTCCTCGCGCCTCCATGGCGAAGAGGCGGCGAGCGGCCTCCGGGGCATTCACGGGAGGACGGACTCCTAGCCGCACCGACGCCACGGCCCTCCTGAACTCGTCTTCATCCAACGCGACAGGCGCGGAGTCCGCGGCGCGAGGGGTGAACGCGATGACTTCGCCATCTTCTATCTCCAGGCGCACACCGCGCGCCGTGGCACACCCCGTCAGCAGCGACACGAGCAACAGCACAACAACGCAAGGCAGTCTCATGCGGCACGCTCTCCGTCGAGGCAGCCCAGGCTCGGAGCACACTGGGGCCACGACAACGAGGGTGACACCCAAGGCTGACAGCAGGGTCGCCCCAACCCCTCGGGCCATGGTGACCCGCTGTGCACCCGTGCCACCCGCTGCTCACCGTGCAATCCGTTGCACCTCGCCCATCCCTGCCCCAGGCTGAGCCTCCGAGGTACACCCGTTGCAACTCCACACCCCCATGCCCCCGCGCCTCCCTCTCCTCCTCCTGGTGTTGCTCGGAGTCCCCCTGTCCGCGCGGGCTCAGCCCTACATGCAGCACAACGAGCGCTGGCTCACGGTGGGCCCGCTGCTCAGCGTGTCGCGCCGCGCGGGACAGACGGAGCTGGGGCTGGGCATGGAGACCACCTTCAACGTCCTCGACGACACCACCGCCCTGGGCGTCTTCGCCCAGGCCCAGTGGATGACGGAGGGCTACGCCCGCCTCAACGCGGGCATCCAGGGCTTTCTCTTCTTGGGAGGCCTCGAACTCGGGCTGATGCACGAGACCGGCACCCGCGAGCACCTCCCCACCACCGGCCTGCACCTGGCGCCCTTCGTGACGTTCGTCTTCGGCTCGGTGGGCCTGCGCTTCGGCATCCCCCTCTCCGAGCCGGGCGGCACCGGCCCCGGCATGCCCGGGCGCACCCGGCATGGCCGTGAGGTGGGACTCGTCCTGACAGCCAAGCTCCCCGCCTGGTGGACCTCGAAGGGCACCCTGGAGCCCTACTTCCCCTGGGACTGAGCACCCACCCCCTCGGGGCCCTTCCCTCCCAGGCTCGCGGTGCTATCAAGCACCGCACCATGCCTGAGTCAGCGCCCGCCCCCCTGTTCGACGCCGTGCCCGCGGAGATGGACTTCCCGGCCGAGGAGCGTCGCATCCTCGCCTTCTGGAAGGACCGCCGCATCTTCGAGCGCTCACTCCAGGCACGCGAAGGCGCCAAGAGCTTCGTCTTCTACGAGGGCCCGCCCACCGCCAACGGCCTGCCCCACAACGGACACGTCCTCACCCGCGTCATCAAGGACCTGTTCCCCCGCTACCAGACGATGCGTGGCCACTACGTCCCCCGCAAGGCCGGCTGGGACACCCACGGCCTGCCCGTGGAGGTGGAGGTGGAGAAGGAGCTGCGCATCCACGGCAAGGCCGAAATCGAGCGCTACGGCGTCGAGCCCTTCACCGAGCGCTGCATCGAGTCCGTCTTTCGCTACACCGGCGAGTGGGAGCGCCTCACCGAGCGCATCGGCTTCTGGGTGGACCTCAACGAGGCCTACGTCACCTACCACCGAGGCTTCGTGGAGAGCGTGTGGTGGGCGCTCGCCGAGCTGCACAAGAAGGGCCTGCTCTATCAGGGCCACAAGGTGGTGTGGTGGTGGCCCCAGGGCGGCACCGCGCTCAGCTCCGCCGAAGTGGGCCTGGGCTACAAGACGGTGGACGACCCCAGCGTCTACGTCACCTTCCCCCTGCGCGACGCGCCCGACACCTCGCTGCTCGTGTGGACGACCACCCCGTGGACGCTGCCGTCCAACATGTACGCGGCCGTCAACCCGAGCGTGGACTACGTCACCGTGGACGCCGGTGACCGCAAGCTCATCATCGCCGCCGCGCTGCGCGAGGAGCTGGCCAAGAAGCTCAAGAAGGACCTGCCCATCCTCGCCACCCAGAAGGGCAGCGCCCTCGTGGGCCAGCGCTACCTGCCGCCCTTCGACACGTACTTCGCCCGCGAAGGCGACACGCGGCTGAAGCTGCGCGACGGCGGCGACGACACCCGCGCCTGGCGCGTGCTGAGCGCGGACTTCGTCACGCTCAACACGGGCACCGGCATCGTCCACATCGCCCCCGCCTTCGGCGAGGACGACTACGACGCCTACCGCAAGGACCGCACGCGCTTCCTCCAACCGGAGGCGATGGAGCTGTTCTGCGCCGTCAAGCCGGACGGCACCTTCTCCGAGGAAGTCCCCCTCGTCGCCGGCCGCTTCGTGAAGGACGCGGACAAGGACATCCAGCGCAACCTCAAGGAGCGCGGGCTCCTGCTCGTCACCGAGCAGTACAAGCACGAGTACCCCTTCTGCTGGCGCGCGGATGACGACCCGCTCATCCAGTACGCGCGCCCCGCCTGGTACATCCGCACCACCGCGGTGAAGGACCGCGCCATCGAGAACAACCGGGCCGTCAACTGGGTGCCCGAGCACATCAAGGAAGGCCGCTTCGGCGACTTCCTGGCCAACAACGTGGACTGGGCCCTGTCGCGCGAGCGCTACTGGGGCACGGCGCTGCCGTTGTGGATCCACTCCGAGACGGGCGAAGTGGAGGCCGTGCCTTCACTCCAGGCCCTGCGTGACAAGCCCGGCAGCAACCTGGCCGCCGTGGAGGCGGAGCTCGCGGTGTTCCTCAAGGGCAAGCCCCACGAGTCCAACGCGAAGCACCTCATCGTCCACAAGCCCTGGATTGACAAGGTGACGTACGAGAAGCCGGGCTCCCCGGGCCGCTTCAACCGCGTGCCCGAAGTGGTGGACGTGTGGTTCGACTCCGGCTGCATGCCCTTCGCGCAGTGGGGCTTCCCTCACGCGCCCGGCTCGCATGAGCTGTTCAACCGCGCCTTCCCCGCCGACTTCATCTCCGAGGCCATCGACCAGACGCGTGGCTGGTTCTACTCGCTCTTGATGGTGAGCACGCTCGTCTTCGACGAGGAGACGCAGGCCCGGCTGGGATTGACGCCCCAGCGCGAGTGGCCGCACCCGTACAAGAGCTGCATCGTCCTGGGCCACGTCTCCGACAAGGAGGGCCGCAAGGAGTCCAAGTCCAAGGGCAACTACACGCCGCCCGAAATCATCCTCGACGAAGTGCGCATGGACTTCGCGGTGCTGTCCGCCACGGAGGCGGGCGCGCCGGCCGAGGCGGGCGTGGCGCTCATCGCCCGCGAGGACCTGGAGGGCCTGGACCTGCAGGAAGGCGCCACGGTGCGGTTGTTCCGTCCGGACCGACCGGAGGTCTTCGTCACCGCGACGGTGAAGGCGCACAAGAAGCTCAAGCGCCGCGTGGTGCTGCTGGCGCCCGCGGAGCTCCAGACACTCGGCGTGGCGCCGTCCGCGAAGGGCGCGGGCGTCATGCCGGTGGAGGTGCCTCGACTGGCGCCGTCCGAGCGCGTGACGGTGAAGGACCCCGCCGCCAAGGCCCCGGGCGCGGATGCGTTCCGCTGGTTCTTCTACGCGGCGAGCCCCACCTGGTCCAACACGCGCCACTCGCTGGCGAACGTGCGGCTTTCGCAGAAGGACTTCCAGGTCAAGCTGCGCAACGTCTACTCGTTCTTCACCATCTACGCGAACATCGACGGCTTCAACCCCGCGCGGGGCAACCCGGACGCGAGCGAGGCCCCCTGGGAGGCCGTGCGCAAGAGCCAGGGCTGGCGCGAGGTGAAGGCCCGGCCGATGCTGGACCGCTGGATTCTGTCCGAGGTGCAGCTCGCGCTGCGCCACGTGGAGAAGGCGCTGGACACCTATCAGGTGTACGATGCGGCCCAGCGGATGGTGGCGCTGGTGGACGCGCTGTCCAACTGGTACCTGCGCCGCAGCCGCGAGCGCTTCTGGAAGCCGGGCTTCGAGCAGGACAAGTACGACGCGTACTTCACGCTCTACGAGGCGCTCACCACCATCACCGCGATGGCCGCGCCCTTCGTCCCGTTCTTCGCCGACGAGATGTGGGGCAACCTGGTGCGCAAGGCCTGGCCCCAGACGCAGCCGGAGAGCGTGCACCTGGCCTCCTTCCCTCGCGCCGACGTCAGCCTCATCGACGAGGAGCTGGCGGTGGACATGGCCGCCCTGCGCGAGCTGGTGTCTCCCGGGCTCAAGGTGCGCACGGACAACAAGCTCAAGGTGCGCCAGCCCTTGTCCCGCGCGGACATCATCCTCGCGCGCAAGGAGATGACGGACCGGCTGGCCGTGTACAAGGACCTGCTCGCCGAGGAGCTGAACGTGCACGAGGTGCGCTTCGTGGAGCCGGGCAGCCCGGACGCGGACGTGGTGCGCTTCCGCGTGCGCCCCAACCTGCGCGCGGTGGGCGGCCGGCTCGGCCCCAAGCTGGCGCCGGTGCGCAAGGCGTTCGACACCGGCGACGGCCGCGCCCTGCACCGGGAGCTGCTCCAGACGGGCCAGGTGGCCATCACCCTCGCGGGCGAGACGCTGGTGTTCTCCGGTGACGACCTGGAGACGCTGGTGGAGGCCAACCCCGGCTACGCGGCGGCGGGCACGGGCGCGGGCGTGGTGGTGCTCCACACCGAGCTGACGGAGGCGCTCGTCGACGAGGGCCTGGTGCGCGAGCTGCTGGCGCGGGTGCAGGGTGCTCGCAAGGACATGGAGCTGGGCTACACGGACCGCATCCGCCTCTGGGTGGACGGCGACGCGCGGGTGAAGCGCGTCACGGAAGAGGGCCGGGAGCTGATTGCCCGGGAGACGCTGGCCGTCTCCGTCCAAGTGGGTCCAGAGGGCCTCACCGGGCAGGAGGAGGAAGTCCAGCTCAATGGACTGCCCGCGCGCCTGAAGGTGGAGCGCGCCTGAGGTCCCCAACGCCTGCTCATCCGTGCACCGGGTGAGCAGGCATTCTTTTCAAAAACCTCGCGCGGCCCCCTGTAGTGTGGCGTCAGGATTCAGCGCGAGGTTGAATGGATACCGCCCAGCAGCTCTTGCCTTGCGTGCCGGCCCTGCTGGCACGTCGCGGAGCGCGCCGTCCCGAGGCCCCCGAGTCGGAGTGCTTCGCCTCGGTGGTGCTGCTCGCGGATGTGTCTGGCTTTACCCCCCTGACGGAGCGGCTGGCCCAGCAGGGCTCCGCGGGCGCGGAGGAGCTGTCGCGGCTGCTGGAGCGGCTCTTCACCCCGCTGGTGGAGGTCGTCACCGCACATGGTGGGGACATCCTCCACTTCCCCGGGGACGCGCTGCTCGCGCTGTGGCCGCCGAGGGAAGAAGAGACCACGCTCACCCAGGCGGCGCGGCGCGCGGTGGCGTGTGGACTGGCGTTGCAACAGGCGATGCGCGAGCCCTTCTTCCTGGAACACGCGCTGGCCCTCCGGGTGGCCCTGGGCGCTGGCGAGGTGCAGGCCGTCATGGCCGGAGGCCTCCAGGGGCGGTGGCAGGCCTTGGTGCGTGGAGCGCCCTTCACGCAGCTGCGCGAGGTGGAGCACGTCACCTCGCCGGGGGAGGTGCGGGTGTCTGCTCCGCTCTGGCACCTGCTGGGCGCGGAGGCGCGGGGAGAGGTGTCGCCCTCGGGCATCGCCCGCGTCCTGTCGCTGCGCGCGCCCGAGCCCTGGCCCCTGCCCCAGGCCTCGCTCGGAGAAGACGCGGTGGCGGCGCTGCGGCCCTTCGTGTCGCGGGTGTTGCTGGCGGCGCTGGAGGTCCATGACCGGAAGTGGCTCGCCGAGCTGCGCCGGGTGACGGTCCTCTTCCTCCGCCTGGATGGACTGCCGGAGGGGGCCTCGGAGGCGCTGCTGCCCCGGCTGTCGGACGCGGTGCGCGCGCTCCAGGAGGCCGTCTACACGCAGGGAGGCAGCGTCAACCAGCTCCTGGTGGACGACAAGGGCCTGGTGCTGGTGTCGGGCTTCGGCCTGCCCACGTGCGCGCACGAAGACGACGCGACGCGCGCGGTGAAGGCGGCCATCCAGGCGCGGGGCTCGATCCAGGCACTGGGGCTCAAGGCGTCCGTCGGCATCGCGACGGGACGGGTGTGCTGTGGCCTGCGGGGCGGCGCCGTCCGCTACGAATACGCGCTGATGGGCAGGACGGTGAACCTGGCCGCGCGGCTGATGCAGGAGGCGCGCGACGACATCCTCCTCGACGAGCCCACCGCCCAGGCCGTGGGCGAGCGGCTGTGGACCGAGCGACTGCCTCCCGTGAAGGTGAAGGGCGTGGCGGAGCCCGTGCGTCGGTTCCGGCCCGGGAGCCTCGACGAGACGCGAGGCCACCGCGGGGTGCATCCCGTCGTGGGACGGCTGCGCGAGCGGGCCACCCTCGACGCCTTCCTGGAGAATCCCACCCAGCGCAAGGGTGGGGTCCTCCTCCTCGAAGGCGAGGCGGGCCTGGGCAAGTCGCGCCTGCTCCTCTACACGGCGGACGGGGCGAAGGCGCGCGGGCTGCGCGTGCTGTCGGGGAGCGCGGACGCGGCGGAGGGCAACACGGTCTACTTCGCCTGGCGCACCATCTTCTCCGCGCTGCTCGGGCTGCCCGAGGGCGCCTCACTCGAAGCCCGTCGCACCGCGGTGAGGGCCCGCCTGCCCGGCAACGCCGCCCTCGCGCCGCTCCTCAACCCCGTCCTCCTGCTGGAGCTGCCGGAGACGGACCGTACGGAGCAGCTTCGCGACGAGGCACGCGCGGACACCACCCAGGCCCTGATGATGATGCTGCTGGGAGAGGCCGGGCCCTGCGTGCTGCTGATGGAGGATGGCCACTGGCTGGACTCCGCGTCATGGGAGTTGTTGCGGCGCCTCTCGCGAGACCTCCCGGACTGGCTGCTCGTGGTGAGCCTGCGTCCACTGCCGGTGGAGCCGCCCGGGCTCGAAGCGCTGCGCCGGCAAGGGGCGACCCAGGGCCTTCGCCTGGGCCCCATGTCGGGGGAGGAGGTCGAAGCCCTCGTCTGCGCCCGGCTCGGGGTGGCCCGCCTTCAGCCTGAAGTCGCCGCCTTCATCCAAAGCAAGGCGGAGGGGCACCCGTTCTACAGCGAGGAGCTGGCCCATGCCTTGAGAGACCACGGCCTGCTCTTCGTCGAGCGAGGAGAGTGCCGCCTCACCCCGGAGGCGGGAGACCTGGAGTCCATGGGCCTGCCCTCCACGCTGGAAGGACTCATCACCAGCCGCATCGACCGGCTGACCCCCGTGCAGCAGCTCACGCTGAAGGCCGCGAGCGTCATCGGACGCGCCTTCACCTGCGCGCTGCTGCGGGACGTCCATCCCCTCCCGGACGAGCGCCCCCAGCTGGGCTCGCACCTGCTCAGCCTGAAGGAGAAGGACCTGGCCCTGCCCCTGGAGAGCGCCCCGGAGCTGAGCTACCTCTTCAAGCACGTCATCACCCAGGAGGTGGCCTACAACCTGCTCCTGTTCTCGCAGCGGCGGCAGCTCCATGAGGCCGTCGCCCGCTGGTACGAGCAACGTCATGCGACGGAGCTGACGCCCCACCATCCACGACTGGCGCACCACTGGCTGCGCGCGGGCGTGCGGACCAAGGCCCTGGACGCGCTGGAGAGCTCCGGAGAGCAGGCGATGGCGACGCATGCGCCCAGCGAGGCGGTGGCCTTCTTCACCAGGGCGCTGGAGCTGGATGAGTCCGGGCCCGAGCGCGTGCCCGCGTCGCGTCGCGCGCGCTGGGAGCGAAAGCTGGGACGGGCCTTGCGGTGGATGGGCCGCCAGGCGGAGGCGCGGCAACACCTCCTCGCGGCCATGACGCTGATGGGACACCCGGTGCCCACGCGCCCCGCCGCGCGCGCCCTGGAGACGGCGTTGGCCGCCCTGCGGCAACTGCTCGGCTGGGTGCCGGGCCTGCGACGGATGATGCGCATCGGAACGCGCTTCGAGGAGATGGTGGACCTGACGGAGACCTGCGCGGACCTCTCCCTGCTCGCCGTCTATGCCGCGAACTGGCGCGGCGTCGGCTACTACTCCTTCCAGATGGCCCGCTTCGCCGACAAGTCTGGCTCCGCGAGCCTGCGGGCGCGCGCCTACGCCTCGCTGACAGCCGTGCTGGGCACGACTCCCTTCCACCGGGCGGCCACCGCCTACGGACAGGCCAGCCTCAGGCTCGCGCATCAGGCGAACAACCGACAGGCCGTCGCCCTCTCGCGGCTGTCGTTGTCCATGTATTTGATGAACGCGGCGCGCCTCCACGAGTGCGAGGAGTCGCTCACGGAGAGCATCACCGGCTTCACGCGGCTGGGGAATCAACGACTGGCGGACGAGGCCACCATCCTGCTGTTTCACGTGTACCTGCTCCAGGGACGAACAGGCGAGGCCATGGAGCGCTCACTGGAGCTGGAGGCGTCGGGCCGCAGGCGGGAGGACCCTCAGACGCTCAAATGGGTCCGAGAGGACAGGGCCATCCTCATGATGCTCGCGGGGCACCACGAGGCAGCACTGGAGGGACTCCAGGCGACGTCCCTGAACCCGGAGACGTACCACGACCCCTCCATCACCGGCCTCATCGCCCTGGCCTTGCTGCGCGCTGGAGAGGCCACGAGCGCGCGGGTGCTGGCGGAGCAGCAGACGTCAGCCATCCTGGACAGCGCGCTGAGCATCACGACGGTGTATTCCTACACCGGACTGGCGGAGACCTTCCTGGAGCTCTGGCGCGAGGCGCGGGCTCGCGGCGACAAGGACGCGGAGCACCTGAGGCAGCGCGCCCATCGACTCCGCCGCGCGATGGAGAAAGGTGCCCGGAGCTGCGCGCTCGGCCTGCCAGCCGCACACCTCTTCCGAGGCAGACTGGCCCTGGCCGAGGGAAGGCCCGGGTCCGCGCGGCGCGGCTTCGAGGCCGCCCTGCGCACCGCGAAGCTCCACGGCATGCCGTGGGAGGCCTCCGACGCTCACACCCAGCTCGCGGGCCTGGACGAGTCCCGCCGCGACTGGCACCTCGCCGAGGCCGCCCGGCTGCGCCCCGTCCTGTCCATCGCCGAGCCGCGCAAGGAGCGGAGGAGCGCGTGACGGCGCGACTACCGGACCAACAGCAGGATGAAGACGCCCAGGAACAACAGCAGCGCGAGGCCCACGTGGCTCAGCCGGCTCAGCCCCGCTTCGGCGTTCTCGACCTCGTCGAGTGAGGCTCGCCGGAACCGCTCGAACCAGCCCTGAACGCGCGCGGCGGTCTTCGCCTTCTCGGCCTCCTCGCGGTCCGCCCCCGTCGTCAACAGACGCCAGCCCGGCCACAGCACCCGCATCATTGGCCACAGCACGTCCCCAGCCGGGACCTCGGGCACGCGCCAGGAGCGCCACCGCCGCGAACGCCACACGACGGCGCCCACCAGCACACCCACCAGGACGGGCCACGCCGCGGAGAGCAGGTTCTTCGCCTCGAGCAGGTGCGGCAGCTCGTCGCGCCCCACCGGTGGCCAGAAGAGCAGCAGCGTGTCCACGGCCAGCAGCAGCATCCACGCGAGCAGCATTCCTCCCGCGCCGCCCTTCCCTTGCTCGGAAGCCTTGGGCACGGTGCACTCCAGGAAGCGCGCCATGATGAGCGTGCTGCCCACGGCCGCCAGGGACAGCAGCATCGGCAGCGCCTCCGAGGCGTGCGCGGCGGCCTCCGCGGACTTCAATGAGAGCTTCGCCAGCGCCCCGCTCGTCAGGGGTGCCCCCGCGACCTCCAGCGCGCACCACGTCAGCCCCACCAGCACGAGCACGCTCCGCCAGCCCCGCCGCCCCGTCGCGGGCAGGAGGCCCGTGCCCAGGAACAGCAACCCCTTCGCCAACGCGTGGTGCACAGCATAGACGAGCACCGCGCCGATGAGCACGGGAGCCGCCTCCGGCGCCCCCAGCGCCAGCCCCACCGCGAGCGTGAGGAAGCCCATCTGGCTGATGCTGGAGTAGGCCAGCACCGTCTTCGCCTCTCGCTGCGTGAGGCCCACCGCGACGCCGTAGAACGCGGCCGTCAGCCCCGCCGCGACGCACACCGTGCTCAGCGTGGGCAGGCTCGCGTGTCCCAGCGGCAGGAAGCGCAGCCAGCCCAGCACGCCCACCTTGATGATGGTGCCACTGAGCACGGCGCTGCCCGGCGCGGGCGCGACAGGGTGCGCCAGGGGCAGCCACATGTGCAGGAGGATGGCGCCCACCTTGACGCCGAAGCCGAGGAGGATGAGCACGCAGAGGACAACGCGGTGGGACGACTCCGCCACCACGCGCGGCACCTCGTCGAACGACAGGTTGACGCGCGTCCCCACCAGCAGGAAGAACGCCGCCAGCAGCAGCACCTCTCCCACCAGGGCCATGATGATGTAGACGCGGCCCGCCCGAGCCGCCGCCTCGGTGCGCTCGTGGACGACGAGCCCGTACGCGCAGAACGTCATCATCGCGAAGAACAGATAGAAGCTCGCCACATCCCGCGCGAGCACCGCGCCCACGTTCCCTGTCAGCGTCGCCAGGAAGAAGCCCCAGAACGAGGCGAGGTGCGCGTCCTCACGCAGATACCCTCGCGCGAACAGGCCGGAGAAGAGCCACAGAATCCCGGTGAAGAGCAGGTACGTCCGCGTCACCTCGTCCGGCGCATACAGCTGCATCCCCAGGAGCACCGACTTCCAGTGGACGGTCGC
Organism: Corallococcus terminator; assembly: GCF_049194865.1. Classification (GTDB taxonomy): domain Bacteria; phylum Myxococcota; class Myxococcia; order Myxococcales; family Myxococcaceae; genus Myxococcus; species Myxococcus terminator_A. The sequence goes on along the minus strand of NZ_JBLZWL010000123.1, from coordinate 137,562 downwards.
CCCGGTGCCCAGGCCCAATCCGAGCGCCGGGAGCGCGGCCCACGGCGCCAGCGCCATGCCCAGGCGCCGGGTGAGGGGCAGCATCACCGCCCCCGTCAGGACCAGCGGCACGAGCAGGGTCGCGATGACCGCGAGCGAGGCCCATTCATCGGCCCTCATGGACGGAACTCCCGCTCGGTGAGCAGCCGCGTCCAGCCCAGCGGGCTCAGCTCCGCCCCGGCGAAGAGGCCCGCGGCGAGCGACAGCACGGCCGTGGCCACCGTGGGCAAGAGCAACAACAAGCCAATCTCCCACCTCCGGGTGCTCGGCTTCCATGCCTCGCGCGGCGCCTGGAACCACGCGGAGTAGACGATGGGCAGGAAATAGCCCGCGTTGAGCAGGCTGCTCGTCAGCAGCACCACCACCAGCCAGGGCTCGTGCGCCTCCAGCGCGCCAATGCCCAGGTACCACTTGGAGATGAACCCGGCGACAGGGGGAATGCCAATCATCCCCAGGGCGCCGACGGTGAAGGCCGCTGTCGTCAGGGGCATCCGGCGCCCCACGCCGCGCAGCTCGCTCACGCGGTGCACGTGCAGCTCTTCCGAGTAGTTCCCCGCGCAGAAGAACAGGGTGATTTTCATCACGCCCTGATGCACCAGGTGCACCAGCCCACCGATGGTGGACGCCGTCCCGAAGATGGAGACGCCCAGCACGATGTACGCGACCTGGCTCACCGTGGAGTAGGCCAGCCGCTTCTTCAAGTCGCTCTGCTGGAGCGCGCGCACCGAGCCGTAGAGGATGGTGACGGCGGCGACGAGGGCCAGAGGCTGCATCACCCCCAGGTCGTGCACCAGGTAGACGCCATACACGTCATAGATGATGCGGGTGATGCCGAAGGCGCCCGCCTTCACCACCGCGACGGCGTGCAGCAGCGCGCTGACCGGAGCGGGCGCCACCATCGCCACCGGCAACCAGCCATGCAGCGGCACCAGCGCCGTCTTCACCCCGAGCCCCCCTATCAACAGCACGAAGGCCACCACCAGCTCGGTGCGGTGCGCCGCCACGGCGCCCAGCGCGCCTCGCTCGGTGAACTCCACCGCGCCCGCCAGCGAGTAGAGCAGCGCCACCCCCGCCAGCAGCAGCGTGGCCCCGCTCAGCGTGTAGCGCAGGTAGACGTTGCCCGCGCGCAGCGCCTCCGGCGTCCCCCGGTGGATGACCAGCGGGTAGGTGGACAGCGTGAGCATCTCGTAGAACAGGAAGAAGGTGAGCAGGTTGCCCGCGAGGGCGATGCCCATCGTCGACGCGACACACAGCGAGAAGAAGCCGAAGAACCGACTGCGGTGGTCCGTGCCCTCCAGGTAGCCCACCGCGTAGATGGTCGTCACGAACCACAGCACGGCGGACAGGGTGATGAAGAGCAGGCTGAACGAGTCCGCCCTCAGCACCAGGTCCGCCTTGGGGAAGAACGTCAGCCGCGTCTCGTACTGGCGCCCCTGGAACACGCCCCACGCCATGACCCCCGTGAGCAGCAGCTTGGTGACGGCCGCCAGGAGGTTGAGCAACGTGCGCGTGCGCCGCTGCTCCTCGGCGAGCAGGAAGATGATGAGCCCCGGCAACAGCGAGCTGAGCAGCACGGACAGCGGCAGCCAGGTGTTCATCATCTCGACGCCCCGATGGCCAGCAAGTCCAACGGGAACCAGGGCACCAGCCCCAGCACCAGCGCGATGAGCGCCAGCGCCAGCGGCGCCAGCTCGTTGCCCAGGGGAATGGAGCGCACCGTCACCCCGGGAGGGAGCGGCAGGAACGAGCCCCGGAGGATGCGGAAGACATACGCCGCCGCCATCAGGCTGCCGACGAGCAGCACCAGCCCCCACCACCACTGCCGCGTGCCGATGGCCTCATTCAGCAGGAGCCACTTCGCGATGAACCCTCCACTGGGCGGAATGCCAATCAGGCTGATGCCTCCCAGCGCCATGGCGAGGAACGTGAAGGGCATCCGGTAGGCCAGCCCCTGCACGCCGCCCAGCGCGGTGATGCCCACCGCCTGGTGGATGTTCCCCACCGCGACGAACATGGACGCCTTCGCGGCGGCATGGGAGATGACCAGGTAGATGGCTCCCGCGCGGGCCCCGCTCGTCGCCATGGGGAAGACGAGGAACATGTAGCCAATCTGCGCGACGCTCGAATAGGCGACGACGCGCTTGAGCTGCGTCTGGTTCAGCGCCAGGAACGAGCCCCACAACACCGCCGCCGCGCCGAGCACGCCCAAAAGCTGCCCCACCTCCGCGTCGAGGACGGGCGCGAAGACCTCCAGCCACAGCCGCAGCAGCACGTAGAAGGAGCCCTTCGAGATGAGCGCCGACAAGAGCGCCGTGACGGGCGTGGGCGCGCCCGTGTACGTCGGCGGCAACCAGACGTGGAGCGGGAACAGCGGCGTCTTGAGACACAGCCCCACCGTCACCAGGCCCGCCGCCACCCACGTCACCGGCCCCGGCTGCACGCGCTGGGCGAGCGTCCCCACGTCCAACGTGGCATGGGCGCCGTACAAGAGCGCGATGCCCAGCAGGTAGCAGAGCGAGCCCGGCAGCGCGAAGAGCAGGTAGCGCAGGCCCGCGTCGAGCCCCGGCAAGTCCCTGCGCACCGCGATGAGCGCGACGGCCCCCAGCGTCGTCAGCTCCAGCGTGACGTAGAGGTTGAAGGCATCGTCCGACAGCACCAGCGCGTTGAGCGCGCACCAGACGAACAGCCACAGCGGGAGGAACTCCCGGTCCTCGCGGTCCGGCAGGTGGTCCAGCGCGTGGACGCTGATGAGGGGCCCCACCAACGCGATGGTCAGCAGCATCAGCGCGGCGAGCCCGTCCGCGCGCCACTCGATGCCCAAAGGAGCGCCCCATCCGCCAATGGACTGGCGCAGCACCCCTTGCGTGGCGACCTCCCACGCGAGCACCGCGGACGCCGTGAGCGTGGCCACCGACGCCACGCCCGCGACCAGGCGCACACCCGGGCGCCCCACCAGCAGCGCCAGCACGGCGCCCAGCAGGGGGAGGATGACCGGCAACGCCATCAAGGCCGCCGCGTTCGTCATGGACCTTCCCCGTCGGAGCGGGGCTCATGCTCGGGGGTGTGGGTCGATTCGGCCTGGAGCCGGGCCATGCGGCGCGCCAGGGCCACGCCCAGCGCCGTGGAGCTCACCGACACGACGATGCCCGTGAGCACCAGCGCGTGGGGCACGGGGTCCGGCGTGCCCGTGGGCGCGCGCCGCGCCAGGGCGACCAGGACGAGCAGCACCCCGGAGCCGGCGATGTTCGAGGCGAGGATGCGCTTCACCACGTGCTGGTGCGAGAAGAGGCCCACCAGCCCCACGCTGAACAGCGCCATCCCCGACAGGGCGTAGACGACCCACGGATTCATCGCTCGCCCCCTGGCCCCGCCCTGGGCGGACGCGTCCCCGGAAAGAACATCAGCAGCACCATGGCGATGGTGACGGTCAGCGCCATCTCCACCACGAAGATGAGCGTCCCGGAGTACTTCTTCGGGAACTCCAGGAGCCGCCCTCCGGAGAACAGCGGCGCCACCGCCACGCCGATGAACATCAACGGCCCGGTGAGCAGCGCCCAGCGCACCCGGAGCGACGTCATGCGCGGCGTTCCCATCCGGCTCGTGAGAATCGCCACCACCCCACCTCCCGCGAGGATGGCGCCCGCCTGGAAGGCCCCGCCGGGCCCGTGGTCACCCACCCACACCAGGTACCCCGCCACCAGCAACAGCGCGGGCGTCATCACCCGGAACAGCTCGCCCGTCAGCGGGTCCTTCGCGGCCTCGGAAGAGGCGCGCTCGCTGCGCGGATTCACCGCCCGTGCCCCCAGCGCGGCCACCAGCAGCACCGCGATTTCCAGCAGCGTGTCGTAGCCCCGGAAGTTCAGCAGCACCGCCGTGACGGGGTGCTGCACACCGCTGTCCTCCCGCCGGGCGTCCACCTCCAGCCCCAGCCCCGGGCTGTCGGCCGGCAGCGCGAGCACCGCCCACCCGAGCAGGAGCGTCAACGCGGCCATGGCCAAGAGCGACCAGGGCCTGCGCCGGGCGCGCGCGCGGACATCGGGCGGCGTCTCCTCCGTCCAGCTCAACGTGTGCATCAGCAGCGCGCCGGTGAGGCCCGTGCCCACCGCGGCCTCCACCAGGGCGATGTCCGGGGCCTCCAGCCGCGCCCAGCCCAGCGCGGACAGGAGGCCGAAGGCGACGAAGAGCACCACCGACTGGGACAGCGACTCAGTCCTCAGCACCAGGTAGGCCAGCACGGGCAGACACAGCGCGAGGCATCCATCCAGCAGCCCGTCCATCATGGCTCCCGCCGCCCTCCCCAGGGCACGGCCCCCCTGCGAAGCGCGGCGCGCGCGATGAGCTGACAGGTGAAGGCGCTGGAGATGAGGACGAAGAGCCAGACGAGGAACAGCTTGAGCGCCGTCGCCCACGAGCTGGACTGCAGCGCCAGCCCCACCACCACCAGCCCCAGGCCCAGGTTGTCGACCTTGGTGAGCGCATGCAGCCGGCAGTACACGTCCGGGAAGCGCAGCACGCCCACCGTGCCCGCCAGACAGAAGGCGGCGCCAGCGAAGAGGAACGCGGCGGAGAGCAGCTCGAGGGGACTCATGGCTTCGGCTCCTGGCGCGAACCGGAGCTGGCGCCGTCCGCGTCACTCCCCACCGCGAAGCGCACGAAGGCCACCACCGTGACGGGCGCCAGCAGCGCGAACACGAGCGCCACGTCCCGCAGCGCGTCCCTGCCCGCGTCCGCCGCGAGCAGCACGAGGACGCCCACGCCCGTCGTCCCGAAGAGCTGCGCCACGATGAAGCGGTCCGTGAGCGTGGGCCCGCGCACGACTCGCACCATGCCCGCGAGGATGTTCAAGAGCAGGAAGCAGGCCAGGCCCGTGCGCAGCTCATGCATGGACGGGCTCCGACGGCGGCGGCAGTCCGAGTCCGAAGAGTCGCGACACGCGCCACTCCAGATGCTCCAGCTCGTGGTGGGTGCCCGCGCCCCGGTCCACGAGTGCATGCACCACCAGCTCCTCCCCGAGCACGTCCGCGCCCAGCGTGCCCGGCATCAGGCTGAGGGTGATTCGGAAGACCGTCTGGGGCGCGCCCTCGGGCAGGCGCATCCGATAGCGGACGAACACCGGAGAGATGGGCAGGCTCGGCGCCAGCGCGCGGCGCGCCACGTCGAAGCCCCCATGGACGGAGCCCGCGAGGAAGAAGCCGGCGAAGCGGATGACCTCCGTGAGTCGCCACCCGTAGCCCCGGGGCGGACTCAAGAGGAAGCTCACCACCGACACAGTCACGACCACGGGAAGGCCGAAGGCGAAGCTCTTCGGGTCCCCGTCACACAGGGCCCACCACGCCAGGCTCACGAAGGCGACGCGCGCCACCGCGCTCTTCCATGCGCCCGCACGGAACCAGGACCCCACCTTCTGGAGCCCTCCTCCCGTGTGTCTCCGTTCTTGACCCGCATCCCCTGTCTCCACGGCCGAGGACCCTAGTGCCAGGTCCAAGGCCGCGTCGGACCGAGTCGGCCCGCACGCATCGCCCGACGCATATCGGACACAGTGCCCCCGGGACGATTGTCGACAGGTCGACGCCTCGGGCCCGAGCAAATCCCTCTCAAATACAGACACGTCCGCGACCACCCCCACCCGCACCCCACAAAGACATGCGGGCCCGTCCCCTCTCATCCCTGTCCCTGGGTTCGATGTCCACGAGCCCCGAGGCACCCCATCTTTGCTTTCACGGGAATTCCAACCTCCACCAGTGAGTCGCCCGCGATGAAGCCTCACGTCATGCCCGAGCCGTTCCGCATCAGGATGGTGGAGCCGCTCTCCCTGCCGTCACGCGCCCTGCGCGAGAGCGCCTTGAGGGAAAGCCACTACAACATGTTCAGGCTCAAGAGCCGGGACGTGTACCTGGACCTCCTGACGGACTCCGGCACCGGCGCCATGAGCAAGGCGCAGTGGGCGGCGCTGATGAATGGCGACGAGGCCTATGCGGGCGCCGACAGCTTCTACACGCTCAAGGAGACCGTCCAGGAGCTGCTCGGCTTCGACCACGTCATCCCCATGCACCAGGGCCGCGCCGCGGAGAACGTCGTCTTCAGCTCCCTGGCTCGGGAAGGGGACATCATCCCCATGAACATGCCCTTCGACACCACGCGGGCCCACATCTTCCAGGCTCGGGCCTCGCCGGTGAACTGCATCGTCGAAGAGGCCTTCCATCCGGAGCTGGAGGCGCCCTTCAAGGGCAACGTCGACTTGAAGAAGCTGGAGGAGACGCTGTCCCAGCATCCTCGGGAGCGAGTCCCGCTCATCATGGTCACCGTCACCAACAACTCCGGCGGTGGCCAGCCCGTCAGCCTGGAGAACCTCCAGGGCTGTGCCCGCATCGCCCGCAAGCACGGCATCCCCCTGTTCCTGGACGCCGCGCGCATGGCGGAGAACGCGTACTTCATCCAGCAACGCGAGGCCGCGTACCAGGACTGGAGCTGTGCGCGAATCCTCCGACAGATGATGGACTGCGCTGACGCCATCATCGTCAGTTGCAAGAAGGACCCGCTGGTGAACATCGGCGGACTGGTGGCCCTGCGCACCGAGGCGCTGTACTTCCAGCTCGCGCCCAGGACCATCCTGTTCGAGGGATACCTGAGCTATGGCGGGCTCGCCGGAAGAGACCTGGAGGCGCTGGCCCAGGGGCTGCGGGAGATGGTCGACGAGGAGTATCTCGCCCACCGCGTCGCCCAGGTGCGCTACCTGGGAGACCTGCTGGCCGAGGCGGGAATCCCCATCATCTGTCCCGTCGGCGGGCACGCCGTGTTCATCGACGCGGGCAGCTTCCTGCCGCACATTCCCCAGCGCTGCTATCCGGCGGACGTGCTCAGCGTGGAGGTCTATCGGGAGGGCGCCATCCGAGGCATCGGGCTCGGCGCCCTGGCCTTCGAGGAGACGGACTCCGACACCGGCGCCCGGAAGCTCCCGCGCCTGGAGCTGTACCGCCTCGCCGTGCCCCGGCGCGCCTATACGAATCATCACATGACGTACGTGGCGGAGACCCTCCACGCGGTGCATCGGCGACGCGCCTCCATCCGCTACGGACTGAAGCTGGTCCAGGAGTCGCCCGTCCCGGGGCTGGCGCACTTCGTCGCCCAGCTCGAGCCCATGGCGCTGTGAGGCCGCCTTGTCTCAGGGCGTGCCCTCCGAGGACACGCCCACGCGGATGACCTGGGTGGTGGACGCACTCACCCCCTTGGCATCCGTCGCGGTGAGAGTGACGGTGTAGCGGCCCACGCCCGTGTAACGGTGCTCCAGGTACGCCGCGTCGGACGTCGTGCCATCGCCCAGGTCCCACCGGAAGCGCTGAATCCAGCTCCCCGGCTCCGTCGTCGTGCTCGTCGTCGCATCGAGGAACACGTCCAGCGGCGCGGCGGCTCCAGCGAAGGGGCCTCCGGTGATGCGCGGCACGGGGCGCGGCCCTCCACCGCTCGACGGCGCTAGCACCCTGCGCACCGTCGACGCGCCCTGGTCCACGACGAGCACGTCTCCCCCTGGCAGCGCGGCGATGCCCGTGGGCAGGCTGAACGTCGCCTTCTCGGCCGCGCCGTCGCGCGCGCCATGCGCCCCCGTCCCCGCATACGTGCGCACCTGTTCTCCGACGAGCGCGCGGATGCGCTCGTTGCCCGTGTCCGTCAGCAGCAGCCGCCCGTCCACGTACGCCGCGCCCAGCATGGGCAGGAACAGCGCCGCGCCGCCCGCGCCATCGGCGAAACCACCCGTGACGGAGCCAGCCACGGTGGACGTGGTGAAGCTGGCATCCATGGCCACCCGGCGGATGAGCCGGTTGCCCGTGTCCACCACCCACAGCGCGCCCCCGCCGAAGGCCACCGCCGTCGGCCGATGGAAGCGGGCCTGGGTGGCGGGGCCGTTGGTGCTGCCGGAGCCCCGGGTGCCAATCACCGTGCTCACCTTCCCTTCGGGAGAGATGCGCGCGAGCCGGTGGTTGAAGGTGTCCGTCACGTACAGGTCCGCGCCCGCGAACGTCGCGCTGCCAGGCGTCTGGAAGCGCGCGGCCGTGCCCACGCCGTCGGCCTTGCCCTGTCGGCCGTCCTTCGCTCCGGCGAAGGTGCTCACCGTCCAGCTTCCTCCCCGGGCAATGCGGACGATGCGGTGGTTGCCCGTGTCGGCCACGTAGAGCGTGCCGTCCGGGGCGATGGCGATGGACTCCGGCGAGCGCAGCGCCGTCGTCGCACCCGGCCCCTCACCCACGCCCGGCGAGCCCGTGCCGGCGATGGTGGTGACGGTGCGCGCCTCGTCATTGGCGATGCGTCGCACCACGTGGTTGCCCGTGTCCGCGATGAACACCGTACCCGTGCCGTCCACCGCCACGCCCACGGGCCTGCGGAAGCGCGCCTGCGTCGCGGGGCCATTCACCAGGCCCTCCTGGAACGCGCTCCCGGCGAACGTGGAGACGCCCGCGGACTGGCCCGTGCGGTCCACCGGCCGAGGGTTCCCCGCGCCGAACGTATCCCCGTCGAGCGTGGGCACCAGGCCCGCCTTGCGCATCACGTTGTCGGTGATGCGCTGCACGCGGAGGTCCGCGAACTGGGGATGCGACAGCCCTTGAGACCAGGAGATGCCACCACTGGAGAAGACGAACGCGCCGGAGGGCACGGTGTACAGGCCCGAGGTGTGCCAGTTGGGCTCGCCCCTGTTGCTGATGGCCGGAGACTGCGCCAGCGAGATGAAGCCTGGCGGACCCGCACCGTTCGTCCATGCGCGGTCGATTTCATAGCCCACGACGGAGGGAATCGAGTCGCCCCGCGCGAGCCCCGTGCCGGCGAAGGGCCACGCGTCAGGCGTGTGCACGACATACGGCTGGGGAATGATTCCCCACGCGTCGGACATCACCCCCACCAGTCCGTTCTCCGGCTCACCGAGCAGCGCGTTGCGCCAGCGGACGGTGACGAGCGGCGTGCCAGCCAGCGGATCCTCCGCGCGGGCCTCGTCTTTGTAACAGACCTGCTTGCGCCGCGACGCGCCCCCACTCGCGGACTCCAGGCGGATGAGCCAGCAGCTCGTGTCACTGCCGAGGAACGCCAGGTTCACCCCCGACGCCAGCGCCGCATCCACCGCCGTCCGGGCCGGGCGGGACCAGTACTCGTCATGTCCCACGGAGATGAACAGCCGCTGTCCCAGCAGCAGCGATGCGTCCCGGTCCACGTCGACGTTGGTGACGTAGGACAGCTCGTAGCCCTTCGACTCCGCCCACAGCACGAAGTGGTGCGTGGCGTAGAAGTACTCGCCCGCGCCGTTGCCATCCACGTAGGGCCGGTCGAACGAGACGACCTTCGCGTGGCCTCCGGACAGCCCCAGGGAGTCGGTGTAGAGGCTCTCGCCGCCCCACGCGTTGTAGGCCTGGAAGGTGGTGAACGGAATCTGGACGACGCCCGTGTTCTTCCGCTCGTCCGCGCGGATGACGAAGATGACGTAGGACTGGGGCCCGTCGTCGCGCCGCAGCTTGAGCAGGTAGACACCGCTGGGCCAGCTCGCCTGCGTTGGGACGGTGAAGCTTACGGGCCAGCGGCATTCGATGAGGCCCGTCGTCCGGTCCACCCCCGGCGTGGGCTGGGGACCGATGGTGACGGGGTCTCCCGACGCCATCTTCCGGGAGCCCGTGCCCCCGTAATAGCCCATGCGGTACAGCTCCCAGCTCACCGTGCGCGCGCCGTCCGTCCGGACGTGGATGTCGATGGACTCACCCCGCTGCACGCTGGTCGCTCCGGCGTACCCCTCCAGCTGGGCCCCCGTGGCGGGCTGACTCAGCTTCCACTCCGTGGTTCCAGGTCTACGCGCCTCGGGTACCACCGGAGTGACCGACAACATCATGCCCACCATCGTCAGGACGATTGCCAACCCCATGAACGCGCCCCTCCCGCGCCGGTTGTCATCGCCCGCCGAATCCCTCTCAACCCGACCGGCACCATGGTGGGCGGACGCGAACAATGGCGCGTCCGTCTGTGCCGGGGCCGACGCGGCCAATGTCCGGCATGGCCCGTCCGAGCTTGGCCCTAGCGGAGTCGCCCCACGTTTCCTGACCTGGAGCCACTCGGGGGTTCCCACGACACAGGGTGGGTCCGCGCGACGCTTTCGTTGAGTGGTCGACCGGAGGGCATGCGGGCACGGTCCGCGTGGGCGGGATGCCTGGGTTACACTGGCCTGGCCATGTCCAAGACGGTCCTCTCTCGAAACAATGTGCAGGTCGTCGGCCGGGGCGATGACGTGCTCGTGTTCGCCCACGGCTTCGGCACCAACCAGACAGCCTGGCGCAATCAGGTGCGGGCGTTCGAAGACACGCACCGCATCGTCCTGTTCGACCATGTCGGCGCGCAGGGCTCCGACCTGGAGGCCTACAGTCCGCATCGTTATGCGGGCCTGGAGAGCTACGCGCTGGACCTGATTGAAGTGCTGGAGGCCGTCCAGGCGCGCAACGTGTTCTACGTGGGCCACTCCATGAGCGGGATGATTGGCCTGCTCGCGGGGCTGCTGCGTCCAGAGCTCTTCCGCGGCATGGTCTTCATCAGCGCGTCCCCGCGCTACCTCAATGCCCCCGACTACCTGGGCGGCTTCGACCGGCCGGGCATCGACGCGCTCTACGAGACCATCGAGAAGCACTTCGACGCCTGGGCCAGCGGTTTCGCGCAGGCCGCGGTGGGGCCCTCCGCCACGCCCGAGGTGGTCAAGGACTTCTCCGAATCCCTCATCGCCCTGCGTCCCGACATCGCCATCGGCGTGATTCGCATCATCTTCGAGTCCGACTTCCGCGAGCAGGTCACCCGGCTGAGCGTCCCGTCCTGGGTCGTCCAGCCGCTCCACGACTTCGCCGTCCCCAACCACGTGGGCGAGTACCTGGCGAAGAGCCTCCCCAAGGGACAGATTCACTACGTCCCCAACCAGGGCCACCTGCCGCACCTCACCGCGCCGAACGAGGTCAACGCGCTCATCGCCCAGGCACTCGCCGCTTCGTGAGCCTGTCGCAGAAGGATGCGTCCGACCCACCGGGGACTTCCGTACCGTCCTCCGTGGATTCTTCGGTGACGGAGCTGATGGTCGCCGCGGTGCAGGCCCTGTCCGTCCGGGACGGCGGACAGCTCGCGCGGGTGCTGGAGGTGGTGCGTCAGGCCTGTCGCGCGGACGTGGCCGTCAGCCTGCGCCGCATCGACGCTGTCACGGTGTTCGAGCTTGCGGGTACTCCCGCCGCGCGCCCCCGGCTGGCCCACCTGGGTGAGGTCCTCTTTCGGGGCGTGCTGAGCGAGACACAGTGGTGCTTCTTCGAGCCGGGCCCTCAGGCCACCGGGCTCCCGGAGCCGCTGCGCGGGGCGATGGCGGTGCTGCCGTGGCACTCCGTCGATGACCGCAAGGGCGCCCTGCTCCTCCTGCGCCACGGCACCTCACCCTTCACGCACGCCGAGCACGCCGCGCTGCGAGCCCTGGCCGGCCTGCTGCTCACCGCCGCGCGCGAGTGTGATTTGGAAGGTGCGACGGAGACGCTGCGCGCGCGCGTGGACGCCATCACCGACGCGGTGCCCTGCGGCCTCGTCTTCCTGGAACAGAACCGCGTGGAGACGTGGGTGAACAAGCCGGGCGCCACGCTGCTGGGGCTTCCGGACGGACAGGTGCCCGCCCACCTCATGTCCCGCGCCATGGCCACGCTGCGTGAGCGCGCGACGAACCGCTCGCAAATCGAGGAGCGGATGGCGCGCATGTTCGACGGCAGCCAGCCCGAGCTGCGCAACATGCTCTGGCGCTTCGAGGCTCCGCACCAGACGCTGTCCGTCTCCTGCGTGCCCGCGCGCCGGGGCTCCGCGCGCGGCCGGCTGTGGGCCTTCCTGGACGTCACCGAGGCCCAGGACGCGCTCTCCGCCATGGGCGAGAAGAACGTGGCCCTGGACGCCGCGCGCGCGGAGGCCGACGCCGCCAACGCCGCCAAGTCCAGCTTCCTGGCCAACATGAGCCACGAGATTCGCACGCCCATGAATGGCGTGCTCGGCATGGCCCAGCTCCTGCGCGAGACGTCGCTCACCGAGGAGCAGCAGGAGTGCGTCGACGTCATCCACACCAGCGGCGACGCGCTCTTGCACCTCATCAATGACCTGCTCGACTTCTCCAAGATTGAAGCCGGCGCCTTCGAGCTGGACAGCCAGTCCTTCTCGCTGCGCCAGAACCTCAAGGAGTGCCTGGGGCTCCTGGGCCCGCAGGCGGCCACCCGGGGGCTCACCCTGCGCCACTCGGTGGATGCGGACGTGCACGACGCGCTGCTCGGCGACAAGACGCGGCTGCGCCAGGTCATCGTCAACCTGGTGGGCAACGCGCTCAAGTTCACCCACGAGGGCGGCGTCTCCGTCCACGTCTCGCGCGGTGACGCGGGCCCCGACGCCGAGGCCCGGAGCTGGCCCTTGCGCATCACCATCCAGGACACGGGCATCGGCATCCCCGCCGAGCGGATGAACCGCCTCTTCCGCTCCTTCAGCCAGGTGGACGCGTCGACGAGCCGCCACTACGGCGGCACGGGCCTGGGGCTCGCCATCAGCCTGCGGCTGGCGGAGATGATGGGCGGCACCATCCGCGTCCAGAGCACCGTGGGGGTCGGCTCCACCTTCACGCTCGAGGTCATCCTCCGGAAAGGTCAGGTGGTGCCCACCCGGCCCGTGGCCGAGCTGGACGTCACCCTGGGCCAGCGCCTGCCGCTGCGAATCCTCCTGGTGGAGGACAACCCCATCAACCAGAAGGTCGGCCTGCGCCTGTTCAAGAAGCTGGGCTACGACGCAGACGTCGCGGGCAATGGCGAGGAGTCCCTGGGCGCGCTGGAGCGCCAGTCCTATGACGTCGTCTTCATGGACGTCCACATGCCCCAGATGGATGGCCTGGAGGCCACGCGGCGCATCCGCGCGGATGCACGGCGCTATGGAAACCCTCGCATCATCGCGATGACGGCGAGTGTCATCCAGGGCGACCAGGAGCTGTGTCTCCAGGCGGGGATGAACGACTTCGTGACCAAGCCCGTGGAAGTGGGGCTGCTCGTTGCCGCGCTGGAGAACGCGGCGGAGGCACCTCGCTTCCAACCCCCTCCAGCGCCCCCAGCCGTCGCCTTCGACACGGCGGCCTTCCAGCGGTTGGAGCTGCTCACCGGCTCCGACCGGAGCGAGCTGACCACCCTGGTGCGCGACTTCCTGCGCAACGCCGACAAGCACCTGGCGTCGTTCCGCCTCGCCCTGGAGGAGCAGGACGCGGAGGCGCTGACGCGACACGCGCACAGCCTGCGCTCGAGCGCGGCCCTGTTCGGCGCGGCCCGTCTCTCCAAGACCTGCGAGGAGCTGGAGACACGCTCACAGCAGGAGCCCACCGAGCGGCTGGGAGCGCTCGTGGACTCGGCCCTCCGGGACTTCGACGAGGCCCGGCTGGCCCTGGAAGAGGCCGTGCCCGAGGTCCAGTCCGCGGGGACACCACCTTCGGACACCAGCGCCTGAGTCAGCCCGACGTCGCGGCGAGCTCCGGAGGCGTCAGCTCGTCCAGCCGCGCATCGGGCGTCTCCACCACGCGCCCCAGCAGTCGGCGGAAGCTCGCCGCGAGCCGCTCGACTTCGGCGGGCTGGAACACGTCCGCCGCGTACTCGAAGGCGCCGCGCAGGCTCCCCAGGTCCTCGCGCAAGAGCAGCGTCAGCTCGTGGCGGGCCGTCCCAGGCACCGACGCATCCGGCGTGTCCGCCAGCAGCGTGCAGCACAAGCCGGGGATGGCCAGCTCGAAGGCGGCCGCGTTCTCGAACACGCACGCCACCTGCACCGTCGGAGGCGCTCCCCGCGCATCGCGGACCTGTCGCACCACCTCGTCGAACGGCAGCTCCTGATGACTCAAGTCCTCCGTGGTGCGGACGCGGTGGCGCGCCAGCAGCTCCCGGAACGAGGGGTTGCCCGTCAGGTCACATCGCAGCGCCACGGTGTTGGCCAGACAGCCCACCACGTCGCGCAGCTCGCGCCGCCCCCGGTTGGCCACCACCGTGCCCAGCAACAGGTCCTCCTGCCCCGCATGCCGACGCAGCAGCGCGGCGAAGGCGGCCGAGAGTGCGGTGAACAACGTGGCGCCCTCCCCGCTCGCCAGCGCCTTCCACGCCGACGTCAGGGCCACGGGCACCTCGAAGCAGACCAGGCCCCCCGGCCGCGGGTCCTCCACCCCGGGCCTTCTCGACGTCAGCGTCAGGGCCGGCACCCCCTCCAGCCGCGCGCTCCAGTACTCGCGCTGTCGCGCCGCCGCCTCGCTGTCCAGCCACGTCCGCTGCCAGCGCGCCACGTCCACCCACTGACGTAAAGGCGAGGCCAGCGGCGACGGCACCCCCGCCTGGAAGACGCGATACAGGGACGCCAGCTCCCGACTGAACACCCCGAGCGACGCCCCATCCGTGATGAGCCGGTGCTGCGTCACCAACAGCACATGCGTCTGGTCCGCCAGCACCACCAGGGCCGTGCGAATCAGCGGCCCCTTCTGGAGGTCGAACGGCGTGCGGCCCTGCGCCTCGAAGAGTGTCCGGAAGGACGCGGAGCACAGCGCCTGCTCCGCGTCACCCTCCAGCTCCGCGCGCAGGTCCACGACAGGCAGCTCCCACCGGAGCGGCGATGCAACCCTTTGCGTCAGCAGGCCGTCCTGCTCGCGGAACGTCGTCCGGAACGACTCGTGGCGTCGCACGATTTCTTGGAGGCTGAGTCTCAGCGATTCGACATCCAGGGGACCGTCGAATCGCAGACCAAAATGGACGTGGAAGCGAGCACTGCCCGGTTGGAGGGTGTCGAGACGCCAGAGCCGCTGCTGGCCCGAGGAGGCGGGCGGCGACGCTCCGGAGGAGGACACGAGCGCCTCGCCGGACTCGTTCGGAGAAGACAGGGCGAACAGGGCCTCGGGGGAGGCCAGCGCGCGCGCCAGGGCTTCGATGGTGCGCTGCTCCCAGAGGAAGGACAGGGTGAGCGGCAAGCCCAGCCATTGCTCCAGGTCATGGGCCAGGGAGATGGCGCCCATGGAGTCCAGCCCCTGCTCGACGAGGGGACGTCGGGTGTCGATGGAGGCCGCGGGCATCTGCCAGTGCAGGGCGAGCCACTCCACCACCCAGCCCTCGATGGTCACATTGTGAGCAGGCAGCCGGGACTCGAATTTCACGCGAGCACTTCCACTCTGATGGAGGTGTGTGCGTGACGGGGCGACGTCAAGGACTGCTTCCAATAGTCTGACTTTCAGGCGTGCACGAGCAGACGCGGCCCATCACCTGACGTCACCTGCCAATCCCTCCCGTTTCGAGACACGCGCACCCAGGTGCTCCGCGGTCCAGGGTCGCTGTCCAATGCCTTGCGGAAACCTGGCTTGGACTCACCGTGCCTTCGGCGCGCGCCGGCTCTTCAGTCCCGCGAGGAACACCTCCAGCCCGAAAACAAAGCGCGCGTCGAAGTCGGAGTCGACCAGCGCGTCCACCGCCCGGGCCACGTGGGGAAAGCGCGACATGGCGAGCGTCCGCATCCGCTCGGCCGCCGGAGGCCCCTCGCCCTGCTGAGCCCCGAAGGCCTGCTCCTCGATGGTGAACCCGAGCACGTAGTCGAGCAACGCGAAGGTGGCCCAGCCCGCCTCCTTCGGCGGCAGGCCCAGCAGCCCCAGCGCCTCCATGAGCAGCTCGCTCACCCGGAACGTGTTCTCCGACACCACGAACGTCCCGGCGAACACCCGAGCTCCGTCCCGGTGGCGCAGGAACGCGCGCCGCAGCTCCTCCGCCACGCCCTTCACCACCGGCTCCCAGCCGTCCCCCGGTGGACGCGTGCGCGCCACGTCCTCCAGGAGCGCGTCCGCCATCGTCTCCAACAACACCTGCTTGCTCGGGAAGTGCCAGTAGAGCGACGGCGCCTGGACGGCGAGCGCCTGCGCCAACAAGCGCATCGTCAGCCCCTCCGCGCCCACCTCATCCACCAACGTCCACGCCGCCCGCACCACCTGCTCTCGCTGGATACGCATGCGCCCGGGGACCTCGCCTTGACTTGACTTGACGCCGGAATCTAACGCCGTTAGTTGAAATCTAACAACGTTAGATTGCCTGTCCGGAGCGTCCCATGAAGGAAGTCGTCGAAGTGGCCGTGGTCGGTGGAGGCCCCACCGGGTTGATGCTCGCGTGTGAGCTGGCCCTGAGGGGCGTGCGGGTGCGGCTCCTGGAGCGTCGGAGCGCGCCCGTGCGGGAGTCTCGCGCCCTGACGATGCATCCGCGCTCCCTGGAGGTCCTCGCGCTGCGCGGGCTGGAGGCGCGCTTCTTGAGCCGG
Source organism: Corallococcus terminator (assembly GCF_049194865.1). GTDB lineage: Bacteria > Myxococcota > Myxococcia > Myxococcales > Myxococcaceae > Myxococcus > Myxococcus terminator_A. The sequence continues at coordinate 121,209 of NZ_JBLZWL010000123.1, read as the reverse complement.
GGGAGGCCGCTGCCCGCCGGGCACTTCGGGCTGCTGGACACCCGGCTGGACTTCTCCGTCCTGGACACGTCCTTCCGCTTCACGCTGTTCCTCCCGCAGGTCATCACGGAGGCGCTGCTGGAGGAGCGGGCGCGGGAGCTGGGCGTCGACCTCCGGCGCGGCCACGCGGTGGAGGCCCTGCGCCAGGACGCGGAGGGCGTGGAGCTCACGGGGAGCGCGGAGGGTGGCCCCTTCCAGTGCCGAGCGCGGTACGTGGTGGGCGCGGATGGAGCGCGCAGCGCGGTCCGTGGGCTCGCCGGCATCGGCTTTCCCGGCACGGACACCACGCGGACGTCGATGCTGGGAGACGCCGTGTTGGAGCTTCCACCGGCGACCCCCTTCCTCGTCATCACCAACGCACGGGGCAACGCCCTCATCGCCCCCATCGGGGAGGGTCTGCACCGGGCCGTCGTCACCGACGCCCGACGCGAGCACACGCCGCTGAAGGAGCCGCTCACCCTGGACGAGCTGCGCGCGAGCCTCGCCCACGTGGCGGGCTCCGACTTCGGGATGCGCGAGCCCCGGTGGATGTCGCGCTTCGGCAACGAGACGCGGCTGGCGGAAACCTACCGGCAGGGGCGCGTGCTGCTCGCCGGTGACGCCGCGCACATGCACTACCCGGCCGGCGGCCAGGGCCTCAACGTGGGACTCCAGGACGCGCTGAACCTGGGCTGGAAGCTGGCCGCCGTGCTGCGCGAGGGCGCGCCGGACACGCTGCTGGACACCTACCACCACGAGCGCCACCGCGTGGGCCACGCGCTGCTGCGCAACACGGAGGCCCAGTCCGCGCTCATGGGCTTCACGCCAGAGACGCTCGCGCTGCGCGAGCTGATGAACGGCCTGCTGCGCAACCCCACCGTGAATCGCCCGCTCGCCGAGCACCTCGGCGGACTCGACGTCGCCTACCCGGACGCGCCCGTGCCTTCGCCCCTCCAGGCCCTGCCCCCGCTGCCGGGTTGGTCGGGCCGGAGGCTTCCCAACTGGGACCTGCGGCTCTCCGACGGAAGCACGCGCCCGCTCTACTCCGCCCTGCACCCGGGACATTGGCTGTGGCTGCACGCGAAGGGAGGCCCCCATGCACCCACCCGGTGGGAGCCCGCGCCGGGCTGGACACCCCGGATGGAAGTGCTGGAGCTCGACAATTCCGACGACGCCACACCGCTCCACGGCCTCGGCGGGCTGCTGATTCGTCCGGATGGACACGCCGCATGGGCCTGGGCGGCCGGGCGGTGAAGTCGTTGTGGAGCGTTTCACTTTTCCGTGAGACTTCACGCATACCGAGACGCGTCATACGACTCTGCTAGGCTCGTGAGCCTTCAGAGGTTCCCCCTGCAGACACGCATCACGACAGGTGCCTTCCGAGCACTGGGTACGGCCGCCCTGCTCTTCCTGCTTCCCTGGGTCGTCTATGGCAGCGCCATCTCGCTGAGCTATGGCCTGCGCGACGACTACGCGATTCAGCGGGAGGCCCGCGAGGAGCCCGGGAAGATTCTGCGGGTGTGCGGCGCCATGGGCCGTCCTCTGTATGGCTGGCTCCTGGAGCGCTCCACGCGCGAGACGGACGGCGTGGCGGGCCTGGGCGGCCTGAGGGCCCTGGGCGTGCTGGGCCTGGCCCTGCTGTCGCTCGCGCTCTACTTCCTGTTCCGGGCCGAGGGGTGGCGGAGAGCTTCCGCGGCCCTGCTCGCCGCCTTCCTCACCGTGATTCCCTCCGCGCAGGTGGTCGCCAGTTGGAGCATCTGCTGGCCCCAGGCGGTGGCGCTGCTCTTGAGCGTGGGAGCGTTCGCCCTGGCGCGAAAGGGGCTGCGGCCCCCGGAGCGCGGGACGCGGCGCTGGCCCTGGTGCGTGGGCGCGGTGGTGGCCCTGGCCGCGTCGACGCTCATCTATCAGGCGAGCGGTCCGTTCTACGCGGTGCTGCTCGCGGCGGCGCTGGTGACGCGGCGGTTCGACGACCTCCGCGCGTCCGCGCGCTGGCTCGCGAGCCACCTGCTCGTCGTGGGCGGCGGACTGGGGCTCGCGTATGGCGTCACCCGGCTGACGTTCTTCTTGGGGGTCTTCACGCCGTCGCCGCGCATGGTGCTGGAGCGGCACTTCCTGGACAAGGCGGGCTGGTTCGTCACCCAGGTGCTGCCCAATGCGCTGGCGCTGACCGCGCTCAACGACACGGACGCCGCGCCCTCGTGGGGCTACTGGCCCATGGTGGGTGTGACGCTGACGGTGCTCGCGCTGGGGCTCGTCGTCGAGGGACGGCGCACGGGACGCGTGGGCGTGGGGACGTGGGTGATGGCGCTGGTGGGCCTGTCGGGCGTCGCGTACTGCGCCAGCCTGCTCGCCAGCGAGCGGTGGCCCACATACCGCACGCTCTATGCCCTCACCGGCGTGTGGAGCGTGTTCTTCTTCGCCGCCGTGCTGAAGCTGGGGGAGTCGTGGCCCACGCGAGGGCCTCGCGTGGCCGTGGCGGTGCTGGGCGGCTTCGTCGCGGTGAGCGCCCTGCTCGCGCACCAGCAATCGGTGGAGCTGTTCGCGCAGCCCCAGGGCCGGGAGCTGGAGCTGATGCGACAGGGGGCCGCCGCCATCGTCCCCGGGAGCAAGCCGCGCGTCTTCGTCCTCACCGCGCGGCAGGGCGACTCGTCCGCGTCCCAGCGCTACCTGGACGAGTTCGGCTCCGTGTCCGTCGACACCGAGTGGGTGGCCAAGGAGCTGCTCGCCACCGTCGTCCGGGAGCGCTTCCCCCACGAGCGCTCCCCACAGGCCCTCTATCGCTTCGCGGCGGGCCCCGTCCTGCCGGAGGCTCGCGCGTACGACATCCTCGTCGACATGCGGCAACTGCGGCTGTTGGCCGCCAGGCCCATCCAGCTCGCCCGCTGAAGCGTGTCCTCCGCGCACCTGAACCGGCATTCCCCCGTTGACGCGGGGGCGCCGGGCCGGGCATGCCACCGGTCCGTGCCCTCCTACGAACAGATTTTCGAGAACAACCGTCGCTGGTCCGCCGCCAAGACGAAGGACGACCCCCAGTACTTCGAGCGGCTGTCCTCGGAACACAACCCCGAGTACCTCTACATCGGCTGCTCCGACAGCCGGGTGCCCGCCAACGAAATCATGGGCGTGGAGCCCGGGGACGTCTTCGTCCACCGCAACGTCGCGAACCTGGTCAACAACGTCGACCTGAACGTGATGTCGGTCATCAACTACGCGGTCCGCCACTTGTCGGTGAAGCGCATCATCGTCTGCGGCCACTACGGCTGTCAGGGCGTGAAGGCCGCCATGCAGCCCAGGGATTTGGGCATCCTCAACCCGTGGCTGCGCAACGTGCGGGACGTCTACCGGCTCCACAAGGCGGAGCTGGACGCGCTCACGGACCCCGAGGCCCGCTACGCCCGACTGGTGGAGCTGAACGTCGTCGAGCAGTGCATCAGCATCGTCAAGACGGCCGCCGTGCAGCGCACGTATCTGGAGAGAGGCTTCCCCACCGTGCACGGCTGGGTGTTCGACATGCGCACCGGCCTGCTCCGTGACTTGGAGCTGGATTTCCCCCAGCTGCTGCGCGACGTGCAGGAGGTCTACAACCTCATGGACAAGGACTCGATGCCCTAGCGGGCGGCCTCTGGACATTCTGGGGACAAGCCAGAGGCTCTCTTGTTATCAGTGAGTTGGAAGTCTTCCGGTTTTTACACACCCCCTGGAAGACAACACCAACATGCTCTCAACACCCCCTCGTCGAGCAGTCTGGCTTGCCTTGTTCATGCCCCTCCTTGGAGCCTGCGGCCCCGCCCCGCGGCCCGAGGAGGCCCCACCCCCTTCGACGACCACGGAGGCGGGCCTCCAGGTCAGCACGCTCGTCGCGCCGGGCAGTGTGTGGAGATATCGCGACACCGGCGTGGACCCGGGCGCGGGCTGGACGGCGGTGGGCTACGCGGACACGGCGTGGAAGCAGGGCCCCGCGCAGCTCGGCTACGGCGACGGCGACGAGGCCACGGTCGTCTCCTACGGTCCCAGCACGTCGTCACGCTACGTGACGACCTGGCTGCGCAGGACGTTCACCGTCGCGGAAGCCTCTCGGGTGAGCAACGTGGTGCTGCGGCTGCTGCGTGACGACGGCGCCATCGTCTACCTGAACGGGCAGGAGGTCCTTCGCAGCAACCTGCCCTCGGGAACGGTGACGGCGTCGACGCTGGCGAGCACGGTCATCGCCGACAGCGCCGAGCTGACCTGGCACAGCGCCTCGGTGCCCACCACCCTGCTCACCTCGGGCACCAACGTGCTCGCGGTGGAGGTGCACCAGTCCACGCTCAACTCGTCGGACCTGAGCTTCGATTTGGAGCTGACCGCGGACGTCGCCGCCGCGCCCGCGACGCCGTGCTGGCCGCTGAACCTGCCGGCCCTGAGCACGCTGCGCGCGTCACCGAAGAAGGTCTTCGCACACTACTTCTCGCCCTACCCGCTCTCCCTCGACAACCGGGAGCCGTCGGTCGACTACTACGCGCGGCACTACCTGGTGCCCACCGGGGAGAACTCCAAGTTCGCGTACTGCGGCGGTCTGCTCAAGCAGCGGCCCCTGCCCCAGGCGCCTCGCGCGGCTGGCGTGGACTACGAGCTGGCGAACTTCGAGCTGGAGGTGCGCCGCGCCTCGGCGCTGGGCCTGGACGGCTTCACCTACGACATCCTCAACCACACCGGCACGCACTGGAACCGGCTGCTGAAGCTGCTGCAGGCCGCGAGCAACGTGGACAGCGGGTTCCGCATCGTCCTCATGCCGGACCTGACGTCCACCTACTCCGGCACCGACGCGGAGGCGCTGACGGCGTTCGTGAACTCCATCGCCTCGGTGGCCTCGCACCCGGCGGTGTATCACCTGGACGATGGGCGCCTGCTGCTCGCGCCGTACTACGCCGACAAGCGCACGCCGCAGTGGTGGGCCTCCGTCGTCCAGGCCCTCCAGGCGCGCGGAATCTCCTCGGCGCTGTGGCCCGTGTACGTCAACCCGTGGGTGGCGCAGACCAACGCGCTCAAGGCGGTGGTGCCGCTGCACGGCACGTCCACCTGGGGCAGTCGGACGCTCTCCGGGGCGGCGGGACAGCAGGCCAACCCCGGCACGGCGCACGGCATGGGGCTCCAGTGGATGGCGCCGGTGGCCATGCAGGACTCTCGGCCCAAGGACCTCGTCTACACGGAGGCGAACAACTCGCAGGCGCTCCGGGCCCTGTGGAGCGCGGCCATCCAGGGCGGCGCGGACTGGGTGCAGCTCATCACCTGGAATGACTATTCGGAGGCGACGGAGTTCTCCCCGTCCTCTGGCACGCAGTGGGCCGCCTTCGACCTGACGGCGTATTACACCGCGTGGTTCAAGACAGGCGTGCAGCCGCCCATCGTCCGGGACGGGTTGTATTACTTCCATCGGCAGCACTCGACGAGCGCGGCGCCGGACCTGACGAAGCAGAGCGCCGTCTACCGGCTGGTGAATGGCGCACCCGCGGCGAACGAAATCGAGCTGCTCGCGTTCCTGACGGCGCCCGCGACGCTGGAAATCGAGCTGGCGGGCAGCGTGCAGCGCACGAACGTGGCGGCGGGAATCCAGTCGTTCCGAGTTCCGCTCCAGCAGGGCACGCCGACCTTCCGGCTGGTGCGCGGCGGCGCCACGGTGGCGTCCGTGACGAGCGCCTTCCCCATCAACAACACCATCGTCTACCAGGACATGTTGTACCGCGCGGGAGGAAGCCTCTCGTGTGACCGCTCGCCCTTCTTTCCCTGACGAGGCTCGCGGGTGAGCAGTTCCATCCAGGGTCGGCCGTTGAACATCCACGGCCGGCCCTGCCTGATGCGCGCACAGGCCATGTCTAGCTTTTGAGCCACCCAATACCCACGGGAGTGGCCAGATGAGCGACAGGGCTTTCATGCCAGGGAGTCTGTACCGGGGCTGTATGACGATGGTGCTGTGTGCGGGTTTGTTCGCGGGCTGTACCTCGGGCGGTGGCGGCGACGGCCAGGAGCAGGGCGACGGCACGACGCTCCAGACAGCGTCCAGGGCGCTCGCCGCGCTGCCGCCTCGCGTCGGGCTGACGTTGCAGGTCATCCAGGACGCGGGCTCGAACCTTCCCTACTGCCGGCTGCTCAGGAGCTACCTGACGCCGCAGGTCCTTCAGGCGTACTACTCGGACCAGGGCTTCGACGGCTGCGTCGTCGCGTGGATTGGCGACACTGGCGAGAGCGTGGAGGTGAACTCGAACTACGCGGAGGACGTCTACCGCGTCTATGTGAAGCGCGCCGCCCCCGAGCTCCAGACCACGGTGTTCCACATGCTCGGCGAGGGAGTGGGCCCGGTGGACGTGCGGTTGGGCGGGCCTCCGTTGAGTGCCGTCAACACGTTCACCCTCTCCGTGGATGCACGGGGCTATCCCATCGTCGCGTGGCTCAAGCACCGCAGCGTGCACCTCCCCAACGTCGTGCTGCGCGCGGCGCGCTGGGATGGACAGCGGTGGCTGGCCATGGGTGGGGAGCTGAACGAGGTCGACTCGCCCGACTCGGTGGCGCTCAATCCCCGGCTGAGCTGGAGCGCGGAGGACCGCCCCGTGCTGACCTGGGATGAGCAGGTGAATGGCTCCACCCTGCACGTCCTGCGGACGTGGGATGGGAGCATCTGGAGATAAGCTCGCGGGCTCGAAAGGACGTAACCCTGCGACTCCATACCTGCGCCGCACTTCTGCTCTTCCTCGCGGCGTGCGCCACGTCGACACCGCTCCCGAGAAGACACTCCTCCCGAAGCCCACGGTTCGCCAACCTCCAGCGAGCGGCCGGGTTGCCGTGGACGGACGGAGGACGGTGCGCAGTCCGCGAGGCTTCCCAGCCTTGGCCCGTGCTGGCGGAGCGGTGCTATCCGGCCATCAACCATGACCGGATCCGTTTCAACGACCCGACGGGCAGGTGCGCTGTTGCCTCCACGGGCACGGTCGTCCTGGGATTCGGCCTCTGCGTCCTGGCTGCTCCCAAAATCGTCGTGGGCGCGGTGGTCGTCGTGGGCGCGGTGGTGGTGGGGCTCGTCATCCAGGAAGCACTGGAGGCGTATGAGCTGAGCGGAAGCAGTCCGGAAGAGGTGGAGCCTGTGGCCCAAACGAAGGCCGCTCCGAGTGACCTCGCCGCGAATCGGAGTCCCAAGCTGGAACCATCAGGGCAGGACTGGTTCCCCTCGGTGCCGACCGAGCCCCTGGAGCGCGAGCGCCACCCCAGGTGCAAGGCCATCCCGGTCAAGCATCGCGGTGGAGACGACGCGCATGACCAGTGCGCCGACAGGTTTCCACCCAACCGCTACCCTGGGATGGACGTGTTCGTTGACACCAAGCACTTCGACGCCCTGCAAGTCGGCGCGCGCGTGTTGTGGGAGATCAAGACCGACCAGTTCGACACCTACAGTGACTTCCTCAAGGAGCAGGTGGTCGAGAATCAAGTGGTGGAACTGCGGGAAGAGCACGCCATCGCGGTGTCCTGTGGGTATGGTTTCGTCGTGGGAGTGAGCACCGAAGAGCACAAGGATGCGCTGAAGGTCGAGGCGCGCGAACTCACGATCGTCGTCACGGGGTGCAAGCGATGACTCGGCGCAACACCCTCGGCATCATCGTCTATGCACCCGCGCTGGTGGACAACGATGGCCGCTCGCTCACCATCGTCCAGGGGATGGAACGGGCGTTTCCCGGTTTACGGCTGGAGTGGAAGCTCTCCAAGGAAGGGCAGCCTCTCCCATTGCCTCAGCGCGACGCCTGGCTCACGGAAGAGACGAGGAAGGGGAGATTCCCGCTGGTATGCAATGGCGACGAACGCTTCCCCGTGACGATCTATGGGTTGCAGATCCTCGCGAGCCAGGCGCCGGGTGGCCAACCGCTGCTGGACGTCCATGCCAGATTGCCGCTCGACGAGACCGTGCTCGGGGTCTCCGTGAATGTGCTTGAGGGCGTGGCGGAGGGTGCACAGGCATTCTGGGGACATGCGACGCCCTTCCGTGCGGGGGTGGAGATCTCACAGCAGACAATCGACCCCGTGCACAAGCCGGGGATTCCGCCCCGGGGCCTCCCGGCGCTCAAGTTCGCCGTGAAAATCGGCTCACCTGTGATTCCGTACTACCTGGGGTGGATCAACTACTGGTCGCCAGCCGCCGCTCACGCCATCGGGTTTCCAGACCCCACTCGCGACGCCGAGCTGCTCTCACGAGCTCGGCGCACGGCGACAGGAGGCTGGCTCGTGCAGCTCACGGAGGCACCGCTCGATCTCGACAACCCCGCCCACCTCGATGCGCTCCTCCGTGCCTATGAGCGCTTCCCAGCGATAGGCGGGCGCGCGGTGCCTTGAGCACTCAAGGCGTCACTCCTCGCGCGCTTGCGATGATGGCGCCGCGCTACTTCTCAGTGGGGCGGAGCTTCGCCAGTCGCGACTTGTCCAGCTTCGCGACCAGCCCGACGCTTCGTCCCGCGAGGTTGGCGACGACGTACTGCACGCTCGTCCCCATGACCTGCGCGCTCTCCGAGAGCGTCAGCCCGTAGTCCTGCTCCAGCCACTGCGTCATGCCACTGGTCGCCAGGCGCAGCGCATCATCCAGTGAGCCCGCCTGCCCGAGCACCATGAGGTGCGTGGGCGACTCCACCCGGGGCATCGACGGCGCCTTGCCACGCACGACGTCCACCGTCAGCTCCACCTCCATCGAGGTCTCCAGCGCGTACTGCGACGTCTCGCCGTCACCCTGCGCGGCATGGGCATCGCCCACATAGAGCAGGCCCCCCGGCTGGGAGACAGGCAGATAGACGGTGTTGCCCTCCACCACCTCGTTGAAGTCCATGTTCCCTCCGAAGCGCCCCGTGTCTCCCGTGGAGATGGCCGGCATCCCGAAGCCCGGCGCCACCGCCAGTCCTCCCAGCATGGGCCGCAGCGGCACCGTGAAGTCCTTCAGTCGCTCCGTCGGCGTCTCCGGACGCGCGACGCCCTTCTCCCAGTCCAGCGTCCAGCGCACGTTCTTGCCGAGCCCCGTCGCCTTCGCCGCGAGCACGGGCGTCATCGCCCTGCCGACGATGCTGTCGAGGCTGTCCGCCGAGCGCCGATTCAATCGCAGACGCTTCAGGTGGATGACCAGCATGTCCCCGGGCCGAGCATCTCCGATGAAGAACGGCCCCGTCTGCGGGTTGCCGAAGAGCGCCCGCGTGACGCCCTGCTCATCCACGCCTCCCGAGTCGAGCGTGGTCGTCTTCAGCGTGTCACCCGACCAGAGCGTCAGCACGGGCTCTCGCGTCGCGGAGAACTCGTTGGACCACGTGGTGGGCTTGAACTCGTGGCGGCGCGGAGGGCCCGAGGGCCGCTCGGCAATCCGCCGGGCGGTGAAGGCGTGCTTCACCCTCGACTGCGCGTTGTTGGTGTCGGGCATGTCCGCGGTGCCCTTCATCGTGTCCCCGCTCACCTTGCCCGTGAAGGTGGAGAGCACCTTGTTCGAGTCCGTGACAGTGAAGCGGACGTCCTGCCCCGCCCGCTCGCCCTCCAGCACGTCGCCGTCGAGCTCGCCCCCCATCCGCTTGCCGGTCCGCTCCAGCGTCATGGCCTGATAGAGCGGGTTGCCCCAGAGGTCCGTGTTGACGACCCACTGCTCCTTCACGGGAGCCTGCGCGAAGACCACCCAGGGGACACAGCAGACGAGCAACGTCACGGCGAGTCGGGTCATGTCGGCGACCACCATGCCATCCGGTTCCACCCCACGCACCCTCCAAGCGAACCAGAGGTCGCTGGACATGGAGTGGCGTCACGCTAGCGTCACTCCCGTCCCAACGAGGTGACGACGTGACGGCCCTGAGCCACACCTACCAGTACAGCGGCCCCTCGGAGCTCGTGGCCGTGGAGCGCGGACAGGCGCTGCGCCTCATGACCTCCGGGGGCGGCGCGCCCCGGCCGTACTTCTTCGAGGGGCGCCTGCTTCAGCCCCGACTGACGGCCCTGTCCCTGCGCGCCCTCTCCCGCGTGGTGGGGACGCGCTTCTTCGTCCCTCCCGCCATGCTGAACCGCATCCTGCTCGAGGCAGACCCGGTGGTGACGTGTGGACGCGGCATGCTCCGCTTCGAGGGGTTCTCCAGCTGCGCCAGCACGTATGCGCGCGTGGACCTCACACCAGAGGCCTACGAAGGTGACGTCGCGGCGTTCGGCACCACCAACGTGGACTTCAACGCGCCGATGCGCGCGGCGCTGGCCACCGTGCGCGCGGAGGAGCCGCTCTCGCTGTCCGTGGGCCACGCGGAAGTGGCGCTCCAGCGCGGCGAGGCGCGGGTGGTGGAGCGCAAGGTGCCGCTGCCACTTCGCTGGCTCAAGGGCTTCGCCGAGGTGCAGGCCTACCTGTCCCGCCTCACGCCCTTCGCGGAGCTGCCCGCCACGGAGGCCCTGCGCTTCCTGCGCGGCCTTCCTCGGGCACGCACCGGCAGGCTTCCCCACTACCTGGTGCCCCAGGGGCGCTCGGTGCGACTGAGCTCGACGGCGGCGACGGGCGCGATGCGCCTCACCGGACTGGAGCGCTTGCGCGTGCTGGAGGACCTGGTCCCCTTCGCGAAGCGACTCGTCCTGCACGCGGACCCTCGGGGCCAGGCCAGCGCCTTCGTGCTCGACCTGGGCGCCCTGCGCTTCACGCTCGCGCTGTCCGGCGAGGTGTGGCGCGGCTTCTCCGGCGAGGGACAGACGCTGTCGGCCCTGGCGCAGCGCCCCGCCGTGGAGCAGGTGCTGTCCACGCTGCGCGCGGAGCTGCGCTGGGAGGCCGTGCTGGAGCCCCGCGCGCTGGCGAGCAAGCTGTCCGCGCCCGAGGACCTCGTGTGGCACGGCCTCCAGGTCCTCGGCGTCAGGGGCCTGGTGGGCTTCGACTCGCAGACGGCCGCCTTCTTCCACCGGGAGCTGCCCTTCGACCTGGAGCAGGTGGAGGCCCTCGCGCCCCGCCTCTCCGACGCCCGCGCGCTGCTGGAGGCCGGTGCGTTGGAGCCAGACGCTTCCACTCCGAGCGCCTTTTGGGTGCGCGGCGCGGACGTCACCTACCACGCCGTGCTCGACGCGGACGGCGAGCCGCTGCGCTGTGGCTGCCCCTGGTTCTCCCGCCACGCCTTGGAGCGCGGCCCCTGCAAACACCTTCTCGCGGCGCAGCTGCACGCCCAGCGCGCCGAGGACCCCGACGCCTCATGACGACCTCGCCCCTCGATGCGCTGCTCGCCGAGCCCAGCACCGCCGCGTGCGCCACACTGCTGGAGGGACTGACTCCGGCGCAGCGAAGGCGGCTTGGCCCCGAGGTACTCAAGCGGGACAAGGCGCTCCGGGGCGAGGACTGGCCGGACTCCCCCAAGGGACATGCGCTTCGGCGCGAGCGCGTCCGCGTGCTGGCCATGCTGTGTTTCTTCACCCTCCCGCCCTCGGACTGGAAGCCCATCCTCCTGGGTGCCCTTCCCGAGGAGGCCGCCGACCTGGCCGCGAAGCTGAGACCGGACTGGCTCGACGACGCGGCCGAGCGGCTCGTCGCGCTCGCCCCGTCGTACTTCTGGGTGGCGCGCATGCTCATGAGCAAGGGGCTGTCCCATCGCCCCACCCACGACAACTACATCACGGGCATGCTCTTCGTGGACACGCGCTTCAAGCCGCACCCCTTCGACACGGACCCGCAACTGCTGGAGCACGAGGTGTGGCGCCTGTTCGAGCTCGAAGGCAACGGAGAGCTGAGCCTCGCGGCGAAGGACAAGTACACCCACCAGGAGGACAAGACCTGGGCCTCCGCCTTCTTGCGACACATGCGTCAGGGCACGCTGGAGCGAGGGCGCCTGCTGGACGCCACACTGGGCGCGCTGGAGCGAGACTTCGCGGCGTTTCGCGCGGGCTGGTTCTCCCGCTTCCACGAACGACTGGAGCCCACCCCCGAGGAACTGGCGCGACACGCGGACCGCTATCTGCGCCTGCTGGGCAGCTCCATCCCCGCGACGGTCAGCCTCGCGCTCGACGTCGTCACCGCGCTGGAAGCTCGCGCGCCCTTGCCCGTGGACTCCGTCCTGCCCGCGCTGGAGCCCGTGCTGCTGGCTCGACACAAGGCGACCGCGCAGCAGGCGGTGAAGCTCCTCAAGGCGCTCGCGGAGCGGGAGTCCGGCGCGTCTCGCGAACGAATCACCGTGGCCCTGGCCTCCGGATTCGCGCACGAGGCCGTGGACGTACAGAAGGCCGTGCTGAAGGCGCTGGAGTCCCTGGCGAAGACGCCCGACGCGACCCTGCGCGCGGCCGTCGAGGAGCGAGTGGAGGGCGTGGCGGCTTCACTGAAGAAGCAGGTCCAGGCGTGGCTCGGTGCGAGCACACCTCCCACCGCCACGAAGCCGCCCAAGGCACCCACCGGGAAGGAGCCCTCCGCGGAGCCTCGCGCGCCGGCACCTCCCACGGACGCGCGCTTCGCGGTGACACCCATCGCGAGCCTCGATGAGCTGATCTCCGCGCTCTCCGCGTGCATCGAGGACGCGGGCAACCCGATGGACGTCGAGCGCGTGCTGGATGGCGTGGCGCGACTGGGACGACAGCGCCCCGACGACTTCGCGCGGCGGACCTCCGCCCTGGCGAAGCGCGCCCGGAAGCTGAGCGCGAAGCCCTACGGAGAATCGCTGTCGGTTCGCCTCGCGGGCCTCGCGCTCGCATGGCTCGCGACTCCAGGCGAGGCCCACTCCACGCTGAGCGAGCTTCCCGAGCCCGTCTTCACTCCCGGACACGAGGTGCTCCTGCCGCTGCTGAGCGAGCGCATCTCCGACCTCGCCCGAGCCCTGGACACAGGACGCGAAGAAGGCCTGCTGTCCATGCCCACCCACGAGGGCGGATGGCTGGCCCCGGAGGCGCTGGTGGCGCGGCTGCTCTCACGCGCGCCCGAGGCGGATGAGCCCCCGCTCTCGGACCTGTGCCTCGCCCTGTGTCGGCTCGCCCCCGTGCAAGACCCGAAGGCCCTGGAGCCGCTGAAGCAGCCGATCCGCTCGCGAAGCAGCGCACTCAAGCTCGTCGCCTGGGCCCTGGGGCTGAGCAAGAGCGCACCTGCCGCGGAGGACGTGAGCGTCTCGTTGGCGCGGAGGCATCGAGGTGACACACCCGCGTCGGAGCACACGTTCGCCGTCAAGGCGCGACGCTCCGGCGAGTACACGTTCCACGACCTGTTCCTCTCGACGACGCCCAAACCTGGCTCATCCAAGAAGCTCCCGCCTCAGGACATTCCGGGCCTGATGCTCGTCAAGGGGCGAGGAGGTGGCGGCAAGCCCTACCCGCGCTGGGCGGCGACGCTCTGGCCCTCGGGCTTGGAGGACTTCTTCGCCAGCCGCGCGGAGGAGCTGGCCATGAACATCGACTGGAGCGAGGCCAACTGGAGCAACGTCGTCACCTACGAGCAGTTGCTTCACCCCTGGCTGCGACTGGGCCCCATCGCCCGACTGGTGCTCGGCATGGGTCTGGCGACGAAGGAGCCCGGTGAGCACGGCGTGAGTGTGGACGCCGCCATCTCCGCGCTCGCCACGGGGAGGCTCACCGCCGAGGAGCTCGGAGAGCTGCTGCGCGAGCTGCGCCCCACGGGGCTCATCAACCTCAAGCGCTGGTCCACGACGCTCGCGCGGGTGGCCAGTGCCTCGGAGGAACATGCCGCGCAGGTGGCCCTCGCCATCCAGCGCGCCCTGAGAAAGACGTCGAAGGACACCGCCCCTCGCGACGAGGGACCATTGGTGAAGCTGCTGCTGGAGCTGCTGGCCCAGACGGAAGGCCGGCTGACGGACGCCGAGGCATGGGACTATCTCCAGGGCACATCCCACCGGAAGGCCTTCGAGGCGCTGGCGCCTACTTCTTCTTCAGCTGCGCCCCCACTGCCCCCAGCAGCGCGTCGAACGAGTCCTCGAAGAGCTTGACGCCGTCCACCGCCAGTCGCTCGGTGACGGACTTCATCGAGACACCGCTCGCCTCCAGCTGGCGCATCGTCTCCTTGGCGCCCGCGACGTCCTCCACCAGGCTGGTGCGCACCTTGCCGTGCTCCCGGAAGGCGTCGATGGTCGCCGGGGGCATGGTGTTGACGGTGTCGGGCCCGATGAGTTCCTCCACGTAGAGCACGTCCCGCAGCTTCGGGTTCTTCGTGCTGGTGCTCGCCCACAGCACGCGCTGCACGCGAGCTCCCTTCGCCGCGAGCGCCTTCCAGCGCGCGCCGCTGAAGACCTCCTGGTAGATGCGATAGGCGAGCTTCGCGTTGGCGATGGCCACCTTGCCGCTCAGGGCCTCCAGCGTCTTGCGCTGCTCGGCGGAGGCGCCCGCCTTGAGCCGCTGCTCGATCTCCTTGTCCGCCGCCACGTCGATGCGGCTGACGAAGAACGAGGCCACGCTGGCCACCGTGCTCAAGTCACCACCGGCCTTGGCGAACTTCTCCAGCCCGCTCAGGTACGCGTCGGCGATCTGCCGGTAGCGCTCCTGACTGAAGAGCAGCGTCACGTTGATGTTGATGCCCTCCGTGATGAGCTGCTGGAAGGCGGGCACCCCGGCCTCCGTGCCGGGGACCTTGATCATCACGTTCGGCCGCGCGAGCGTCTTCCACAGGCGCCGGGCCTCCTCGAGCGTGGCCTGCGTCTGGTTCGCGAGCCGGGGGGACACTTCGAGCGACGCGAAGCCATCCTTCCCCTTCAGCGAGTCATAGACGGGCCGGAGGATGTCGGCGGCACCCTGGACGTCGCGCACGGCGAGGTGCTCGTAGACTTCATCCGCGGAGAGCCCCTTGGCGCGCGCCTCCGCGAACAGGTCCGCGTAGTCCTCGCTGCCCGACACCGCCTTCTGGAAGATGGTGGGATTGGAGGTGAGGCCCCGCAGCCCGTCCTCGTCGATGAGCTTCTTGAGCGTGCCCTGGGTGATGTAGCTCCGCTGGAGGTTGTCCACCCAGACGGCCTGGCCGAACTCCGCGAGCTGACGCAGTGGATTGTCCATGGGACACCCCTCCCCTGGTCCTCAATGTGCCCACGTCCTCCAGGCCGTGAGCAGGCCCGCGTCCCGGGGCTCCCCCGCCGGGTTGCTCCCCGAAGAGAGGACCTCCGCTTCACCGGGGACTCCACCGTCAACACCCTACGGAGGTCCCCTACAGCCTGGAGAGAGACGATGGCAGACACACTGGCAGAGCTCGCGGCGCAGCTTCGAGTCGACAGCATTCGAGCGACGACGGCGGCGGGTTCGGGACATCCCAGCTCCTCCATGTCCGCGGCGGACATCGTCGCCGTGCTGTTCCAGAAGTACCTGCGCTTCGACTTCCAGCAACCGAAGTCTCCCGACAACGACCGCTTCGTGCTCTCCAAGGGCCACGCCTGCCCGGTCCTCTATGCGGCGTTCAAGGCGGCGGGCGCCATCGACGACGCGGAGCTGCTGACGCTGCGCAAGCTCGGCAGCCGGTTAGAGGGACACCCCAATCCGCACGTGCTGCCGCTCGTGGACGTGGCCACCGGCTCGCTCGGCCAGGGGCTCGCCATTGGCGTGGGCATGGCGCTGATGGCGCGGCTGGACCAGCGGCCCTTCCGCACCTACGTGATGATGGGCGA
This sequence comes from Corallococcus terminator, assembly GCF_049194865.1. Taxonomy (GTDB): domain Bacteria; phylum Myxococcota; class Myxococcia; order Myxococcales; family Myxococcaceae; genus Myxococcus; species Myxococcus terminator_A. Next base: position 105,619 of record NZ_JBLZWL010000123.1, on the reverse strand, counting down.
CAGCGAGACGGCCGAAGGCTCGGTCTGGGAGGCGTTCGACAAGGCGTCGCACTACGAGCTCGACACCCTCTGCGCCCTCATCGACATGAACCGCCTGGGCCAGAGCGGCCCGACGGAGCTGGGCTGGAACGACGAGGCCTATGTCGCCCGCGCCCGCGCCTTCGGCTGGCACGCGCTGGCGGTGGACGGGCATGACCTGGGCGCCATCGACCGCGCGCTGGCGGAGGCCCTCGCGACGAAGGGCAAGCCGACCTGCCTCGTCTTCAAGACGGAGAAGGGCCACGGCTACCCGGCCATCGCGAACAAGGAAGGCTGGCACGGCAAGCCCCTGTCCGAGGACCAGGCGCGCGAGGCCATCCAAGGGCTGGGCGGCGAGCGCGACCTGCGCATCGAGGTGAAGAAGCCGGAGGCCACCCGCCCCGCGCCCCAGGAGCGGTCCACGCCGCTCGCGCTGCCCCGCTACCCCACCGACGAGAAGGTGGCCACCCGCAAGGTCTACGGCGACGTCCTGAAGGCGCTGGGTGACGCGCACCCGGACCTCGTCGCGCTGGACGCGGAGGTGTCCAACTCGACGTACTCGGAGGAGCTGAAGAAGGCCCATCCCCAGCGCTACTTCGAGATGTACATCGCCGAGCAGAACATGGTGTCCAGCGGCGTGGGCATGGCGGTGCTGGGCAAGCGCGTCTTCATCAGCACCTTCGCGGCCTTCCTCTCGCGCGCTTATGACCAGATTCGCATGGCGGCCGTCTCCAACGCGACGCTGCACGTGTGCGGCAGCCACGCGGGCTGCTCCATCGGCGAGGACGGCCCCTCGCAGATGGGACTCGAGGACCTGGCGATGATGCGCGCCGTCGCGGGCAGCACCGTGCTGTACCCGAGCGATGCCAATCAGACAGCGGCGCTGATGGCCCAACTGGTGGACCTGCCCGGCATCAGCTACCTGCGCACCACGCGCGCGAAGACGCCCATCCTCTACTCCGCCACGGAGAAGTTCCCCCTTGGCGGGTGCAAGGTGCTCCGACGCTCGGACCAGGACGTGGTGACGATTGTCGCCGCGGGCATCACCCTGCATGAAGCGCTGGAGGCCCACGCGCGGCTCCAGGAGTCGGGGGTCTCCGTGCGCGTCATCGACCTGTACTCGGTGAAGCCCGTGGACGTGAAGACGCTGCGGCAGGCCGCGAAGGAGACCCAGGGACGGCTCCTCGTCGTCGAGGACCACTGGGCCGAGGGCGGGCTCGCGGACGCGGTGCTCGAGGCCTTCTCCGACGATGCCGGGCCGCTGCCTCGCGTGAAGCGCCTGGCAGTGCGCGAGCTGCCCGGCTCCGGCAAGCCCGAGGAGCTTCTGAGCGCGGCCGGCATCGACGCCGAGCACATCGTCCAGGCCGTCCTGGCCATGAAGGACGCGCCAGGCCCCACCGGCGGCGAGGCCGAGACGAAGGCCCCGCGCGCTCGCGGACGAAAGAACGCCTGAACCGGCTCCAACTGGGGCTGGAGGTCGTGAGAGAGTCTCACCCCCGATGACCTACGACCTTCAGTCCCTCACCGAGCTTTCCATCCTCGAAGACCTCGTGAGCACCCAGGGCGTGGCGGCGCTGCTCGCCACCCTGGACGAGGTGCTCGCGCGCACACCTCCGGACGCCCTCGTGCTCAAGGAGGTCGGCCCCGCCGTGAGCCCGCGCACGCTGCGCATCCTGCGCAAGGCCGTCGAGCTCGACGCCACCTTCCTCCAAGCGCACCCCGAGGCCCTCTTCCAGAGCCTCTACAACCGCCTGCGCTGGCACGACGCGCCCGACGCCGCCGCCCACTTCGAGCCCAAGGGCCCCAGCCCCTGGAGCGCGCCAGACGCCCACCTGTTCAAGCTCGCGGAGCACTGGCGACGGCAGCGGGAGGTGGACGGCGCCGCGCCCTGGGTGGAGTCCCTGCTGCCCCTGCGCGGCGCCCTGGAGAGCGCGGACTCCTTCTACTGGCACGACGCCCAGGTGCTGTGCGCGGCCTACAACCCAGCGGGGACCAGGCTCGCCACCGGCTCCTGGGCCGACGGCGACAACGTGCGCGTCTGGGACGTGGCCACGGGCGAGTGCGTCCAGGTGATGGCGGGCCATGAAGGGGAGGTGCGCGGAATCGCCTGGAGCGCGGACGGCACCAGGCTGGCCTCGGGCTCCAGGGACCACGACGCCCGCATCTGGGACGTGGCGACCGGGGCACTCCTCAAGGCGTTTCCAGGACAGGAGGGACAGGTGACGTCGGTCGCCTTCAGTCCGGATGGACGCCTGCTCGCCACCGGCAACCTGGGGTGGCTCGTGCACGTGTTCGACGTGGACTCCGGCGGCAAGGTGAAGACGCTGGAGGGCCATGAGCAGTCGGTGCTGAGCCTGTCCTTCCACCCGTCCGGACGCTGGCTCGCGAGCGGCGCCTCCGACTCCACCCTGCGCATCTGGGACACCGCGACGTGGACGCAGGTGACGAGCATCGACTCCGACGGCTACGTCGACACGGTGGAGTTCAGCCCGGATGGCGAGTGGATTTCCTGGGCGGTGTTCGAGGGCATCGCCGTGGCGGACACCCGCACGTGGACCCGGCTCCCGGGCACGCGCGGCAACGGGCGCTACTCGCAGGTGGCCTGGCTCGGCACCAGCCGGCTGGGCCTGCTGGCGTACAACAGGCTGGAGGTCCTGGAGGTGCGTGACGGCACCGTCCTGTGGTCCAGGCCCTATGCCTCCGACGGCCATCAGCGCGGCGCGGCCTTCTCACCCGACGGCAAGCGCTTCGCGCTGACAGCGGTCGACGGCGGCCTGCTGGTGAGCGACCTCTACGCTTCGGCGCCACCGGTCCTCCTGGCGGAGCCGCATCGCATGCGACAGCTCTGGGGCCAGGCGGAGGGCGCGCTCGCCGTCGCCCAGCGGTACGATGCGTGGCTCGTCATCGACACGCGGGGAGGCGTTCGCACGCTGCCTCCCGACCTCGACGAGACGCCCATGCAGCCGTGGCGCTTCAGCCCCGATGGGACCCTGGCCGCCTATGGCATCCATCTCATGATGGAGAAGCCCTCGCGGCGCGGGGTCCGGTTGCTCGACGTGAAGACCCTGACTCCGGCGAAGACGCTGTTCGCCAAGCCGCTGGAGCCGAACACCACGCCGAAGGGCTTCTCCGAGCCCCAGCCCGTGGCCTTCTCTCCGGACGGACAGCTCGTGGCGGCGGCGCTCGAGCATGGGTGCGTGCGAGTCTGGCGCGTCTCCGACGGCGCCCTGCTGCACACGCTGCGCGGCGCGAAGGGGTCCGTCTCGCTGGTGACCTTCACCCCCGACGGCGCCCACGTCGTGTGTGGCTATACCGAGGACGCCCGCGTGTGGGTGTACGAGGTGCAGGGCGGCAAGAATGTCCTGACCACCCGCACCCAGCTGGACCCCCAGCCCGCGTACGCGGCGGCGACCCGTGTCCCCCGCATCGCCGTGGGACGCACCTCCGGAGAGCTGGAGGTCTACGACCTGACCACGGGCTCGCTGCGGCTCATCCAGGTCAGCAACGAAGAAGTCGTCGCGGTAGGGCTCTCCGAGGATGGCTCGCTCGTGGCCGCGTGTGGCGTCGACAGGCGCGTGCGCCTCTACGACGTCCAGACGGGCACGCTCCGGTATGAGCTGCCCCACCCCAAGCTCCCCTTCGCCGTGTCCGTGGGGAAGGACGTCCTGGTCACCCAGGCCAATGACCAGCGCACCCGCCTGTTCGACCTCGCCACGGGCACGCTTCGCACCGAGCTCCCAGGCGGCTCCGAGCCGCAAGACGTCACGCGTCGACGGTTCTGGGAGGTCCTCGGAGAAGGGCCGGTCTCCTTCCATCGCCAGGAGGACCCCGCGCCGCTGGCGCACTTCCAGGACGGGCTGGAGGAGACCGTCATCCTGCGCGAGGGCGTGGTCGTGGGCCGGGGCCGCGCCATCAAGGACTTCTTGTATGTGCTGAGGATTCACGCCGCGTCGGGCGGGGCCTGAGTCCCTTCACGGGGAGGAACACCCCACCCGCTGCCCACCGACGGCCAGGTCGTCGAGCCACCAGTCGGTGGGCACGGAGAGCCCCTGGTAGAGGAAGACGCCCGCCTCCAGCACCGTGAAGTGCCGGGCCTTCTCCCGCTTCGGCGGTGTCTGGGTGGGCGGGTCGGAGAAGACGAACTTCCGGGGCCACGCCAGCTCGACACCGTCCAGCCAGACCCGAGGCTCGGCGGCCTCCGGGGCGTCACCGTTGGCCGCGTCGAAGAGCCACTCCAGACACACCCAGCGGTCCAGCACGAGCGGCGTGTCGGAGACCTGCACCCACTCGGGGAAGCCAGGCGGCTCCGGGGGGTGCCAGATGGCCATGTACTTCTCCTGATACGTGGCCACCTCGTACCAATCGAGCGCTTCGAACGCGCCGTCCTCGCTCCCGGGCCGGGGATACCGCGCGTTGAAGAGCCCCGCGTGCGAGGCCGGGCGCGCGGGCGTCGTGTAGACGAAGACACGTCCCCACAGCACGGGACCGAAGTCGTCGGGCAGCACATAGCGCACCGTCTTCTTCGGTCCCCCCTGCTCGCCCTCGCGGCCACCCACCAGCTGGCTGGCATGCAGCGCATACCTGCCGCCGCGCGCACGGGTGTCGTCCACGACGAGCCGCCCGTCAAACTCGTCACGGTGCGGCATCCAGCCGGTGGGCAGCCGCCCTTCCTCGAAGTCCCAGCACAGCGTCCCCGCCGCCGCGCACCCCAAGGGAGAGGAGGGCTCGGGAGCGGACGGGCGGTGAGCACACGCCAGGACTACGACGGCCAGGGACAGCACGGCACTCCACGGATGGATTCGAGCGCGCAATTCGGAGACCTCGTCAAAGGCTCCAATCTCGCACGCCCCACCGTGGCTGTCCCCGCCGGACCTCAGACCCAGATTTGACTGTCGCCAATCTCCGCCTTCTTGAGCGCGTCGAAGGTGAGGTAGGCCTTCGGCGCGTCATGGTTGAAGCTGTCGTAGCTGACCCAGGTGCCGTTCTCCTGGCGGACGGTGAAGAAGTGGCCGCGGGTGGTGTCGGCAATCACTCCCACGCCTCGCGTCTCGAGCACGGACTCCTGGCTCTGCGTCAAACCATACAGCCCCAGGACGGAGGGGTCATTGCCATCCATGACCATCTCCTCTGCTTCCTTGTGCTGCAGCCCGAGCGCCGTCTCGTAGTGTTGCGTTGCCTTCTGGATGAAGTCGTCCCGGGTCAGCCCGCCGTTGGTGAAGTGATACAGGGCGTAGAAACCACAAAGCTTGGAGTCAGGAGGCGTCTTCGGCTGCTTCAGGAACTTAAAGGGCACGGTACACTCGAGTCGTTGGAGAATGTGCGCCGGGGAGTCCCGAACGCACACCTCCGAGACGACGCGTCTCCGGGGCTTGTGACACCGCCGCCAGGGGTGGGGGTGCCGCAAGAAACTCCACAGAAACCACCTCGCGCGGCGAGCCTCACCCGACGGCGGGCTTCTCCAGCACCAGGCCGAAGTGCGTGTAGCAGGTGGGGTGCAGCTCGAGGATGTTCTCGAAGTGGATGACGCGGGACGCAAGCCCCGCGGCGTGCGCGGGCTCCAGGACGCGCTGCTTCAGCGTGTCCACGCCATAGAAGCGCCCGTGCCGCTCTCCCCAGCCCGGGAAGAGGTGGATGACGGGCTCGGCCTCGCGGCGGATGTCATAGCCCCACGCGGGGTCGCACATCGTGAAGGCATACTCGCCCAGGTACAGCGGGACGATGCAGACCCTGCCACCGGGCCGCAGCACCCGCGCCGCCTCCCGGATGAAGCCCGTGTCAGCGCCGCCCTCGAAGTGCTCGAAGGAGCAGTGCAGCGTCATCGCATCCACGGAGGCATTGCCCAGCGGCAGCTCCGCGGCCGAGCCACCAATCTCGTGGCCGTTGATGCCGGGCGCGAACACCAGGTCCTGGACGAACACGTTGCGCGTCTTCGCCAGCGCGCGGATGACCTCCAGATAGGGGCTGTTCAGCGTGGAGGCGATGTCGACATAGACAGCGTCCTCTCGCGCCAGCAGCGGCGCCAGCTGCGTCCACGAGTAGTGGTACTGCGAGCGCTTCTCCCAGTAGGGCTGGAGCGAGCAGTAGTGCCGGAGGACGGCGCTGTCCGCCTGCAGCTCGTTCCAGAAGCGCTCCAGCCCGGCCACATCGAAGCGGAACGTCTCGTAGGGGATGCCCGCCTGCCGCAGCGGCTCCGGGCTCTTGAGCTGGGGCCCGGGCCCATAGCGGCCGAAGCCGGTGAGGCTGAGCAGCTTGGACAGGGGCTGGGAGGCCTGGTGGGCCGCCCGGTGCCGGAGGCTCTTCTTCACGCGGGACAGCAGGTTCAAGCGGGGCTCCACGGGGCCTGGGGAGCGCGCATTCTCGGAGGCGTCCCCAGGCGAGTCAACGCGGCCCGGGTCCACCTTCCCGCCTGCTCGACAGCCCCTGAGGCGGGAAGGCGGGGCGGGTCAGGTCAGTAGGGCCAGAAGCGCGCCACGAACGGGGTCTCCACGGCCTGTCCCGGCGCGGTGTGCAGGCCCGCCACCCGGAAGAAGCCCTCCGCGTCGAGCCGCGAGACGGTGGGCCGCTCGCTCCCGGGCAGCTCCGAGCGGTGCTTGCGCAGCTCACGCTGCCCGTCCGCGGAGACGTGGATGAGGCCCAGGCCGGGCTCGCCCGCCGCGTCCCGAACCACCGTAGACAGCGCGATTTCGCCGCCCGGCAGCAGCCCCGTGCCCACGAGCACATCCCGCAGCTGGCCCTCCACCGACACGAAGTAGCGAGAGCCCAGCGTGCCGAAGGAGGTCTCCAACGCGCCCGTCGTGCCGACCAGGAGCAGCCCCGCCGCGGTGTCGGAGGCTCCCGAGCTGAACACGGCGCGCGTGCCCACCAGCAGCTTGCCACCCTCCAGCAGGTGCAGCGTCCTCGGCGTGAGCTTGGGTGTGGAATGGGCGGGAGGGGCGTAATTGAAGGTGCGGTCTCTCTCACCGTTGACCTGATAGCGCCGGAGCGTCAGGCCATGCACGTGAGACGCCGTGGTGCCCGCCAACAGGAGCGCGTCGTCCAGAAGCGCGACGACGCCCAAGCCCTCGTCGTCCCCGCCGATGTCCTCCCACGCCAGGCCGTCCCCGCTGAACGTGGTGTCGAGCTGCCCCGTCGGCAACAGGCGGACGAGGACCTGGTCCCGGTCCGTGTTCTGTACGGTCCCCGCGCCCACGATGCGGTCCCTCGAGTCCACGGCGAGGGCGTGCAGCGCGGCGTTGCCCGCGGAGAGCTGGAAGGTCCGCACCCCATTCGTCCCGAAGGTGGTGTCCAGGGCCCCCGTGTCGGTGAGCCGCACGAGCAGCAGGCTCTGGTAGTTGCGCGCCGTGCAGCTGTTCGTGTCGGAGATGGCACCTCCAGCGAGCACGATGCGCCCATCCGAGAGCACGGTGACGGCGTCGACGTAGTCATCACCGCCGCAGACGTCGATGACGCGAGTGCCCTGGGTACCAAAGGAGACGTCCGGGGTTCCGTCCGGCAGCAGGCGCGCCACCAGCACGTCCCTCGAGCCCGTCGAGCCGGTGGAGCCCGCGAGAACCCACGTCCCATCCGGCTGTACCGCCATGGCGTTGATGCTCACCCTGAGCGGTCCCTGTCCCAGCGCGGGGAGCGCGAGCCCCGCCGAGCCCAACGAGACATCCAGCGCGCCCTGGCCCGGTTGGACCTCCACCATCACCGGCAGCTCGACGCGCTCGCCCTGGCCCTCCCCCACCACGCGAATGGGAAAGCGTCCATAGGCCGCGGCCTCCTGCACGTGGAGCACGAACCCGCCAACGTTCTCCCCCTCCGGCACGGACAGCGACAGGGCGTCCGCCCCGACGTGGGTAGGCAGACCCTCCAGGGAGAGCACGACCGGGCCCGTGAACGAGCCCTCCCGCACCACCTGGACGGAGAAGCGCTTCGCGTTCCCTGGAGCGAAGCCCACCGACAGCTCGGACGGCCCTGTCAGGGTGAAGGCAGTCACCGGCTCTTCACCGGCATCCGGAGTCGGCTCTTGCGGGCCGGCGTCCGGCGGCGGCACTCCAGCATCCGGGCGCGAGCCCGCGTCTCCGGCGGGGCCAGGCGACGGGCCTTCATCCGAGGAGCACCCCCAACCCGTGGCCCCCATCGCCACCAGGGCGACCAGCACCGAGAGCCGGAGGCGGGAGGGTGCGCGCTGACACGCCCAGGCAGGGCGCGAGGCCCCAGCCGCTGCGACGACGGAAGAACGACAGGCGGGAAGGTTCATGTCGGCCGCACACTAAACAGCGAGTCCCGACGTCGAAAGCAGCCTTCCGCCAGAAATCTCCCGCGAGCCAGACCCGGGGCGGAGGGAGCGGAGAGAGAGAGTCCTCCCTCCACCCCGGGGCCCTCACGCGGGATACGACAAATCATTCAACCCCGGTGAGGACTGATTGCTCTGGTAGGTATTGACCCGCACCTGCCAGGACCCTCCCTGATTCGTGCCCAGCCACTGGGCAATCGTCGTGATGAGCGTGGCGTCGTGGACATGCTTGTCCTGTTGCCAGCAAACCCAGACCTCCGCCCCCGTGGTGGTGTTCTCGAACTTCTCCCGACAATACTTCGGCATGGCGTCCTCCTTTGCGAATCGCCTTTGACTTCACCTCTCATGACGGTGCGTGAGCCGGGCTCGTGACAGCCCCTCGGGGTGGGGCAGACGAGTCGGGGACGTGTCACTTCAAAAAGCCCGGGCTCGTTCTCAGGGCGCGCCACCCACCGCGCTTCAGCGGTGCCACTGGAGCGCCCCAGGAGGCGAAGCACGCCATGAGTTCTTCCATTCCGAGCGGCACGGACCCGAGCCCGAAGCCCCCCGCGAGTCCTCCCGCCATGCCCAAGGAGGTGACGACGAAGCGCGGCTCCTCCGAGCCACGCACGCGGATTCGCAACCGCAAGGCCGTCGTCGCGGGCATCAACAACTACCGCCCCCAAATCAATCAGCTCTCCAGCTGTCTCAACGACGCCAACCTGATGGTGAGCCTGCTGGGCACCCAGTATGGGTTCTCCCCCAAGGACATCCAGGTCCGGCTGGACGCCGACGCCACGCTGAGCAACATCAAGGAGTCGCTGACCTGGCTGATGGACGGCGCCACGGAGGACGACGCGCTGGTCTTCTTCTTCTCCGGGCATGGCTACCGGGTGCAGATAGACGAGGTCTGGCGGGAGAGCCTGGTGCTCTACGACGACTTCTTCTTCGACCAGGACTTCTCCAAGCTGACCCAGCAGCTCCCCGAGGGAGTGATGACCACCGTCCTGGACGCGTGCCACTCCGGCGGCATGGAGAAGGACCTGTTCATCGCGTCGGACTTCGCCCGGAAGCTGCATCAACTGGGCGCCACCCGCCGCATCGAGCTGGCCAAGGTGAAGGCATACATCGACCCGCGCGACTTCGGCGCCACCACGGGGGAGAAGGCGTTCCAGCCCGCCACGAAGGCGCACCAGCGCTCGTGGCTGCACCGCAGCTCCGACGAGCGCTCCGGGGAGATTCCCTTCCGGGGCTTTGGCAGGCCCGTGCAGCTCATCACCGGAGTGCCCGTCACCAAGGCGTATGACGCGCAGGTGGCGTCCGAGCCGCCCCAGGCCAACTGCACGCTGTTGACGGCCTGCACCGCCGAGCAGACGGCCGCCGCGGGCACGCAGCTCACCAAGAACCTGTCGGTGTTCACCTTCGCCCTGGGGCAGGTGCTCGGGGCGACGCCGAACGTCTCCTATTCGGAGTGCCTCCAGCAGTCCGCCGCGCGGATATCGAGCCTGGGCTTCCAGCAGACGCCCGAGCTGCTGGTGACGCCCGACACCACCTGGGTGAGCACCCGCTCCGTCTTCCTCAACACCGATTTCGGCGCAGCGCCGAAAACCGTGGTCCCGGTCAGCCTGCCGTTCGGGCTGGGCTCGCCCACGGCTCCCGCAGTCCCCATGTCGAATGAAGGAGTCAAAACGATGACGTCGTATCCACAGATGCCGAACCTGGCGGGCCTCTCGCAGCTCATGGGCCCCCTGCTGGGCACTCCCGCCAGCGTCCCGACGGCCGGCGCCGCCGACAAGGGCTGGACGGACGTGTTCCAGCACCTCATCACCACCGCGCCCGCGCTCATCGGGCCCCTGGTGAACACCATCGGCGGCGCCGTCTCCGCCGCCAACAAGGGCTACCAGCCCGCCGCCGTGTCCGCCGCCGACAAGGGCTGGTCGGACGTGTTCCAGCACCTCATCACCACCGCGCCCTCCCTCATCGGGCCCCTGGTGAACACCATCGGCGGCGCCGTCTCCGCCGCCAGCAAGGGCTACCAGCCCGACGTCGCGTCCGCCGCCGACAAGGGCTGGTCGGATGTGTTCCAGCACCTCATCACCACCGCGCCCTCCCTCATCGGGCCCCTGGTGAACACCATCGGCGGCGCCGTCTCCGCCGCCAGCAAGGGCTACCAGCCCGCCGCCGACAAGGGCTGGACGGACGTGCTCTCGTCGCTCGCCTCCACCGCGCCCCAGCTGCTCGGCCCCCTGGTGAACACCATCGGCGGCGCCGTCTCCGCCGCCAGCAAGGGCTACGAGCCCGCCGTCATGCCCGCCGCCGACAAGGGCTGGACGGACGTGCTCCACCACCTGGTCACCACCGCGCCCGCGCTCATCGCGCCCCTGGTCACCACCGTCACCGGCGCCATCGCCGCCGCGCGCAAGTGAGCGACGGCTTCGTCTGAAGCCGGGTCGGCCCCCCTCTCATCTTCACGGAGGAGGGCCGGCCCGAAGGACATCAGCCCGACGTCCGCTTGCGCCGCCCCGACAGCCAGCGATGGAAGCTGGCCTCGTCGCGAATCACCCCCGCCCGGGCCAGCGGCTGGACGAGCCGCTTGCGGGAGCGCTCCACGATTTTGCGCACGTTCGCGGGCGTCAGCCGGAGCGCCACCGCGATATCCGCGTAGTCCTGCTGCTCGACGAAGGCCAGGCGCGCGCAGGCCCGCAGCTGCGGCGGCAGTGACTCCAGCAACTCCAACAACAACGCCTGCAACCGCTCCTCCTCCTGCTCTTCACCAGGCCCGGCCGCCTCCAGGTCCGCGCCTTCTCCCAGCTCCTCTTCGAGCGGCGTCCACCGCCACGCCTGGCGCCGCCGCTCCCGCTGCAGGTCGATGCAGACGTTGATGGCCACCCGGCGCAGCAGCGCCCAGGGCCAGTCCACCTGGGAGCACCGGGACCACTGGAGCCACACCCGTATCGCCGTGCGACTCAAGGCCTCCCTCGCCGCGTCCGAGTCCCCCATCGTCCGCTCGCAGACCCGCAGCAGGGCGCCCTGGCGCTGTCGCCAGAGCGCCTCGAAGGACCCGTACGCGCTCGACACCTCTCGCTCGGTGCTCACTCAGACCTTCCCGAGCGTCAGGTCCACCAGGTCCGTGAAGGGCGAGGGGGACTGACCCACCGCCTCCACGAGCGCATCCACCTTCTTCAGCTCCCGCTCGAGGGCCTTGTAGTGATTGCGATTCTTCAACAGCCGCTTGCGGCCCAGCAGCAGGAAGGCCTCCTCGCGCCCCACCTGCCGCACGGCGGTGCCGAGCACGAAGCCGCGGAAGGCATCCGCCAGGTCCAAATCCCACGGCACGGCGGCGCGCTGGGCCTCCATGACGAAGCACGCGGACGCCACGCGCAGCGCCTCGATGAGCGAGCGCGACGTGGGCGACTCCTCGTAGCCCAGCGCCTGCATCACATGCGTGTCCCGCAGCAGGAGCTCGTCGTCTCCCTGGGACATCACCGACAGGGAGTACGCACGGCGGATGATGTTGTCGAGCTGCCTCAAATTGCCCGGCCAGCTCCGACCCAGCAGCTGGGCCTGCGCATCGGGGGACAGGAGCGCCCGGCCTTCCCTCTCCCGCTCCTGGTGCCTCCGGCTGAGCATGTATTGCGCCCAGGGGATGATTTCGTCCCGGCGCGCGTCCAGCGGCGGAATCTGGATGGGGAGGACGTTGACCCGGTAGTAGAGGTCCTCCCGGAAGCGCCCCGCCACCACCGCCTCGTGGAGGTCCACGTTCGTCCCCACGATGAAGCGGACGTCCGCGCGGTGCAGCGTGCCCTCGCCCAGCACCCGGTACGTCCGCTCCTCCAGCACGTGCAGCAGCCCCGCCTGCGCGCGCAGGGAGAGCTTGTCGATTTCGTCGATGAACAACGTGCCGCCCTTGGCGAGCGCCAGGCAGCCCTGGCTGTTCTGCACCGCTCCCGTGAAGGCCCCCTTCCTCCAGCCGAAGAGCGCCCCCATCTGCAGCTCCTCCGGCACTGTCATCAAATCCAACACTTCAAAGGCACCCGCCTTCCGCCCCGAGTGCTCATGGCTCCACCGCGCCAGCCTCGACTTTCCGGAGCCGGTGGGCCCGCTGATGAGGATGGTGTCCTCTTGCTGCGTGAAGACTCGCAGGACCTGAATCAGCCCGGACATGGATTCACCAATGACCGGAAGAAACGCGTCGGTTCGACTCGTCGGCATTCGTCCGCTCCAAACTCAAACAAGGGTGAGGGGGAAGCGGGGCGCACCGGTCTGCAAAACCTCAACCAAGCAGACATCTCAACAGATCCTCTCCTTTCACTCGCGACCCAGATGAGACCGCGTGCGCCAGCGTCCCCGTGACAAGCAAATGCTTGCGGTGCGCAAGCATCGGGACGGCAGTCTCGACACCCGCCCCAGCGCATCCTCGCGTCAGGACTCGCGAGCGAATATCCGCGCCCCTCTGGCGCGCGCCGTGCACAGCGGCATGACGGCCCTGTCGAGCGTGTCTTCGCGTACTGGCGTCTTCATCCAGGGCCGCTCACCACTCGCAGAAAGGGCTGACCATGGCGGACTTCCGCACGGCGTACTCAAAACTCATCCAGGATGTCTGGGCGAATCCTGGCAAGAAAGCTCAGATTGAGCAGGACCCGGACCTCTTGAAGGTCTACGGCTTCGACACCATTCCCAAGTCGGTGGCCTTCACCGAGGCGTACAGCGGCGCGACGGCCACGGGCTACGACGAGCAGCTCAAGAGCTGGGACCGCAACAAGGACGGAGACATCACCCTGTTCATTCCGCCGCAGCCCACCGTGACTCCGGGTGGCACGGCGGGCGCCGCGGCCAAGGATGTCTCGGTCTGCTGCTGCTGCTGTCCGTGCTGCACCTGCACCTGAGTGTCGCTCGTATCGCCGGAGCTCGGCGGCGGCGCGCGCCACCGGGCCTCCGGTCCCTCCGCGCCAGCGGTGCCCACGCTTCATGTCCCAGGAGTCACGAATGTTGTCGAGACCTGTCTGGAAGAGCCATTGCCGCGTGGAGCGCGTCGACGATTCGACGGTGCTGCTGCTCCACGAGAAGGATTACCTGCTCCTGCGAGGCCGCGCCTTCCCCCTGCTCGTGCCCCTGCTGGATGGACGACACTCGCTGCCGGAGGTCTTCCAGGCGCTCTCCTCGCGCCTGTCGCTGGTGGAGGTCTCCCACGCGCTGGAGGTCGCCGCGGAGCAGGGCTGCATCCTCGAGGGCGGCACCGGCGCACTGGAGGAGGCGCCCTTCTGGCACGCGCTCGGCATCGACATGGCCACCGTCGCCGACCGCCTCCAGACGCCCGTGTCCATCCTGTCGCTGGGGGGCGCGTGGGAGGAGCGCCAGGTGCAAGCCCTGCGCGCGCAGGGACTTCGCACCGAGGGCGAGGCGGGCTTCCAGCTGGTGCTCTGCGACGACTACCTGCACCCGGCGCTCGACGCGGTCAACCGACAGGCGCTCGCGGCGCGGCGGCCCTGGATGCTGGCGAGGCCCGTCGGCGGCACGCTCTGGCTGGGCCCCGTCTTCCGTCCCGCCACGACGGCCTGCTGGGCCTGCCTCGCGCAGCGCTTGCGCTCCAACCGCCAGCTCGAGTCCTTCCTGGAGCGGGAGCAGGGCCGGGTCCATCCCCTGGTGCTGCCCGCCGCGAGCCTGCCGGCGACCACGGGCACGGCCTTCCAGTTGGCGGCGCTGGAGGTGGCCAAGGCGCTCGTGCTCGGCTCCGAGCATCCTCTCGTGGAGCAGCTCGTCACGCTGGACCTGACGACGCTGGAGCTGGAGCGACACGCGCTGGTGCGCAGGCCGCAGTGCCTGGTGTGCTCGGGCGAGGAGGCCGCGCCGCGAGCGCCCCTGCCCGTCATTCCCAGGCCCTGCCCGAAGCGGTTCGACGGCGACGGAGGCCACCGCACCCAGTCCGCCGAGGAGACCCTGGCGCGCCTGGAGAAGCACGTCAGCGCCATCACCGGCGTGGTGCGCAACCTGGAGCCATTGGGGGCGGACGACGGCGCGGGGCTGGTGCACAGCTATGCGGCGGGCCACAACTTCGCGCTGATGCAGCAGGACCTGCGCTTCGTCCTGCTGAACCTGAGGGGCCGCAGCGGGGGCAAGGGCACGACGGACGCCCAGGCGAAGGTGAGCGCGCTGTGCGAGGCCATCGAGCGCTACTCCGGCGTCTACCGGGGCGAGGAGTGGAGCCGGGTGGCGAGCCTCCACGAGCTGCGGGATGAGGCTGTCCACCCCAACGCGCTGATGAACTTCAGCCCCACGCAGTACGCCCGGCGCGCGGAGTGGAACGCGGAGCATCCCTCCGGCTTCCACCACGTCCCGGAGGTCTTCGACCCGGACCGGCGCGTCCACTGGACGAGCGCGTGGTCCCTCACGCACGAGCGCTTCCGCCACGTGCCGAGCGCGTACTGCTCCTTCGGTCATCCGGACCTGAGCAAGTGGTTCTTCTGCACCAGCGACTCCAATGGCTGCGCGGCGGGCAACACGCTGGAGGAGGCCATCCTCCAGGGCTTCCTGGAGCTGGTGGAGCGCGACTCGGTGGCGCTGTGGTGGTACTCGCGGACGCAGCGGCCCGCCGTGGACCTGGACAGCGTGGACCTGCCGTATGTGCACGCGCTGCGGGAGCACTACCGGCGGCTCCAGCGGGAGCTGTGGGTGCTGGACGTCACCGCGGACCTGGGCATCCCCACCTTCGCGGCGGTGTCACGGCGACGGGACGCGCCCGTGGAGGACATCGTCGTCGGCTTCGGCGCGCACCTGGACGCGCGCGTCGCGCTGCTGCGGGCGCTCACGGAGGTAAACCAGTTCCTCCCCGCCGTGCAGCACCGGGACGCGGAGGGCCGGACGCTCTACTGGTTCCCGGAGCGCGAGGCCGTGCGCTGGTGGCAGACGGCGACGGTGGAGAACCAGCCGTACCTGCGCCCGGACCCGAGCGTCGCCGCGCGGCCCCTGCGCACGCTCCCGGACCTGTCCTCGGGAGACCTGCGGGTGGATGTGGAGCGGTGTGTCGCGCTCGCTCGACGCGCCGGCATGGAGACGCTCGTCGTGGACCAGACGCAGCCCGACGTGGGGCTGCCCGTGGTCAAGGTGATGGTTCCTGGCCTGCGCCACTTCTGGAAGCGCTTCGGGCCGGGCCGGCTCTACGACGTGCCCGCGCGGCTGGGCTGGGTCCAGCAGCCGCTTCGGGAGGAGCAGCTCAACCCCACCGGCATCTTCTTCTGAGGAGCGGACGCGATGCGCCTCCATGAATCCTTCGGGCTCACGCCCGGCATCCAGGTCCACGCGCTCGAGGATGGACGGCGCGTCGTCGCCCATCCTCGCTTCGGCATGGAGTTCGGGGGGCTGTCTCTCGGCGCCCTCGCCGCGCTCCAGCGCCTGGAGACAGGCGGCACCGAACAAGCGCTGCTCGACGTCGCGGAGCCGCATGACGGGCCCGCCGCGCGCCTCCTGCTGGACCACCTGCTCCAATCCCTCGCACGGCATGACTTCCTGTGCCGCACCCTGTTGCTGGAGGAAGCGCCGCTGGCGACGCTGCTGCCGAGCACGGCCCCCGGCCACTCGGAGCCCCGGAGGCGCGCGGCGAAGTATGTCCTCTCACGGCTCGCGTGCGTGCGCCGCGAGGACCACCAGCTGGTGGTGGACGTGCCTGCCTCCCACGCGAGGCTGCTGCTGCATGACGCCCGCGTGGGGGCGCTGCTTCCGGAGCTGGCCTGTCCGCGCTCCCTGGCCGAGCTGACGGAGCGCTTCGCCACGCTGCCGGTGAAGGCCGTGGACCTCCTCCTCGGGATGCTCCTGGACGCGAAGGCGGTGCACGTCTCCGAGGAAGAGGACGCCACGCTCGCGCTCTGGGAGCCGGAGGACCTGCTGTTCCATGGGCACAGCCGGCTGGGGCGACTGCCGAGCCCTTACGGCGCCACGTATCGCTTCGAGCAGCGGATGGAGCCCCCGCCCCTGCTGAAGCCTCGGATGAGCGAGGCGGTGGTGCCGCTTCCCCGGCCCGACCTGGAGCGGCTCGCGTTGGAGGACCCGCCCTTCACCGAGGTGTTGGAGCGACGCCGCTCCCTGCGCACGTATGGCGAGCCTCCCCTCAGCATCCACCAGCTCGGCGAGCTGCTGTACCGGGCGGCGCGCACGCGGCGGGTCCTCACCACGGACCATGGCGAGCTGGGAGAGCGTCCCTACCCCGGAGGCGGCGCGCTGTACGAGCTGGAGCTGTACCTGGTCGTCGACCGCTGCACGGGGTTGGAGTCCGGCCTGTATCAGTACCGCTCCGGGCAGCACGAGCTGTGCAAGCTGACGCCGCGCACGCGCCCGGTGGAGCAACTGCTGGAGGGCGCGTGGCACACGCTCGCGCGGGAGGGACGGCCGCAGGTGCTCGTCGTCATCACGGCCCGCTTCCCGCGCGTCTTCTGGAAGTACCAGGCCATGGGCTACGCGCTCATCCTCAAGAACGTGGGGGTGTTGTTCCAGACGCTCTATCTGGCGGCGACCGCCATGGACCTGGCGCCGTGCGCGCTGGGCGGCGGCGACTCGGAGCTGTTCGCGCGGGCCAGTGGAATCGCCCCGCTGGCCGAGGGCGCGGTGGGTGAGTTCGCGCTCGGAACCCGAGCGAAGGAGGACGGCACATGAAGGTCCTGTTGCTCTATCCCAACGCGCGCAGGGAGCTCATCGGCTGGGGAGACCTGGGCGCCATCGCGGAGCCGCTCGCGCTCGAATACCTGGCCGCTGGGGCCCGCCAGGACGGCCATGAGGTGCGGCTGTTGGACCTGCGCCTGCATCCGCATGACCTGACGCTGACCCTGTGGAGCTTCGAGCCCGACGTGGTGGGCGTCACCGGGTACTCCATGCACGTGCTCCGGATGCTGGACCTGTGTCGTCAGGCCAAGGCGTTGTTGCCCCGGGTCCGCACGGTGGTCGGGGGACACCATGCCACGCTGATGCCGGAGGACTTCTTCGAGCCCCAGGTGGACTGCGTCGTGAGCGGCGAGGGCGTTCGTCCCTTCCGGCGCATCCTCCAGGCGCTGGAGGCGGGCGACGGCCTCGGGGGAATCCCAGGCGCCTGGGCACGCGACGGAGGAGCCACGTTCCGCTTCGGAGGCGAGGCCCCCAAGCTGGACATCGACGCGCTGCCCTTCCCGGACCGGAGCCTCGTGCCCGAGGACCGGGCGAGCTACTTCATCGACTGGATGAAGCCCATCGCGCTGCTGCGCACCACGGTGGGCTGTCCCTTCCGGTGCAACTTCTGCTCGCTGTGGAAGATCATGGACGGCCGCTACTACAAGCGCGACGTCGAGCGCGTCGTGGCGGAGCTGGCGACCATCCCCGAGCGCCATGTCTTCCTCGTGGACGACGAGCCCTTCGTCAACCCGCGCCGCATGTGGGCCATGGCCGAGCAGCTTGAAGCCGCGCGGCTGGAGAAGGAGTACTTCGCGTACTGCCGCATCGACTCCTTCCTGAGGGACTTGGACTTGATGCGCCGGTGGCGGGACATCGGCCTGCGGCGGGTGTTCTTCGGGTTGGAGGCGGTGCTCGACCACGAGCTGAAGGACTACAACAAGCGGCAGGCGCGTGAGCAGATTCTGCAGGGACTCCAGGCGGCCCGGGAGCTGGGCATCCACGTCTTCGCCAGCTTCATCGTCAAGCCGGAGTACACGCCTCGGGAGTTCGACCAGCTGACGACGTTCATCCGGGAGCACGGCGTCGACTACCCGTCCTTCACCCTGCTCACGCCGCTGCCAGGCACGCCCGCGTGCGAGTCCTTCGAGCACATCCTGGAGCGACAGCCGAATGGCCGGCCCCACTGGGAGCACTTCGACCTGCAGCACGCGGTGACGCGGACGCGGATGCCTCGGGAGGAGTTCATGCGGGAGTACCGCAAGCTCCAGGGCGTGTTCTCCGCGTCGTACCGCGCGGCGCGACATCCCCTCTTCCAGGACCGTGAGCACGCGGCCCGGGTGATGCCATGAGCCTGGCGGACCTCAACCTGCCCCTGCCTCCGCTGGTCGCGGATGCGCCGGACCTGGGAGTGCTGCGCGCGCAGCCGCTGCGCTTCCTCCTCGACAGTGCCAGCAAGTACGGGAGCGTCTTCCGCTACACGGCGGGAGGCTGGTCCACCGTGGTGGTGAACCATCCCCTCCATGCGCAGCACGTCCTCCAGAGCCACGCGCGCAACTACGTCAAGCAGGGCACGCCCGACTTGATGATGCTCCTGCCCATGCTGGGCCAGGGCTTGATGACGACCGAGGATGAGCCCTGGGCCGAGCAGCGCCGCGTGGCCCGCCCCGCCTTCGAGCACAGCCGCATCGAGCCGTGGGTCCAGGTGATGGCGGAGTGCACCGAGGACATGCTGCGCCGCTGGGAGGACCCGGCGCGCACGGGAGTCCCCTTCGACGTGGAGCGTGAGCTGGGGCACCTCACGCTGCGCATCGTCACCCGCTGTCTCTTCGGGAGTGACCTGGAGGACGCCACGACGGACTTCGCCGGGGCGGTGCAGCGCCTCAACGCCTTCATGTCCCGCTTCGACGCCGAGGACACGGTGGGCCTGCGACAGTTCCGCGAGGCGAGCCAGCTCATCGACACGCTCGTCCAGCGCATCCTCTCGCGGCGCCGCGAGACGGGCGGAGGCACGGACCTGCTGGCGCTGCTCCTGGACGCGCACCCAAGTCAGCTCGACGGGCCCGCGGGGGAGCGAGTCCTGCGCGAGCAGATCTTCACCTTCCTGATGGCGGGCCACGAGACGACGGCCAAGGCGCTCACCTGGAGCCTGCACCTGCTCGGCCTGCATCCGAAGATACGGCTCTGCGTTCGCGAGGAGGCGAGCGCGCTGCTGGGCAAGAGGCCCGTGCTGGCGGAGCGGGTGCGGGCGCTCGAGTTCAGTGGACAGGTGCTCCAGGAGGCGATGCGTCTGTACCCGCCGGTCTGGTTGATGTCGCGCCTCTGCCGCCAGGACGACTGTGTGGGCGGCTATCACGTCCCCGCCGGCACCCTGGTCATCGTCAGCCCCTACCTGCTCCATCGCCATCCGGATTACTGGAGCGAGCCGGAGACCTTCGACCCGGAGCGCTTCCGCGACCACCGGGCTTCGGAGCGGCATCCGTATGCGTATCTGCCCTTCAGCGGAGGCCCGCGTGTCTGCATCGGTCGCAACTTCGCGATGATGGAGGCTCGGCTCGTCCTGGCCATGGTCGTCCAGCGCTTCCAGCTCCAGCACGTGGAAGGACATCGCGTGGAGCCGGAGGCGCTGGTGACGCTGCGTCCCTCGGGTGGACTTCCGATGCGGGCGCGCCATTGGGATGCGGGATGAGCGGCTCGTATCGTCCGGAGGAGACCCTGGGAGGGCTCGAAGTGGAGCTGGCGAGGCTGAAGTCCCAGGTGGAGCTGAGCTGGCCGGAGGAGCGACGACTCCTTCTCTCCCTGGGGCTGACGGAGCGCATGACGGTGGTGGAGTTGGGGGGCGGGCCCGGGTTCGTCGCGGAGAAGCTGCTGGAGCTGGTGCCCTCCGGCGCGGTGCATGTCGTGGAGCTGGACCCGGGAATGTGTCTGCTCGCGGAGGCGCGCCTGGGTGCACGCGCGCGGGTGCACCGGGCTTCCGTCCTGGACTCGGGACTTCCCGACGCACGTTTCGACCTGGCGCTGGCGCGCTTCGTGTTTCAACACCTGGAGGAGCCCCTGCTCGCGGCGCGAGAGGCGCTCCGGTTGCTGCGTCCTGGAGGGCGGCTGGTGGTCAGCGAGCTGGACGCGGGGCTGTGGGGCGTGGCGGAGCCGTCACTTCCCGAGCTGGAGTCCATCCACCGCAAGGCGGAGCGGCTTCAGCTCCAGCGCGGTGGCAATCGCTTCATCGGACGTCAGCTCGTGCGGCTGCTCACCGCCGCGGGTTTCACGGACGTCCGCCTGGAGGTCATCGCGTACCACAGCGACGCGCTGGGGCTGGACGCGTTCCGCCGGCAACTGGACCCGGAGCGTCTGCGCCCGGCGATGGAAGCAGGGCTCATCTCTCCCGAGGAGCTGGAGCAGGTCCGCGCGGGATACCGCCGCTTCTACAGCACACCGTCCGCCTCCATCCTCATGCTGGGCTTCGTGGCCCAGGGCCGCCGCCCTGTTGACTGAGGCACCGACGCAAGTACGCGGGCCAGTTCGCATCAGGTCAACAGTCCATCCCATTCCTCGGGCTTGATGAACATCAACCCACCCAAACCATGCGCCTCCAGTCGCTTCTTGACGGAGTCAGCAACCAATAATAGCAGACTGTGCTCGGCCGCTCGGAACAGCCTCAGCCCATAGGACTTCCCCTCATCCAGGGCGAGCCGCTCGAAGCTGTCAATCAGGATGGACTCTTCATCGAACGGCTCAAATGCAGACCGCACGCGGTCGACGCACTCCGCCAGGCCGATGACATTGGCCGCATGATAGTCCCGGACCTCTTCCGTTCGGGTATTGCGAACGCGAGCCGGATAGTAGTCGATGTTGTCCACCCCGCAGCCCTCCAGGGCGGCGCGCATCCGCGGGGAGAAGAGTGGAATGGAGGTGGCCATGAAGAAGTCTACCCATTGAAACGAACGCTCGGCGGCAAGCTCGAGTTCCAGGGGGGGGACGGGAAAGTCGAGTCGATCTCCATCCAGCCAATATGTCCGAGGTAACGGGGTGCGGAGCGAGACCATCGGATAGCGGCGTCCATCCGAGCGAAAGATGTAGTGCATGAATGCCTCGGGAGCAGGAGCGGGGGGCTCGCTACCACTTGGGCAGCGTCTCGTATGGAAGCAGATTGTCCATGACGCCTTGGGGGACATGGAAGTCCTGAGACTCGTCAGGAATCTCGATGTAGCTCTCCGCCCCCAGTCGGTAATTCTCCTCAGGCTTCAATGCCGCCAATTTTCCAAACCACTGTTCCCACAGGAAGTCCGCCTCATCCAGATGCTCTTCGAAGACGTCATGCATGGTTTCTTGCACCAAGCCTCCCGGCAATGATTGCACGCGACGTCTGGGCGCTCAAGGAGCCGGGCCTACGGGAATGGAATGGGCAGCCTGCATGGGTCATCGGCATAGACAAAGCTTCGCCCACCTCGAAAACCCACAGAAGCAACGCAATTTTCAGCCTGGGAGGCATACAGCTGATGCAAGATGTCCGCTTCACCATCCCGAGGAGGACCTCTTGCGACGGCTTCAATCCCTCATCAGTTTGTTGGTGGCGAGCGTGCTCGTGAGCTGCGGAGCACCGGAGGGCGGCGAGCGCGCCCTCCAGCCCGCGCAGCAGCGCGCCGGAGTCGACGAGCTCATCAACGTCACCCTGAACAAGCCCGCCACGGCCAGCTCCACCCAGGATGAATTCCTTCCGGAGTACGCGGTGGATGGGAACATCAACGCCGATACCTCTCGTTGGTGCCCCGGCATCTACAACCAGACACGCCTGCTCGACATCGACCTCCAGGGGACGTTCGACCTGGTGCGCATGGAGCTCTACACCGGCTTCCGGGACGCCCGGGCCATCCAGAGCTACGAGATGTTCTACGACGACGGGACAGGCTGGAAGTCCCTCCCCGGAGCCAATCAGACGGGCAACACGAGCGTCGCGGTGTCCATCACCTTCCCCCAGACGGTGACGGCGAAGAAGGTGCGCTTCTCCTGCAGGGACCCGCTGGCGGACAACTGCCGGGTGAAGGAGCTGTGGGTCTTCGGCACGCCTCGCTCGCCCCAGGTGAACATTCCGCCCGTCGCCAACGCGGGGCTGGACCGGTCGCTGACGCTGCCCACCACCAGCGTGACGCTGGTCGGCGAAGCGACGGACGCGGACGGAACGGTGACGTCGCTCGCCTGGACGCAGGTGAGCGGTCCCTCGGCGACGTTGAGCGGAACCACCACCGCCAGCCTGAGCGTGGCGGGGCTGTCCGCCGGTGTCTTCGTCTTCCGGCTCACCGCCACGGACGACGACGGGGCCACGGCCTCCGACGAGGTGAGCGTGACGGTGACAGCGGCGCCGGACGTACTCACCAACGTGGCGCTCGACAAGCCCGCTTCCGCAGGCTCCGTCAACGGGAGCTTCTTCGCGTCGAACGCCGTGGACGGAAACCTCGCCAACCGGTGGGAGTCCGCCTATCAATTCCAGACGCATAATTACCTCGACGTGGACCTCCAGGGCGCCTACGAGGTGCTCAGCGCGGAGCTTCACCTGGGCAACTCGGCGACCGCGACCAACGCGATGTCCGCCTTCGAGCTGCAGGCCTGGAATGGCGGCTGTTGGAAGACCATTCCCGGCACCGCGGTGGAGGGCAACCCGCTCAACACCACGCAGAAGACGCTCACCTTCACCACGCCCGTCGCCGCCACCCAAATCCGGGTGGTCTGCAAGGACCAACCCCACTGCCGACTGCGCGAGCTGAAGCTCATGGGCAAGCCCGCCGCCGCGCCCACCGGCCCCACCACATGCGCCGCCGGGCAGCAGACGCTGGTCCGCAACGTCCGCTACGACTACGCCCTCTTCCTGCCCGAGCAGTACAACGATGACCGCGCCACCCGCTGGCCGCTCATCATCGCGCTGCACGGCGTGGTAGGCGCCACGCTCACCGTCGACCGCACCGCGGTGCTGAACCCCCCGGAGGGCCTGGCCAAACAATTCTCCTCCCCCAGCTTCCGCGCCGCGATGAAGGCCATCGTCATCTCACCCACTCAGCGCCTCCCGTTCACCAACAATGGCAACGGCTGGTTCTCCGCGACCGCGCTGCTCGCGTTGATCGAAGACGCCAAGAAGGACTACCGCGTGGACCCGGACCGCATCTACCTTACCGGCCTGAGCGGCGGCGGCAACACGAGCATCGAGGTGGGAATGAACTACACCAACAAGGTGGCGGCCATCGTCCCCATCTCGTTCACCTCCACGCCCCAGAACGACGCGAACGTCTGCAATCTGAAGCCGCTGCCCATCTGGGCCTTCCACGGCGGCCAGGACACGCCGGGCCGCGCGACGAACCTCAAGACGCACCTCGACACGAAGTGCGGCGAGGGCCTCAGCAAGATGCGCGTCACCATCTATCCCAACGGCGGGCACAACGGGGCGACGTGGGACACCGCCTACGCCACCCTGGAGCTCTACGACTGGCTGTTGCAGCAGCGCATCAGCGACCGGCTGTAACCCCCTGTCGGTCCCACCCCCGGGCGTGGTGTGCTAGGCACCAGCATGAGCACCCCGTCGCCCGGGGTGGGGAGCGCGAATGCGAGCAGTCCGCTGGATGGCGCTGGTGGCATGCATCCTCGGGGTGACCTGGGCCGAGCCTGCCCTGGCCGGCCGACGCCCTTTCATCTGGACGTTCGACACCGACATCGTGCCCAAGGGAGATGTCGAGCTGGAGCAGTGGCTGTGGGCTCGCAGCCGCGCTCCCGCGTTCCCGGACCGCCCTTCCGTCTACTGGATATGGTGGGGGCCCGTCATCGGATTGAGCCAGCACCTGGAGCTCGCCATCCCCTTCCAGGTGCGCGCCACCCGGGACGTCACGGAGCTGGACTCCTTCGAGGCCGACTTCCGCTACCGCCTCTTTCCCCGAGGCGATGACAGCGCCTTCCAGCCGCTCATCCGCGCCGTCTGGCACCAGTCCATCCGGGAGGCGAATCCCTCGGGCGTAGACGTGGACCTGGTCGGCTCCTACCAGTGGGACAGCGGGCTGCGCGTCGCGCTGGACCTGGGGGCTCAGGTGGGCATCCCCGGGCTGCGCGGGGGCGACGCTCCGGTGCGCATCCGCGGGACGTACTCCGCGGGCGTCTCCTATCCCGTCATCCCGGACGAGCTGCGGCTGTCCTTCGAGTCCTTCGGTGAGTTCGGGCTGAAGGACCTGGACGCAGACCCGCACCTCTTCGTCGGTCCGAGCGTGGCCTGGACGTTCGGGCGCATGTGGATCACCGCGGGCACCTTCGTCGGGCTGACGGGCCTCTACGACGAAACCCCGCGCTTCATGCCGAGGCTCATATGGGCGGTCGCACTGTGAAGCTGCTCCTCCTGTCGCTGCTGTTGACCGCGCCCCTCGCGAGCGCCGAGCCGGGCAGCGTGCGCGGCGAGGTGCGCATCTTCGTCATCGGTTCGGACGGCAAGCCCGGGCCCAAGGCCGACCGCTCCGGAGTGGTCGTCTACCTCACCGGCTACACGGAGGAGCCGCCCGCCGAGGTGGCGAAGATGAGCCAGCGGGACAAGAAGTTCTTCCCCTCGGTGCTGCCCATCGTCGCGGGACAGAAGGTGGAGTTCTCCAACCGGGACGTGGTGCTGCACAACGTCTTCTCGCGCTCGGTGGCGCGCAGGTTCGACGCGGGAAAGAGCCGGCCCGGCGAGACGTACGTGGAGACATTCAAGAAGACGGGCATCATCGACGTGTACTGCGACATCCACGAGCAGATGGTGGCGACGGTGGTGGTGGTGCCCAACCGCGCGTTCGCGGTGACGGACAAGGACGGGCGCTTCGAGCTGCGCGGCGTGCCGCCCGGACGCCATCCGCTCTTCGCCATGCACCGGCGGGACGAGAAGAGCGACATCGTCCGCGCGGAGGTCATCGTGGAGTCGGGCGGCACCGCCACGGCCACGCTCGAGCTGACCGAGACGCGCGCGGACGACACCCACCCGGACAAGCACGGCAAGAAGTACGGCCCTCGGCCTGATTACTCGGGCAAGAGCCCGTAGGCTCGCGGGAAGCACCCGTGCGCGGCTATCCTCGTCCCCGGTGACGCTGACCCGGAAGCTCGTTCTCGCCTTCATGGCGCTCGCAGGCACTTCGCTCGTCGCGGCGCTCGTGCTCACCACGCTCGCGGTGCACACTGCCGCGGAGGAGAAGATCGCCAGCGACCTGGAGCGCACGCTGGTGGTCTTCCAGAGTCGCGCCCACACCAGCCAGGTGCACATTCGCGACCTGGCCGAGTCGCGGACGAAGGCCCACTCCTTCAGGGAGATGTCCCTCTCGGTCAACCCCCAAGACGCGGAGGCCGGGCTCGGGGATGAGACGGCGGAGGCCGACAGCATCCGCGATGCGCGCGACGTCATCTCCTCCGCGACCATCGACGCGTTCGGCGGCGAGCTGCCGTGGGCCTTCTTCAACGCCAGCAGGAGGCTCGTCTACACGCGCGCGGATGATTTGAAGAAACCGAGCAACGGGCCCATGGAGCCGCCCGTGCTGGACGCGGCGCTGAGCAACAGGCCCATGGAGCTGCCCCTGCAGGACGCGACGCTGAGCAACGAGCCCCTGGAGCTGCCCCTGCTGAACGCGGCGCTGAGCAAGGGGCCCACGTCGGCGCTGTGGTCTCCCGCGCAGCTTCGCGCCCTGCCCTTCACCTTCATTCGTCCGGGCGAACTGCGCGAAGGGGACTTGCTGCTCGTCCATGCACAGCCCGCCTATGACACGTCGCGCGCGAAGCGGGTGGTGGTGGGGGTGGTGCTGTCCGGTCAGTGGGTGAAGGACGTGCTGCTGGACCCGATGGCGGACACCAGCGCCCGCTTCGCCGTGCGCGCGGAGGATGGGGCCATGGCCTCCCAGCTCCCCCTGGAGGCGCTGCTAGCCGGTCCGGAACTGGAGGCCGGACAGGTGCGCGAAGTGTACCTCGGCGAGAAGCTCTACCTGGTGCGCGAGGAGACGCTTGAAGGCGTGGACAAGACCCCGCTGGGACGGGTGTTCGTCCTGCGGGACTTCTACGAGGAGATCACGCCCATCCTCCAGCGCTTCCGGGACTGGCTGGTGCCCACGGCGGTGGGCATCACGCTGTTCGCGCTGGCGGCGGCCTTCTTCCTCGCGCGCGGGCTGGCCTCGCCGCTGGTGGAGCTGGAGGCGGCGGCCGGGCGGGTGCGACTGGGAGACCTCACCGTCGAGGTGCCCGTTCGAGGCACCGACGAGGTGGGCCGGGTGGCACAGTCCTTCAACGAGATGGTCAGCGGCCTGCGACAGCGGGACCAGATCAAGGGCCTCTTCAAGCGCTACCTGGCGCCGCAGGTGGTGGACGAGTTGCTCAAGAACCCGGAGAAGGCGGCGCCGGGTGGCGAGCGGAAGCTGCTCACGGTCCTCTTCAGTGACCTGGTGGGATTCACCTCGATGAGCGAGCAGCTCAGCCCGGAGGAGCTGGTCGCGCTGCTCAACACCTACTTCGAGCAGGCGACGGGTGTGCTGACACAGCATGGGGCCACGCTCGACAAGTTCATCGGCGACGCCATCATGTGCTTCTGGAACGCGCCGCTTCCGCTGGAGGACCACGCGGCGCGCGCGTGCCTCACCGCGCTGGACCTGCTCGCGGTGGTGGACCGCCTGTCTCCGATATTCGAGGCGCGCGGCTTGCCCCGGCTCGACTGCCGCATCGGCATCAACACGGGCCACGCAGTGGCGGGCAACCTGGGCTCCAGCGCGGCCCAGGACTACACCGTCATCGGCGACACGGTGAACCTCGCCTCACGGCTGGAGGGCGCGGCCAAGGTCTACGGCACCCGGACACTGGTCGCCGAGGACACGCTGCTCGCCGCGCACGGCGTGGTGCTGGCCCGTGAGCTGGACCTGCTGCGCGTCAAGGGCAAGCAGCAGCCCGTCCGCGTGTTCGAGCTCGTGGGCACGGCGGGCACGACGCCCGCGCCGCACCTCGCCCGCTTCGCCGAGGGCCTCGCGCTGTACCGGGCCCAACGCTTCACCGAGGCCCGCGCGGCGTTCCTCGCCTCACCCGAGGACCCTCCCTCCCAACGCTTCGCCGCGCGGTGCGACGCCCTGCTCGTGACGCCGCCGCCCGAGGACTGGGACGGCGTCTTCACGCTCGACAGCAAGTAGGCGCCAAGGCGTGTGACAAGCACGAAGGGACTCCGCCATCAGCGAGGCGTGGTGCCCCGCGCGTCGTTCGCCCGTCGGCACGAGGCTTCGCATCGGGGCGGGCTCCTGTCAGGCGCGGCACACCGGCACCTCCCTTCCGTCTGCTTCCCGTCCGGCCCTCCGGTCCTAGATTCGACCAGGGCGGGGTGACGGCCACGGGGTCGAGGGACGCGGATGAGCCTGGAGAACTGGGTCGTGCTCATCCCGCCCCTGTGTTGGGGCCTCCAGCCCTTGCTCGTCGCGAAGGTGGGCGGGCTGCCCAAGCAGCAGGTCATGGGGAGCACCCTCGGCGCGCTGGTGCTGGCGCTGGTCGCGATGTGCTTCATCTCCCCCCACCTCTCGCGCACCGTGGTGCTGGCGGGCTTCGCCTCCGGAGCGTGCTGCGCGCTGGGGCAGACGAACCAGTTTCGCTCCTTCACCCTGCTCGGCGTGTCGACGGCCATGCCGGCCATCGTCTGTCTTCAATTGCTGGGCACGTCTCTGATTGGCGTCTTCGTCTTCCACGAATGGAGGACCGCCGCGAAGATGGCGCTCGGCTTCTCGGGGCTCGTCATCGTGATGCTCGGCGTCGCGATGACGTCGTTCAAGGAGCACCGGGACACGTCCCATCAGTCCACCCGGCTCGCCAGCATCGGGCCCCTGCTGCTCTGCGGCGCGGGGCTGGTGGCCTACGTCATCATCCCCAAGTGGTTCGGCATCAACGGCTGGGACGCCATCTTCCCCCAGGCCCTCGGGCTGGTGACAGGCGCCTTCCTGCTGGCGCTCCGCGGAGAGGGCCGGCCCTTCGTGAAGAAGACCTGGCTGAACATCGTCCCCGGCCTCATCTGGGCCACGGGCAACCTGGCGCTGCTGCTCGCGGACGAGCGGGTCGGCGTCACCACCGGGTTCACCGTCTCGCAGATGGGCGTCACCATCTCCACGCTCGGCGGCGTCTACCTCCTCAAGGAGCACAAGACGCGCAAGGAGCTGGTGCTCGTCTTCATCGGCATCGCCCTGGTGATTTCCGGAGGCGTCATGGTGGGGCAGGCGCGGTCCTGAAGCTCCACTCGGAGGTGTACCTGGCGGTCCCCCGGTCTACCCTGTCGGAATGACCCTGAAGAATCCCCGGTCGCGGCGGCTTGAGTTCTCGAAGGCCACGGTGAAGTCACCGCCGGACATCGACGGCGCCCAGCTCCAGTCGCTCACCGTGGTGCTGGCCGAGCCCGCGCACTGGGAGCACTTCTGGCCGTGGCTGCAAGGCACCTCGCTGCCGAAGCTCCAGTCCTTGTCGATTCTCCAGACCCGGTTCTCCCCCGTCGTCCCCGAGCAGGAGCCACGCACCGTGACGAAGGCCCAGCTCAAGGCCTTCGCCTCGGCGACGCCCTCCCTGAGGTCCTTGACGGTGCGCGCCCACCTCGGCCTGTCTCGACTGGCGCATCCCCACGTGGAGGCGCTGGAGCTGGAAGGCGAAGCCTGCGTGGGCCTGTGGGAAGGCAAGGTCGACTTTCCCTCCGTCAAGACGCTGAAGGTCGCCGTCGGACCCAATGAAGCGGGCGTGGCACTCGACTGGGAAGTGGTCCATGCGTTCTTCAGCCCCACGTGCTTCCCATCGTTGGTGGAACTCGATGTGGAAGGCGCCGAACTGGACGCGGGCGTGATGTCGGCCGCGGAGGCGCTGTCGACCTCGAAGCTGCTGCGACAACTGGAGGTGCTCGCGCTGACGGTGCCCGCCGACACCACCGAGCAGCTCGAGGCCTTCCACCGGCACGAAAAGCGCTTCAAGCACCTGAAGACCCTGCGACTCGGCGGCGTCGAGGAGGTCCCCGCGCCCGCGAAGAAGCGCCCCGCCGCGAAGTCCTCCGCGAAGTCGAAGTCACCCGATGCCCTCCTGAAGGCCCTGGTCTCCTCGCAGCCCAAGAGCCGGGAGGGGTTGGAGACCCAGCTCGCGGAGCTGCGCCAGGGGCTCAAGGCCAGGAAGTCCGAGCCCTCCCGTCAGCACGTCGAAGAACTCCTCTTCCGCCTGCTGGGCAAGCCGGACGGTGGCACTCACTTCTCACCTGTCGTGGTGCCCCTGTCGCCCAAGGCCCGCGTGGACGACGCCATGGTGGTGTGGAGACAACTGCGGCCCCACCTGAAGGCGGAGGAGAGGTCGCTCCTCGATGAGTTCCTCGCGATTTGGCTGGCGGGCTACGGCCTGGCCCGGGAGGCCTTTGAAATCGTCATCACGAACAAGGGACGCGCCCGGCGACTCGCCAAGGACTGCCTGAGGAAGCTCGTGTTTCGAGGGTTCCACGCTGAAGCAGCCGAGAGCTTCGAGCGCTGTCTGCACGAGCTGAGAGGCGCCCACGCGGTGGAGAGTGACTTCGCCTCGGCGCTCCTGGTGACGATTGGAGACCTCGAGAAGGCGCGGCCCGACCTCGCGACCCGTCTCTCGGAGAAGCTCCTCGCGGCGCTTCCCCACTACGCGCCGCTCCTGGCGGACCCTCGTTGGAAGGCAGGTCCCTGACCCGCGCCCTCCTCGACGCGCGCCACCAGCCGTGATTAGTGGGCCGCATGATTGTCCGTCCGCGAATGCACTGGCTTCGCATGCTGTTCGTCTGGCGCGGCTCGGTGGCCCCGCGCATCCTTCCCCGACTGGGCTTCTTCCTGCTGCTCGCCTGCCTGGCGGTGGCCACGGGCCCCCACGCCTTCAACCTGAAGGAAGGCCCGCTGGGCCTGCTGGGCGTGGCGCTGGCCATCTTCTTGGGCTTCCGCAACAGCACCGCGTATGACCGCTTCTGGGAGGCCCGCAAGCTATGGGGCTCGCTGCTGATTGTCTCGCGCTCCTTCACGCGTCAGGCCCTCACCCTCCCCTCGCCCGCCCTGTCCTTGGAGGAGCGCCGCGAGGTGACGGACCTGCTCCGCGCCCTGGCCGTGTCGCTGAACCACCAGCTCCGCGGCACCTCGGTGCCACTGGAGACGCTGGACTCCGGCGTGCGCGAGCGCGTGGTGGCCGCGGAGCACCGCCCCGCGCGAGTCGTCCTGGGCCTGGCCGAGTGGGTCGCCCGCCTGCGACACCAGGGCCGCCTGGGCGAGCTGCTCGTGGCCTCGTTCGACGACAACCTGGACCGGCTCTCGGAGGTGCTCGGCGGCTGTGAGCGCATCGCCGGCACGCCCATTCCCTACGTCTACAGTGTGATGCTTCACCGCACGGTGTACATCTACATCCTGCTGCTGCCCTTCGCCCTGGCCGGCAGCCTGGGCTGGTCCGCGCCGCTGGTGTCGGTCTTTGTCTCCTACACCTTCATCGCGCTCGACACGGTGACGGCGGAGCTGGAGGACCCCTTCGGCACCGAGCCCAACGACTTGCCCCTGGATGCGATGACGCGCGCCATCGAGCGCTCAGTCATGGACCTGGCCGGAGAGCCGCTCCCCCCTCCCCTTCTCCCGGACAAGGATTTCGTGCTGACTTGAGCCCCCTCGCGTTTTTCACCGCGCGTCCCCGCCTCACCATATTACACTCATCATAAGTCACGCGGGAGCTGAGAACCATGCAGGTGAAGAGCGCGGTCCCCTCGAGCACCGAGGCCAGCAGCGAGCGCGGGACGAGCCCTCAGGGAGCGAGCGGCATCCGGGAGGCGCTGTTGCACGGCCCCATCCCCTCGACGCTGCTGAAGCTGGCGGTGCCCACCACGGTGGTGCTGGTGGCGCAGGCGTTCGTCGGGGTGGTGGAGACCTGGTACGTGAGCTTCCTCGGCACGGACGCGCTGGCCGGGGTGTCGCTGGTGTTCCCCATCTTCATGCTGATGACGATGATGTCCAACGGCGGCATCGGCAGCGGGGTGGCCTCCGCGGTCGCCCGGGCGGTGGGCGCGAATCGGCGGGAGGACGCCGACGCGCTGGTTTGGCACGCGGTGGTGATGGGGCTCGGGCTGGGGCTGGCCTCCACCCTGCTCGCGTGGCTGCTCGGCCCCGCGCTCTACCGGACGCTGGGAGGCGCGGGGGGCGCGCTGGACGCGGCGGTCCAGTACTCGAACTATCTCTTCGCGGGCGCCATCCCCTTCTGGATTGTCAACCTGCTGGCGGCCGGGCTGCGCGGCGCGGGCAACGTGAAGCTGCCCGCGACGGTGACGCTGGCGGGCGCGGGCATCCTGGTGGTCATCTCCCCCGTGCTCATCTTCGGCGCCGGGCCGCTGCCCCCGCTGGGCATCGCGGGCGCGGGGCTCGCCATGGTGCTGTTCTACGTGGGCGCCGCGCTCTGGCTGCTGCGACACCTGGCGTCGGGCCGCTCCTCGCTGCGCCTGGCGCCGGTGCGCCTGGAGGCGCGCCTGATTCGCGACATCCTGCGCGTGGGGCTGCCGACGGCGCTGAGCGCGGTGCAGCCCAACCTGACGGTCATCATCGTCACGGGCGCGGTGGGCCTGTTCGGGGTGGAGGCGCTGGCGGGCTATGGAATCGCCGCCCGACTCGACTACCTGCTCGTGCCGCTGCTCTTCGGCCTGGGCACGGCGGTGCTGACCATGGTGGGCACCAACGCGGGCGCGGGCAACCTGGAGCGCGTCCGGCGCACGGCGTGGGTGGGCGCCTGGATGGGCTTCGCGGTGGCGGGCTCCATCGGCCTGCTCGCCGCCGTGGCGCCCAATGCCTGGCTGCACTTCTTCACCAAGGACGAGGCGGTGCTGGCGCCGGGCGTGACGTACCTGCGCATCGTCGCGCCGTTCTACGGCCTGCTGGGGCTGGGCTTCGTGCTGGGCTTCGCCGCCCAGGGCGTGGCGCGCGTCTTCTGGCCGGTGCTCGCCGGCACCGCGCGCATGGTCGTCGCGGCGGGGGTGGGCTGGGTCGCCGTCGTGCACTTCGGCGCGGGGCTGCCCATGCTGTTCGCGCTCGTCTCCGCGGCGCTCGTGGCGTTCGCCGGTGTGACGGTGGCGGCCACCCTCGCGGGCGCCATCTTCCGCGAGGGGCCGAAGTAGGCCCCTCCGTAGAGGGGCCCGGCTCCGGGCTATGCGCCGACGACTTGCTTCGCCAGCAGGCGCACCAGCGGCACGTCGGAGGTGACGAACGGGCGCGCCAGCTCGCGGCCCAGCTCCGGGTGTGCCCGCAGCGCCAGCAGCGTCCAGGCCAGGAGCGCGTACCCCTCGTAGCCCGTCCAATAATTGGAGGAGCGCTCCTCCCACCTCGTCAGCACGCCCGTCACCAGCTCGCGCAGGTTCGCCAGCGCCTCCTCGCGCCGAGCGCCCTCGGTGAGCTGGGCCAGGGAGACCTCCAGCATCACCTGGCCCGACGCCGCCACCGTCAGTCCTCCCACATCGCGGAAGAGCCTGGCGAGGGTGTTCGGGACCTTCTTCTTGTCGAGGTCGATGGAGAAGCCCTTCGAGAAGCGATTGCTCTCGAGCAACCCGAGCGCCTTCTCGCGCGACGCGGGGTCCGCGCCCCCGGCGAGCCGACCGAGCGCGAAGCACGTCGCGGGTGAGTCGGAGAGCTTCCACGGCGTCTCCTCGTAGGAGGCCAGCAGGGGCGCCAGCGCGCGGGTCTCTCCCACGGCCCCCAGCGCGTAGCGAACGGCCTCCGAGAAGGAGATGGGTGCCTCCTTGCCCTTGTCGTCCCCCTTCCGCTCCAGATACCGCAAGAGCGTGTCACCCACCGCCGGGTCCCCCAGCTCGCCCAGCGCGAAGACGAGCGCGCCGAGCATCCGGTTGCGCTCCGAGTCGCCATCCTTCGGCGGCAGCATGCGCAGGAGCGCCAGCAGGTGCTTCGTGTTCGCCCTGTCTCCCAGGGACTGGATGAGGCGGATGTACGGGTGGCGCTTGAGGTGGAAGCGG
The DNA here is from genome assembly GCF_049194865.1 of Corallococcus terminator. GTDB lineage: Bacteria > Myxococcota > Myxococcia > Myxococcales > Myxococcaceae > Myxococcus > Myxococcus terminator_A. The sequence continues at coordinate 72,749 of NZ_JBLZWL010000123.1, read as the reverse complement.
TCCTCGGCGAACGCCTCGTCACGGACGAGCTCCACGGCGCGAGGCTCGGCCCACTCCGCGAGCACCTCCAGCGCGATGATGCCCTCGGCACCTTCCGCGAACCGGACCCGTCCGATGAGCAGCGGCGTGGCGCGGCGGTCCCCTCGAGCGATGAGCTCCTGGATGACCCCTTCGTCGCGATAACCCTCCTCGTCCTTCCACGTCGACAAGAGGGTGACGGTGGGCGCCATGGACGGGTCCTCCGCATAGGCCTTCTGGACGGCGGCGCCGAGCGCGGGGTCCTTCACCGCCTCCCAGGCGAGCGCGTCGAGCGTTCCCTCTCGCGCGGCGCTCGCGGCCTTCACCTCCGCCTCCTCGGCCGCCTTCTGCCTTGCCCGCTCACGCGCCTCCGCGTCCCACAACGCCAGTCCCATCACCCGCTGCCGCAGGGCCTGGACGTCTGAGATGACGCCCAGCTGCTTGCGGCCCGCGCGAAGCTCCTCCATCAACGCGACCAGGTCCTTCACCAGGGGGGCATCACTCAGCCGACACAGCTCCAGGGCCTGCGTGAGCCGCGCCTCGTCACCGGCGAAGAAGCTCGCCATGCAGAAGTAGAAGGCCGCGGGCGGATACGTCTTGAAGCGCTCCGCGCTCGTGGCCAGCCGCTCCTCAGTGAGCGGCGGGTTCATCTCGACGTCGAAGGCCCCGCGCAGCTCCGCGTCGGAGGCCCCCTCTTCGGTGAGCAACGTCACCAACCAGCCAGCCCGGAGGTCGTTCTTGTAGGCCGGCTCCTCCTTGGCCACGTAGGGATTCACCTCCGCCAGGGTCTCCTCGAAGCCCAGGAGTCCGACGCACTTGTCCAGCTTCCGCCGGGCCGCCTGGAACGTCTCCGCGTCGACCTCACCCAGCGCTTGAGCGCGCACGAGCGCGGCGCGGAAGACGAGGGCGTCGAGGTCCTCGGCCTGCGGCGTCTCGATTCCATCCGTCTCATGATTGAAGAGATAGATTTGGGCGCGAGCCTTTCCACGCTGGGGCTCGCGGGCATACAGCCAGAGGTCACCCGAGGACGTGGCGCCAATCTCCACGAAGCCGCCCGTGAGCTCCTTCCAGAGCGGCCGGTAGCCCTGGGCCGCGACGATGCGCTGCTCCATGAGGTTGCCGGGCGTCGTCCGTGGAGCATCCGAGCCGAGCGTGAGCTCCGCGAGCCGCGGGGGCTCCCGCTCCTCGAGCGGCTTCAACAGCTGGGTCAAGTCCTTGGGCAGGGGCTGTCCCCAGGACGCGAACGCATCGCCGATGGACGCACCGCGCGACCACGGCTTCTTTCCAGCCGAGTGCTTTTCAACGAACGACGGCCACTCCGTTCCCAGGAACTTGCCGACCTGGCTCCACGGGGCCGCCACGGGGGATTCACTCGACGTGGACTTCTTCTTGCTCGCCATGCGCGGCACGCTACCAGCGCCCCAGAGCCCCCAGGCAACCAATATCAAGCCCCTTCCCACGCCATGTTAGGTTGCCTCGCGGCATGGCCTCCATCCGTAACTTGATTACCAGGACTCCCGCGACACTCTGGCTCCTCCTCGCATCGCTCCCGTGGCTCACGGGTGCGGCGCCCGCGCCAGCCGACCCGGCTGAGTCCCTGGTGGGCACGTGGGGAAGTGAGCGGGTCCTGGGGCCGCAGGTCCGAGGCGAGCTCACGCTGACGCGCGGGGAGCAGTCCTGGCGCGCGCGCATCGCGGGCTTCGACGTGCCGGTGCGCCATGAGGGAAGGACCGTCTCCTTCGTCCTTCCCGGCGGCCAGGGTGAGCTGCGCGGGACAGTCTCCGCCGACGGCGCGCGCATCGTGGGGCACTGGATTCAGCCGCGCGTGCTCACCAGCGGCATGAAGTTCGCCACCCCGGTGGAGCTGCGTGCCCTCCAGGCCCACGTCTGGCGCGGACAGGTGGCGCCGCTGGAGGACCGCTTCTCGCTGTACCTGGTCGTCCAGAAGCAGGCCGACGGCACGCTGAGCGCATTCATCCGCAATCCGGAGCGCAACTTCGGCAACGGGCTGCTGTTTCGCGTCAGCGTCCAGGACGGCCGCGTCCAGCTCGTCGCCACGAAGGGGACGACTCGCCTGGAGGGGCGCTTCGATGCCGAGACCCGGCGGCTGTCCCTGTTCTACCCGCCGCTGGACGCCACCTTCGACTTCACGCCGCGCGAGCGCGACCAGGCCGTGGGCCTGTATCCGCGCATCCCCGCGACGGGCGCGTATGTGTATGAAAAGCCCATCGCGGAGCGGGACGGCTGGACGACGGCCTCGCCCGGCGACGTCGGCATGGACGTCGAGCCCCTGCGCGAGCTCGTACAGCGCATCCTGGACCAGCAGCCCGGGCCTGATTCGGCGCCCGCCATCCAGGGACTGCTCATCGCGCGCCGTGGGAAGCTGGTGCTCGAGGAGTATTTCCAGGGCTTCGACAAGGAGCGGCCCCATGACCTGCGCTCCGCGTCCAAGACACATGCACCCCTCTTGATTGGCATTGCCCTGGACCAGGGCGCGCCCTTCACCGTCGACACGCCCGTGGTCTCCCTGTTTCCCGAGTACAAGGGGAAGCTCGCCCACCTGGACGCGCGCAAGCGCAAGCTCACCGTCGAACATCTGATGACCATGTCGACGGGCCTCGCGTGTGACGATGACGACGAGGCTTCGCCAGGGAACGAGGAGCGCCTCGATGACACGGTGCCCGATTGGTACAAGTACACCTTGGATTTGCCGATGGTGCGCGCGCCGGGCGAGAAGGGCGTGTACTGCTCGGCCAACATCAACCTGCTGGGCGGGGTGCTGAGCAAGGCCACGCGCACCTGGATACCGGACTTCTTCGCCAAGAACGTCGCCGAGCCGCTCCAACTGCGCGGCTACCACCTGGACCTGATGCCGTCAGGTGAGCAGTACCTGGGAGGCGGCATCTTCATGCGGCCCCGCGACGCGCTGAAGCTGGGGCAGCTCTACTTGTCCGGAGGCGTGTGGAACGAGCGGCGCGTCGTCAGCCAGCGCTGGGTGGACCGCTCCACGGCGCTCCACGCGAAGATGGAGCCCGGCAGGACCTATGGCTATGCGTGGTGGCGTCACGAGGTGCGAGTGGGCGACCGCGTGTATTCGGAGTACGAGGCCAGCGGCAACGGCGGACAGCTGGTGATGGTGGTCCCCGAGCTGGACCTCGTGGTGATGTTCACCGCGGGCAACTACAACCACGTGGCCCTGTGGAGGAAGTTCCGCGAGGAGCTGCTCCCCCAGTTCATCCTCCGCGCGGTGCCCCCGCCGCCGCCAGGCCGTAGTCCAGGCGGAACGCGTCCGTGAGCCACTCCGCCAGCTGCGCCCGGTGGGTCGCGAGCTCCAGCTGAAGGGACTTCTCGCGCACCCGCTCGCGCACCCGCGTCATCACCTCGCCGCAGTCCCGCTCCTCCACCAGCTTCCCGCCTTCGAAGAGGAGCTCCTGGATGCGCTTGCGGCTCCAGGCGGGGTGGAGCCCGTCGTGGATGGGCACCCCTCGGGTGAAGCCGTCCACCACCAGCAGCCCCCCGGTGAAGGCCACGGGCGCGCGCAGGCGGGTGTAGACGACCCGCTCGTGCGTCTCGCTGATGTAGGCGGGGAGCTGGCCGAACAGCGGCGTGCCCCGGCCCTCCTGGACGGCCTGCTCCTCCTGGGCCGACAGGCCGATGCGCAGCTCCTCCAACTGGAGCTTCTTGTCCGTGACGCGGTAGAGGCAGAGGAAGCCTCGCTGGCAGGCCGTCGACATGGCCCCGGGAGCCAGCGCGTGGGCGGATGGCTCGAACAAGCCCGAGCCACGGACCCCCGCGAGCTCGAAGGCGTGCTTGCGGTATTCGACGGTGTCGCGGAGCTGCGCGGTCATGGTGGCGTGCCTTCACTGAGAGAGACGCCTACAGCGTACCCCATACCACCCCCGCCGAGGGCCCGGGTCTCACCTGTCGGCGAAGTCGCCTGGAGGATTCGTCTTCCGGAGCCTCCGGAGCCATGGGCGGCAGGACGCTGTGCGAGCAGGCGAGTGCCGAGCCAGGAGCAGCGGAACATTGCGTTCGTCCCAGGCGCCGTGGGTGGCGTGTGAGGAATTGGGCCGGGAGCCCCACGGTGTCGCGGTAACATTTGCATCGGAGTGGGTGCACGGCCCCACGCGCGAGCAGGCGGGCGCAGGTTTCCCTCTCGACATCGCGGCGAGCCTCGCCAGGATGAGGGGACCGCCTTTCGCGAGGCGGCCACACATCTGGTTGAGAAAGGATTCAACATGGATTCCCGCTCCATTCCCGTGTTGCTGCTGGGTGCCGCGTTGCTCGGCGGCTGTGGTGGTCCCGAGACGCCCGTGTCCGCGTCGGAGGAAGAAGGCGCGCTGGTGCCCGCGGTCCGCACGGAGACAGGAGGCACTGCCTCCGGAAACGTCACGGCCAGCGCGGTGTGTGACGACGTAGCGACCTGGGACCCGGCGTGGGCGGCGTTCGAGGACCAGGTGCTGGTGCTCGTCAACCAGCGCCGGGCCGCGGGCGCGGTCTGTGGTGGGGTGACGCAGGCCCCCGCTCCCGCGCTCACGCACCACGCCAGTCTGCGGTGTGCGGCGCGCAGACACTCGAAGGACATGGGCACCAACAACTTCATGAGCCACACCGGCTCGAATGGCTCCACGCCGTGGCAGCGCATCACGGCCACGGGCTACACCTACCGCCGCGCCGCGGAGAACGTCGCGGCCGGGTATGCGACGCCGGCCGCGGTCGTCAACGGCTGGATGACCAGCAGCGGGCACTGCACCAACATCATGAACCCGCTGCTCGTGCACATCGGCATCGGCTACTTCAATGCCCCCGGCAGCACCTACCGGCACTACTGGACCCAGGACTTCGGCACGCCGTGAGGTGAGGCGGCGGCGTCTCCACGAGCCGCCGCTGCCCCCCGAGGCATGCGGGCGCGAGACTCGCGCCCCATGACCTCGCACTTACGTACCGGGGGCGAACTCGAACCCATGGGGACGCGGAGGCGTCACCCGTCCGTCTGTCTTCAGAGGCATGGAGCTGAGCAAGTCCTTTCCCAGCCTCCTGACACTACTGCCCTTCCAGGGTTCGGGTATGCGCGGGCAGCGACGGGCTCGACGCTCTTGCGCTCCCCTCATACGCCTAACGCAGCAGTGCCAAGAGAGCCCCACCGCGTGCCTTGCGTGTGGCGCGGTGGCGGTGCTATCCGCTTTTGCGTGTTTGCCCTCTCCGAGTATCGTTTGCTCGTCGTCGCGTTGACCGTGTCGGTCCTCGCCGCGTGCGGCTCGGCCACGGTAGGCGCAGTCGGCATGCCCCCCGCCACTACGAAATGGGTCGGGCCGGCGGTGCCGAGCCCCGACGGCGGCCGGGTAACCACGACCATCTACTACGGCCCGTGGCAGTGCAACGCCAGGCAACTGGGGCGCTGCCAGCACCAGTGCGCATCCGAGGGCCGCGTGCCGATGGGCTGCATCTGGCTCGCTGACCTCAAGGGCGACTGGGTCGGGCGATTCATGTTCCTCCCGGCGGAGGGTGGCACCCGCTACCCGCTCACTCACTGCTGCTGCGACTACGCGACCGTCGACCCCCGGCGCGGTAGAGGCATCTGGGACAACGCGCGGGACGCGTTCCGGGCCCACTGGATTGAGGAGTTCGGCGCATGGCCCAGCACAGCCGGCCGCAACTGGCCGGGCCACCACATTCGCGACCTCGGCCACGGAGGGCACCCCACCGACCCAAACAACATCCTGCCCGTGCCGGACCCTGTCCACACGCTCTTCAACAGCGCCTATCCGCAGTGCTACACGCGAGGGAGTCGGTGGTCCACCCCAGGGCCCAACCTCCCCTACAGCGACTAGCCCATGACGCCGACCCTGGAACAGCTTCTGGCCACCGTGGTGCGCGAGCACTACCCGCACCCTCCCGCGACCGAGGCGGAGATTGCCGCGTTCGAATCGCGCGCGGGCTGGCAACTCGGGGCCGAGCTGCGCGCCTTCTACTCGCGGTGCAATGGCGCGGAGCTGTTCGAGCCGCTGCCCAACGCGCGCTACAGCCTCCTCTCCCTCGGAGAGCTACAGCGCGCTCGCGTTCGGATGCGCGGCCTCGACGATGACTCCATGGGCCCCGCGTCCTGGTGGACGCTGGTGGACTGTCAGGACTCGGATTTCATCTTGGTGGACGTGGCCCTGCCGCCCCCCTATCCCCTGTTGGATGCGTACCACGGCACATACCCGGCCGTGACGCCCGTGGCCGCGTCGCTCCGTGAGTTTCTGGCGCGCGCGCTCACGAGCAACAACCGCCTCTACTGGCTCCACGACGACTAGTCTTGATGTGTCATGGAGTTAAGGGATTGGCCGGCTCTAGAGGAGCCTCCGGCCACGTTGGTACGAGCAACCACATCGGCTACTTCAATGCCCCTGGCAGCACCTACCGGCACTACTGGACGCAGGACTTCGGCACGCCGTGAGATTGACGTAAGGGTTTGCCGTGGGTGAGACCTCGCCCACGGCGTCTCTCTTCAGACTCCGGTGCGGGCCAGCCCAAGTAGCGTCGCGCGCCACAACCCGGGCGGTTTCGTGACAGGACAGGCCACAAGAACCCGTCCAAAGCCAGACACAGCACGGCAGCCCTCCTGTCAGCCCCGACAAAACAGACACTCCACACCAACCGGCATGGGATCTGCTTAAACAGACATTCGCGGGCGCCAACCCTGTCGACCGCGTCTCCTGTCTCGTAAGGAGTTTCCCCATGTCATATCGTTCCGTACGAGGCCTCCTCGGCCTCGTCTCGCTCCCCTTGCGTTCGCTGTCCCTGTCCCTGGTCGCACTCGGAGGGCTGCTGCTGGTTCCGTCAGCGCGGGCCGCCGAGCCCGATGCGGGAACAGCGGAGGAGCCGGTCGCGACCATCACCAGCCTGACGCTGGATGAAGGGGGCCTGCGGGTGGGCATCCTGTGGTCCAAGACGCAGCCGCTCCCCAACTCCGCGAAGCTCGTCTCCTATGACGGCAAGGACAGCGCGAATGACAGCGCGGAGGTGACGCCCAAGCCCGGAGAGGAATCGGAGGTAAAGCTGAGCAAGGCCCTGATGACTCCCTGGGAGACGGGCTGGACGCAGCGGCTCGTCCTGGAGGACCCCAACGACCCGAAGGGCGAGCCCATCGCCACCCAGCCCATCAACGTCAACCTCGACTGTGGAGAGAATGGTGACAAGGAGTGCACGCTGGCGGTGTCCGCCGGCGCGGGGGCCAACTCGGACGTGGTCCACGTGAGCGAAGAGCTGGACGCGCTCATCACTGAAATCGAGGCGTCCCATCCCGACAAGGAGTTCGACCTCGTCGAGCAGGTGAAGGAGAAGAACCCCCGACTGCTCGGCCAGGCGCTCGTCTACGCCCACACCATGTCCAAGTTCATGCTCAGCGGCCCCTGCACCTGTGTGTGGCAGGCCGTCTACTCCCAGAACCCGAGCAACCTGGGGTATGGCATCAACAGCTGGAATGGCTCGGGCCTCCTGAATGGCTGGAACGGGCCGGGCGCCAAGCACGCCCTGACGGCCGTGGGCCTCAATGGGACGGGCATCGCTGGCAACGTGTCGGGCATCAGCCAGGTCACGCTCAAGCTCAACTGCACGAAGTGGGTCTACTACTACTACTGGGAGGTCATCATCACCTGGCCCTGGGGCCACGTCGTCTATGTCCCCTTCCCCATCGCCCGAATCGTCCCCTGCGTCTCCACCTGCGCGGCCCGGTTCGACCACCAGGGGCGAGTCAGTGGCTCCACGTTCGTCGCCTACACGAGCGGCGGCAGCACCGCCACCGCGCAGGAGCAGGGCATCTACCGCGTTGACGGCAATGTCTTGTTGAGCCCCTTCGCCAGCCAGGGAGGCTCCTTCAATCAAATCAGTGGCATGTCGGTGATGTCCAACATCGGCAGCACAGGCCGTGTCGACGCGTATGGCTACACGCGGGCGACGTCACCCTACCCGTACTTCGGGTCCGCATCGGTGGCCAATGGTCACTCCATCGCCATCCATGGGCAGGCCCGGTGCCCGTATGGCCCCAATGGACATGCCGCCGTCTGGACCTACGGAACGACCCAAGGGACGCCGCAGACCAACAGCTTGCGCTCGTCCATCCGGAGCTTCTTCTTGAACTGGGGCATCTGGACCCTGCCTTGAGCCAGGGCAGGAGCTGATGGCGCCCCGGAGGCCGGCCCCTGTCGTGGGTGCCCGGCGTCCGGGGTTCGCCGTCTCAGGCTTTCGCCGCGTCAGCGTCCGGACGCCTGCGCATCCACGGCGGCCAGCTCCTCCTTGCCGAGCTTCACCTCCGCGCCCGCGAGGTTCTCCTCCAGGTGCTTCACGGACGAGGTGCCCGGAATCGGCAGCATCACCGGCGAGCGGGCCAGCAGCCACGCGAGGGCAATCTGCGCGGGCGTGGACTGGTGCTTGCGCGCCACCGCGTCGAGCGCGCCACCAGGCTTCGCCAGCCCGCCCGTGGCCAACGGGAACCAGGGGATGAAGCCCAGCTTCTCCCGCTCGCAGTAGTCGAGCACCTTCTCGTGCACGCGGTCCGTGAGGTTGTAGCGGTTCTGCACCGACACCACGTCCACGACTTTGCGGGCCCGCTCGATGTCCTCGACGGAGACCTCCGACAGGCCGATGTGGTGAATCTTCCCTTCCTTCTGGAGCGCCTTCAGCTCACCCAGCGACTCCTCCACGGGGACCTTCGGGTCGATGCGGTGGAGCTGGTACAGGTCGATGCGCTCCAGCTTCAGGCGGCGCAAGGACAGCTCCAGCTCCTGGCGCAGGTACTTCGGCGCGCCCACCGGGTGCCACTCATTGGGGCCGGTGCGCACAAGCCCCGCCTTGGTCGCCACGACGACGCCCTTGGCGTAGGGGTGCAGCGCCTCGGCGATGATCTCCTCGCTGACATAGGGGCCGTAGGAGTCGGCGGTGTCGATGAAGTCCACCCCCAGCTCGACGGCGCGGCGCAGGACGCGCACGGCCTCCGCCCTGTCTTTCGGAGGGCCCCAGATACCGGGGCCGGTGAGCTGCATGGCGCCGTAGCCCAGGCGGTGGATGGGCAGGTCGCCGCCCAGCTTGAAGGTTCCGCTTTTCTCGACGGGTCGTGACGAGGTGCCGCTCATGGACGCTTCCTCCTGCCCTGAAAGTAGGGCGTCTGGATAACGACCCGCCGGCTCGGCCGCACGACCCGTCACCGGCCATGGGAGCGACAGCGGCGAGTCGCCCGGCACCTCAGTCCGGAGCAATGACGTCCAGGTGCTCGAGCGCGAGGCCCTGGCTGGGATGAATCCAGAACGTGCCACGGCCTTCCGGAGACCATCCAAGGCCCACGGCGAGCAGGATGGCGGCGCGGGCGTCCTTGGGCGTGGCGGCCGAGCAATCGACCATGCCTCCGCCCCGGCCCACGAGCTTCACCGACAGCACCGGGCCCACCGGCCGCTCATCCCCGGTCTGGAACCAGGCGCGCAACGCCACGACGCGCACTCCCTTCACGTAGGACCAGTCGCTCATCCAGGCGAAGACGCGGTCGTCGACCACGATGCGACGGTGCTTCTTCTTCATGACGAATGACTCTCGGATTCAGCCTTCGCACTGTCAACGCGAAGGTGTGTGAGGGACCCTCCAGGGTTGGACCGTCATCCAGGAAATGCGCTCGCCGTCACCTCCCGATATTCTTCGGGCGGTCGGGCGTTTCAGCCCCGCTTGTCGGACTTCAAGAGAAGTGAGCCCTTCAATGTGTCGAGCCCTGGTCGGTCTCGCTGTGCTTCTCGCAGGTTGTGCGACAACCGCCCGGCCTCCGGAGGGCGCGGTGGTGGCGGCTCCACCTCCCGCGGCCCCCGCACCGGAGACGCCCCGCTACGAGCACATCTTCATGATGCCCGTGGAGAAGGCCCTGGCCGAGGCCACCAGGCTCATGAAGGAACAGGGCTGGGTGCTCAAGCCCCTCGAGGACCCGAAGTATCTGCTGACCGAGTGGCGGACCGCGCAGATTGGCAACAGCTCCTGGGGCTGGCGGAGCGACGGCGACGCCACGCGATATCTGGTGGCCGGTGAGCTGCTCTCCGAGCGCGCCTCCGTCGTCCGAATCTTCCGCATGAAGCGCGTGTCCTTCGGCAACGATGTCGAAATCAAGCCCGAGGCGTCGGGGGAGCTCAACTCGCGCTTCATGCTGATGGAGCGCTTCGAGCAGAGCTTCGTGAGGCGAGGCGCCCCCGTGGAGCTCGCCCAACGCGAGCGGGACAACGCACCGTGGATGGAGATGGAGGGCGCCGTCCAGGGCACCCGCGACCTGGAGCTGGAGCAGGCCCTCACCCTGCGCCTGGAATCACGCCCCTCGCTGGAGACGCTCACCGGCTCGCTGCGCCTCACGCGCGACGACTCCTTCGCCAGGGACCCGACCTTCTACCTCAAGCGCTGGAAGCAAGAGGTGCAGGAGCCGTGCGACCGGAAGGTCCTCGGCTTCCAGGCGATGCTGAAGCCAGGGCTGACGGTGCTCATCGGCGAGCAGCTCGGTACTCGCGAGATTCCCACCACCGTGGGAGACCTGGCGTGCGAGGCCGCCCTGACGGGGCTCGGCGTCACGCTGGCACTCGCCATTCCAGAGAAGGAGCAGGAGCGCATCAACACCTATCTCGCCAGCGCGGGGAAGCCCGCGGACCAGGATGCGCTGCTGCAGGGAAACTTCTGGCGCAAGCTGCAGCAGGACGGCCGAGGCAGCCGCGCGGTGATGGACCTCATCGACCGGGCCCGCGCGCTGAGCGCCGCCGGGCACGCTGTCTTCGTGGTGGCCATGGACACGGACATGAACCATGGGAAGGCTCGTGATGCCCACATGGCCCGCAAGGTGTTGAACCCGCGCGCCTCGCGGCCCAAGGATGTGTTCCTGGTGCTCGCCGGCAATGCCCATACCCGACTGGGTGACGCGGACTGGAGCGACGACTTCGTCCCCATGTCGCAGCACCTGCTCGAGAACGCCCGGGACTTGAAGGTCCTGGAGGTGGGCTACGCGCAGGGCCGACGGTGGGGCTGCGACCTGGAGCAGGATGGGGAGATGGACTGCAACGTCATGGGCATCACCCCGGGTCCCCAGGTCGCGATTCACGCGGAGACTCCCCCTGGAATCCGCATGCTCCCCGCGCTGGACGACGAGGGGTTCCATGGGTTCCTGGACGTGGGCGTGCTGACCGTCTCCCTGCCCGCCATCGCCCTGCGCGGACACGAGCCGCCGGAGGCCACGGAGTCCGAGCCCGCCGTCGCTCCCGCGAACCAGGTGCCGACCACGGAGACGACAAAGCCCGCCCCGCTGGAGGGAGGTTGACCGGCATCGAGAACTTCCCGGCGACCCGGTATCAGGGCAGCAAGCTCAAGGTCCTGGGCTGGCTCTGGGAGCAGCTCCGGCCCTTGGAGTTCGACTCGGTGGTCGACCTCTTCGGCGGCACGGGCTCCGTCTCCTATCTCTTCAAGGTGCACGGCAAGCAGGTCCACTACAACGACTGTCTTCGCTCCAATCACCTCATCGGCAAGGCGCTCATCGAGAACCCCTCGACGCGGCTGGAGCACTCCGACATGGCGTCGCTCCTCGTGCGACGGAAGCGGACCTACGAGGACTTCATCGCGCGGACCTTCGGCGGCATCTACTACCCGGACGAGGAGAACCAGCTCCTCGACGTCGTGGCGCAGAACCTGGTGGAGCTGCCGGACGGCTACCAGCGGGCCCTCGCGTACCACGCGGTGTTCCAGGCCTGCATCGCGAAGCGCCCGTACAACCTCTTCCACCGCGCCAACCTCTACATGCGAGAGGCGACCGTCGAGCGCTCCTTCGGCAACAAGGCGACGTGGGACAGGTCCTTCGCGGACCACCTCGCGAAGCAAGCCGCTGTCGCCAGTGACGCCGTCTTCGACAACGGCCGAGCGAATCTCGCGACGTGTGGAGACGCGGTGTTGCTCGAAGCCCGGGCTGACCTGGCGTATCTCGACCCGCCGTATGTTTCAGCCAAGGGCGTCGGCGTCGACTATCTGGGCTTCTATCACTTCCTCGAGGGGCTGACGGAGTACAGGGATTGGCCGAAGCGGTTCGATGACCGCTACAAACACAAACCCTACCGGCGCGTGGAGACGCCGTGGACCCAGCCTTCGCGCATCGGCTCCGCCTTCGAGGCGGTGTTCGAGCGGTGGAAGGACAGCATCCTCGTCGTGTCCTATCGCTCGGATGGAGTCCCCTCCATCGAGGAGCTGAAGCGGCTGCTCCAGCGCCACAAGCGAAAGGTCACCGTGAGAGCGCGGGACTACCAGTACGCGCTCTCCACGAACCAGACGAGCCGCGAAGTGCTGCTCATCGCCGAGTAGCGCCCCCGTGAGCCTCACGCCACGGAGGCGCCGCGCTCAGTCATGAAAGGCGCCGGACGTCTCGACGCCCCCGCCCTGAAGAACGGTGATGAGCGCGGGCGCGCTGAAGTCTCCCTGGTAGCGCGCCCGGTTGATGAAGAAGCCCGGGGTGCCGTTGACGCCGCTGCGCACCCCGCCCATGAAGTCCCGGCGGATGCGGTCGAGGAAGCGATGCTCGGAGAGGTCCCTGGCGAAGCGCTCCATGTCGAGGTCCAACGTCCGCGCGTAGGCCAGCAGCGACTCGGTGTCGAGCGCCTGCTGGTTCTCGTAGAGCAGGCTGTACATCTCCCAGAACTTGCCTTGCACGTCGGCGGCCTCGGAGGCCTCGGCGGCTTGCATCGCGAAGGGGTGCGCCTGGGAGAGAGGGAAGTGACGGAAGACGTAGCGCAGCTGGCCGCCCAGGGTGGCCAGCACCTTCTTCATCTCCCAATAGGCCTGTCCGCAGAAGGGACACTCGAAGTCGCCGTACTCCACCAGCACGACGGGGGCGTCAGCGGGGCCCAGGATGTGGTCCAAGGAACCCACGGGGATTCGCAGCCTGCTCATGGGTTCGCCTCCTGCTGGGGCTGTCCACCCACTGCCTCGGAGCCGGACGCTCCGGCGAGACGCTCCAGTGCATCCAGCACCCCGTCCGCTCCCGGGTTGACCTCCACGGGTGAGACGTAGCTCCAGAAGATCTTCCCATCGGAGTCGATGACGAAGAGGGCGCGCTCGGAGACGCCGGCCTCTTCGTCATAGACGCGGTAGGCGCGCGAGAGCGCTCCCTTGGGATGGAAGTCGGAGGCCAGCATCATCCGGAGACCGCGCTCCTTGGCGAAGGCCTGATGGCACCACACGCCATCGCAGGAGATGCCCATCACCTTCGCCCCGTGGCGCTCGAACTCCGGCAGCAGCTCGTTGAAGAGCGCCAGCTCGTCGCTGCACACGGGGCTCCAATCGGCTGGGTAGAACACCAGCACCAGCGGGGCGCCGTGGAAGTCCTCGAGCGAGACCTTCTGGTCCGGGGACACCCGGGCATCGAGGGTTGGCGCGGGCGTGCCGGGGGGCAAGGGCGCGCTGGGCTGTTTGGTGGAACGGGCCATGGACTCCTCCTCCAACGAACCTGGGACACGGGCTCGCGAAAGGCACCCAGCGGCACGGATTCTGGCCTCGGCGGACGTCAGCGCTGACGCTCCAGCACGTACCAGCCGAAGGCTCGCAGGTGCAGCTTGGTGAAGGAGTCCGGGAACAGCGCATCCAACACCGTCCAGGCCGCCTCCACTCGCTCACGGGCCTGCTGTACACAGGCAGACAGCGCGCCACAGGCTTCGAGCTTCCGTGTGAGCGAGGCCAAGGTTCCCGGGTCGCTCGAGCGCGCCGCCAGCGTCTGCTGGAGCCAGCGACGGTCGTCGATTTCCAGCCGCGACAGCGCCTTGGCGATGGGCAGCGTCACCTTGCCGCTCGTCACGTCCTCGCCCCGGTGCTTCGTCTCGTCCTCGAAGCCCCGCAGGTCCAGCACGTCGTCGATGATTTGAAAGGACACTCCATAGCTCTCATAGAGCGTGGCGAGCGCGTGCACCCGGTCCTCGGGGGCATTGCTGTAGACGCCGGCGATTCTCGCGAGCGCGGCGGGAGGTGCCGCGGTCTTCATGCGGGCCACCGCCAACAGCTCCCTTTCGAGCTGGGAGCCGTCGCCTCGCTCCACCGCCTCCGGCAGCAGGTCGTCGAGCCCCTGGATGTCGAGCGCCTGCCCGGCATGCGCGGCACGCAGGGCCTCGAAGTAGAGCTGGAAGATGCGCGCGCTCTGCTCACCGGTCAGCCAGGGTCTGGAGGCGATGTCCTCGATGAGGAACATGCACAGGGAGCCCGCGTTGATGGCCAGCGACCTTCCGTACACCGTGTGGCACGCCGGTCCGCCACGCCGCCGCTCCGAGTCATCCTCCACGTCATCGATGATCAACGAGCCCGCCTGGAGGACCTCCGGATAGGCGAGCTGCTCCCGGTAGCGCTCGGCGTCTCCTCCCAGCAGCTCCACCGCGGCGACCAGCGCGTAGGAGCGCCAGGCCTTGCCGCCCCGGTCAATCATGTCCCGGATGGGCGCGACGACCGCGCGCTCGTACCGCGAGACGTCGACGTCCTCCAGGAGCTCCCGACGCTCCCTGCTGGCGATGAGCTTCTCGGCCCGCGCCGTGTCGAGCCTGCGCGGCAGCATGAGGTCGACCTGTCTGCGCGTCTCCCTCCCCACGGAGGCGAAGAACGCATCCATGGCGTCGAAGCGGTCGAACCGGCTCCGCTCGACGAACCCCAGCCCCTGGACGGGTTGCCCTTCCATCGTGCCGCTCAGCCGGACCCGGCCCTCCCAGAAGGAAGGGAGCGAGAGCAGGGTGATGACCTCCTGCCCGGGCAGCTCCGCCTCGATATGGAGATGCAGGGCGAAGTCGGGGGCGTCCAGCGCCCAGGACACCGGGTGCTCGCTGAACGTGCCCAGGCTGGTCCAGTGAGCGGTGGGTTGGAGTTGGAAGTCCAGCGTCTCCCTGCGTCCACCGCGCGGGTCGATTCGGAGCAGCCGCTGTCCCAGGGGCCGGTGGGGTGGGGCCTGCCCGAACATCGTGAACCCAGACAGGTCGACGCCGTTGTCGAGCTGACCCGACAGCCAGCTCCAGGCAGAGAGCGATGAGCCTCGCGCGCCGTCTTCCTCGCTCCGGCCGGCCGCGCCGAACTCGTGGTCGTACCACCCCGTGCCCTTGCGAGTCTTCCACGCGCGGCCTTCGACGTGGAGCGTGCCTTCGACACGGCAGCGCGGGATGAAGTAGTAGAACATCTCCTCGCCTTCGTGGCCGTGCACGACGCCGTCATCGGCGTGGCGGATGGGTGGCTTCTCGGGCTGGAAGTGGAGCTGGACCTGGACGTCCCGCGTCCTGTCCACCAGGACGACCTCGTACCGGCCGCCCTGTCCCCGTCGGAGGCGATTGCCCTCCAGCTCCAGCTCCAGGCGGTCCTCACTCGCATGTGCCGAATGGGAGGCGAGCTGATCCGGCAGGGGGACGTGACCACGCCGCAGTATCTCGCGCAGGGCGCGCCGTGCGATGCCTTCGCGGCTCTCTGGATGGGAGTCCAACCACCTCAGCACGAGCTCCGGAGTGCGAGGGTCCAGGAGGGAGGTGGCGTGGTAGCGCCGGCCCACCACGTCGGTGAGTCCCCAGACCACCGAGTGAGCCCACGTCTTGGGTTTCCCACGCTGGGACCAGGGGTGGCGGAAGAAGGCGGCGAAGACTGAGAAGGGGCGCCCGTCCTCCACGGCGAAGTGGGCGTTGACGTACCACCACTCGAGGCCCGAGGAGGCATGCGGGCGGTCATGCAGTTCAAGGTCGATGGGACCTGGGCCCGGCCAATCGGTGGGTGGAGCGAAGCGCATACAATCAAGCTGGAGCGCGACGTGAGCCCATGGAGCTGTCACGGGGCTGGTGCGCCTGGTGAAGCGCCTCCCTCCACGAGCCCGTGAGGTGTAGGGTGTGCGCGTGCTGCTCAACGATGGCTATGTGTACCGCGAGAAGCTCGGGAGCCGACCGGGCAGCAGCGCGCTCGCACATCTGACGGACAAGTATCGCCACTCGTCAGAGGAGGAATGGCGGGCTCGCTTCGCCCGGGGCGAGGTGCGCCTCGACGACGTCACGGCCGATGGCTCGGAGCCGCTGAGGGCGGGGCAATGGCTGTGCTGGCACCGCCCACCCTGGGAGGAGGCGGATACCCCGCAGTCCTTCGACGTGGTGTACGAGGACGCGGAGCTGGTCGTCGTGGTGAAGCCGAGTGGCCTGCCGACGCTGCCCTCGGGAGGCTTCCTCAAGAACACCCTGCTCTCCTTCGTCCAGGCGCGATGGCCCGAGGCGGTCCCCATGCACCGCCTGGGACGCGCAACGTCGGGCCTGGTGCTCTTCACCCGCACCCGTGACGCCGCCGCGCGACTGGCGAGCGACTGGCGCGAGGGCCGCGTGCACAAGCGCTACCGCGCGCTCGCCCAGGGACTCGCCGCCCAGGAGACCTACGACATCCGCGCGCCCATCGGACTGGTGCCCCATCCGCTGCTGGGCGAGGTGCATGGCGCCACCGCGCGCGGCAAACCCTCACACAGCACGGCCCGGGTGTTGGAGCGGCGCACCGAGCACACCCTCTTCGAGGTGGACATCCACACGGGACGCTCCGAGCAGATTCGCATCCACCTCGCCTTCATCGGCCATCCGCTCGTGGGAGACCCGCTCTTCGCCGCGGGAGGCCTGCCACTGGCCGAGAACCCCGGCCTGCCTGGAGACGGGGGCTACCTGCTGCACGCGGAGTCCCTCGCCTTCGTGCACCCTCGCTCGGGCGAGCCCTTTCAGCTCCAGGCCCCGCTCCCGATGGCGCTCCGCGTCCAGGACTCGCGCGCGACCTGACCGCGTCAGGAGCCGGTGGTCTGACCCAGCTCCAGGTCCTCGAGCCGCCACAGGCCCATGTGGCGGCCCTTGTGCGGGTCCTCCACCAGATGGAGGGGCTCGGGGAAGTTGAACGGCGCCAGCCGCAGGTTCACGGGACGCCACATGCCGGTGACGATGTCCTCGTTGCGGCTCAGTCCCACGTGGGTCGTCGCGAGCAGGTGCGTGGTGCCGCTGCGTCGGAGGTTGGTCAACGCCCGGAAGATGTTCCGATACGACAGGTGGATGAACAAGTCCCGCACCATGACCACGTCCACCTTCGGCAGGTCATCCTGGATGAGGTCGCGGACCATGAACTGGCGGCGCTCGTTGCCATGCTGCTGCTGGTTGAGCGCGATGAGGTCCGGGACGATGTCCGCGCCGATGTACTGGTCCAGCTCCAGCTCCACGTGTTTCATCCAGTTGAAGTCGCCACAGGGGACGTCCAGCATCGTCCGGGCGCTCGCCTTGCGGAGAACTTCAGGCAGCTCCCGGCGGATGGACTCCGTCGCCTTCAGCGTCGAGCCCGGCCCCGAGCGCGACTCCGCATCCAGCCAGAAGTTGTGGTGGTAGATGCGCGAGAACCAGAACCGCCGATACTTCTGCTCCAGCGCGCCGAGCTGAGGAACGTGCTCGTTGAGCCGCGCCTTCGCCGTCGACACGGCCTCGTTCACGTACGACTTCATCGTGGACCACACCACGGCGCGCTGAGAGTTCTTGGGCGAGGAGGAGGAATCCATGGAGCGGGTGACCTTTGGGTGGCGCGAAGAGCGGCTTCGGATGTCTGGGGCACGAACCGGGAGACCTATAATACACCGGATTCCACTCTCCGTGTCACACCGGGCCTGACCCATCCCCCCAGCCCGCCGGGCTCCGACAACAACGTCGCAGCACGTCATTTCACCGAGGACGGCAAGGGCCCGCATCGACCCGGCGTGCTTTCCTGTCGGCCTCACTTCTGGGGGCAGCCATGGGCACATTGGATGGGAAGCTTGCAATCATCACTGGAGGCAGCACTGGCATTGGACTGGCCATCGCCGAGCGCTACGCCAGTGAAGGCGCCGAGGTCGTCATCGCGGGGCGCAACAAGGGCCGCATGGACGAAGCCCTCTCGCGAATCGGGCATGGCGCTCGGGGGGGGTGACGAACGTCGGTGACGAGGCGCAGGTCCAGCGACTGCTCGACTCCGTGCCCCGCGTGGACCTGCTGGTGGCGTGCCCGCCTCTCAAGTGGGCGCGTTCCTCGACACGCTCGCCAGCCACGTCCCCCTGAAGCGCCCCGGTGTCCCTCGCGACATGGCGGACGCCGCGTACTTCCTGGCGACGTGCGCCTACGCCACCGGCATGGTGCTCGACGTCGACGGCGGCTGGACGGCGGTCTGAGCGTCTGGGGACATGGTAGACAGAGGGGCATGGACGCGACGCTCGCTGCTTCATGTCCCCTGCATCCCGAGCGCCCCGCTGATGGGACCTGCAGCCGCTGTGGCACCTTCCTGTGCGAGGGATGCCGAAGGTGGCAGGTGCAGCGCATGCTCTGTCTGCGCTGTCACACGGTGGCGTTGGGAGAGAAACCCTCTCAACGCGCGACGCTGGCGCTCTTCTTCGCCACCGCGGGCTTCCTCGGCTTCGTCCCCGGGCTCGTGGGGCTGGTGCTGGGCTACCAGGAGCTGGCGGCCATCCGTCAGGGCACCGCGCCTGGCTCGGGCGAGGGCTGGGCGCTGCTCGCGCGCAACCTGGGCTGGTTCCACCTGGCGATGCTGCTCATCATCGGCGGGGGGTGGGTGGCCCGGAGCTGAGCGTCATGGCCGGGTCCCCTGCTTTGCATCGCTCCTGTCTGGACAGCTAGCCTCGCCCTCGCGACCCGGTCCGGGTCAGAGGTGGGGAATTCACATGGGTTCGAAGAAGCTGGCGTTGGAGGCGGGAGGGCCTCAGCGCCTGGAGCTGTCATGGGGACTGTTCTGGAAGAAGTTCACCGTCACCCTCGATGGCAAGGTCGTGGGGACCACGGACGGCGGTCAGTCCGAGCTCAAGAAGGGGGTGGACTTCAGGCTCCCTGACGGAAGCACGCTGAACGTCCAAATCCAGTCGGGCGTGCTCCAAGTGGACCTGGCGGTGAAGCGGGATGGGGTGCCCCTGCCCGGCTCCAGCACGGATCCCGAGCAGCGAATCAAGTCCGCCGCGTACCTGCTCTACTTCCTGGCGGGCCTCAACACCCTGGTGGGCGTCATCGCCCTGGTGATTCCCAACGAGGCGCTGGAAGCGCTGGGCATGGGGATTGGCTCCGTCCTCTTCGGCGCCGTGACGGCGGTGCTCGGCTTCTTCACCTATCGCGGCACCCGCGTGGCCCCCATCCTCGCCATCGTCCTGTATGTCGGGGACACGCTCATCACGCTGATGGACACCGTCGGCCAGGGCGGCAGGCCCCAGGTCTTCGGCCTCATCATCCGCGTCTACATCGTCATCATGCTCGTCAAGGCGGTGCAGGCCGTGAACGAGCTGCGGCGCCAGAACGAGGCGGGCGTGTCGCTCCAGCCCTGAAGCCCGCACCCCCAAGGCAGCGCGGGCCGCTTCCCGTCAGACGGAGGGCTGCTCGCGCTGCTTCAAGACATCCACCTGACGCTGGAGGGCCTGCAGCCCGTGGAGCTTCTCCCTCAGCTCGTCGCGCAGCTCGCGCATGTCTGTGTGGAGGACTTCGTCGCGCAGCTCCTCGATGCTCTCAGCCAGACAGGCATGGAGGAGTTGAATCTGCTGCTGGGAGAGCTCCAGGACCATGGGACACCTCTCTGACAGCGGAACACCGTGAAGCCTATCACGTGCTCACGCGCCACTCCCGGCGGCCTGTCTGATATGTCCTGGAAAGGTGTTGACTGTCTTACATCTCGCGATGCGGCGCCTCGACTTCGAGGCGCCGCATTTCCCCCGCGCGGACCTACCGGAGCGCGATGAGGGAGGCCACGAGCAGCGAGACGACGCTCATGACCTTGATGAGGATGGCAACGCCCGGACCGGAGGTGTCCTTGAACGGGTCGCCCACCATGTCGCCGACGACGGCGGCCTTGTGGACGTGCGAGCCCTTCGCGTGGCCGGGCAGCTTGCCCTTCTCGATGTACTTCTTGGCGTTGTCCCAGGCGCCGCCCGCGTTGGCCATGTAGAGGGCCATGGTGGCACCGACGACGAGCGCACCGGCCAGCAGGCCCGCCAGCGCGCTGGGCCCCAGCACGTAGCCCACCAGCGGAGGGGCGACGACGGCGATGAGGCCCGGGAAGATCATCTCGCGCAGCGCGCTCTTGGTCGCGATGTCGACGATCTTCTTGGGGTCGGGGTCCGCCTTGAGCTCCATCAGGCCGGGAATCTCGCGGAACTGACGGCCAATCTCCTCGACGATGGCACCCGCCGCGCGACCGACGGCGAGCATCGTGGAGGCGCCCACCATGAACGGCAGGATGGAGCCGAGCAGCATGCCCACGATGACCTTCGGGTCGGTCAGCAGCAGGCTCATCTCCGGCAGACCGGCCGCGACGCGCGTGTGGTTGACCTCCAGGTTGAACGCCGAGAAGAGCGCGATGACGGTGAGCGTCGCCGAGCCGATGGCGAAGCCCTTGCCGATGGCCGCCGTGGTGTTGCCCACCGCGTCCAGCTCGTCGGTGATGGCGCGAACCTCGGGACCCAGGCCGGACATCTCGGAGATGCCACCCGCGTTGTCGGAGATGGGGCCGTAGGCGTCCACCGTCATCACGACGGCGGTGCCACCCAGCATGCCCACCGCGGACAGCGCGATGCCGTACAGGCCGAGCGCCTGGTCAGCGATGTAGGCCACCGCGGCGATGGTGGCCATGGAGATGCCCACGCTCTCCATGCCGACGGCGAGGCCGCGGATGAGGTTGGTGCCGGCGCCCGTGATGGACGCCTCGGCGATGCGCTGCACCGGCGTGGAGGACGTGTAGTAGTCCGTGACGAGGCCGATGATGGCGCCACCGAAGGCGCCCGCGGCCAGGGCCACCGTGATGTTCTGGGAGAGGCCGAACAGGTTCATCATCACGAACGACAGGCCCACCAGGATGACGGGGGGCATGATGAGGGCGCTGCGCAGCACCTGCGCGGGGTTCATCTTCTTGAGCGCGCGCGCGATGAAGATGCTCAGCAGGCTGACGATGAGACCCACCGCGGAGAGCACCAGCGGGAGCACCACGCCGGCCACCTTCGCGCCACCCGTCGCCGAGGGGTCCACGACGAGGCGGGAGAGCTCCGTGGCATTGGCCGTCAGGGCAATCGCCATGGCGGCGACGATGGCGGCCACCATGGACTCGTAGATGTCCGCGCCCATGCCGGCCACGTCGCCCACGTTGTCGCCCACGTTGTCGGCGATGACGCCGGGGTTGCGCGGGTCATCCTCGGGGATGTTCTCGATGACCTTGCCGGCGATGTCGGAGCCGACGTCCGCGGCCTTGGTGTAGATGCCGCCGCCCACGCGCGCGAAGAGCGCGATGGAGCTGGCTCCCACGGCGAACGAGTGGAGGATGGGCGACAGCTGCGCGTGGCCCTTGAAGAAGTAGTAGACGCCGCCCATGCCAATCAGGCCCAGGCCAGCGACGGCGAGCCCCATCACCGCGCCGCCATCCAGGGCGACCAGGAGCGCGTTGGGCTTCGAGCCGGTGCGCGCGGCCTGCGCGGTGCGCACGTTCGCGAACGTCGCGGCCTTCATGCCGATGTAGCCCGCGAGCAGCGACAGGAACGCGCCCACCACGAAGCTCGCGCTCGCCAGACCGCCGAGGGCCCAGCCGATGAACACCGCGATGACCGCGCAGTACACCGCGAGCACTTTGTACTCACGGACGAGGAACGCCATCGCGCCTTCGCGGATGTAGCCCGCGATGCGGTTCATCGTCGCGTCGCCGTCGGGGAGTGCCTTGACCCGGAAGTAGAAGAACGCAGAGAAGAGCAATCCCACGGCGCCGATGACACTCGGTGCGACTGCCCAGAAATTCGACTCGAGACTCGACAACTCCATCCAATCCTCCAGAGCAGTCCCCGGGGCTGATATCCCCCCTCTGGGGCGCTCGCGTGCCGCGCACGTTGCGAGCAGGCCCTATACGGGATTTCCACCGAAGCTGGGAGCCTTCTGGGAGCGATCACACAGAGGGCGGCCCAGCGAGGGAATGGGCCGGTGCGGAGGGGCAGAGGGGGGTTCACTGTGCCCGCCCTCTCGTCCCCGCTCGGGCCGTATTCACTCGGAGTAACATCCAGCCCCCCTTCGGGCGCCTGGGGGCCACTGTTCACAGGTGTTTCATCCCAGGCGTCAGGCTCGACGCCCGCACTCTGAGCAAAATCAGGGTCTGTGTTTCACCCGCTCCGGGGCATGTCGACTTCGACACCCCACGGGTTCAACTGGCCCAGGGGTGGGCGAAGCGGCTGTCGCCCTTCCTGCTGGGTGAAGACAAGTTTATCTTGAATTCTCATATTTCCTATGGAGGCGCCCTCGTCCAGAAGACCCAGACCCAGCCCGACACCATCGTCCTCGTCCACGGCATGTGGATGACGCCTCGCAGCTGGCAGGGGTGGATTGACCGCTTCACGAAGGCCGGCTACCGCGTCATCGCCCCGTCGTGGCCCGGCCTCGAAGTCGGCGTGGAGGCGCTCCAGAAGGACCCGAAACCGCTGGAGAACCTGGGCGTGAAGGCCATCGTCGACCACTACGAGCGCATCATCCGCGCGCTGCCCACCCCGCCCATCCTCATGGGCCACTCCTTCGGCGGCGCCTTCGTGCAGATGCTGCTCGACAGGGGCGTGGGCGCGGCCGGCGTCGCCATCCACTCGGCGCCCGTGAAGGGCGTCTACACGCTGCCCTTCACCACCATCAAGTCGACGGCGTCCACGCTGCTCAACCCCGCCAACGTCAACCGCCCCGCGCCGATGACGCCCGAACAGTTCCACTACGCCTTCACCAACACGCTGACGCAGGAGGAGTCGGACGAGGTGTACCGCACGCAGTACGTGCCGGGCTCGGGCCGCGCGCTGTTCCAGGGTGCCCTCGCCAACCTGACGCCGCACTCGCAGGTCACCGTGAATCTGAAGAACGATGAGCGTGCGCCGCTGCTGTTCCTCTCGGGTGACTCGGACATCATCCTCCCGGCGAAAATCCAGCGGGAGAACGTGAAGCGCTACGCGAAGTCGAAGGCGGTGACAGAGTACGTGGAGCGCAAGGGCCGCTCGCACTACACCGTGGCCCAGCCCGGCTGGGAGGCCGTCGCGGACCTCGCCCTCGACTGGGCCACGCGGCATGCCGCCGCCCGGAGCTGACACGGGGAGAAGACGTCTGTCATTGATTCAGCGAGTCGAGGCCGCGGGTTTCTGGGCGGGCTCCTCGCGCAGGAGCTGGACGGCGCGCTCCAGCAGCTCATCGCGGCCCGCCTGGAGTCCCGCCACCGTTGGCCGCAGCTTCACGTCGGGCTCCAGCCCCTTGCGCTGCAGTTGCCGACCATCCCCGTGGCGCACCTGCTGGCCGGTGAAAAAGAAGGTGACGCCTCCGGGCAGCACCGCCTGGGTGACGTCGCCATTGGTGCCCGCGGTGGCGCTGCCCACGAAGACGGTGTCCGCGGCGGCCTTCAGCATCAGCCCGGTGTGCTCGGCCTGGCTGATGGTGCGTGAGTCAATCAACGTCACCGTGCGGCCGCGATACCTGGGGACGTCCGTCTCCGCCAGCGCATCGACGTGCTTCACCCAGCCGCTGTCCGGTCCTCCCACGTAGGGGCGCTCATACCAGGCATAGGGACGTGAGCCCTTCACGTCGAAGTAGGGCCCGAGCGCCCACATCGTGCCGCGTGGGTAGTCGCGTAGGTCGAACACGATGCCGCGCGTGTCCTTGAGCGCCTCGAACATCTGGGGCACCTGCTCGACCTCCAGCCTCCCCAGGTCCACGAAGCCGATGTTCCCCTCCAGCACCTGGTAGGACGCCGCCGTCGGAGGAGGCAGCTTCCACCGGGGCGTGCGGATGACCTTCGCCTCCTTCGGCCCCTGGGCACCGCGCACGGTGAGGACGGCGGTGGAACCCTCCGAGCCCCCGAGCGCGAGCAGCAGGGTCAGGTCCCTGTGGTAGCTGGCCAGCGAGGCCGCCACGTAGGGGGCGAACCGGCGCGCCCGTGCGTCGATGGGCTCACCGTCGACCTTCTCGATGATGTCGCCCGGCCTGAGCCCCGGCGCGGACGCCGCATCGTACACCTCCACCACCACCGCCTTGCCGTCCAGGTCCGTCACCCCGACAGGCGGGAGGACGCCGTAGAACCGATGGAGCTCCGGATGGCCTCGCACCCTCGTATGGGCGTCCTGGAGCCAGGTGGTCGCCTCGGCCAACGCGAGCACATACGCCGTCGAGTCCTTCGCCGCCTCCAGCTTCTCGAGCAGCACCGGCAATCGGGACTCCCAGGGCCGGTCCATCAACTCCGGGTAGGCGAAGAAGAAGCGCACCACCGTCCACAGCTTGGCCCCGGCCAATATCCGCAGCTCACGAGAGGGATTGAGTGAGTCCTGGTAGCTCGGCTCCGGGCGCCAGACCGGCGTGGGGCGAGGGAGCGCGGCCGAGGCCTTGGGCTTGGGAGGGCGGGAGGCCAGCAGGAGCGCCTGGCGCATGCCTTCATCCGGGCCCTCCATTCGAACCCGCGCGGGGCGGCTCACGTCCGCCTCCAAGGACAGCACCGGCTCGTCCATGCTCATCAGGGCGCGGTATCCCTCGCCCAGCGGAATGGAGTCCTGGTTGTTCATGGCGCCGTCATCGACCGGGCCTTCGGTCACCAGGAGCGCCTTGCCGCGAGCGCGCAGCGCCAGCACGGGCAGGTCGAGGACGGAGTCTCCGTCGACCAGGAAGATGAGCAGCGCGGGCTTCTTGCCCGGAGTGCCCGTGATGACCTCCGCTGCGGGCACCCTGAACTCGGAGCGGTAGAAGCTCTGCATGCCATCCTGTGGCCGCAGGCCAGCGTGGCGAGGCTCGCGCAGACCGGGGACACTCAGCTCGCCGTCGATGAAGTGGGGCAACAACCGCGGCACCACCCACGAGAGCCCGTAGCGCTGGAGGCCGCGCATGCGGAGGTCCAACACCACCGCGCGAGCCTTCGCCGCGTCCGCGTCCAGCGTCGCCTCCAGTTCCTGCATCGAGGCATACCCCTGCTCCCCCAGGAGGTTGCGCAGGTCGAGCACGAGGACGTCCTTCTCCCAGCTCTTGAGCGCGCGAAGCGTGGGGGCCTGGCCGGAGACGGGGGGTGGATTCAAACGCTCCACCCGCGTGGCCGGGTCTCCCAGGGTCGCGAGCATGCCCTGGACCGCGGCGGCATAGGACTCCGCGTCCCGCGCCGCCTCCACCTTGGGCAGCGCGGAGACGAAGGCGGCATCCCACTCGGTGGGCATGGAGAAGGCCCGAGGATGGCGGAACCGGACGTCACCCCACAGCTTCACCAGGCGCACCCGGCGCTCGGCGCGGAGGGCCTCCGGTGAGGCCGTGACGGGAGTCTGCGCCAGGGCATTTCCCGTGAAGCACAGGGCCCCCAGGCTCAGCACCGAGATCCATCGAAGCCAACCGCTCTTCATCATGCCGACCCCCATTGTCGTTGGAGCCAGCGAGAGTAGCCCAGGACCCAGGAGGCTCCGAAAGAGTTCAGGGTAGTCTGGGAAAATGCGACCCGCGCTCCTTGCCCTCCTCATGTTCGCCACGGCCTTTACGTCCTGTAGCGCCACTGCCGGGCGCTCCGACCCACCCACGCCGGAGGACTTCTTCCGCCGCCCGGACCGGGTGCAGATCTTCATCGCGGACATGATGGGGCAGGGGATTGAGTATGACGAAGCCGCTCCTCGCAACGGCTACTTCGTCTTTCCCAAGGAAGGCCCCGAGCTGAGCCGGAGAAAACGCCGGGCCCTGGCGGAAATCTGGGTCTCGCCCAAGGATTTCGTGCCCTATCCGCCGAGGAAGTGTGGCTTCAACCCAGACATCGCCTTCCGCTTCTGGATTGGGACGAAGTGGGTGGACGTGGTGGCCTGCTTCAGTTGCCGGCAGCTCATGTTCCTGGACGACAAGAACAATCCCATCCCCGATGCCGGCTTCCTGGACGGCTTTCCGGTAATGCAAGACATCGCGAAGCAGGCGTTCCCCGAGGGAGGGTTCAACCCGGGCTGGCTGTAACGGGCCTGTTCGGGCGGCGCTGCGGGCTTCGCTCGAGCCCGCACGGGCAGCTCATCGACAAAGACTTGCGGGGAAAGACATCTGTCATTTCAGGGACACAGCCATGGTCCTTGTCGACAGTATTGCCGGTGAGTTGACACGTCGATGATGGCTTCGACGTTCCGGCCATCCAAAACCATACGGCACTCAGGACTTCCCGGACGTCACCCGAGAGGAAGACCATGCGTTCTCACCGAGACGTTCTCACCGACACTTCCCCCGCTGCCTGGCTGCTCCTGCTGTCCCTTCCACTCCTGTCGGCCTGCGGAACAGGGCCCGCTGACACGAGCACCGAGGAGCACGCCTCGAATCAATCCCTGTCCACCATCACCTGCGTGACGTTCCGACGCGGCGTCAACGGGACGGTGGCTGACACCACGATTGCCTCGCTGGCTCCGAATACGAACTTCGGGTCCCTGCAGTTGAACGTGGACAACCTGAATCCCCTCCTCCCCCTCTCCCGGCAAGAGGCGCTCCTGAAGTTCGACCTCAGCTCGCTTCCGGCCAACATCACCGTCGACTCCGCCACGCTCAAGCTGTTCGCCGTGGCGCAACTCAACGCCGTCACGGTGCATGCAGCCACTGCCGCCTGGGACGAATTCATTGTGACCTTCAACAGCTTCAATCAGCAGTTCAACCCCACGGTGCGAGCCACCATCCCGCCTGCCGCCCTGTCGACGCGGAACGTGAATGTCACGGGACTGGTCAACGACTGGGTCACCGGAAGCCTCGTGAACAACGGCTTCCTCCTCGACACCGCCGCGACGGCTGTCTCCGCGCTCTCCATCTTCTACAGCAGTGAGAGCACGACCGTCGCCAATCGGCCGGGCCTGGAGGTCTGCTACTCGTCGTCGCCCTGAGCCAGGCCGTCGGCCGCCGTCAGCTGCTCCGTCCAGAGCACCTGACGCGCGGCCGGGAGCTCCACGCGCTCGAAGGGTTTGTCCTCCTGTGAGAGCGTGAGCACCCAGCCGTCCCACCCGGTGGGGTCCAATGACCACTGGGTGGGCCCCACGTCCGGCACCAGGGCCGTCCGGTGAAGAGGCTCTTCACCACCTTCCAGACCAGTTCCCCCAGGTCCACCAGTCCCGTCAGCAGGTCCGACACCGACTCGAGCGCGCCGTGCGGCAGTCCCGCGATGAAGGCGGCGCCACCGACGACGAACTCCACCGCGGCCTTCACCGCTGACTTCACGTCCCGCCACAGCTCATGGCTGATGGAGCCCGAGCTGACCTTGCCCCGGAGGCTCTGCGCGAACCGCAGGCTGGGAATCCAGATGAGGTAGCCCTCGCGCGTCTGGGCATCAGCCCAGTCGTTGCCGCCGCCAGGCTTGTAGATACCGCGCAGCCCCTCGCCCTGGTTGGAGAAGTCGAACCCGAGGCGGGCTTCCATGGGCGCGCGCACGCTTCGCGGGACAGTCTGGCCTGGTCCCAGCCCTGGAGGCGCCGAGGTGGCCGCCGCGATGGACGAGGGGCCCGTCCTCGCATGCGCACCCGAGCCGAGCGTCGCGGCGGTCCGGTCAGCGGCCGACTCCAGGGCATGCGCTCCCGCACCACCCGAGCGGAGTACGTGTGGGGAACGACAGGATAACGCGGGGGCGAGTGGAGCGTCATCTCAGGGCTGGGAAGGTCACTCCTTCCCGTACACTCTGAAGGACGGCCCTGGAATCATGTCCGTCGACGTCGTCACTCGACTGCGCTCTGTTCCGAGGAGTCATGAAAAGACGTTGAAAATCATCTTCATCCTGCTGTCCGTCGTGCTCGTCCTCGGGGCCATTACCGTCACCTTCTTCGACGACCACATCCGCAAGCACTTCGGGGGTGGTGCCCCGCCACTCCCCACAGACTATGGGGAACCGCCCCACCCGAAGCGCAGGCCCGGCGTCGGTGAGAGCTTCCGGCCTGAGTGAAGCGAGTCGACGACTGCCCCTCGCGTCGACCTCATGCGCCGCTCTTGAGGGTCCTCGCCAGCCGCGAGCGATAGAGCCGCTCCAGGAAGTCATGGAGGATGAGCTCCTGCGCGCGCTGGTCGCTCGCCAGCAGCCGGTTGGCGTGCATGTGCAGGAAGCTCTCGGCCAGTCCGGCCACGGGGAGCGTGAGCCGGCCCTCCCGTTCGGCCTCTTGGAGCTGCTCCGCGATGGGCCGCAGCCGGGCTCCGCGCCGCGCCAGGATGGCGAGCCCCGCCTTCCAGGGGCCCTCGTCGGCTGGAGCTGCGTCGAGCATCCGCTCCAACTCCCGCCGCTCCTCGCGGAAGCGCTGCCCCAACTGGGACTCGAAGCGCGCGTTGACATGGAACTCGGCGCCGAAGCTCTTGCGGCAGCGACTCGCCACAGCCAGCTTCTGCTCCAACGACAGGCCAAGCGCGTCCAGCAGCGTGTCCATGCCCAGCAACGCCAGTCTCCAGCGCAGACTGGCACCCTCGTCTCCAGGGTGTGCCTCCAGCAAAGACAGCACGGCCTCGCTGTCCACCGCGAAGAGCTGTTCGGACAGAGCGATTCCAGCGGGGCCACCGTAGCGCTCCACCTCGCGCTCGTAGGTGTCGAGCTGGAGCTTCCACCCCTCACCCGAGGCCAGCGCGCTCGCGCACGCCGTCTGCAACATGGGCAGCGCCTCCGCATACAGCCGCTCCGGAGCGCCATGCAGCCGCAAGCGCAGGTGCCAGTCCGGGTCGCCGTAGCGCAGGAAGAACCCGTGCGAGACCGCGCCCGTCTCGGTGAGCCGCCGGAGGACCGGAGCGAGGGTGAGCGTGAGCAGTCGGTCCGCGGTGGCGGTGCCGGTGTAGAGCTTCGCGTAGAGCCACTCGGAGCCGGGTGGAAAGGTGCGCGGCACGGACGCGGTGGGGACGGCGGGCGCATGAGGCGTCCTCGCCAGGGGCTCGCGTCGACGGAACGGGAGCACCACCTCGTGCATGTAGTGCCCGTCCGGCCCCGTGACGCAGAGCCCGTCGGGCGTGGGATACAGCTCCTCCAGCGTCACGCCCGCGGGACGATTGCGCGCGAGCTGGACGAACGTGTCCACGCTCAACACGTTGTCCAGGTCGATGGGGAGCTGGTTGTCGCCATCCTGGAGACAGACCCAGCGAGGCAGCCGGGCCTGCTTCCGGAAGTGCTGGAGCGCCAGGTAGCGCGCGGAACCCCGCGCCGCGCCCCACGTCTTGAGTACGTCCGACTCCACTCGCCAGCGCGCCAGCGCCAGCACCACGCGGCCATACGTCACCCGAGGGAGGAACGTCGCCTGCGCCAGCGGCCCCCAGGAGAAGGACAGGCCCTGGACTCCCTGCTGCTGAAGCTGCCCCAGGAAGCGATACGCGCCGAGCCCAAGGGAGAAGTAGTTGTGGGCATGGGTCATCCGGGGAATGACCTCGCGCCCCAGCTTGCGCGAGCGGAGCACCAGTCGGCCCTGCTCGACGGAGAGCCACAGGTCCGACAGCTCGAGCCGATGCTCCGGAGTCACACCGGACTGTCCCAGGAAGACGATGTCGTGCTCGCGCAGCGCGGGGCGACAGATGACGTTGCCCATGCGCCCCTGTGGCAGGTGGACCACCTCCGCGAAGATGGCCTCGGGTCTCAGGGCCTCCTCGGCGCGCAGGTAGTCGCGCGTCGCCGCTTCCAACGCCGGGTCCGCGTGGCAGAACCGTCCCACCATCACCGCGCCGGAGGGACCCGAGAGGCTCTCCAGGACGATTCGGAAGGTACCGTTGTCCACCTGCTCGGTGCTGGCACCCACCACCGTCGCCACGATGGAGAAGGCCTCCGGCAGCGGCGGCGTGTCCTTGGACTCCAGCGCGCGGAGGTCATCTTTCGTGAGGGCCAGCTCTTGAGACTTCTCACGCCAGCAGGACTCCAGCCGGGTCAACAGATGGCGCCAGTGCGCCCCGCCAGGGAAACGCCAGTCGCCATCATGGAGCAGCGGGAAGGCGAAGCCCTGGAGCAGCGGGCCGGTGCCACCGCCCGTGCCGCCGTCCGCCGTGAAGCCGATGCCGGTCTCCTCGTCGAGCGCCTCCAGCAACGGCACGGCGCGCGTCTCGTACCGCGCCACGAAGCGTTGCTGGAAACGCGCGAGCGGTGAGGTCACGCCGCTGTCCACCGAGATGCGGTGGAGCACCTCGACGGCTTCCTGGCACGCCTCCACCACACGAGCAGAGAGCGTGGCCCCCTCGGCGGGGCGGAGCATGTCCACCTGGAAGAGGCGCGGCAGCTCCGCGGGCACCGGCAAGCCCTCGAGCATCCGCGCCACCTCCCGATAGGACTCGACAGGGACACCAGGAGGCGCGGCGTCGATACGACCCAGCGCCTCGTGTGCGCTGGCCAGCTTCGCGCGCGTGGGCTCCAGCGCGGACAGTCCTTCGGACGACGCCAGCAGCGCGGGAATGGGCTCGGGGCCGGTGAGCGGCGGAGCCCAGGTGGGCACGAGGACCTGGGACTCGATGAGCTCCACGATGAAGGCTCGCGCGTCTTCCAATCCGACGTCGGCGTCATCCACGGTGAGCGCTTCCGCCAGCGCATCCAATGACGCGCCACTTCGGGCCCGCGCCAGCGTGGCGTCCAGATACGGCGAGGGCTCCACGGCCACCAGGTGGTAGGTGCGCTCGCGTCCGGTGTGCCGCATCTCCGTGTAACGCAGCCGCCCCGCGGCGAGATACAGGCTGGAGTTGGGCACGTACGAGAGCTGGCCGCGAACCCCGGGCTCCTGCTGCACCTTCTCCACGAGCGCGCAGACGTAGTCCATGTCCAGGCGGGTGTGGCGGCGCAACTCCTCACGCGGCGCGAGGCGCAGCCGTGTCACGGCTCCCGGCCGTCCCATGGAGAGCCCCGCGAACAGCCCGAAGGGCGTGCTGCGTCCCGCCATCCGCGCGAAGTACCGCACGAGGGTCCGCTCGACCTTCCGACCCTGCTCGGAGTCGGCGTCCTCCAGCCAGTAGTGCAGGCTCTCCACCAGCGCCGGGGACGCGATGAAGAGCGACTCCTGGATGAGCGGCGCTTCCACCCACTGGCGCAGCCGCGCGCGCAGTCGCGACGTGTCTCGCTGGAGCGCCGCCTCCAGCTCGCGCGGCACGGCCTCCGGGCCCTCCAGTCCCTCGCTCCACGACGTGAGGGCGTCGAAGGGCAGCAACGGGGTGCGAAGCACGAAGAAGTCCGCGGCGACGAAGGGAGACATGCGCTCGGGGCGAGTCCGCCCCACCAGGTTCTCACGCGCTTCAGTCGAGGGAGGAGGTCGGGGAGGCATGTCGCGGACCGCTGTGGTTTCGGAGAGGGAACCCTCGGGCTCCGTAATACAGCAATGGTGCAGTTATTTCTTGAGGCTGTTGTTTTGCGTGACCTAGGCTCGGATGTTCCGTGCGACCCGTGGGGCGTGCGGTGTGCGAACACTCATCTCGGACCAGGAGCGCCCAGCCATGAGCACCCGACCCTCGAAGAAGCCCACCTTGAAGAAGGAGACCCTGCGCACGCTCGAATCCGCCGAGCTGCCGCAGCTGGAGGGTGTGATGGGCGGCGTGTCGCTCGCCATCGATGGCATCGACAACGCCCCCACGAAGACGGTGCAGCCCACCGTGGGGCCGCGCACCCGGACCCTGTGAAATCACTGACGGACGCGGTGAGCTGGGATTGAGACACCCGCGCGCAAGTCATTGAACGAACGGCGAGCCGCGAAGCCGTCCCGGTCGGCAGCCCTCGGGCTGTCCACCGAGGCCCCGCGCGCGGCCTGACGCCAGGGAGTGCGCCTCGACTCGTCGCTCGCCAGCCTGTCCTCCGGGCACCTGCCGCCCACGTGTCGAGGCCCACCTCCTGAGCTACACTGCGGTGAACGGCATGGGCTCCAGGCAAGCAGTGATGTACCGGCGGAGATGGGCGTGGTCGGGAGCCCTCACGGGGCTGATGCTGGCGACAGCGGGGCGCGCACTGGCGCAGGCACCCGCGCCGGCTCCCACGGAACAGGTGCTGTCGGCGCCAAGGCCGCTGCTAGGCGTGGTGGTGGCCAGTCAGGTGCTGGACCTGGTGGCCGAGGTGGAGGGCCGGCTGAGCGAGGTGAAGGCTCACGTGGGCCAGCGGGTGGTGGCGGGCGAGCTGGTCGCCTCGGTGGACTCCGAGCCCATGCGGCTGGAGCTGGCCGCGCGTCAGTGTACCGCGCGAGCGTCCGAGGCCATCGCGCAGCGTGCCGTCGTTGTCCTAGCCCAGGCCCGACAGCGCCTGGAGCGCGAGCAGCGCATCCGTGACTTCACCGCCGCCCAAGCGGAGGAGACCGCACGCAACGACGTGGCCATGGCGGAAGCGGACCTCCTCCTGGCGGAGGCGCAGCTGGGCACGTCGAGGGCCCGAATGGCGCAGGCCGAGCGGGACGTGGGCCTGGCGCGGTTGAAGGCGCCGTTCACCGGCTTCGTCACCGAGCAGTACCTGACGCCCGGCATGCGCGTCACCCGGGACACGCCGGTGCTGCGGGTGGTGAGTGAACAACTGCGGCTGCGCTTCGCCGTGCCGGAGCGGCTTGCCCCCGGGCTGCGTCCCGGAGACACCGTGCGGGTGCTGTTGAGCACGGTGGGCGTGGAGCTGACGGCCACGGTGGACCGGCTGTCGCCCGAGGTGGATCCCGCCTCGCGCCACCAGAAGGCGGAGGCCCTGCTCCAGGTCCCCGACGCGCTGCGAGGCCGGCTGGCCAGCGGGCTGGTCGCGGAGGTGTACCTCCAGCCCGGCTCCCGCCCACAAGGCCGCGCCACCACCGTGCCCTGAGCGCGCCGCGCTCGAAGCGCGCCACGTCTCCCGGGTTCCCGTGCCAATGCCGAGCGCGGTGCCCTGTGCGCACTCCCTTCAGC
Organism: Corallococcus terminator; assembly: GCF_049194865.1. Lineage (GTDB taxonomy): Bacteria > Myxococcota > Myxococcia > Myxococcales > Myxococcaceae > Myxococcus > Myxococcus terminator_A. Next base: position 39,927 of record NZ_JBLZWL010000123.1, on the reverse strand, counting down.
GTGTGACGTCCAGCCGCAGCTCGCCGCGCTCGAAGCGCGCCACGTCTCCCGGGCTCCAGTCCAGCACCCGGGTGCCTGCGCCGAGCGCCGCCAGGTGTTCACGCACCGCCGCGCCACAGGCCGCCTCGGACGGCTCTCCCAGTCCCCAGCCCACGTCGCGGATGGCGCGTCCCACGCCCTCGAAGCCGTTGGCATACGGCAGGAACCAGCGCGCCCCCGCGGCGGCGCACACCGAGGCCACGCCAGCGGGACCCGCGGTGGCGCTGCGCAGCCGCCCGGCCTGGAGGTCCGCATACAGCGCGCGCAACCGCGCCCACGGCAGCGCGGCCCAGTAGTGGCTCAGCCCGCCGAAGAAGGGTGAGAGGAACTCGCGCTGACACGACAGCACCACGTCCACCGGTCCCAGCGCCTGGCGCGAGCGCTCCACCACCGCCTCCATGCGTCCGTCAGGGTCCGTCCCGCTGTCCACCAGCAGCAGGCAACTGAAGTCCTCGGTCGTGAAGCGGTAGCAGTTGCCCCAGCTGCGCAGTCCCTCGCCGAGCGGCGGCCCCTCCGGCGCGGGTTGTTCCCCGTAGAAGGGCAGCACGTCCACGCGAATGTCGCCCACGTACACCGTCTCGCCCCACGCGGGCGCGAGCGCGCGCTGGCCGCACGAGGCCAGCACCCGGGAGAAGTCCTGCATCGTCAGCAGGCTGGTGCGAGGCACCCGTGGCACCAGCACCGGCACCGTCGCGTCGGTCAGGTGTGACAGCAGGGACGGCACGTGCCAGTGGTCCACGTGGCCATGGGTGATGGCCACCGCGCCCAGCATCCCCGGAGCCAGGTTGCCCGGCGCCTGACCGATGAGGTTCATCCGCCGCTGGAGCGGAATCGGATCCACCAACACCGACGTCGTCCGCGAGCGGATGACCACGCTGGCGTGCTCGCGCCGGTAGATGCCCGGCACGGAGGGCTCCCGCCAGGGCGTGGGGTGCGGCTCGGCGGCGAAGAGCGTATCGCGCCAGCCCGCCTCGTCGAAGGGCCACGCCTCGCGCACCTCGTCCAGCGTGGAGGCGAGGGCCGTGGCGCGCAGGAAGTCCGCCACCACCGCCACCTCCTCCACCGCCAGTCGCGTACTCCAGCGCTCCTCGCCCCGCTGGAGCACCCACCACCACGCGTCCTGCGCGGGGAAGAGCACCGGCGCCTCGACCAGGAAGCCGCCGTCGTCCACGCCCTCGGGGCGCAAGAGCCGAGGGCCCAGCCGCGCCTGAACCTCCTCCAGCAGGCGCCTCGAGCCCTCGGGCGCGAAGCCCTCGCGCAAGAGCCCGTGCAGCAGCTCCGTGAAGGGCACGTCGCCCGTGCCTTCAGGCAGGGGCGTGAGGTCCATGATGACGTCCGGTGCGAAGCGCATCGCCCTACCCCGCCGCCTTCCGCGGACCGTCCTGCGCGGACACCAAATCGAAGTAGTCCCCGCCCTTCTCCATCAGCGCCGCGTGCGTGCCCTGCTCCACCAGCTGGCCGCTCTTCATCACCAGGATGAGGTCCGCCTCGCGCACCGTGCTCAGCCGGTGGGCGATGACCACCCGCGTGCAGCGAAGCTCCGACAAGGCGTCCTGCACCGCCCGCTCCGTGCGGGCATCCAGCGCGTTGGTGGCCTCGTCCAGCAGGAGGACGGCGGGGTTGGAGGCCAGGGCGCGCGCCAGCGCCAGTCGCTGCCGCTGACCGCCGGACAGCGAGGAGCCCATCTCGCTCAGCACCGTCTCGTAGCCCATGGGCATGGCGACGATGTCGTCATGCACCTGGGCACGCCGCGCCGCGTCCTGCACGGCCTCCAGCGGCAGCAGCGGGTCCGAATAGGCGATGTTGCGGCGCACGTCGCCCTTGAACAACGAGGGGCTCTGCAGCACCGCGCCCATCTGCCGCCGCAGCTCCTTGAGCTCCAAGTCCTGAAGCGGCACCCCGTCGTAGCGGATGGTGCCGGAGCTGGGCAGGTACAGCCCCAGCAGCAGGTGCGCCAGGCTGGACTTGCCCGCGCCGGACGCGCCGACGATGGCCACGAACTGGCCCGGTTCGATGGTGACCGACACGTCCCGCACCACCAGCGGCGAGTGGGGGCCGTAACGGAACGACACGCCCTCCACCTGGATGCGCCCCTCCAGCCTGTGGCTGCGGCGCAGGGCTCCCGGCGGCTGTTCGGCGGTCGCCTCCAGCACGTCGTCCACGCGCGCCAGGTAGCTGCCCACCAGCTGGAGCTGGAAGGCCGTCGTCACCAGGTTGGAGACAGGCAGCAGGAAGCCGGCCGCCAAGGCGTTGAGGGCCAGCATCTGCCCCAAGGTCAGCTGCCCCTCCATGACGAGCAGCGCCCCCAGCCCCATCACCACCAGGGGCGAGGCCATCCGCAGCGTCGCGGTGAGCGAGTCGGTGAGCGCCGACACCCGGCCCCGCTCCAGCGACACGTTGAGCACGTCCACGTAGAGGTTGGACCAGTTCTGCACCGCGCGGTCCTCCAGCCCCATCGCCTTCAGCGTCTGGACACCCGTGAAGAGCTCCACCTCGTAGTTCTGCGCCGAGGCGTTCACCTCCAGGTTCCGCGCCATCAGCTCGCGTTGACGCCGGCTGGAGAAGAGGAACACCGCGCCCTGCAACAGGGCCAGCACCGTCACCAGCGCGCCCATCTTCGCGCTGCCGGCGAACAGCAGCCCCAGGTAGAGCAGGACCAGGCTGCCATCCAGGAGCCCGGACAACGTGCCCGCCGTCAGCAGCTCGCGCACCGTGGCGTTGCTGTTCAGGCGGTTCATCAGGTCGCCCGCCGAGCGCAGCTGGAAGAAGGAGAACGGCAGGTGCACCAGGTGGTCCAGGAAGCCCAGCGTCAGCCGCGCGTCCAGGTGCGTGCGCAGCTGCAGCAAGAGGTGCGCGCGCACCAGCGATGACAGGAACTGGAAGCCCACCAGCGCCGCCATCCCCGCGCCCAGCGTGGCCAGGAGCGGCACGTCGCCGCTGGGCACCACCCGGTCCACGACCGCGCCGGTCAGGGACGGCAGCGCCAGGGCGAACAACTGGAGCAACAGCGACATCACCGCCACGCGCAGCAGCACGGGCCGCTCCTCCAACAACAGGCGCAGGTAGCGGTTGGGGCCCCGGCGGGGAGCCGCCGTCTCGAACGTCTCCGAGGGCTCGAAGAGCAGCGCCACCCCGGTGAAGGACTTGCGGAACTGCTCCAGCGGGACGAGGCGCCGGCCGAAGGCGGGGTCCACCACCTCCACGCCCGTGCGCGACAGGCGCTCGAAGACGACGAAGTGCCGGAACTCCCAGTGCAGCACCGCGCCCGGCTCCAGCAAATGGAGCTGGTCCATGTCCACCTGCGCCGCGCGGCCCACCAGGTCGAAGCGGCGGCCCGCCTCCAGGATGGCGCGGGCGGAGATGCCGCGAATGGTGAGGCCCGCGGCGGCGTGCACCTCGTCCAGCTTCACGTGGCGGCCCCAGTAGCCCAGCACCATGGCCAGGCACGCGGCGCCACAGTCGGTGGCCGCCATCTGCGCGACGACGGGGATGCGGCGGCGGCCGAAGCGGGCCCCCAGTCGCTGCAAGGCGGGGAAGCGCTCGGACCACGAAGGCGGAGGGGTGGGCTCAGTCACGGCGCTTCCCGAGCAGCTCCAGCACCGGCAGCAGCGTCAACCAGCCATTGCGCGCGCGCACCTTCACCCAGGCCTCGCCCGCCATTCCGGGGTGGTACGCGTACGTCTCTCCATCCGACACGAAGGTCTCCCGGGGCAGGCGCGCCTCCACCAGCACCACCGGGCCGTCGTCCACGGTGACGGCGTCTCCCAGGCCGGGGCCCAGGTAGCGGCGCACCTCCGCGGGGCCCACCAGCTCGTCGCTGATGGAGGCCACCTGGAGCGACTGCCACGCATAGGGGAAGCCCGTCAGCTCCAGGCGCAGGGGCTGCCCCGGACGCAACATGGGGCGGTACTGGCCGGGCAGCAGGGCCACGGCCCACGCCTCGGCGCCTTCGCGCACCAGCGACACGACGATTTCGCCGGGCGCCAGGAACTGCTGCTCCCGCACGCGCACCTCGCCCACCTGTCCGTCCCGAGGCGCCTTCAACACGCGCTCACCCATCCGGGCCTCGCTCAGCTCCAGCTCGGCCCGCAGTCCGGCCATGGCCTGCCTCGTGCCCGTGTTGAGCGGCTCCAGCAGCCACGTGGCCAGCTGCGAGCGGAACTCCTCTTCCACCCGCTCCCGGTCCGCCGTCTCGTCGCCCGCGTACAGCTCCACCAGGGGCTGGCCCGCGCGCACGTGCTCACCCCGGCGCACCAGCACGCGGCTGACGCGGCCTCCGGCGGTGGCGGTGACCTCCTCCATGCCCTTGATGCGCACCAGCACCGGGCCGCGCGCGTAGTCGTTGATGTCCACCAGCGCCAGGCCCACGCCGCCCACCACGACGAGCGACACCACCAGCCACCAGACCGCGTTCGTCCAGCCCGGCATGATGCGCAGGAGCGAGCCCCGGGCTTCCGGACGGGCATGGTGCTCCAGCGCCTCCTGACGGAACAGCTTCTGCGAGGGCGGTTGCGCGTCGCTCATGTCTTCATCGTCCGGGCCCGGCGTGAACGATACAGGCGAGCCAGGAAGTCATAAAGGATGAGCTCCTGGGCGCGCTGGTCGGCGGGCAACAGCCGGTTGACGTGCATGTGCAGGAGGCTGTCCGCCAGCACCGCCACTGGCGCGGTGAGCCGGCCTTCGGCTTGCGCCTGTCGCAGTCGCTCGACGACGGGCCGCAGCTGCTCGCTCCGGCGCCGCAGGGCGAAGAGGCCCGGCTGCCAGGGGCCCTGCGCCTCGGGCGTCGCCTGGAGCAGCGCCTCCAGCGCGCGGCCCTCCTTGCGGAACCGGGCGCCCAGCTGGTCCTCGAAGGGCCGCTTCACCTTGAACTCCGCGGCGAAATCGCGCCGCAGCCGCTCCATCACCTCCAGCTTCACGTCCAGCCCCAGGCCCAGGTCCTCGAGCAGCGCGTCCAGGCCCTTCACCGCCAGACGCCACCGGACGTCCGCGCCGGCGTCTCCCGGGTAGGCCCCGAGCAGGGAGAGGACCGCCTCGCTGTCCGCCTGGAAGACGGCCTCGCAGGCCTCCATGCCAGCGGGGCCGCCGTAGCGCTCCACCTCGCGCTCGTACGTGTCGAGTTGCAGCCGCCACGCCTCGCCCGAGGCCAGGGCGCTCGCGCACGCGTCGCGCAGGAGCGGCCACACCTCCGTGTCCAAGCGCCTCGGACTTCCGTGGAAGCGCAGCCGGAGGTGCGGCTCGGGGTCGTGGTAGCGGAGGAAGAACCAGCGGTCCACCTCGCCGCTCGCCACCGCCGCGCGCACGGCCTCGCCCAGCGTGGTGCGCAGCAGCCGGTCCAGCGTGCCGGTGCCGCCATACAGCTTCACGTACAGCCACTCCGAGCCAGGCGGGAAGCCGCGCGCCATGGCCGGCTCGGAGGCTCGGGTCCTCGTGGGCGCGTCCGTACTCGTCGCGGGTCCCCGAGCCTCCGGCGCCTGGCGGAGGAACGGGATGACCACCTCGTGCGTGTAGCGCCCCGCCTCACCCTCGATGCACACGTCCTCGGGGCCGGGCAGCAGCTCCTCCAGCGTCGCGTGCGGGCGCGCCTTCACCACCTGCACCAGGGACTCGACGCTCAGCACATTGTCCAGGTCCACCGGGAGCTGGTTGTCCGAGTCGCTCAGGCACACCCATCTCGGCAGGCGCGCCTCCTCGCGAAAGCGCCGCACCGCCTCGAAGCGGGCCGCGCCGCGGGCAGCGCCCCACGCCTTCAACGTGTCGCCGCGCACCCGCCACCTGGCGGCGGACAGCACCAGTCGCCCGTGCACCACGCGCGGCAGGAAGGGCGCATCCGCCAGCGGTCCCCAGTGGAACTGCAAGCCCTCCACGCCCTGCGACTGGAGCGCGCCCAGGAAGCGGTAGGCCCCCAGGCCGCGAGCGTCGAAGTTGTGCGCGTTCGTCAGCCGCGGCACCACCTCGCGCCCCGCCCGGCCCGAGCGCAGCACGATGCGGCCCTCCTCCACGGACACCCACAGGTCCGTCACCTTGACCTGGGACGCCTCTGGCAATCCCGAGCGGCCCAGGAAGACCAGGTCGTGCTCGCGCAGCGCGGGCCGGCAGAGGATGTTGCCCACGCGGCCTTCGGGCAGGTGCACCACCTCCGCGAAGAGGCAGTCTGGACGCAGCGCCTCCTCTGCTCGCAGGTAGCGCAGCACCGCCGCCTCCAGCGCCGCGTCCCCATGGCAGAAGCGCCCCAGGTACAGCGCCCCGGAAGGGCCATGCACGTTCTCCAGCAGGAAGCGGAAGCGGCCCGCATCCACCGCCTCCCGGGAGTCCGCCAGCACCGTGCCCACCACGCCAAAGGCCTCCGGCAGCCGCGCCGGGCGGGGCGCTTCCAGCGCTTGGAGGTCCGCCTCGTCCAGCGACAGCTCCAGCGCGCCCGCGCGGCGCACGGACTCCAGCCGGTGGAGCAGGTGGGTCCACCGCGCTTCCCACCGGGCGCCGTCCTGCCCTCCCTTCACCGGGAAGTGGAAGCCGGCCAGCAACGGCCCGGTGCCCGCGCCGGGTGCCCTCGACGTCATGAAGCCGACGCCGCTCTCCTCATCCAGCGCCTCCAGCAGCGGCACCGGGCGCCCCTCGTACCGCTCCATCAGTCGCTGGCGGAAGCGGGCCAGGGGCGGCGCGTCTCCCGCCGAGGGGGAGATGCGCTGGAGCAGCGTCACTCCGCGCGCCACCTCGTCCAGCACCTGGCGAGGTAGCCGCACCTCGTGCGCGGGGCGGAACATGTCCACCTGGAACAGGCGCGACAGCTCCACCGGCACCGGCAGCGCCTCCAGCGTCCGCGCCAGCTCGCGGTAGGCACCGGTCGGCAGGCCCACCGGCCGCGCGTCCAGGTCCGCCAGCGTGGCGGCCACCTCGGCCAGCCGCTCGCTCACGGCCGCCAGCGCGGGGGTGGCTCGGGCCGCCTCCAGCAACGACGCCAGCGGCTCGGGTCCGGTGACGACGGGCGCCCAGGTGCTCACCAGCAGCTGGGTCTCCACCAGGCTTCGCGAGTACTCGAGCGCCTCCTCTTCGGACACTCCCTCGGACTCCACCAGCGCGGCGGCCAGCGCGGCCAGCGTGGCGCCGCCACGGGCCAGCTCCAGGGTGCGCTCCAGGTGGGCTTCCGGCTCCACCGCCACCAGGTGGTACGAGCGCTCCCGGCCGCGCAGCCGCGACTCCAGGTAGCGAAGCTGACCGCCGGCCCGATACAAGCTGGAGTTGGGCACGTAGTGGAGCGCGGGCAGCACCTCCGGCGTCTGGCTGACGTGCGCCACCAGCGCGCCCACGTAGTCCATGTCCAGCCGGGTGTGTCGCCGCACGCCGGAGCGCCCCTGGATGCGCAGCGCCGCCGTCTCCCCCATGCCGCCCACCGCATGGCCCGCGAACAGGCCAAAGGGCGTGGCCCGCCCGGCCATGCGCGACAGGTAGCGCACCAGCGTGTGCTCCACCTTCTGCCCTGACTCGGACTCCGGCGCCTCCAGCCATGTCGGGAGGCTGTCTGTCAATGAGGGCGAGGCGATGAACAATGCCTCGCGGACCAGCGGGTCCTCCACGTGCTCGCGCAGCCGTTGACGCAGCAGCACGCGGTCCTCCGCCAACGCCGCCTCGCGCTCCTCCGGACGGGCTCCCGGCGCCCGCAGGCCTCGCGCCCACTCCACCAGCACGTCCAGCGGCAGCAGCGGGGTGCGGATGGCGAGGAAGCCGTCATGACGGAAGGGGGCCTTCCGCACGGAGGGGGGGCGGGCGTCGTCGGGCAAGAATGTCTCAAGGTGACGGACTGAGTCGCGAGTCTCGGGATAGTGGATGCGCTCACCCGCCGTCAATCCATCCACTCCAAGATGACCCACCTGTTCTTGAAATCATTAATTGAGGTATTATTCGAGGCTGTCCATCGCGGCGGTTCGTCCACCGCGGCGGATTCCGCACCGCGTCATGTCTCGTGACGTGAAAGCCGTATCGTCACCCTTCACTGATCAGGAGTTCTTGTGAACGAGCCGAAGAAGACGGTCGCCGCGAAGCGCAAGCTCACCCTTCACCGCGAGACGCTGCGCTCCATGGATGAGGGGGCGCTCCAGGTTCTGGATGGCGTTGTCGGCGGCACCGGCACGTCCAACCCCTACACCAACTTCCCCTCGGGCAAGTGTGGCGTGATCGACACCGCGCCGGAGCAGGCCGGGGAAGTCATTCCGTAGTCGCCCGTCCCTGTCACGGTGCGTGACGTCGCCGTCCGACGTGCTTCGCCGTCAGGCCGCACCGTGAGGTTCATTCCGAAGGTCGTGGGTGCCCGGCCGGCCAGGTCGTTGGCTGGGCACCCCGTCCCGCGGGCGCCGAGGTGACCGGGACTCGGTCCACTCGTGGTGCCCAACAAGACCGAGCCGTCGTAGAAACAGTCCATGAACGGCGCTCCGCTCTGGCGACCCCTCGTGGACGGGGCGCTTCGCGAACAGACACTTCAGGCCGCCCAGGCGCTGGCTCGGGCACTGGAGGACGTTCTTCCGCACCGCGCACCCGATGCGTCACTGGCCTCGGGAGACACGGGCCTGGCGCTGCTCTTCACGTGGTTGGACCGTGTGCAACCCTCCGAGCACCACGCCGCCCTGGCGCGAGGGCTCCTGGACGACGCCATGGAGGCGGTGGCCTCCCGTCCCATGGGGATGGCGCTGCACTCCGGCGTCAGCGGCGTGGCCTGGGCCGTGGAGCACTTGCACGGCGGCGGCGCGGAGGAAGAAGGCGACGCGCTGGAGGACGTGGACGCGGCGCTCGCGCAGCGGCTGGCAATGTCGCCCTGGACGGCGCCCCAAGACCTCATCGCCGGGCTGGTGGGGCTGGGGGTCTATGCCCTGGAGCGGCTGCCTCGCGCGGACGCACGGCGCTGCCTGGAGGACGTGGTGGCTCGGCTGTCGGAATCGGCCGAGACGCGTCCGGAAGGGCTCACCTGGAAGACGTTGCCGCGCTGGCTGCCCGAGGCCCAGCAGCGAGAGCAGCCGGAGGGACGCTACGACCTGGGCGTGGCGCATGGCGTGCCGGGAATCATCGTCGTGCTGGCGGGCGCCGTCCGAGCCGGGGTGGCGGAGCCAGAGGCGCGACGCCTGCTGCGGGGCGCCTGGTCCTGGGTGATGGCGCAGCGCCTGCCCCACGTCGGCCGTCGGTTTCCCCACGCGGTCATCCCCGGCCAGACTCCGAAGCCCACCCGCGCCGCGTGGTGCTACGGAGACCCTGGCGTGGCGCTCGCGCTGTTCACCGCGGCCCGCGCGGTCCGCGAGCCTGACTGGGAAGCCGAGGCGCTGGAGCTGGCGCGCGAGGCCACACGGTGCCCGATGGAGGACTCGGGCGTGAAGGACGCGCCGCTGTGCCATGGGGCGTCCGGGCTGCTCCACATCTACAACCGCTTCTATCAAGCCACGGGAGAAGAGGTCTTCGCCTCCACGGCGAGACAGTGGCTGGAACACACCCTGCGGCAACGACAGCCGGAGCGGGGCCTCGGGGGCTATGCCTTCTGGAGCCAGGACGACCAGGGTGCACCGTCGTGGGTGGCCCGTCCTGGCTTGCTGGAGGGCACGGCGGGCATCGCGCTCGCGCTGCTCGCGGCGGCTTCTTCCGTGGAACCATCCTGGGACCGGGTGCTGCTGATGTCCCTGCGCGACGTGGCGCCCGAGACGGGAGCGAAGTCATGATCAAGGCAGCGCTTCACGGGAAGCTGGATTGCATCGACCGAGAGGACCCACTGACTGGGAGTGTCTTCGGTCACCTGCGCTATCTGTCACCGCGAGTCATGCGCGAATGGCTCTCACAGGCGCAACCCGGCAACGGACCGGCGCACGAGTTGAAGACACTCTGGGCCAGCCTCCCCGAGCTGACAGACATGCACTTCTGGCCTCGAATGGAAGACACCGTCAAACAGAAGGGCTGGGTTGAGCCAGATCTCCTGCTCGAGTTCAACCGGACCGCCGTCATCGTCGAGGCCAAACTCAGGTCTGGGAAGTCCGGGGCCACGATGCTCAATCCGGAAGGCGAAGCCGAGCCCGTGGACCAGCTCGCTCGCCAGTGGCGGTCGACGGTCGACTTCTACCATCGCCACCAACCTGGCCGCGTCGAAGTCGTAGCGCTGCTCTACATCACGGCACACCTCTCGGTGCCCGTTGACGATGTGACGAGTTCGACGGAGGAGATTTTGAAGCTGGGCCTGCGCGCACCGCCCATCTACTGGCTGCCGTGGTCAGCATTGGTGCCCATCCTCGAGAACGAAGTGCAACAGGGGCAGCATCCCGCATGCCTCATCGCCGAGGACCTCCTGGCCTACCTGCGGCAAGCAGCCGTATCCCGCTTCCGTGGATGGCGGGTCGGCGAAGTCGCCCAGGAAGGTCTCGGCTGGCGTTACGCAGCGGCGATTCGCCCTCCCTACTGGCAGAAAGTCGGCGAGGTTCCTGACGCATGCTGGACCTATCAAAAACCACGAAGTGGCTATTTCAAGAGCCTCGCGGCCCCTGGGCCCACAGCGGTTGACGACGTCTGGCGATACCGAGCCCAGCGGAAGGAGACGACATGAAGAACGTCACGGAGAGCGCGGCGGCGCTCTATACGGCGATGCAGCAACTGCTCGAAGACCTCAACAAGCTGGGGCAGGACTTCCAGCTGGCGCTTCGTGATGAGGGCCAGGACTTTCCGACGCTCGAAGAGTACTCCTGGTCCCCCAATGCCCTGGTGCTCAAGAAGAACCACACCTGGATGTGTTATCAGCGCCCTGAAGACACACCCGAGACTGGCATGCTCACGTTCGCGGCCTGCATGGTCTATCTTCAAGCCGAGAAGCATCGGTGGAAGCTGAGCGCCGCCAACCTCCCCGAGCTGTGGTTCTTCCTGGGCACCGTGTCGCCTCCACCGGACATCAAGTGGCCGTCCACGATTCCCTCCTTCTTCGACAAGAAGGAGCTTCAACACTATGAAACCGTCCCCGTCCTGGGTGGGACCGACTCCTATTATCAATACATTAGACCTGAATCGACGTGGCGGGCCGTCTGCCTTGGCTTCAGCCTGGGCGATATCGATTCAGCGGAGAAGCTGAAGCTCCAGGCTGTTCGCCCGCTGATTGCCGCAGCCCTGAAGCGGGGAGTGATTTCGTAGGCGCCATCCCACGAAAAAGCCCCGGGTCCCATGCCAGAAGCATGGAACACCGGGGCGGATGCACGGAGAGCCTCGCGGGCTCCCGGCAATTCCTACTGACCGCGCACCAGCTGCGACTGCGCGAAGGCGGCGAGCTGCTGGGCGTTGAACTTGCCCTGCGCGATGTCACCCGCGGTGGTGGCGGCATTGCGGACCGTCTCCACGGTGTCCGCCAGCTTCCCCACGTTCTGCGCCTGGCCGAGCATGCTGCTCACGCCCGCCAGCGGGCCACCGGCCACCATGGCCAATCCGTTGTCGATGAACTTATCCGCGAACGGCTTCGCCAGCTGGCCAATGCCGAACGGCAGGGAGTCCAGCGCCTTGCCGATCATGTCCTTCAGCGGCCCGGTGAGGGCGCTGAGCCCCTTGTCCAGGAGGCCGGAGACCTTGCCCAGCGCCTCGGAGACCTTGCCGAGCGCGTCGCCAATCCCCTTGGCCAGTCCACCCAGGCCCCCCAGTGCCTTGCCAATCCCGCCCAGCGCGTTGCTGATGCTGCTGGCGGCCTTGCTCGCGGCGTCAGCGGCCTTGCTGGCCGCGTTGCTCGCGGAGTTGCTCGCGCTGTTCGCACCGCTGCTACCACCCGCGCCACTGGAGCCGCCGACGGACATGGGATTTCCTCGTGAAATGTAGGTTTGCCTGATTATCGCGGACCTACCGCGAGAGTTGCGTCCGCCGGACTAGAGCTCAGGCACCTGGGGCAGGTTCTTGAGGAGGTCCTGGCCCTTGGCTCCATCGACCTCGGCCCGGGGCTGACTCTCGTCGCCCCGCAGGGAGGGCTTGTTCTGGGAGCCGGCCTGGTTCGCCTCGAAGCCCGTCGAGTAGGAGGCCGGCGGCCCCAGGCCCAGCTCCCCTCGGGCGGCGCTCTTGAAGAACTCCCCCACCTCCTGGAGGGTCGGCGGATCATACCCGGCGGCCTTCAGCGCCTCGTCCGGGACGACCTTCAGCACCGGCTCCTTCTCCGGGTGCGTGGCGTAGTCGAGCACCAGCTCCACGTAGGCCGCCAGCTCCATGCCCACCGATTTGGCGATGCGCTGGGTGTCCGGATCCGCGAGCAGCTCGGCGCGGACATTCTCCACGGGACGCGTGAGGCGGGGCTTCTGCTCGGACATGACGGACCAGCTCCATGGGCGGGGAAGTGCGACCTCCAAGGTTAGCCGGACCTGTGGGCTCGGGCCACCCACCGGGAACTGTCCACCGCCCGACACTCATCACGCCCTCCAGGGCACACCCCGAGTGAAGTGTAAAATATAAGGAACTCGGGGATTTCTGGCGCCATCCCTGGCGTCGGTCATCCCTCGTTCCAGACAGTCAATCACTGCCGAGGGAGCCATTACATGCACCATGTCTTGAAGTCCGCCGTCTGTATTACCGCGCTGCTGGCGGCGCCTGCGTGGGCGTTCAAGCCGGAAGCGCCATCCGCGCCGGGTTCACTGGCGAGCCAGGCCTTCTTCAAGCCCGAGCTCACCATCCCCAGCGGACAGCTGTCGCTCGAGGAGGCGCTGCCGAAGCTGAGCCGCGCGAGCGCCGGCGCGTGGGAGGACTTCTTCGCGCGCAACGGCCGAGGCTTCCAGGTCTACGTCGACGCCCAGACGGGCACGGCCGCCAACCTCATGGGCGCCATCCCGCTCATCCCGGGCACTGGCGTGGGCAACAAAATCACGCTGGACGGCGTGCGCCAGCAGCTCGGGCGCGGCGTCGCGAAGGTGGACGCAGCCGTCGTCGGAGACCTGCTCCTCCGGTTCATCGAGTCCAACCAGGCCGCGCTCGGGGTGGACGTCCTCCAGTTGGGAGAGCCGCGCATCGAGCAGATCTCCGAGCAGCTGTGGCAGGTCTCCATCCCCCAGCAGCTCAAGGGCATCCCCGTCCGCTACGGGCGCGTGGCGGCCACCATCAGCCACGGCAACCTCATCCTGCTGGGCACCGAGTCCTGGGCCAACGTGGACATCTCTCCCCTGCCGCTCCTGGCCGCGGAGCAGGCGATGATGACGGGCTTCGAGCGCCTCGGCATCTATGAGAGCCCGCCGACGCTCTGGAAGCAGCCCACGCTCGAAATCGTCCCCGTGGCCAGACAGGGCGCGGGCTTCGGCGCGGCCTACGGCCACCGCCTCGTGTGGAGCTACGGCTTCCAGAATCCGGGCGAGCACGAGCGCTGGAAGGTCACCGTCGAGGCCACGCGCGGCGAGGTGCTGGCGCTCGAGGACGACAACCACTACTTCGACCAGAACATCAAGGGCGGCGTCTACCCGCTGACCAACACGGACTCCTGCACCGCCACGGCGACGTGCGGCGTGAGCTTCGCCAACACGCCCATGCCCTGGGCCGACACCGGCTTCGTGGCGCCGGACAACTTCACGGACAGCGCCGGTGTCTTCAACTACACGACGGGCACCACCACCACCACGCTCAACGGCAAGTACATCCGCATCCAGGACGGCTGCGGTCCCGTCACCGCCTCCGGGGCGGGGACCATCGACCTGGGCGGCGTCACCGGGCAGCACGACTGCACCACGCCGGGCTTCTCCGCCGGCAACACCGCCGCGTCGCGCAGCTCCTTCTACGAGCTGAACCGGATTGCCCAGATTGCCCGAGGCTGGCTGCCCACCAACGTGTGGCTCGGCAGCCAGCTCACCTCCAACATGAACATCGTCAGCACCTGCAACGCCTATTGGACGGGCTCGACGGTCAACTTCTTCCGCAGCGGCGGCGGGTGCCGGAACACGGGTGAAATCGCCGCCGTGTTCGACCACGAGTGGGGCCATGGCATGGACGACAACGACGTGGCCGGCACGCTGAGCAACTCCAGCGAGGCCTACGCGGACATCGCGGCCATCTACCGGCTGCCCACGTCGTGTGTGGGCGAGGGCTTCTTCCAGACCGTCGACCAGGGCTGCGGCATGACGCCGGGCGGCCTGGGCTACAACGTGAACGAGGCCCAGACGGGTGCGCCCTGGTGCGCCAGCCGTTGCTCGGGTGTGCGTGACGCGGACTGGGCGGCCCAGGTGCCCAACACGCCCGCCACGCCGCAGAACTTCGTCTGTGGCCGGTGCGGTGGTGGTAGCGGCCCGTGCGGCAGGCAGGTCCACTGCGCGGCCTCTCCCGTCCGTCAGGCGGCGTGGGACCTGGTGGCGCGTGACCTGCGGGCCGCGCCGTTCAGCTACGACGACAACACGGCCAACATCATGGGCAACAAGCTGTTCTACCAGGGCAGCGGCAACATCGGTAACTGGCACGCCTGTGACTGCACGCTCGGCACGTCGAGCGGCTGCGCCGCCACGAACGGCTACATGCAGTGGCTGGCCGCGGACGACGACAACGGCAACATCGTCGATGGCACGCCGCACATGTCGGCCATCCACGCCGCCTTCGCCCGCCACAACATCGCCTGCTCCTCGCCGGGCCGCATCAACGCGGGCTGCGCGGGCGGCCCCACCACGGCGCCCGCCCTCACGGTGGCGCCGGGCGTCGGTCAGGCGTCCCTGTCCTGGAGCGCGGTGGCCGGAGCCACCGAGTACTGGGTGATGAAGTCCGACGGCTTCGCCGCGTGCCAGTACGGCAAGGCGAAGGTCGCCACCGTCACCGGCACCACGTACACGGACACGGAGGTGATGGCGGGACGCCAGCACTGCTACTCCATCGTCCCGGCCAGCAGCAACGCCTGCTACGCGCCCGCCAGCTCCTGCACCTGCACCACGCCGACCTGATTTGATTCGGTGAGTCCCGGCGCGGCTCCACGTGTGGAGCCGCGCCGGTGCTTCCAGCTCAGCTGGCTAGTAGATGAACGTCACCGTCGAGTTGCACGGATGGGTGCCGTTCACCACGTCCGTCAGGGTGATGTCGTTCGCCGGAGTGGCGGTCGACTTGGGGAAGCCCGCCTGGCCGGGGAGCCACGGCCACGGCGCGCCCGAGTTGAACCGGGTGAAGCCACCCGTCGGGGTGTAGATGGGGTAGGTGGGATTCGACGGGCTGGGGCTGGAGAAGATGGTCAGCGTGGCGGCGCAGGACGCGGGCGCACCCAGCGGGAACTCGATGCCCACCTCCTGGTCCACGTTCGGGCGACTGTTGTAGAGGACGACGAAGGGGATGCTCGGCGTCACCGTGTCCGTGAAGGGCACGAAGGTGTTGCTCGCGTTCTGCAGCGCGAGGTTCAGCTTGATGTCGTAGCAGCTCGCGGGGAAGCCCACGAACTCGACGATGGTGCAGGCGGGGTTGGTGAACTCCAGGTCGATGTTCCAGGTGCCGAGGCCGCCGTTGGACGGAACCACCGAGCTGGGCGTGGACGCCGGCCCGCCGATGAGCGTGAAGGTGCTGCCGGAGCTGTCCGGGCGGAAGTTGGCGCGCTGCTCCACCCAGCGGTTGATGGTGGCATCGAACCGCCACGCGGCGGCGCGGCAGGCGCCCGTGAGCACGCAGGCCGGCATGACACCTCCGGCCGCCTGTGGGACGCGGAGGGAAACCTGGGCGGTCCGGTCCTTGGCCAGGTTCAACGCCTGGCCATCCGCGGTGGTCGCGCCGATGAAGAAGGCGCCCACGGACTCGAGCGCGACCGTCTGGCCGTTCTGGTTCACCGCCGTGTAGTCACCGGGCATGTCGCGCGGGCCGTAGGTGGCGGCGGAGACAAGCACCGTTCCCGTCACCGGCTGACCGGCGGCGTTGACCAGGGAGCCCGCGGGGATGTTCACCACCAGGCCACCCGTCTCGAGGACGATGTTCTGCGTCGCGCTGAACTGCCTGATGGGGGCGCGCGGCAGGACGTGGGTGATGTTGAGCCGACCCGCGCTCAGGTAATCCGTGTCCGGCGCGAAGCCCGACTTGCTCACGCTGATGATGTAGCCGTTCGTGTTGGTGACGGACACGAAGTACTTGCCGGCCGTGTCCGTGGTCCGGTTGATGCCGTTGATGACCACCGTGGCGCCGGCAATCGGCTGGCCGCTAGGGTCCACCACGGTGCCGGTGAAGGTCGCCAGGTCCTGCGACACCGTCCCTTCGAGCACCTCCCCAGGTGCCTTCTGCGAAGGGTCTACCGCGGGACCCTCAAGGCACCCGAACGAAAGCACCGCGGGCGCCAGGACTGCGAGACACCAATTCCTCATCGTCATGACAGGTTCTCCTCGGCTGCGTTTACGGCGGCCGGGGACCAAGGACTGGCGCCGGCCGGCACGGCGAGGACACCGTAATGAAGAAGTGAAGAAGCACACACTCCGGGTATGCCCCAAAGGACAAGTAAGTGTCGGGCAGTCGACGATTCACCCTGGGTCGCTCGTGCCCGCCCACTCGATGGCGCGGGGCGGCAACGGGCAGGACCCGTCGCTGGACGGTCGACGACAGCAAGCCTCTCGCGGTCAAACCCTTGCGCAATCCTGTCGCGCTCCGTCCATACCTGCTTGAGAAACACTTTTCGTGTCTCAATGACTACAACAACGCCATCACTCATTTCCCCGCGCGACGACGCGTGGAGAAGGAGTGCCGGGAGGAAGTGCCTTTTCCTCGCGACATTCTCCAGGAGGGGCTGTTGGAGGAGGACAACGCCGCTTTGACTTCCCGGACCTCGGGAGAGCACGGACACCATGAGAACCGTCCTCCTCCTCCTGGCAGCGACACTCGTCGGTCTCGGGGCCACGAGCTGCGGTGGAAAGTCCTCCGCAGAGCCCACCGACGCGGGGCGGAGTGACGCGGACGGTTCGCGCCCCGAGTCTCGGTGCGAGTGACGGCCAACTACACCGTGGACACCTTGCTCTCGGCGGACCGGGACCGGGATGGGCACATGGACGTGGCGGTCACCGTGCTTCAGGTTCGGGGTTTCTCATCAACCCAGAGCGGTACAGAGGGCGACATTCCCGCCGCGTGGCTGGCCGTGCGTGAGCTACAGCCAGACTGGCCCCTCGACGACGTATGAGAGGAGTCAGCGCGGATGCGTGGAGGCTGTCGGAGCCTCCCGCGCAGTGGGAGAGCATCGATGCGGAAGTGGAATGCAGCGGTTCTGTTGGGCCTGTTTGCCGTGGGATGCACGAAGCAAGGGGAGGCTCCTCCTGGGGAGGCGGGACCAGCGCTTACGAGGGCCCAGGAGGTCGTCCAGAACTGCAACGGGACGTGTGGCGTGCAGGGCATGGCGCTCGCGGAGAGAACCGTGTCGCTCACCTACGATGACGGACCGGACGAGCACACCGTGGCGCTCGCGGAGTACCTGAGAGAACAGGGCGTCAAGGCGACCTTCTTCGTCAACGGGTGCCGGATTCAAGGCTCTCCCTCGCCGCACTCCGGCACCAGCAATTGCGACCCCACCGCGGAGCAGTATCCCGCGAGTGTGCTGCAGTCGCTGGTGAACGCCGGACACCGGATCGCCAACCACACGGAAGACCATGTGGCGTTGGACACCTATCCGGGCGCCAGTGTCGCGCAGATCAAATACCTGCAGACGACCTACCTGGACCCCCTGATTGACGATGGGTTCTACCTGCTGCGGGCGCCTCACAACGGCTGGAGCGCGAGCGTCTACAGCCAGGTTCGGAGCGACCCTTCCCTCGACCGCATCGCCGGCCCCATCTACTTCGACGTGGGAGGCAATGACTGGTCGTGCTTCCAGCTCGGGGGCACGGCCGTGGAGTGTGGCAACGAGGTGCTGACCCAGCTGGACGCCATGCACCAAGGGCGCGGCATCATCCAGCTCCATGACCGGCTCCAGTTCAACGTCGGTCAGGAACACGCGCTGCGGATGGCCCAGTACCTGGTGCCGGAGCTGCGGCGGCGGGGGTACACGTTCGTTCCCCTGGATGCGATTCCGACGGTGACTGGCACCCTGGATTTCGGCACGCCCGGCTTCTGGCTGACCTCCGAATTCACGGATGCCAACGGCTGGAGCGTCGAACCGAGCGCCTATGACTCCCTTGGCTTCACCCAACTGAACGCGACGGACGATTTCGCGGACGTCTGTGGGTGGAAGCCAACGGATGGAGGTCCGAGTGGAACTCCGGGGCGTCTCGTCTGTGCCAAATCGACGGGCACGGGCTTCAATTCCGCCACCACCTGGCTTTCACCCGCGGCCTTGTCGGCGATACAGCCGCAATGGCTGCCGGCCAGATACGGCTCGACCTTCCGGTTTGGGGACATCAACGCGGATGGCCTGGCGGACGTGTGTGCGCGAGCGGCGTCCGGCATCGTGTGCGCGGTGGGGTCCTCCGTGGCGACGCCCGAGCATCCCGAGGGAAGCTTCATCAACCTCAGCAAGTGGTCGGCGGGGGTGGACTTCTCGGACGCCGATGGCTGGGGGCTGGACAGCACCTATTACGGCTCGATTCAGCTGGCGGACGTGAACGGGGACGGCAAGGCGGACCTGTGTGGCCGAGCCATCCGGGGCATCCTCTGCGCCATTTCGACAGGGACCGGATTCCAGGCCGCCGTGGACTGGCAGACGGCCTCGTTCTCGGATGCGCTTGGATGGAACCGTCCGCAGCAAGGACTGACCCTCCGATTCGGGCACCTGAACTCCGATTCGATGGCAGACGTGTGTGGGCGTGGCCCGAATGGGATGCTCTGCGCGCTCTCCACGGGCAGCGGATTTGGTCCCGCGACGCCGTGGTCGCTCCCGAGCGAGTTCTCCGATGTGGACGGCTGGAGCGTCGCCGCGGCCCGCTATGGCTCGCTGAGCCTGGCCGACATCAATGGCGATGACCTGGCGGACATCTGCGGGCGGAATGCCATGGGGCTCGTTTGCGCCTTCTCCACGGGGAGTTCCTTCAAGGCCTACCACTACGTCCAGACCAGCGACTATTCGGACTCGCTCAACTGGGGCAAGGCGGCGTATGGCTCGACGGTGACCTTCGCCGACGTCAATGGGGATGGACACGCGGACGGCTGTGGCAGGGCGACCTCGGGCATCTTCTGCACCCTCGCTCCCGACTGAGCAACCCCTGAAGTGCCAGGACGAGGGCAGGGACGGCGACCACTGCGGTGGTTTCCCCTCCCTGTCCCGAGTCCACCTGCGCCGCGTCGCACCGCACCAGTACACGGTCCGCACCCGTCTTGCCCGCTGGCGCCACATGCCACGCCGTCTCGAAATCGCACATGGGTCGCGCTCGGGGAGGAGCGTCTCATGCCCTCGACGGCGCTGCGGCGAGCGTTCGAATCCCTTCCGCCGCTCCGCGCGAAGCGGGTGGAGGAGCAGCACTCACTCCATGGGGGCGTGGCCGTCGTACTCGGCGACGCTCGGCGGGTACTCCTCCCAGAAGTGCAGCACCCCGTCGTGCTTCATCAGCGTCTCCTGCTTGCCTCGCGCGTCCGCGTCCGAGACCGCCACCTCGACGCCGAGGGTGCGCAACGGCTCCGACACGCCAAGGTCCGCCAGCGAGAGCGTGAGCGTCATCTCGTAGCCACGAGGACGCTTGCGCCAGGTGCCCTGGATGGAAGGAAGGGCCTTGTCGGCATTTCCCGTCCAGTCGCGCGCCTTGACCGTTCCTCCCGCCACGAGCAGGAGCCCCAGCTTGAGCTCAGCGCGCGGACCGGAAGCCCCTGTCTGCCACACGGTGAGCTCCAGGTGGTCCGAGTGCAGGCCCGTGCCCGTCCCCAAAGCAACCACCTTGTCGTCATGCACCTCGACGTGGAGGGCGAGCGCCTCGCCCACGCGCGCCAGCCGCCACGCGAACGCCAGGTCGTCCGCGTCCTTCCAGCCAGCAAGCCCCCAGGAGACATGGGCCTGTGTGTAGGCCTGGACCGTGGGCGCCAGCGAGAGCGCGTCCTCGGCGGACTGTGCGAACCTCACGGGGTACGGCCTGATTCCCTCGACGGTCGCCCCCACGGTGTCGCTGAAAATCAGGTATCCCGGCCGGCCGCGGTCGAGCTTCCTTATGAGCTCCGTCGCGCCACGGACACCCACGGGACCCATGACTTCGTACGCCCCGGGGGACACGACGACATAGGTCGGGTAGGAGTCGATCAGGACCGATTGGACCTCGCCTCCCTTCACCAGGACGCCACAGAGCGGCCCCTCGACGCTCCCCTCCGGCGCCGAGGACGCATCCTGGCCGTCAGGTGAGGGCTCGAACGCGGAGAGCAGCAGCATGCACGCCGCGCCCTGGCAGACGTACTCCACCGGAGTGAAGCGCGCGCCCTTGCGACACTCGCCCTCGGGACACAGACACCGGGCGCGAGCCTGAGCGAGGAGCTTGTCACTCACCGGCCGCGGCTTGGGAGGATTCGAGACAGCTCGCGCGTCCTCACGGCGAGCGTCGGGCATCGTCCACGTCGGCGCCTGGCTGGGAACCTTGGTGAAACGCGAGCCATCCCGCGAAACCTTCAAGACCTGCCGGTAGACCCGGGTCGGGTCCATTCCAACGTCGGGGACGGTGGCGGGCTCGTCTCTGCTCCGGGTGACAACCTCGACATGCTCCGCGTCAATGAATCGCAAGACGCTCGGTGACCAGCCGTGGAGCCCGTGCATCGCCCCCACGAACCTTCCCTGCAGGTCCGACAGGACCATGAGCTTGTTCGAGCAGTACCCCTGGGTACACGCCCCCAATTCATCGACCACGCGCCACAAACAGAAGCGCCCCTCGCAGCTGATGCGCTGAACAGAGCCCGTATTCGAAAAGGGGTCGTCGGGTCTCTCGACCAGGACCGTGCCCTTCTCGAAGGGTGGCTCGGAGGAGGACGCCAGGACCGCCATGCTCACGAGCCAAAGACAGAGCGACAGGACATGCTTCATCACGCCTCCTCGCGCCTGGAACCCCATGCTCAGCACCCCTCGAAGTCGACGAAGAGAGGCCAGATGAGCAGCAAGCCCTTCGAGTCCACCACGCGCACCCAGCCTTGCCGACGCGAGGCGACCGCCACGGGCCCGGCCTCCTCGGGCACGTAGTCCAGGACCTCCGCGTAGTCGCCCACGCGCCGTCCCAGGACCACCGTCTCGAAGAGCATGCCGTCCACCACGGCCGCTGAGTCATCGGGGGCCTGGCGCAACACCAACTCCTGGCCACCGTGGCGGAGGGCCTGGAACTCGACGCCCCGGTCCTGGAAGGCGTCCAGCGTTCCCAGGCTCTCGACGGTGACCACCGCCGCCGTGGGGCTGTCCAGCGAGCCCTTTCGAAGCCAGACCTGCTTCCCGTTCCGGATGTCGATGATGACGCGGGCATAGACCTCCGCCCCGGGTTGCGCCGGAGAGCCCGCGAGCTCGACGCGCTCGACCGCCGGGTAGCAGTATCCCTCGAAGACGCCTCCCTCCCGCGTGAGGCTCAAGGGGCGCGTCCCTTCCTTCCGGAGGAAACCGCTGGAGGAGAAGCCGTCACGGCCTCGTGTGTAGACCGGCACCTCGTTCGTCGTGTCCTTCGAGAACTCGACGCAGACCACGTCCGTGACGTTGCGCAGGAACGCATCGGGAATGGCCGCGCGAGGCGGGAAGGTCGTCTGCTCGTCCGCGAACGATGGCAGCGCCCACAACACCACGGCGAGAGCACACGAGCGGGAGGCGGAGCGAAAGGCGTTCATGGCCGCACCCGATTGCACCACCCGGGCCAGCCCACTTGCTCCGCGTAAACCAGCGTAACGACAGCGCCCCGAGTCCATTGGAGACACCCCGTGTGGCTGGCCGGCCGCGCCGTGTGTCGGACGCCCTCAACGAGGGCTCGTACCGGGGCACTTCCGCCCCCGGACAAACGTTGCACAACCCGCCTCGTCGCCCCAGGTTTGAGGACCCGGCACCGCGTGTCATGCGCTCCGCGAGGTGATGCCCATGTATCGACTGGATTCCGCCGTCGAAGCGTCGCGCGCCTCTCGCGACGGGCCCTCGCCCTCCGGCCTCCATCGACTCTCCGGGTCGGAAAGGCAGGCATGGCTCCGGGCGCACCTGGGCCCGGGCCCTGAACCTGGAGATTCCAGCCCCCCAGGAGACCGATGACCACCCTCCCCGCCTCCTCTCCCAGAACGGTGCAGCAGATTCTCTCCGATGCGCGGCAGGCAGTCGGGCCGGCTCACCATGCGGCCATCGACGTCCTCCCCGAGCCCTTGCGCCACATCGCCGGATATCATGCCGGGTGGTGGAGCGCGTCGGGTGAACCCGAAACCAGCGGCGGCAAGGCGCTGCGCCCGGCCCTGGTGCTGGCCGCGTCGTCCGCGGTCGGCGGTCCCCCCATGGCGGCGGTGCGTGAAGCGGTCGCGGTCGAATTGGTGCACGACTTCACGCTGCTGCATGACGACATCATGGATGGTGATGCGACTCGGCGGCACCGACCCGCGGCGTGGATGACCTTCGGGATTGGTGCGGCACTGCTGACCGGAGATGCGCTGCAAGCGCTGGCCTGTGAGCTGCTTGCCGAACAGGCCCGCATCAAGATCCTCACCACGACACTGATGCAACTTTGTGTCGGGCAGTCCGCCGACCTGGACTTCGAGCAGCGTACGGACGTGAGCCTCGCCGAGTGCAGGGTCATGCCGGCGGGAAAGACTGGCGCCCTGCTGGCGTGCGCCTGCGAACTCGGCGCCCTGGCCGGTGGCGCTGACGCCCGTGGGTGTGCGTTGCTGGCGGAGTTCGGCATGCATCTGGGATTGTCGTTCCAGTTCGCAGACGACGTCTTGAACATCTGGGGGGACCCCACCGTGACCGGCAAGCCGGTGTACTCGGACCTGGCCCGCCGGAAGAAGTCGCTGCCGGTGGTCGCCGCGCTGACCTCCGGCACCCGATTCGCCGGCCCACTGGAGGCGCTCTACGGCCAGCCCCACGACGGTGACACCGCCGCCCTTGCGCACCTCGCCACCCTGATAGAAGCCGCCGGTGGCAGGGAATTCGCGCTCCAGGAAGCCGACCGGCAGCTCCGCGACGCCTTGGCGTGCATCTCGGCCGCGGCCCCGAACCCGTCGGCAACCGCCGACGCCGTGGCGCTAGCGCAGCTCATCACCCGACGGGACCATTGAATGCTCACAGGCCGTGTCATCCACGAAGCCGTTCAGGCTCCCGGCTGAAGCCGGAACCTTGGGCCCATGACCCCGCGGAACAACACACAGACCCTCCGGAAAGGACCTCGACCGTGAGCGACCCCTACAGCCTCGTCTGCCCCATCGCACCGACCGATCCGCGGCGTGCCCTGGACCTCGACCCAGTGGCCTTCCGGAAGTTCCGCGCGTACGAGCTGTGCCCCGAACAGTACCTGTCGACCATGGAGCGGGCCCGCCCGATGACCTTGCTGGCCATGGCCTCGCCGGAGGCGATACCGGACCGACTGCGCGCGGTCGCGGACCTCTGGCTGTGGGAGTACGCCTTCGACGACCACTTCTTCGATGGCGGTCAGATGCATGACGACCCCGCCGGGGCCTGCAACCTCATCCTGCCGCTGTTGCACCTGATTGAATCCCTCGACTATGCGCAGCCGGAAACCGGCTCCTGGGATGCCGCCCTGCTGGAGATCCGCACGAAGATGGAGACGCTGAGCAGCCCTGGTGAACTCGACCGATGGGCCGCCCTCACCCGCGACATGCTCGTCAGCTTCGCCTGCGAGGTTTCGCTCGGAAAGGCCGGCGCCCGGCCGGGTTTCCGGGAGAGCCTGCGGCTGCGGATGGACACGACAGGAGCCAAGTCCTATCTCAGTCTCATCCCATACCTCAACGGCTACCAGCTCTCCGACCATGAGCTGGCAACCCCGGCGGTGAAGGCCGCCACCCAGGCGTGCTGCGCCCTCTTGTCCATCGACAATGACTTGCTGTCCTATGATCGGGAGAAGGAACTCGAGAAGGGAGCGATGGTCAACACCGTGGAGGCGCTCGCCACCAAGGCGGCCATCTCTCCGGACGAGGCCGCCAAGAAGATCATCACCCTCCGCAACCACATCATGGAGCTCTACCTGCGGCTGCGTGACACGGCCAGGCCGACAGCCTCTCGCGAGCTGACACACTACATCGACAATATCGGGCTCTGGGTGCGGTCCAATCTGGACTGGAGTCTCTCCACGCCGCGCTACAGCGCCTTCGGCGACACGGCCTCCTTCGCGTCCCAGCTCCAACTGGTCGACACCCGCTCCGAGCCGGTCGGCGCGGCGCAAGGCACGGGCATCTGGTGGTGGGACCTGCCCGGCATGGACACACTCTGAACACGAAGGCGGACACGCGTGCGTGCCCTGCGCCGCCCCTTCGCGTGTTGTCATGACACGCCGGGCTCCCGGGATGGCGGGGATTGACCTCCCTCCTGGGCCGGGAGCTCCGGCGTCACGTCACGGTTGGTACTCGTAGGGCTCCATGGGGCCGGCGAGCCAGACGGGAGCACCCTGCGTCGCGTGGGAAATGGCTCCAGCAATGGCTTGCCATTCCGAGGCCATGAAGGAGGGGGAGGAGGAGCCCGGGAGGTAGCCCACGAAGCCCCCGTCGGCCGTCGAGACGATGAGGCCAGAGGCAGCCCTGCGGGCATTCTCCCCGAGCGTCACGCTGTAGGTGCCCCAGGGCTGGAGGCTCTGAAACCAGGCCTCGTGGCGCATCGCCGTGCACGCCGTCTCGCTCACGACCCAGGCGTCGTAATAGTCCTGGTTCGAGCAGATGCGGAGGCGGTCACCCCACCGCGGGTCAGCGAACTCGCAGGACTTCTCGAAGGAATAGAAGCACTCGCCGATGGGCTCGGGCGGGCCGCCATCCGAGATCCGGAAGGATTGCACGAAGGCCGCCGTGTAGGAGGGGTCGCTCCAGACGATGGGCTCATCGCCGGGCACCAGCCAGTTCCACGCCGCACCGGTGATAGCGGTGAGCTGCTCACCCACGGACTCAAGCGCGTGGAAGGGACCCACGGTGCCCTCGCCCGAGGCTGGGACGCCCAGGTAGCTTCCCGGCTCCACCTGGAAGATGGTGCCCGCGCCTTCGAGGGTGACGCCTTGGTGCGCAGAGGACGGCGTGAAGCGGGCGATGGTGCCGCCTGTCGCGCCAGGTGACTGGCCCACCTTCCTGCACAGGTCCCAACAGGCCATGCCCGCCGATGCCTTGGCATCCAGCTCGCTCGTGTTGGAACAACCGACGACGGTGTCGAACCAGGGCCCCTCGCCGACCCAACGGCAGTTGCACTTGAGCGGGTATGTGTACTCGCACAAGCTCTGGAACCTCGGCTCCGTGCCATGATGGCTGAACGTCGCATAGCCGAGGAAGCCCGTCGTCTGGGCCTGGGCCTGGGCGGGAGGACTCCACGCGAGCAGGCCCAGCAGCAAGGCCACACCAGCGAGGAGGGCGGACTTCGGAGACTGCGGTGCACGCGGGGGATGCATGGCTCACCTCTGTCAACGGGTTGCACTCGCAGCCTGACCGCCTGTGTTTTCATTCACAATGGGTGGCGATTGACTTCCCACGGAGTCCTGGCCGCAGAGGGACGCCGCCCTTGTCGCACCACGGGAGTCACCTGACTCGTGGCGCACACATTTCGTACAACGGGATATCAAGCAAGAAACGAAGACTCCGGCACCTCCGCGTTCGCCTTTGGGCGGACATGCGTCGGCGAGACGCCACCGCGCCAGTCCTTTCACATGGGCCACCTGACCCGAGGGGAAACCCTTACGTGTCTGGCATCCGTCCATCCTGTCCGGGGGGAAAGACATGGCCGTCCAGCGCAAGGGCTCGCTGCTCTCCACAAGGACCGTTGCCCGTGGAGTGCCACCCGACCTCGTGACGCTGTACCAACGGCATGGCGCCACCATCTACCGCCGAGCCTTCTTCCTCCTGCGCGACGCGGACGAGGCGCGCGACGTCGCACAGGACGTCTTCGTCGCCCTGGCCTCACGACACGCCCCCCGCCAGACGCCATCCTTGCTGTATGAGGTGACGACGTGTCTGGCCATCGACCGACTGCGTCGGCGGTTCCGGCGGGCGCGCCATGGCCCATCCCTGTCCCCGTCCCCTGCTCCCGACCCGGACATGGAGCCCTCGCATTCCGGCAACCTGGCGCGCGTCGAGGCGGCCAGGGACCTCGCCATGCTCACGCGGGGCGAGTCTCCCCGGACGATGACTGTCGCCATCCTCCACTTCGTCGAGGGACGCAGCCTCACGGAAGTCGGCAAGGAGTTATCACTGTCACCCAAGACGGTGAGAAGCCTGCTCAAGCGCTTCGTGACTCGCGCACGCAAGCGCGGCACACGCCTGGATGGTAATTCTCCGCGCGGGCCTGAATAACAACCGCCTGAAATGAAATGTCCCTCTTTCAGGGCGTCAGACGATTCATCTGCCAGCAACCCCGTCAATTGGAGCCCGCGTGAATCGCTCTCTCAAGCAGATGCTGTGGTGTGCCCTGGTGATGCCGGCGTTCATCGCCTGTGGACCCGACCTGGGGACCGAGCTGTCCTCCACTCCGGCCCCGGAAGAGACTCGGCAGGCCCTCTCGCTCGTGGCGGATGCGCGCGTGAATGACGACGTGAGCCGGGACGGTCCCCGGACGCCCACGCGGCTCGTCCAGGCGGAGCGTTCCTTCGCGGGTCCGGAGGTCCAGGGGTTGGGCCCCAACCGCTACGGCCTGGTCCTGATGGACCGCTCGGGCTCGATGACCACGGTCCGCGCCAGTACGGGCAACACCCGGTGCTATGACTCCCGGAAGCAGGCCCTGCTGGAGTTGGACAGACTCTTCGACCCCAACGACCTGGACCGCACGCACGTCGCCGTCTGGAGCTTCGCGGGCTCGGTCGTCGACAAAATCACCGTGGGCTATGTGGACTACGCCACGGCCAGGGCCGCCATCGAATCCCTGGCGCCCGAGGGCTGCACGGGCGTGACGCCGCTGGCGGATGCGATGTGCTGGGCCATCGACGACCTGTCCGTGCAGGACCCGGGCTTCACGACCAATCTCTACATCGCCACGGACGGCGAGGAGAACTCGAGCACCGGCGCGTGCTCGGGCCCCAACGGGACGACGTCGAACCTGGCGAGCTGGCATGGGAAGGTCTTCACGAAGGCCAATGCCAGCCTGGTGAAGACGAGCACCTCCTACTGGGTGTCCTCCACCGACCTGGAGCTGTGGCCCGGACAATTCGAGGCGCTCGCGTCCGCCGCGCCGGCCTGCACCACCGCCAACTACTGGATTTGCGACGACCAGCTCTTCTCCGCGCTCGCCGCCCGCTCTGGCGGTGAGTACCGGCGCGCCAACGACGCCAACACGGCCTATCCCTGCGCCCGGGCGACGTCGTGCCCCGTTCCGTACGCGGGGACGCGTGGCAACACCCTGCCCTTCAGGGTCAGCGGAACCAACAACGCCACCGTCAACACGGCGAACCAGGCCATCTACCTGCGCGCGGGGGAGACGCTCACCGTGGGGACGTGCGGCGTGGCGGGCGCCTCGGCCGTCGGCGACACGAACATGAAGCTGTTCGGCCCCGCCGGCACGCAGGTCGCCCAGAACGATGACAGCTGCGGCCTGCTCTCCAAGATTACGTTCACCGCCGCCACCACCGGCACCTACCAGGTCCGCGTCGGCTGCTTCGCCAACAACCCCTGCAACGGAACGGCGGCCTATACCATCGCAGGCGCGTTCAACTTCACCGCCACCAAGACGCAGAACGCCACCATCAACACCTTCAACCGGAAGCTCTACCTGCGCCCGGGCCAGCGCATCCAGCTCGGCACGTGCGGCGTCGCGGGCGCATCAGGCGTCGGCGACACCCTCGTGCGCCTCTTCGGCCCCGCCACCCCGAGCACCCAGGTCGCCTTCAACGACGATGCCTGCGGAGGGAGCCTCTCCAACTTCACCTACACCGTTCCGGATACAGGTGCCGGCGAGTCGGAGATTCGCGTGGGCTGCTATGCCACCACCACCTGCAGTGGCTCGGTGGGCTACGTCATCACCGACGCCGCGGTCCCTTGAGCCCAGGACACCTCTCGCGGGGGCTCCGCTGAAGCACCCTCCCCGCCTTGGTGATTCAGCGACCTGGCCCTCGCGCCACTCCGGGGGGTCGAGGGCCGGGTTGCCGTTCGCGGAGCAATGCGTTCTCGCGCTCCAGGGACTTGAGCTGCTCCATCAAGGGATTCACCATCTCGCGCACCTCGTCCTCCGTGTAGCGAGGGGTGATGTGCTGGGGGCAGTTCCAGTCCAGCCCCTCGACACGCAGCACGAAGATGCGTTCGGCCGGGGTGTCCCCCGCGACGCGTGAGAAGGTCTCCGGGTCATCGGTGCGCGTCACCGTCCTGGCGCGTGCCAGGACCTTGAGCCGTGCACGGTTGGGATAGTCGACGAAGATGAGCGCGACACGCTCGTCGCTCTCGACGTTGCCGACGGAGATGTACTGCCGGTTGCCTCGCAGGTCGGCGAAGGCGAGGGTTCGCTCGTCGAGGACGTGCACGAACCCCTTGGGTCCACCGCGATGCTGGATGTAGGGCCAGCCCGACTCGCCAACGCTGGCCATGTAGAAGCTGTCGCGCTCGCCGAGGAAGCCCACCTCGTCCTCGCCGAGTGTGTCGGGGGTGCTCGGGCCGCGTTCGAAGCGCGCGTATGAGCGCCGACTCCCCATCTTCTCCTGGGCGGCCTTCACCTTGGGAGTGAAGGCGATTTCCGAGAAGCCACGCATCGTTCCCATCCCCTTCTGGACGTCTCTTGAGGTCCGAAAGGCGACGCCCATCGTCGCCACCCCAGGAACATGCCGACTTGACGTGCCGATGAGAATGCGTGGTCGATGCAATCCATCTTTGCGTATTCTGGAAGAATCATGGACCGCCTCGATTCGCTCCGCGCCTTCATCGTCGCCGTCGACCAGGGCAGCCTGTCCGCCGCCGCGCGAGCGCTCTCACGCTCTCCTGCCTCTGTCACCCGCGCCATCGCCTCGGTGGAGCAGCGCCTGGGGACGACGCTCCTGCGCCGCACGACGCGTTCGCTCCGGCTGACGGAGGCGGGCGAGCGCTACCTCGTCGTCGCGCGCCGCGTGCTGGCGGACCTCGACGACGCGGAGAAGTTCGCGGGCGCGGCGGCGGCCGAGCCGCAGGGGTTGCTCACCGTGACGGCGCCCAACTCGTTCGGCTCGATTCATGTGCGTCCGCTCGTGAGCGAATACCTCGCCGCGAACCGGCAGGTGCGCGCGCGACTGCTCCTGCTGGACCGTGTCGTCAGCGTGGTCGAGGAGGGCATCGACGTCGCCGTACGCATCGGCCAGCTCGCCGACTCGGCGCTCATGGCGACAACCGTGGGGAGCGTGCGCCGCGTCGTCGTCGCGAGCCCCGCGTATCTCGCACGGCACGGGCGACCGACCTCGGCGGCGGCGCTCGCGGAGCACCGCTGCATCGTCTGTACTGGCGTGACACCGAACGACACGTGGACGTTCGGCGCGCGTCGGGAAGGGGAGCGTGCCAGGCAGGTGCGAGTGACGCCCGTGCTGAGCGTCAACCTCGCGGAGGCCGCGATTGGCGCCACGACGGACGGCGTCGGCGTGACGTGCGTCCTCTCGTATCAGGTCGCCGAGGCTGTCCGCTCCGGCGCGCTCGTCGTGCTCCTCGCCGACCTCGCGCCGCCCCCCGTACCGGTGCACCTCGTCTACCCCGCGACGAGCGCGCGCACGGCGAAGGTCCGCGCATTCGTGGAGCTGGCGACGCCTCGCCTTCGAGCGACGCTCGCCGAGCGAAGAGGGCGTCCCCGCGCCATGTAGCGGCGCGAGCGGACGTTCGACGTGTTCGCCCCTCGCCGCTGAAATCAGCGGGAGGTCGGGAAGTAGGACTCGAGCGCTTCGGTCGCGGAGGCCTGGAGGCGAATCTCGACGCCGTCGAAGCCCACCTGGAACACGTCGGTCTGCGAGAAGAGAAAGCTCTCCTGCGTCCTTGCGCGAATCTCCGCCCAGGGGATGCGCACCGGGGCGTGAAAGAGCCCGAAGAGGAGCGTGGACTCGAGATAGAGCCCCCGCTCATCTCCTCCCACCGAGAGGCCGTGGCCGTAGTTCATGAAACCCACCCGCCCCTCGACATTGTGCTTCAGGGGCACGGGCGCGGAGCCCACCGCGCGGTAGCGCTCCACCAACTGACTCCAGCCACTCAGCATCGGAATGAAGAACGCGATGACCAGGAAGAGCACCACGAACAACAGGGCGAAGACCCAGATGGGCAGCGATTCGGCGGCGTCCACGGTAGTCATCGAACGAGCCTACCCCGTCCCGGACGAACGGACAGCCAGGCGCCGAGTTGAACATCAACAACATCTCGACGGTGAGGATTGTCCGGACTGCCCGGGGACGAAGTCGTGCTCGGTACCGGCTCGCAGGGGCTGTCCGGCTCCGGACGCGTGGGCTGACGGGGCGTGGGGCCGACGCCGGGCGGACTGGCGCAGGTGGCCGCCCGGCGTTCCGTGTGTGGGAAGGGAGGGCGAACAGTCCCCTGCCTGGTGACGGGCCTCAGCAGCCCAGGTTGCCACCAGGGCTCACGCCGAGCATGTTGGCGATGTCCTGATATTTCTGGATGCGGCTCTGCACCTGCCCCGGGTTTCCACCGTTGCACTCCAGCGTGCCATTGATGGTGCGGATGGTCTCACCGAAGCCGTGCCCGTTGACCATGGCGCTGTGCGCGGTCATGGTTCCGGCGCCAGCCTGAGTGGTCCAGAACCAGAAGGCGGAGCGCCAGGAGGCGTTCGCGTCCTGGGCCAGCAGGTCGGGATTCGTGTGCAGCGGCAGGTTCAGCGCGGCTCCGGCCGCGCAGTAGTTGCCGTTCCAGGACAACTGGATGGGCCCACGTCCGTAGTACTGCTTGCCTGGGACGCAGTTGCAGCCCGGCGGGCCCCAGGAACCACAGTAGGGGCCGCGAGCAATCTCCTCGATGTAGACGTAGTTCCCGGTCTCGTGGGCTGTGTTGGCGAAGAAGGCCGCCACCTCGCGCTTGCGCGTCTCCAGCGAGCCCGTGTTGGCGAAGGCCGGGAAGGTGCTCGCGGCGGCGATGAGGCTGCTGTACGTGTAGAAGGGGTTACGGTTCGGAAACATGGCGTTGAACGTGGACTCGCTCAGGATGGCCGCCAGTCCCGTGCCGCCACCTCCGTCGATGCGGTCGAACGTCCAGCGCTGGTTCGTCCGCTGCTCGTAGGGGTACTGCACCAACTCCGTGCCGTTGGCCGTGTTGCCCCAGTACACGTCAATGGCCATGTCCGTGTGGCGCGCGCGGATGCTGAACTCGCTGCCCACCTCCTTCACGAAGCGGAACTGCTGGTTCGTCCCACCGCCGTAGCCCCATTGGTGGACGAGCGCATTCGCCGCGGTGCTGCCCTCCTTGATGTCGAGCCCCTTGTTGCTGTTCACGTTGATGATGCTGAAGTAGCCGCCGGACGTGGGCGTGACGCGGAAGCGCTGTGCGTTGGTTCCATTGCAATCCCATTGCTGCACCTTGGCGCCGTCCGCCGTGCTCGACGAGTCGATGTCGATGCACTTGTTGGTCATCACCGAACGGATGACGTAGGTGCCTTCGGTGATGGTGTCGACGATGGCGGCGCTTTCCACCTGCCCCACCGATTCGAGGGCGACGGGCGCTGGCTCGGCGCTGTCACAGCCTCCCAGAGCGCTCAGGCCCCCACAGATTCCCAGCAGGGCCAGACTGCGTGAAACGAACTTGCCAGACATGCTTGTGCTCCTTGCGGTCGAGGGTTTCTCGGGCGCTCCACGCCAGGGGTGGGCGGAGGGAGGCCCTGGCTCCGGGCGACCGGGGCCGCAAGGACCGTACGACAAGCAGCAAAACATGAATAAACTGACTTAACTGTCAGACAAGAAGCGTTGAGCAGCGGACGCGCCGCGGCGACTCGGGTCTACCGATGAGCGGCACCGCCGATGTCGCGCCTTACCCACCAAGTCGGAAATGCCCCAACGGACTACGTCCTCACACGTTCATACTCCCTGTGAAATTCTAGACTCAGCACATCCCACAGTGTCATATGGAATGACACCCGACAGGTTGTTCCGGGTGCTCATCAGAGGGGGAAGTTCCATCATGACGAAGCAAGTTGAGACGAGGCGGGCGCCCGCATTGCGGGGCGTCCCTGCCAGGCTACGTGTGCGGTTGGGTCTGGGGACGCTGTGCGCGGGACTGGCGCTCCTACCGGGGGTCGCGCTGGCGGCGGCGCCCATGGGGACGGTGCAGAGCATTTCATCGGATGGGTACGTGAGGGGTTGGGCCTATTCCCCCAACGTCCCGTCGGGCTCCGCCGAGGTGCGCTTCTACCTGGACAGCGCCAACGGGCCGCTGCTGGGCACCGTGCAGGCCAATGAGTTCAGTGCCGCGGCGCAGGCGCAGGGCATCCCCGGCAACCGGGGCTTCAGCTTCCAGCTCCCGCTGCAGGACCGGGACGGCCAGGCGCACACCATCTACACGGTCGCCTCGGACCCGTCGTTCGACGAGGCCGGCCTGAACATGACCACCGCGTGCACCATGAGCAACAGCGGCACTCCCGGAGCGGACGCGCGGGCCCGCGCCTCCGACGACGCGTTTTCGTGGGAGTGCTTCAGCCGGGCGCCCGACGACAACGTGGGAGGGCCGAACCTGGAGGCCTTCTGCGCGACGAAGGGCAGTGGCTATGTGCCCCACCTCAAGGGCCCGCAGCTCGCGACGAACGCGGCGTACAACTGGATCTGCCGCAAGCCCCAGACCTACACGCTGGACATGAACGTCGCGTGCACCAAGAACTTCGGCTCGGGTGTCGAGGGGCGCGCCACCAACGCCAATGACGCCTACACGTGGGGCTGCTTCCGGACGACCGCCTTGCCCGAGACGAGGGTGGTGGATCCCGACCTGAATGGCTATTGCACGCAGCGGGTGGGCTCGGGCTTCTACCCCACCCTGAACGGCCCCCAGGTTGGCTCCTATGCCTCGTACAACTGGGTCTGCCGCAAGTCGGGCTACTCCGACCAGCCCCTCATCATGAACACCGCCTGCCAGATTCGGAACGGCGCCAGCTCCTTTGCCCGAGCCAGTAACGTCAACGACGCGTACACCTGGGGCTGTTACAACCCCGCCGTCTCCGTGGGGACGCGCGTCGGCAGCCCGAACCTCGAGGCCGCCTGCCTCGACAGACACTCGACCGCGACGCCCTTCCTCGATGGCCCGCAGACGGGCCCGGGAGCGGCGAGCAGGTGGATGTGCCGCGGATACCCCAACGAGGCGCCCGTGGTGATGCAGACCGCCTGCACGCTGCGCAACACCAACTCCCAGGCGCGGGTGACGAACGTGAATGACGCCTACACCTGGGCGTGTTGGGCACCGAGCAACGTCACCAGCAAGTTGCCGAACGGGCCCAACCTGGGCGGCTACTGCTCGACCTATGCAGGCAGCGGCTACGAGGCGAAGCTGACCGGCGCGCCCCAGGGCAACAACGCCTCGTCCCTGTGGCGCTGCCGCAAGCCTCGCACCGCTCCCGTCACGGCGAGCCTGGGCGCGTACTCATACAACCTGGGCCTGCCCGCCACTCAGTCCGAGACGCTCAGCTATGTCTCCATGCACCTGCCCGATGGAGTTGGGGCGACGCGCGCCAGCGGCACCTTCTACCCGTGGGCCGGCCGCAAGGTCGCCATCCAGACCCCGCGGGCCAACGGGCACTACAACTCCTCGGCCTCCTCGGACAACAACCCCGCGGTGATGGCGAAGATTGTCCAGGTGCTGGATGCCGCCTACGACTGGTACGCGGACACGACGGGCCGCACGCCCTCTCCCGGCAACCTCTACCAGAGCCGCCTCACCTTCACCGTCATCGAGCCCAACTGCGGCGCGGCCTGTGGGCGCCTGGGCAGCACCGGCATCGAGCTGTCCAGCGCGACGTACGAGGCCCTCTACAAGGGTGTCCGCGACTCGCTCGCCAACCCGACGACGTATCCCCGGCCCACCTTCGACCAGGCCGTCTTCTATGAGCTGGGCCGCAACTTCTGGCTCTTCGACTCGGAGCTTGCCTACAAGGACCAGCTCACCAACGCCGACGGCTCGAAGAGGGGCAACGGCGGCAGCGTCGTCACCGGGTACGCGGTCGCCATGCGCTTCTACTCGATGGACGCAGTGAATGTGGACGGCGCCCCCTTCGGGAGCCTGCCCTTCCCCACCCTCAAGCAGAATGTCTACGATTTGGTGGACACGTACCTGGCGAACACCAGCCTGACCTGGCAGAACACCCTGGCCCAGGACCAGGGCATCCCGAACGTCTACGGCGGCGCGGACCTGTTCGCGTCCTTCGTGATGAGGCTGGCCAACGCACACCCGGACCGGCAGTTCATCAACCTGGTGTGGAAGTACGCGGACGCCCAGCCCAACGCCAGCACCACGTCGCAGACGGTGGACAACTTCATCGTCGCGACCAGCCTCGCGGCGAACACCAACCTGACGGCCGTGTTCAGCGGGTGGCGCTGGCCCGCCCCGAGCGCTACCGCGCTCTCGAAGATCAACCATCTGAATTCGCCGGACCTGTCGAAGTACGGGCTCTAACAGAGGGCTTGTGCAGTCAATCGCGGAGGGTGGAGAGCGCTCCTGAATGAGGAGCGGCCTTCCGCGATGCTTCGAGCTCTCCCAGGAGGAGACTGTCCTCCTGGGAGAGTTGGCGTAGGGCGGCCCGGCGTGCATCCGGACGAACTCCAAAGCGAACCCAGCTGGGTCCATTCGCCCTGCTTCATAAACTCTCGGAAGCTGTCCCGGTCGCGCCTCGTCCAAGGAAGCCCGTGGGAGCCCCTCCGCAGCGTGAGCCCTGGCGAGGTGTGGCTGGGGAGGGACAGGTGGAGGAGCGCGCGGGTGGGCGTACCGGCGGCGGACGCCGAGGGGAGCTTTACCAAGCGGCCCCTGTCTCTGGCCCTGTTCTGCCACCGCCAACCGAGGGGCATGTGGCGTCGTTCTGCGCGCTGAACCCGGAAGCCTGTTTGGAGCCGCTGCCTGCCCCTGCGCCTGGGGAGGCCGAGACCACAGCGGACCCATGGAAGTCCTTCGCATGCATCCAGGCATGCCAGGCAGGCAGTCATAAGATGGAGGAGTTCTGCGAGAACCTTCCAGGAGGGACGAAGCGACAGCAGAAGCTCAAGGCCCTTTGCTTTGGCTCGTGCTACGCGGGCAAGGCCGCATGCCTCGTATTCTGCCGGGCCTACTTTGGTCCTCCCAGGGAGCCATGAAGTCACGATCCATGCCTGAGAAGGATGAGAACTGGCGTCCGAAACTGAGGCGCATTGAGGACCCGATTGCTGAGGATTGCTGGGAGTATCTTACCCCCTCAGGCAAGCAGCGTATCTCGAGGCTCGTGGTGGGCCGCCCGGTGCACTACCCCGAGCGGGGGCTCTGGTATTGCCCGGTGATGATCGAGGGCTACACCAAACCTCGCTTCAGACCGATCTTTGGTATGGGACCCGTGGACTCGCTGATGAACGCAATGACCTTCGTCCGAAGGTTCTTCGAGGAGAATTTCGAGGTGCTGCCCGGAGCAAAGCCAGCCTCCCCCCAGCAGACCCGCCCGCTCGGTGTTGGCAAGCGGTCCACGCCGCGGAGGACGCCCCAGAAGAAACAGCCGGGAAAGACTCGCACCCGTCGGGCGAAATGAAGATGCCGTTCTTCGGAGCTTCAGCTCCACCTCGCATGGAGCTGTCAGGCAGCTGGCGATCCGCTCGCTCCAATGCGGGGCTCTCACAGGTGCTACACGCCGCCTGGAAGTCCGTTTAGAAATTCAAGAACATGGCTCAATGTCTGTTGCTGCTGTTCTTCCAGGGAAATAGCCGCACCGCTGTCCATGAACAGCCTTCCGAGGTAGCCAAACTGTGAGTGGTTGCCACCTTTTATCAAAACCATCCTGGCACCACGAGGGAGCTTGTCTTTGTTTCCCATGACTTCGGGAACGCTCGCCAGGCCGTCATTCTCGGCGTAGATCTTCATCGCCGGAGTGGTCAGCGAAGACAAGTCAATGTCCCGCGGATGGGAGGTGCCCATCAGGAACAAGCCTTTAAACAAATCCGGGCGTTCATATACAATCTGCGCCGCCATTTTCGCACCCTGTGAATGCCCGCCCACTACATAGCGACCCGCTTTCAGATCGACCAACTTCAACGTCTTTCTGTAGTCATATTGCGGCATCCTCCAGTCCATCTTCATCAAGTGACAGGTATAACCGTTTCTGGCCAGTTGCCTGCAAAGCGGCGCATACGCCTTGGGGTCGGCCAGGCCACCCTGGAAAAAAATGACTTCCGGCTTCGTGCCTGAGCTATCGGCCTGGAAGGTGATCATGTCGCTGGACGGAGTCACCGTAACCCCTTCGGAGCTGTCAAAGGTGTTGTCCGGGAGCCCCCTTGATTGAAAGGTCCACCAGTTCCAGCCACAAAAAACCATGGCCAGGCTGAACCAGATGGTTTTGAAGATTCTGCGTTTCGTCCATTTCTTCGCAGCCTGATTTAGAGTCATGAATCCTCGACAGCGATGGCGCCCTGTCCGGCTGAGCGACTCAGAGAGTCAGGCCGACCAACGGGGTTGAGGCGACATCCTCGACCAGGCTGATCCTCCGTCCCGGGTTCACCGTCCTTCCGGTCGGCACGCACTTCCAGCCCGACGAGGTGCCCCAGACGTGGGTGATACTCCCCTGGTTGTTGGCGACCAGCTGCGGCCAGCCGTGGCCAGCACGACCGGCAATCGGCGTCCCGGTCGGCAAGGCCGCCGGGGTCGGTATCCGGTTCCACTTCCCGCTCGCCCCGAAGATGTGGTGAACCCGGTCGTACTCCAGCGACAGGCCCTGCAAGCTGCCCTCTGGCTGGATGACCGCGACCAGGTCGGCGCCGGGCTGCAGGTTCACCCCGGTGTCGCCCTTGTGCCAGCCGGAACTGTCAGCCCAGACATGGAACAGCCGACCATTGTCGTTGAACAGGCCATGAACGTCAGTCCCGTTGGCTGTCATCGAGAAGGTGCAGTTGCCCGACACCGTCACGGACGACGGGAGCTTCCTCCAGCCGCCGCCGTCGAAGGTGTGCCAGAGCCGTCCGCCCTCGAGGGTGAAGATCTGGGGTGATGCATTGGCCGGGGTCCTCAGCACGGTGAGCGGAGCCCCCGGGGCCATCGCCAGGCCGCTGCTCATCGTGGTCCAGCCGCTGCTGTCGGCGTAGACCAGCTTCATCACGCCATCGACATTCGCCATGGCTCGCGGCGACTGCCCGGCGCCCGGCGAGAACGCCCCGTACGTCGTGTTGCCCGGCAGGACCAGGTTGCTGAGCATGTGGACCCAGCCACCCGCGGTGCCGAGATGACCGAGGCGTCGGTCCTCCAGCGGCGGCTCGCCACCGATTCCACCGCTGCTGGAGCCGATGTAGTCGAGCGGGTTCACCCGGGTGCCGCCGGAGGTCACCAGGTGCCAGTGCAGGTGAGGACCCGTCGAGGACCCGGAGCCGGGCGCACCAGCGGCACCGCCGGAGTACCCGACGATTTCGCCCTGCTGGACCCGGCGCTCGCCCCCGTTGAAGCCCGACAAGTGGAGGTACTGGCTCCTCATGCCGTTGGCCATCACGACGGTCGCGGTGTATCCGCCCGTGCCGTTGTTCCAGTTGATAAGGAGTTGCCCCGAGGCGCAGGCCCGGAGCGGCGTGCCAACCCCCATCACATAGTCGATGCCGCCCAAGGAGCCACGGTTGATGTGGTCCCACCACCCATCCGAGGTCGAGTACCCAGCGAACGGGTTGATGATGACCTCGCCGGCGAGGGCGATGCTGGCCAGCGCTCCAGACCCACGGAAGGCGGCGAAGCCGGCCGCGACGCCGCTGGCATGCAGAAGGGCGCGCCGGGAGAATCGGCGGTGGGGACGGGACTCGGGGGACATCAGAACCTCCAGGGGAGAGGGGGTGAAGACTCCGGGCCCGCTTCGTCGCGGTCCGTTGCTCACCCTGTGTCAGTGCAACCGCCGCGGGCTGGTGCACCCTGTACCTCACCGGATGGTTGAGACACCAGATGGGTCGTCATCAGGCCGCGTGCGTTTGCAGTCACTCTCGCCGGGCCTCCATCTCCCCTCGATTTTTCCGCCCCCACTTGGAGAACTTCTCGGTCTACAGAAGTTGTCGGGAAGCCTCGTTCCAACAAATCACAGACATCCGCGACATTGAGGTCGTGCGCCCCTGACGCGGTCAGGGGTAGGCTGGGTGAATGCGCACCGCCATCCTCGCCCTCGTCCTGTCTTCCATGGCCGCCACCGCATGTACCGCCGCGGGGCGCTCCACCCCTCCCACCCTGGAGGACTTCTTCCGCCGCCCGGACCGCGTGCAAATCTTCCTCGCGGACATGGACCAGGAGTGGGACATGAGACCCGCGAGCGACGACACCATCCCTCGCAGCGGCTACTTCCTCCTCTCCAAGGAAGGTCCCGAGCTGAGCTCGAGGCAACGCCGGGCCCTGGCGGACATCTGGGTCTCCGCCAAGGACCCGGTGTCCTATCCTCCGAGGAAGTGTGGATTCAACCCGGACATCGCCTTCCGCTTCTGGATTGGCACAACGTGGGTGGATGCGGTGGCCTGCTTCAGTTGTCGGGAGATCGCCTTCCATGACGCGAGCGGCAAACCCATCCCCGGCTCCGAGGCGGGCTTCCTGGACGGCTTCCCGGTGATGCAGGACCTCGCGAAGCAGGCGTTTCCCGAGGGAGGCTTCAACACGAGGCTCTGAACGGCGGCATTGGAAGGGGAGCCCCCTTGCGTGCTACCAGATGCAGGCCAGGGAGCTGACGGACATGGTGGGGAACGCCGAGAGCGCCCCATCCGGAACCACCCCGTGCGTCGGATGGGTCGTAACGTTCTTGAGCAAGCCGGAGATGCTGCTGATGTACCCCACCGCGTACAGGGTGGTGCTGGAGCGCTCACGCAGGACCGCGCCGCACCACGGCTCGCTCGAGATGCTCGCCATCGTGCCCAGCGGAACCGTCTTCACGCTGCTGTAGCCACCGAAATAGGCGATGTCCGAAGGGTCGGTGAGAAGGTACTTGGCACCGGCAACCCACAGATAGACCTGACTCGTCGTGCGCTCCTGGACCAGGAGACTCATGGCGTAGGTGAAATCGATGAAGCGGTCGGACCAGTTGCTGTTCGGGATGTCGTGGACGACCGTCCAATCATCCCAGGCATCCAGCTCCGTGGGGTTGGGAATCCACCAGGGCCGCTGTCCGACGACGACGTAGATGGAGGCGCTCCCCATCTGACGGAAGAGCGTGCCGTCCATGGGCACCTCGGTATACGAGTCGATGGTGGCCTGGGGCAGGGGCACCAACGAGCGGCCCGAGTAGAGGCTGTGCTGCGCGGGCGGGATGAAGAAGCGCGCCCCGCCCGCCACGTAGTAGCGGTTCGACGTTTCGATGCCGAGCAGGATGTAGCCATCCGGAGCGGAGACGTAGCCCGCGAAGGCCTTCGCGCCGAAGAGGCTCAGCCCCAGGATGAGCCAGCGGGTGATGCATGCGAGGGAGGAGGTGACACGCACGGATTCTGCTCCTGTCATGAGGGGGAGGTTCTGCTTGCCTGTGTCGCGCCCGAGCGGGTCGACAGGTGCTCTACGAAGGCAGTCCTCAGGTCTGGTCATGCTTCCTGCTTTTTGAAGGACACCTCCGCGTGCACGGTCAGCTCCGACAGGCGTCGTTCTTCCGGCGGCAGCCAGGACTCAGGGCTCGTTGAAGATGAGCAGCCCGCGCGCGATGTCCACGACGTACACGTGGCCGTCGCCCGGCACGCGGATGCCGATGGCGCCCTCGAGCAGGCTGTCGGTGCGCTCCGGGTCGTCCTCACGGAAGGTGTTGAAGTGGGCAATCTCCTTCGGCTGGGGCGGAATGGAGACGTCCAGCACGCGCAGCCCCTCGTGGTAGTACGCGAT
>NZ_JBLZWL010000116.1:0-281639 GCF_049194865.1 Corallococcus terminator | reverse complement strand
CAATGGAAAGTGAGAGCCTCATGAATCGTCGCGACCTGATGAAGACCGCCCTGGTGGGCGCGGGCATGCTCCCGATGCAAGCCTCCCTCGCCGCCACACCCGAGCGGAGCAAGCGGCCCCGTCGCGCGTTCCTCCTGGTGCATGGTGCCTGGCACAACGCCCTCCACTGGACGCGCGTCACGGAGGCGCTCTCCGCGCGGGGCCATCAGGTGGTGGCCATCAACCTGCCCGGGCACGGCCTCAATGCGCGCTTCCCCACGGCCTACGTGACGGGCAACGCGGCGAACCTCCTCGAGGAGCGCTCACCGCAGGCGGAGGTCACGATGGAAGACTGCGCCACCGCCGTGGTCGCCGCGCTGGAGAAGCTGCGCCAGGGGGCTGGCGGAATGAAGCCCGTCCTCGTGGGCCACAGCGTGGGCGGCGCCGTCATCACCCGGGCGGGCGAGCTGGCGCCACAGCACATCGGCCGGCTCGTCTACCTGAGCGCGTATTGCCCCCTGCGCCTGGGAAGCCCCGGTGGCTACGGAGCACTGCCCGAGGCGAGCACCGGCTACGGAGAGACGCTGTTCCTCGGCGACCCGGGGAAGCTGGGCGCGGTGCGCATCAACCCTCGCGGCGGCACGGAGTACCTGGAGTCCCTTCGCGCGGCGTACTACCAGGACGTGCCGATGGCGGACTTCCTGCCCTTCGCGCTCTCCCTGACGCCGGACCTCCCGTTGTCGCTCTGGACCTCCAAGGTGGGAGCGACGAAGGAGCGCTGGGGCCGCATTCCTCGCAGCTACATCCGCTGCACCCAGGACCGCGCCCTGGCCCCAGCGCTCCAGGAGCTGATGATTCGCGAGGCCAACGCCTTCACGCCCGGCAATGCCTTCACCGTCGAGTCATTGGAGGCCTCGCACTCACCCTTCGCCTCACAACCCGAAGCGCTCGTCGCGCTCCTCGACGGCCTGCGCTAGGCCGAGCGCCGCTGCTGCGACGTCGTGTCGAGCGGGAGGGTGATGGTGAAGCAGGTGCCCTGCTCCTCGGAGCTCGTCACCGTGGCCTTGCCGCCATGTGCTTCGGCGAGGCCCCTCACCAGGGGCAGCCCCAGTCCCCAGCCCTTCTCGGCGCTCTCCGTCGCGGACCTGGTGCGGTGGAACGGCTCGAAGATGGTCTGCAACTCGTCCGGGGCGATGGGGGTGCCCTGGTTGCGCACCTGGAGCGTCACCTGACGCTCGCTCCGGTCGAGCAGGACTTCAATCGGGGTGCCCGGCGCGCCGTACTTCGCCGCGTTGGAGGCCAGGTTCTCCACGATGCGTCTCAGCCCGAGCGGATCCGCCTTCATCGTGAACACGCCCTCCGCCTTCAGGACGAAGCGCTCCGGATAGAGCGCCGCGAGCTCGTCCAGCGTCTGCGCGGTGACTGCGTGGAAGTCACACTCGCCCAGCTCCAGCGCCACCCGCTTGCCGGCCTGGATGCGGCTCGCGTCCAGCAGGTTCTGAATCATGCGCTCCGCGCGGTCCAGGCTCCCGCTCACCCGGGACACGGAGGTCTGGACGCTCGGTAGGTCCGCATGGCGCCGCCCCAGCACCTGCACGCTCATCTTCGCCGCCGTCAGGGGCGTTCTGAGGTCATGGGTGAGCGCCGCGACGAACGTGTCCCGGAGGTTCTGCTCGGCCTTCAGCTTCTTGATCTGATTCCGGAGGTTGACCTCCGTCATGATGGACGCCGTCAGCTCCCGCATCACCGTGAGGTCCTGCTCGGTCCACTCGCGCACCTTGGGCTGGATGCAGCAGAAGGTCCCCAGCACGTGCCCGTCCGGGTTGATCAACGGGAGCACGATGAGGGCGACGATTCCCCATGGCCCCGTGGAGGGATGGAACTTCAGGAACACATCGGCGGGCGCGTTCGAGGAGATGATGGGCTCGCCCTCGAGCGTGTAGCGGCACAGCGAAGCGTCAATCGGCAACGTGCGGCTCTCCTTGAAGGGAGAAGCCAGGCCGAAGTCCGCCTTGAAGAACTGCCGGTCCGCGTCCACCAGGGACATGATGGTCAGCGGGACATCGAGGAGCTGCGCCGCCAGTCGGGCGAGCCGATCAAAGGCCTCCTCCTGGGGCGTGTCCATCAGCCCGGTGTCCCGGATGGCCTGCAGCCGGTTCGGATCCGCGAGGCGGCGATTGCACCGCTGCGTCCGTGCCAGCGAGGCCTCGTCCAAGTCGCCCAGAAATTTCATGGGCCGACCTTAATGCGAGCCACCGGGCGGAGGAGGCTCTGAATCCCGAGCCACGCTCCCCTGTTTGTTGACCAGCCTACTTGAGACACGGGGAATAGAAGTTATCGCGGTGCTACAGCGCCCTGACTTCACTGTGGGCGAAGAGAAAAACTCCAGTTCCTGGGGATGCCCACGAGCGGGTCGGAAGAGTGGACCTCCACCATATAGGTCCCCGCCGCTTCAGCCGCGAGGCGCCGGGTCCTCGTCACCGCGTCGAACACCACGGGGACCTCCGCGCCAGCCGGGTCGAGAATCCGGAGCGTCACGTTGTTGGACTCCACGACATAGGTCTGGCTCACCTCAGAGGAGAAGGAGAGCACGTCGACGTCCGTGCCCAGCTCGAAGACACCGTCCAAGGTCGCCGGAAGCGTCAAGGGCGTGGCGTGGGCCGCGTCATCGCCATGGTCATCCGTGCCCACCCGCTCCATCTTGAACGTGAAGGAGTGAGGAGTGCTCCGCGAGCTGACGACGAAGGTGACGTCCGCCGAGGACAGCATGTGGCCATGCCAGAAATCCGACTCGAACCCCTTGTACAGGGAGATGGACCTGGCGGGAGCGCGCAGCGACAGTTCGCAGTCGGGCGTACACGTGAGCCGGTAGACCCCATCCGCCTCCAGGGGGACCGTGATGGCATCCGCGTCCGACCTCTGGTGCAGAAACCCGGTGACAGTCTCCCCGACCTCGGCGTGGGTGGCTGTTTCGGGAGTGCCCCCGTGGTCATCCGTCCCCAGGTCATCCACCTGCACCTGGAACTCACTCCCCCAACCCAGGTCCTTGAGGAAATGCAGGAAGTAGGTCCCCGTCACCTGGGCTTCCCAGAGGATTCCGCTCCTCATGCTCTCCACCAGCGGCTTGCCGTCCGCGTCCATGAGCCTGAGGTTCCACGAGCGCGAGGCCGAGGGTCCAATCTTGTAGATCCTCCCCGCGGTGAAGGAGAAGGAGAAGACATCCACGTCGTTGCTGCCCTGGAGCCGCGCCGTGATGGGGACACCGACCGTCAGCGGGGTTGCCCCTTCGCGCACATCCGAGTGTTCATCCACCCCCAGGTCATCCAACTGACATCGGGTGGACGGCAGACCGTAGTTCGAGGTGTAGGCACGGACGAACCACGTGCTCGCGTCCGGGCTCTTGTGGCCCACGCGGCCACTCGACCCACTCGCCTCCAGCCCAACGCCCGCGCCATTCATCAGCGAAAGGGAGACCTTGTCGGACTCACATGAGAACTGGAACCCGTGACCCGGCTCGGTGCGGAAGGTGAAGACATCCTCGTCATCTTCGAACTCGAGCGTGACAGGGAAGCTCCCGCCCCCCAGCACCATCGACGTCGCCGTGGCGAGCGTGTCGCCGTGCGCATCCTTGCCCATGTCCTCCAGCCGGTAGGAATACGTCCCCGAAGGCGTGGCCGCACTCGACGCGGCCACCACGATGAAGCGGGGGACCGCCTCCGTGGAGACGAACTCCA
The DNA here is from genome assembly GCF_049194865.1 of Corallococcus terminator. Classification (GTDB taxonomy): domain Bacteria; phylum Myxococcota; class Myxococcia; order Myxococcales; family Myxococcaceae; genus Myxococcus; species Myxococcus terminator_A. The sequence continues at coordinate 277,926 of NZ_JBLZWL010000116.1, read as the reverse complement.
TGACGCCCGGCCGGGAGCCGCTCACGCGCACCTCGTTCCCCTTCGCATCCAGGAGGTTCACGGCCAGGTTGGCCAGGGTGCCGGGCTTGTAGGTGAAGCGAAAGCCATGTCCCGTCAGGGCGGGCACCGCGAAGACATCCCGGTCCTTCCACGCCCGGAAGGGCGGCTGGAGGGTGCCCTCGAGGAAATCCACGGAGGGTGCCAGCGGCGTGGCGGACGCCACGGTGTCACCGTGGTCGTCCGGCTGCCGCATGGCCACGATGGAACACCTGAGCCCCGCGGCCTCCTCCCAGGCGCCGCAACGACACACGGGGGCACCGTCCTCGTCGGCGACGCAGCGGCCCGCGCCGCACTCCACCTCGGCGCAGACGCGCGCGTCCTCCTCCTCGTCGTAGGGGACACCACAGGCGATGAGGAGGCCAAGGGCCACCAGCGCGAACAGGCGCGGGATGAAAAAGGAGCGCATGGGGAACATCGGAGGCCCTGGGTTGACGTCGGTCGAGTGACCGTAATAACCAAACACCCGCGCATGCAAACGCTCTCTCGTCCCGCCGCGCAGGCGCTGGTCCTGCTGTCACTCCTGGTGTCCTCGCCGACATTCGCGGAGGAAAACCCGGAGCGTGAAGCGAGCTTTCCTCGCTGGCTCGCGCTCTCCGCGCGCGGGGGCTACCTCATGCCGGGCGGGCGCACGGATGGCTCCCCCGACCCGTTCTACCTGTACGAGGTCTACAAGGGGCTCTTCGCCGCCATCGTGGAGCCGACCGTCCGACTCGGCTCGAACCTCGAGGTGGGGCCCTGGGTTCAGCTGGCCCACGCGCAGATGCGGATCCGCTGCTCCGCGGACAGCACGTGCTCGGGCAGCAACCTGCGCTTCGGATTGCAAGGCAACTACCACTGGAAGCCCGAGGGCCCCTTCAACCCCTGGGCAGGCGTGGCGCTCGGCTACGAAAAGGCCGCGTTTTCGATTGGCGGCGCCGACGTCACGTACTCCGGGCCGGAGGCCACGCTCCAGGCGGGGTTCGACAGACACTTCGGCGGGAACTTCTGGGCCGGGCTCTTCGTCAGCGCCACGGGCGGCCGGTACAGCACGCTGGACGTGGAGCTGAGCACCGGCGCGGGAAGCGAGAGCCTCCGCGAGCGCACCCTCCACATGTGGATTGGCTTTGGCTTCCGCGTGCGGGTGGCCGCGCCCTTCCCGGCGGCCCAGCACTGACGAGGCCCCGCGCTCAGCCCTTGGGTTTGCCTTTGGGCCGGGGACCCGACGCGGCGGACTCTCGCGGCAGGTGCCGCAGGCCCATCCAGCCCAGCGTCCCCACGTGCCGCACCACGTGTTCGAGCGAGATGGGACGGCCCTCCGCCGCCCACCACACCCCCACCTGCGTCACCATGCCGACGAGCGCGTTGGCGTACACCGGCGCGACCTTGGGGTTGAAGCCCGCCCGGCTGAACTCCGCCTGGAAGATGTCCCCCACCCGCTGCGCCAGGTCGTCGATGACACGCGTGAGGCCGCGCCGGGCGCTGGACGTGGGCGAGTCGCGCGTGAGGACGGCGAAGCCCGCGGGCTCCTCCTTCGCGTAGGTGAGGAAGACCAGCACCGCGGCCTCGAAGCGCTCGCGCGGACCGCCCTGCGCGATGGCGTCCGACATGCGCTGCACCAGCCCGTCCATCTCCCGCTCCACGATGGCCGCGTAGAGGCCCTCCTTCGCCCCGAAGTGCTCGTAGACGATGGGCTTGGAGACCCCCGCCTGCGCCGCCACCTCCTCGATGGACGTCGCCTCATAGCCCCGCGAGGCGAAGAGCTCGCGGCCCACCTCCAGCAACTGGGCGCGCCGCTGCGGCCCCGTCAATCGCTGCTTCTTGGCCACCTTGACCTCTAAGCTACCCGAGCGTAGGTTACCGAATCGTAAGTTACCGGCAAGTAGGCTACCCGCCGGTTTTCGGGAGACCTTCCGTGTACCTCATCCTCTGCGGCCTCGTCTTCACCGGCGCCTACCTGCTCAACATCCTCGTCATCACCGTGGGTTACCACCGCGCGCTCGCTCACAAGGCGGTCCGGCTGCACCCGGCGCTGCGTCGCCTGCTCGTGGTGGGAGGCAACTGGTTCACCGGGCTGGACCCCAAGGCGTGGGTGGTGATGCACCGGCTGCACCACGAGCACTCGGACACCCCGCTGGACCCGCACTCCCCCATGAACGTGGGGCTGCTGGGCATCGCGGGCGAGCAGCTCCGCAACTACAAGCGCGTCATCGTGGGGCTGCTGCGCGAGAAGCCCGAGTACACGAAGTACGCGAAGGACCTCGACTTCCCGCTCAACACCCTCAACCGCAACAACCTCTGGTGGCTGCCGTATGCGCTGCACGCGGGCGTGGGGCTCGCGCTGGCGCTGAGCGTGGGCTGGGTGCTGGGCGCCGCGTACTTCCTGGGGATGATGAGCCACCCGGTGCAGGGCGGCCTGGTCAACGCGCTGGGGCACGCGGTGGGCGGGCGCAACTTCGACACCCGGGACAACTCGCGCAACAACCACCTGACGGCCTGGCTCATCATGGGCGAGGGCTTCCAGAACAACCACCACGCCTACCCGGGCTCGGCGTCCTTCTCGCACCACCGCCACGAGGTGGACCTGGGCTTCGTGGCCTGCCTCGCGCTGGAGCGGCTGGGGCTCGCGACCATCGACCGCGCCTACCTCATCCCCAGGCCCGAGCAGCTGGACTCGGAGCGGGTCCGGGCCTGATGACAGCGGTCACCACCCTCGATGACCGCGGACACCAGCGGAGGGCCCTCCGGGCCCGTCCCGGTTGAGGCGCTTCAGAGGGGAGACGGTGCATCGGGAGGTTCGCGAGGGGCTGGCACACGCCGTGCTCTAGGGAGGTCACATCACGGGCCGGACGAACTCGGCTCATCCCCAACCTCGCTGTCGCCCCCGGAGCACTCCCATGCGCGTCGCCAACCGCCCCGTGTCCACCCCCGCCTCGGCCCCTGCTTCCTCCTCCGGCGCGGCGACCCCCGACAAGAAGGGCAACGTCCTCGACAAGGTCCAGCCGGAGACGAAGTGGAACCAGCAGTGGGGCCAGGACATCTTCCTGGACCCCAGCAAGGGCGACAAGGCGGCGGACAGCGCGGCGCGGAAGGACGGGCGCCAGGTCACCCAGGGCAACACCGGCCCTGGCCAGGTGGCGGGCAACGAGAGCGGCAACTACGTCGCGTGGCAGAAGGACGCCGCGGAGTTCAAGACGGGCACGGGCTTCAACAAGGAAGGCACGGGCGCGCAGTTCGAGGCGAGCGCGGCCGAAATCCAGGGCGACGCGTCCTACCGCATCCTCCCGTGGGAGGTGGGCGCCCGGGCCGGTGGTGAGGCCAACCTGGTCAGCCTGCGCGGCGACGCCGGCTACGGCAAGGACCTGCAGGACATCAAGGGCCTGGATAAGATTGACGGCAAGGTCTACGGCGGCGTGCACGGCGAGGTGCTGGTGGGCGCCAACGCGGACGCCAAGGCCAAGGCCGACCTGAACCTCAAGGACGGCGACGTGGGCCTCGAGGCGGGAGCCGGAGCCCTGGTGGGCGCCGAGGCGAGCGCCACGGCCCGCGGTGAGCTGGGCCCCGTGCAGGGCTCCGTGACGGGCAGCGCCATCGCTGGCGTGGGCGCGGCGATTGACGGCAAGGTGGCCTTCGAGGACGGCAAGCTGACCATCGGCGGCAAGGCCAAGGCGGCGCTGGGCGTGGGCCTGGGCATCGGCACCTCGTACACCATCGACTTCAACAAGCTGAAGAACACGGTCGACAACGTCACCGGCGGCAAGGCCTCCGAGGTCGTCAAGGAGGCCACGGACAAGGTCGCCGAGGGCGCCAAGGACGTGACGAACAAGGTCGCCGAGGGCGCCAAGGACGTGACGGACAAGGTCGCCGAGGGCGCCAAGGACGTCAGCAAGAGCATCAAGGGCTTCTTCGGCTTCTGACGCGAAGCCCCCTGACGAACGAAGGGGCGAGCACCGTTGTCGGCGCTCGCCCCTCTTGCTCAAGGACTCCGAGCGACGCTAGTCCTTCGTGCAGACGACGTCGTCGACCTGGAGGTGCTCGCGGTCGGCTTCGCTGCGGCTCGGATAGAAGAACAGACGCCAGTCGCGCACGTTGCCGGTGAAGCGGAAGAACACCGGCTGCCACTCATCGCTGTCGACGATGAGGAAGTCCGTCTGCGGGCTCCAGCCTCCGCTCGAATAGCTGCGATGGCGGATGCTGCCGTGGCCTCTCACCCGGTACGAGCAGGACCAGGTGCCGCTCGGCACGTTGAACTTCTCCATGGAGAAGCGCTCGGCGATCTGGATGGGGACGACGAACTGGAGCGCCGTCGTGCCGCCATGCACCGCGTTCGTGTAGCGCACCAGCCGCGAGGGTTTGATCTCCGTGCCCGGGTCCGCGATGCCGTTGTCGATGCCGTACCAGTAGTCAGGGATGAGATGGTTCCCCTGGTAGGGAATGGAATAGATGTTCCAGGACTCGAAGCCACCGTTGCGGATGATGTTCGCGGGGTGGTCCGCGGCGACGCAGCGGCGGGTCGCCGGGTCGCAAGCGGGCAAGGCCCCCAGACAGTCGAAGGTCGTGAAGCAGGCCCCCGCGGCCAGCTCGCACGCGCCCGTCGTCGGATTGCAGGTCGTCGCCGGGTTGCTGCACACGACACCCGCGCAAGGGTCTCCCGCGACGCAGAGGTGAGTGCCGAGGTCGCAGACCGGCGTCTGCGGAGTGCTCGCGCAGTCGGCGTGGCGGACGCAGCGCTCCTCCGCGACCACGCACGTGTTGGTGTCATCGCAGGCCTCCCACGACGCACAGTCCCCGCCGATGTTGCAGCGACCGGAGAGCGGCTCGCAGGTCGCGGTGGCATTCACGCAACGCTCCCACGACTCGCAGCTGACCGAGTCACACGGCTCGGCGGCCCGCATGCAGCGCACGTCGTCGATGAGCAGGTGGTCGCCGCTCGTATTCCGAACGCTGAAGATGAGCTCGAACGTGTCGAACACGTCGTTGGCCAGGTTGAAGTTGTACGCCACCTGGGTCCACGCCGAGGCGCTGACGGAGGTGTAGGACGAGTACGAGGAGTAGTCGTCGTCGAAGAAGGCGTTCCGGACGTCGCCCGTGCCCCGCGCCTGGAAGGTGCAGGAGTAGCGACCGGCGGACATCGACTTCGCCAGCGTCGTGAACCGTCGGTGCGTGGCCGAGGCGTTGGTCAGCCGGACCGCGTTCAGGCCCTCGAAGGCATTCGTCGTCACCTTCTGCACTGCGGCGGACTCGATGTTCGACTTGCCGCCGAACCACCGCGCCGGAAGCGCACCGGGCCACTCCTCGAAGCCCCAGTTGTCGATGACGCTCACGACGGGAGGCACACCCGCGTCCGGCGTCTCGCTGCCCGCGTCGGGCGTCTCGCTGCCTGCGTCCGGAAGCTCTCCGCCCGCGTCAGGCGCCCCACCACCCGCGTCCGGCGTCTCACCTCCGGCATCGGGGAGTTCACCACCCGCGTCCGGAAGCTCGCCGCCCGCGTCGGGCGTCACCCCACCCGCGTCCGGAAGCTCTCCGCCCGCGTCGGGAGTCACCTCACCCGCGTCGGGAAGCTCGCCTCCCGCGTCCGGCGACACCTCGCCCGCGTCTGGAAGCTCTCCGCCCGCATCGGGAGTCACCTCACCCGCGTCCGGAAGCTCTCCGCCCGCGTCAGGCGCCACCTCGCCCGAATCCGGAGTCCCGCCACCTGAGTCCGGCGTCCCACCACCCGCGTCCGGCGTCCCATTTCCCGCGTCAGTCCGGGTCTCCCCCGCATCGGGAATCCCCTCGGGCTCCGAGTCACCACAGGCAACAACCAAGACCAGCAGCGCGGTCAGACACCCTCGAAACAACTTCAAAGCAAGCCTCCGGTTCCCAGCAAAGTTCCTTTCGTACCACAATTTTCAAGCAGGGCGGGTGGAGCCAGGGTCACAAAGAGGGGCCCCAGGAGGGTTCACGATTCGGAGGAGTTCGCCAGGACGGTCGGTGCTACCGACGTGGGAGCCGTCCTGGCCTCCAATCAACGACCATCCTGGCAGGCATTGGCGACACCCCAGCTCCGTTACGGGTCGTCAGCCATGTCGTCGAGTTGGCCCTGCGCCATCGCCCGGTAGTACGGCACCACTTCGACAGCGAGGACATCGCGCATTTGCTGGCGTGCGCTGTCGTAGTCGCCAGCCTGCTGGAATCGCCACATCAGGTGTAGAGCGTCCGTGAGGCGATTGGACCCATCTGTGATGCGGCGTGCGGCCTCACGCAGCAACGACAAGGCCCCTGCATCGGTGCTCATGGCCATTTCCGCGTCGCGGATGGCCACCTCATGTGCGGTTCGCGCCAACAGTCCGCGCACCGTGTCGGTGAGTTCCAGGGGCGCCCCTTCGCGCAGCACCCGGCGAGCGAGGGCGCGAAATGGGTCCCAGTTGGGTCGGTCGTCCATGCCTCACCGCCTCTTTCGCTTCGCGTCGCACATGTCGAGCGGCCATTCTTGCTGTCCCTCACACCGACGCATGCAGTCGTAGCAGGGCCCAGAAAATCGGCCTTCCTTGCAGTCTCCGTAGTTCCGAATACAGCGCCGCTTCCATTCCGGCAGGTTCTCGTTGTGGGCATCGGCCCATTCCTCGGCATCACTGGCGCCGGAGGTGGCCTCCTTCGCGCCGGCCATGAGGATGGCGGCCTCTGTTTTTGTAAAGCCGCACGCCTCGGAGCCGAAACGCTGGATGCAACACGTTTCGCTGTCCATGCAGGTGGCTTGGGCGTAGGCGTCGCGGTTTGCCGTGGAGTGAGCCGAGCCCGAACAGCCCAGCGCCAGGGCGGCATACGCGAGCGCCAACAATAGAAAGCCAGTCGGCTTTGACATGGACGGCACGCTACACGCTAGGAGAGCCGTGGGGCATCGTCCATGACGCTGGAGATGGCGCAGCACCGAGAGACGGACACCGGGTGCGACGCCACCGACACGCCGCCAGCAGAGCGGCAGACCGGCGCCGCGGGGAGGTCCGTACGCCCATGGCGGCGCAGCTTGCGCTCTCGCCCTGGGCTCATCCGCCATCGACCCGGCCACGTGCGCGGTGCAAATCGTCCCCCACATCGAGTGACCCGGGCCGCCCCCCCCACCCGGCGCACCGCTCAGGCGGACCCGATGTCGGCGCTGCGCTCGGAGGCCTGAACCGCGCCACCGAGCCTGGAGCCTCCAACGGTGGGAAGCCCCAGGCTCCTGGGCTCAATAGCAGAGGTAGTTGTCGCTCCAGCCGTGAGCGGAGTCCGCGGGCTCGTTCCACGCGACGCAGGTCTTCCCGGAGATGGGGCCCGCATAGGACCACTGGAAGTTGAGCAGGCTGAGGGTGGGCACGCAGACGTAGTTGTCGTTCCAGGTGTTGGGGTCACCGGGCTCGTTCACGGACGTGCACCGCATGCCGGAGATGGGCCCGCCGAAGCTGAACTGCACGCCTTCGTTCGTCTCGGAGCACAGATAGTTGTCGCGCCAGGCCGCGGAGTCGGACGGCTCGTTGACCGAGACACAGGTGGTCCCGGCAATCTTGCCCGCTGGGGAGAACGCGAACCGCTGCGTGTAGCACAGGTGGTTGTTGTTCCAGGAGTCGGGGTCCGCCGGCTCGTTCCACTGCGCGCAGCGCATCAAGGGAATCGGGAGCAACGAGGACCAGACGAAGTTCAGGGGACTGTGGTTGGGCACGCAGAGGTAGTTGTCATTCCAGCCATTGGCGTCGAAGAGCTCGTTGACGAGGGTGCAGCGCTGGCCGGGGATGGCGCCCGCATAGGACCAGGTCACCCCTTCCTGCCCGGCGGTGCAGAGGTAGTTGTCATGCCAGCCGTGAGGGTCGCCCGGCTCGTTGACCAGGGTGCACGCGGAGGGGAACGCGTAGTACTGGAACTGGAACTCCACGGGAGTCACGCCGTAGACCTCGCGCAAGCCTTGAAGGTCCAGGGCGCTCAAGGTCGGCCGGCCCCACAAGGCGCAGTAATTCATGGTCGAGTTGGGGTCGTACGCGGTGATGATCTGACCATTCGGCTGCACGACGATGGTGTTGTTGCAGTAGCCCGGCGTGTTGGGTTGATTGCCCGGATGGTCCTGCTCGTGCCAGAAGCCCAGGGCGTGGCCGAACTCGTGCAAGGCGACACCCCGGATGCAGTATTCACGGTCATCGCCTGGATATGCCGCGTCATCCACGCCGTCGTTGCAGACGTGGCTCCAGGTGGCGAAGTTGAAGTTGAGCCACATGCTGGGGTTGTTGCTCGAACGGCCGACGTAGGAGCGCGGGCCGCTCTCATCCACCTGGATGCGGATGGCCTGGGCGGGAGTGCTCCCATCACAGGTGCCCCAGCCCGTGAAGCGCACGCTGCTGTTCGTGTCCCACTGGGCCTCGACAGTCTGTCTCACCCACGTCTTCTCCGAGTTCGAGCCCGCCGTGAGCCAACACACAGGCACATCGGTGAACCCCGAGGCGCTCGTGGGCCAGTAGGCGGCGGGATTGCCGTAGAGCGCATCCTGCTGTGAATCCATGGCCACGACCTCCAGGTCCGGGATGGACCTGGCTGCGGGCTCGCAAGCCATGAGGAAAGAGGAGAGCAACCCAAGGACCTGGGCTGCGCCAATGACACGCCAATCGTTTTTCATGATTCCCCCCCTGCAAGCACTTCTTCACTGCGAGTCAGTCTCTAACACAAACAAAACACCAACCCAAGCAGGAGACTCAACATCGCCCAGTGACGGAAATATCGTCCGGCGACAACATGCTCCGCCACGCGAAAGACACTCAGACAATCCAGAGTTCGGACACCTGCCTGGGTTCAGGATGCAGTGCGCGTCAAAGGATGACGAAGCGGTATTTCCGTAAATCGATGTCGACCCCCCGGATTCCGCGCTTCGAGCCCCGCACCGGCTTTGGGTCGTGTGAGCGCTTCGGACTTGACCGTCATTATCCTTGAGTAATAACAAGACCCCATGAACGCGGATGAAGGGCTCGTGGCCCTGGGGTTCACCGAAGTCGAGGCGCGGGTGTACTGCGAGCTGCTCAAGGGCGCGCCGGCCACCGGGTACCGGCTCGCGCAGGCGCTGGGGAAGGCGCCTCCGAGCATCTACCAGGCGCTCGCGTCGCTCGAACACAAGGGGGCGGTGCTCGTCGAGGAGGGGGAGCCCCGCTCCTTCCGCCCCGTGCCTCCGGACGAGGTGGTGGCCGCGCTCCAGCGGGGCTTCGAGACGCGCAGCCGCGAGGCCGCCAACGCGCTTCGCAAGCTCCACGCCCCGGCGCAGGACGACCGCATCTACCACCTCAAGAGCACCGCGCAGGTGATGGAGCGCGCCCGGGTGATGATCGCCGGCGCCGCCGAGCGGCTGCTCTTCGACCTCTTCCCTCCTCCCTTCGCGGCCCTCGTCCCCGCGCTCACCGAAGCGAGCGCCCGAGGCGTGGCCATCGCGGGACTCGTCTACGACAAGACGCCCAAGGTGCCCTTCGACTGCGTGCGCTCGTCCGACGCGGACTTCGTGAGGGAGCGCTGGCCCGGCGCGCAGCTCACACTCGTGGTCGATGCCCGCGAGTTCCTGGTGGCGCTGCTCACCCCGGATGGCACCGGGGTCAAGCAGGCCATCTGGAGCGACAGCACCTATCTGTCCTGCCTGCAGCACAGCGGGCTGTCCGCGGAGGTCCGGCTGAGCGCGCCACCGTCCACGCGCGCGCGGCTGGCCCGGTCCTTCTCCCTCATCGGCTCGAGCCCGCCCGGCCTGCGCCAGCTCGTGGGACAGCCCCCTTCCTCAGCCAAGCGCGGAGCCGCCTCATGAGAGTCCTCATCCCCGTCCTGATGGCCCTGACCCTGGTGCTCCCCGCCGCATCCCGGGCGGACGCGCTGCAAACACTCCTCGCGCGTCACCTCGAGTGGCGCGGCGGGGACGCCTTCACGCGCCTGGAGAGTCTCCACGCCAAGGGGAAGACCTCGACGGGCGGCCTCCAGGGCCCGATGGAGTCCTGGAGCCATCGGGCCGGACGGGTCCGCAGGGATGCGGACTACGGCGTGGTGCGGGAATCGATGGCTGTCACCGCCGAGGGCGGCTGGAAGCTGAACGCCAGCGGCCAGGTCGAAGACGCCTCGCCCACCGACGCGCGCGATGCACGGCATCGGGTGGCGCTCGACTTCGGAACGGCGCTGCGAGGGAGTGCCGGCGCGAAGCTCGCCCCCCAACCCGACGCGACGCGAGATGGCCGCGCCTGGAAGGTGGTGCGCGTCACCTTCGGCGACGAGGACCTCTATGACGTGTTCCTCGATGAGACCAGCGGGGCCCTCCACGGCTTTCGCATCCGCGAGGACAACGTCACCCGCTTCGTGCGGCTGGGAGACTGGCGTCAGGTGCAAGGCGTGCGCATGCCCTTCCTCGAGGAGGAGTTCACCGACAACCCGGACTCCGACTCACGGACGGTGGTGGAGTCCCTGGAGCTGAACGTGCCCTTCGCGTCCGCCGTCCTCGAGCGGCCCGAGGACGTCCGCAAGGCGAGCTTCGCGAACGGCCGCCACGGCACCGGCTTCATGCCCTTCGAGTTCTTCAACGAGAACCGCGTCTACATCCCGGCCCGGGTGAACGGCCATGCGACGCAGGTGCTGCTGGACAGTGGCGCCGAGATGACGGTGGTCGACACGGCATATGCGCGCGAGCTGGGGCTGAAGACGCAGGGACAGGTCGCGGCGGTCGGCAGCGGCGGACAGGCGCAGGCCCAGTTCGCTGGCGGCGTGGACATCACCCTGGGCGAGCTGCGACTGACGGGACTGACGGTCGCCGTCATCGACCTGGCCGAAGTCGCGCGACAGATAGGTCATCCGCTGCCCGTCATCCTGGGCAAGGAGGCCTTCCATCAGCTGGTCGTGGACGTGGACTTCCCCAACCGGCGCATCGCCTTCCATGAGCACTCCAGCTTCAAGGCGCCCCCGCGAGCGGTGCGCGTCCCGCTGGTCGAGTCCGCGGGCGGGCAGCGCGAGGTCCAGGTCTCCATCGAGGGCCGACCCGCCATTCCCGTACTGTTCGACGTGGGCAATGGAGGGGCGCTCTCGCTCTTCCCGGCGTACTGGCAGCAGGCGGGGCTGCTCAAGGGCCGGCGCGCCTCCAAGACGCTGTCAGGCGCCGTGGGCGGGTTGCGGGAGCGGGATGTGGCGACGCTGAAGCGCGTCCAGTTCGCGGGCGTCACCTTGCGCGACGTGCCCACGGTGTTCGACGACGCGGGCAACAGCATCTCCACCTCGGACCGGCTCCACGGCAACCTGGGGCTCGCCGTCCTCGGGCGCTTCCGGATGATCACCGACTACGCGACCGACACGCTGATGCTGGTCCCCGATGCCCGCGCGCTGCGGCAGCCGTTCCTCAAGGACCGGTCCGGACTGATTGCCCTCCCCTCGGAGGGTCGGCTCGTGGTGAAGCTTGTGGCCCCCGGCAGCCCGGCCGCCACCACGGGCTGGAAGGTGGGTGAGGAAATCGTCGCCATCGATGGACAGCCCATCGGGCCCGACTACGCGAGCACGAAGCTCGCGCGCTGGCGATATCGCCCCGCCGGGCAGACGGTGGTGCTCACGCTGAAGGACGGCGGCAAGCGCGGGCTCACCCTGCGCGACTACTACTAGGGCCCGCCGCCAGCCGCCGTCGTCCGTGTCCGTGGGCGCGTCGCTACTCGAAGAGGGACAGCTGCCCCAGGGAGCGCAGCTCGCCCGTCGTATCCCTCGGGTTGGCGCGCACACGGACTTGCGACACAGGTGTCGTGCCCGTGAGGTCCACCTCCATGAAGGGCTTCACGCCGGCACCGGCGAGCAGGTTGGCCAGGGGCAGCCACTGGGCACCGTCGGCGCTCCCCTCCAGCACCAGCTCGCTCAGGGCGCCCGACACCTCGAAGTTGCGCAGCACGGCCTTGCGCGGCACCACGGACCGCGAGAGCTGCACGGAGACCTCTCGGACCGCCGACTGGAAGAGCACGCGCCGACTGAGGTCACCGCTGGTGAGGCGGCAGGGCACGTCGACGCTCACATAGGTGCACGCCGCGCCACGGCTCACGGGGACCAGCGCGCGACGAGGCATGGCGACCTCATCGCTGGACCAGGCGAGGCCGACCGTCACGTCGCCCACCTTCGCCTGGCGCTCGACGCCGACGAAGGCCTTGAGCCCCGCCGCGTCCTCGAGGACGTAGTCGCTCAGGCGGACCGGCGAAGAGGCCTTGGGCACCTGCCAGGCCACCTCGACGCTCGAAGGGCCGACGGACAGCATGTGCTCATCGCTCCCGGCCCCGTGGGTGGCGGAGAGGGGCTTGAAGCCCAGGCTCACCCCCTGCGCCTCCGCGGTGGCCGTCAGCGCGCCCCTCCACTCCTGGAAGGTGGGCAGCGCCACCTTCGACTCCTGGATGAGGAAGTAGGCGGAGAGGCTCCTGCCCTGGGCATGTTCGGGCGAACGCGCGACGAAGCAGCGCGCGATGCTCCCGCTGCGCGTGTCCGCTCCCAGCAGGGCCAGCTCGAAGGTGCCATCGGCACGGGTCTTCACCGACTTCCAGCTCGACGTGAAGGCCGCGAACGCGCACGAGGAGTTCTCGCTGCGGTAGAGCTTCAGCTGCGCGTCCGGGAGCGGTGCGCCCGCCTCGTCCACGAATCGGCCGCTCAGGATGATATCCAGCCCGCTGTCCACCTTGCTCTCGGTACAGCCACCCACCACCGCCAGCACACCCACCGTCAACGTGCGCATCCATCGCATGGGAACCTCCCCCTTCAGTGAGCCGGGCCCCCAGTGCAATATCGGTGCAGCGCGCCGCTCCCTCTGAAACTCGAAATCCGGGCCCGCCTGATTCTGACGGGGTCGTCATGGCGCATCCCCTACGCGGGTGCCACCGCCACTTCGCGGTACCCGAGTCAAAACCCGCCCCCACCACCCTGGGGTGAGGGACAGACCGCGCGCTCGCGCCTATTGATTGGCCAACCCCGTGCAAAGCCCCAGGGGTTGCCAACCCGGTAGGAAGGACGCTCTCGTCGATGAATTTCACCGCGCATGAATGGGTGCTCAGGGACAGGGTCATCACGGCGCTCAACAGCTCCTTGTCCCTCCCCAAGGCCCTGGAGTCCGCTCGGGGGCCCCTGCTGGAGTTCACCCCCGCCGACTACATGGGCCTGTGCCTCATCACCCTCGGCACCGTCGTCGACTTCCAATGGCTCGTCCCCGGCCACCGGCTCGCCCTCCTGGATGAGTATTCCAAGTGGGTGGACCATGACTTCGTGCGTGCCCCCATCTTCGCCCGGCCCAACGAGGTCCTCCGGGATTCGGACATGCTGACGCGCAGGGAGCTGGAGGGCAGCCTCCTCTACCAGCGCAGCCGCGAGCTGGACCTGAGCCTGGAGCACGTCATGGCCATCCTCCTGCCGGCCCACACCGAGCTGCTCGGGGCCTTCACCCTCTACCGGGACCGCCGGCTCGCCTTCTCCGAGCAGGACGCCGCCCGGTTGACCAGCCTCACGCCCCACCTGGTGAACACGGTGCGCAACTGTCGCGCCATGCAGGTGGCCACCTCGAGCGCGAACCTGCTGGAGGAGCTCTACAGCCGCCCCGACTCCGCCTTCCTCATCGCGGCCCCTCCCACGCGCGAGGTGCTGCGCTCGCCGCGCGCCGCCGCGATGCTGGCGAGGTGGTACACAAGCAGCGAGCTGCACTCCTCGGGCATCCCCTCCGTCCTCATGGAGCGGCTGGTGGCCCTGGCGTGCATGGACGCGGATTCGCGGCTCAAGAACAACGTCTGGGTCTCCCTCCACGCCGATGACTACCGGGTCGTCCGCTTCGTCGAGCTGCCCGAAGCCGAGGGGCCTCGCCAGTGGGCCCTCGTCCTGAACGAGATTCCCCTGTCGATTCCCCTCCCCGAGGCGATGAGGCAGGAGCTCACCCCCCGCGAAATCGACGTCGCCATGGGCATGCTCAGGAACTGGTCCAACGAGCAGATCGCCAGCGAGCTGGGCCGCTCGGTGCAGACCATCAAGACGCACGTGCGGTCCATCTTCGAGAAGCTCGGCGTCGACAGCCGCGCGGACTTCCTCTACCAGGCCGCGCACCTCAACAAGCCTGTCTGACCCGCCGTGAGCGCGCGCATGTCGGCGCGCCACCGGGCACCCCTGCCTAGAACCGCGGCAGCTCCAGCAGGTTGTCGGTCAGGATGCCGTTGGCCTTGGTCCGCAGATGCGGCGACGTTGCGTCCACGACGGCGAGCTTCACGTCCGTGGACCCGACGCGCACCCGCGCATCCCCTCCATCCTTGACCCACCGAACGAGCTCCGCGCGGCTGCTCTCGCCCGTCGCGGACTCCTCCGTCCAGCGAAGGCGTGCGATGTGCTCGTGAAGCGCGCCGCCGTCGAGATGGATTTCGGTGATGTAGCGCATTGAAGACGGCTCCCAGTCCAGATGCCACGAATGGAAAGGGAGGATTGCCTTCCGGGGACGACCTTGTCTCTACCCCCAGGGAGGTATAACGGCACCGCCAGGGGCCTCCCGAAAGGCCCCTGGCGGCACGAGACTGGGATTACAGGATGAAGGTGCGGACTTCCGCCAGACACGTGGTCGGGTTGATGAAAGACAGGGGATCGACGGTGCAGGTGGCGCCGCCGTAGGTGCCGAAGAAGACCGTCCCCGTGCAGACACCACCCACGTCGGTGATCTCCACGCGCCAGACGCACGTCTTGGAGGTCGCCGGAGCCGCCGCGTTGACCGTCCAGTAGTACTGCTGGATGACCGGCGCCGCCACGGTGGGCGCGGGAGCGCTGACCTGGTACCCGCCCAACTGGAGGTTGGGGATGGGATAGGGATTGAAGACACCGTTCAGCGTCCCCGTCAGGACCTGGATGCCCAGGGCGATGTTGACGCCGGTCTGGTTGGTGACCAGGAGGTTCTCCAGCGCCGGCCCGATGGACTGACCACCGGCATCTTCCCGAGCGGGGAGCGGAATTCCCTCGGGACGGAGGCTGACGTACTCGTTCCGCTCGGAGAGCAGGTCAGGGAACCCATGCTCCACCTGTCCGGCGAGCGCGATCGACGGCATGAGAGACAGCAGCGAGCCAGCCAGGAAACGCTTCACGTTCCTCGTCATGGACTTCTCCTGTGATGTTTGTGCGGGGTTGGCCGAAGCCAATTCCTTACTAGCATCCCTCTCAATTTAATTTCAAATCGAAACAAGCAATTCCACAAACTCCAGCATGCGTGGATGTTTGCGCCCCGGGCGTGTCACTTTTGTCATTGAATGTCAGACTAAGGGGTTCCCACGGGGCTGCAAAGACATACGTCACATCAATCCGTAACAGAGAACAGCTGGAGCAAGAAGCTGCTGGCTGAGCGGAACGGAGGCCTCGCGTGACAGCAGGAACGCCACGCAAGAAATGTTGAGCACCACCGCTCGAAGACAACAGGTCGGCGCTCCACGCGCACCACGGGAGCTGGGGCGCGTGGACACCCGAGCGGCGCGGCGCTCCTCCTCGAGGGCCCGCGCCGCCGCTCGGGCTGGCGCTACTTCTTCGCGCCCCGCCCCTTCACCAGCTTCTGACCCAGGGTGAAGAGCAACACCGTCACGGCTCCTGCGCCCAGCCCCACCGCGGCATTGAGCAGCATGGGAGCAAGACCGCCCAGGACACTGCCCACGCCCGGCACGGACGAGGCCCACAGGGTGAAGGACTCCTCCGCGTGGTGCAGGCTGGAGATGCCGTGCACGAGGATGCCGCCGCCCACCAGGAACATGGCCGCCGTGCCCGCCACGGAGAGGAACTTCATCAGCCACGGCGCCGTGCGGAGGATGCCCGCGCCCAGGCTGCGCTGGAAGGCCCCGGACTGACGGCTGAGATACAGCCCCGCGTCGTCCAGCTTCACGATGCCCGCCACGAGCCCGTAGACGCCCACGGTCATGATGAGGGCAATGCCCACCAGGACGGAGACGCGGGTGGCGAAGCTCACCGTGGCCACGGTGCCCAGCGTGATGGCGATGATTTCCGCGGAGAGGATGAAGTCGGTGCGCACCGCGCCCTTGATCTTGTCCTTCTCCAGGGCCACCAGGTCCACGGTCGGGTTCGCCAGCGCCTCGCGCAGCTCCTCGCGGTGCGCGCTGTCCTCCTCCTCGCTGTGGAGGAACTTGTGGGCGAGCTTCTCGAAGCCCTCGAAGCAGAGGAAGGCGCCGCCCACCATCAACAGCGGAGTCACCAGCCAGGGCGCCAGCGCGCTGATGGCCAGCGCCGCGGGCACCAGGATGGCCTTGTTGACCAGCGAGCCCTTCGCCACCGCCCACACCACCGGCAGCTCGCGGTCCGCGTTGACGCCCGTCACCTGCTGCGCGTTGAGCGCCAGGTCGTCACCGAGCACGCCCGCCGTCTTCTTCGCCGCCACCTTCGTCAGGATGGAGACGTCATCCAGGATGGTCGCGATGTCGTCGAGGAGCGCAATCAGGCTGCTGCCTGCCATGGAGATCTTTCCGGCTGGGGGTGGGATGTCGCCTTACGGCCTGCTCGAATTAGCACAGCAGGGCGACAGGGGCACGGCTTCGCTGCGCTCGGGGCCCCCTGGCCACGGCCTCCCGGTGCGACCCTCCTCGCCTCAACGAGGGGCGTGGGCCCGGGGCAGGAACACGATGACGTCGGTGGCCTGCCGGGTCGGCCCCGCCCCCTCGCTGGTCTCCGTGCCGAAGGGCAGGTCCTGGTCCACGACGGAGCCAGCAGGCAGGCGAGCAAGCAGCACGAGGTGGTTGCCCGGCGAGCGAGCAAGCGTCGCTTCGGACCGACCGGGAGACGAAGGGCCGCGCCGCCGCATCTCCATGCGGCCGGCCCTCCGGCGCTCCCACCGCACCTGCTCAGCGAAGCAACGGCAACAGCTTCTCCAAGGGGGGAGCGGGCTCGGGCTTGCTCCAGCGCAGAATCAGCGGCGCCTCCTCCCTCAAGTCCTTGACGAGCGCGAGCCGGCGGTCGGAAGCGAAGGTGACGTCCCGGCCCTGCACACGCAGGCTGAGCCCGGCAGCGCTGAACGGCTCTCCACGGCCAATCACGCGGTAACCCGGCAAGCGCTGCTCCCAGGGATGGGCCTCCTTCGATTTAGACAGCGAGGAGGCCTCGCGGCTCGTTCCCTCGGTCGGAGTGTCATTCTTCGAGGAGTACAGCCAGCTTGAAGCGAAATCCTCGTCCAGCCCTTGGGGGCCGAAGTCGGTGGAGAACAACTCCACCGTCGTGCCGAACACCTCTCGCTCCAGCGCCCGCGAGACGCTCTTCAGCATCCGCAGCCCGCTCTTTCCCACGGCCGTCTCGCAGCCGAGCAGCCGGACTCGGGCATTCTCCGCGAGGTACGGCCTGACCCGCTTCAGGACCGCGATGACTTCGGGCGGTTCGACATGGCTCATCATGAAGGGCTCATCACCCAGTTCGAAGAGCTCAGACGAGCCATGGCCCACGAGGTCGAGCAGGTCGATGGGGCGGCCCACGTTCAGGGCGATGTTGGGAAGGTTCTGCCACTTCTGGCAGCGCTCGATCAGGGCATACGTCGAGGAGAGTGACCCTCGCGCCTCGATGCCATCCTGTGGGGGGCATCCTTTCAATTTGACGACGTCATCAATGTCCTCGAAGAGGGACTCGAGCAGCCGCGTATAAGAAATGACCGTGAGGTGGGTTTCCATGGGCGTGGTCTCCACTAGCGAAGGGCCTTCAAGATGTGGTTGAGGGCATCGAGCACCGGCATGTCGTCCAGGGCTTTGTCCTCGCTCAGGGACCGCAGCAGAGCCCGGGGCGTCGCGGCGATGGGCCACTTGTTCCCCGTCTCCCGCAGACTGGTGACACTGAGCCCCGCGCGAAGCCCGACGTTCGCGTTGGCCTCCCATCTCTCCGACAGCATGAGGAAGCCATAAGGCTTGTCGTCGGTCGCGAGCGGCGCGGTCGACGGCAGGTCCGGCCAGCAGATTTGATACTGCGAGGTCAGCTCCACATGGAAGGTCTTCAGCGGGGTCTCATCCCCGGGCTCCTTCCAGGCCTCCATCCGCACCAGCTGGAAGTAGAAATTCCGCAGGCCCTCGTCGGTCCGCTCCTCGCGGACCCGCTTGACGATGTAGGGATGGAACCTGGGTCCGATGGTATTCCGGTGCCACCAGTACTTCAGCTCCTCGGCACTTGCCTTGGGCTTGGTGTCAGCGGCGCCGAATGCACTGGTTGAGTCAGCCTTGGGAAAGTCTGGCATTTCTTCTCCTCCCATCACTGCGTCCATGAATTGCGTTCTCGGTCTACATCCACCGTCGTGACAGTGACGGCGGGGTGAACCGAAGCATTTCGCGCGCCATCCCCTGTCACGAGGCACGGGTCCTCGTGGCTGTCCATCCCGGTGGACGCATCAACACCTCTTCATTCAAGGCGATTGGACACCCCCCTCGGCGGGAACCGAGGTAACGCGCCGTGGACGAAGGGCTGTCCACTGCTGGACGACCCAGGCACGCGGCTTGCTCAACCCGAGAGCGCCCCCAACCCACGGTCCGGGGGTCGGCGCGGTGGTGCTGGGCAGTCGGGGGGAGCTGGCACCACCGCGTCGTGTCTCAACGGGTCATCCGCACAGAGAGGGTCTTCGATGCATTGGAATCGATTCGCAGCAGCCGGATGCGTGCTCCTCTTCTCCTTCCCTGCACGGGCCCAGGAGAAGCCATACACATACAAAGTCGATGTAACAGGAGGCACGCCGACCTGTGCGCAGGTCCAGCAAGGAGAGGCCACGACGACGGGGCAGCTCCGCATCGAAGTCACCCTTCCGAACGGCTCCACGCTCGAGAGTGCCTCCCTGCTCAAGTCCGTGACCCCACCGGAGGCGGTCGCCTTCCCTCAGGAAGACATGATCCAGCCAGTGGCGGCTGGCGGCCCGGTGGTGCTCACCCTCGACCGCGAGGGATTCGGAGATATCAAGCCCGCCATCCTCCAGGTCCAGCTGAATACAGCGGGCGCGCTGAGTCCGCTCTTCGATTGCACGACCGCGCCGGGGAACTCGGTGGATTTCTTCGATGCCGCGACCCATTCCGCCTCCAACGCGGCCCCAGCTGACGGAAGCGCTCTCGACTACTGGTCGAATATAGACAAGACGCTCGATGAGAACCTCAAGAAGACGCTGATCTCGAAGCTGGAGGCCACGAATCAAGGATGGAAATCGCGCTCGGCGATTCTGGGTGGCGAGGACCTCGTCTTGCGCGTTCACCTGCCATCGGGTGCGGTCGCCGCTCCCACGAAGGACTCGGTCTCGGAGGGGAAGTGGATTCAGGTCGCCGTCCTCCTCCCCGAGAGCGAAGAGCGCCTGCCCACGGTCACCAGGAAGGACTGCGAGGTCATCCACACGTTCCGCCAGAAGCCAGCGCAACTGGTCGAAACGAGCGGCGTGAAGTCCAATGGTAAGCGCCCCAAGAACAAACAATCATTCGCGGGGGACAAGTTCAAATTGGTCGCCGTGGGAGAGATGTTCCGGTGCGGCGCTGGCAAGATGTCCTATCAACTGCACCCCCTTGCCCATTACGTAGCAGGAGGGCAACAGCAGAAGGGAGGCTCCGTCATCACCGTCACGGAATCCTCCGCCCAGGAAGAGGCTCACGAGTTGCGCGTGCGCCCGCGCTACCACCTCGCCGCCACGGCGATGCTGGGGTTCGACACGGCCACTCACCGCCGCTTCGAGACAGACGCGTCCGACATCATCCAGGAGGTGAAGGACCGGGAGGGCCTCGCGGTCTATGTCGGCGCTGTCTGGATGATAGGTGGCGTGGATTACGAGGCCATGAGCGATCACAACTACTTCCTGAATCTCTTCGTGGCGGTGAAGCCCACCTCGCCCACGGAAGATGCCGTGGTGGGCCTCGCGCTGACCCCCACGGGGTCGCTCTCCCTGGCGGCGGGGCTCAGCCTGCACAAGAACAAGCGTCTGACGGAGGGCTATGCGGTAGGAGCCGGCTTCACGGGCGATGGAGACATCCCCACGGAGAAGACCTGGACGGGCATGCGCCCAGGACTGTTCCTGGGCCTCGCCATCGACAGCAACATCTTCGATGCCCTCTCCAAGACGTTCCAGCCGGCGAAATAGAACGGGCCCTGGCGGTGCACGCGCGGCCTCGTGTACCGCCATCGACCCGCGCTGACTCAGAAGGCGGAAGCACCCGCGGTGGCGACGGCATGGTCCTGGTCGCCGGAGCCACCGCTGACGCCGACGGCGCCCACGACCTTGCCGCTCTTCTTCAGCGGCACACCCCCCGCGAAGATCATCACCTGGCCGTGGTTGGACACCTGGATGCCATAGAACTGGCCCCCCGGCTGGGCGTTCTTCGCCAGGTCCTGCGTGGAGATGTCGAAGGCGCGCGAGGTGAAGGCCTTCTTGATGGAGATGTCGACGCTGCCCAGCCACGCCCCATCCATGCGCACGTGCGCGACCAGGTTGCCGCCTTCGTCCGCGACGGCGATGTTCATGGGCTGGCCCAGCTCCTGGGCCTTCTTCTCGGCTGCGGCGATGATGCGACGCGCGTCTTCCAGACGGACCATGTGGAACTCCTGAGTGGGGTTGGCGGCGCTCAGGACGCCTCTGTCACCAATGGAAGACAAGGCCAGGCCCACGCGAGCACGTTCGACTGTCCTGGACGCAACGCCCCTGCTCATTGCAGGCGACAGACATCAACTCCGCCGCGCGTTGTAGTCCACGGCCTACAGGCCCGGGTGGGCAAGGCTCGCCCTTTCGCGCCTTTGCGCGCAGGCCCGGACCTTGCTCTTGGGAACATGAAGAGTTTCCCCTTGAGGCCAGTGTCCGGCATGGCTGGAGTGCGCGTGCATCAGGTAGGCTGTGGGCGTGGCGGAGCTTCGAGAGCAACGAGAGATTCTCGGCCGATACCGGCTGTGCTCACGTCTGGCGCGCGGTGGAATGGCGGAGCTGTTCCTCGCGGTGCTCCCCGGGCCCGACGGCTTCGAAAAGCCCGTGGTCATCAAGCGCATGCTGCCGCAGCTCGCCGCCCAGGACTCCTACCGACAGATGTTCGCCGAGGAGGCCCGGCTCATGGCCACCTTCGGACACGGGCATGTCGTCTCCGCGCTGGACTATGGCGTGGAGCACGGCAGCCCCTACCTGGTGCTGGAATACGTGGACGGCGTGGACCTGGGGCGCGTGCTCGCCGCGAGGCGCGCCTTGCCGCCGCCGCTGGTGCGCTACGTGGGACTGAGCCTGCTTCATGCGCTGGAGCACGTGCATGGCTTGCGAGACTCCCGGGGCGAGCTGCTCGGCATCGTCCATCGGGACATCAGCCCGGCCAACGTGCTGCTCGGCCGCACCGGGGATGTGAAGCTGGCGGACTTCGGTATCGCCAAGGGCTTGCGGACACGCTCGCACACCGCGCCAGGCAGCACGCGCGGCAGGCTCCGGTACATGTCCCCCGAGCAGGTCCAGGGAGGGCCACTCGATGGCCGCGCGGACCTCTTCTCGCTCGCGGTGCTCCTCCATGAGGCGGTGGTGGGCCAGGGGCCGTTCTCCGCCACCAATGACGCGCAGCTCCTGCTCGCCGTGCGTGATGCGCGGCTGGCGCCCACGGAGGACCTGCGGCGCGCGGCCGGCCCCGCCCTGGCGGACGTGCTGCTGCGTGCCCTGCGGCGTCATCCCGCGGAGCGCTACACCTCCGCGGGCGAGATGGCGCGAGCGCTGGCGACAGTGGACGGAGCGCAAGAGAGTGAGCAGCCCTGGCGCGTGGCGGAGGTGGTGACAGAGACGCTCGCCTCGGAGGCCTCGGCGCCCGGTGACGCTCGTGGGGCCGTGAGCCGAGGTCCGTTCTCGGCCGCCCTGCTCGAGCTGCGCGAGGACGAGTCATGAAGCGGCGGGTTCAGCTGGCGTCGGACACGCTCCGCGCCGTGATGAGGGGATGAGCGCGAACATGTCAGGCCATACCGAGGTCATCTCCTCCCAGTCCCCGACGGGAGGGCTGTCGGTCCGGCGGGTGCGGCTCCAGGTCGCCTCGGGCCCGGACGCTGGCGCCGAGGTGTCCTCGTCTTCCGAGACGCTCACCATCGGCAGCGCGCCAGGAAACAACCTGGCGCTGAGCGACCCGACCGTGTCCCGCTTCCATGCGGAGCTCGTGAGGGAGCGCGGCGGCTATCGGCTGCGCGACTTGGAGAGCACCAACGGCACGCGGGTGGACCACGTCCGGACGATGGATGCCTTTGTGGTGGATGGCTCCACGCTGGCCTTCGGCAACACCACGGTGCGCTTCACGTGGGTGGCCGAGCAGGACGTGGTGCCGCTCCACCCCGAGCCACGCTTTGGCCGGCTGGTGGGAGAGGGCCCGGCGATGCGGGCCTTGTTCGCGCGGCTCGCGCGGCTGGCCGTCACGGACGCCACCGTGCTCATCGAGGGCGAGAGCGGCACGGGCAAGGAGCTGGTGGCCGAGGCGCTCCATCAGCAGAGCCCGCGCGCCTCCGGCCCCTTCGTGGTGGTGGACTGCGGCTCCATCCCCTCGGAGCTGGTGGAGAGCGAGCTCTTCGGCCATGAGAAGGGCTCCTTCACCGGCGCCACCCACGAGCGGCGCGGAGCATTCGAGGCCGCGCAAGGCGGGACGCTCTTCCTCGACGAGATTGGCGAGCTGCCCCTCGCGGTGCAGCCCCGCCTGCTGCGCGCGCTGGAGCGCCGCCAGGTGAAGCGCGTGGGCGCGGATGCCTTCCGGCCCGTGGACGTGCGCTTCATTGCCGCCACCCATCGAGACCTGCGCGCTGGCGTCAACCGGGGCGAGTTCCGGGAGGACCTGTACTTCCGCCTCGCCGTGGGCATGGTGGCCGTGCCTCCGCTGCGGGCCCACCTGGAGGACCTCTCGCTGCTGCTCCGACACCTGTGGGAGGAGACCTTCCACACGCTCGGGCTGCCGCCGCGCCCCTACACGCCCCCCAGCACGGAGACGCTGCACCAGCTCATGTCACTGCCCTGGCGAGGGAACGTGCGCGAGCTGCGCAACTTCGTGGAGCGCAGCGTGGCCATGTCCGGCGCGCTGGATGCGGCGTTCGTCCAGGGCTTGGCCCCACCCCTCTCCGCGCAGGGCCTGCCCTCGGTGCGCGTGGACCTCCCGTACAAGGACGCGAAGGAGGCCTGGCTGGCCCACTTCGAGGAGACGTACCTGCGCCAGCGCCTGAGCGCCGCTGGCGGCAATGTGAGTCAGATGGCGCGCGAAGCCGAGGTGGACCGGGCCCACGTCATCAAGCTCTTGCGCAAACACGCGGTGCGCTGAGTCCCCTGCGAGGAACATCCCGCGTGCTAACGTCCCGCTTCACGATGCCGCGGTGCCCGAGGTGCCAGAGCGAGTATGGGGAGGGAATCGTCTACTGCGCCCAGGACGGCGACGCATTGCTGCCCATGATGCTGGAGGGGCGCTACCGGCTCCTGTCTCCCCTCGGCGAGGGGGCCATGGGCATCGTCTACCTGGCCGAGCACATGGGGCTGGGCAAGCGCGTGGCGGTGAAGGTGCTGCGGGGCGAGCTGTCTCGCGATGCCACCTTCTGCCGGCGCTTCGAGCTGGAAGCCATTGCCGCCAGCCAGATTGGCCACGAGCACATCGTCGACGTGACGGACCTGGGGCGCACCACCAGCGGCGAGCTCTTCTATGTCATGGAGCTCTTGGAAGGGCAGAGCCTGGGTGCGCTGCTGCGGCGTGAGCGCGTGCTGCCGCTGGCGAGGGCCGCTCCCATCCTCGCGCAGATATGCCGGGCGCTGGAGGCGGCTCACGCGCGCGGAATCATCCACCGCGACGTGAAGGCGCAGAACGTGATGATGGTGTCGCGCGAAGGCAGGCCGGACTTCGTCAAGGTGGTGGACTTCGGCATCTCCAAGATGAACCTGCCGGAGGGAGAGAAGCTCACGCAGACGGGCGCCATCCTGGGCACCGCGGACTACATGGCGCCCGAGCAGGTCTCTGGAGGCGCGGTGGGTCCGCACACGGACGTCTACGCCGTGGGCGCCCTCGCCTACAAGCTGCTCACCGGCACGACGCCCTTCCATGGGGAGAACTCCTTCGCCACCATGCTCCAGCACCTGGAGGCGAAGGTGGAGCCTCCCAGCCAGCGACGCCCGGACCTGGGCCTGCCCGAGGCGCTGGATGAGCTGGTGCTGAGAGCGCTCGCCAAGGAGCCCCCAGCACGCCCCTCCATGGCGTGCTTCCGCGCGGAGCTGGAGGCGCTCGCGTCGGAGACCCGGCCTCTCGAACGGGTGACAGGGTGGGCCGTGGCCGCCGCTCCCATGACGGGGCCGTCGTCCCGGGTCCCCGTGGCGGCGCCTCCGCGCACCTCGTCCCCGAAGCGGGCCTCACGGTGGGTGATGGCGGGGGGAGCGCTGGCCTTGCTCGTCACCTCGGCCTGGCTGCTCGCCCACCGCGAGCCTCCGATGACGGCGACGCAGACAGCTCCGGCGACAACGCCTCCCGTCGCCGCGCGCCCTCTTCCTCCGACTCCCGCGCCGTCAGCCCCGGTGCGGGCTCCGACTCCGACACCCACGCCTCGGGCTCGTGTGTCCATCGTCTCCGCGCCTCCGGGCGCCACGGTGAGCGTGGGAGGCCGTGTCCTCGGGACGACGCCACTGGAGCTGGACAGCACGGAGGATGGAGGGCCGTGGGGCCTCTCGCTGGCGGGCCATGCTCCGGCCTCCGTGGAACGCCTGCCGCCGAGCGGACAGGTGGAAGTGACGTTGAAGAAGCTGCCCGCGCCGCGCGCCCCCAAACCTCCCGCCTCCGAGCTGAAGAAGGTGCGGGAGCTCAAGCCCAACCCCTTCTGAGCCGATGATGATCTGCCTTTCCAGAGCCACGTCTCGCGTCCTCCTCGCGCTGTTGTTGACCCTGACGGGCACGGCGGCGTTCGCGGCCAATGCCGCGGCTCGGACCGAGGCACGCCGTGCCTTCGAGCAAGGAACCCGCCTCTACGACCAGGCCCGCTACGCCGAGGCAGCGACGGCCTTCGAGGAGGCCTATGGCCGGGTGCCCAACGGCGTGGTCCTCTACAACCTTGGCCAGTGCTACGAGAAGCTCGGTGCGCTGGACAAGGCGCTGAACTCCTATCGCGAGTATCTGCGACTGGAGCCCAAGGCGCGGGACCGCGAGGGGGTCCAGAACCTCATCACCAACCTGGAGACACGGCTCGAGGCCGCGCGTCGGCCGCTCGTGACGGTGACCAGCGAGCCCTCGGGAGCCCAGGTGCTGCTGGATGGTCAGGCCCGTGGCCGGACGCCCTGGAGCGAGCCGGTGGAGGTGGGCAGACACGAGCTGGAGCTGACCCTGCCAGACCACCTGTCCCTGAAGCGAGGCTTGGAGGTGCGCGCGAGCGAGCCCGTCCAGTTGCAGCTGGTGCTCACGCCGACACCGGCGGTGGCCGCCGGACCGGTGCCCGTCGTCACGGACGAAGCGCCATCGCGGGGACGAACCTGGACCTGGGTGGCCGCTGGGGTGACCGGAGCCGCGACAGCGGGGGCGGTGCTGCTCGGGAGCATGGCGCGCGCCGATGCCCGGGAGCTGACCAGTCGTGCGCACGAACGAGCCAAGGTCCAGACACTGCGCGACTCGGCGCAAGGCAAGTCGCGGACGGCGAACGTCCTGTATGGCGTGGCGGGCGTGGCGGCGGCCGCGGGCGTCACCCTCTTCTTCGTCGAGGGGAGCTTCTGACCTGCGTTCGGCATGGATGGTGTTGTGGCTGAGCCCCTGGCTGGGTGATTGAGCAGCACGGTCGCGGTTGCTATACCCGCACCCGGCTTTCGTGCGTGCACACGATGCCCACAGGAGCCACACCGGATGGGAACCACCAAATCCGCAGATGAGTGAGCCGCGGCGACACGTCAACCGTTGCCGCGGCCCTCTGTCCCAGCTCATCCCGGTACCCGTGGAGAGGCAGAGCGCCGCCAGATGTTCCTCATTTGTGCGGATGCAATCGTGCCTGACCCCAAAACCCTGTCGTGGAAGCACTCCGTGCCAGCAGCGCTGTGGCTGATGGCCCCCTTCGACCTCCTGGCCTCACTGGCCATGGACATCTACCTCCCCGTGGTTCCGGCGATGACCGGAATCCTCAGCACCTCCCCCGCCGTCATCCAGCTCACGCTGAGCCTCTACATGGCCGTGCTCGGGCTCGGGCAGGTGGTGTTCGGCCCGGTGTCGGACCGCATCGGCCGGCGCCGAGTCCTGCTGGGAGGCGCGCTGGTGTTCGCGACCACCTCGTTCCTGCTCGCGGGCACCTCCGATGCCGCGATGTTCGTCGGCCTCCGGCTCTTGCAGGCCATGGGAGCGTCGGCGGCCCTCGTCGCCACGTTCGCGACCGTCCGTGATGTCTATGCGGACCGGCCCGAGAGCGCGGTCATCTACAGCCTGTTCAGCGCCATGCTGGCCTTCGTTCCCGCGCTCGGACCCATCGCCGGGGCCGTGCTCGCGAAGCACTTCGGATGGCGAGCCATCTTCGTCACGCTCGGCATCCTGGCGACAGCGGCGTTGCTGAATGCCTTGCCGCGATGGCACGAGACACGCCCATCCGGCGGGCCTCATCACCGCGTGGCGTTCCAGCCCATCCTGAGCAGCGCCGCGTTCTGGACGTACACCCTGGGCTTCAGCGCGGCCATGGGCTCGTTCTTCGTGTTCTTCTCCACCGCGCCCCGGGTCCTCATCGGACAGGCCGGCTTCTCGGAGCTCGGGTTCAGCCTGGCCTTCGCCACCGCCGCGCTCGCGATGATTCTCGCGACACGCTTCGCGAAGCGCTTCGTGGCGACGTGGGGGCTCGCGGGAAGCCTCACCCGGGGCATGCTCCTGTTGTTGCTCGGCGCGGCGCTGCTGACAGCCGGACAGCTCCTCACGGCCCCGTCATTCTGGACGTTCGTCGCGCCCATGTGGGTCATCGCGGCCGGTATCGTGTTCGCCGCCTCCGTCACCGCCAATGGCGCACTCCAGGCCTTTGGCGCCATGGCGGGAACGGCCGTCGCCCTCTACTTCTGCATCCAGAGCCTCATCGTCGGCGTCGTCGGTACGCTGATGGTCGTCACGCTCGACGGTGACACCGC
Organism: Corallococcus terminator; assembly: GCF_049194865.1. Taxonomy (GTDB): domain Bacteria; phylum Myxococcota; class Myxococcia; order Myxococcales; family Myxococcaceae; genus Myxococcus; species Myxococcus terminator_A. The sequence goes on along the minus strand of NZ_JBLZWL010000116.1, from coordinate 250,880 downwards.
GTGGCCACTGGTGGGGTACGCCTCCCTCATGGCCGTGGTGACGTTGACCTCCCTGCGGCACCTCCAACGCCGTCAGCGAGCTCAGGAGGAACCCATGTCAGCGACGAGGCCCCACGCCACCTAGGCCCGGGCAGCGCCCGCTCGTCGGGGCAGGCCGCGCCGCGAGGGCACTCCCCTCCCGGCGCGGCTCACCCTCCTCCTCGCCGGATGACAGCGGGAGTCAGCCCCGTGAGTCGGCGGAAGACGGTGGTGAAGTGGCTCTGCGAGCTGAAGCCGACCTCCAGCGCGATGTCCCCCAATGAGCGGGACGTGCGGCTCAGCAGCTCGCGCGCCCGCTCCACCCGCCGCTGCTGCACATAGGCGTGCGGCGTCATCCCCGTGGACTGCCGGAAGGCGCGGGTGAAGTAGAAGACGCTCAACCCCGAGCGCTGGGCCAGCTCCTCCGCCCGAATCTTCCGCGCGAGATGCGCCTCGATGAAGAGCTGCACGCGGTGGAGCGCCGCGGCGGAGAGACCACCCCGCCGTCGCGCCGCCCTCGAACCTCCAGGTGCCTGGAGCAGCTTCGCCACACGGGAGGCATGGCGGTCCTGGGCCGCACGGGCCGCGGTCAGGAAGGCCGCGATGACCTTCAGGTCCGCGTCCGGCAGCGAGGACATCAACTGGAACCCGTCCACGCGGAGGGGCCCCCAGAGCGCCTCAATCCACTCGCGCGCATGCCCCGTGAGCGCGAGCCGCCTGCCACTTCCCGCGGCCTCCCGTCGGACGTAGCCAGCGAGTTCGAGTCGCGCCACGTCGGTGCCTCGCGCGACGGCGCTCAAGGGCGTGGGCCCGCCGAAGTGCAGTTGCGCCAGACACACCAACTCCGCGCGGCCGAGCGCGAGCACCTCCCCGACGGCCGCGTCGAACTCCGCGGAGGCCTCCTGGAAGCGGACGATGTCGGTGCCAATCTGCTCGAGGAGTGAGTGTCGGGGACCCATGAGGAACACCGCAGGATTCAGAAAAACAGCACAAGGGCACGAAAGACGCTCACATGCCCAGGACGCATCCTGCGTGCATGATGAACCTGAAGCCGTCGGCGGCGGAAATCTTCCTGTGGCTCTTCGTGCTCAACCTGGGCGTCTCGTTCGGCGCGGGGCTCTACGAGCACCGAATCCTGCTCCCCAGGTGGCTCGACGCCACGGACGCGCACTGGTTCGCGGAGGCGGCGCGACAGGACAACGTGGGGCTGCGCTTCTGGGCCTTCGTCAGCACCGGGCCGCTGACGCTGCTCACGCTGGCGAGCCTCTACTTCGCCACCCGCGCCACGGGGCCGCTGCGCTTCTGGTGGCTCGCCGCCGCCCTGGTGGCGCTCGTGGACAGGCTCGTCACCTTCTCGTACTTCATCCCCACCATGGTGCGGCTGATGCAGGCGCCCGACACCTCCGCGTCCGTGGAGAGCGCGATGCTCTGGGCGCGGCTCAACCACCTGCGCCACCTCCTGGTCGCGGGAGCCTGGTTCTCGTCGCTCCAGGCCCTGTCATGGCTCCGGGTGAAAGCGAGCGCATGAGTACGAGCCGCCACTCACTCGCCCCGCTACTCCGAGCGCAGCACCTCGGCCGGGTCCACGCGTGAGGCGCGGCGCGCGGGCCCGTAGCTGGCAAGCACGGCCAGGGTGACGAGCAGCCCGCACACCCCCGCCAGGACGAGCGGGTCCGTCGCGCTCACCTCGAAGAGCAGCGCGCCGAGCACCTGTCCCATCGCCAGCGCGCCCAGCAATCCGAGCAGGATGCCCAGCCCCGTGAAGCGCAGCGACTGGAGCACCACCATGCCGGCCACCTGCGTCGCCCGGGCGCCCAGGGCCAGGCGGATGCCCAGCTCTCCACGCCGCTGCCCCACGATGAAGGCGATGACGCCGTAGAGTCCCACCGCGCTCAGGAGCAGCGCCATTCCCCCGGCGATGCCGAGCAGGAACAGCGTGAAGGACGCCCGCGCCACGGACGGCGACCTCGCCACCACGCGCTCCATCGTCTCCACGTTGGCCATCGGCACCGTCGCGTCCAGCTCCGCCAGGATGCGTCGCACCTCGGGCGTGAGCAGCTCCGGGCGCGAGGTCGCCGTGCGCACCACCACGGTGGGCGAACGGCGGGGCCCCCACAGCGGAAGTCCTTCGGCCGGCGCGAGCGGGAAGAACACCGCCTCCGAAGGAGGCTTGTCCAACCCATGGGCCCGCAGCGGCCCCGTCACGCCGATGACACGGTAGTACGGCGGCCCGAGGCCATTGCCCCGAATGCCCTTGCCCAGCGCGTCTTCGCCCGGCCAGAGCCGTTCGGCGAGCGCCTTCGTCACCAGCACGCCATCCGCCTTCTGCTCCAGGTCATCCCAGGTGAACTCGCGCCCCTGGACCAGCGGGATGCCCAGGGCCGCGAAGTACCCGGGTGCCATCCCCGGAAACGTGACGCAGGGCTGCTTGTTGGGTTCCGTCGTCTGACCCTCGGCGGCCATGGCCGCGCATCCTCCGAAGCGACGCAGCGGCAGGTGCGTGGAGACGCTGGCGCTCGTCACGCCCGGCAGGGCTTCGATGCGCGCGAGCATCTCGCGGTGGAAGCGGTTCACCTCGTCGTAGTTCGTATAACGCGTGCGCGGGAGCACGATGTCGAACGTGAGCACGTTCCTCGCGTCGAGCCCTGGGTCCACGCGGTGCAGCGTCCAATAGCTGCGCAGCATCAGCCCCGCGGCGGCCAGCAGCACCACCGCCAGCGCCACCTGCCCCACCACCATCCCCCCGCGCACCAGGTTGCTCCGGCGCGAGGACGTCAGCCCCCGACCCGACTCGCGCAACCGCGCCAGGTCCTTGTTGCCCGTCAGCAGCGGGAAGAGTCCGAAGACCACCCCGGCCAGCAGCGCCAGCCCTCCGGCGAACACGACGCCGTGCCAGCCCAGCCCCACCTCCCGCAGGCGCGGCAGCCCCGTCGGCTCCAACGACACCAGCAGGCGCAGCGCCCCGTGCGCGAGGAACAGTCCCAGCGCGCCCGCGACTCCGCACAGCAGCAGGCTCTCCGTGAGCGCATGCCAGGCCAGGTCCCCGCGCCCGGCCCCCAACGCGGAGCGCACCGCCAGCTCGCGCCTGCGCGCCTCCGCGCGCACGAGGAAGAGGTTGGCCACGTTGGCGCACGCGATGAGCAGCACCAGGGCCACCGAGCCGAGCAGAATCCACAGCACCCGGCCCACGTCGCCCACCACGTGCCGCGGAAGCGGCACGACCCGCGTGGTGAACCCCGTCTCGCGCATGAAGCTCTCCTGGTACGCCCGGGGGAACAGCTCCGTCAGGCGCCCGGTCAACCCGGTGAGCTCGGCCTGGGCCTGCTCCACCGTGACGCCCTCCTTCAGTCGGCCGATGGCGCGCACCCAGTGCGAGTTCACCGGCGGACTCGCCGGGTCCATTCGCAGCGGCGCCCAGAGGTCCACGGTGTCATCCGGCAGATGGAGGCCCGGCGCCATGACGCCGATGACTTCCGTGGGCTCGTCGTCCAGGCGAATCGACGTGCCGAGCACGCGCGGGTCCGCGCCGTACCGCCGCACCCAGAAGTCGTGGCCCAGCACCACGACACGCGGTGAGCCGGGGGTGTCGATGTCCGGGGTGATGAGCCGACCCAGCGCCGGGCGCGCGCGCAGCACGTCCATCATGCCCGCCGACACCGTCGCGACGTCCACCCGTGTCGCGCCGTCGTCGGCGGCGAGGCTGCCGTTGTACTGGTCGAACGCCCCCAGCGACGCGAAGGCGCGGGCCTCCTTCGCGAAGTGGTGGAAGCCCGCCTCGGACAAGTCCCACTTCGCGTCAGGTCCCAGCTTGGGCACCGGGCTGTCGAGCCAGACGAGCTGCTCCGGCGCCGCGTACGGCAGCGGGCGCAGCACCACCACGTCCACCACCGAGTACAGCGCCGTCGTCGCGCCCAGCCCCAGCGCCAGCGTGAGCACCGCCATCCAGGCGAAGGACGGGCTGCGCGCCAGCGAGCGCAGCGCCTGCCGCGTCTCACGCCGTGCCATGTCCCACAGCTCCGTGCGGCGCACCTCGCGCGCCATGCCCTGGTCAATCATGCGCGTCTCCTTGCGATAGGCCTCCACGCTGCCGAAGCGCTTGAGCGCCTCCGCGCGCGCCGCCTCGGGCGTCATCCCACGCGCGACGTACTCGTCGGCGCGCATGGCGAGGTGGAACTCCAGCTCATCGGAGACATCGGCCTCCAACTGCCCGCGCCGCACGAGGGCGCGCAGCGCGTGGTAGCGGTCTTCAATCCAGCGCATGGGCGTGGGTCCTCGCGCTCACGCGCCCTGCGTCGCCGGCTGCGCGTGGAGTACCTTGGACACGGCTTGAGTCAGCCGCTCCCAGGAGGAGGACTCCTCCTTGAGCTGTCGCCGTCCCTCGGCCGTGAGCGTGTAGAACTTCGCGCGGCGGTTGTTCTCGGACACACCCCAGTCCGCCTTCACCCAACCCCGCCGCGTCATCCGGTGCAGCGCCGGGTACAGGGAGCCCTCCTCCACACGCAGCGCGTCGTCCGTCGTGCGCTGGAGCCAGCTCGCCACCGCGTAGCCATGCATGGGCCCGCCGGTGAGCGTCTTGAGGACGAGCATGTCCAGCGTCCCCTGCAGCAAGTCGACTTGCATCGAGTCCCCTAGAGTGTCTAGGGGACAGTACCGGCCACTCCCCTAGAACGTCAAGGGGAGCGGCGCGCGCGGCCTTCGGCAAAAAAATAAATCCCGTGTCGATCTCCCCGAAACCCGTTCGTCGTGAGGTTGAAGGCGACGTTCACCTCTTCCAACCTTTCGAAGGAGACACACCATGGGCACCAAGATCTTCGTCAACCTCCCCGTCGAGTCGCTGGAGCGCGCGGTCGGGTTCTTCACGAAGCTGGGCTACACGTTCAACCCCCAGTTCACCGACGCCAACGCGACGTGCATGGTCATCAGCGAGGACATCTACGCGATGCTGCTGGTGAAGCCCTTCTTCAAGAGCTTCATCAAGAAGGAGATCTCCGATGCGACGAAGTCGACCGAGGTCATCATCGCGCTGACGGTGGACAGCCGCGCGGCCGTCGACGCGCTGATGGAGAAGGCGCTGGCGGCGGGCGCGAAGGAGTCCAAGGAGAAGATGGACCAGGGCTTCATGTACCAGCGCAGCTTCGAGGACCTGGACGGCCACCAGTGGGAGAGCTTCTGGATGGACCCCGCCGCCGTCGCGCCGCAGCAGTAGGCCGTGCGGGACTCGCCTCGAAGCCGTGAGCTTCGAGGCGAAGAGCTACTGCGCGAAGCTCTCGATGGCGCGCAGCAAGGTCTCCGGCTGCACGGGCTTCGGCAGGTAGCCCGACGCCCCACTTCGAGTCAGCTTCACTGCGGTGGCGGCATCCGCGGAGAGGATCAGCAGCGGAATCGAGGAGAGCTCCGGGGCATCACGGCAGGCCTGGTAGAACGTCTCGCCATCCATGACTGGCATTCGGATGTCCAAGAGGATGAGGCTGGGGCGCAGTCCTTGTTGAAGCAACTCGAGCGCCTCCTGGCCATTCGACGCGGCTATCACCTTGTAGGCCCTGCCCTCCAGAATCTCCGAAATGCCGAGTCGGACATCCTCCTCGTCCTCGACCACCATCACCGTGGTTGAAACGGCATTCCCACGCTCCGTGGACGCAAGCACGGGTCCACGAGCACCGCGCTCCTGGGGAGCGTCTTCACGCGCACGCTGACTCGTCACGGACCGTGGGAGCACCACCGTGAAGGTCGTCCCCTCCGCCTCGGAGGAGCGTGCGGAAACCCTGCCTCCGTGGCTTCGAGCGATCTGCTCGACGATGTAGAGCCCGAGGCCCAACCCTCCGCCAGCCACCCGCTGCTGCGCGTGCTGTCCCTGTCGGAAGGGATTGAAGAGCACCGGCACCAGCTCCTCGGGAATCGCGGGCCCTCGGTTGTGCACCGAGAGGACGACCTCGTCGTCGTCCGCCTGGAGGGTGACCCGAACGGGCGTCCGCGCCGCTCCGTACTGCAGGGCGTTGGTGATGAGGTTGGTCGCCACCTGCATGAGGCGGCCAGGGTCCCAATCGCCCAGGACCCCCTCCTCCTCCGCCACCAACTGAATCTCCCGCCCGGGATTGGACAGGCTCAGGTCGTCAAGCGCCTCCTGGAGGAGCGCCAGGAGGTCGATGCGCTGCCGGGACACGGGCAGGTGACTGGTCACTCGCGCATGGGTGACGTCCAGCAGGTCGTTGATGATGAGGTTGGCTCGCTCCGCGCTCCGGAGGGCTCGCTCGATGGCCTTCGCGCGCTGGGGGTCCTCCGTCTTGCGCAACAGATGGGAGGCGACGGTGGTGATGACCGAGAGCGGATTGCGCAGGTCGTGGCTCACCACTCCCACGAGGATCTGCTGGAAGTCATGGGCCGCGGCGAGCTCCCGGGTCCGCTGCGCGTCCTCGTCGCGCAGCTTGATCATCGTCAGATAGGCGCCGAGCTGCGCCGCGATGACCGAGAGCAGTCGAAGATGCTGCACGTCGTAGGAGACGTTCGCTGACGGCTCCATGCGAACCAGCCCGATGACCTCGTCCAGCCCCATCAACGGCAAGGTCAGGTGCGGATGCGCGTCGGACGAGCGTCCAATCTCGTCGGAGTGCGCGATGAGACGGAAGAGCCGGATGAGGGTCGACAGCAGCGCGCCCCGCTCCGGGGCGGGCAGCTCGGGGACGACGAACAGCGTGTACGGAGTGCCCGAGAACGCCCTCAGCAGCGAAACCCGCCGATAGGGGACGAGCTCCCGCGTCAGCTCCAGCGTGCGCTGGACGCGCTCCTCGGCCCCGTCGGCCGATTCGAGCGTGCGCGCAATCTCGGAGAGGGTCCGCGCGATGCGACCGAGTTCGGCTTCGTAGTCGGCGCTCATGGAGTGTCCCTCGGCTCCCGGGTGGGCAGGCCCGTGAGCACGCCGCGCAGGTCCTTGAAGCGCCCCGCGGTCACCTTCAAGCCGTCGGCCCCCACGGTCAGCGACCGGAGCTCGGAGTCGTGCTTGATGCCGCGCGCCTTGAGCACCGAGATGGCCCGCTCGAGCTTGTTCCCCATCTCCACGTAGCGCAGCTGGATGAGGTTGTCGGCGATGAAGGAGACACCGTGACCGGAGATGGTCGCGGTGCCCAGCAGCTGCTCGGATTCGACGGTCATCAGGAGCGTGACTCCGGCGCCTCGCATGTGTTTCGCGATGGCGTAGACCATCTCCTTGTAGCGACGGTCCGAGGGTATCCCCAGGGACATGGTGGTCAGGCTGTCGAACACCGCCCGGGTGGCCCCCAGCGCGCTCACCTCCTTGCGAGCCTCATAGAGGAAGCGGTCCGTCGACAGCTCCACCGGTGAGGTGTACTTGATGACCAGCTTGCCTTGCGCCTCGAGCGCGGCCAGGTCCCAGCCCACGCTGCGCGCAATCGAGCGGAGCTGGTCGGGGGTCTCCTCCAGGGTGAAGAGGACGCCCTTCTCTCCCTTGCGTGCCCCCTCCAGGAGGAACTGGAGACTGAGCAACGTCTTTCCGCTTCCCGTTCCGCCCTGAACCACCGTCGCGCTTCCGCTCGGGAGCCCGCCCCCGAGCAGGTCATCCAGGCCCTCGACGCCCACGGTGGCGCGCGCTCCGGTGTCCACGCTGGGCTGCACCTGGATGTCCTCGGGAGTGCTCACGCGAGGATAGAACGCGACGCCCGCCTTGCTGATGTCGAAGAAGTGCCGGCCGGACGTGTAGCCCGCGCCCCGCAGCTTGAGCACCTCCAGCTCGCGCACCGAGGTGAGTTCCTGCCGCTCACTGCCCAGCCGGATGATTCCATCGGCCACCGCGAACTCGGCGAAGACCGGGAACTCGTCCCGGGTGTATTCGCCGACGAGCAGCGTCGTCGCGCCCCAGCTCGCTGTCTGAACCGCGAGGTCATAGATGAAGGGACGCGCCCCTCCGCCCTGGCCCTGGAGGAGCTCGCCGATGGCGCGAAAGCTGTCGATGGCGACGAAGCCCGGCTCATGCTTCTCCACGCGCGCCTCGATCTCCGCGAGCGTCTGCTCCGCCCCCTGGCGCACGCAGGAGCCGAGGTCGACGAAGATGACCTGCTTGTCGAGCAGCTCGACGTCGAAGAAGTCGAACAGCTGCATGTAGCGGATGACCTTGAGGGCCGGCTCGGAGAGCGTCGTGAAGTAGAGGCACTTCTTTCCCTGCCGCGCCGCATGGAAGAGCATCTGGAGCGTCAGGACCGTCTTCCCGGACCCGGGCTCACCGGCGATGACCACCATGGAGCGGGAGGGAATTCCCCCTCCGAGAATCCGGTCCAGTGCCTCATCACCCGTGGTCTCGGACTCGAGAGAGGTCTTCTTGGCGATCATGACGCATCCTCTGGAGGGAACAGGCGACAGCGCTCGATTTCGGGAATCCCGCGGAGCCGGCGGAGGACCACGGGCCCTGTCAGCTCCCGCAGGAGAGGCTGCAGTTCACGTGCGACTTCGCGCAGGCCATCCATCGTTCCGGTGGTGCCCGCCTTCCACTCGGGGGGAAGGACCAGGCGATAGTCGAAGCGCTCCCGGCTGACGGAGATGCCTTCGAGTTCAGGCATGGCTTGCGCGGCGCGCTTCAGGCTGCGACGGATGAGGGTCGCCGTGGCCGAGGTCCCCAGGAGATCGACCAGCGCCGCCCAGAGGACCTCGAACAGCACCGCGGCCTCACAATCGGGCGGCTCGACTGCCTCTGTCCCTTGAGGCCGCTCACTCTTCACATTCACGGGCCATCCTTTTCGGGCCCATGAGAGCAGCCCCAAGCCAATCCGCTGTCGCTACCTTCGGCCGGCGTCCTCGCCCCGCTGCGCCTCGCGGTGACGTGAACCAGGGTCTTACGACCCGCGCCCCTGCACCGAAGGCGAAACAGTGCGGCGGCGCTCTTCAGCGAGGCGCTCGACGTCAGCACGGCGAACGAGACGACGGCCGCTCATGGTGCGCAGCGCTGGCAGGCGGCCCTTGTCGCAGAGCACGCGCACCGTGTCGGACGAAAGGCCCAGGACATGCCCGGCTTCGGTCGGCGTCAAGAGCTCTTCGGGGTCGCGACTCGACAAGATGCCTCCCGCTCACGGTACGAAGATCCAGGTTCCTGGATGCCGGGAGGAGTTAGGCATTGAACGCCCATCCTGCAAGGGGACCTGAACGGATCAGCCGACGGGCACACCGGGCATGTCGCGGACGACCCGCTCCATCTCGGCGCGGGCCACGGACTCCGGCGTCCACGCCATCGCCACATCGCGCAGTCGGCGCGCGAGGCCGCTCTCCCATTGAGCGACCTTCCCGAGCATCCACGAGCGGTCGCGGATCCGCTCGGCGCGCGGGCGGCGGAGGCTCTCATAGCGGGCCAGCGCCGCGTCCGTGGGGCCCAGCGTCGCGAGGAGCTGTGCGAGCGCGGCGGCGTCCTCGATGGCCAGCCCCGCCCCCTGCCCCAGGTTGGGCGTCACGGCGTGAGCGGCGTCGCCCAGCAGCACGACGCGGGGCACCCACCAGCGCGGCGCGGAGCAATCCTCGATGTCGTTGTGCAGCAATCCCCCGAGGCCTTCGAGCGCCGCGAGCGCGGAGCGGGCCGGGTCCGCGAACCCCGCATAGGTGGCCCGGAAGCCAGCGAGGTCTGTCCACGGCGGAGGCGCGCGACGGGGAGCGTTGAGCGTGAGGAAGACGTAGGACCTTCCCTCGCCCAGCGGCACCACGCCCACGCGCTGGCCACGACCCCACATCTCCACCACGGCGTCCCCGAAGTGCCCGTCGACCACGGCGCGCCAGCAGGTGTAACCGGAGTAGCGCGAGGACACCTCGGCGCCACAGACCTGACTCCTCACGGCGGAGCGGATGCCATCCGCGCCGACCACGACGTCGTAGCGGCCCGTGGTGCCGTCGGAGAACGCGACGTCCACACCGTCAGCGCCACGCTCCAGGCTCGCGAGCGCGACGCCGAGGCGCGGCGCGGGAGACGCGGCACGCAGGACACGAAGCAGGTGGTTGCGGTGAATCGTCGTCGCCGGGAGCGGCAGGTCCGGCATCGAGTACGCCGTCTGCTGGAGCACGCGTCCCGAAGCGTCGGTGATTCGGGCCAGGCCCACCGGATGCCCGGCGGCGACGACGGCCTCGTGCAACGCGAGGCCCTTCATCACCGACATCACATTGGGACCGAGCACGATGCCCGCGCCCTCGTCGCCATAGGCGGGCCGCCGCTCGATGATGTCGGCCTCCACGTCGCGACGCGCCAGGGCCGCGCCCAGCGCGAGCCCACCGATTCCACCGCCGGCAATCAAGACCTTCACGACGACCTCCTGGAATCCAGTCCAACGAGCAGCATGGCCAGGGTGCGGCGCAGGACGTCTCGCGCTTCGGCCGCCGTCAGGTTCGTCAGCGGCGAGAGCATCCGCAGGACCGCCGCGTGGTACACGGAGAAGACGAGCTCCGCCGCCAGCTCGCGCTCCACGTCCGCTCGCAGCTCTCCGCTCGCCTTCGCCTCGTCGACGATTCGGGCCAGCGCGCCGAGCAGCCTCGCCAGCGCGGGGCGGTGCAGCGCCTCGGCGGCGCCCGTGAGCCACGGCAGCTCCTTCACCACGGCGCGGGCCAGCTCCGGCTGCGAGGCGTAGTGCGCCAGGAGCGGCGCGAACAGGTGCATGCACCGGTCCACGAAGGCCCCGTCCGGCAGGGACGACACGGCCTGCTCCACGAGCGGCATCGCCTCCGCGCGCCACAGCTCATGCAGCAGCGCGTCCTTCGTCTCGCCGTACACCAGCACCGTGCCCGTCGCGACGCCCGCCTCCTCGGCGATGGCTCGCACCGTCGTGCCCGCATACCCGCGCTCCACGAACAGCCGCTTCGCCGCGGCGCGGATCCGCTCCCACTTCTCGCTCTTGGCTCGCTCGCGCAGGGACATATTAAACACGTTCAAATTTGAACGCGTTCATAATCTTGAGGCCTTCCGCGGTCAATTTCGACGCGGCCAGCCCCTCTAAACCCCCATGATTTCAATGACTTGATGCGTCATCCGCTCTGTCTCGGCTTTTGCCGAAAAGAAGGAATGTCGGACGCAACTCACACCGGGTGATCGCGATAATCCAGGCAAGTTCCATCCAATCATTCGTGAGGCCCCCCATGGGTTTCGACATCCGCAAGACGCTCAACACCGCCCGCGCCACCGTTCAGAAGAAGGTTCAGGACGTCCAGAACACCGTCCAGAAGACCGTTCAGGAGAACAAGGAGCTCATCAAGGGTGGGACGGCGGTCGCGACCCAGAGCGCGAAGGCCTTCGGCTTCGGCAAGGACGCCTTCCAGCAGATCAAGAACATCAAGAAGGGCGCCGAGGGCCTGCTGACGGGCAAGAACCTCGACTTCGTCAGCAACCCCACCTACGGCAAGGGCGAGTTCAAGGGCCTGACCAAGCTGGGCGCGGGCATGAAGTCCTTCGCGCGCTACGCGGGCATCCCCGGCGCGGTCATGGCCGGCTCCACGGCCGTCAAGGACATCCGCCAGGCCATCCGCACCGGTAGCAAGGACGACATCATCTCCGCCACGCGGTCGACCCTCGACGCGGCCAAGTCCGGCATCACCGCCGCGACGGGCGGCATCCTCGGCGGCAAGGTGATGGGCGGCGTGCTCGGCGGCACCGTCTTCAAGGACAAGCTGGAGGCCGGCAAGAAGGCGGTCGACGCCTTCAAGAAGACGCTCCCCAACGCCAGCGACGACGTGCTCAAGGCCGTCAAGAACGTCGCCACCAAGGGCGTCTTCGAGGGCGCCACGGCGAAGGCCATCACCAAGGGCGCCAAGGAGGCCGCGCTCGACGTGGCGAAGACGGGCGGCACCATCGCCGAGAACATCCTCGGCACCGGCACGCGCAAGGCCGCCAAGGCCGCGCTGACCAAGGTGGGCACGGAGGTCGGCGAGGCCGCCCTCAAGCAGGGCGCGAAGGCCGCTGGCACCACCGCCGCCAAGGCGCTGGGCCGCTTCGCTCCGGGCGTCAACGTGGCCATCGCGGCCATCGACGTGGCCAACGCGGGCGCGACGCTGATGGACAAGAACGCCAGCACGGGCAAGAAGGTGACGTCCGTCATCACCGCCGTGGGCTCCATCGCCGCGGCCACCAACATCCCCATCGTCAGCCAGGTGGGCGCCGCGATCTCCACGGTGTCCAGCATCGTGGGCGCCTTCTTCTAATCAGCGCACCTCCCTTCGGGGTTTGTCAGAGCGGCTCGGCTGGACTAAGCCTTAGTCCATGCCGAGCCGTCGCTTTTCCCCCCATTGGCGCGGACGCTGGCACGCCTATCTCCCGGGAGCATTCGTGAGCAGCAAGAAACGGACGCAAGGACCTGGTCGCGGAGTCGAGCGCCTTCTCAAGATGAGCCCGGTGGTGAGCACCGTCTCCGAGGAGGCCCTCAAGCTCCCCAGCGTGGAGGCCCCCTCCCTGGAGGGAATCTCCGTGCTCGTCCCCACCCCGGACGACCTGACGGAAGAAGAGCTCCTGCGCGCCTTCCACGAGAAGCGCCGGGCCCTGGCCACCACGCGCGAGCGTCAACCGGGCGAGTCGCTGGAGCTGGGCGACGACGTGCAGCTCAACATCGTGGGCTACTGCGATGGACATCTCATCCCCTTCTCCGCGCGCTTCGGCATGAAGACGGAGCTGGCGCCCATCGAGGCGCTGCCCGGGTTCTGCGAGGCCGTGGCCGAAGGCGGGAAGGTGGGCGAGTCCATGCAGATCGCCCTGGAGCTGCCGGACATCTACCCGGTGGAGTCGCTCCAGGGGAAACCCGCGCGCTTCCTCGTGGACATCATCGCCGCCCACGAGGTGACGATGCTGTCGGAGAGCAGCCCCGAGTTTCTCGAGAAGCTCGGCATGGGCGGCACCCTGGACGAAGTGATGCTCCGCCTGCGTGACGAGCTGGAGGACGAGGGCGCGGCGGAGCTCTGGGTGCAGGCCCGGGACATGGTGCTGGACGAGGTGGCCCGGCGTGCGCCGGTGGAGCTGCCCCGCGCGCTGGTGGACGAAGAGCTGCGGCGCCGCTGGGTCCAGGCCGAGGGACAGGCCATGGTCGAGTACCAGTTCGATGTCGATGAGCAGCGCGAGGCGCTCCAGGGCTGGCTCACGGACCCCTTTACGCGCGCGGACACCGAGCGCCGGCTGCACATCGGAGTCGTGCTGAAGGCCGTCACCGAGGCGGAGAAGCTTCAGCTCACGCCGGAGAAGCTCGAGAAGCTTGTCCGCGACCACACGGCGCCCTTCGGGCTCACCGCGGAGGACGTCCACGCCGCCCTGCGCGAGTCGCCGGAGACGACGAAGCGGCTGACCGAGCTGGCCTGGTACCTGCTCGCCGTGGAGTACGTCATGAACAAGTCGCAGGTCACCTTCGAGGGTGCGGAGCAAGGCTGAGGCCGAGGCGCGGCTCGCGAGCGCGCCCTCGCTTCGCCTTCAACTCTCGCTGAACCACAGGCCCAGGCCGCCCAGCAGGCCCAGGCCCAGGAACAGCGCGGCGAGCCCCCACGTCTGGCGGCGCGACCACCGGAGCGACTCTCCATACCGGTGGCCGCACACCAGGATGAGGAGCGCCAACCCCAGGCAGATGGATGCGGGCCCCAGGGCCACCAGCAGCTTGCGCGGCGTGCCGCTCACGTCGAGGACCGCCAGCAGCAACAGCGGCCAGAAGCCGATGACGAGCAGGCCGACCACGAGCCCCAGGCCCCACCGGCCCTCGGGTGTTTCCAGCTCCATGAAGTCCAGGAACCGCGACCACCAGGAGCGGTGCTGCTCTCGACGACGTCGGGGTTCAGTGGGCTGCATGCGTGGGGACTCCTGGAACACCTTCTAGTGCGGCACGCCGCTGATTTGAATCACCGCGCTCGCCGCGGCGAAGAACTGGTGGCGACTACCAGGAGCTGCTCGCCCCCCCACCGCCCGAAGAGCCACCTCCGCCACTCCAGGAGGAGGACGAGGAGGAAGAAGAGGACCAGGAGGACGACGAGCTGCTGCTGAACGAGGAGGACGACGAAGAGGAAGACGAGGACGACGAAGAAGAACCCGAAGACGAGAACAGGGAGGAGAAGAAGGCCCAGAGGAACGAGGGCCGGCTGCTCCCGCCGACGGGGCGGGACGGCTCCGCGCCCTGGAACTGCTGTCCTCTCCCCGAGCCAGCGCGCCGCTTCCCCTTCTTGTAGCGCTTCTTCTTGGAGGACCGTGGGTTCCCGCTGGAGGAGGCGGGACGATGTCCCGAGGAGACCCGGGCCGCCCGCCGGAGGTGCGGCTCCAGCCCTTCGATGATTCCCTGGAGCATGTGCGTGCCGACGAGCAACGGGGTCGCGGCGAAAATCGACAGGATGAACCCCCAACCCAGCAGCCCCAGCAGGTCGGTGAGGGGGAACTTCTCCGACTCGTTGACGACGACGAGACTGATGGGCGCGAGCAGCAGCGAGATGCCCCAGGGCCATGAGCCCCACAGCCACTGATGCCACCCGCAGGACACCAGGGTCAGCATCACCACACACCCGAGCATCGCTCCCATGGGTGAGAGCCCCTGGGCCGCCGCGAGCGCGCCAGCCAGGCCCATGGCGCCCCCCGCGAACGTCGCGCCCTGGGAGACGACTCTTCGGTCCTCGGGGCTCAAGGCCGTCCATCCAGGCCGCACGCCCGCCTCCTTCCACTGGACCAGGATGGAACCGAGCTTCGCGCGGGCCAGCAGTCCGCCCAACACGAGGTTCACCACGAGCATGCCGTAGACGAGCGGGCGGGCGTCAGCGGGCTCGGATTCATGGACATGTCCGGCGTGCGCATCCTCGACGGGTGCCAGCGGCTCCGCCTCCGAGACCTCCTCCCGCACCCCCGAGACGATGGCCAACAGCGCATCCGCGAGCCGGCCTTCGCGCATGAGCGGCCCCTGCGAATCCAACAGGGCCCGCGCCTCGCCATCCGTCAGGCGAGTCTCCACGCCGTAGCCCACCTCCAGGCGCATCCGCCGGTCGTCGCGCGCCACGACGAGCAGGACGCCGTTGTCCAGGCCCGCCTCACCGCCCTTCCACGTCTGGAAGACCTGCTCCGCGAAGTCCTCGATGGGCTGGCCCTCCGTCGTCGGCACGAGCAGGACGGCGAGCTGCACCTGCTGCTCGGAGCGCAATGACACCAAGGACTGGGCGACGGCCTCCTTCTCCTGGGCGCTCAACATCCCGTGCGTGTCCGTCACGGGCCGCTCGATGCTCGGAAGGGCGCCCAGCAGCACGGCGGGCAGCAACAGCGTCAGCAGGGCGGCCTTCACCATGTGGAGAGCTCCGACGACAGCGGGAGTACGGAAGGCAGGCCGCTCAGGCGCCCCACCCAGCCGGTGGGAAATGACGCGATGGAGGCATTGAAATTCGCGGCGCGCTCGTCGTACCGGCGCATTTCCAGGGACACGCGGTTGTCCGCGCCGGAGAGCTCCGCGTCGCGCTCGGGTCCGGGAGTGACTGTGTCCTGTCGCGCGCGCAGCGCCTCGCGACGCTCCAGGACGTTGCGCACCTGGGCCCGCTGCCGCGCCACCTCCGACAGCGAGGACGTGAGGCCGTTGCGCACCACGAGCCCCGACATGGCCAGCAGCCCCATGAACGCGGCCCCCACCCAGGCACCCCGCCGCAGCCTCACCGACCGAAGCCGGGCCTGCTCCTCGCGGGCGCGAGCCTCCTGGACCTGCTCCTCGCGACGACGCGCCAGGGTCTCCAACGCCTGGTCCACGTAGCGCGCGGGGATGTCCAGCTCCGCGCCAATGCGCCGCAGGTCCTCCGCCGTGAGCGTCTCCGGCGCCGCGTCCTTCTGCATCAGCCGCGTGGCGGTGGCGATGAGCTCGTTGACGTCGTCATAGGCCACGTGTGTCGGCGGCGCCCCTTGGGTGCGCTGCGACGTGCTCATGACTGGCTCACCTGGTCCGGCAGCTCGTTCCCCGCGACATCGAGCCCCGGGGCTGACTTGCGCAGCAGCTCGCCGATGCGCTCCACCGCCGACACCATCCCAGGGACGGCCGCGTCCTCACGAAAGCCCTTCGCCACCAGGTCCACCACCTCCTGCCAGAAGCCCGGCAGCGCGGCGCGATGGACACCCCGGCCCGCGTAGACGGCGGCCTTGCGGTCCTTCACGGCCACGTAGAGCAGGACGCCCGTGTCCTTCGCGGTGTGGCGCATGCCCAGCTGCGCGAAGAGGAGCCTGGCACGCGCCAAGGGATTGCCGCCCTCGCAGGTGTGCTCCAGGTGGACGCGAACCTCCCCCCGGTTGCCAGCCTCGGCGCGGCGGATGGCATCCACCAGCTCCGCCTCCTGCGCCTTCCCCAGAATCCGCTTCGAACGAGACCACGGCCAGACCATCCCAGGACGATATGCCAGCGAGCAGCCTTCAACCAAGGCGAGGAACCAGGAGCGCGCCATGAACAATGGCTGGCGTCTGTCCACGAGTCAGCCCTGTCCCTCGACCCACCTCGTCTCTTGCCGAGACTTGTCACCCGTATCACCGACGGGGCGCCGCGCCTCGCCGCGCAGCTTCTGCATCAGCACATACAGGCCAGGGATGAAGGCGAAGTTCACCACCGTGGACACGAGCATGCCGCCGAACACGGCAGTCCCCAGCGAGTTGCGCGAGGCGGCGCCCGCACCCTCGGCGGTCATCAGCGGCACCACGCCCAGGAGGAAGGCCAACGACGTCATGAGGATGGGGCGCAGGCGGACCTCCGCCGCCTCCACCACCGCGTCGACGGCGCTCTTGCCGCTCTCACGCAGCTGCTCCGCGAACTCCACGATGAGGATGGCGTTCTTGCTCGCCAGGCCCACCAGCATGACGAGCCCCAACTGACAGAACACGTCGTTGGCGAACCCTCGCATCCACTGCAAGCCCAGCGCCCCCAGGATGGCCAGTGGCACCGAGAGGATGATGACCAGCGGCAAGCTGAAACTCTCGTACTGCGCCGCGAGCACCAGGAATACGAACAGCAGCCCCAGGCCGAACATGACCAGCGTCTCGCCGCCGCTCTGCCGCTGCTCCAGGCTGATGCCCGTCCACTCCGCGCTCATCCCCTGCGGCAGGACCTGTGCGGCGAGTGACTCCATCGCATCCATGGCCTGGCCGGAGGACACGCCCGGCGCCGGCTGGCCGCTCAGCTCCACCGCCCGGAAGAGATTGTAGTGACGGATGCCCTGCGCGGAGACCATGGGCTCCACCTTCACCAGTGACTCCAGCGGAATCATGTCTCCGCTGTCGCTGCGCACGTAGAAGGCGCCGATGTCATTCGGGCTGTCGCGGAACTGTTGCTCGGCCTGGACATAGACGCGGTACGCGCGGTTCGCGTAGTTGAAGTCGTTGACGTACTGGCTGCCCATGTAGACCTGCATCGTGCTGAAGATCTGCTCGATGGGGACCCCCAGCGCCTTGGCCTTCTGCCGGTCCACCTCCACGTCCAACAGCGGCGTGTCCGCGTTGAAGCCCGTGAAGACGCCGCGCAGCTGGCCCTCCTCGTTGCCCCGCGTCATCAACTCCTGGACCGTGGCGGCGAGCTGGTCCAGCGAGGAGGTGCCGGCGACGTCCTCGACCATGAATTGGAAGCCGCCGACGCTGCCCACGCCCCGGATGGCCGGAGGCTGGAAGGGCATCACCCGCGCGCCGTCGATGCGCCCGAACGGTCCGCGCAGCCGCTCCACCAGCGCGGCCACCGACTGGTCCTTCCCCGGCCGCTCGTCCCACGGCTTCAGCGGGACGAAGATGTTGGCCATGTTGGGGCCCGTGCCATGGGAGGAGAAGCCACCGTTGGCGAAGATGGCGCGCACCTCCGGCTGCGCTCTCAGTATCTCCTCCACCTGCTCCATCACCTTCTCCGTCTCGGCCAGCGACGTCCCCTCCGGCCCCTGCACGGAGACCAGGAGGTAGCCCTGGTCCTCGTCGGGAATGAAGCCCTTGGGCGTGGCCCGGACGAGCGCCAGCGTGGCGCCGATGCACAGGAAGAACGCCACCAGGATGATGACCGGCCGCTGGAGCAGCTTGCGCAGGTTCCGGCCATACACGACCCGAACTCCGTCGAGCACCTGGTCCACCTTGCGGAAGACCACCCACTTCGCGCCCGAGTGGTGCACGAGCATCCGCGCGCTCAACGCGGGAGTGAGGGTGCAGGCGCAGAAGGTGGAGAGCGCCACCGACGCGGCGATGGTCAGCGCGAACTGGCGGTAGATGGCGCCCGTGGTGCCAGGAAAGAGCGCCACCGGGACGAACACCGCCACCAGCACGATGGAGATGGCGATGACCGCGCCGGCCACCTCCTTCATTCCCTCGCGAGCGGCCTCCTCGGCCGACAGCTTCCGCTCCACCATGAGCCGCTCGATGTTCTCGATGACGACAATCGCGTCATCCACCACCAGGCCCGTGGCCAGGGTGAGGCCGAACAAGGTGAGGGTGTTGATGGAGAAGTCCATCAGCCGCACGAAGGCGAAGGTGCCCACCAGCGAGACGGGCAGCGTGAGGGCGGTGATGAGCACGCTGCGCCAGCCGTGCAGGAACAGGAAGATGACGAGGATGACGAGGACAATCGCCTCCACCAGCGTCCGGAGCACCTCGTGCACGGTGGCGCGCACCGCGAGCGTGGTGTCCGTGCCCGTCCGATACGTCATCCCCGGAGGGAACTGCGCGGACAGCCGCTCCAGCTCCTTGAAGACGGCGTCACGCACGTCCAGCGCATTGGCGGTGGGCAACTGGAAGGTGACGATTCCCACGGCCTGCTTCCCGTCGAAGCGCAAGAGCGTGCTGTAGTTCTCCGCGCCCATCTCCACGCGGCCCACGTCCTTCACCCGGACGCTCTTGCCGTCATGCTGGCGCAGCAGGACGATGTCTCCGAACTCCTCCGGCTCCACCAGTCGCCCCCGGGCCCGCACCGCGAGCTGGTAGGGCTGGTCCGCCGCGGAAGGAGGCTGGCCCACCTGGCCCGCGGCCACCTGGAGGTTCTGCTCCTGCAACGCCCGCGTCACGTCCTGAGGGGTGAGCTTGCGGCGCGCGAGCTCCGTCGGGTCCAACCACAGGCGCATGGAGAACTTGCGCTCACCGAAGATGCGCACCTCGCCCACGCCTCGCACGCGCTTGATGGCGTCCTTGAGATTCACGTCGGCGTAGTTGCTGAGGAACTTCACGTCGTAGCGGTCATCCGGGCTGAAGAGCGCCACGGACAACAGAATCTGGCTGGAGGCCTTGTTGACGACGATGCCCGTCTGGTTCACCTGCGAGGGCAGACGCGAGGCCGCGCGGCTGACGCGGTTCTGCACGTCGACGGCGGCCACCTCGATGTCGCGCGTGGACTCGAAGGTGATGGTGATTTGACTGGAGCCGTCGTTGCTGCTGGTGGAGGTGATGTAGCGCATGCCCTCCACGCCGTTGAGTTCCTGCTCCAGGGGGATGGTGACAGCGCTCTCCACGACCTCGGCGCTCGCGCCCACGTAGGTGGCCGTCACCGTCACCTGCGGTGGTGCCAGGTCCGGGTATTGGGCAATAGGCAACGTCGGGATGGCGATGGCACCCACGAGCGTCAGCAGGATGGAGCAGACGATGGCGAAGACAGGCCTGCGGATGAAGAAGTCGATGAACATGGCGTGCTCGGTCCCCTGGGTTCAGCGACGGCGCTCGTGCGGAGCGTTCTTCGGGGCCTCCGCGCGCGGTGCGGACGCGGTGGCCTTCACCTTCACGGGCATGCCGTCGCGCAGCGCCTGGATGGCCGAGACGGCCACGAGGTCTCCCGCCTTGAGGCCTCCTTCCACGACGTAGGTCCTATCCCCCAGCGCACCGAGGGTGATGGGGCGGCGAGCCACCACCGTCCTGCCCCCTTCCTCATGAACCACCAGCGCGAAGGGCTGGCCGCTCTGGCGCACCACCGCGAGCGCTGGAATCTGCAAGGCATCACGATGGGAGTAGACGATGCGCGTGCGCACCAGCTCGCTGGGGCGCAGGCCCATGGTGTTGTGGAAGGCTGCCTTCACCTCGACCAACTGGGTGCGCGGGTCCGCCTGGGGCGCGATGAAGAAGACGGTGCTGGTGAGCAGCACCCTGCCCTGGGCGTCGAGGACCTCCAGCACCGTGTCGGGCTTCATCGAGCGCGCGCGGGATGACGGCACGGAGACGCTCACCTCGAGGACGTCCGCCTGCGCCACGCTGGTCAGCTCCGTGGCGGCGCTGACGAAGTCGCCCACGCGCACCAGCACATCACCCACGGTGCCGGCGAAGGGAGCACGCACCACGTTGAGCTGGAGCTGCACCTGGCGCTGCGTCACCTGCGCGGCGGAGGAGCGCGCGGCGGCCTCGGCGGCCTGCACCTGGGCTCGGGCGCCCTCCAGCTCCTGGTCGCTCGCGAGGCCTTCTCCATGGAGCGCCTCCGTGCGGGTCAGGGTGCGGCGCGAAAGCTCCAGGTTCACTTGTGATGAGCTGAGCTGGGCCTGGGCGCTGTCGAGCGCGGCCGACTCCTCCCTCGCGTCCACCTCCACCAGCGGCGCGCCTTCCTCCACCTGCTGGCCGGGGCGCACGGGGATGCGGCGCACGGAGCCCGCCACCTGCGGCAGCACCGTGACACTCCGCCGCGACAGCAGTGAGCCGAGGTACTCGCTGGTGTCCCGCACTTGCTGGGGCGCCAGGACCACCACCTCCACCTCGCGAGGCGGAGGAGCCACGGGGGCCGCCTTCTGCGCCGAGCACCCAGCCACCGCCGCCAGCACCACCACACGCACCACTGACTTCTTCAGCGCCTCAAGGGGGCGCACCCGCTTCACCAGTCGCACCGGGCCTCCGTCAGGAATGCGGCCAGGCGTGCCTGGACCCGCTCGAATTCACGCAGCACCAGGTTCAGCTCCGCCTGGCGAAGGGCCGCTCCGCTCTGCACCAGCTCGAGGCTGCTGCCACGGCCCACTTCAAAGGAACGGCGGGTGAGCTTGTCGGTCCGCTCCGCGAGCGCTCTCGACTCGACCGCCGTCGTCACCAGCGCCTCGGCGACCTCCACGCCGCGCCGCGCCTGGGCCACTTCCAGCGTCACATCGCGATGCGCGCTCTCCAGTGCCGCCGCGGCCTGCTCCTCCACGCCCGTGCGCTCACGCACCTGACCCTCGCGTCCGCCACCTTCCCAGAGGGGCACCGACAGCACGGCGGCGACGTTCCAGGTCGCGAACCGGCCGAAGCCCGGGGCTGTGGTGAGACCGAAGAGGGTGCTGGAGACGCCCAGCGTGGGCAGGTAGCCCGCGGAGGCCTGACGCCGGCTGTCGCGCGCGGACTCCACCTGTGCTCGCGCCGCCAGCAAATCCGCCCGCGCGTCCAGGTGCTCCAGCGGCGCGCAGTCCTGGCGCGTCTGCTCCACCAATCCCTGGAGGTTGAAGGACGGGTCGACCCCCACCGCGTGGCCGAAGCCCAGCGAGAGCCCCAGCGACTCACGTGCCTGACGCAGCTGCTCGTCGCCCGCGATGAGCACACCCCGCGCCACCGCCACGTCCTGACTCACTCGCACCACGTCCAAGGGGGTGCCCGCGCCCAGCTCGAAGATGCGCTGGGTGAGGGCCTCGCTCTCCAGGGCCCGCCGCAAGCCCACGCGGTTGATTTCGGCGGCGCGCTCGGCGGCCACGGTGGCCACCAGCGCCTGCGCCAATCCCAGCGCGAGGCGACGCCGTACGTCCTGGAGGCTCGCCACCGCGCCCGCCTCCGAGGCCCGGGCCGACGACAGCCCTCGCCACGCGCCCACGTCCACCAGCGACTGCGTCAACGTCGCGGTGACGGTGCCCAGCGGCACCGTGGGCGTGCGCCCGCTCGCACCAGCGCCTGTCCCCAGCCCCGGGTTCACCACCGCGGGCGTGTCGGGGTTGAGCACGTCCAGGGCGACGCTGGCCTGGGCGCGTGCGTTGGGCAGCAGGGCCGACAGCGCCTGGCGCCACCGACCACTCGCGCGCCGCACTCCGGCTTCCATGCCGCGCAGGTCCGTGGACCGCTCGCGCACCAGGGCCAGCGCTTCGTCCCAGGTCTTCACCCGCTGCGTGGCGGGCGAGACAGGGGCGAGCATCGCGTCCTCCACCCTGGGTGGGACGACGACGGGAGGGGGCTCGGACTGAACCGACGCGGCGACGAGCGCGAGAAGCAGGACGGAAGAGGTTGCCATACGCCAGACGTGGTTGAAGGAAAGGAGTCACCGCGCGGAGTCGCGCGCACCGCTTCCCAGGTGGGTTCCCGGATGGACACTCCCGAGAGCGCGGAGCGCACCCTCGGGAGCACGGGCATGAGGCACGACTCAGCTGCGCGGGGGAGCCAGCTTGAAGACGGACGCGTCGACGGGCGCGTCGTAGCGGGCGTTCTGGACGACCTTCTCACCGTGCTGGCCATCGCCCTCCCACGTCAGGCGGTGGCTCACCGTGATGCCGTCCACGGTGCGGAAGTCGGAGTAGGTGATGGCCTTGTTATACGGCTTGCCCTCGTGGATTCCCGCGTAGGTGCGGCGCACCTCCAGGAAGGACTTCTGGTCGATGAAGCGGACCTCGGTGGTGGAGCCACGGGTGAGGACCAGCTTGAACGAGGGAGCGCCGTTCACCTCCTCCATGCCGTCCATCGCCAGCGCGACGCCCCGGGACTTCGGGTCCAGCAGGGCGTCGTCGAAGAACGCCCCCTCGGCCATCGCCTTGTGCTTCTCCCCTTCCACCCGTCGAGGCGCGGCCGAGCCCTCCACCATCCAGAGCTGGTTTCCGTCGAACAGCTTGGTGACCGGGGCTCCGTTGGTGACCGTGTCGTGGCGCACGAAGTTGGGGCGGGCACGCCGAACGGTGGTGGTGGTGACGGTGTCGCCCTCCGTGGCGACGACGGTGAACTGGTAGGACTTCGCGGCCTTGAGCCGCTCCTTGCCGCCCAGGGCCTTGAGGTGCTTGTCGACAACCGTCTGGAGCGACAACTTGCCCTGGGTGCATTCGGCACCTTCACCAGCGGTGGCGAGGGCGGGGGTGAACGTCAAACCGAGGGCGAGCAACGAGGAAACAAGAGACCTGCGCGGCATGGAGTGCCTCCGTGGGTGACTGGGTGACGGAAGGCACAGTGCCCGCGCGGGTGCTGCGCGGGCGGAGTGTTCAGCCGGTGGGGACGGACATGCGGCGAACCGGCACCACCGTGCGGCGAACGGGCCATGCGGAGCACGACGACACACCGCCGCGCCACGGCACGTGACGGAGTTGCGGAGAACGGGCGACCAAGGGCACGACGACGCACCGCCGAGCCACGGCACGTGACGAGGGCAGCCAACGGGCCACCAGGGGCACGACGCGCCGCTGAGCCACGACACGTGACGGGGGGCAGCGAACGGGGCCACCAGGGGCACGACGACACACCGCCGCGCCACGGCACATGACGGGGGCAGCGAACGGGCCACCAGGCTCGTGCGACGGGAGAGGTGTCTGAGCCGCGAGCCTCGCGGCTCAGCGCAGGTGCTGGAACTTCTCGCGGTGGCTGCGAGCGACGCGCAACTCCATGCCGCCGGTGAGCACCACGACGAGGTCCCTGCGGCCCTCGCTGCGCAGCTCACGGATGCGGCTCGAGTTGACGATGGCCGAGCGGTGGATGCGCATGAAGCGCTCCGGGTCCAGCCGCGCCTCCAGGCCCTGCATCGTCTCGCGGTGGAGGTAGGCCTTCCCGCCCGCGTGAATCTGCACGTAGTAGTCGGCGGCCTCGATGTATTCGATTTCGTCCACGTCGAGGAACACCACCCGGCCCGAGTCGCGGATGGCGAGCCGGCGCACCCACCGCTCGGTCGGCGCGGGAGCGGGCGCCGGAGCAGGCGCGCCTTCGCGCTCGCCGTAGGTGGAGAGCACGGACATCAGCCGATGGCTGAGGTCAGACATCCGCGCGAGGCGAATCTGGGCCTTCGCGCGACCGATGGCGTCGTGAAAACGCTCGTCGCGGAAGGGCTTGAGGAGATAGTCGAGCGCGTGGATATCGAAGGCGCGCAGGGCGTAGCGGTCATACGCGGTGACGAAGATGACCGCGGGCACCTCGCCAGGGGCCAGATGGGCTAGCACCTCGAAGCCGTTGAGCTCCGGCATCTGGACGTCCAGCAGGACCAGGTCCGGCCGCTGCTCTCGGATGAGGCGCACGGCCTCCGGCCCATTGCCGGCCTCGCCCACCACGCTGACATCCGGGTCCGTGGCCAACAACAGGCGCAGTCCCTCGCGAGCCAGGGGCTCGTCATCCACGACGAGCGTGCGGATGGCGACGGCGGCGTTCATGTCGCGAGCGCCTCTGCCGAAGCGGCCTGGAAGGGTAACTCCAGACGGGCACGCACGCCGCCCCCGGCGCGGTTCTCCAGCGTGAAGACGTGGACTGCTCCGTAGAGCTGGTTCAGGCGGGCACGCACGTTGGCGACGCCGATGCAGCCGTCATGACGGTCCCAGCCAGGAACCAGCCCAGGACCATCGTCGAGCACCTCCAGCACCAGCCGCGCACCTTCGCGAGAGGCGCGCAGCTCCACGCGTCCAGCACCGGAGCGGGTGGCGAGGCCGTGCTTGATGGCGTTCTCCACCAGCGGCTGGAGGATGAGACTGGGCACGAGCGCGCCAAGCGTGGCGGAGTCGATGGCGCGCACCACCTGGAGCCGGTCCTGGAACCGGGTCTGCTCGATGTCGAGGTAGCGCTCCAGGAAGTCGAGGTCCTCGTGGAAGGGAACGAGCTGGCGACCGGTGCTGTTGAGCGCCATGCGCAGCAGCTCGCTGACACCGGTGAGCATGCGGATGGAGCCCGCGGTGTCCTGCTTGCGCACGAGGACGGAGATGGCGTTGAGCGTGTTGAAGAGGAAGTGCGGGTGGAGCTGGGCACGCAGGGCATCGAGCTGCGCGTGGACCAGGCGCGTCTCGAGCTGGGACTGGGCCAGCTCGCCCTCGCGGTAGCGGCGGTGGTACTCGACGGCGGAGCCGATGGCGACGATGACGCCGTAGACGAGCAGGCTCGTGACGACGTACTTGGCCATCAGCAGGGGCAGGAGCTGGCCCAGGGAGCCGTCGCTGACCAACTTCTCTCCCACGGCCCGGGAGAGGAAGTAGATGAGCGTCGCGTAGGGGACCATGACCGCGGCGAGGGCGGTCAGGTGGACGGCGAGGCTGCGGGGCCAGACACCTCGCTCCAGGCGAAAGCGCCGTCCCAGCGTGAGGATGAGCGGCGTGACGAACGCCCAGTACTGCCAGGGCGGCACCTGCATCACCAGCGCCCGGGCGAAGGGGTACGTGGGGTCCTTGGCCTGGGCGTAGAACCACGTGTGGCTCGCGGTGATGATGCCCGGCACTGCGAAGATGAGCATCAACCACGGCAGGCCGCGCACGAGCTGGAGCAGCGCGGACGCGGAGGGAGCCGGCCGGAGGGTCGCGGCGGAGGACAACAAGACGGAGCTCGCGGCGGGAGAGGTGGATTCCACGGCCCGTGGATTCTACGCCCGAACCCAGGCCCCGTCCGAGCGGGAGCAGCCAATGGGCTCCGGCGTGCAGCGAACGGGCCTGCTTGCAGCCTTGCCAGGGAGGCGGGAATCCTGGTCGGCTGGCAGGCGGCGCGTCGGCGCTCGAGGCCTGTGGTAGTGGAGGAGAAACTCGTGAGCGTCGCAACCCTCGATGAAGGCCCGCTGCGGGGGCCTGGCTTCTTTCTCAGCCGGACAGCGTTGCGCGCGCTCGCGCTGGCCCATCGCGACCGCTACGGCGCCGCTCGGCCGCATCCCCACGTCGTCATCGACGGCCTCCTGGGGGAGCCGCTGGCGTCCGGACTGGCCGAGGTCTTCCCGGGAGCGACCGAGGCCACCTGGAAGCGCCGCGACCACCCGGAACAGGCGGCACGACTGGGGCAGCTTCAGCGCAAGGCGTTCGAGGATGTGCCCGGAGCGCTCCGGCACCTGCTGTCCGAGTTCTCCAGCATGTCGTTCATCGACTTCCTGGAGACGCTCACCGGCGTGCAGGGGCTCATCGCGGACCCACACTTCCGAGGCGCGGGGCTGCACCTCACGTTGCGCGGGGGCCACCTCGCGCTGCACGCCGACTTCAACCGCGACCGCTTCCGTGCGCTCTCGCGGCGGCTCACTGTCCTCTACTACCTGAACCCCGGCTGGGAGTCCGCCTGGGGCGGTGACCTCGAGCTGTGGAGCGCCGACCTCTCCCGGTGCGAGACACGCATCGCGCCGCTGTTGGATCGCCTGGTCGTGATGGCCCACGGCGACACTCACTGGCACGGCCACCCCGCCCCGCTGGAGTGTCCCGAGGGGCGGGGGCGCGCGGCCATCGCCGCCTACTTCTACACCGCGCAGGAATCACCCGACGCGCCGGAGGCCCACAGCGCCATCTGGGCGCCGCCGCGTCCCTAGCTCGCCGCGGAGTGCTTCCCTACCAGGGAGGACACTGGGAGATGCAGAGCGCGCGCGGCGGTCTGTCCGAAGCGCCCGTCACTCAATCGTGGAGTTCGTGACAGCGATGGGCGTATCCGAGTGATTGGATATCTGGGGATAGGTCACGTACCAGGAGCCACCCCGGTTGTTCTGGATGACCGAGCGGTCGATGCGGATGTCGCCCGAATGGTCATTGCTGACGAAGAAGATGGCGCTGCCATGGGCGTTGACTTCGTTGTGCTCGATTCGCGTGCCGCAGAGTGACAGCGTCATCGTGTTGCCATCGTTGTAGATGGCGCCGCCGCTGCCGCCGCCGGGAGTGCCTTCCCTGGCGGGATTCGCGCCGTTGCCGATGGCCCGGTTGTGGGAGAAGAGGCTGTTGATGAGGGTCCACGACACGCCGATGCTGCTGATGCCGCCACCGTTGGAGCCGACCCCGCCGTAGCCCTGCTTGCCACCGAAGGTCGTGTTCACCACGAAGACGGGCAGGTTGTTGTACTGGCTGAACACTCGAAGCGCGCCACCGCCGACGTCAGGCCCCACATCCGCGCACGCGTTGTTGAAGAAGCGGGAGTTGATGACCTTCACCCGTCCGCCGCGCACCCAGACCGCTCCCCCTCCGTCGAACTCCGACTCCGTCTTTGAGCTGGCATCCACGAAGGTGAGGTTCTGGAGCGTCAGTCGAGGATGGTCTTGGTTCTGGCAGTGAGAGGTCGTCCACACCTGCTTCTGGTCGCAGGTGTTCATGTACAGGATGCGGTGCTTGCCAGCGCCGCTGAGCGTCACCAGCCCCTTGCCGTCGATGACGATGTCCGGTCCCTTGTCGTTGAAGACCTTCGCCGTCCTGTCGAGCGTGAGGGTCACCGGCTCCGGACCACAGTCGAAGGTGATGACCCCGCCCCGGGCCACGGCGTCGATGAAGGCCGCGCTGGTGCAACTCGCGGGCGTCCCCGTCCCGACGACGGTGGTGGGCTTGGAGACATTGGCGAGGCCCGCCTCGGCCGGAACGGCGCACGTGGCTTCAGCGTTCGGATTGCCAGCGGGGGGACCATCCTTGGGGTTGGTCAGCGGGTTGGGAACGTCCACGCCTGACTCGTCATCGCCTGAGCAACCCACGGAGCAGGCGAGCGCGAACCCCACGACCCACGCGAACACCGCGGTCGAGGGTAACCGGTGAAGTCTCTTCGGATGCATCCAACCTCCAGGGAGGAGGCAGTGTAGAGCGGCGATGCGCCAAAGACGAGCGAGGGGGAAGGTGCACGGCGCTCCACTCCGCCCAGGGCGTCGCGCCTCCCTGGACAGCGTCGCGGAGCTATGGCTGGCTGGCCTCATGGACCGGCGAGAGACCTTCACCGAGAGCCTCCGGCACGACGGCGTCGCGCTCATGCCCCAGGCCGCATCGACGGAGCTGCTCGCGATGCTGGAGCGGGCCTTTCCTCCCTCGAGCGGCGACGAGTCCACACACAGGCGAGGAGGCCAACGCAACGTCCTCGACGTGCCGGCCGTCGTCACCGCCGCGTCCCAGGGCGCGGGGGTCCGCTCGCTGGCGCAAGGGGTGCTCGGCGAGGACTGCTTCGTGGCGCGGGCCCTGCTCTTCGACAAGACGCCCGACGCCAACTGGAAGGTGCGCTGGCACCAGGACCTCACCATCGCCCTGCGCGAGCGGCGTGAGACACCGGGCTTCGGACCGTGGACCCACAAGGAAGGCGTCACCCACGCGCTCGCGCCGGACGCCCTGCTCACCCGCATGCTGGCCCTGCGAATCCACCTCGACGACTGCGACGAGGAGAACGGGCCCGTGCGCGTCCTGCCCGGCACCCACCTCCAGGGGCGACTCAGCGAGGCGGACATCGAGGATAGGAAGGCGCGCATCCCCGCTGTGACGTGCCTCGCGCGACGAGGCGATGTACTCGCGTTCCATCCGCTGCTGCTTCACGCCTCGTCACCCGCCAGGAAGCCCGGCCACCGACGCGTCCTTCACCTCGAGTTCGCCGCCGCCGCGCTGCCCGACGGGCTCGAATGGCGCTGGAAGGTCTGACCCCCACTGCCAGGATGTCAGCCCCATGTATTGGTATGCCCCGCGTCTGGCTCGAGGCGGAGCGCGGTCCCATCACCCAGGGAGCTTGAACATGACTGGACGCGGATTCGGCGGTGCCGTGGTCATTGGGGGCAGCATGGCGGGACTGCTCGCCGCGCGGGTCCTCGCGGACCACTTCGAGCGGGTCATCCTCGTGGAGCGGGACCTCCGGGCGGAGGGGCCCGTCCCACGAAAAGGCGTCCCACAGGGGCCCCACCTTCACGTGTTGCTGGATACGGGCCGCCGCATCCTCGACCGGTACTTTCCAGGACTGTTCGAGCAGCTCCAGACCCAAGGCGCCGAGCTCATCGACTCGAGTCGCGACGTCGCCTGGCATCACTTTGGCGTCTGGAAGCTGCGCTACACCAGCGGCATTCCCCTGCTCATCTGCACGCGCACCCTGCTGGAGTGGAGTGTCTCGTGCCGGGTGAAGGCGCTGGCCAACGTGGAGGTCCGCGAGGGCTGCTCCATCGAGGGCCTGCTCACCGATGAGCGCCAGCATCGCATCACGGGCGTGCGGGTGAAGAGCGCCCAAGGCGAAGAACAGTGGGACGCGGACCTCGTCGTGGATGCCAGCGGCCGGGGCTCGCGCATGCCGCAGTGGCTCGAGGCGCTCGGCCATGCGCGCCCGGAGGAGGAACAGGTCCAGGTGGACCTCGCCTACACCTCGGGACTCTTCGAGCCTCCTCCTCACTTCCAGCACGATTGGAAGGCGCTCATGCTCTACCCGCGACCGCCTTCGACCTGGCGCGCGGGCTTCATCTCCAGCGTGGAGGGTGGCAGGTGGCTGGTCACCCTCAATGGCTACTTCGGAGACCACGCGCCCACCGAGCCCGAGGGGTTCCTCGAGTTCGCCCGCTCGCTGAGCCGCCCGGACTTGTATGGCTATCTGCGGGAGGCCCGGCCCCTGGGGCCCCTCACCCGGCACAAGGTGATGGACAGCCGCTGGCGCCACTACGAAAGACTGTCGCGCTTCCCGGAGGGGCTGGCCGTGCTGGGCGACGCGGCCTGTGCCTTCAATCCCATCTTCGGCCAGGGCATGTCCGTGGCGGGATTGGGCGCGGAGCTCCTGGACACCTGCCTGCAAGAGCACTCCCGTCTCGGAGCACTCACCGGCTTCGCCCGACGCTTTCGCCAGGGACTCGCCGAAGTCATCCGGTTGCCGTGGTTCCTGAGCACGAGCATGGACCTTCAGTACACCCAGTCCACGGGCAAGCGGGTGCCCGGCCTGGGCGCGCTGCACTGGTACGTCCGACGGCTGATGGAGCGGATGTCGAGCGACGCGGGCGTCCATCGCCAGTTCAACCGGGTGCTGCACCTCCAGACGGGACTGGGAGCGGTGCTCCAGCCCTCCGTGGCCCTGCCCGTGCTGGCCCATGGGGCCAGGTCGCTCGTGCAGCCCCTCCAACGGCTGGCGAATACCGAGACACGACCGCCGCCTCCGGCGCCCGCCATCCCGAGCACCTCGCCGCACAAGACGTGATCCGCTAGCGTGGCACGCATGAGAAGACTCTCCTCGCTCGTGCTCTTCCCCCTCCTCTCGATGTTCGCCTGCACACCGATGGACCCCGAGCTGGAGGGTGAAGCGTCACGGCCAGGAGAGGCAGCGCAAGCGGCCACGACTCCGCTCCGCGCGAAGGCGCTCGGCCGGATGCGGAACGCGGCGAAGTATTTCCACGACCAGGTGGCGCGCCACGGCGGGTATGCGTGGCATCACAATGCCAACAACCTGAGCGAGCGCTGGGGCGACATCCAGCTCGACGATGAGCAGATCATGATTCAGTCGCCCGGCACCTCGGACGTGGTGGTCGCGTTCGTCGAAGCCGCCCTCGCCGACCCGGCCACGCCGGCACTCAAGACCTACGCGACGGACGCGGCGATGGCGCTGCGTCATGGACAGGTCAAGTCGGGAGGCTGGCGGCTCTACGCGGACTTCAAGGCGACTCCGACGTTGAAGGCGTGCTACCGCCACACCACGGCGAGCTGCGGCTGCGGCGGCTGCACGACAACGACCTACGACGACCAGACCACCCAGAACGCGCTCATCGCGATGATGCGCGCCGACCAGCTCCTCGGGTTCGCGAACACGGACATCTCCGACGCCTCGTCCTACGCCCGCGCGCGGGTGGAGACCTCGCAGTTCCCGACGCATGGCGGCTTCCCCCAGGGCTTCACGGGTCCCGTCGCAGCGCGGCCGGCGCTCACGGCCAGCTACCCACCCTCCATCGGGACCTCATGTGGCCTCGCCCACTGCTACGCGAACAGCTACCCCCACGAGTACTGGGATGACCCGACGCTGAACGACAACCTCGCGACGGCCTTCGTGGAGATGCTGTACTGGGCCCAGGACATCTATCCCGCGCGAGCCGCGACCTATCAGGCCATGCGCACCGCCTTCGGCGGCTTCCTTCGCCGGGCACAGATGCCCCAACCCCAGCCCGCCTGGGCGCAGCAGTACGACATCCAGATGCAGCCGCGCTGGGCGCGCAACTGGGAGGTTCCGGCCATCACCGGCCAGGAGAGCCAGGACGTCATGTGGGCGCTGCTTCGCCTCTACCAGCTCGACCCGAGCGTGCCGGCGAACCGCGACGCCGTCGCCACCGCGCTCGCCTACCTGGAGTCCGTCGACCATGCGAACGACACGCTCATCCACCGCTACATCGAGCTCGACGACACCTCGCCAGCCAACCTCGGCTTCTTCACGGTGAAGCCCGGCGGCTACCCGGTCCGGTTCTCCCAGGCCCCGCCGACCTACCAGAACTACGGTTGGGAGGTCCCCTCCCAGCTCGCCGCCATCCGCGCGGAGTACAACCGGCTGGCGAGCGACACGACGGTGATGAAGCGCACGTGCCAGCAGCTCCGCGCCGACACGGCGCAGGCCGTCGACGCGACGGTGAACAACGAGAAGTGGCTCACGACGTACAGCCCGAGTGGCCCGCGAAGCGGCGCCACGCCGGGTGACTATCTCGACACGAGCACGTTCGTCCGGAACCTGCGCACCCTGGCCGAATTCGTCACGCGCACGACGACCGACTGCATCGCCTGGAACTACTGAAGCGCGTGGTCGGGCATCCGGGACTCGGCCCGCCTCACGGCGGTTGCATGCCCGTGAGCTGCTGCAACTCCAGCTCCTCCAGGTCGAGTTCCTGCTCGATGCGTTGGAAGGCCGCATCTCCGATGGTGCCGTCCGCCCTCAGCGCGAGGAGCCGCTGCCGCTCGGCCGAGGTGACCTGACGCACGATGTCCGCTTCGGCATCCGAGGCACGACCGTCACCCGAGGCGCCTCCGGGCAGCGCGGTGTCACCACTGGCGCGGTCCGCCTCGGCGCGCCGGAGGAGGACCTCGTAGCGCCTGCGCAGCAGACTCGACAGCTCCTCACCGGGCCGCGCGGCCGTGGCGTCCAGCGCGGCGCGCAACGTCTCGACACGGGCGAGCTGGACCTCGCGCTCCACCGAGCCGTCATCCTCCAGGTGGAGCAGGTTGATGAGCGGGCGGAGCGTCATCCCCTGGACGACGAGCGTCCCGAGCACGACGAAGAACGCCGTGAACAAGACCAGGTCACGGTGAGGAAACGCCGGCCCGCCCGCCCCGCCTGTCGGCAACGCCAGCGCCGCCGCGAGCGTCACAATCCCTCGCATGCCGCACCACCCGGCGACCACCGCGGCGCGCCTGGACAGGCTGACTCCATCATGCCGCCCAGGCGCGTCCTTCGACTTCGGACGGCGCAGCCACCGGCCCAGCGCCGCGGCAGCCGAGACCCAGACGATGCGCGCGGCCATCGTCGCGACACACACGGCCGCCGCGACCCCGGCGTACTTGAACAACGTGGGGGAATCGAGGCGAAGGAGAATCTCCTTCAACTGGAAGCCCACCAGGATGAAGGCGAGCACGTTCAGCGCATACACCGCGAAGTCCCAGACCGCGTAGGACGGGAGGCGGACGCGCGCCGGGACGACCTCCGCGGCCCGCCGGGCCAGGAACATCGCGAAGACGACGACGGTGAGGATGCCAGAGAGGTGGAGCCGCTCCGCGAGCATCCAGACAGCGAACGTCCCGCAGAACTGGACGACCACGGCCGTGGCGACGTCGTGAATGCGCGCGTTCACGCGGAGGACCACATGCGACAACACGAACCCGAGCGCCACGCTGCCCACCGTGACGACCAGCAGCAAGGGTACGGCGCTGGCCGGTGACAGTGTCCCCGCGAGCGCCGCCCCGACGGCGAGGCGGTACACCAGCAGCGCGCTCGCGTCGTTGAAGAGGCTCTCACCCTCCAGGATGACGAGGAGTTGATGCGGCGGGCGGAGCTGCTTGAGCACCGTCGTCGCCGCCGCCGCGTCGGGAGGCGCCACGATGGCCCCGAGCGCGATGGCGACGGCCCAGGACATGTCCGGCACCAGCAGGCGCGCCACCACCGCGACCACGAGGACCGTGAGCCCGACAGCCCCGATGGCGAGCCCCGTGACGGCCCGCCAGTTGGCCCGGAGGTCGCGAGGAGACGCATCGAACGCGGCATCGAGCAGCACGGGGGCGACAAAGAGCGTGAGCGCCAGCTCCGGGTCCAAATGGAGCGTCGGCGTGCCGGGGACGAGCGCCAGGCCCGCTCCGGCGAGCGCCACCATCGCCGGATAGGGAGTCCCGATGCGACGCGACAGCACCGTGAGGCCCGCTCCCGCGAGCAGCAGCGCGATGATGATTTCGAAGACGTGCATGCGGAATGAGGCGCCGTGGACCTTTCCGGGCCCACACCTTGCGCTCCCCGCATGCGGCCGCACAAGCGGCGCTCACGGGTGCGTCCGGTACTCGTCGATGGTCGGAGGGTATTCCTTCCAGAAGTGAAGCGTGCCCGAGTGCCCCATCAACGTCTCCTGGCGCTTCCGAGCGTCCGCGTCGGAGACCATCACTGAGACGTGCGCGGTGCGCGGGGACTCCTGCCCCTCCGACACCTCGACCGGCAGGGTGAGGTCCACCGTGTAGCCCCGCTCGGTGCGCTGCCAGGTGCCATGGGCGGAGGCGGTAGGCAGGTCCTCCGACTTCGTCCACCGCCGCGTCTCCACCTTCCCGTCCGCCGCGAGCAGGATGCCCAGCTTGCGCGGCTCGGACGCATTGCCATGGGCATCATGGGCCGCCACGCTCAGCTCCAGGTGGTCCGAGTGGATGCCGGCCGCCTCGCCCAGGGGAACGACCTGGTCGTCGAGCACCTCGACATGCAGCCGCAGCGTCTTCCCCACCCGGAACAACTGCCATGCGAGCGACAGGTCATCGCTGTCCCGCCAGGTCTTCTGTCCCCAGGGGATGTGGACCGGCGTCGAGGCATGGACCGTGGGGGCGATGCCTCGCGCGGCCTCGACGGTCTTCGCCTCCCGCACGGGATAACGGCTGGCCCCTTGGACATGCAGGCCCGTCGTGTCGACGAAGCTCATGCGTCCTGGATGGAGGCGGGAGATCGCCTCCACCTCCTCATACGAACCGTAGGGACCCAGACCGGCGGAGAACACGTACTCGAAGGGCCTGATGGCGACGAGGGTCGCGTCCGTGGAGATGGCGACGGGGCGGAGGTTGCCTCCCGTCACCTGCAGGAAGCAGAACGGCGGGTTGATGGATGATTCCGCCTCACGGGCCTCCTCTTCCTGGGCAAGGACGAGCAGACACGTCCCGTCCCGGCAGACGTAGTCACGGGGATGGAGCGGCTCCTCCGAGGGGCACAGCGCCCGGGCGCGAGCGAGGAGCTTCTTGCCGACAGGCATTCTGGGGAGTGGCTTCGGGAGGGCGACCTTCGGTCCCTCCGTCGGCGCGACGGGCTGCGTCCCCTCCCGGCCAGGGGAAGCGACAGACGTGAACTTCTTCCCATCCTGTGACACCTCCAGGAGGGAGCGCTCCGCGCGCGTCGAGTCCACGCCGTTGTCGATGACGGGTGGAAACATCCGCTGCGCATCATCCCAGAACAAGAGTTCGACGTGGGTCGGGTCGAGAAACCGCAGGGACACCTCTCCCGTCCTGGCGAGCGAGAGAGTCGCCCCCAGCGTCCGGCCCGAGCGGTCCGTGAGATACATCCACTCGTTCGAGCACCGATAGGCCGCGCAGGGACCGAGCTCCTCGACGATTCTCCACAGACAGAAGCGGCCCTCGCACGCCACGCGACTGGCCGAACCCATCAGGTCTGGCCCCGCGTCCAGGCTGCCCTCGACCAGGACTTTTCCCTCGGGAAGCGGCCCGACGTCGTCCGGTCGTGCCTGGGCCAGGGAGTCCAATCCCAGACAGGAGGCCAGGAGCAGTACGCCCAGGGAGCATGGACCGCGGCCGCGTGGAGCTTCGTTCGTTCGTCGGGATGCGGGGGTCGGGTCGTTCATCGTTCCTCTGTCGTGCCCGCCCCACCATTGCATGGAGGATGCCGAGCACGAATCCGGGAGCCAGGGCCCCAGGGGCGGCCAGACGCGGTCCCCGGGCCACGCCGTGTGGTGCGTGGGACTCAGCGCGGGCCTCACGGCGTCCTCACGCCACGCGCAGCAATCGGCGCTTGTACTTCTCCCCCCACTCCCGCAGCCCCATCAGCACCGGTTCGAGGGAGCGGCCGAAGGCGGTCAGCTCATACTCCACGCGCGGCGGCACCTCGGCATAGACGGTGCGCTTCACCAGCCCGTCCTCTTCGAGCTCTCGCAGCTGCAACGTGAGCATGCGCTGGCTGCAGTTCGGCAACCGCTTGCGCAGCTCACCGAAGCGGTGAGTCCCCTTGAGCAGCCAGTACAGCACCACACCCTTCCACCGTCCACCGATGACCCCGAGGGACGCTTCCACGGCGCAGTTCGTCTTCGAGTCGTCGTCACGTTTCCGGGCCATGGTTCCCTTTTTGTGCGTACTCACCAAACTTGTGCGTACTTGCGAAGAAATAACCTGAATCGTACGTCTGCACCATGAAGACATGGGAACTGCGGCCGAGGCCGGGATTCGATGCACTCGCGAAGGCCGAGCGTCCTTCACCGGGCGTGGGCGAGCGGGACGTGAAGGTGCGCGTGGGCGCGGTGTCGCTCAACTATCGCGACGTGCTCATCGCGAAGGGCGCGGAGAAGAGCCTCCAGGCACCGCGCGTGCCCGTCTCCGATGGCGCGGGCGAGGTCATCGAGGTCGGCGCGGGCGTCACGCGTTGGAAGGTGGGCGACCGGGTGATGGCCAACTTCTTCCCCCACTGGGTCGACGGGGAGCTGAGCGACGCGCACCACGCCAGCGCGCTCGGCGGCTCGGGGGCGGACGGCATGCTCCGCGAAGAGGTGGTGCTGCCCGAGCACAGCTGGGTGCGAATGCCCGCAGGGTACTCGTTCGAAGAAGCGGCGACGCTCCCGTGCGCCGGGCTGACGGCGTGGCAGGCGCTGTTCGAGGTCACCTCGCTCAGGCCGGGTGAGACGGTGCTGCTCCAGGGCTCGGGCGGCGTCTCGGTGTTCGCGTTGCAGCTGGCGAAGGCCTCGGGTGCGCGCGTGCTGATGACGTCGAGCAGCGCGGACAAGGCGGCGCGGCTGCGCGAGCTCGGCGCCGAGGAGGTCATCGACTACCGGGCCGATGCGAAGTGGGGCGAGCGGGCGAAGGCGCTCACCGGAGGGCACGGCGTGGACCTCGTGGTCGACGTCGGAGGCCAGGCCACCTTCGACCAGTCTTCCCAGGCGCTGCGCTACGGCGGCTCGATGAGCATGCTCGGCGTGCTCACCGGTGGGCGCGGCGAGGTGAACCTGCACTCGGTCTTCCACCGGCGGCAAACGGTGCACGGCGTCTACTTGGGTTCGGTGTCGATGTTCGAGCGCTTCGTCGCGGCGCTGGAGCGCACCGGCATCCGGCCCGTCATCGACCGCGTGTTCCCCTTCGACGAGGCGCGCGCCGCCTGGGAGCACCTCGCGAGCGGACAGCACCTGGGCAAGGTCGTCGTGACCACCGCCACCAGGAGCGCCCCATGAACGTCCTGATTGTCTATGCCCACCCGGAGCCACGCTCGCTCAATGGCGCACTGAAGGACCTCGCCGTGAGCCACCTCACCGCGCGGGGCCATGCGGTGCGCGTCTCCGACCTCTACGCCATGGACTGGAAGGCAACGGCCGATGGCGGCGACTTCCTCCACCACCAGGCGGGAGAGAAGCTGACGTATCGACTGGCCTCGAAGGGTGCCTTCGCCGACGGCTCGCAGAGTCCGGACATCGTGGCCGAGCAGGAGAAGCTGCGCTGGGCCCAGGCCGTCATCTTCCAGTTCCCGCTGTGGTGGTTCTCGATGCCCGCCATCATGAAGGGCTGGGTCGACCGCGTCTTCGCCGCCGGCTTCGCCTATGGCGTGGGGGTGCATGACGGCGAGCGCTGGGGCGACCGCTATGGAGAGGGCACGCTGGCGGGCCGCCGCGCCATGCTGTCCGTCACCATGGGCGGACGCGCGCCGCACTACTCCGAGCGTGGCGTCAACGGAGCCTTGGACGACCTCCTCTTCCCCATCCAGCACGGGGTGCTCTTCTATCCCGGCATGGAGGTGCTGCCGCCCTTCACCGCGTATCAGGTCGACCGCCTGCAATCCGAGGAGTGGCACCCGGTCGCGGAGGCGTTCAAGGCACGGCTGGACGGCTTGTTCACGGACGCGCCCATTGCGTTCCGCAGGCAGAATGGTGGTCACTACGATGGCCAGCAGGTGCTGAAGCCCGGCCTCGGCCAGGGAGCCTCGGGCACGCGCATCCACGTGCACGCGCCAGGAGAGCTCGTCCCGCTGTCATCGGAGCCAGCCCTGGACCGACGCTGAGGAGGGTGGTGGCCAGGTTGAGCGGACCCCCGCGTGGAGCGCGCTCATGCGCTCCCACGCGTTGGCCAAGGGACTACGAGCAGATGAACCGGATGTCGGTGTAGTACGCCGTCACCTGGCCCGACTGCGTGATGTACCCCTCACAGTCGTAGTGCCACGCGCCCGCCCAGGTCGTCTTGGCCGCGCTGGTGTAATAGGTCCGGTGCTCGCCATAGCGCGTCCCACCACCGGGCGGCTCCGCGTGCTGCTCCACCGTGCTCACGTCGGCGGCGGCTTCACCCTCCGACGACTGCTCGGGGGGCGGTCCACCGCAAGCGCAGGCCAACAGCGCGGACAGCCCCACAACCCAACGGGACAGCATCATCGTGTGCTCCTTGAAAAAGTATCGATATGACAAATGCAACCCTAGCAAGCCCCTGTGTCCGGCGTCCAGGTAGCGCAGGCTCCCATCCATGGAAAAATACACCCGATGTATCACCGCCCACCGTTTGACAATCATCCCCTGAAACCGAATCCAACCTGAGCGATTGCATCGCGCGCCCGACACCTCCGCCAAGAGACTCCAGACAGGTGTCGCCGTTCGAACGGCAGTGCCTGTCAGCCCATGAAGGTGGAGCCGGGACCGCTTGGGACACGTCCTCTGCGTGTGTCATGCTTTGGCCATGGCAGATGCGCTCGAATCGGACACGGCGGCTCCTGGCGGGTTGGGACGGCGCGGGTTCCTGACCTGGGTGGTGGCCTCTCCGACGCTGATGATTGCCGCGCGGTTGGGGCTCGACGTACCTGCGGCGGACGCGGCGGAAGTGCCGGTGACGGCGGCGGAGACTCCGCTCAGTCTCTACATCGCCCTCCAGCTCGATGGGCGGGTCGTCACCACGCTGCCTCGCACCGAGATGGGCCAGGGCATCACCACGGCCGTGGCCATGCTCGTCGCGGAGGAGCTGGACGTGGCGCTCGACGCGGTCGACGTGCGCAGCGCCGACGCGGACCCGCGCTTTCTCATCCAGCTCACCGGGCTGTCCTCGACGATGCGCTATCTGACGGGCCCGCTTCGCTCCGCCGCAGCGGCAGCCCGCGCGCGGCTCGTCACCGCCGCGTCGCTCCGCTGGCGGGTGCTCGCCCCCACGCTCACCACCGCCCAGGGCGAGGTGCGCGCTCCCGACGGCCGGCGGCTCGGCTACGGCGAGCTGGCGGAGGATGCCGCGCGCGTGCTGCTGCCCCTGGTCTCCTCGCAACCCAAGCCGGAGAGCCAGTACACCGTCGTCGGTCGGCCCACGGGTCGTATCGACGCGCTGGACATCGTCACCGGTGCGGCGCGCTACGCCCTGGACCTGGACCTGCCCGGGGCGCTGCCCACGGTGGTGGCGCGACCTCCCACGCTGCGCGGTACGGTCCAGTCCTTCAGCGACAGCGTGGCCCGGACGATGCCGGGCGTGGTCGGCGTGGTGCCCCTGGCCTCGGGCGTGGCGGTGGTGGCGCAGACCTTCGCGCAGGCGTTCGCGGCGCGTGACGCCCTCCAGGTCTCCTGGACTCCAGGCCCGGCCAGCACGCTGTCCGACGTCGACATCCGCTCCCGCCTGCGTGATGCGATAGGCCCCCGTCCCCTGCCCCCGCTGCTGACGACGCGGACCGTGGAAGGACGCTTCGACTTCCCCTACCTCGCGCACGCGCCCATGGAGACACAGAGCTGTCTGGCCCAGGTGCAGGGCACGCGCGCCGAGGTCTGGCTGGGGGCACAGGACCCCAAGTACGCACAGCGCGAGGTCGCCAGGGCGCTCGGCTGGGACCTCACGCCCCAGCGAGTCACGGTGCATGTCACCCGGGCCGGTGGCGGCTTCGGCCGCAGGTTCTTCAATCAGGCCGCCGTGGAAGCCGCGCTCGTCTCACGCGCCCTCGGTCGGCCGGTGAAGCTGATGTGGAGCCGCAACGACGACATGCGCCACGGCCACTTCCGGCCCGCCAGCCACCACCGCATCCTCGCGCACCTGGGCCTGGGAGGAAGCATCCTCGGCTGGCACCACCGCGCCGCCATTCCCACCGTGGAGCTTCCTCACGGCTTTGGTGATGTCCTCACCGCGCTGCTCGGAGAGGCCCTCCCCGACGCGACGAGCGCCGTGTTCTTCGCCCTCTCCCAGCGCATCCCCTACCGGTTCGGCCTCGCGAGCCACGAGCTGCGCGAAGTCCCCATCCCGATTCCCACCGCCTCCTTCCGCTCGGTGTTCACCAGCCAGGTGGGCGTGGCCAACGAGGTCTTCGTCGACCAGCTCGCCCGCGAGCTCCAGGTCGACCCGGTGGCCCTGCGTCGCTCACGGCTCTCCTCCAACAGCAGGCTCAAGGCGGTCCTGGACAAGGTCGTATCGGTGGGTCAGTGGGGCCGAGCCCTGCCGCCCGGGGTCGCCCAGGGCGTCGCGGTGCTCGAGGAGTGGGAGAGCGCCATCGCGCACCTCATCGAGGTGGACGTCACCAGCGGGACGCCCCGGGTGCTGCGCGTGGTCATCGCAGCGGACGTCGGACTGCCCATCAACCCCAAGGGCATCGAAGCCCAGCTCCAGGGCGCCGCGGTGGACGCGATGTCCACCACGTTGAGCGCGGGGCTCCACATCGACTCGGGCGCGGTGCGCGAGGGCAGCTTCGCGGACTACCGCTGGCTGCGGATGAAGCACGTCCCCTCCGACATCCAGGTGCATCTGGTCCGCTCGGATGACCGCGTGGGCGGCGTGGGAGAGCTCGGCTATCCCAGCGCCGCGGCGGCCCTGGCCAACGCGATTGCCCGCGCCACCGGCACGATGCCCACCCGCTTCCCCATCCTCGACGAGGGAGTCTGACCATGCTGGCCCATCAATTCATCCTCAATGGTCAGACGGTGACGGTGGAGACGCCCTCGGACCTGCCCCTGCTGTGGGTCCTCCGCGACGTGCTGGGCGTCAGGGGCCCCAAGTACGGCTGCGGCGTGGGCGTGTGCGGCGCGTGCACCAGCCACCTGGACGGCGAGGCCTTCCGCCCCTGCATCCACCCCGTGGGCAACCTCTCCGGCCACGAGGTGATGACCATCGAGGGACTGGGCGCCCAGGGACTGCACCCCGTGCAGCAAGCCTGGATTGACGAGGACGTGGCCCAGTGTGGCTTCTGCCAGCCGGGGCAGATCATGGCCGCCGTGGCGCTGCTGCGGAAGAACGCCCACCCGACCGACGCGGACATCGACGCCGCCATGAGTGAGAACGTCTGCCGCTGCGGCACCTATGTCCGCATCCGCGCCGCCATCAAACGCGCGGCCCTGCTGCTGCGAAGTGGAGCGGGCGTCGGTGGGTGACCACGGAAACCGCTGACTCGCGCGCCTCGTGGCGTGGACTCCCCTCTGTCAACGGGGAGTCCACCCGGGCACACGAGGCGACGAGCTACTCCGTGGCGCGGACCCAGTGCTGGGTGCGGCCGAGCAGCGACATGCCGACGTAGCCGCGGACCTTCAGCTTCTTGCCACCGTCCTCGACGGCGATCTTGCACTTGTAGGTCTTGCCGTTCGCCGGGTCGAGGATGGTGCCACCGTTCCACTCGTCGTCGTCCTTCTTCAGGTCGCGCAGGATGGTCATCCCGATGATGGGCTGGTCCTTCAGCGTGCCCTGGCACTTGTCACAGACCGGGTTCTGCTCTTCCTTGGGGTCGCGGAAGAGCTTCTCGATTTTGCCGACGAGCTTGCCGTTCTCCTCGGAGATGACGATGACCGACTTGGGCTTCTTGGTCTCGTCATCGATGGTCGTCCACCGTCCGACGGCGGCGTTCGCCTCGGCGGCGGCGGGGGCCTTGTCCTCGGCCAGGGCGCTCGAGGCAATCATCAGGGTCAGGGAAGCGAGTCCGAACCATCGGGTTGCGTTCATGTCTTGAGGTCCTTCTGCGCGGGGCTCACATCAGAGGGGGCTTGCGCTCAAGCGTCCCATCAGGCCGTTTGTACTCCACCGCTGTGCCGGCAGGCAGCCCCTCCTGGAAATCTGTGAGGTGCTCGAATGTGCCGCCCCGCGGCATGCACGGCCCACCCGCACTCTCAGGGTAGGCCCACCCGGTTCGAGGCCCACGCGGTGCCCTCGCCCATCTTCAAGCAGGGCTTACAAGCCCATGGACCCACGGGCCCTGGTCCCGAGAGGAGGGCGAGCCTTACTTCTAGTGGGTGACATCAACCCAGGAAGGAAGAGCCATGCAGAAGCGCAGACTTGGAAAGAGCGACCTGGAGGTCTCGGCCCTGGGCCTCGGGTGCATGGGCATGAGCTTCGGCTACGGCCCCGCGGTGGACCGGGAGCAAGGCATCGCGCTCATCCGCGCGGCCGTCGAGAAGGGCGTCACGTTCTTCGACACCGCCGAGGTCTACGGCCCGTACACGAACGAGGAGCTCGTGGGCGAGGCCCTGGCGCCATTTCGCAAGCAGGTGGCCATCGCCACCAAGTTCGGGTTCGAGCTCGATGCGAACGGAAAGCAGGCCGGAATGAACAGCCGGCCCGAGCACATCAAGCAGGTCGCCGAGGCGTCGCTCAAGCGGCTCAAGGTCGAGGCCATCGACCTCTTCTACCAGCACCGCGTGGACCCGAACGTGCCCATCGAGGACGTCGCGGGCGCGGTGAAGGACCTGATTCGCGAGGGCAAGGTGAAGCACTTCGGGCTCTCCGAGGCGGGCGTGCAGACCGTGCGTCGCGCGCACGCAGTCCAGCCGGTGACGGCGCTGCAGAGCGAGTACTCGCTCTGGTGGAGGAAGCCCGAGGAGGAGCTGCTGCCGACGCTCGAGGAGCTGGGCATCGGCTTCGTGCCCTTCAGCCCGCTGGGCAAGGGCTTCCTGACCGGGAAGATCGACGAGACGACCTCGTTCGCCCAGGACGACTTCCGCAACATCGTCCCGCGCTTCACCGCCGAGGCGCGCAAGGCGAATCAGGCCATGGTCGACCTGCTCAACAAGGTCGCCGCCAGGAAGAAAGCGACGCCCGCGCAGATTGCCCTCGCGTGGCTGCTCGCACAGAAGCCGTGGATCGTCCCCATCCCCGGCACCACCAAGCCGCACCGGCTGAGCGAGAACCTGGGCGCGGCCGAGCTGGTGCTGACGACGCAGGACCTCCAGGAGCTCACCGACACGGCGTCGAAAATCACCGTGCAGGGCGCCCGCTACCCCGACACGCTGGAGAAGACGACGGGACGTTGAGCCACGCGCCGCCAGCCTCGCTGGAATCACGCTACCCTGCCGACCGCCACCTTCCCGAGGACACCGTTGATGCGTGAAGCGAAACGTCCGTATGTGATTTGCCACATGGTCCCATCTGTCGACGGGCGCATCGTCACCAAGGACTGGAAGCTCTCCCCACGGACGCTGGCCGAGTACGAGCGCACGGCCGAGACGTTCGACGCGGAGGCGTGGATGATTGGCAGGATTTCGATGGAGCCCTACGCCGGGAAGGCGCGGGTTCCTTCACGCAAGGGGGCACCGCCGATTCCCAGGAAGGACTTCATCGCGCGACGCGATGCCGGGTCCTACGCCATCGCGCTGGACCCGTCTGGCAAGCTCACCTGGAAGTCCGGCTCCATCGATGAGGAGCATGTGATTGCCGTCCTCACCGAGCAGGTCTCCGATGACTACCTGGCCTTCCTTCAGGCCCGGGGCATCTCCTACTTGTTTGGCGGCAAGGCGAAGCTGAACCTCCGACGGGTGCTGGAGAAGCTCCGCGAGGAGTTCGGCATCAAGAAGCTGCTCCTGGAGGGCGGCGGGAAGATCAACGGCTCCTTCCTGGCCGCGGACCTCATCGACGAGCTGAGCGTGCTCGTCGCGCCCATCGCGGATGGCTCCATCGGCACTCCCTCGCTCTTCGATGCGAGCAAGGGCAAGGGCCCCGTCCGCCACCTCAAGCTGGTCTCCCTGGAGCAGCGCGCGGGAGACCTGGTCT
Source organism: Corallococcus terminator (assembly GCF_049194865.1). GTDB lineage: Bacteria > Myxococcota > Myxococcia > Myxococcales > Myxococcaceae > Myxococcus > Myxococcus terminator_A. The sequence continues at coordinate 207,767 of NZ_JBLZWL010000116.1, read as the reverse complement.
GGCTGCGCTACAAGCCGAAGCGCTGACCTGCTCACTCCTGGGAGAACGCGAGCCGCAGCTCCCCCTCCGCGTCGCGTTCTCCCTTCACGTCCACCACGACCTTCTCCAGGCGTCCCGTGAAAGAGAACGGCACCTCGTACCGGGGGCTCACCGCCGTGCCCGTGTTGCGCCCGATGAGCAAGCCGTAGCCCGTCATGGCGCTGTACATCGCGCCTGTCTTGAGGCCCTTCAGCTCGCCCACCGGCTCATCGTCCACCAGCAGGAGCACATCGCCGGTGAAGAAGTCCGGCTTGAGGCTCTTGCCCGTCGGGGTGAACCGCGCGCTCAGCCGGTGCGGACCGGGAGCAACCACCCGGGCCGACGACACGAGGTACTCCTCCATCTTGAGGTAGTTGTGGACGTAGTGGAGCCGGCCTTCCTGGAGGAACAGGCTCCACCCACCGAACTCCCCGCCCGCACACGCCAGCACGCCTTCGGCGCCAGTGTCCGGGATGGAGGCGTGGGCGGTGATGGTGTGAGGCCTGCCCAGCAGCGCGGGCCCCGCCAGCGGGTGCAGGTTCGAGGTGCCCGAGTAGAACGTGTAGCGCTCCCGGGGCAGGGCCGCGACAGGGCGCCCCGGGTCCGCCGCGCGCTCATAGCGCCGGTCGTCGAGCGGCCTGACGTGGTACTTGCTGGCCTCGACCTCCCACATTGCAATCAATTGCCGGAGCTTCTCGGGGTGCTTCGCGGCCAGGTCCTCGTACTCCGTCGTGTCGACGTCGGTGTGATACAGCTCCCAGCGGTCCTCCGCCCAGGACGTGCCCTTCTTGTGCCAGGCCACGGCCGTCCAGCCGTCGGCCCAGAGGGCGCGACTGCCCAGCATCTCGTAGTACTGCACCTGCTTGCGAGTCTTCGCCTTGGCGTCCTCGAACGTGTAGGCGAAGCTCACCCCCTGCACGGGCATCTGCTTGACGCCATTGACAGACATGGGCTCCGGCAGACCGCTCACCTCGAGCAGCGTCGGCACGACATCGATGATGTGGTGATACTGATTGCGAATCGCCCCACCCTCCCGAATCCTCGCGGGCCAGGAGACGATGAGGGCATCCGTGTTGCCCCCCATGTGCGTGTCCTGCTTCCACTTCTTGAAGGGGGCGTTTCCGGCCAGGGACCAGCCCATGGGATACAGCGGGTCCGTCCGAGGACCGCCAATCTGGTCCAGGAGCAGGGACATCTCCTCGACGCTCTCGGGCGTGAAGTTGCGGAAGCGGTCGGTGTTGGTGACACCGTCCTGAAGTCCCTCTTGTGACGCCCCGTTGTCGGAGGCCACCAGGATGAGTGTGTTGTCACGCAGCGACAGCTCGTCGAGCGCCGCGAGCAGCCGACCGATGTGGTGGTCGGCATGGTCGAGCATCCCCGCGAAGGCCTCCTGCAGCCGGCAGTACACCGTCCGCTGCGCCTCGCTCAAGGCGGTCCATGCGGGGACGGAGGGGTCTCTCGGGGTCAGCTTCGCGCTCGCGGGGAGGATGCCCAGCGCCTTCTGCCGCGCGAGCACCTCCTCGCGGACCTTGTCCCAGCCCTGCGCGAACCGGCCGCGGTACTTGTCGATGAACTCCTTGGGCGCATGGAGCGGGGCGTGGCAGGCCCCGAGCGCGAGGTAGGTGAAGAAGGGACGGCCCGTGTTCGCCTGCTGCTGGTCCCGGAGGTAGGTGATGGTCCGGTCCACCAGGTCCTCGGTCAGGTGATATCCCGGGCGAGTGGGCGCATCGATGAACTGGTTGTCCTGCACCAGCAAGGGCGCCCACTGGTCCGTCTCGCCTCCGAGGAAGCCGTAGAACTTCTCGAAGCCCATGGCCACCGGCCAGCGGTCGAACGGCCCGGCGGCGGTGTACGCGGTGTACGGGGTGAGGTGCCATTTCCCCAGGGCCATCGTGTTGTAGCCATTCTGCTTCAGCACCTCCGCCACCGTGGCGGCGCTCTTCGGAATGGAGCCATAGCTGCCAGGAAACCCCGTGGCCGCCTCGGTGATGGCGGCGAGCCCCACGGAGTGGTGGTTGCGGCCGGTGAGCAATGCCGCGCGCGACGGAGAGCAGAGCGCCGTCGTGTGGAAGTTGTTGTACCGAAGCCCGGTGCTCGCGAGCTTGTCGAGGTTCGGCGTGTCGATGGGGCCGCCGTAACAACCGAGCTGACCGAAGCCCACGTCATCCAGGAGGATGATGAGCACGTTCGGCGCGCCCTCCGGCGCGGCCAGTGGCAGCGCGGGCGTCCAGTCAGGCACGGAGTCCTGGTAGGTCTCCCCCACCTTCCCACCGAAGGCGGGCTGCGTCGGCGGAGGCAGGAGCGTCCGGTCGGGATTGCGTGACTTGTGTTTCCTGGAAGTCATGAGAGGGCCCTCGCGAGACGTCGAAGCCGCTGCCACGGACGTCAGTCCCTGGAGGAGAGGCTGTGACCAGGGAGCAGGGGCGGCAACAAGCGTGCTCCACCGCGAGCCTGCTCGCCCCAGCCCGGCTTCCCTGCTCCGTGGTACGAATGGCGGGCATGTGGATGAGCCCGCCTGTCTCCCCTGGAAGCGCGGCCCGGCGGCCCCCTGGCCTGCTGGGCCTGGTCCTCGGCGTCGGCCTGACGGTGGCCGCCTGCGGGACGCCCACGCCCGTGCCCACCCCCTCCCTGACGTGGGTGAGCGTTCCGGCCACGGACGCCCGGGTGCACTACACCGGGCGGACGTACCGCTCCGCCACCGGCGTCGTCTTCTCCCATCCCGGGGTGACGGTTCGCGCGAGCTTCTGGGGAGACGCCCTGCGGATGCGATTGCACGACGCGGGCCTGGGCGGCGAGGTGGGGACCAACTACTTCGATGTCTCGATTGACGGCGCGGCGCCCCAGCCACTCGCCGTGTACCGGCACCAGCCCACGTATGTGCTCGCCACCGGCCTGCCCCTGGGGCCGCACACGGTGGAGCTCGTCAAGCGCACCGAGTCCTCGGTGGGCTCCAGCGAGCTGGTGGCGCTGGAGGTCCATGGCGAGTTGAGGGAGCCGCCCGCGCGCACGAAGCCGTTGATGGAGTTCATCGGAGACTCCATCACCTGTGGCTACGGCAGCGAGGTCTCCGTCATCCCCCAGACACCGCCCTGGAGTGCGCCGACCTTCACCTCCGCGAACCAGAATCCCCGACGAAGCTATGGCTGGCTCACGGCCATGGCGCTGGACGCGGAGCCCATCCTCGTCTGCTATTCGGGCCGAGGCGTCTATCGCAACCTGGATGCATCCACCGCTGGATTGATTCCGGCCCTCTACGAGCTGGCCGTCCCGGACCATGCCGTGCCCTGGGACTTCTCCCGCGAGTCGCCCGACGTGATTGTCGTCAACGCCGGCACCAACGACACGTTCGCCGGCTACGGCACGCCTCGGTACCTTCCGGACGAAGCCGCGTTCAAGTCGGCGTACCGCGCGTTCCTCCAGCGCCTCCGGACGCTGCACCCCCAAGCCCACATCATCTGCACGCTGGGCAGCATGACGGACGGCCACAAGGAAGCCGAAGGGACGGGCGAGCCGTCATCGGTCCATGTCGGGCAATGGCTCACCGAGCTCGTCACCGAGCGACAGCGGCAGGGCGATGTCCGGGTGTATCGCCATGAGATGGCCGAGCAGGCGCCCGAGCTCGACGGGGTCGGCGAGGACTGGCACCCATCCGCCGCCACGCACCTCAAGATGGCGGAGGAGCTGCGCCAGTTCATCGAGGCAGTCGTGCGACCTTAGTCACCGGCCCCGGGCCGCCAGTGCCTGGAAGGTTCCCGGCGTGGAGGTCCTGGCCCCCATCCAGTTGAACGGGTCCTGAATCTTCGACCAGCCGTGCTCCATGAAGGCGACGCCGACGACGAGGCGGAGCAGCAGCAGCCCCAGGCTGGCCCGCGTCGACGGGGGCGGAGGAGGAAACAGGCTGGCGAGCTTACTGGCGGTCCCTAGCGAGGGACCCGGCACCGGGGCCGGAGCCAGGCGGGCTTCCTCCACCTCGCGGGGGAGCTCCTGCCAGCCAGGGCACGGACCCTGAAAATGCAGAAGGCCCGACCCTTGATGGATCGGACCTTCTGGGTGAATCACGAAGTCGTCAGGATGACGATGGGCTTAGATCGGGCGAACGTTCTGAGCCTGCAGGCCCTTGGGGCCCCGGGCGACATCGAACTCCACCTTCTGGCCTTCGGCCAGGGAGCGGAAGCCGTCCGCCTGGATGGACGTGTGGTGGCAGAACAGGTCCTCGCCCCCGCCGTCCTGGGTGATGAAGCCGAAGCCCTTCGCATCGTTGAACCACTTCACGGTACCGGTTGCCATTGCCTTGTTCTTCTTTCATCGCGGACAGGGAGAGTCGCCGTCCGGCCCCACAGAGTATCAACCCTACAAGACGGCACAGCCTAAGCATCCGGCTTGGAAGATGTCCACCCCCACGCACGAGATCCGTCGCACTTTGCGCCCCGAACCCGCCAGGACCGTATGACGCCGTAGGACAATGATTCCAGTATCAACGGGGCTTTCTATTCCCTACGGTCCGATAGCACCGCCAGCCAGGGATTACTCGTACGCGCAGCGTGTTTTCGCGGCGCGGGAGGTCGGCTGCCCTGGAACCCACTGAGGGAGCGAGCGTGCAGGGCCGCCAGCGCCCGCCCCCGGTGGCCCGGCGTGAAGTCCCGGCCTTCAGTTCACGGGTGCACACTTCGCGGCGCCGAGCGAGGCCGCGTAGTACGGGGTGTAGAGGTCCGGGACGAGCGAGAAGTTGCAGGTGTTCACCGCCCCCGGCGCCAGGCCCTGGTGGGACTGGAGGTAGCGAGCGACGTAGTCGCGCACGCCGTCCGCGGAGGTCCACAGCACGCGGCCCTCCTTGAACATGGAGTACCCGCCTCCGCCACCGGCCCGGTAGTTGTTGATGGCGACGATGAAGACCTGGTCGTCGGTGACCTCCGCGCCCTGGAAGCGCAGGTGCGTGAGCCGGGAGCCGGCGGGCTTCGTGAGGTCGTAGCCGTAGTCGATGCGCGAGTAGAGGTCCCAGTTGTAGTCGGCGACCACGGGCGAGGTGGCCTTGGCGCCCTCGGGCCTGGCGGGCAGGTTGTTCGCATCCAGCGTGGCGAAGTAGAGGGTGTTCAGCTCCAGCGCGCGCCGGAGGATGGAGCCGTTGATCTCCATCACGTACAGCGTGTTGTCGTAGATGTAGATGCTGTAGGCGTCGCGCAGGGTGACGTCACCGGCCGGCAGCGCGCCATCGTTGGTGAAGAGCGCGGCCAGGGACAGGTCCACGTTGAAGCCGGCCTCGCGCGCGGCCTCCTCCTGGACGGTGTTGATGAGGTCCCCCAGCGGGCTGTCCACGTAGCGCCCGGCGAAGCCGCCTGGGAAGGCCGCGGTGGTGGTGCCGATCTTCTGGTTCACATAGGCGACCGTGGTGTCGTGGTAGCGCTGGGTCGCCTGCGTGACGGCGGCATCCGCCGCCACCTGGTCGTCCACGACGTGGAGCCGGGCGTCGTGGGCGTCCACTACCCACCGCTCTCCGTTCCAGGCGACCTGGAGTTGGACGTCCGCCAGGTGACTGCCCCAGCGGTTGGGCTGGGTGAGGAGGACCTCGCGGCCCGCGGGGTTCTTGAGCAGCATCTTCGGGATGGGCTGGTGGGTGTGTCCGGTGAGGAGCACGTCCACGTCGGCCACGCCCTGGGCAATCTGCACGGCCTCGTTCTCGTGCGGCAGGTTGCCCCGGTCCGCCCACTTCGAGTCATCCGCGTAGTCGGCGAGCCACGAGTCGGGGTTGCTCGCGCTGCCGACGGGCTGCCGGTCCGGGCCGCCGTGGATGGCCACCACCACCACATCCGCGCCGGCCGCCTTCATCTTCGGCACATAGGCCTTCGCCGTCTCCAGCGGGTTGTCGAAGCGCAGGCCGGGGATGTTCTCCGCGCGCTCCCACGTCGCCACGCCGGGCGTCACCAGGCCGAGGATGCCGACCGTCACGTCGCACACCTTGGTGAGCACGTACGGCGTGAAGGCCTCGGAGCCATCCACGCTGTTGCGCACGTTGGCGCCGAGCAGGGGGAAGTTGACCTCGCTCTTGAACTTGTTGAGCACGTCGAGGCCGTAGTTGAACTCGTGGTTGCCCACGGCCATGGCCGCATAGCCCAGCTCGCTCATCGCGGCGGCCATGGGGTGCCGGGGCGTGTTGTCCACGAGGGCATAGTAGGTGCCGAGCGGCGTGCCCTGGATGGTGTCGCCGGTGTCGACGAGCAGCGTGCAGTCCGGGTTCTTCTCCCGCGCCTGCTTGATGAGCGTGGCCACCTTGGCGACGCCGCGCTTCGCGTCGGGCTTCCCGGTGAAGTAGTCCCACGGGAAGATGTTGGTGTGCAGGTCGCTCGTCTGCAGCAGCGTCAGCGTGCGCGGCGAGGTGTCTCGCGGAGTGGGGGGCGGGCTGTCGTTGGAATCACACGCGGTCAGCAGCGAGCAGGCACCCACGAGACAACAGGAGGCGGTGCGCAGCGCGCGCCGCAGGACAGTCAAACGCATCAGGAGACCTCTACTGAAGGGTAAAAGCCGGGGCGAAACACCCAGCGCGAGCGACCCTAGCGGCTCCCTCTGACGTCTCCCACCCATCTGTCAGGCTGCAAGGAATTCGACTCCAGCACGACGCGAAGTTTCCGACACTGCACTCGCGCGAGCAGCATTGCCGGACGAAGCTCCTTGGGTATCCCGTCGTGGTTGGTTTCCATCCAGGTCGCGCGTAGCTTCCGCGCGAATGAAACACGTCCCCGCGATTATCGAAGCGCTGCGCCAGGCGAAGTCCGTGAAGGTGAAGACCGGGGCTCCGGTCGAGCCTGAGTCGCTGGTGGAGACAGTCACGCCTCACTTCGGCGCCATTGAATGGGCCCCTCCTCCCAGCTATCGCGAAGCCCTGAGCGCGGGCTTGCGCGCGGCCACGCGGCACGTCGCGGCGGCGGGACGGGAGCTGGGGTTCAGCCTCTATGACGCGGACGCGCTCGGCGGAGCGAACGAGGACCTGGTCCACCTGCCAGAGGGAGTGACCATCGACGAGGGCGTCGACCTCTCCACCAACCATCTGGTCGGCTTCGCGGAGGCGGATGGCGAGGCCGTGTGGTGCTTCGACGTGAGCGCGCCCGGCGCGAATGGCGAGTACCCCATCTACTACCACCATCAGGACCAGCCTCGCGCCAAGGTGCTCGCGACCGGGGCCTGGCTGAATCCGGCGGATGCGAAGCCGGACTTCGAGTCCTTCACGCAGTGGCTCGAGACGATGGCCGCCGCGCTCATCGCCGAGCCCCCGCCCAAGTGGCTCCAGGAGGTTGGCATGCCGGGGATGACCTTCACCAGCAAGCGCCTCTCCCTGTAGGCCGCCCCGAAGGCTCAGCGGGCGCTCGTCATGATGCCGCCCCGCTCCAGCAGCCCGAAGAGGTCCAGCAGGGCCTCCACGGGGAAGACGTGGCCGTACTCGGCATAGGCCGCGTCGCGGATGTCCGCCACGGAGCGCCTGCCATCGGCGTAGCTCGCGAGTGCATCCGGCAGTTGGTAGAAGCGCAGCTCGCCCTCGCCGCGCTCTCGCATGGCGGAGGTCGCCTCGCGCAGCGCGGCCTGCACGGTGGCCACGCGAGGCTGGTCCTCGGGGGCTGCCTGTCCCACCAGCTCGTCGAAGGACGCCAGCTCCTGTCCCTTCACGCGGCGAGGGACGAAGGCGCGGGCACGGCGCTCCGCCTCGGTGGGCGCGGGCTCTTTCAGGGACACTCCGCGCGCCTTGCCGTCCGCGTCGAGTCGCTCCATGGCCTGGGCCTCCGCCGTCTCCAGCGCCTGGGTCATGGCCTTCACGGCCTTGGCCGGCGCGCCCAGCGGCACACAGGAGCGGAGGGCGTCGCGCTCTCGCTGGTAGGCGGCGCGCACCACTGCGCGGGCCAGCCGGTGCGTGGAGGAGACACCGGTGGCGGGAGCCGCCGCCATATCCCTCCGGGCCCTGAACTCGTCCTCCGCCACGCGCCGCACGCCGTGCACCGCCACCAGTCGCGCCAGGTCCAGGGCACCCGGCCCTTCCGCCCAGGCCGCGACGGTGATGGAGGCCAGTCCCGCGAAGGCGGCGCGGTGGAGCTGCGTGGGGTCCACGAGCTCCGGCCGGTCCGCGCTGGTGTGGTAGCTGTCGTCGGGCCAGGTGGAGAAGGCCACGCCCGGGATGCCGTGGTCGTTGAAGAGCTGGTGGTCCGAGCCCCGGCTGTACCGGTCCAGGTGCGCATCCAATGGGTCCCTCGAGCCGGTGACCGAGCCGATGCGGAAGTCCTTCCGGGGCGGATACGTCACCCCGTTGAAGCGGTTCATGAAGGCCACGGTGGACTCCGACACGGCGTTCACGAAGCTGCCATTCCAGTCCGGCGTATAGGACACCAGGAAGCGCGAGTGGGCGCGCGACAGGCTCGCGCCGAGCATGTCGAAGTTGAAGTGGGCCACCCGCCGAACGGGGTCGGCGCCGTGGAGGGAGAACCACTCCCGGGTGCCCTCGAACTCCGGCAGCCACAGCACGCGCACGGTGCGCACGGGAGGAGGCAGCACGCCCTGGCGGATGAGCGTGGTGTACGTGCGCACCAGCTCCAGCAACGTGGCCGCGCCGGAGGCGTTGTCATCCGCGCCGGGCTTGTAGTGGTCCAGGTGCGCGGTGAGGACGACCTCCTCGCCCGCGCGCGTGCCGGGGATGACTCCACTGACGATACTGTAGTGCCCCGGGTACAGCTCGGTGGCGACGTTCACGTCCACCTTCACCGGGCCCGTCAGCAGCTGGGCGCGCAGCTCGCGGCCCTGACGGTCCGAGACCATGAACAAGAACGGCGCCGGCCGGCCCTCGGGCACCAGCCCCGGCGGGACGATGGCCCAGCCCACCTGGTCCGGAAAGTCTCCGTCCAGGCGGTGGGGCATGTTCCAGGGCGGCGTCGAGTAGGAGGAGACGACCCCCACCGCGCCGAGCTTCGCCACCGCCCTGCGCAGGGTGGCGGTGGGATGGCCGCGCGTGAGCGCCACCTTGCCCTTCAGGTCCTTGCCCGCGTACTCCGCATCCTGGGTGCCGGTGCCCACGTCGACCAGCTCCAGGTCGGCGCCCTCGAAGCTGCCGCTCTTCACCGCGAGCGACATGGGCAGGTCCGCATGGGAGGTGACCCTGTAGCGGTGAGGACCGGCCACCCACAGCTCGCCCCGGGTGACGCGCCACTGGGGGCCTTCCTTCATCGGCTCCAGGCGCACGTCCTTCAGCCCCACGGCTTCGGCGGCGGCCTTCGTCCACACGGCGGCCTCGGTGTAGCCCCCCAGGTTGTCGCGAGCGAGCAGGGCCAGCCGCTGCACCCCATCGTGGATGCGGTCACCGGAGCTCTCGTGAATGAGGGCGCGCACCACGTCGTCGCGCAGCACCAGCCCGGTGGTGGGCGACACGGGCCCCACCGGAGACGAGGGCACCTGGGCGGCGGCGCTGAGCGTGGCGAGGACGACGAGAGCGGCGAAGGGGTGCGGGAAGAGGCGCATGGGGGGCTCGAGGGCCCTATCGCGCGTTCTGGGGCAGCCCGTCCACCAGCTCGTAGTAGTCACCCTTGCTGGCCACGAAGATGTGCTTGGCGAGCCGGGTGTCGGTGGGCGCGTCGAAGGCACCCATCGCGATGCCCATGAAGTCCCTGTGGATGGGGTCCCAGAAGAGCACCGACCCGCAGGTGGAGCAGAACCCCCGCCGCACCTTCTCGGAGGAGCGGAACCAGGTGACCTTGTCGGCGCCGTGGAGGGTCACCGCGGCGCGGGGGACGTCGGTGGACGCCCAGAAGTGCCCTGATTGCTTGCGGCATTGGGTGCAATGACAGGCATCGGGTGGCGGCAGGTCGCCCGTCACCTCGAACCGGATGGCGCCGCAAAGGCAGGATCCTCTGTGCATGACGTGCCCCTTTCGTCGGCGTCGTCATGGCGAGCCGAGCTTCGCCCGAGGATAGGCGAAGCTCCGCCGGGACTCACCCCGGTCTTGCATCGATGTAGAAGGTGGACAGGACCTTCCCGCGCGCATCGAGGGCGGTGACCACGAAGCGGCCCGCCCCTTCCGCGACGCACGTCAGGTCCACGGGCTCTCCCGGCCGCGACGCGGACCTGCAGGTGAGCAAGCACCGGGTGATTTGATACGCCTCGAAGCCAGGGAAGTGGCACGGCAACGTGCACGCGTGTCCGCCCAGGATGGACACGGGACACAGGGCCCGCAGGGGGAAGTGGCCCGCGAAGTCCTCGTGGCGCAGCTCGCCCAGGGTGGCGCGCAGGGCCTCCCCGGGCCGAACCCACTCCATCCGCATCGGCGACACAGGGCGCTCGTACGGACTGGGCCGCCCGGAAGTCCACGCGGCCATCGGGGTGTCATCCGCGCCCTTGACCGACACGAACTGCTGCTCATCAAAGGCCACGTAGTCCGCCTCCGCGTCCACGTACCGCTCGCCGCCGCTCGTGAAGCCCGTCATGGCCGCCGTGTAGACGGGAAACCGCTGTGACGAGTCCATCCGGACCAACCGCCCCTCACAATGGAAGACGTCCGCATGGGAGGCCTGGACCGGGAGCACCCGCACCTCCGCCCGGGTGGCCAGATAGTAGTGCTTGACCTTGCGAGGATTGGCCGCGGCGCACACCAGCGTGCCATGGATGCCCATGGAGCGCAGCGCCTCGGAACAGCTCATCAACGTCGTCTCGGCGTAACGCTCCTGCTCCGGCTTGAACCTGGCGTGGACGACGCCATTGTCGGCGACCACGTCGTACGCCCGCACATACGGCGCGGCCTCACCAATGAGCTCCAGAAGATTCTGCATGGACATCCCCTCCTTCGCGATGGGATGCCAAACATCACCACGCAGCTTCCTGATGGCAATCACAATGCAAACAACGCCAGGAAGAGAGGGGTCCCCAACAATCCAAGACAGGTTGCGGGTCACGACCTCAGCCCGCAAGACGCGCCCGCATGGGCTGGCGCGACTCCTTCATCCACCCCGCATGCAGGGGGCCTCTGGTTGACGGCCCCCCGCCCCGCCTACCAGTAGCGACGGGGTGGAGCGGCCTTCGGCGGAGGTGCGGGCAGCGGCTCCAGCATGCCGCACTTCAACAGCCGGTCGACGGCCTCCTTCACGACCTTCGCGGAGATGTCACAGCCCTCCAGGCTCTGCGTCGCCTCGGAGACGGTCCTCCCGCCGGCCTCGAACTCCACCAGAAAGAGCCCGTCCTCCGCGGCGAGCCCGAGCGACGCACCCCAGGTGGCGCGGGCCGCGTCGAACTGGGCTCGGCCACTGCCGGACTTCGCCGCTTCAATCATGACGGTATACGCCGCCACGGCTTCCGTGCCCTTGGGTGAAAGCCTGAACTTCTGCGCCCGCCCGTACCGCACCTTCTCTGTCTCGTCATTCATACCGCGCCCTCGATGGCAACAGGCTGCCCCATCCGCTTGAGCCACCGCACGTGGCTCTTCAATGCCGCACCGACGCTCTCGTTCGCACGGTAGCGGATGCCGTGCTCCCGGCATGTCTCCTCGACGATGCGAGAGAGCGCCGGGTAGTGCAGGTGACACACCCTGGGGAAGAGGTGGTGCTCCACCTGAAAGTTCAGCCCTCCCAGATACCAGCTCACCAGCGGGTTGCCCCGCGCGAAGTCCACCGTCGACGAGACCTGGTGCGTGGCCCAGTCGCGAGGAAAGGTGGCCCCGCCCTCCGGCGGCAGGGAGAAGTCCGCTTCCTCCACGCAGTGGGCCATCTGGAACACCGTGGCCAGCGTCAGCCCGAGCACGAACGAGGTGAACACATGGCACAGCGCGACCTGCCAGAGCGGGTGGAAGAAGCTCGGCACCACGAGGGACCAGCCATAGAACAGGAGCTTGCCACCCACGGCGCCCGCCAGCTTCCGCCGGTTGGGGCGCGGCATCTTCTGCCGCCCCACGCGCCCGTTGAACAAGTCCTTGAGGTCGTCCACGAAGTGCCACTTGAGGGTCAGCAGCCCGTAGAGCAGCCAGATATAGGTGTACTGGAAGCGATGCCCCGCCCTCAGCTTCTGCCCCGGCGCCAACCGGCAGAACGGCTGGATGTCGATGTCCTCGTCCAGGCCGACCACGTTCGTATGGCTGTGATGAAAGATGTTGTGCTTCCAGCCCCACACGTAGGAGGAGCCGCCGATGGCGTCGAGCGTTCCGCCCAGAAACTGATTGATGCCGCGATGCGCGGAATAACTTCCGTGGTTGGCGTCATGCTGGACGCTGAACCCCACGCCCGCGATGGCCAGCCCCAGCGACAGGCACCCGGCGACCACGCCCCAGGGGCCCGTGGCACCGAAGACGAGCCACGCGTAGGAGGCCGCGAACCACGCCAGGATGACCACCGTCTTCGCGTACATCCAGGGCAGGTCACGGGGCGAACGCCCGCTTGCTCCCAGGTAGAGCTCCACCCGCGCCTGTAAGTCCTGGAGAAAGGGCCCCGACTCGAGAAACTTCGCCTTCGTCGCGTGCGACAACGTCCACCCGCCCTTCACCACGCCGCCAGGGGCACCATCGGTGGAGTCTGGAGTCGCGCTGGGAGGAGCCCGCCGCGGCCATCGCCTGCCTGGTACCGAAGGTCCATGTAACACATCGACCCCACGAACTGTTCCGGCCTCGCACCCCCCACGAAGCACGCAGGCCCGCCGCCCCAGCGCCAGGGCCCGCCGCAGAACAGAAACGCCCCCTCGATTCCCCAGCGAAGCCTTGAAGCCAACGTCGCGCCCCCAGTGGGCCTCTGTGGGCTGCCACCTTCCCCTGCATCTCCGCGCCGGGGCGCCCTGCCCTTCAGCCGCGCTCGACGTAGTCCGCCAGGTTGGCCAGCGACGACCGCCCCCGCGAAGGGGGCCGTCGTGGCGTCTGGAGCTCCTCCCTCAGGCGGACCAGACGCTCGCCGAACCACTGTCGGAAATCAGAGGACGGGTGGTACAGCGCCTCCGGCTCGTCATGGTGGCGCAGGAACACGGGCGCGTCTCCAGCGGCGTCTCGCCGTGAGCAGAGCGCGAAGACCGCCTCTCCGCCCTGCTCTTCACACACGTGCAACAGGTGTCTCGGGGCCTTCGGGTCCAAGGTGATGCCCTCCCGCGCAGTGGCTTGGAGGAAGCGCTCGGCGCTCAAGGCGACGTCGGCTTCGAGAGAGGCGCTCGCCGCGACCAACCACCCGACGGAGGTGGTGGCGTCGTGCCACGGGTTCAGGAAGGAGACAGCGCCCACTTCGAGCAGGAACGCCGCGAACGACGGGGGGAGTGAGAACCCCAGCGCGCGCTCGGTGGCCTCCAGCTCCGCGAGGGTCGCCCGCGCGCCCTCGATGACCACCGCCTGGGTCCGCGCACCCGACAGCCGCGCCACGAGCTCCGGCGCGCCTCTACTCGGGATGCGCGTCGAGCTCCCTGGCCAGACTCTCGAGCAGCTCGCGAGTGCCCTCCCGGCGCCCTTCCGAGCCGTCGTTGCCATCGACGAAGGCCGTGTGCTCGGTGAGGCGCAGCAACGTCCCCGCGGGCACCGGGATGAACTCCATCGAGCCCAGGGACGACGACATGGGCGCGCCACCGAGCGTCATGGAGTAGGCGAAGACCAGGCGCGTGTTCTCGACGATGTCCAGGTAGACACAGTCGTTGGTCATCTCCGGGCCGTCACCGAAGCGAAAGCGCGTGCGCTCGAAGCCGCCCACCTTGAAGTCGAGCGAGTAGCTGTCGACGATGAACCCCTCGCCCTCCGCGAACCAGCGGCGCTTCTTGCGCGGGTCCGACATGGCCAGGAAGACCCGCGCCGGCGACGTGGGATAGGTGCGCTCGAGGGTGAAGCTCTTGTGGATGACGGGCGGGGTCATGACTTTTTTCTCCGAGGTGACTTCGGCGGGGGGGCGGGTTCTTCGTCCGGCTCCATGAGCAGCGAGCCGAGCCGGTCCAGACGACGCTCCCAGCGCGAGCGGTGACTCGCGAACCACTGCTCGGCGGCGGCCAGTACGTCCGGCGCCAGCTCCACCGTGCGCACCCGCCCCACCTTCGTGGTGCGAACGAGCCCGCTCGATTCGAGCAGATTGACATGCTGGCCGATGGCCGACAGCGACACCGGAAACGGCGCGGCCAGGTCACTGACCGACACCGGGCCAGCGGCGAGACGTTCGACCATCGCCCGCCGCGTCGGGTCCGCCAGCGCGTGAAAGACCTGGTCCAGGGAGGAATGCTGAAGCATCTACTTCAGTATTGGCAGGCCATTCCACAATGGTCAAGCAGTCGCTTCAGTGTATGGTTCAGACCTGAGCGCGGCTTCCGCGTCGCCCATGTTATAAGGCAGCCTCGCGGTACCCACCCGAGAGGTGAAACCACGAATGTCGGAGCGGCATATTGACGAGATGCCGGAGGACACGGCCTCGGCGGTGACGGTGACAGACGCGGCGCTGCTGCGAATGGCTACCGCCGATCCCCACTGGCGCTGCGCCTACTGCGAGAGCGACCAGCGCGCCCTGGACGGCGGCTGCAAGAACTGCGGCGCCTCGCCCCCTCCGAGCCCCGCCACACAAGACGCGCCCCCGGCTCCGACAGCGAAGAAGAAGTCCCGGCTCGGTTGCATCCTCCTGACCCCCATCGTGGTGTTCTTCGTGTGCTGCTGCCCCATGTGGAGGATGGGCACCGGGCCGGAGACGTCGGGGCCCATCGATAGGGGGCTCAAGCGAGTCCCCGAGTGGACAAGGCGCCTCCAGGTCAAGGAGGTCGCCTGGGAGCACACCGTGACGGTGGAGCGTCGCCACCAGGTGGACCACGAGGGCTTCACCGAGGATCGCCCCTCGGACGCCCTCCAGGTGAAGTCCCTGGGACAGCGCCATCACCACGACGAGCGGGTGCGCGCTGGCTACGAGACCGTCTACTACACGGAGCGCAAGCAGTCCGGTTACACCACGGAGACCGACCGAGACAAGGAGCCGAAGTACGTCGACGAGCGGCGCTCGCGCAAGGAGCCGCGCTATCGGAGCGTGCCCCGTGAGGCAGCGTGGTTCTCGTGGAAGGAGTGGGAGTGGAGAGAGGACCGGAGCGTGAAGGCGAACGGGAAGACGCTCGAGACGCGCTGGCCGTCCGCTGAGGAACTGCGTCCGCCCAAGCCCCTGCCCCGGGGTGGACAGGAGCGGAACTCGCGCAGCACGAGCTACACGGTGGTCCTCCAGGGCGAAGAACAGGCTCCCGTCACGTACTCGCCGAAGACGCTGGAGGAGTTCCAGCGCTTCGCCATCGGCAGCACGCACACGCTCCAGCAGGAGCAGGGCGTGGTCTCGGTCGTCGCCGAAAAACCACCACCACCTGCTCCGGCGAAGTGAGGTGAGCGAGGTCGCCCGAAGGTTTCCGGGGAGACTCGCTGTAGCGCGAGCGGAGACCGCTCCCGCCAGCGCACGGGCTGGCGGCTCCGCTCGCACCAGTCCGCCTGGTGATTCAACAAACCCGCTCATCCTGGCGGCGTGGAATGAGCACTCCCGCCTCGTGAAGGACTGGCACCCGAGGAGCACGCGGGCTTCGCTCCTCGCACGGGTGGCGTGCGCCTCGCGATGACGTGCGCTTGCTACGCCAGGAGCCGTCGTCGGAGGAACGCCAGGATTTCGTCTCTCACCGCGGCGGTGGGCGCGTGCTCCTCGTCGACGAAGTGGACGGTCAGCACGCTGTGCGGTGTTGGGATGAACCGGAAGAAGTCGTCGGGACGCTCGGACTTCGGTCCCGCGGCGCTGTCTGGGAGCACTCTCGCCTGGAAACGTTCTCCGAGCGCGCGCTGATAGGCGGCGAAGCGCTCCGCGCGACAGAAGGAATCGCCCTGGAAGCGATAGGCCAGGACAGTCAGGTCTTCGTCCACCAGCCGTTGCCGCACGCGCTCCAGTTCCTCCGGAGCGATGTTCACGCCCCCAGGCTCGTCGAGCGGCAGTGACGGCTGTGACAGCACCGGAGCCAACACCGCCTTCTCCAGCATCATCGACAGCGCGAAGTTGCCCGTGAAGCACATCCCCACCGCGCCCACTCCCGGGCCTCCGCACTCCACATGCGCCTGGGCGGCCAGCGCCCTCAACCACACCGTGATGGGACTGGACTGGTTCGCTCCGAGCGCCCGGAACTCCTTGCTGATGCACGCGCGCTCGAAGATGGCCTTCCCCTCCTTCGCGGTGGGCACTCCGCCGTCACGACCGAACAGGCTCGGCATCCACACGGTGAAGCCGGCGTCCCGCACCCAGCGGGCGAAGCGGGCGACTCGCGGACTGATTCCTGGCATCTCCGCCATCACGATGACCGCCGGGCCCTCCCCTGCCGTGTAGACCTTCCGCGTCTCCTCGCGCAGGGTGACTTCGCGGGGCTGAAAGTCCTCCAGGGCATCGTCCTCTTCGAGATTGCGCGCGGCCGGCACGGCTCGGGTCGTCATGGGCGTTCCCATCCTTTCGCCAGCAAGAGACCACCGGGCCACCCGAGGCCGCCAGTGTCGGAAATGACGTTTTTCAGGCAGATTCAGACACCATGTCCTTCACCATCATCGTCATGGAAGGAGCCTTCGCCACGAGCGTCGCGGCGACACTCGACATGCTGCGGGCCGCGCGCTCCCTGGGGGCGAAGTCGCTGCGGTTCGAGGTGTGCTCGGTCGGAGGTGGGCAGGTCCCCCTCACGGAGCGCGTGAGCATCGAGACGTCGCGCCTGCGCACGATGGCCCGCGATGACGAGACGACCTGGGTCATCCCTGGACTCGGAATGACGAACGCCGCCGCCGTGCGCGCTCGCCTCGGGAGACCGGATGCCACGAAGCTCTCGAAGGCCATCGCCCGTCACGTCTCGCGCGGGGGACGTGTCGCCGCCTCGTGCACCGCCGTCTTCCTGCTGCAACAAGCGGGAGTCCTCATCGGCCGCCGAGCCACCACCACCTGGTGGCTCGCGGGCCTTCTCTCCGAACTGGAAGAGCAATGCCGGGTCGACTCGAACGCGATGGTCTGCGCGGATGGCCCCATCATCACGGCCGGGGCCGCCTTCGCGCAGACTGACCTCATGCTGCACCTGCTTCGCGAGCGCTGTGGCGCGCGACTGGTGGACCTCCTCGCGCGCACCATGCTGCTCGACGGAAGGCAGGCCCAGGCGAAGTTCATCGCACCGGAGCTGCTCGCGAACGGAGACGTGCTGATTGCGCGCATCACCTCGGAGCTGGAGGCGCGCTTCCCGAATCCTCCCGGGGTCGCCGAGCTCG
Organism: Corallococcus terminator; assembly: GCF_049194865.1. Classification (GTDB taxonomy): domain Bacteria; phylum Myxococcota; class Myxococcia; order Myxococcales; family Myxococcaceae; genus Myxococcus; species Myxococcus terminator_A. Next base: position 190,555 of record NZ_JBLZWL010000116.1, on the reverse strand, counting down.
CCTCACGCCTCGGCATGACGGAGCGGACCTTGTCGCGCCACGTGCGACGCGCGACAGGCCGCAGTCCCCTCGCGCTTGTCCACAGCGTCAAGGTGCGACGCGCCCAGGCGCTCCTTCAGGCGACCCACCTGAGCGTCGACGACGTCGCGGCCGAGGTCGGTTACCAGGACGCGGGCACACTTCGGCGGCTGATGAAGAAGCTCGGCGGAGGCTCGCCACGCGCGCTGCGCTCGGTGCGGTGAAACAGACCGTCCAGACAGGCGCTTCGTCGACACGCTGGCCTGGACGTCTTCACTCCGCCCGCCTGGCTCAGGAGCCCGCGCCGCCGCTCCGGTCCGCGGGTGGAATCGCGTAGGTCCCCACCGCGTGGGCCACGGGCTCCGGCAGTCCTTCGGAGTAGAGCGACACCTCGCCCACCGCCAATGTCCTCCCCAGCTTCAGCAGCTTGCACACCCCGATGATTCGCCTGTCAGCAGAGGGCTTCCGCATGAAGTTGAAGCTCAAGCTCGTCGTCACGGTGAGCGGGACGATGCCGATTTCGCCCAGAATCGCGACGTAGAGCGCCACGTCGGCGGTGGCCATCAGCACCGGGCCTGACACCGTCCCTCCGGGCCTCAGCTCCGCGACACCGACCTCATGCGCCACGGTGGCGGACTTGTCCCCGACCGCCAGAATCCGCGCCCGAGTCTGCGGAAACTCGGCGGTGATGAAGGCCTCGATTTCTTGCTGGGTCGCCATCCCCCGAGTCTGCGGGAAATACGCCGGTGAAACGTGACGAAATCACCGGAAGGGTCAGGACTCATCCGCAACCATCTCAGCCGGGGCTCGAGAGAACCATGTTAGGACCCGACCCACACCCGCGGTCCTGCATTGGAACTTCCCATGAAGCTTTCGCTTGCGGTGGTGGTGGCGCTCTCATGCCTCTCTTTGCTGGCCTGCGGTGAGCCGTCGCCGGATGTCGCGTCCGATGCCGTGCCCGAGGAGGCTGGAACGGTCTCCCAGCTCGAAGCGTGCAGCGGACTGCCCTCGTGCAGCCCCTACCACGGGCAGACCTGCTCGCCGCTCTACAGCCGCAAGCCGTGCTGCCGGGGCACCGACGTCGATGAGCTGGTGTGCTCGACCAATGGCATCACCACCGTGTTGACGTGGCAGTTCTGGTGAACCTGGGGGCCACCGTCACACGGCGGTGACGAGGGACCACCTTCCCCTACGCGGAATCGACTCGCGTTCAGGTGCGCTGGATGCGCCACTCGCTTCCGACCAGCCACCTGTGCTTCTGATGTGCCCATGTTCATCACGCACCGCGCCATGGGCTTTGCAGCATCCTCCTCACGACACGGAAGCGGTGCCCTCGCGCTGCTGGAGAAACCTGGCCTCCTCGCGCGGTCCTCCAGCGCCCGCTTCGTGGATGCCGGGGGCCTGTCCTGACCACCGAGGCCGTCGAGAAGCCGAAGCTGCGCGGCGTGCTGCACCAGTTCGCGGCCGTGGGCGCGCTCGGCGCCGGTGCGGTGCTGGTCTCCATGGCGCCCACGCTCCGGACCGCCACCGCCGCCGGGCTGTATGCCGTCAGCCTCGTCGTGCTGTTCTCGGTCAGCGCCACCTACCACCGCGTGGACTGGTCCGTGCGCGCCCGCGCCTGGATGCGGAAGATGGACCACGCCTCCATCTTCATCCTCATCGCCGGCACCTACACCCCCATCGCCCTGATTGGACTCTCCGGCGCCGCGGGCGACAGCCTGCTGCTCGCCATCTGGTGCGGCGCGCTCCTGGGCGTCGTGAAGTCACTGTTCTGGGCCCATGCCCCCAAGGTGCTCACCGCCGCCCTCGCCATCGCCGTGGGCTGGACGCTGGTGCCCTATCTCCCCGAGGTGCGCGCGGCGCTCGGCGGCGTGGAGCTGGTGCTCATCCTCCTGGGCGGCGTCGCCTATACCTCCGGGGCCCTCGCCTACGCCTTGAAACGCCCTGACTTCCGCCCCGGCGTCTTCGGTTATCACGAGCTGTTCCACGCCCTGACCATCGTCGGCGCGCTGCTCCACTTCGTCGTCGTGCTGAGGCTGGTGCGCGCCGCGGGGGCGTAGGCTCCGCATCGGGATGGGGTCCCAGTGCGGTATCGTGGAGACATGATGGGCACGAAGAAACACCTGTTCCCGAAGGCCCTGCGCTTCAGCGCGGGGACCCTCACTGAGCCGTCGGCGCTGGCGCTGCTGAAGAAGCACGCCCGTGGGAAGTTCGCGAAGTCCAGCACGCTGCGCTCCGCGAAGCGCTTCATCGAGCAGCGCGCCGCGGGCGACCGCGCCGACAGCGACATCCTCCACCATGTGGGCCGCGTCACCCTCGAAGAGCTGGTCACAGGGCGCCGGCCTCGAATCGGCCTCCTCATCGTCGAAGGCGACCTCACCGTGAAGGGGCGCTACGAGGACTCGCTCGACCCGGAGTCGGTCGTCATCGTCACCGGCTCGCTGAAGGCCCGGGACATCATCACCACCGGGTTCCTCGAAGTGCAGGGGGACCTCGTCGCCAGCCAGTCCATCCTGTTCGTCGACAACGACGCCTGCTGCGAGGTGTTCGGCGACGTCCGCGCGCCCTTCGTCTACACGAACTATCACGCGGTGAAGGTGCACGGCGGCGTGAAGGCCCGACTCGTCACCGGCGACGCGAAGCACATCAAGAGCGCCCAGCCGCACGCGTTCATCGAGGAGACGGACCCGCGCGTCCGCGACGCCCTCTCGCCCAAGCTGCTGAAGGTCTTCGCCGACGAGGTCTTCGAGGACGAAGAAGGCGAGGAGGCCGACCCCGACGCGCCGTGGATCGACGCCATCGACGTGGAGAAGCTCACGGCGTTCATCCGCCGGGGTCACCCCGCGCTGGCCCAGCCGGCCCCCAGGCGTCGAAAGAAGTGACCGCGACGGTGGGGCGCGGACGTGCTACCCCCTCGGGTCCAATGCCCCGTCCCCCCCGAACCGCCCCCCCGCCCAAGGGACCGGCCCCCGTCGCTCCCGTCGCCCCGGTCGCCCCCGCGACCCCTCTGCCTGTTGGAGCCCCGTTCACCTGGCGCTCGGAGAGCGACGAGCCCTCGCCCGCCCGGCTGCACGCGGTGAATGACCGGCTCAGCGCGGACACGGCGCTCAAGCGGGTCCGCAATGGCGAGTTCCTGCTGTACTCGGGCGACTTCCACAACGCGAAGCAGCTGCTGGGCGCGCTGGGTCGCAGGCTCGAGCGAGCGTCGAACGCCCGCACGCCGTTGGAGGCCTTCCGGGCCGAGCGCCGCGCTCGGCAACTGGAGCACGAGACGCTGTCGCGCATCGTCGTGTCGCTGGACCGCGACTACCGGCTCGCGCTCGCGCGGGCACCGGACGTGGACCTGGCGTGCCGACAGGTCTGGGGCAAGCCCGAGACGGAGTTCACCGTGGTCCCCCTCAAGCAGCTGCTCGGCATGCTCGGGGCCGCGGAGTGGCGGCGAAAGGGCCTGGCGGTGCCCGGCCTCACCGGTCTCATCCACCCGCACTACGGCGTGTACCTGCCCACGCGCACCGACTACATCGAGCTGCTGCTCTGGCTCCCCATGCTGAAGGGCCAGCGCGTGTTCGACGTGGGCACGGGGACGGGGGTCCTCTCCTTCCTCCTCCTCCAGCGAGGCGCCGCCTCCGTGCAGGCGACGGACTGTGACTCCCGCGCCGTGGCCTGCGCTCGGGAGAACGCGGAGCGGCTGGGGCTGCGCAAGTCCTTCCAGGTGAGCGAGACCGACCTGTTCCCCGAGGGGAAGGCGGACCTCGTGGTTTGCAACCCGCCCTGGATTCCCGAGCCCCCGAAGAACCGCGTGGACCGCGCGGTGTTCGACGAGGACAGCCAGTTCCTGCGGCGCTTCCTCGAGGGACTCCCCGCCGCGCTCGCCCCGGGAGGTGAAGGGGTGCTCCTCATGTCGGACCTGGCGGAGCTGCTGGGGCTGCGCCCGTCGGGCTGGCTCCAGGAGCAGTTCACCCGGTGCGGCCTGACGGTGAAGTGGAGCAAGTCGACAGCGGCACGGCACTCCAAGGCCAAGGACACCTCGGACCCGCTGCACATGGCGCGCTCGCGCGAGACGACCACGCTCTACTGCCTCACCCCCGTGACGCCGTAGTCCGTGTCCGGGCCGGGACTCGGGGTGCTCCGCCCCGGGTCCGCGAGCAGCCCCTGGGGCTCGACTTCAGTCGATGTCCACAAGGCACCCGCCCAACCCCAGCACCAGCGGCTCCCGCGCGGAGACGCGACAGCGCTGACCGGGCGTCTCCAACCGGTTCACACCGACCGTCGTCACGCCCTCCACCGCCTCGATGAAGTAGCAGGGGTGGTGACCTCCGCCCACCGTCACCTGGACCTGGCGCGCGGCCACGCCTTCCTGGTCCACGACGATGACGTTGGTGTCCGCCCGCCCCACCGTGAGCGGCTTGGACCAGACCTCGTGCCGTCCCCCCAGTCGCAGCGTGGAGAGCACCGCGCCCTCCTTCGTGCGGACGGTCACCTTCATCCGGTATTGCTCCACCCGCCAGTACACCACGGACGCATTGAACGGCCGCGCGTCTCCCCACGCCAGCGTGCCTGACCCGGGGTCCACGCGGACGGTCTCGAAGTTCTCCGGCGAGCGCAGCCAGTCGCGCAGCTGGGGAGTCAGGTCGGGGACTCGCGCGGGCTCCCACTCGAAGAGGCACGGCTTGAGGCTCGCCTCACCCTCCTGCCCGTCGCTGAAGCGCACGCGGACGACGAAGGGGGCCACACAGCGGGCTTCCAGAATCACCGCGGCCATGCTCTCACCTCTCCCGTTCGAGGATGCCCTCGCGTCAGTGCTCGAATCCTATCGTGAGGCAATCACAGAAGCGGAAGATTCCGAACAGAGCGGACCCCAGGAGAATCTCTCTCACCCATCCGAGGGATTCCCCCTACCCCGCGTTGGGGTAGTTCCCACGGGGCGAGCGCATTAGAAGACTCGTCATGAGAGTGATTCCATGAAGCGTGTCGATCCTTTCCCAGACAGGACAAGGTCCTGCCCGGCGCAGACCGCGCTGTCCCTGTTGCTCCTCCTCCTGCCTTCGCTGGCGTCGGGCGCCAACGAGGACGCCGTTGTCCATCCAACGCTGTCCTTCCACAACCGGGTCATGCAACTGGCGGGACTTCCCGACTGGAGCCGTGCGGGCTTCCGAGGAGGACAGGACCTGCCGTCCAGCGGGGACGTCACCGCGAATGCACACTGCGTCCTCACCCCCGAGGAGCTGGCGACCTACCACGGGGTGGTGCCGGATGACGGCGTCGACGACACCTCGGGGCTCCAGGCCGCCATCAACACCCTCAAGGCGAACTGCTCGCCTTCGGCGAACTTCAATGCGCTGTCATTGATTGCGCTGCCCGCGGGGCGAATCGACCTCAGCCGGCAGGTGTACGTGGACGCGGACTACCTGCTGATTCGAGGGCAGGGCTCCGGCGTCGGCGGCACGGAGCTGGTGTTCCGGCCCGACACGAACACCCGCTACGACACGCTCAGCACCGATGGAGGCCGCTGGGAGCCGCTGACGATGTCCTGGGGCACCGGAGGAGACACCGGCAAGGGCGGGTGGATATGGCCGGGCCGGGCGATGTTCCGCGTCCAGACGCGGGAGCTCGCCACGCGCTATCAGGACGAGCACGCCTCCGCGCCCGCCAACCGCAAGGACTTGTTCGAGGGCTCCATCAACCAGCACTGGGCCTCCGGCGTGAAGGTCGCGGGCAAGGCGGGGGACGCGGGCTACGCGGCGCGCGAGGGCCACCGCGTCATCCAGTTGGTGTCCAACGCGAACATGTCGCGCTTCGCCGTGGGCGGGTACCTGTGGGTGGGCGCCGCGAACAGCCGGAACTTCTACGCGCAGCAGCAGATTGGCACAGCGGGCGAGGCCCTGATGGAGGACCTGCACATGCGGCAGCAGGTGTTCCGCATCGTCGGGCTCGACACGGGGGCGAAGACGGTCACCATCGACCGGCCGCTGGAGTTCGACGTGCCCGTGGACTCCACGTCGGATGGCTCCGCGCTCATCGGCAACGAGGCGTTCGCCAGCAAGGTGACTGCGCTGCGCATGGTGGTGGGGGTGGGCTTCGAGGACTTCTCCTACACGCAGGACGTGAGTGGCCTGCCCCGGCTGGGAGGCGGCACCTACTCCCTGGCGCCAGAGAGCGCGGTCCACAACTACGGCAACCTGGCGCCCGAGTACGCCATGCACGGCATCCTGTTCAAGTGGGCGGCGGACGGCTGGGTGCGGGGCCTCAACGCGAAGATGACAGGCTCCCACCCGCTGGTGACGGAGGTGGCCCTGAACCTCCAGGTGCAGGACAACAGCTTCGACGGCGCCTGGAACAAGGGCAAGGGCGGCAATGGCTATCTGCGGGGCAGCCGGGTGTGGAATTCGCTGTATGCCTTCAACACCAGCCGCAACCTGCGGCACTTCACCTTCCAGTGGTCCTCCAGTGGCAACGTGGCCTTCCGCAACAACCTGGACTCGGACCTGAACCTGCACGGCGGCTGGGAGCGCTACAACCTCTTCGAGGGCAACCTCGTCCGGGTGCCGTACGAGCACCGCTCCGCCAGCTGCACCGCGAACTGCGGAGGTGAAGGCGGGCAGGTGGATGCCGGCACCTGGTATCCCGTGTGGTGGGCCACCGGCCCCAAGGCCATCAAGTGGGCGGGCTCCTCCGGTCCGCAGAACGTCTTCCGCAACAACACGCTCATCAAGCAGACCACGCAGGGCGGTCCGTACCTGCCCTACACGCCGTACTCCACGCCGGAGGAGACCCTCTCCGAGACGGTGTTCATGTTCGGCTCGAACCCGGCGAATCCCCGTCAGTTCCTCCACCTGTCCCAGGGCGGCGTCCCCATCGCGGATTGGACGGGGCGGGAGTCGCTGGACTACTCCCAGGCCCGGGGCGTCGCCACCGTCTCGCAGCCTGTCTTCCCGTCCCTGTTCCTGCTCAAGGACGCGCCCGTCATCCTCGTGTCCCGCGCACGCACGGGCACCGTGGCGACGTGGAACATGCAGGGCGCGGGCACGGGACAGAACGGCCCCTACGAGAGCAAGTACGTCTCCGACCTCGCGGGCCTGCTGGCGTCGAACCGGGGCGTCAACGCGGACGTCGTCGCCATCCAGGAGGCCGGGATTCCGCCTCCGAGCGTGCTCACCGCGGAGATTCAGCGCTTCGCACAGAACGACTACACCAACGCGGCGAATGCCCAGCCGGACGTGGTTCAGTACCGCCTCTTCGGCTCGCAGCTGCGGCCCCAGTCCTATCTGTATTGGTTGAACACCGACCCCAACGGCCACCGCGTCAACCTGGCCCTGGCCAGTCAGGAGGAGGCCGACGAGGTCTTCGTGGTGATGCCCCCCATCAACTGGGGAGGCCCGGTGCTGCGCCCCGCGCTGGGCATCCGGCTGGGGAACACCGTCTACTTCTCCCTCCACGCGATTTCCCCCAACGGCCCCGACGCCTCGGGGCTCATCCAGGCGATTCGCGCGCGCATGGCCGCGGCCAACGGAGGCCAGGGCTACGACTGGGTCGCGCTGGGTGACTTCAACCGCGACCCCAACAGCCTTCGCAATGCCCTGCCGCTCGGGCAGTACCACGTCCTGGACCCCTCGGGCCCCACCCAGGGCACGCCCACCCCCACCAGCACCCTGGACTACGCGGTGGGCCCCAACCACCAGGTGCCGCGCATCTTCGGGGGCGCGGTGCATGGCATCCAGAACTCGGACCACCAACCCGTGGTCTACAGCCACAACTTCCGCGCGGGAGGTGGCGCGCCCGAGGAGCCGGACGGGCCGGATGACCCGGAGCTGCCCGCCGTGGCCGTGGTGCGCAGCGCCTGGTCTGGCCGGGTCTTGGACGTCAATGGCAACTCCACCAACCACGGCGTGCCCATCATCGAGTACCCGTACCAGCACGGGCTGAACCAGCAGTGGCACCTGCGCCGCGAGGACGCGCACCCCGGCTACTACCGCCTCCAGAACGGCAACAGCCACCAGTACCTGGGGCAGCAGGGCAGCGCGGCCAACGCCATCCTCGTGCAGTGGCACGAGCGCGTGGACGACCAGCTCTGGCGCCCGGAGCTCCAGCCGGACGACTCCTACATCCTCCGCAACTTCGTCACCGGGCAGGTGATGACGTCATGGCTGGGCGGCGGCTCCCTGCACACGGTGAGTGGCCTGGACGAGTCTCCGGCGATGGCCTTCGCGCAGCGCTGGTTCCTCCAATCCCTGGCGGACGCCGATGACCAGGAGGAGATTGTCAGCCACCCGCCTCAATCCGGGACGGACCTCGTCGTGGACGTGGAGGGCGGCGGCATCCTGGAGCACACGCCCATCATCCTCTACCCGGACAACACGAGTGAGAACCAGGTCTTCGACTTCATCAAGGCGGGCAGCCTGGGCACGGACCCGTGTGGCTATCTCTTCAATGGCACGGGCTACCTCAGCGCGGACTCTCCCGTCGGCACTCCCCAGGACAACGACGTCGTCGCGTTGACGTACTACCAACCGCAGAACCTCGAAATCCTCTGGTGTGTGAGCACCGTGGGCAGCGAGGCGAACAAGCTCTACAACTTCACCGGCTCGCCCAAGGTGCCGCACAAGCTGTACCTCACGCGCGGCCCGGTGGGAGAGCAGCTCCGCGTCCGGACGGAAGTGACGAGCGACGCATCGCAGCTGTGGCGCCTGCGCGCGACGGAGTGAGCCCTGGCGCGGGGGGCTGGGACGCCTGCCCTCAGTCCCTCGCGCTCCGGCCCATCAGCCCGGGGCCTTCCTTCGCGTCCCGGGGCAGCTCGAAGCTGAACGTGGCCCCCGCGCCAGGGGCGCTCTCGACGGCAATCCTTCCGCCATGCTCCAGGATGAGCTGCTTGGAGATGTAGAGCCCGAACCCCAGGCCGCTGGACTCGCTCGCGGACGTCGCGCGCTCGAAGCGGACGAAGATGCGCTCGTGCTGGTCGGCGGGGATGCCGCGGCCTTCATCCCGGAGGCTGAACTTCACCCAGCGCCCCCGCTGCTCCAGCGTCGCGTGCACCGGCTTGCCGGGCGCGTACTTGATGGCGTTGATGATGAAGTTCGTCAGCACCTGCTCGATTCGCGCGGCGTCCAGCGGCGCCCGGAGGCCCTCCTCGAGCCGCTGCTCCAGCAGGATGCCCGCCGCCTCGAACTGGGGAGAGAAGCGGGCAAGCACCTCCCGCACCAGCTCCGACAGGTCCGTCTCCACCCGAATCACCGTCAGCTTCCCGGTGCTGATGCGCGACACGTCGAGCATGTCATTGACCAGGCGCCCCAGGCGGTCCACCTGGATGAGCGTGGTGTCGAGCAGACTCTCGAAACGCGCGGGCGAGAACGCGGAGAGGCCCTGTCGCGAGAAGACGCGCTGGGTCATCTGCGTCTGGAGCTTGAGCGTGGTCAGCGGCGTGTTGAGCTCGTGCGAGGCGACCCCGAGGAAGATGTCCCGGGCCACGATGGCCGCGCGGAGGTTGTCCGCGAGCTGCTCAATCTCCTGCTGCTCGTTGACCTGGTCCGTCACCTCGTAGATGACCGCCAGGATGCCATCCACCTTCCCGGACGCGTCCCGCTTCGCCTGATAGGTGAAGTTGATGAACATCTCCCGGGTGACCCCGTCGGCCTGCACCATGGAGGCGCGCAGCTTCGTGCCGTGGAAGCTCCGGCCCGTCTGATAGACGCCGTCGAGTATTTCGTAGAACCCCTGCCCCTCCAGCTCCGGCAGCGCCTCCCGCACGGACCGGTTCAGCAGGTGCGTGACGGGCCGCCCACCGAACAGCATGGACATGAAGGGGGCGTTCACGAAGGTGTAGACGTGGCGCGGCCCGCTGAGGATGGCGATGCCGAGCGGCGCCTGTAGCAGGAAGCTCTGGAGCTCCTGGCGCGCGCGCTGGCCCTCCTCCTCCGCCCACTTCCGCTCGCTGATGTCGAGCGACGTCCCGATGAACCGGGTGGCCCTTCCCGCCGCGTCGAAGGAGACCTGCCCCCGCGCCTCGACCCAGCGGGGCCGGGCGCCAGCCGTGGCCACCACCCGGTGCTCTTGCAGGTACTGCCCCTGCGTCTCGCCCGCGAGCGCGGCGTCGATGCTCGTGCGCACCGCTGCGACGTCGTCGGGGTGGATGCGCTCCAGGACCTGGGCGAGGCGGTACTCCGCCTGCTCCGGCAGCCCGAAGAGCGCGGTCATCCGCGCATCCGCGGTCATTGTCCCGGGGCCGACCTCCAGCTCCCAGGTGCCCGCGCCGGAGGCCTCCACGACGCGGCGCAAGCGCTCCTCGCCGCGCCGCTGGGCGCGCTCACTGAAGATGCGCCCGGTGGTCTCGGTGCAGACCACCAGCGTGCCCTGAATCCTCCCGGCCTCGTCGAAGACCGGCGAGTAGCCATAGGTCCAATAGACCTCTTCGATGCGACCGTTGCGGAAGATGGGGACGAGCTGGTCCTCGTTCCAGCTGGCCTTCCCCTCGCGCATCACGTCTTCGATTTGCGGACCGATGATGGGCCAGATTTCAGGCCACGTCTCCCGGCCAGGTCGACCCAGCGCCGCGGGGTGCTTGCCCCGGCCGAAGCTGGGCACATAGGCGTCGTTGTAGAACTGGATGAGCTCCGGTCCCCACCAGAGGAACATGGGGTGGCGGGAGTGGAGCAGGGTCTTCACCAGCGTCTGCAACGATCCGGGCCAGCGCTCCACGGGCCCCACGGGCGTAGCGGACCAGTCCAGCTCACGCATCCGGGTGGCCATCTCCCCGGTCCCGCTGAACAGCGCCTCCGCCTTCACGTATTGAACTCCCGGGTCATGCCGAGGGGCCGGGTTCTAGAGCATCCCTCCCTCGCATGAAACAACTCCGCGAGACCAGGCAAGCCCATGGGCCCTCTTCTCTAACGGGCGCGCCCGCTCGGGGGGAGTTATCACCAGGGCCGGGTAGCGGGGCCCCCGCCTCGCCGCTCCCTATCAATCGGAGTCACACATGAAGATTGGCATCATTGGCGCGGGTTACATTGGCTCGGCGCTGGCGCGGAAGTGGGTGAAGCTGGGTCATCAGGTCGTGCTCGCCAACTCGCGCGGACCGGACACGCTGCGAGAGCTGGCGGCCGAGACTGGCGCCACCGCCGGTACCGTCGAGCGGGCCGCGAAGGGTAACGAGGTGGTCGTCGTCACCATCCCCCAGCGCGCGGTGGCGGACCTGCCCAAGGACCTCTTCAAGGACGTCCCCGCCGACGTGGTCGTCATCGACACCGGCAACTACTACCCGTCCCGCGACGGCGACATCCCCGCGCTCACCTCGGCACGGACCGAGAGCACGTGGGTCGGCGACCAGCTCGGGCGGCCGGTCATCAAGGTGTTCAATAACATCTACTTCAAGTCCCTGGCGGAGAAGGGCACGCCGAAGGGCACCCCGGGGCGCGTCGCGCTGCCTGTCTCCGGCGACCCGGCGGAGGCGCGCGCCAAGGTCATGCGGCTGGTGGACGAGTTGGGGTTCGACCCGGTCGACGTGGGCGGGCTCGACGAGTCCTGGCGGCATCAGCCGGGCACGCCCGCCTACACCCAGGACTTCGACGCGCGCCAGCTGAAGGAGGCGCTCGCGAAGGCCGAGCGGAGCCGCATCCCGGAGTACCGCAAGGCCGCGGATGACGCGGTCAAGGCGTACTTCTCGGCCCAGCCCAAGGGCTGAGCCAGAACGGGTGGAGTCAGACTCGACTTTCGCCCTTTTGGGCCGGGAGGCCCAAGCAGGGGGGCGAGGGGAGAAGGGGCTGAGGGTAGGAGAAGAGCGGCCATCGAGGCCAGCTGAGAGAGGTGTCCGGCAAGACACGCCTCCACCAGCACCTTCGAGGTCTCCCGATGGCCGCCTCCCATTTGTATGCACTGTTGCGAGTCTTGCAGCTGGTTCGGCCCGCCTTCACCGAGCCCTCGTTCCTGCGCTTCCTGGTGCTGTTCGCCGGCTGGGTGTGCAGTGGCGGCACGCACGCGGTCACCGAGGCGCTGGTGGCCGCGGGTGTCTCGGGCGTGCAGCACCACGCGGCCTTCCATCGCTTCTTCTCCCGGGCTCGCTGGAGTGCGGACGAAGTGGGCCGACTCCTGCTGCTGAAGCTTTCGGCCCTGGGGCCCCTGCGACTGGTGCTCGACGACACCCTGTGCAGCCACAAAGGGCCGAAGGTGTTCGGGCTGGGCAGCCACCTGGATGCGGTGCACTCCACCCGAGGTGTGCACGTCTTCTGCTTCGGCCACGTCTGGGTGACGCTGGCGGTGCTGGTGCAGGTGCCCTTCGCTTCGCGCCCCTGGGCGCTGCCCATCCTCTTTCGGCTCTACCGCACCCAGGCCGAGTGCCAGAAGAAAGGCATTGCGCACCGCAAGAAGACGCAGCTGGGCCGAGAGCTGGTGGAGCGTGTCCTCAGCTGGCTGCCCACGGCTCCCGTGGAGCTTGCCGCAGACGAGGCCTACTCGTGCAGCACCGTGCTCAAGCAGTTGCCGCAACGGCTCGTCTTCGTCGGCGCCATGCGCCCAGACGCAGTGCTGACTCGCCCGCGCACTCACCGGTGCCGCTCGCCGAAGACGGGCCGGTGGCTGACACGCGACGTGACGGTACCCAAGCCCCAGGCCCTCGCCCGGGATGCCGCGCTCCCCTGGCAGCGGCTGACGGCCTTTCTCTACGGCCAGTCGCAGCAGGTGGACTGCAAGGAGGTGGTGGCCCGCTGGAAGAGTGCTGCCGGTGAGCGGATGCTCAAGGTCGTCGTCGTGCGGATGACGGGCGGCAGCCGCCCCCTGCGCGTCTTCTTCTGCACCGACGCCTCCCTCACGGCCCTCCAAGTAGTGGAACGGTATGCCTTCCGGTGGAGCATCGAAGTGCTTTTCCGAGACTTGAAACAGCTGCTTGGCTTCGCCGACTCGCGTGCCCGCCGCCGCCTGGCCGTGCTGCGCACCGCTCCCTTCGCGGGCTTGAGTTACACCCTGCTCGTCCTCTGGTACCTGGAGCTGGCCGCCAGCTGGCAGCAACTGAAGTTGCCTATGCGACCCTGGTACACCACCAAGGCCACTGTCAGCTTCGCGGATGTCCTGCGATTGGCTCAAGCTACCCTGGCCCGTGCCCGCTGGCACTCGCCGCGTCGACTTCGCGCCAACTTACGCGCCGCCTCCCGCGCCACGCTGCCCCAGGGGCGCGCCGCGTAGACCGCAGCGCTCGCCCCTTCGCCACAAAAGAGCGAAAGTCGAGTCAGAGGGCCGCCCGCGTCGCCGACGACGTCAGGCGGCCTGCCGTGAGCGAGCCTGGTGCTCCTTCATGGACCTGCAGCGCCCCAGGTAGTGCTCGAAGGCTCGCAACAACGCGTCCGGGTCCTTCAGCTTGCTCAAGCAGACGGAGCGCTTCTCCTTCGACCGCCCCTCCCCCGTCACCTGCAGGTCCAGGTACTTCTTGAACATGCGGTCCGCCGTGGCGGCGTGAGTCACGTCCGCGAGCAGCACGGGCGCCTCCCACTCCGGGCAGGTCACCTCGGCGAAGTCCAGCCGAGCCTCGTACCCGGCCTCCTTGCCCTCGAAGGACAGCGGCGGGAAGTGCCGCTCCACGTGCTGCCGCTCCTCGTCGTTGGACGGCACGTAGCGGTACGCGAGCACCAGGTCATGCGCCTCCGAGAAGCGCGACTCGTAGACGCCCCACAGCCGCGCCTCGATGGCCTCCGCCTCTTGAATGGTGCTCACCCAGGAGAACGTCACGGGCTCCAGCAGCACCTGCGCCATGTCCGACGGCTCCAGCCGCGCCTTCACGTTCTCCAGCCGCGCGGAGAGCGGAGGGTGGGAGTCGAAAGGATGCGGCGTCACGGACCCGTGCAGGTCCCCATGCACGGCATCCGACTGCGCGTAGTCCGCGAAGCCGAGCGCGACGCGCCGGGCGATGGCCACCGACTGCTGCCGCTCGTCGCGGGAGAAGAGGTCCGACTCCACGCGGTCCCGGAAGCCCGCGTACGCCCCCACCTTCACCAGCGAGCGGGCGATATCCCGACCGGAGGTGAGGCCCGCCGCGAGGCGGTCCGCGGCCAGCTCGCTCTCGCGCCGGCTCTTGCCCAAGGACAGCTCGAAGAGCCCGCGGTACGCCAGCATGAAGTGGTAGATGGGCCGCGTCAGGCCGCCGTCGTGCAGCGTCTGGAGGTACTGGGAGAAGTGCGCGAGCATCGGCGCCAGCCGCTTGCCGTGGCCCGTGTCCCCGCCCAGCAGGTGTCCCATCTCGTGCGCGAGCACCGCGTCTGCCTCCGACTGCTCCAGGAGGCGCAAGAGCGACAGGCTCACGTAGAGCGTCCGGCCGGAGAGCGTCTGGCCGCTGACGCGCACCTCGCTCTCCGTGACGAAGAAGTTCGCGTCGATGCCCGCGAGGATGTGGTCCGGCGGGGGCGTATCGAGCCGCGCGCACATCCGGCGCACGTGCGCCCAGAGCTCCGGGGCCTTGGACTCCTCCAGCACCTCCGCCTCCACCTCGAAGTCCATGGACGGGCGGCGGAAGATGGCGACCACGACGAAGAAGATGGCCATCGCGGCGAGGATTCCCACCACGCCGATGAGCTTGGGTGAGTAGCGATTGAACCAGAGCGCCGTCACCCAATAGGACAGCCACACCGCCAGGCCTCCTTGCCCAATCGCCTGGAGCGCGCCCGTGACGCGCAGCACGTTCCACCCCACGACGAAGCTGATGAACTGGAACGGCCGCGACACGAACGCGGCCAGGCCACACAGCAGGGCAATCACGGTGGTGACGAGCCCCAACCCCAGCAGGCTCAACGCCAGGGTGTGCAGCCAATCGAACTGCCGCGCGTCCGAGCACGCCTCACCGAGGCTGCCGCGGAAGTTCGCCAGCTCCTCGTCCGTCCCCACGCAGGCCACCGAGGCGGGAACGGCGCGGAAGAAGGCCAGCGTCTCGGCGCGCTGCTCCTCGGTGAGTTCGGCGTCCTTGGACACCTGCCCCTCGATGGCCTCGAGCACGTCCCCGTCGAAGCTCGACGTGGCGTGGCCGGTGAACCACAGGCCGAAGAGAGGAAGGGCGAAGAGCCAGAGAGCGGGCAGCACGTAGCTGCGCAGGAAGCCGGGGGCGGTCGTCGTAGGGCGCATAGGAATGGGAGCCCACAATCTTACGCACGGGTGGGCTCCCGCCCGCCATCCCAGCGTGGCTCGCACCGTGCCTGGCAACCCGGGATTTCGCGAGCTTCCTTTTGACCCCGACGACAGCGGCGACGTGCGCGCCGCGCCGTGCGCTAAGCGCCTGGAGGCCGCCGCATCATCACCACCTTGGGGTACGCGATGGAGAACCCCATGCGCTCCATGTTCCGCTGCGACGCGCTGGCGGGCAGGGTGCTGCTCGCCGCCAACGTGCACTCCTGGCGAAGGGCCCACGCCAGTCGCGCCGAAATCAACTCCTGCTGCAGCCCCCTGCCACGGAAGCGCTCACACACCCCCGTCCCCGACAGCGTCGCCACGCCGTCATGCAGGGCCACGGTGCCGCCGCCCGCCGGCTCCCCGTCCACCAGCGCGAGGAAGCAGGTGGTGCCGGGCATCGTCGCCGTGCCCAACATGAGCGAGGCCTCGGTCTCCGACACCTCCTCGCGTCCAAGGAAGGCCTGGGCCACCGTGCGCGAGAAGACCTCCGCTTCGCCAGGGCGGAGGGGACGAACGTCCGCGACCGTCGGCGGCGTGGGGTGTCCCGGCAACGCACGCACGAGCACCTGCTGGAACTCGCCCACCTGGTAGCCCCGCTGCGCCAGCCCCTGGGCCAGCGTGTGATGGGCGAAGGGCAGCAGGTCTATCTGGAGCACGCCGCCGCCCTGGCCCAGATGAGACTCCACCCGGTCCAGGTCCTCGGCGCTGACGGGCCCATCCAGTCCCAACGCGAGCGCCTGGGTGAGGGGCGAGTCCGGGCCGTTGAAGAGGGCCAGTCCCCCCGCGACCTCGAGGACACCGGAGGGCGGCGTGGCGCCGCGATTCTGCGCGGCCTGGGCCAACTCCAGGCGACGGGTGAGCTGAGCGTCCACGACCAGGCGTGACGGTGAAGAAGAAGGCTGCATGGCGCGCACCCTCATCCACGACGGGCGGCGACGTCTATCGGCTTCCGGCGCCGCTTGTCACAATCGTGCGCTCCTTCACGCCCGCCTCGCGCCCCGGAAGCGCGCGGGGGTCGCGCCATGGCGGGCACGGAACAGCGCCGTGAAGTGGCTCTGGCTGGAGAAGCCGGTGGCCTGCGCCACCTCTCCCAGCGGAAGCGCCGTGGTGGTGAGCAGCTCCCGGGCCCGCTCCAGTCGGCGCGTCAGGACGAAGCGGTGCGGCGTGCTCCCCGTCGCTCGCTTGAAGCTCCGGGCGAAGTGGGACGGACTCAGCCCCACCACGCCCGCCAGCGGCTCCAGCCCCAGCGCGCCGTCCAGGTTCGCCTCCACGAAGTCGGTGACGCGGCGAAGCTGCCAGGTCGCGAGGCCTACCGCCTTCGGTCCGCCGCGCCGCCGCTGTCCATCCAGTCGCAGCAACCGCAACCCCACCACCGTGGCCAGCGCCTCCAGCTCCAACCGGGCGGGCGTCAGGCCGTCGTGCAGCGCCTCTCCACTGGCGCGCAGCAGCTCCCGCAGCACCGGGTCTCTCAGACATGAGGACCCCACGGCCCTCAGCCCGCTCCCCGCGCCGGGCTCTCCGGAGAGCGCCGCGAGCCGCTCCGGGTGCAGGAAGAAGGAGACCACCTGTGCACCCTCAGCCCACGCGAAGGCATGGGGCAAGTCGGGGCTGACGACGCCGACCTCCTCGCACGCCACGCGCAGGTCCACCGGACGCCCGGTGGGCTGCCAGCGCCCCTGGATGGGCCGACGCACCAACGGCATGAGCAGCTGCAACTCTGGATGCTGGTGCTCCACCGTGCGCACCTGTTGGTGCCGGTAGAGGGCCACGCCCACGCCCTGCCACGCCACCGAGGCCAGGGGCTCCAGCCGCTTCGCGGGTCCTGTCACGTGACGCTCCAGCTCGAGGCGATTGGAAGCACGATGTCCACAACCCTGACTTTCAAGCGTCGACCTCCAGGGAGGACCCCAGCGTATGTCCAGATTCGTGAACACAGGGACCCAGGTTGCGCGGGGCCACCTCGCATCCCATCATCGGGCAGCGGGGAAGACGCCCCGAAAGCACTCCATGGGAGCCTGAACGAAGGGTGGCCAGACGAGCTGGACGTCCCACCATCAGTGCACGAGTTCACCGAGGAACGTCTCGGCTGCGCGGCCCCCTGCCATCCATGCTACGCAACGCATTCGCCGCCCCTTCTTTTCGCCGCACCCGCCCCTCCCCGCGCACTCGTGAACCCACCTCTCCACGGCTCCTCCCCCGCGAGTGCATCCCCGCCCGGGGCTGAGTCAGCGCGTGTGTGGATGGTCGATGACAGCCCCACGCAGTTGGAGCGGGCCCGCGCGCTCCTGTCCAAGCACCACGCGGTCGAGACCTTCCGCGACGCCGAGGCGATGCTCGAGCGGCTCACCCAGGGTCTTCCTCCCGACGTGCTCCTGCTGGACTGGCAGTTGCCGGGCGTCTCCGGACTGGATGCGTGCCGCTACGTGCGCGAGCACTACGATGACGTCAGGCTGCCCATCCTGATTCTCTCCGCGCGGGGCGCCCACGCGGACTTCACGGAGGGCCTGCGGGCCGGGGCCAGCGACTACGTCTCCAAGCCCTACGACGACGCGGAGCTGCTCGCGCGAGTGGGCAGCCTCCTGCGCATCCGCGCCCAGGGACAAGAGCTGCGCGAGCGCGAGGCGTATCTGGCCACGACGCTCTCCAGCATCGGCGACGCGGTCATCACCACGGACCGGGCCGGGCGCATCACCTTCCTCAATCCCGTGGCGGAGCGAGTCACCGGCTGGAGTGACGCCGAGGCGCGCCAGCGCCCCGTGGCGGAGGTCTTCCGTCTCGTCGACGCCGCCACGCGGACCCTCGTCGATGACCCCGTCGGCCGCGTCCTCACGCGCGGCGCGGCCCAGGGGCTCGTCGGGCACACGCTGCTCTTGCGCAAGGACGGCTCGGAGGTCCCCATCGAGGACATCGCCGCCCCCATCCGCGTGGGCGCCAACGACCTGACGGGCGTCGTGCTCGTCTTCCGGGACGTCACCGAGCAGAGCAAGACGCGGCAACGCAACGAGGCCCTCGACGCGAAGGTCCGTGCCAGCGAGGCCGAGCTGCGCATCCTGCTCGACGCGATTCCCGTGCTCGTCTCGTATGTCGGCCCGGATGAGACCTACGGTCGGGTCAACAAGGCGTACGAGGACTGGTTCGGAATCGCGCAGGACAGCCTCCGGGGCAGGTCCATCCGGGAGGTCATCGGGGAGGCCGCGTACGAGGTGCTCGGGCCCTTCGTGAAGCGCGGGTTGGCGGGAGAGGACCTCTCGTTCGAGCAACATGACGTGCCCTACCGGCTGGGCGGCACGCGCGACGTGAGGGTGACCTTCATCGCGCACCGGGAGGTGGGGCAGCCCGCGGGGGGCTACGTCGCGCTCCTCCAGGACATCACCGCGGAGCGGAGGCTGGCGAAGGAGCGCGAGCGTTCAGGCCAGCAACAGCGGGAGCAGGCGGAGTTCGAGCAGCAGCTCCTCGGCATCGTGAGCCACGACCTGCGCAATCCCCTGGGCGCCATCTTGATGGGGGCGGCCCGGCTGAATCAGCAGGACGGGTTGGATGCGAATGTCCGGAAGACAGCGGCGCGCATCCAGTCCTCCGCCTCCCGCGCGGTGCGGATGGTGAATGAGCTCCTGGACTTCACGCAGGCCCGAATGGGCGGCGGCATCCGGATTGAGTGCAACCCCACGGACCTCCACTCCCTGCTGCGCGCCATGGTGGACGAGGTGGAGGCCGCCAACCCCTCCGCCCGGGTCATCCTGGAGATGAGCGGCGACGGGCTGGGCCTGTGGGACGGAGACCGGCTCGCCCAGGTGCTCCAGAACCTGGTGACGAATGCCCTCAAGTATGGCGAGCCCGGCGCGCCCGTCCGCGTCGCCGCCCGGGGAGACCGCGAACACGTCACGTTCAGCGTGCACAACGAGGGCGAGCCCATCCCCGCCGACCAGCTCCCCGCCCTCTTCCAGCCCTTCCAGCGGGGCACGGACACGGTGGACAAGGCGGGGCGCAGCGTGGGGCTGGGCCTGTTCATCGTGAAGTCGATTGTCGACGCACACGGCGGACACATCGAGGTGCGGTCCGAGCAGGGCAAGGGCACCACGTTCATCGTGAGCCTGCCCCGCCACACGCGCAGCTCCGCGCCGCGCTAGAGAGGCCGCGGCCCTTCACCAGGAAAGGCCGGGCCTTCTGACTCAGCCCTCGAGGTCGCCGACAATCTTCCCGAAGGGCGACGGCGTGCCGAGCATCTTCTGGAACCGGTTCCGGTTGTCCGAGCCCGCGTCGTAGTCGTTGAAGTTGTTGTCGTTGGAGTTCTTCCCGTCCGGCCGCATGCCCGAGTAGTCCTGGCGGGCCGGCAGTCCGTGCTCCGCGCGAATCTTGTTCTCGGTGGGGGCCCAGCCCGCGGGCGTGTGCGGCGTGGGCTTCAGGCCGACCGTCTCGAACTCCTCGCGCAGGCGCAGGCGGTCCTCGACGGTCTCCTTCATGTCCGTCGAGTACGCGGGGTGGCGCTTGAAGACGTCCGCGTCGTTGTGCTTGCTGGCCGCCAGCGGGCTCACCTGCACGCCGTTGGACGCGCGCCAGGCGTGGACCGACTCGTGGCCCAGGCTGTTGAAGCGCTGCTGGCTCGGGTCGGCCTCGTTGTAGTTGATGCGGCTGGCCGTGCCCGCGCCGGGCTGGCCTTCGTAGCGGTACGCGGGGCGGGAGGACGCGTAGGTGCCGTCATTGCGAGGCACGTGCGACATGGGCATCGAGGCATTGCGGCCCGAGTAGAGGTCCGCCACCGTCAGCGGGTTGCGCTGGGTGCCGATGGCGCCGGGGTTCACCTGGGAGGTCCGGTCATTGAGCTCCGTCATCATCCGGCCGCCCTCGGGCTTGCTCGTCAGCCGGTGCGTGGAGGCGCGGGCGTCCTGCGTGAAGTCGGCGAAGTCCGCGCCCGTCTGCTTGCTGTCGCGGCGGGTCCGGATGCCCTGGAGGTCCGGGTGCACCACGCCGTAGTCCGCAGGCTTGAGGTTGTTCTTGCCGTCCTGGAGCTCCGTGGGCGACGGGCGCGGCTGGGAAGGCGGCTTGCCGGCCGACTCCGTCTTCTGCGTCGGGCTCTTCTCCGGCGTCTTCGCGGGCGTCTTCTCCGGAGCCTTGGGCGTGCTCGTCTCCATCTTCGGGGGCGCGCTGTTGCTCCGGGAGCGGGAGGACGAAGAGGAGGAGGACGAGGAGAAAACAGAAGACGGCTTCGAGCGGAGCTTCATGGGGATCGCCTCGGGACAGGAAGTTGATGACGAGGCTCCCTAGAGCATCCAGCGTGCCAGCCTCCTCGTGGCGCGGAGCAGCCCTGGAGCGTCCTGATTTCAAGAGGTTCCACGGAGCGCGGGGAGATGCCGGGAGCCTCCGCTGATGACCGTGAACAAGGGGCTGATGACTGCCGTCATCAGGCGCGGCGCCCTCCAGGCTGGCAAAGCCCGGGAGGGACGCCTAGAAGCACGCCCTCTTTCACCCAAGGCTCATCCACCGCATGAATCGCAAGAACGCGCTCAGCACCCTGCTCGCAGTGGGACTGCTGACGACCCTGACCGCCCAGGCCGAGGTGCTGTTCTCCCAGGCCAACCTCCTGCTCAACAAGAACCAGCTCTCCGCGGTGAACTATCGCGGCAAGGGCCTGTCGCTCCCCGTGGGGACGAAGGTGGAGGTCCTCAAGCGGAGCGACGACGAGGTGCGCTGCCGGGTGGTCGACTCGGGGGCGGAGTTCAAGTTCGTCTCGCACAAGAGCCTGGGCAAGGACGCCGTCGCGCTGTTCCCCTCCTTCTTCTCGGCGAAGGACCCCGCGGCGCGCATCGCCGCGCTCTCGCCGGAGGAGCAGAAGCAGGTCAAGGCGGGTGAGCTGGCCAAGGGCATGTCCCGGGACGCGGTGCTGCTGACGGTGGGCCCGCCGCCGCCGCACCGGACGCTGTCGCTGGAGAGCAAGACGTGGACCTACTGGAGCTCGAAGTTCTCCACGTTCGAGGTGGTCTTCGATGCCGACGGCAAGGTGGTTTCGTTCGGAGGCGAGCCGGCGCCCGCGCCCGCCCCGGCGCCCGCTCCCACGGAGAAGGTCTTCCACCACGCGACGGCGAACTTCCACTTCGAAGGGGAGACCTTGTCGTGGGTGAACTACCTCAAGGGCCCCATCCTCCCGTTCAACACCCGGGTGGAGGTGCTGGACAAGGGCAGCTCGAAGGTGAAGTTCAAGGTCGTGGAGACGGGCAAGGAGTTCGTGTTCGAGAACGACGAGCGCTCGGGCGCTGACACCTGGGCGCTGTTCCAGGCCGCGTTCGCCCCCGAGGACCAGGCCCCCAAGCTCGAGACGCTGTCGGCGGAGGACCGCAAGAAGGTCTCCGCGTCGGAGGTGGTGACCGGCATGTCCCGCGCCGCCGTGCGCATGGCGTGGGGGCCGCCTCCTCCGCACGAGACGCCTTCGTTCAACTCCACCGTCTGGACCTACTGGAAGAACAAGCTGGCCAAGGTGAAGGTCACGTTCGACAAGGACGACAAGGTCGCCTCCGTCGAGTAGCGGCCCGCCGCCCCGGCTGTCCTGGAGGAGCTTCGACTCCGCGGGACAGCCGGAGGTCGCCGCCCGTCAGCGCTTCGCCAGCAGCGAGCGCGAGCGAACACCTCGCTGACAACGGGGTGTCAGGATTGCGAGGACTGCTTCTCGAGGAACGTAGGGACGCCCCGGCTCAGCGCAAGGCGAAGCGCCGACGGTAGGCGTCCGGCGTCAGGCCCGTGCGGGCCTTGAAGCGGCGGCGGAACGAGGTGGTCTCCGCGTAGCCCACGGCCTGGGAGATGTCCTCCACGGTGCGGTGGGTGGTCTCCAGCAGGTGCCGGGCGGCCTCGATGCGCAGGCGCTGGACGTAATCCAGCGGGGTGTCGCCCGTGGCCTTGCGGAAGCGGCGCAGCAACGTGCGCTCCCCCAGGCTCGCCGCCACGGCCGCGCCCTCCAGGCTCACCGGGCCAGCGTGGTGGGCCTCCAGCCACTCCTGCGCGCGCAGCACGGCCTCGTCCCCGTGGCCCCGGGGCACGGCCTGCACGGCGTAGGGGGCCTGGAACCTGCGGCCGGGCTCCACCAGGAGCATCTTCGCGCAGAGCGCCGCCAGCTCCGGCGAGGCGTGCTTCGCCACCAGGTGCAGGCAGAGGTCCAGGTAGGCCGTCACGCCGCCCGCGGTGAGCACGTCGCCGTGGTCCACCAGGAGCAGCTCCGGCTTGAGCGCCACGCGCGGATAGCGCGCCACGAAGTCCTGGGCGAGGCCCCAGTGGGTGGTGGCCTCGCGCCCATCCAAGAGGCCCGTCTTCGCGAGCAGGAAGGCCCCCGCGCACACCGCCGCCAGCGTGGAGCCTCGCGCGTGCTGTCCCGCCAGCCAGTCCGCCGTGGAGCGCTCGGCCACGCTGCCCTCCAGGTCGCCGATGACGGCGGGGACGAAGACGACGTCGAAGCGCTCGGTGGAGGCAGGCACCCGCGCGGCGGCCAGCTCCAGGCCGTGGAAGCTCCGGACGGGGCCGGCGCGAGCGGCCACCAGCTCGGCCGTGAAGGGCTCGGCGCGGCCCTGCTGGCGGCTCAGGAGGTTCGCCATGGCGAACACGTCCAGCGGGCCCGTCACGCTGGAGGCCACGCAGCCCTCCAGGGCCAGCACCGCGATGTGGAGTGACGAGGACCTGGCGGCCATGTGCGCTTGTCGGTTTCCGCCCGGACTTTGTCAATCCGAGCACTCCTGTCGGAAGCGGCGTCTGGATATTCAGCCAGGGAACGGACGACAACCCGCTGGAGGAGAACACCCATGGACAAGCCCCTTGAGAACGCCGCGCTGCTGCTCATCGACATCCAGAATGACTACTTCCCCGGAGGTCGGTTCGAGCAGGACGGCGCCGACGCGGCGGCCACCCAGGCCCGGGCGGCGCTCGACTTCTTCCGCGAGCGGGGGGTGCCGGTCATCCACGTCCGCCACGAGTCACCGCAGCCGGGGGCGACGTTCTTCCTGCCGGGGACGCCGGGGGCGCAGCTTCACTCCCGCGTCGAGCCCCGGCCCGGCGAGGCGGTGGTGCTCAAGCACTTCCCCAACAGCTTCCGGGAGACGGACCTCCAGGAGCGCCTGCGGGCGCTGGGCGTCAAGCACCTGGTCGTCACCGGGATGATGACGCTCATGTGCGTGGACGCCACGGTGCGCGCGGCGGCGGACCTGGGCTACGCCGTCACGGTGCTCCCGGATGCCTGCGCGGCCCGTGCCCTGGAGTTCAACGGCCAGCACGTCTCCGCGCCGCACGTCCACGCCGCGTTCCTCGCCGCGCTCGGCATGGGCTACGCCCGCATCGTACCGACGGCGGAGTTCCTGGCCCAGGCCGGGCGCTGAAGCAAGACAGGGCCCGCGGCACTCGGCGGGCCCTCGAATGACTCTCGGGGATGAGCTGGGCACTCCACCGAGGGATGATGGGGAAGGAGTGCTTCGCGTAGGATGCCGCCGTGAACGCGCCAGGACTGTCTGACTTCGCGACGATGCAGGTGGCGACCCTGCGCGGGCTCGTCGAACAGGCGCTGCTCGCGCAGCGAGGTGAAGCCACGCTCGACGTGGAGACGCTAAGCGCGCGGCTGCGAGAGGTCATGGAGCAGGGCGGGCCCCCCGAGCTGGGCGAGGTCCTGCTGGGGCTGCTGCAATCCAGGGCGCTGACGCAGGTGCGCGACCGCCGTGGGGACTCGTGTCGGAAGCTCGCGGTGCAGGCGCTGCTCTCACTCGATGTGCCCGAGGCACGCGAGGTGTCCGAGGAGGACTTGTCCTTCGCTCGCGCCCGGCGCCCACGTCTCCCGCGCTGGCTGGTCCCCCTCTCCGCCACGCTCACCGCGCTCGGCGGCATCGCGGCCCTGGTGATGGGGCTCATCGCTCACGTCCTGGCGAACTTCCTCAGGAACCACTACGACTTCCCGCCCGTCTCCAATCTGATGGTCGGGCTGCTCGGTGGTGTGACTTTCTGGCGCGCCGTCAAGCTGGTCGCCAACGAGGAGAGCCGCCCCGAGGACCTTCGCGCGCTGATGCTGCTCGCGACCGCGAGCGTCCTCCTCTTCCTGCTGGACCTCCCCTGGCTGCTCAACGGAGGCCCGGAGGCCCTCGCCGCGCCGCTGTACGCCGGGGTTCCCGCCGCGCTGACCGCGCTGCTCCTCGGGGCCATGGGAGTCCGGCCCGCCTGGAGGTCGTGAACATCACGGAGGCGCGGCACCCGACCGTGGCGCCTTGGAGAAGACCGAGCTGGCGGAGCGGTGGGAGATGCGTTGATAGCGCGCATAGGCCTCCACGAGCGCGGTGCGCATGGCCGTGGCCTCCGTGGGCCCATGCCGCGCCACCGTGGCGGCCAGCGCCTCCAGGAGATAGGCCTCGGGCGCCATCAACGTTCGCGTGAGCGCGACAGGGCTCGCGCCCAGCGTCTTCAGCACCGGGCCGAAGTACTGCTCACTCATGCAGGCCAGGACGACGACGGGCCGGGGCGCGGCACCCGGCGGTGACTCCACCTGGGGAGGCGCGCGGTCCATCAGCCGGTCATGTCCGGCCCACACCAGCAGGTCGGCCTTGCTCGCGCCCGCCGCCGCACGCAGGAAGTCCTCCAGCGCGGTGTCAATCCGGTCGCCCGCATAGGCGTGGAGCCGCAGTCGCACGGGACGCTCTCCCTTGGCGGCGGTCCGCTCCAGGACCAACACACGCAGCACCGCGGAGTCCGCTGGCCCCGCCTCGCGACCCACCACCTTGAATCCCGGGGCCCGCGAGAGGAACCGCTCCGCGCCGTACATCGCGCCCCAGTACAGGTTCGTCTCCAGGGCGCGAGGGGCACCCGCCGGTGCACGGCCGCATTGAATCAAGGCGTTGTCACACAGCGGGACGAAGACCTCGACCTCCAAGGCCGTCACGGGAGGCACGGCCAGCAGGCTCAGCAACATCAGGGACAGCAAGGTGGGCCTCCAGGGATGACTCGAAGAGACACCCCCGGCCCGTCCATCCGTTCCCTCGCGCGTGAAACTCGCCCACGCGCCCTACCCGTCCGTCACTGCCACTTGTAGACGAGGCCCTGCGCGTTGAGTCCCCACACGGAGCCATCCCCCGCGGCGGAGATGTTGCGCAGCGCGCCGGGCACCTTCTGCCAGGCCGTCCCGCTCCACTGGTAGACCTGGTCCGAGCCATCCAGCGCCCAGATGTTCTTCGCGTTGCCCACGGACACGAACGTCATGCCGGCGGGGATGTTCCAGGTCCACTTCGTGCCGTCCCAGCGAAGCACGCGGTTGGAGTCCGGGGGGTTGGTCGCCCACAGCTCGCCATCCGCGCCCACGGAGAGCTGGCTGACGCAGCAGCCCTTCTTCTCCCACGCGGAGCCCGTCCACCGGAACAGCGAGCCACCGTTGTCCAGGCCCCAGGCCGTGGTGGCGTTGATGGCGGTGACCTGCTTCATGCCCGTGGGCATGTTCCAGGTCCACTTGTTGCCCGTCGCGTCCCACTTCAGCACGCGCAGCGAGTCCGGCGGATTGGTGGCCCACAGCGTCCCGTCCGAGGCGGTGGAGATGTTCGTCACCGTGCCGCCCATCTTCTGCCAGGCCGCGCCCGTCCACTTCCAGTTGAAGCCCGCGGTGTCGAGCCCCCAGACCGCGTTCGCGCTGCCCACGGAGATCTGCTTGAGCGTCGCGCCCTGGGGCCCCGGCTGGAGCACCCACTGCGGCGCCGGAGCCGCCAGCAAGTCGCTCCACTTCATGGTGATCTTCGCGTCCGTCTGCCCGGCGAACGTCACCGTCTTGTCCGTGGTGTTCACGGTGATGCCATACACATACCGCGCACCCGGCTTCTCCCACTGCGCCACAATCCTGCCCAGGGCGTCGTACACGACGATGCCCATGCTCACGCGGTTGTCCGTGTAGCTGTAGGCCCAGACGGTGTGGCCCTTCCACTTGATGACCGGACAGGTGGCGGCGGCAGCCCCCGTGCCGGGCCCCTGCGTGCACGTCACCTTCATCCCCGGGGGAATCGCCGGCGTCGGCGCGGGAGGAACCAGGACGACCACGGGGGGCGGCACCAGCTCATCCCAGGTCATCGTTATCTTCGCGTCCGTCTGACCGGCGAACGTCACCGTCTTGTTCGCGGGGTTCACGGTGATGCCATACACATAGCGGGCACCCGGCTTCTCCCACTGCGCCGCGAGCGCGCCCGTGGCGTCATACGCGGCGATGACCATGCCGATACGGTTGTCGCCATAGCTGAGCGCCCAGTACGTGTAGCCGTCGTACTTGAGCACCGGACACGTGGTGGAAGCGGCCCCCGTGCCGGGGCCCTGCGTACAGGTCACCTTGGTGCCGGCGGGGAGCGCGGGAGGGGGGCTCGGCGGGACCTGGGCAATCGCGGGGAGCGGCTGGGCTTGCGCGGGGAAGCCGGCGGTGACGGACATCAAGCCCACACACAGGGCCACGAGGTTCGCGAACTTCAGAGCTGGTTTCATGGGAGGCGTATCGCTTTCGGGGGAAGCAATGGCTGCGCATGGCGCGAGAGCAACAACCAGGCCAGTCACCACTCCAGGGGAGCGCGGCCTGACTGAACCGTGCGTCAGGTGTGTCAGGAGTCGCCCCGCGGGTTCTTGACGTGTCCGTTGACGTGTCAGCGCGACGGAACACGGCGAGGGCCCGGGCTTGACCACATGCACTTCTCCCCGCCCACTTCCCCGTGGCGTCCAGAGGGCCTCGGCGGCGAAGCTCGGTGGCTGGGGCAAGCCGGACATCGCTCCAAGGTGGACCCGGAGAGAGCGCACCATGTCGCGAATCGTCGAGCTGTGGGATGCGTGGAGCGCGCGCCAGACACATGCGGGGCTCGGCGCACTTCATGGCGGCGAGCCACTCTCGCGCGAGCACCTCGAACGGTACGAGGCCGCGTTCTGGCGACGCGGGTTCGAGCTGAGCGGCGACTTGCGTGAGCTGCTCCAGGCACGCGGCATCGTGTGGGCCCGTCCCGTGGAGTCCGCGGACGGTGAGACACTCCCAGGGCTGCGCCTGCTGAGCGACGTGCGACTGCTCGACGAGCACGACCGTCACCTGGAGCTGGCCGAGCTCAACGGCGTGCCCTGTGCGGAGCAGTGGCTGCTGTTCACCACGGAGCGCGACCTCGAGCCCGCATGGGCGCTCGATGCCCGCTTCGCGAGCGCGAAGGGCCCGAGCGTCGGCCAGTACCATCAAGACGTCGTCTGCACCCAACCGGTGGGACCCACCGAGCCGCTGCCGCTCGCCTCCCCCGACGTTCACTCCTGGCTCGCCGCGAGACTCCAGGACATCGAAGCCCGGTGGCGGAGCGTGCCGCGCGAGGTGCTCGAACAAGGGATGTCCCCTCCCCGCTCCGACACGGAGCCCTTCGAGGCCCTGCAAGCCTCGGCGCTCGCGGCGGCCGAGGCGCGCATCGCCAGGGGCGCGCTCAAGTGGGAGCGCCTCGATGCCGACTGGCGACGCGTCACGAGCGGCACGCGCGACACCGCGCTGCTCCAGCGGGTCCTGGAGGGCGTGCGGCAGGACCGGCGCAAGGGACGTCCCGGCATTCCCTTCGACCTGATTTCACAAGGCGTGGCATGGCCGTGGGACTACCCGGGTCCGGGACAGCTCGCGGCACGACTCGAAGATGCTGAGCGTGGAAAGGTCATGGGTTGGGCCCTCGAACGTGCTGGCGGCCGAACGCTGGGCGGCGAGGGGCTCCGCTCCGCGATGGACGCGTTGCAGGCGGGAGCGAGTGGCTCGCGGGAGCTGCTGCGACAAGTCTCACAGGAGGGGTGGACGGAGCGCGCCATCGACCTTGTGGCTCCCGAAGGACGCGGGCGAATCCTCGCGCGTGCCGCGGCGCTCGCGCTGTCGGACCGGACGGAGAGCAACGTGGAGCGCGTGCTCACCCTGTGCGCCCACACCGGCGCGGGGACGCAGGGTGCCTGGAGTCTGCTCGACGCCTGGGACCACCTCGACGCGGTCTTGAACGGACGAACCCAGCCGGGCGTCGAAGTGAAGCCCGCGCCGACAGTCCCCGACTCGGCGCTCGTCGCCGAGCTGCGCGTCTGGCTGCTCGCGCACCCCGGCCCTCAACGGAAGCTCGCCGAGGAGCTGGGCACGCAGTGGGCGCCTCGACTGAGCGCCGCGACGCCCGACGAGCGCGAGCCCATCACCCGCCTCCTCAAGAGCGCGCTCAAGTCTCCGAAGCTCACGGGTGAGCTGTCCGCCTTGCTCGCGCGCCTGAACTGAAGCAAGGACAGCGCTCCACCGGGAGGGATACAAGGACGCCATGCAAGAGCCACGGCCCCTCCACCGAGGCGACCTCTATTGGATGGAGCCCGATGAAGCGCGCGGGTCGATTCCCCCCATCGTGCATCCCCACCTGGTGATTCAGGAGGATGTCTTCAACCACTCGCGCATCCACACCGTGGTCGTCTGCGCGCTGACGTCCAACCTGAAGCGCGCGAACGAGCCGGGCAACGTGCTCCTCGACGTGGGTGAAGGCAACCTGCCCAAGCACAGCGTCCTCGTCGTGTCCCAGGTGTCCTCCGTGGAGAAGACACGGCTGGGAGAGTTCATCGGCACCCTCTCCGCGCAGCGGGTGGAGCAGGTCCTCGCGGGCCTGCGCTTTCAACAGGCCGCGTTCTTCAACGGCCGCTGACCCGCCGCAGCCAGCGGCTCACTTCGTCCAGGTACTCGCGCGGGAGCGCATGGCCACTGTCAAAGGTCTTGTGCGTCTTGCGGCGGGACGGAGCCGCGTCGAACAGCGCCTTGCTGTCCGCGACAGGAGCGAAGTCATCCTGGTTCGCCGTCAGCAGCAGCCAGTCCTGGTGGATCCGCGCCATGTGCAGCGAGGGGGCAATCTCCTCCATCGTCGGGTCGATTTGAGGCGGCACCATCGTGATGAGGTGGGTGACGCGGGGCTCACGCGCCGCGAGCAGCAGCGCCACCTGGGCGCCCATGCTGTACCCGGCGACGAGCACCCGAGGCGGCCTTCCCTTCGCCAGCACGGCGGTGAGCAGCACGTGGGCGTCCTTGAGGGTGTCGGAGATCATCGCCACATACGGCCCGGGCTCACCCTTGTGAGCCTGCTTGGCGAGCGCTCCCGGCTTCGCCTCGGGGGTCGCCCGCTCCCCGTGCCGTCGCGCATCCAGGAGATAGACGCGGTACCCGGCCCGCAGCAGTTGGTCCTTCAACACCCCGCCGTGCGTGGGGGCCGCGTCCGACAGCCAGTCCTCCTTCTTGCGGGTGAGGCCGTGCAGGAGGATGGCCACCGGCGGGTTCGCCGCGCCGCCCTCGGGCTCCAGCACCACGGTGGGGATGCGTTCTCCATCCGCGCCGCGAACCTCCAGCGGCGCCACCGGGTCGGCGGCGTGGGCCAGGGAGGCGGACAGCAGCAGCAGGCACAGCGAGAGCAGGCGAGTCATGTCGGGATTCCTTGGAGTGAGAGGCCCCGCCACCTTGCGGTTTCCGACGTCAGCCACACGTCAACGCCAGGTTGACCTCCGGTTGACGCGGCGACTGGTAACCTGTGGTCCTCTCCTTCCAAGGCCCCTGCCCGCCCGGGCATCCCCATGCGAGTGCTCATCGTCGAAGACAACCGCGACCTCCAGGCGAACATCGCCCGGTTTCTGGGAGCGGACTTCCAGTTGGACTTCGCCGCCACCGGGCCGCAGGGACTCACGCTCGCGCTGGGCCATGAGTACGACGTCATCGTCCTGGACCTGATGCTGCCGGGCCTGAACGGCATCGAGCTGTGTCAGCGCTACCGACAGCTCGCACCCCGACTGGTCCCCATCCTGATGCTGACCGCGCGGGACACCCTGGAGGACAAGGAGGAGGGGTTTCGCGCGGGCGCGGATGACTACCTCGTGAAGCCGTTCTCGCTGCGGGAGCTGCGCCTGCGCCTGGAAGCCCTGGCGCGGCGCCCCGTTCCTCCGAGTGGACGACGGCTGACGGTGGGGGCCCTCACCCTGGAGCCCGACACCGGCTTCACGCGAATGGGCGAGCGCAGCGTGCGCCTCAACAGGACGGAGGCCATCATCCTGAAGCTGCTTATGGAGGCCGCGCCCAAGCCCGTCTCCACGGAGAAGCTGGCCCACCAGCTCTGGGGTGACGAGGCACCGGAGTCGAGCGCGCTGCGCACCCATGTCTATGCCCTGCGAGGCGCGCTCGCGGAGCTGGGGATGAGTCCCTCCATCACCACCCGACGCAACGAGGGCTACAGCCTGGATGCGCCCCAAGACTAGGTCGGTCCGAGGCCTCCTGCTGGGCGCCATGACGCTGTCCGCGGTGCTCGCGCTCCTGCTGATGGGGGCGTTCTTCACCGTCTTCAGCTACGACCTGGAGGACGCCATCTTCGACCGGCTCGTGGCCACCGAGGCGGACCGGCGCCCGGGCGAAGCCAGCGTCGTCCCGTCCAGCATGACGACCTATGTGGGCCACGCCAGCCTGCCACCGTGGATCCAGGAGTCGCTGCCGAAGAACGCTCCGCGGAGCGAGCGCGAGGTCTTCACCCGGGACCATGGCCACTTCCATGTCGCGGTGCGCCCGGACGCGGACCAGGGGCTCACGCGCTACGTGGTCTTCGACACCACGGAGCTGACGAGCACCACCCGCCATCTCCAGCGGACGGCCGGACTGCTGGTGACCAGCGCCCTGCTGGCCCTGCTGGGCGCCGCGCTGCTCTCCCGCTTCGTCGCGAGGCGGCTCAGTCGCCCCCTGGAGCAGTTGGTGTCGCGGGTGCAGGCGGACGTGACTCCGCGCCCGGAAGAAGGCGGAGGCATCGCCGAGGTGCACACGCTCGCGGCGGCCCTGCGTGCCCGGGACCTCCGCATCCAGGAGCTGCTGGAGCGCGAGCGAGCCTTCAACCGCGATGCGAGCCATGAGCTGCGCACGCCCCTGGCCGTGGCCCAGGGCGCGGTGGAGATACTGGAGCTGGACCCGCCGTCGGACAGGGAGGCTTTCGAGCGGCTGCGTCAGGCGGTGCGTCACATGGGCCTGTTGACCGAGGGCATCCTCTGGCTGGCCCGCGCGGGCCGCTCCGACGAAACGTGCGGACTGGTGGGCATCACCCGGGAGATGGCTGCGCTGTATGGAGACCGTCGCCGACATGACGGCGTGGAGCTGGTCATCGAGGCCGAAGGCGAGGTCCTCGCGCCACTCCCGGGAGCCGTGGCGCGGGTGATGCTGGGCAACCTCATCAAGAACGCGCTCGACTACACGAGCCAGGGGCGCATCGTCATCCAGGTTGAGCCCGGGAGCTGGAGCATCCGCGACACGGGCGTGGGCTTCGGCCGGGTCGAGCCCGAGCACGCGGGCTTCGGTGTCGGCCTGTCGCTCGTGGAGCGGCTGGCGCGTCGGTTCTCATGGGAGCTGTCCATCCAGCCCCTGGAGCCGCACGGGACGCTGGTGCGGCTCTCATGGCCTTCCGTTGGGCCGCGCGGAGCGTGATGGCGGCTTCCGCATGGGCGCATGTTGGCGACAGCGACCGGGACGGGGACCTTGCTCCATTCGAGTCACGACCAGGCCGGAGTAGGTGTCCGCGTGTTCCTTCAAGTAGGCCACCAGGTCCACCTCCACCACCTTGCCCGCGAAGTGGTCACCGACAATCCATCGCCCGTTTCCGCTGTAGAGCCCGGTATGCCAGACCCAGACGGGGCGACCTGAGAGCTCGCCGATGGAGGACTCGGCCGGATTGGCGTCGAACCCCACCAGCCACAGCACGTCGCCGGGAAGAAGCCGAGTCACGTCGAGCGAAGTGGAGGCCACGGGCGAGAAGCCCGACACCGAAGCGCCCAGCTCCGCCGAGGGCACCGCCACCGTGGGCAGTACGGAGAACGACTTCCAGCCGCAGCTCCCCACGCGCTCGGCGGCATAGAACAACACGCCCTGGCAATCGAGCCCCGCTCCACCTTCACGCAGGCGCCCGCCCAGCACGTAGGGCACGCCCAACACCTCCCGCGCGGCGAGCACGAAGCGCTCCCTGGGAAAGGTGCCACCGGACGTCGGAGACGACTCCGCCTGTGCATGCACCACGCCGGGCAGGGCGAGCACGCAGAGGCTCAATCCCAGCCCTGTAGACAGGGCCCTTCGCGAGACAAACCCACGCAAGCTCGCGCCGAATCCCTTGCTCTTGAAGGACATGACCGGAGCGTCTCACGTCCCAGGGCCACGGACATCTCTTTGAGCGAAGAGGCACGCCAGTTAGGGTCGAGAGATGAACCCGTTTCCCAAGGCCTTGAAGCGCCAGGACTACATCCAGGAAGGCGCCAACCCGGCGTCTGGCGCGATGCTGCTGGCCTGCACCGTTGGCGACGATGACGACACCCCGAAGAGCCGCGTCATCGTCGTGCGTGACGGCCTCGAGCTGGCGTTCAGCTTCACCGGTGACGCCGCCGTATCGATTGACGCGGCGGCGAAGGGGCCCGGCTACGTGCTCGGAGAGAACGGGACGGTCATCCGCTTCGACTGGCGTGGGGCGACCTCGGCCGCGGAGCTCGAGCAGTCACGGCGGAGCTTCTCGAATCCCGCTGTCGAGGACCTGGGGCCATTGCGGCGACTGCGCCTGCTCGGCAAGGACCTCGTCTGCGCCGGTTCGGTGGGGCAGGTCTACCAACTCGTCGGCGACCGGTTCAAGGCGCGGCCCCGGCTGACGATTGACGGCGAGGACTTGACCATCGAAGACATCGCGGGCCCCTCCGCCGCCGACATGATCGCGGTGACCTCCGATGGCCATGGCGCGCGCTTCGATGGCAAGGCCTGGCACAAGCTGCCGCTGACCGGCGACTCCAGTCTGAACTGCGCGTGCCGCCTGCCGAGGGGGCGCTACGCGATTGCTGGCGACAACGCGACGCTGTGGATCGGCTCCGCGAACAAATGGCAGGCGTTCTCGGCGCCCGAACTGGAGCACGACTACACAGGCATCGCCGCGGACGGCGCGACGCTCTACCTGGCACACCTGGGAGGCATCGACGTCTTCGAGGGAGGAGCCCTGCGTCCGCTGAAGATTCCGAGCCGACGGCGGAACGAGTTCGTCGTGCTGCGCTCCGGGTCCGATGGCATCGGGTCGTTCGCCGGGCGCAGCGTGGGGTTGATCTCGGCGGGACAGTGGCAGGTGCTGGTCTAAGCTCTCGGGGTCAAGTCCGCTCAGGGGTCGCGGCCCCAGCATCAGCGTGCTTGCCCCCGCTGGCTAGAACACCTTGTCCCAGCCGGTCTTGAACCAGTTCTTCACCGCGCTGGCCGCGTCACCCCAGTTGTTCCCATGGGGCCCGGCGATGTCGATCATCCCGTTGACGCCTCGGGCCTTCAGGTCCTCGGCGGCCTTCACCGGGTCCTTCGACTCGCCCCACACCGAGACGGTGCCGGCGGGCAGGAAGGTCTTGATGGCCTCGTCGCTCAGCTTGTCGTGACGCACCACGAAGGTGACGGGCCCGCCCAGCTCCTTCGCCAGGTCGACCATCTTCTGTGCGTCCCCCGCCTTCACCTGTCCATCCGTGGGCGGGTTGATGGCGAGGATGGCATTGGGGAAGCGCTCGCGAATCTGGGCGCCGTACTTCTCCATATCCCCGAAGCCCAGGTTGAGCATCAGCTTGTCCTCGGAGATGCCCACCTTCTCCAGCTCGTCGAGGACGGCCGGAATCTGGTCGCCCTCCTTGATGTCGAGCTTGAGGCCGCGCCCGGACTCCTTGCCCATCGTCAGCCACTCGTTGAGCGTGAGGTTGTCTCCATCCTCGTGGCCCTTGTCGTGGCGCATCTCCGGAGTGTCGTTGTTGATCTCCTTCCGGATGTCCCCCTCGAACCAGTTCGCGCCGCTGTTCAGCGCGGCCTCGAACTCGTCCTTCGTGTTGGTGCGATGCGCGTTGCGCGCCTCGGAGAGCGGCTGGCCCTTGGACCAGGTGGTGTCCACCGGCGTGGAGGACTCGGCGGACTTCACGCTGGCGGTGTTCGCCTGGAAGCTGTCCGTCTGGGAGTGGCCCTTGGGCGTGGGCGCCGGAGCGACAGCCTTCGCTTCGGCCGCCGGGGGCGGAGGGGGCGGCTTGGGGAGCGGGACGACCCTGGGACCAATCCGACCGCCGTGCTCAAAAGGCATGGTGCGACCTCCGATTCTCAATTGTCGGGGAATGGCGGGGAAAGGTGCTTGGAATGGCATGCAAGCCATCACGCACCGCGTAAAGCCCTAACATCCGCCTCGCGCTGAGCCCCACACCCCTTCAGCGCCGGGAGAATCGAACGTGTCCCTCTTCCTTCCCACCCGCAGGGCCCTCCTCGCTGGTGCCGCGGCGACCACCGCGGGACTCGCGCTCCGACCCCAGCTCGCCCAGGCCGCCGCCCCCCGGCGCGCTCCGCGCGAGGACCCCATCCGCCTCTTCTTCAACGAGAACCGCTACGGCCCCTGTGAGGGCGCCCAGCGGGCCATCCGCGAGTCGCTCCACCTCAGCAGCCGCTACGCCTCGTCCGACAGCATCGCCGCCCTCACGCGCCTCATCGCCGAGCAAGAGGGCCTGACGCCGGAGCACGTCCTCGTCACCGCCGGCTCCTTCGAGGCCCTGACGCTCGTCACGGCCGAGTACGTGACGGGCGGAGGCAGCGTCGTGTGCGCCAGGCCAAGCTTCCCCGTCGTCGCCGACTATGCCGAGCGCGTCGGAGGCAAGGCGCACCGCGTCCCCCTGGACGCCGCGCTGACGCATGACCTGGAGGCGATGGAGGCCCGCGTGGGCGCGGACACGAAGCTCGTCTCCGTATGCAATCCCAACAACCCCACGGGCACCGTCGTCGACCCGGTGCGCCTGCGCGCCTTCTGCGAGGCGGTGGCACCTCGCGCCACCGTGCTGGTGGACGAGGTGTATCTGAACTACCTGGAGCCGGCGCCGGGCCAGTCCATGGTGGACCTGGTGCGCGCGGGTCGGAACGTCATCATCACCCGCTCCTTCTCCAAGATTTACGGCCTGGCGGGCATGCGCGTGGGCTACGCCCTGGCCCAGCCCCCCGTCGTCAAGCGGCTGTCGGAGCTGCGGATGGCCCTGCCCAACCCCACGGCCCTCATGGCCGCGCTGGCCAGTCTCCAGGACCCGCTCTTCCTCGCGCGCATGCGCAAGCTCACCGCCGAGTCCCGCAAGGTCACGACGCGCGTACTGGACGAGCTGGGGATGAAGTACGTCGGGGGCCACGGGAACTTCCTCTGGATACCGCTCACCGCGAAGCAGCTGGACCTGCCCGTGCGCTTCGCGCCCCATGGCTTCCATCTGACGACGACTCCGAACGTCCCCATCTCCGCGGACGTGTCGGCCCTGCGCCTGACGCTGGGCACGGTGGAGGAGATGCGCGCGTTCGGCCCGCTCCTGCTCGGCATGTTGAAGACGTGAGGGCAGCCAGACAGGCCCTCGTGTCCCTCCGCGCCCGTGTCGTCGGGCCGAGTGCACTCTGGTAGGTTGCCGCGCATGAAACACCGCCCGGCCCCCGCGCCGGCCTTCTGGACGTTGCAGCTGGGGGGCTGGGGGCTCTACGCCGTCCTGCTCATCATCACCTTCTATCCCGCCATGAACGTGGATGGCGGCGCGCTGCACCTGGTGGTGGCCAAGGCGCACCGCGCGCTGTACGGGCTGGCGCTCACCAGCGTGATGAGGCTGCTCTACCGGCCCC
Source organism: Corallococcus terminator (assembly GCF_049194865.1). GTDB lineage: Bacteria > Myxococcota > Myxococcia > Myxococcales > Myxococcaceae > Myxococcus > Myxococcus terminator_A. The sequence goes on along the minus strand of NZ_JBLZWL010000116.1, from coordinate 154,785 downwards.
TCTTCCCGAGCACCTTCCGGCGGCAGACGCTCTGGGCCATGGTCACCAGCGCGGCGTTCGGAGTCCTCTGGGCGGTGCTGGGTGAGGTGTGGGCCGTCTGGCTCTATCCCACGTACGACTGGCATCGGAACCAGCTGTCGCTTCCCCGGCTCTCGCTGGAGTACGGCGTCACGCTGCTGGGCTGGAGCGGGCTCTACTTCGGAATCAAGCACGCCCGCGCCTGGCAGGAGGAGCGAGAGCGCGCCCTGCGCGCGGACACCCTCGCGCAGGAGGCCCGGCTCGCGTCCCTGCGGCACCAGATGCACCCGCACTTCCTGTTCAACGCGCTCACCTCCGTGCGAGCCCTCATCGGAGAGGACCCGGCCCGTGCGAAGCGCATGGTGACGGAGATGGCGGACTTCCTGCGCTTCTCACTCCAGAAGGGGGACTTCCCGCATGTCCCGCTGGAGGAGGAGCTGTCCATGGTGCGCAGCTATCTGAGCATCGAGTCGGTGCGCTTCGAGGAGAAGCTGGACGCGAGCCTCTCCGTGGAGCCCGGCACCGAGCAGCTCACCGTGCCCGCGTTCCTCATCCAGCCGCTGGTGGACAACGCGGTGAAGCACGGCATGGCCTCCGGAGTCCTGCCCGTGCGAGTGCGCGTACAGGTGACGCGGGTGCGGGACGTGCTGCGCATCCAGGTGGACAACACCGGTACGTGGGCGCCCGCGACGCGCGAGCTGGGGCCCCAGGGCACGGGCACCGGCCTGCGCAACGTGCGCGAGCGGCTGGCCCAGCTCTACGCGGAGCGCGCGAAGCTGGAGACGTCGGAGACGGACGGCTGGGTCCACATCGTCGTCGAGCTGCCCGCCATGGAATGGACCCCCATACTCGCCGAGGAATCGCATGACGCTGCCCCTGCGCGCGTTGCTCGTGGATGACGAGCGGCTCGCCCGAGTCGAGCTGCGCGAGCTGCTGTCGTCGTCGCCCCACGTGAAGGTCGTCGGTGAGGCGGACAGCGTGACGTCCGCGCTGGCGCGAATCGAGGAGCTGCAACCGGAGCTGCTGTTCCTGGACGTGCAGATGCCCGGAGAGGGCGGCTTCGAGCTGCTCGCCCGCCTGCCCGAGCGGCCCTTCCAGGTGATTTTCGTCACGGCCCACGACACGCACGCGCTGCGGGCATTCGAGGTCAACGCGCTCGACTACCTGCTCAAGCCCGTGCATCCGGACCGGCTGGCGAGGGCCGTGGAGAAGCTGGTGGCCCGGGAGCAGGGCAAGCCCGCGCCCGCGCAGGGCCCCACCCGCCAGAAGCTCACCGAGGCGGACGTGCTGTTCCTGGAGAACGGCGCGAAGTCGCGCTTCGTGCGGGTGGAGCAGCTCGTCTGTCTTCGCGGCGCGGGCGACTACGTGGAGCTCGTCACGGCGGACGGACACGTCACCTTGTCACCGCGCCCCTTGAAGGAGTGGGAGCTGCGACTGCCGGAGCGGACCTTCGCGCGCATCCACCGCTCCGCGCTGGTCAACCTCACCTTCGTCGAGCGCGTGGACCGGGGCCTGAGCGGAGGCGGTGACGTCTACCTGCGCGGCCTGGAGGCCCCGCTGCCACTGAGCCGGAGCCACGCGTCGGCGCTGCGCGAGAAGTTCGGTTAGCGCGGGCGAAGGCGACTACCTGCCGCGCCGCTCCTGCTCGCGACCGCGCTCCACGAAGTCCAGCACCTCCCGCGACACCGAGCCCTCCGGCAGCTCGAAGTGGCGAGAGACGACGTCCACGGTGGCGATGTACTCCGGCAGGTTGTAGCCGTAGAACACCACGCGCCCGAGCCGCGAGTGCTCACGCGCTCGCAGGTGCTCGCCCAGCGTGGAGCACGCCAGCTCCACCGACTCTCGCAGCGAGAGCCCTCCCGTGCCGGCCCCCAGCGCCACCATGGCGACGGAGAGGTCCGCTTCGTCCAACTGCTCCAGCGCCTCCCACAGCCGCGCGCACGCCTCGCGGATGCGCTGCGTGTCCGGGAATGAGCCCCCGTGAATGCCCTCGCGGTAGTCCATCACCGCGACGTGGGCCACCCACTTCGCCGTGGGGTGCGCGCCCGCCTCCGTCACCAGCACCTCGCCCGGCGCCATGGGCCCGCCGAAGCGCGCGTTCAGCGCCGTGAGGATGTGCTCCTGGAAGCCCGCGCCACCACACGCGCGGCGGATGGCGCCGGAGACTCCCGAGCCGAGCTGACCATTCGTGTTGGACGCGTTGACGAGCACCCGCTCCCGCCCGTTCACCAGACTGCCCTGCATGACTTCGACAGACGACAACCGCGAGCCCACGTCAGGGCTCTTCAGCACCACGTTCGACAAGCGCATGCACGACCTTCCAAGGCCCACTCAAGACAAGCGGGACCCGCCAGTGCTCCGGCCGGTCCCGCGAAATAGTTGTATTGGATTCCGGTGGAGGGGCCCCTGGGCCCGCTCTACATCCGGCTCACTCCACGGCGCGCTTCGACTCGGGGTCGATGACGCGGTTGCCCTTCCACCAGTCATGCTCGCCGTAGCGCTGCTGGGCCCGGTCCACGCCCCCGTAGTTCCCCGTGACGATGTCCGCGATGTTGGCCAGGGACTCGGAGCCCTCGTTGTAATACTTGGAGTGGTCGCCCATGTTGCTCTTGTCCCCGCGGTCCTTCGCCTCCGCGGTGAACCGGTTGGCGCCGAACTTGTTCTCGGACGGGTCCTGCCCCAGCGGGTCGCCGGGCAGGTTGCTGCCATTGAGCCAGGACACCACGTCGCGGCTGGCCGAGCCGGACCACACGTGCCCGTTGGCGAGCGCGCCGTCGTAGTCCTTCACCGACTTGGCGCTGCCAGCGCCAGGGCTGCCGATGAGCACCAGGTCATCCGCCTGGAGGCCATTCTTGTCGGCGGCGATGGAGGCGGTGGTGCTGCCATAGCTGTGGCCAATCACAGTCAGGTGCGGCTGGTTGCCCTCGCGGCTGGCGCGGATGCCGGCCACGTCGGCGGCCAGCAGCTTCGCGCCATTCTCCGCGGCGTTGTCGGACGCCACGTTCTGGAAGCCCGGCGCGTCGTAGCCCATCCAGGCCACCGTCGCGACCTCACCGTGCGCCGTGCCCGAGGCCTCGTGCAGCTTGAGCGCGTCGCTGGTGATGTTGTCCATGTAGCCGCGCACGTCCGAGTTCAGGCCCGGCACACTCACTGACACGTGCTTCGCGGTGTCCAGGTTGCCGGCGACGATGGCCGCGCGGCCCTCGCCCTTCACGAAGGTGGAGTCATAGACGAGCAGCTGCGCGGAGCCCGCCTCCTTCGCCGTCCGGTCCAGCTGCGTCTGCACGGCCCGAGCGTTCTCGAGCTGGCGCTGCTGCTCCTTCGACGGCGACTTCTCCGCGCTGAGCTGCGCGATTTCGTTCTTGAGCTGCGTGCGGTTCGCGGTGTCGCGCACGGAGGCCGGCAGGCCATCCATGGAGCCGACCTTCTTGGGGTCCGAGCTGACCGCCTGCATCTGCTCCGTGGGGGAGAGCTGCTTCCACCACCCCGCGCGCGCCTTCGGGTCCGCGGGCGCGCTGTCCAGCGGCCCCTTCGCGGCGGGCTGGGTCTTCTCGCCCGTGAGCTTCTCCGCGCCCGTCTTGCGAGGCCCCTCGTACGCGGAGACCTGCTCCACCGGCTTCGCCTTCGGCTTGGTCGGAGTCGCCGTCTGCTGCTGCTGGGCCGCGACGCGCGCTGCCTCCGCTCGACGACGGGCGGACTCGGCGGCGCTGCTGTTCACAGAGGAGATACCGGCCATGACAGCGCCTCGTGTTGAAGGGGGGATACCTACATCTTCGCGAATCGGCCGAAAATGTTTCCTGACGCATGGGAAAAACAGAGTGACGCGGTGTGACGTGGGAAGTCACCACGTCCCTGCGTGAAAAACAGAAGGCCCGGGGCCGCTTGGGAGCGACCACCGGGCCTTCGTCAACGACCGGGGATGGGGCTACTTCGTGGGGTTGTCCACGCCGTTGCTGGTCCACTGGTAGCGCTGAACCCAGTCACCACCGACGCCCAGGCCCGTCTCACGCTGGCGGTCCTGCACGAGCGCCGGAGGCAGGCCCTTCTCCTGGAAGCTCGCCGGCACGCGGGTGCCGGACTCCATGTGGGAGTTGTTCACGACTTCGTACGAGAGGTTCGGCTTGCCGGTCTTCTCGTCGATGCCGGTGCACTTCACCTCCGTGCGGTACGAGCCGATGAACCACTCCAGCGAGGTGTACTTCTCCTTGCTCTTCTCGTCGGTGCCCGGGCCCGTGAAGCGGTACAGGGCCTTGTCGTTCTGCTCCTTGGTGGGGTTCGCGGGAGGGAACACGTCGCCCACCTGCGGGTTCGGGTACATCTTGAAGAACTCTTCGGTCACCTGCTGCTGGTGGGGCCGGCCCGCCAGGTCCTCGGTGTACGCGTTGTCGCGCACGGTGACGCGCTCGGTGCCATTCTTGTCCTTGTCCCAGGTGCCCAGGTCCTTGGGCTTCTCCTCGAGCAGCCAGGTGCCCCACAGCTTGGGCCAGTCACCCTGGAGCTTCTGCCCCGTCACCGGGTCCGTCGTCCGGGTGATGCCCTCCAGGTCCACCTTGCCCAGCGTCTTCAGGCTCTGGGTGACGGAGGAGTCCTTGCCGAGGAGCAGCTCGGACGTCTTGGCCAGGCCATCCATGCCGCCCTCGGCCGCCTTCACGAGCTGGTCGGCCGCGCCCTCCGGCAGCACCTTCTGCACACCGTGGTAGGCCGTGCGCAGGCCCGTCTGGAACACGTCGCGGGCCAGGTCCTTCGGGTCGGTGATGGCCTTCTTGAACGCGTCCGTGACGGGGTTGTGCTTCACGTCCTCGAACACGTCCTTGCTCGTGTCGACGACGGCCTTCTTCACGTCCTTGGTCGTGTCGACGACCGTGTTCTTCACGTCGGTCGCCTTGTCGACGACCGTGTTCTTCACGTCGTTGACGGTGTTCGTCACCGTCTTCCGAACGTCGTTGAAGCTGGGGATCCTGAAACCCATGGGAGCGACCTCGGGGTGTGGGCTGCCCGGACTGCGGCTGACTCAGGAGTTATCGGGCCCGGAACCCGGGTTGTTTCTTGTAGGCTGGGAGCCCTGGCCTCACCTGCGGACTTCCCATGATTCCAGGGGTTTGCGGGGTGTGGGGCAGATCATGACAAGCTGCGTCGGCGCCGCGATTTCGAGGTCATTTCATGCAGCCGCAATCCGACTGGCGCCCGCACGCGCTCGATGGCGCCCTCCTCTGGTTCCACCGGAAGACGGGCACGAATCTCCGCGTCGACGCGCCTCCCACGCGACACCTGCGGCGAAGGGCGCCCCGGCTGGTCCTCTTCGGCATCACCAACGCGTGCAACCTCGCGTGCACCTTCTGCTCGAGAGAGCTGGAAGCGCGGAGCGAGTGGACGGTGGACTCGGCGTTCGACGTGCTCGCGGGGCTGGCTCGCGCGGGCACGCTGGAGGTCGCCTTCGGCGGAGGCGAGCCCCTGGCGTTTCGCGGATTCGATGAGCTGGTGCGCCGGCTGTCGAACGAGACGTCGCTCGCCATCCACTTCACCACCAATGGGACGCTGCTCTCCGACGAGCGCCTCGCGAAGCTCGCACCCCACCTGGGCGAAGTCCGCGTGTCGCTCTATGACGACAACGACTGGGAGACGAGCGTCGGGCGGCTCGCGCGCTCGGGGCAGACGTTCGGGGTGAACATCCTGGCGACGCCGGAGCGGTTGCCCACGCTGCCCGCGCAGCTCCGGACGCTGCATGCGCTGGGCTGTCGCGATGCCGCGCTCCTGCGCTACGTGGGCAGCGACGCGAAGCTCCGACTCAGTGTTTCGGACGAAGCGCGGCTCACGGAGGTGCTCGCGGAGAGTCCGCTGCGCACGCGCCTGTCGGTCTGCTTCGGGGACACGCTGACGGAGGTCCCCCGGCTCTTCGGCGGCGACTGTGGCGCGGGGCTCGACTTCATCACCCTGACGTCGGACCGGCGGCTGAAGGCGTGTTCGTTCCAGGGCGGGGGACTCCCCATCACCTCGGCGGAGGACGTGCTCGCGGGCTGGAACGGGCGACAAGACGTGCTGTCCGCGCCGTCGCCGCTGGCGGGCTGTGCACGCGCGGGGACACCTCGGGCGGAGGCGCTGTCCGACGGCGTTCGCGTGTGGCGAGGGTTCTCCGGAAACAACAGCGGCGACTGCGTGCTCGTGGGCCGCTTCGAGACCACCGACGAGGCCACCGCGTACCTCGACACGCTCCTGCCAGACTGGAAGTCGGGACGCGAATACCCCGAGCGATGGAAGCAGCTGCTCGCGGCGGAAGGCATTTCGGTGGGAGAGGAGGAGCACGCGCCGGAGGTGATGACCTCCATGGGCCGCGTGGTGATGCTGTACACGGACATGACGCTGGGGGACGACTTCCCCGCGCTGCGGACCCTCCTGTGGAAGCGCAAGGGGCGCATGGTCCACTCGGAGATTCACGGCCACTGTCAGCTCGCGCTGGCGACCGCGTTCGGCGTGAAGGACGCCTCTTCCCTCGGCGCCTTGGAGCGGGTGCTGGAGAAGGAGCAGCTCGGCCCCTTCATCCGCCATGCGAACCAGCTCCACGGGCTCGTCGACTTCTGGGGCATCCCTGACCAGGAGGAGTCCCTAGGCACCGAGGTGGCGAAGCTGAAGGCGCTCGCCCAGGAGCACGGCGCGGCGGTGGCGGCGGAGCTGGTGGACGTGCCCAAGGACGTTCGCCTCGAGCAGCGCATCGCCGCGCGCGGCCCTCACTCGGGGCGGCTGCGCCTGTGGGTCCTCTTCAAGACCGCGGAGGCGGCGGCGCGGTATGCGAAGGACCTGAGCGGCGACGTCACCGTGGCGGGCCCGCACGTCCTGCTGGAAGAGGACCACTTCGGGCCCCGCCTCGGGTACCTCGCCCAGCGCCAGGGTGGCACCGCGCTCATGCTCACCAGCCAACGCGTCATCGTGAGGGGCCACTTCACGCAGCCGAAGCGCGGACCGCCCGACGTCGTCCCGCACCTTCGCCCGTACCTGACAGCGGATGACCGTGTGGAGACGACGACCTGGAACGACACCCTCTCGGTCCAGGTCCACACCCTGGAACCTGGACGGGTGCTGAAGGCGCTCGTCGAGCTGGAAGCCGTGCTGGGCCTGCGCGCCTGGATTCGGGTGAACTCGAACAACCCGCTCGCGGAGGCCCTGCACCGCCTCCGCGAGGACGTGGACGAAGAGCTCCGTCGACGGTAGCGACGGCCCCTACCCCCGCCGCTGCCCGAGGAGCGCGAGCGAGCAGACAAGCGCTTCACACTCACACCCGCGCTCCAAGCAGGAGGCGGGGTCGACGGGGACCGCCAGGATTCGCCCGACGTCGAGCCCCGTTTCACTCCGTTGGGAGCCCATTGTTCCGCCCACGTGGAGCCTCCCTGTCATTTTGCGTCAGAAATGTCGGGTAGCACTTCGCGCCGCCACCGGAGTTTCATGAGAAACTCCGCGCCACTTCACGCGTCCCCGCCGCCTGCTCAGGGAACTCATGTCATTTCTGGACCGCATCCTCGACCCTCCGAGCTACGGCTACGAAAAGAACGGCGCGCTCTATGTGCCGACGCATCGGGAGATCTTCTCGGAGTTCTTTGCGCGCCTGAACATCTTTCGCACGCGGAAGAACTGGCTGGCGCTCATCGCGTGGGTCACGACGCTGGGATTCGGCATCCCACTGGCGCTCTTCTTCACCCACCACTTCAGCTGGTGGCTGCTGCTGGCCGGCTTCATCTACAGCATGGTGATTCTGGGGACGCACGGCACCATCTGGTACCACCGCTACTCGACGCACCGGGCGTTCCAGTTCAAGAACGCCTTCTTCCGGGAGCTGTGCCGCAACCTGGTGGTGAAGACGATTTCGGAAGAGGCGTATGTCGTTTCCCACCACGTGCACCACGCCAAGGTGGAGCAGCCGGGGGACCCGTACAACGCGAAGGCGGGCTGGCTCTATTGCTTCCTGGCGGACGTGAACCACCAGGGCATCCGCAGGGACTTGAGCCCCAAGGACTACTCGCAGCTGCGCAAGCTGGTGGAGCACACGGGCGTCCACGTGAACAGCTATGAGCAGTACCAGAAGTGGGGCTCGCTCTGTCACCCCGCCTGGACGGTGGCGCACTTCCTGGCGAACTGGGCGGTCTGGTACGGCCTCTTCTTCCTCATCGGCGGACATGGGCTGGCGCTGGCGCTCTTCGGCTGGTCCGGCGTGTGGGCCGTGGGCGTGCGGACGTTCAACTACGACGGGCACGGAGGCGGGAAGGACCGCCGCCGCGACGGCGTGGACTTCAACATGAAGGACCAGTCCATCAACCAGCTCTGGCCGGGACTCATCACGGGCGAGTGGCACAACAACCACCACCTGTACCCGCACGGCGCCCGCGCGGGCTTCCTGTCCTACCAGTTCGACCCCGCCTGGCACTTCATCCGCGGCGGGTCCTGGCTGGGGGCCATCAGCTCGTACCGGGACTTCAAGCAGGAGTTCATGGAGCAGCACTACCTGCCCTGGGCGGAGAAGCAGAAGAAGGCCAAGGCCCCCGTCGTCGTGAGCGGATAGGCGTCCCGCGGGCACGGGGTGGGCTGCATGCCACCCCTGCGATACGCTGAGGCACGAATGGCGACAGAGAAGGCGCTGCTGCTCATCGCGGACATCGGCGGCTACACCCGCTTCATGAAGCACCACCGGTTCACGCTCGCGCACGCGCAAGACACGGTGGCGCAGCTGCTCGAGGCCCTCATCGACGCCTCCGGCAAGCTGAAGCTCGCGAAGCTCGAAGGGGACGCGGCGTTCTTCTACGCCGTCGGAGACGACTGCTCCGCCTTCGCCCGGCAGGTCGCGAACCTCCGCCGCGCCTTCGTCGCCCGGCGCGAGCGGCTCATCGTCGACCGCATGTGCAAGTGCGACGGGTGCATGCAGGTGGGCGCCCTGACGCTCAAGTTCGTGGCGCACTCGGGCGAGGTCGCCTTCCAGCGCGTGAAGCACCTCACGGAGCTCGCGGGCGTCGACGTCATCCTCGTGCACCGGATGCTGAAGAACGACGTCCCGGTGTCCGAGTACGTGCTGATGACCGACTCGGTGCACCAGCGGCTCACACCGGAGCTGCGTCAGCACACGCTGGGACTGGAGCATGAGTTCGAGGGCCTGGGCCGCACGGCCACGCACTACCTCGACCTGAACGTGAGCGGCGAGGAGCTGCCCGCGGCGCCTGGCCCCAACTGGCTTCGCAGGTGGTGGCACAAGCTGACGCAGGAGGCGCGCTCGCTCAAGTACGTGCTCGGCTTCCAGAAGCCCTGCCAGGACTTCCGCAACGTCGAGATTGTCGACGCCCACGAGGCAGCGGCCTTGCCTCCTCCGCGCTCCTGAACGAACTCGCGAACCTGCTCTCGCGTCGGATGCGGAGTCGGGCTTCCTCGGGTACCTTGCCGAACAGCTTCTCGCGAGACGGAAGGCACCCGGGACCGGTCGTGAAGCTTTCCTTCATGCCTGGAACTTGAGCCCTCCGCTCGTCCTGGCTGCTGGAGGAGCTCAAGGAGGAAGCCGATGAACCAGCTCGCCTGTGGCCATGCCGCACCCCACGCGGGACACTGGTGTGTCCACCTCCTGGAGGACGATGACGCGGGCCACTACGTCCGCTTCAAGGGCCAGGGCGTCCACCCCGACCTGCTCTGCGAGGACTGCGCGCGGGTGGCCCTGCCCGGCCAGCAGTTCAGGAGCGTCTGCACGGACTGCCAGCATGTGAGGCTGGGACGCAGCTCCTCCTTGATGGGCATCATCGGACGCCCCGAGGTGCGCACCCGGGCCACGGCGCTCCACTTCGAGCACCGGGAGCACTCACTCCCCCAGCTCGCGGGCCAGTCACTTCAAGCCGTCACCGCGCTGGGCTCCACACCGGGCTCCCAGTGGCTCGCGGTGAACGCGCAAGGCGAGCTGCTCCGCCTCGACCTCGATGAAGACTCGCTCACGCGGCTCGGGTCCGTGGGCGCGGCGACGCTCGACCTCTCCGCCACGCTGGCCCTGCACGTCTCGCCCTGTGGGCGCTACGCCGCGGTGGTGAATCGGCTCGGCGCCAGGGGCCTCGTGCTGGAGCTGGCCTCCGGCAAGGTGACGATGTCGCTGGACCGGGGCTCGTACCATGAGACGCGCTGCGAGTTCCCCGTGGCCTTCTTCCGTGACGGCACGCGGACGCTCCTCGCCCACGCGACGGCCTGGAATCGGCTGGACCTGTCGGACCCCGCCACGGGAGAGCTGCTGACGGCGCGAGCGCCCGGGGGGCGAGGCAAGCCCGGTGAGCCCATGCCCCGCCACGAGCGCGACTACTTCCACTGCGGCCTGACGGTCTCTCCGGACGAGGCCTGGCTCGTGGATGATGGCTGGGTCTGGCACCCGCTGGGCATCCTGACGACCTTCTCCCTGCGGCGCTGGGTCCACGAGAACGTGTGGGAGTCGGAGGACGGCTCCTCGCTGAAGCACCTGCGCGAGTGCACCTACCACTGGGATGGCCCGCGCTGCTTCGTGGGTCCGCGCACCCTCGCCTTCTGGGGCTTCGGGGGTGACGCCGACAAGCTGCTCGACGCCGCGATGCTCCACGACGTGGAGACCGGGAGGCTGGTGCGCTGGTTCCCCGGGCCGCGCGGCGAGTTCAGGTGTGATGGGAACCTGCTGCTCGCGAGCGCGAAGGACCGGGGCACCTCCGTGTGGGACGTGGAGACGGGCGAGCAGCTCCACCAGGACCCCACCGTGGTGCCCACGGCGTGGCACCCGGCGGCCCGCCGCTTCCTGACGGTGCTGCCCGAGGGCCTGCTCCGAGAGAGCAGCCTGAGCGGCGCGGCCTGGTGAGCCGCCCCCGGGCGCCAGGTCAGCGCAGCGCGGGGTAGTCCACGTAGCCTTCCGCGCCCGGCGTGTAGAGCCGCTGGAAGTCCGGGGCCGCGAGCTCGGAGCCGCCCTTCAGGCGCGCGACCAGGTCCGGGTTGGCGATGAAGGGCCGGCCGAAGGCAATCAAGTCCGCGCTCCCCGCCTCCAGCGCCGCCCGCGCGCTGTCACCGGTGAAGCCACCGTTGAGGAGGAGCGGCCCGCCGAATGTCTGGCGGATGGCCGCCGCCGTCGCGGGGAAGCCCGGCTCGGCGCTCGCGACCAGGTGCACGTAGAGCAGGCCGCGCAGCTCTTGCGCCAGCACCGTGTACTGCTCCTGGACTCCGTCGTGCGCGGGGAGGTCGTTGAACGTGTTGAAGGGCGACAGCCGGATGCCCACACGCTCCGCGCCGATGGCGTCCGCCGTGGCCTTCGCCACCTCCGCGACGAAGCGAGCGCGGTTGCGCGCGCCGCCGCCGTAGGAGTCCTCGCGGCGGTTGGTGTGCGGGTGGAGGAACTGCTCCAGCAGATAGCCGTTGGCGCCATGCAGCTCGATTCCGTCGAAGCCCGCGGCGATGGCATTGCGCGCCGCCTGGACCCACTCCTGGAGCGTCGAGCGGAGGTCCGCCTCGCTCATCGCCTCCGGTGACGGATACGGCTGTGGCCCCGCCTGGTCCGTGTACATGGTGCCCTCGGGACGCACGGCGCTCGGGGCGAGGATGCGGGCGTTGGCGGGCAGGTTGTTCGGGTGCCCGATGCGCCCGGTGTGCATGAGTTGGGCGAAGATGCGCCCGCCCGCGGCATGGACGCTCGCGGTGATGGCGCGCCACCCTTCGACCTGCGCCTGGGAGAAGAGGCCGGGGATGCGGGCATAACCCAGCGCGTTCGGAGACGGCGCGATGCCCTCGGTGATGATGAGTCCAGCGGAGGCGCGCTGCGTGTAGTACTCGCGCATGAGCTCGTTGGGCAGCGCGCCCGTCGCCCGGCTGCGCGTCATCGGCGCCATCACGACGCGGTTGGCGAGTTCGATGGGGCCGAGACGATAGGAAGAGAAGAGGTTCATGAGTCCGCTCCTGGCGGGGGGTGACACGTGGGAATGTGCGCCTTCGCCGCGTCATGGCCAATCGAATGATTTGGGAAGTACTGTCCGCCCATGCGGACAATCGGTCAGGCGGACCCCAACACCGTCATCGCCTTCCTGGAGGTCGCCGAGCAGGGCAGCTTCCGGGGCGCCGCGCGCAAGCTGGGCATCCCCAAGTCGACGCTCAGTCAGCAGGTGGCGGCGCTGGAGGAGTACCTGGGCGCCCGACTCTTCGCCCGGACCACGCGCAGCCTGACGCTGACCGACATCGGCGCCAGCTATCAGCGAGAGGTCGCCCCGGCCATCGCCGCCTTGCGTGATGCCGAGTCCGTGGTCGGCAAGCTCCAGGCCCACCCGAGCGGGCGCCTGCGGATGACGCTGCCCTTCGAGATGGGGCAGAACCTGCTCGGCAGCCTGCTCGCCGTCTATGCCACCCGCTATCCCGAGGTGAAGCTGGAGGTCGACCTCACCGACCGACGCGTGAACCTGGTCGAGGAGGGCTACGACCTCGCGGTCCGCGTCGGTCCCATGGACGACTCACGCCTCGTCGTCCGACGCCTCGGCGTGCCCCAGCAGCTGGGGGTGTTCGCGAGCCCCGCCTATCTGCGTCGCGCGGGCACACCCAAGGAGCCTCGGGAGCTCACGAAGCACCGCTGCCTGGCGATGACCGGCTCCTCCGCGCCGACGACGTGGACCTTCCAGGGAGACAAGAAGCCGTTCTCGGTGACCATCGTCCCGAGCGTCGCGGTCAACAGCTTCCAGGTGCTGGTCCCCCTCGCCCTGGCCGACGTGGGCCTCGCGCGGCTCCCCCATCTCCACTCCGCCGCCGCGGTGACCTCCGGAGCACTGCGCGAGGTGCTCCGGCGCTTCGCCCCACCTCCCATGCCCCTCTACGCCGTGTACCCGAGCGCCCGTCACGTGTCGCCGGCCGTGCGCACCTTGCTGGAGCTGCTCACCGAGCACTTCAAGTCGTCACCCTGGTCGATGAAGCCACCAACGCCCTCGCGCTGAGCACCTCGCGGCGAGTGTCTTCTCGGCGGAGACGTGGCGCGGGGGACGGCTGTTCGTGAACGCGCGCCCCTCCCCCCAGCACGCGTTGGCAGTCCAGGTCAGGCACCCCACCCTCCCGTGCCTTTTTTCGGGCCGGGCCGGGGAGGAGACGACATGCGGGCAAGACATGGGTGGGCCCTGTTGGGGCTGGGACTCGCGGGGTGCGGAGTTTCCCCTAGCACCGAAGGGACGCAGCCGGGCGCGGAGGGACGCGACGTCAATCAATGGGCCTGTCCGGCCGGAGTCACCTCGCGCCTGAAGGTCATCACGCCCCCGGGCACGGGCCCCGTCATCATCAGTGGACAGGTCATGGGGACTGACCAGCTCGTCCATGCGAATGGGGCACTCTACTTCGGCACCAACTTTCAAGACGGCGGTGCCGTCCTCTGGCGCACGGATGGAACGTCATCCGGCACCACGCGCGTGAGGACCTTTCCACCCTCCATGCGCGGCCCACCCCGCCTGGGCGGACTGGTGGCCGTGGGCGACCGGGTCTTCTTCGAGCTGGATGACACCGCCACCGGAAACGAGCTGTGGGTCAGCAATGGAACGGAGAGCGGAACCCGGCTCGTCAAGGAGCTGGTACCCGGCATGGAGGGCGTCTACCTGCAGCACCTCACCTCACTCAACGGGCTGCTCGTCTTCGTGCGCAACGTGTCGGTTCCCGCACCGACGTTCATGCGCCGCGAGGTCTGGCGCTCGGATGGCACCGACGCTGGCACCTTCCGAGTGGCTGTCCTGCCGTCGGAGGTCGAGGTCCGCTTCACTTCGTTGAAGGTGGGCGCGGCGCTGCACCTGTTCGTGTCGTCGGAGTCCCATGGCACCACGCTCTGGCGCACCGACGGCACCACGTCCGGGACGTTCGCCGTCAAGAAGCTGGACGCGCGCAGCACCTACGTCCACCACGTGGCGCAGGCGGGGAACCTGGGGCTGTTCGTGCTGGACGATGGGCCCAACGACGAGGTGTGGAAGACGGATGGCACCTCGGCGGGGACCGTCCGGCTGGAGTCGTTCGGCAGGTCCACGGGTCTGGTGGGCGTGCTGGGCTCGTCCGTCTACCTGGCCACGCAGTCGACGGACGCGAAGCGGCTGCATGTCGAGCGCGTCTCCCTGACCGGCGGAGGCAAGACGCGCATCACCACCCTGCCCAACCTGTACGCGAACCTGCCGGACGCGACGCCCTACCTCCAGCGGACGACGGTCTCCGGAGGAAAGCTCTACTTCACCATGGCCATTGGCGGCAGCAGCCCCGCGCCTCGGGACGTGTCGCTGTGGGCGACGGATGGAACGGCGACCGGAACGCAGTTGCTCCATCACCCGCTCGACTTGAGCGACGAGTCCAGCTCATCCCTCTTCGCCACGGGTGAGGGCGCTGTCTTCTTCAGCGCCTCGCAGGATGGCCTGTACACCGAGCCCTGGCTCACCCGAGGTACCCCTGCGACCACGGGCCAGCTCGCGGACATCAACCCCGGCCCCTGGGGCTCGTCGCCGGACGGCTTCGCGCGGCTGGGCTCGCGCGCCTACTTCTTCGCGAGCGACGAGACGGGCGAATACCAGCTCTGGTCCACGCCCGTGGGCATCCACTGCGCTCCGGGAGTGGCTTCCACGAAGTAGCCGCGCACCTTGAACCCTCACTGCCCGGGCGGAGGAAATGACGGCGGCTGGAAGGTGGGCACGGGCAACTCCACGCGCACCGGGAGCTTGCGGGTGTCGCCCGTCTTGAGGAACTTCACCACCTGGGTCAGCAGCTCCGGGTACTTCGCGAAGACAGGGGCTCGCGTGTGGTGCGCGCCTCGGTGGACCTGGATGACGCGGCCGTTGGCGAAGTACGGCAGCAGGCCCAGCGCGTTGTCGAGGGGCGTCGAGGTGTCCCAGTCCCCGTGGAACATGAGCACGGGAATCGGGCTCGGCACCGGGAGGCGCACCGCATCTCCGATATCGGGCGTCGGCCACGCCTCCTCGGAGGCCATCAGCGCGTCGAAGTCGACGGCGCCCAGCAGCTCCAGCCCCGCGTCCGTCTTGAGCAGGTGTCGGCGCTCGGCGGACACGGCGAGACTGCTGTCAATCAGTGGCGCGATGAGCCGGACGGGTGACTCGACGTCCTGGCGCTCCGCGAGGACCTCGCGCGCCCAGTCGTCATAGCGGCGGTAGTACAGGGAGAGGACGAAGGCGGGCCAGGACGCCGCGGGCCGGAGCAGTGAGCCCTGGAAGTCCTCCAGGCCGAGCGCCACCGTTCGCGCCGTCCCCGTCTTCGCGTCCTGGACAGTGACCTCGATGGGCCCGGCAGCGAGGCGCTCCCGCACCGCGCGCAAGGCCGCCATCACTCCGCCCCGGGGCAGGTAGGGCTGGAGCGCCGGAGCGCGGTCCGCGTCCCAGGCGATGCGCTGGAGGGACGCGAAGATGTGCGACGGCAGGTCATGGCTGTTGTCGAGCGGCTCGATGCCCGAGAGCAGCGCCCGCGCCACGAGGTCCGGGTGCAGCCTCATCACCGCCAGGCTCCACTGCGAGCCGAAGCTCTGTCCCGACAACGAAATCCGCCGGTAGCCGAGCGCCTGGCTCAGCGCCTTCACGTCCTCCGCGTACTCGACCACGTTGTAGCCGGACAGGTCCTTGTCGGGGTGGGCCGCCACCGCGTCCTGGGCCAGCGTCACCATCGCCTCCGCATCCGCGGCCAGCGAGCGAGGCTGCTCCAGAGGCTGCGTCCGCCGGGGAACCGTCAGGATTTCTCCGCGCGGCGAGTAGCCCCGTTGGTCCACCACCACCACGTCTCCCACGGCCCGGTAGGGGAGGATTCCCTCGAGCTGGCTCTTCGCCGCGTCGTCGTGGTCCGTGAAGGCGTTGAGATACGAGCGCGCGGGCCCACCCGGGAGGATGAACACCGGCGGAGCACCCGTGGGCTTCGCCGCGCGGATGCGCGCGAACCCGATGCCGATGATGCGACTTCGCTTCGCGGTCCGGTTCTCCGGGACGTAGAAGGTGCCCAGCTCGTAGCGAAGCGTCTCACCGGACGGCGTCTTCGTCGTGCCGGTCTCCACCACCAGCTCCCCCGCCTCGCGAATCCCCACCGTATCGGTGGCGCGGGCCTGCGGGGTAAGCACCAGCAACCAGATGACAGCTACAACGGAAGATGTCTTATCGAGGCGCAGGGTCATTTCCTCCGAGTGAGGGTAACCGAGCGCTGGGCGGTTTACTCCCGGCGTCGCGCGACCTCGGGCAGGAGCCCCAGGGCCTTCGACGTGGTCCGGGCCTCGGCGAGCAGCCACGTCTTGAACGCGACGACATCCCGGCGGCTCGACAGGGGCCGGGGGTGGACCAGCCAGTAGCCGAAGTCGTTGGGGAGGACCTGGGCGAAGGGCTGGACCAGCCGCCCCGCCTTCAGGTCATCCGCGGCGAGCAGCAATCGCCCGAGCGCCACGCCATCCCCTTGCCGCGCGGCCTGGAGCACCAGCCCCGCATCGTTGAACGCGAAGCCCTTCGCGGTGTCCACGCCGTCGACGCCGGCCGAATCCAGCCAGCGGCGCCACCCGTCTTTCGGCGTGTCATGGAGGAGCCGCACCTTCCCCAGGTCCGACGGTGAGCGCAGCTTTCTGGCGAGCGCGGGACTGCACACGGGCGCGAGCACCTCCGGCGCGAGCTGCTCCGCCTTCAAGCCCGTCCACCGCCCCAGCCCGGAGCGGATGCCCACGTCGAAGCGGTCGTCGAGGAAGTCCCACAGCTCTGACGCGCTGCTCAGGTGCAGCTCGATGTCCGGATGGAGTCGACGAAAGCCCTCCAGGCGAGGAAGGAGCCAGGACGAAGCGAACGAGGGCAGCACGGTGAGGCGCAGGGGCCCCTGCTCCGCCTCGTACAGTCGAGTGGTCGCGTCCGACAGGCGCTCGAACACGGGCGTCAGCTCGCGCAGGTACGCCTGGCCCTTCGCCGTCAGCGTCAGCGCGTGGCCCCGGCGGTCGAAGAGGGAGACTCCGAGCCAGTCCTCCAGTTGGCGCACCTGATGACTGATGGCCGCCTGGGTGACGCGCAGCTCCGTGGCGGCGCGGGTGAAGCTCAGGTGTCGCGCCCCTGCCTCGAAGGCCCGCAGGGCGCCGAGCGGTGGAATGCGGCGCATGCTCGATGAGCTCCCTTTATCGAGCGCGCGAGGATAGCTCGCTGGGTGCCCGACTCGAAATGGAGTTTGTGTGGTGGCTCGCGCCCCATCACCACCACGCGGGCGCGTGGGGGCTTTCGCCATGATTCCCGCTGAAGTGTGGGTGATGTTCCTGGGCTACACCGTGCCGATGGTCTTCAGCCCCGGGCCCGGCAACACGGTGCTCGCCACCGCGGGCGGACGCTTCGGCATCCGGGGCTCGCTGCCCTTCTGGACGGGCTTCGAGGTGGCCAACGTCGGCCTCTGCCTGCTCTACGGCCTGGGGCTGGGACGCGTGCTGCAAGGCATTCCCGCGCTGCACGACATCCTGCGCTGGTGCAGCGTCGCGTACCTGCTCTACCTCGCGTGGGGCTTCCTCCGCTCCACCAGCGCGCCCGCCGGAGCGACGGCTGAACCGGAGCGGCTCGGCTTCGTCGAGGGACTCGTCACCGTGGCCCTCAACCCCAAGATTCACTCGATGATCGTGGTGATGTTCTCCCAGTTCCTGAACCCGGAGGGAGGCATGCTCTCTCAGGCCGCGCAGCTCACCGCGGCCTTCCTCGTCGTCTGCGTGGCGTGCCACTTCCCCTGGGTCTACGGAGGGAAGCTCATCCTGGGACGCTTCCGCTCCGAGCGCGCCCTGCGCATCCAGGGATGGACGTTCGGCGCCTGCATGGTCGCCGTCGCCGCCTACGTGGCCGTCGCGTGAGTCGCACCTCGACCTGTTATTCGAGCATATCCAGTTATTCTCGGATAAATCCGTATCAGTGGCGAAACACTCGCCACACAGACATCCGCGACTGGAGATGTTCATGCTCACTCGAAGAGCCGGCCTGTTCCGGTTGGTGTTGTTGACGTTTTCCTCTGTGGCGGTCCTGGGCTCGACGCCGACGTGGTCCCAGGGGGTGCTCGACCTGTCGCCGTCGAATCGGCGGGCGCCCATCGCCGGGCTGCCGGACTGGTCCAAGGCGGGCTACCGGGGCGGACAGAACCTGCCAGGTGAAGCAGACATCAATCCGGACGCCACGTGCCGGGTGACACCGGCGGAGCTGGCGACGAACCACGGCGTGATTCCGAACGACGGCGTGGACGACACGGCGGGCCTTCAGGCCGCCATCGACCACCTGCGCACGGTGTGCTCACCTGGCGCGTCGTTCACGAAGCTGTCCCTGCTCTCACTGCCCGCGGGTCAGCTCGACGTCTCCCGCGAGCTCGGCGTGGACGCCAACTACCTCATCATCCGGGGCGCGGGCGCCTCGCCGGTGACGGGCACGAAGCTGGTGTTCCGCCCCGATGTGAACACCCGCTACGACACGCTGACGTCGGACGGAGGCGACTGGGACGAGGACGGCATGACGCACGGCGAGGGCAAGGGCGGCTGGCTGTGGCCGGGACGGGGCCTGTTCCGGGTGCAGTCGCGCCAGGTCCACACGTCGTACGACGACGACTACCAGACCGCCCCCGTCAACCGCGCCGACATCTTCGAAGGCACCGCGAATGTCCACTGGAAGGTCGGCGTGAAGCTCCGCGCGAAGCCGGGCGAGACGGGCTTCGCCGCGCGCACTGGCGACACGGTGGTGTACCTGGCGGCCAACTCCTCCGCACTGGCCGCGGGCAGGCTCGTCAACATCCGCGCCGCCAACTCGCGCGCCTTCTACGCGGAGCAGCAGGCGCTTCCCACCGCGCACGCGCTGTCCAACCTGCACATGCGTCAGCAAATCTTCCGCATCGTCGCCGTGGACTCGGGCAACAGGACGCTCACCCTGGACAAGCCGCTGGAATACGACGTGCCGGTGACTTCGACGTCGGACGGCTCGGCCTCCATCGACGGCACGGTGTACGACTCCAAGGCGGCTCCGCTCGTCGACCCCATCGTCGGCGTCGGCATCGAGAACCTGTACTTCACGCAGGAGGTACCGGGCGTGAGCGCGTCGGCCGCGCTCCACAACTACGGCAACCTGGCGCCCGCGTACGAGATGCACGGCATCGTCTTCAAGTGGGCCGCGGACTCGTGGGTGCGAGGCATCCGCGCGGAGATGACAGGCTCGCATCCCATCGTCACGGAGGAGGCGAAGAACCTCCAGATTGTCGACAACGTGTTCGACGGCGCGTGGAACAAGGGCAAGGGCGGCAACGGCTACTTCCGAGGCTCCCGCGTGTGGGACTCGCTCTACGCCGGCAACACGTCGCGAAACCTGCGGCACTTCACCTTCCAGTGGTCCGCGTCCGACAACGTCGTCATCGGCAACGACTTCGACTCCGACCTCAACCTTCACGGTGGCTGGGAGCGGAGGAACCTCTTCGAGCGCAACACCAGCGCCGTCCCGTACGCGCACCGCTCCGGCAACTGCAACGCCCACTGCGGCGAGGAAGGCGGCGGCGGCCCGGATGACTCGAACTGGTATCCCATCTGGTGGGGCGCCGGGAAGAAGGCGGTGAAGTGGTCCGGCGCGACGGGGCCGCAGAACGTCTTCTTCAACAACGTCCTGCGCAAGCAGGTGGGCAATGACACGGCCCCGTACGCCGACTTCTATTCCGAGCCCTCGCGCGTCTACCAGTTCGGCTGGTCCGGCGCGGCGTACAAGCACCTGGACATCAACGGCACGCCCATCGCCGACTGGGCGCACGCGGAGACGCTCGACTACTCCGGCGGACACGGCGTGGACACGACGCGGACGGACACGGCGCCCTCGCTGTTCCTCATCAGCGTCGGTGCGCCGCCTCCTCCCGACACCACGCCGCCGAGCGCGCCCGCGAATCTCCGCGTGACGGCGGTGACGTCCACGAGCGTCACCCTGGCCTGGGACGCCGCCACCGACAATCGGGGCGTCACGGGCTACTCCGTCTGGCTCGGCGGCAACGTGGCCGCCACCACGGCGGGCCTGGGGGTGACGTTGCTGGGGTTGAGCCCGGCCACGGCGTACTCCTTCACCGTCACCGCGCGGGATGCGGCGGGCAACGTGTCGGTGCCGAGCGCGGCGGTCCTCGCGACCACGGCTCCGGCGGCGGCCTCCGGGCTCGTGGCCCACTTCGCCATCACCTCCACGTGGTCCAATGGCTACACGGGCCGGTACACCGTGGAGAACCTGGGCACGACGAACGTCAGCGGGTGGCAGCTGGAGTTCGATTTGCCGGCTGGGACGACGGCGCAGAACCCGTTCTCCTCCACGATGACTCGCAACGGGAACCACTACACGTTCCTTCCCGTCAGCCACAACACCGTCATCAAGGCGGGCGCGAGCAAGGAGTTCGGCTTCACGACCACCGGGCTGGGGCAGCCCTTCAACTGCACGCTGAACGGCAACCCCTGCGAGTAATGCGGGCTTGGGCCCGGTGCTCGTCCAGACCGGGCCCTTCAGGTTCGGGTATTCAGCCAGGAACGTGGGCAGCGCGGGCAGCACGAAGTGCCGGGCCAGCGTGCCATGGACATCCACACTGCTTGATGACCTGCGTGGCCGTCGAGCGCGGCAGCTCCAGGTCCTGGGCGGCCACCGTGAAGCTGCGCCGCTCCACGCGTCCAACCGGTCCATCCCGCCTCCTCACGGTCCGCTGGGGGCTGAGCAGCACATGGACTGCTCAGCCTCAGCGGGTCGCGGGGCACAGGGCCCCGCGACGCCCTGCGCACCGGCTCACCGCTTGATGATGAACTCCACGCGGCGGTTCTCGCTGCGTCCTTCCGGCGTGTCGTTCGACGCGATGGGCTGCGCCGGACCGTAACCCCGGGCCTCCAATCGCGAGCCTTCGACACCTCGGCGGATGAGGTAGGCGCGCACGGCCTCCGCGCGGTCCTGGCTCAACGTGCGGTTGAGGTCCTCTGGACCCGTGTTGTCCGTGTGCCCCTCGATGCGCACCGCGACGCCGGGCCGCGCCTTCAGCTGCTCGGCGATCTCGTCGAGCATCTTCGCGCCGTCACCCTCAATCTGGGCGAGGCCCACCTGGAAGGTGATGCGACGGTCCGCCAGCGAGAGCCGCTCCTCCGTCGGCGCCTTCACCGGCTCGGGGCAGCCCTGGCTCTCCACGGTGCCCTTCTCCTTCGGGCACTTGTCGGTGTCATCCGGCACGCCGTCGCCATCCGAGTCCTTCGCTGGCGCGGGGCAACCCTGGTTCTCCGCCGTACCCTTCTCGTCCGGGCAGTTGTCCTCGGAGTCCGGCACGCCGTCGCCATCCGTGTCCTTCGCGGGCGCGGGGCATCCCTGATTCTCCGCGGTGCCCTTCTCGTTCGGGCACTTGTCCTCGGCATCCGGCACGCCGTCTCCGTCCGAGTCAGGGCAGCCGTTCGTCTCCGCGCTCCCCGCCTCGTTCGGGCACTTGTCCAGCCGGTCCACGACACCATCGCCATCCGAGTCGCGGTCCGGGCAGCCGGCGTTGTCAGGCGACCCCGCCTCCAGCGGGCAGCGGTCCGACTTGTTGAGCACGGAGTCACCGTCGTCATCCGAGTCCGGGCACTGCTCGGGCGTGTGCTTGCGTCCGCCCTGGCAGACGTCCTCGCGCGGCGGGTTGTGCGCCCACGCGATTCCCGCGCCCACGCGCCACGAGGGCGTCCCCGGGATGTCCGTGAAGCCATGCCCGGCGAGCGCGTTCAGCTCGAAGCCCAGGCCGATGGGCAACCGCACACCTCCGAGCAACTCCACCGCCACGTCCGGATGCACCAGCGACTCCGCCACCTGCAAGGCCAGCTCGGCGCGCAGGCCATCACCACGGGTCGCCACCACCACGGACTGCTCCAGCTCCGTGCCCACGTCGCGGCCCGGCTCTACTTCCGTGGACCGGATTCGCGCACCCACGCTCGCGCCCAGCGCGAACATGCCCACCTCGCGACCGAGCGAAACACGAGGCGAGAACTGAAGCCCCGCCCAGTGCTCCTGGCGTCCGAAGGCGCTCGCCCGTCCACCCGGGAGCCCCACGTCGAGCCCCACCGCGAGGGACAACGGCGCACCTTCCTCGCGCCGCATCAGCGAGTAGCGCGCACCCACCTCGGGCGTCCCGAGCCCCGAGGACGAGGGCTCCGCGACACCCTCCAGCATGTTCGCGCCGTGCCCACCCTGCGAGATGATGACAGGCAACCGGGCGGAGACCTCCAACCGGTCCACCGGAGACCACGCGCCCATGAGCCACGCCGAGGTCCGGTAGTGGATGATGGAGCGCTCGCTCCCGTCAGTGCCCTCCAACACGAGGATGCCGCGCTCGTAGTTGGCGAGGAGGCTGAGCCGATAACCTCCTTCCGAGAGCACCCGGCCCGTGTCCACCATCAACGAGTCCGTGGCGGCGGGGCTGAGACGCAAGCGCTCCGCGTCGAACGCCACCAGGGGGCTGGAGAGCGTCTGCGCCGAGGCGCCCGTGGCGACCAGGGCCGCGACGAGCACACAAGTCCGTGCCGATTCACGCAAGGGAAGGTCCTTCGAGCTGAAGAGTCGAATGAGAGGATTCAGGAGGCTCACGGGGTGACTCGCTCCCGGCCGCGACGGCGGCCTGCCCACACGGCGAGCACCGACAGCACGACGAGCGCCGCGTTCGCGCCGCCCCCCGAGGACTGACAACCACCTCCCGCAATCGAGACCACCTGGGCCTGCACGGAGACCTCGAACGTGCACTGCGCCGAGTTCCCCGCGCCATCCGTCGCGGTGACGGTGACGCGCGTCTGGCCCGGCGAGAAGCGCGAGCCCGACTCAGGCGACGCCGTGACGGTCGCCGGTCCAGAGACGGAGTCCGTCGCCGTGGGCAGCGTGTACGTCACCTGCGCGCCACCCGGTTCGTTCAAGCGCACCCGGACGTTGTCAGGACAGGTCAACGGCGGAGCCGTCGTGTCCCGCACCGTCACCCGGAACGTACACGTGGCCTGATTCCCCGCCGAGTCCGCCGCCGTCACCGTGACGGGCGTCTCCCCCAGCGCGAACCTGCTGCCTG
Source organism: Corallococcus terminator (assembly GCF_049194865.1). GTDB lineage: Bacteria > Myxococcota > Myxococcia > Myxococcales > Myxococcaceae > Myxococcus > Myxococcus terminator_A. The sequence goes on along the minus strand of NZ_JBLZWL010000116.1, from coordinate 131,772 downwards.
ACGGCGACGAGTACGTCACCACCGGAGGCGGCAGACTCCAGCCCGTCAACGTCGCGGGCGCATACGTCACCTCGGCCCCCGACGCATCCTGGGCCTCCGCCACCGCGTCCGCCGGACAGGTGATGGTCGGCACCGGGCGCCCTGCCACGTCCACCGTCACCGTGGAGACATTGCTTTCCAGACCGCAATCCCGAGCCAGGAACGAGAAGCTGTCCGGCCCCACGTAACCCGGATTCGGCGTGTACACGACGTCGGGCGGCGCTCCGCTCAGCGTTCCATTCGCGGGAGGGGTGACGATGACGAAGTTCAGCGGCGGGCCCGCCTCGGCATCCGTCGCCATCAGCGTCACGTTGACAGGTTCTCCGTCCACCGTGGACACCGCCACGGCCTGGGCCACCGGCGCGGTGTTCTGCAGCACCGTCACCAGCCGTCCGCCTCCAATCGCGTTGGCGAAGACGGACAGCGCATAGGTGCCGGGCGTCGTGCTGGCCGGAATGGTCACCCTCACGCCCGTGGGGGACAGGTCCATCCCCGGCAGGCTCCAGAGCTGACCGCCCTCCACGCGCTGCAGCCGCACCAGCGGGAAGTCCGTCGAGGAGTCCTTGTAGTCGCTCGAGCTGGCACCGGAGATACCTCGGAACCCCGTGCCGGTGAAGTAGACGGAGCACGCACGAAGCACCTCGTCCGGTCCCGTCACCACCGGACGCCAGGCGGGCTGCGCCCCTGTGTCTTCATACAGCTCGGCGCTCGCCATCAAGGCGTTGGCCACGGACTCACCACCCAGCACGAGCACCTCGCTCGTGGGCAGCACCACGGCGGCGAAGCGCGCCCGGGGCCCACCGAGGTTGGTCGCGGGCTTCCAGGTGTTCGTCGTGCCGTCGTACAGCTCCGCGGTGGTGAGCACCGCGCCTCCAGGTCCCTGGCCTCCCGCGACGAGCACGCGGCCCGACGGCAGCAGCGCCGCGGAGTGGAAGGCGCGCGGCCCCGTGAGCGAGCCCGCCGGAGTCCAGGTGTTGGAGACCGGGTCATACAGCTCCGCCGACGCCAGCTCCGCCGCGAGCGTGGAGCCCGCCGACGCCAGCACGCGACCCGAGGACAACAACGTCAGCGTGAAGGACTCGCGTCCCTGCGCGAGGCTCGCTGCCGGAGCCCAGGTGTTGGTGGTCGGGTCGTACAGCTCCGCGGAGGCCAGCAGCGCGCCCGCGTTCTGACCACCCGCCACGAGGACACGGCCGTCGTTGAGCAACACGGAGGCGTGCCCCGAGCGTGGAGTGGCGGCCGACGCGGCGGCGCTCCAGGCATTGGTTGCCGGGTCATACCGCTCCGCTGACGCCGAGCCCGCGCCTCCCACCACGAACACCTGACCCGAGCCGAGCACCGTCGCCGTATGGCCATCCCGGGCCGTGGCCATCGAGCCCGCCGACGTCCAGGTGTTGGCCGTGGCGTCATACTGCTCGGCTGAGGCCAGCGCTCCTCCGCCATTGGCACCGCCGACGACGAGCACCCGACCCGACTGCAGCAGGCTCATCGTGGCCCGCTCGCGCGCCGTCGCCAGGGGCGCGGCGGGCGCCCAGGTGTTGCTCGCGCGCGTGTAGCGCTCCGCCGTCGCGAGCGGGCCCCCAGCGCCGCGGCCCCCCGCCACCAGCACCTGCCCCGTGGGCAACAGCAGGGACGCCCTGGAAGCGCGGCCCTGCGCGAGATTGCCCGCGGGAGCCCAGACATCGCTGGACGCCTCATAGACATCGGCGTTGGCGTAGAAGGTGAGGCTCGGGTTGGAGGAGTAACCGCCGTTGGCCAGCACCTGCCCCGAGGGCAGCAGCGTCGCCACCAGGTTCTCACGCCCCACCGCCATCGTCCCGGCCGGACTCCAGATCCCCGTCGCGGGGTCATACAGCTCCGAGACAGGCTGGGTATTGCGGGCCGAGTCCGCGCCGCCCTGGACGAGCACCTTGCCGTTGGGAAGCAGCGTGGCGGTGTGTCCATTGCGCGGATGGGTGAGCGCTCCCGTGGCGGTCCAGGTGTTGGACACGGGGTCATAGAGTTCCGCGTGGGTGGTGACCCCTCCCCCCGTGAAGCCGCCCACGAGCAGCACCCGTCCATCCGGAAGCAGGGTCCCCGTCGCGTAGTGCCGGGGGACCAGGACAGGCGCCGCGAGAGACCAGGTCTCGGAGACCGGGTCATACAGCTCGGACTCGGGGACCTCGCCCGGAATGACATTGCTGAAGCCGCTCACCACCAGCACCCGTCCATCCCTCAGCAACACGGCCGGGTGGGCACGGTGGACGACCGCCATGGACGCCGTGGGGGTGAAGGTGTTGGTCGCGGAATCGTAGAGCTCCGCGGTCGCCAGGTTGGAGCCACCCGCGACGAGCACCTTGCCCGTATTCAGGACGGTGACGGTCGGCAGGCTGCGCGTCGCGGCCATCGCTCCCGTGGCGGCCCAGGTGTTCGTCTGGGCATCGTAGATGCGCCCTGTCAGACTGCCGTCCGTCAGCACCAGCGGCCGTCCCGTGGGCAGCATCACTCCCACGGCGACATTGCCCTGGATGCCAGGGCTTCCAGCGGACGCCCACGTCCCCCGCTCCGGGTCGTACCGCTCCGCCGTGGTCACGAAGCCCAACCTGTTGACACCACCCGCCACGAGGACGGTGCCGTCCGTCAGGAGCAGCGAGGCGTGCTGCGCTCTCGCGGTCGCCAGGCTGGCCGTCGACGACCAGCCCGGGTCCACCACCAGCGGCGCGGCGAGTCCGGCGAGCGCCACTTCGGTGACGAGACTCACGCGAACACCCTCGACGTCGAACACGTTCGCGAGCGAGGACGCGCGCACGCCCGACAGTCGCGTGGCACCACGTCGGGACTCGCCCCGCGCATCGCGCACCTCGGACGGGTGGAAGCGCAGGACGGGCTGCCCGTCGGTGTCGAGGAACTCCACGTACTCGCCCAGGTCCCGCAGGCGCGTCACCGAGGGCGGCAACGTGACGTGGTACTCCGCGCGGTGGAGCGGCTCGGAGCCATCCACCACCCAGGCCTCCTCCAGCCGCGAGGAACGCCAACCCTGGCTCACCTCGGCGGAGTCACCCACCGGGAACCAGAAGTGGCGCGGGCCCGCGAACGACACCGAGCGCTCGCGGCGCAAGGCACCGGCGTCATCGGCTCCAGCCCCCTGCTCGATGCGGAAGAGCAGACCCCGCGTCGTCAACTCCAGCGCCCCGTGCTCGGAGAGCCGCGACGTGAGTGCGCGGAAATCCGTGACGGTGAGGGGGACCTCCGAGGAGGAGTAGACCTTCGACGGCGCCGCCTCCGTGGCCAGCTCCGGGAAGTAGGCCCGTGCCAGGGCGACAGCTTCCTCCGAGTCCGGCAGGTCGCGCTTCGATTCGCACGCGGCGACGAAGGCACAGCAGAGCACCACGACCAAGCGTTGCGAGACGCATCTCGACTGCATCTGTCACCCTCCACACCCATACATGTGGCATGGGCTGACGCGCGGGGGACTCCACGACTGGCGAGCGTGCGCGTGTTGCATCGGGCTGTATCACGCTTTCACCCCACCGGGTCCTGGCCGACGCCCCGAAAAAGGGACGCCAGGGGTTTGGACACAGTGGCAGGCTGCGGCCTCATTGGATTTTTTTGGAGGGACACATGACCGCGACGAAGCACCAGCCCATCACCGCGCCTGGACTGCCGAAGCCCGTGGGCCCCTACTCTCCGGGCATGCGGCTCGACTCGTTGCTGCTGGTCTCCGGACAGGCGGCCACGGACCCCGCCACCGGGAAGCAGGCGGAGGGAATCGAGGCGCAGACGGAGCAGGTCCTCCGCAACCTGGAGCGCATCCTGGTGGCCGGCGGCTCCAGCCTCCAGCACGTCCTGCGCTGTGGGGTGTTCCTTGTCGACATGAAGGACTTCCCCCGGATGAACGCCGTCTATGAGCGCGTGTTCGCCGGGCACCGTCCCGCCCGCACCACCGTGCAGGTATCAGCGCTCCCCGAGGCCGGGCTGCTGGTGGAGATCGACTGCATCGCCTACGTGCCCTGAGACAGATGAGGTCTCCACGGTCCGAATCAGGACCGGAACTGACCTAGATGACCCGTACGGTGCCTCCGATACCCGCTACCGGAGGCCCGATGCGACCCCTGCTCTTCACACTGCTGCTCCTGCTCACGTGGAAGGCGAGCGCGCTCCCACCGGCGCCACCGTCAGGAGCCACCGCCGTGAAGCCCGCATCCGCTGATTGCTGTGCCGTGCTGGAGCTGCGGCAGTACACGTTGCGACCAGGCCAGCGCGACGTCCTCATCGACCTGTTCGAGCGCGAGTTCATCGAGAGCCAGGAAGCCGAGGGTGCCCGCCTCGTCGGACAGTTCCGTGACTCGGCGCGGCCCGAGCGCTTCGTCTGGCTGCGCGGCTTCCCGGACATGGTGTCGCGCGAGCAGACCTTGAAGCGCTTCTACGGAGGGCCCGTGTGGAAGGCCCACCGCGAGGCTGCCAACGCGACGATGCTGGACGCGACGAATGTGCTGCTGTTGCGTCCTCTCACCGGAGGTCGAGGGTTCCCCCCGCCGAGCGCCCAACGGCCCGACAAGGGCCCCCACCCGGCACCGGACTCCGTCGTCCTCGTCACGATGCTCCACCGTGACGCTCCCGTGGACGCCGGGTTCCTGCGCTTCGTCGAGCAACAGCTCGTGCCCGTCCTGCGCGAGACGGGTGGCGCGCCGCTCGCCCTGTTCCAGACGGAGTACGCGCCGAACACCTTCCCCGCCCTCCCCGTGCGCGAGGGAGAACATGTGCTCGTCGCGTTCACGGTGTTCTCGAGCCGGGCGAAGTACCTGGCCCACGTCGAGCGCCTGGCCGGCTCGCGGCGGTGGACGGACACCGTGCGCCCCGCCCTGCTCCAGCACCTGAAAGCCGCACCCGAGTCCCTGGTGCTGGAGCCCACGCCCCGCTCGCTGCCGCGCTGAAGCCTCACGTGCGGCGACCTGGCCCATGGCCCCGGGCCGAGCATGTAAGGGATTGACCTTAGTCCCTTCAGACAAGCTCTCCACGGAGTGTCGATTCGCGTGTTTCGTCAGGGACCCGCGTCGGGCTTTGCCGACGGGGACGCATCACCCCAGCTTGCCCTGGAGCCGGTCCATCCCGGACAGGCTTCGAGGCTCCGGACTTCCGCCACGCCCGAGATGCGGCGAGCGCGGTGCCGGATGCGCCTCGCGAGGAGCAGACATGATGTCGCGGTGGGTGGGTTGGATGGCCTTGGGGATGGTCTTGTCCTGGAGCGGAGGTGCGGGCGCGACGGAGCCGGAGCCTTCCGCCTCGTCGGGGACTGGCGCGTTCGCCACGAGTTGGATCTACCGCGACGCCATGGCGTCGCCCTGGATGAACGCCTCCTGGACGACACATTCCCTGGTGGCCACCTCGCCGGTGTCGGAAGGGCAGTACTCCATCTCCGCGACGATGGGCGCCGAGGAGGCCCTGTTCTTCTACACGCCCTCCCGCGTCGCCGACTCCAGCGCCGTGTTCACCCTGCGCGTGCACGGCGGAACGGCCGGGACGGGCGCGGTGGTCAAGGTCCGAGCCCTCGCGGATGACGCGCTGACCGCCGGCACGGACCTGGGGCCTCGCTGCACGGGGGGACACATCCAGGCCCATGCCTGGGTGACCTGCAACGTGCCGCTCTCCGCGCTCGCGCCTCCGGGCGCACGAATCAAGGGCCTGCTGCTCCAGGAAGGGCGAGGCGTAACGCTGCCCACGCTCTACTTCGATGCCTTGCGCGTGGAGGGCCTGAGCGTCCCATCCGCCGTGACGGTCTCCCTCAACCCCGCCTCTCTCTCCATGACCGGAGGGACGTCCAGGACCTTCATCGCCACGGTGACAGGGAGCACGAACACGGCGGTGACCTGGTCCATCCGCGAGGGGGCCGCGGGCGGTTCCATCACCCCCTCGGGCCGCTACACCGCGCCCAGGCAGGTGGGCACGTACCACGTGGTCGCCACCAGCGTCGCGGACCCCACCAGGTCCGCGACGGCGCCCGTCAGGGTCACCGCCCCGCCCGGAAGCGGCCTGTGGGTGTCGGGCTACTACACCGGCTGGAACGCGGACCTCTATCCCCCGGAGAAGGTGGACTTCAGCGCGCTGACCCACATCATGGTCGGCCGCGTCACCCCCAATCCCAACGGCACGGTGAACACCCAGTTCGACAATGACAACGGCCCCGCAATCGCACGCACCCTGGCCACCCGCGCCCACGCGGCCGGCCGCAAGGCGCTCATCATGGTGGGCGGCTCCGGAGAGCACGCGGGTTGGGTGGGCGCCGCGTCCAATGCCAACCGCGCCCGCTTCGTGCGCAACCTCCTGGCCGCCGTGGACAGCTTCGGTTACGACGGCCTGGACCTCAATTGGGAGCCGGTGGAGCCCGCCGACAAGCCCTCCCTGCTCGCGCTGGTGAGGGAGCTGCGAGCGGCCCGGCCCGACATGCTCCTCACCTTCCCCATGGGCTGGGTCAACGCCAACTTCCCCGAGGACGCCGACCCGTGGTTCGTCAACCTGGTGCCGTACCTGGACCAGATGAACGTCATGACCTACGAGATGACGGGCCCCTGGGGCGGGTGGACGTCCTGGTACTCCTCCGCGCTGATGGGGGAGTCGGGCACCCACCCCACCTCGGTGGAGGCCAGCCTGAATGCCTGGGTGGGCGCGGGAATCCCCAAGACCAGGCTGGGCATGGGGATGCCGTTCTATGGCATGGCCTGGCGCCACATCACCGGTCCCTATCAACCCTATACGGACTGGTCCGACTACGTGGGCAGCGACAATGACTTCACCTACGCGCGCATCCTCGAGCTGTCGGCCATGGGCGGGACGTACCACTGGGACGCCACGGCGCAGTCCAGCTACGTCACCTTCACTACGCCGGTGGTGGATGGCACCGTGCGCTGGATCTCCTATGACTCGCCGCAAGCGATTGCCGCCAAGGGCGCCTGGGCGCGCGCCAACGGCTTCGGCGGCACCATCATCTGGAGCATCAACCAGGGCTGCACCAACCCGGAGACGGGCGCCAATCCTCCGCTCGACGCGGTGAAGGACGCCTTCCTCCCCTAGCCCATGGAATCGCGGCGCCCAGGGAGGCAACTCATCGTCCTCCCTGGCCCGCACCGTGAGCGTCTCCCCGGCCTGTCCGGGCCTCGCTGCCCTCCCGAACAGGTGCGTGACTTCCAGTGAAAAGTCCGGCGCGGACGTCGCGCTCGCGGAGCCTGGGGCGCTCGCCTATCCTCGCACCATGAGTTCTTCCGACCCCCTCGCGACGACCTTCGTCACCCATGAAGTCACCAATCAGGCGCCCCCCCTGGTCTACGACGCCTGGAAGACAGACCTCCCGCTGCGCGAGGCCGTGGAGCGCGAGGGTGGAAGCTGGGCGGAGGCGGACATCGCGAAGTACGGCCCGCTGGTGGGCGGCGAGCTGATGCAGCTGGGCTTCACCGCCAACGAGAACAAGCCGAAGTTCAAGCCCTTCGACCGCTATGGCAACCGGCTGGACGAGGTGGAGTTCCATCCGGCCTACCACCGCATCATGGAGGCGGCCGTCGCCCATGGCATCCCCAACTTCGCGTGGCGCCATGAGAAGACCGTGGGTGCCCACGTCGCGCGCATGGCGCTCTCCTATCTGCACAACCAGGCCGACCAGGGGACCAGCTGTCCGCTGACGATGACGTACGCGTGCGTGCCCACGTTCCGGGCGCACGCGGGGCTGGCGGAGAAGTGGCTGCCGCTCGTCACGTCCACGTCGTACGACTCGCGCTTCCAGCCCGCCGAGCAGAAGAAGGGCGTCACCATCGGCATGGGCATGACGGAGAAGCAGGGCGGCTCCGACGTGCGCAGCAACAGCACGCGCGCGCATCAACTGGGCGCGCGGGGGGCGGGCAACCCCTACGCGCTGGTGGGGCACAAGTTCTTCTTCTCCGCGCCCATGAGCGACGCCTTCTTCGTCCTGGCCCAGGCCGAGGGCGGCCTGTCGTGCTTCCTCCTGCCGCGCTTCACGCCGGAGGGCACCCGCAACGCCATCCGCATCCAGCGGCTCAAGGACAAGCTGGGCGACTGGAGCAACGCCAGCTCGGAGGTGGAGTTCCAGGGCGCGGTGGCCTTCATGGTCGGCGAGGAAGGCCGGGGCGTGGCGACCATCCTGGAGATGGTGGCCCTCACGCGCCAGGACTGCATGATTGGCTCCAGCAGCCTGATGCGACAGGCGCTGGTGCAGGCCATCCACCACACGCGGCACCGCAAGGCGTTCGGCCGGCGGCTCATCGAGCAGCCGCTGATGATGAACGTGCTCGCGGACCTGGCGCTCGAGTCGGAGGCCCACACCGTGCTGACGGCGCGCGTGTCCCGCGCCGTGGACGCAAGCCACCGCGACGAGCGCGAGGCCGCCTTCGCCCGCATGGCCACCGCCGTGGGCAAGTATTGGGTGTGCAAGCGCGCCCCCACCTTCGTCAACGAGGCGCAAGAGTGCCTGGGGGGCGCCGGCTACGTGGAGGAGGCCAACCTGGCGCGGCTGTACCGGCAGGCGCCGCTGAACTCCATCTGGGAGGGCAGCGGCAACATCCAGTGCCTGGACGTGCTGCGCGCGGCCACCCGCGAGCCCGCCAGCCGCGAGGCCCTGTTCCAGGAGCTGATGGCGGCCCAGGGCGGGCACCCCGCGCTCGACGCGGAGCTGGCGCGCATCGCCAAGGACTTCTCGGACACGGCCACGCTGGAGACGCGCTCGCGCTTCGTCGTCGAGCGGCTGGCCCTGGCGCTCCAGGCCTCCCTGCTCCTGCGCGCGGGCAACAGCCAGGTCGCCGACGCCTTCTGCGAGTCCCGGCTCGGCGGCGCGCACGGCAACTGCTTCGGCACCCTGCCCGCCCACGCTCCGATGAAGGCGCTCATCGAGCGGGCCTTCAGTGAAGGCGCGGCGGGCTGAGGCCGCCCCGGGCCCGCTCCCTGGGGGGAGGCGGGCCCCCTCGCCTGCCCTCACCCTCCGTCCCGACCCACACCGCCGGGCAGGAAGGCTTCCGACCCGTCCACCGCCCCCCGGGGGGAGGAGCCTTCGTCTACTGGACGAAAGCGCGAGACACCTGCTTGCAAGACAACACTGACGTGTTCTCCTAAGTGGCTGGAAGAAGGGCACCTTGGGCGACGACCACGACCACCTCCTGAACTCCGGTAGCGGAGGCATCACCTACTCGCGGGGCGGGCACTCCAACCGGGACACGGAGGACCAGCTCCGGCTGCTCATCTCGAGCGTCACGGACTACGCCATCCTGACGCTGGACGTGCGTGGACACATCGCGAGCTGGAACGCGGGGGCGGAGCGCATCAAGGGCTACCTGGCCGACGAAATCCTGGGCCAGCACTTCAGCGTCTTCTACCCGCCGGAGGACGTGGCCTGGGGCAAGCCCGCGTGGGAGCTGGAGTCCGCCATCCGGCTGGGCAAGTTCGAGGACGAGGGCTGGCGCATCCGCAAGGACGGGACGCGGTTCTGGGCCAACGTCGTCATCACCGCCCTCTTCGACGAGACGGGGGAGCTGCGCGGCTTCGGCAAGGTGACGAGGGACTTCACCCAGCGCAAGCACGCCGAGGAGACGCGCGAGCTGGAGCGGCTGCGCGAGGCGCTGCTCGCCCGCGACGAGTTCCTGTCCGTGGCCTCGCACGAGCTGAAGACGCCGCTCACGCCCCTCCAGTTGAAGCTGTCCGCCATGCGCCGCATCGCCGAGAGCAACCCCGAGGCGCTCATGGCGGACGGACGGCTGGCCCGAGAGCTGGCCGCGGCGAGCGGGCAGGTGCGAAAGCTCGCTGACCTCATCGACGACCTGCTGGATGTGTCGCGCATCAACGTGAGCCGGCTCCCGCTGGAGCCCGCGCGCATGGACCTGGCGGCCCTGGTGCGCGACGTGGCGGCTCGCTACGGCGCCCAGGCCGCCGCCGCGGGGTGTCGCCTGGACGTCGAGGCGCCCACCAGCGTGGAGGGGATGTGGGACCGGCGGCGGATGGACCAGGCCGTGACGAACCTGCTCACCAACGCCATCAAGTATGGCGCGGGCAAGCCCATCCACTTGAGCGTGAGCGCCGATGACGCGGTGGCGACCTTCACCGTGCGGGACGAGGGCATCGGCATCGCCCCCACGCAGCAGCAGCGCATCTTCGAGCGCTTCGTGCGCGCCGTCTCCGAGCGCAACTACGGAGGCATGGGCCTGGGCCTCTTCATCACCCACCAGATTGTCGAGGCCCACGGCGGGAGCATCCACGTGGAGAGCGAGCCGGGGCGCGGCTCGGTCTTCACCTTCCGGGTGCCCAGGACCGCGCTGACGTCGGGCCACCCGACGTCGATTCCCCAGGCCTGAGCGAGGCCCGGAGCGCCAGCCTCCCGAGTCGAGGCGGGCGTCCGGTGCATCCCGCAGCCAGGCCTACTGGAAGCTCACCTTGCCGTCGCGCTGGTAGCAGACATGCGGCGTGCCGTTCGTGGGGCGCACCGCCACGCTCGGACGCGAGCCCTCCTGCACCGTGCCCAGCTGGGTATACGTCCAGAAGCCCCGCGCATCCGGGGTGATGAGTTCCAGCGTCGTCCCATGGCGCTGGGCGATGAAGAGCTTGCCCCCGCCGTAGGTCAGGTCGTTCGCGTCGTTCTCGAAGTCCACCGGCGAGGCCACCAGGGTGCTGGTCGTGAAGGGCGCCTTCACCGTGAGGTCCTGCAGGGCGCTCCTGGTGCCGTCGAGGGCGCCACTCGACAGGAGCATCAGGTGCTGGCTCGGTCCCCAGACCGTGGAGAGCCACAGGGTGTTGTTCCGGTTCACGCCCTCCAGTTGGAAGATGTCCGAGGCCGCGCCGGGCCGCACGCCCACGTAGGACTCCGTGCCGGAGCCCGGGCTGTAGGGGATGTACAGCGAGCCCGAGGCGTCGAAGTTGACGTCGCCCATGAGAATCGCGGTGTTGTGCTGCGCGATGCCCCAGGTGCCAGGCGCCGTCCGGGTGGCGACACGGACCCCCGTCCCGAGCGAGCCATCGCTGAAGACGACGACGGGCTGCAGGCCCTGGTTCGGATTGAGCGCCACGCTCACGCGCGTGTAGGACGTGCGGTTGGCGGGGTCCACCTCCTCGCGGACCCAGCTTCCGCTGACGCGCGTGGCATAGGTCATCCGCCAGTTCGCGGCCGTCGTGCCAGGCAGGCCGGGGCCCTTGAGGTAGACGACGTGCGGCGTCCCGCTCGCCACATCCAGCGTCAGGGCGATGTTCCAGTTCAAGACGTAGGTGCCACCGTTGTTGAAGCCCGGGCCGTCAATCTGCTCCGTGGTCCACGTCGTGCCGTCCCAGGTCGCGTACCACAGGCCCTTGTGCGTCTCGTTCGTGTAGACGAGGTGCCCCTTGCCGGAGTTGTCGAAGGCCAGCTCGCAGAGCACGCCTGTCACGTCCGGCCCCGCGTCAATCGTCGTCCCCGGCGCGACAGCGGCGGCCACCACGTTGAAGTTGAACGAGCCCTCCGCCGTCTTCCCCGACGTCGTCTCCACCGAGACGGACAGCGACGCGGTCCCCTCCTCCGGCAGCGTCCAGGTCACGCTCTCCGCCTCGGCCGCGACCAGGCCCGCGTCGGCGCTCCAGCGCACCGCCTTGAAGGACTCCCCCGTGGCGGTGACCTTGAAGCGCTCCTGCGTCCCCTCCACGTAGGGGCCCTCGCCGCCCTCACGCTCGATGAGCAGCACCACCGTGCCAGGAGGACCGTGCGAGTCGATGACCTCCACCTTCTTCGGCGCACTGTCACATGCGGCGAGCAGGGACACACCGCTCACCAGGAGGACCCACGAGACAACGACCTTCTTCAACATGATTCCGACTCCCGTTGATGAGGACCGGCGCGCGACAGGCACGCCGGACCGGAGCCGCGACGGCTCCACTCACCGCATCAACGGAGGTGCCCCGGGAATGTCTTACGAAAAGCGAGACATGGCGACAGAACGTCCCGCTCAGGGAGCGCCCTGGGCCTGCTGTCCCGGAGGAAGGCGCCGTCCCGTGGGCGTGGGGATTGCCGCCTGCGTGTGGTCCACGAAGAGCAGCCCGTCATACGCCCCGGCGGCCCGGACGGCCCGGGGCTCGATGTCCTTGCTGAAGACGGCCCCGTAATTGCGCGTGTAACGGGGCTGCACGAAGAAATCAGACACGCTGCTGCCCTGGGGAAGGCTTCGCAAATCCAGGGCGAACGCGGACACCTGGGCCTGCGCGAGGGTTCCATCGAGCCAGCCGATTTCCGCGGGCGGGACGGTATGGGGGATGACGCCCCTTCGCGGCTCGTTCGGCTCGCTCGGCAGGTACACGGCCTGGAAGGAGCCCTGGTTGAAGGCAAAGCCAAAGACATACATCTGGGAGCCCAGGGCCTCGCGCAGGTGCTGGCCCATGGACAACGACCCGCCGTGGTCCGCGGTGGCGACGTGGCCGTTGTGCGCCCAGAGCACCATCCGGGCCTCCGGACCTTCGTGCTCCAGAATCCAGCGCGCGTTCTCCGCCATCGCCTGGTCCCTGAGGCCATCGCTGGAATTCCGGGCCATGATGACTTCGGCGAACTGACCGAGCACCCGCGCGTGGCGCGCCACCAGGGCGTGGGCCTTCTCCGCGCGCCTCCCGGTGGGCAGTCGTCGCAAGCGGGCTTCGATATCCGCGACGAGTCCGGCGAGCGTCTTCCCGGTCTCCACCTGGAGCATCTCACGGCCCTGCACCTCCTCGAGGAACGGCGCCATGGGCCCGAGCAGGCGCTGGTGGAAGGCGGGGTCCTCCTTCTCGAAGAAGGCGACGAGAGCCCGCGCGGAGGCGGCGGTGTGCTGAATGTCCACGCCGTGGAACTTGAGCTTCCTCGGGTGGCGCGGGTCGGCGTTGTAGGCACGCATCCACCGGATGAGGGCCAGCACCTCCTCGGTGTCCCAGGTCCAGAAGACCAGGCCGGCGAGTCCCTTCGCCGGGTCGCCCTTGCCGGTGAGGACGTACTCGTTGAGCGCGAGCGCCTGTCCAAAGCTGGCTTCGATGGCGAAGACGGTGAAGCCCAGCTCCGTCGCCAGGAACTCCAGCAACCGGTGCTTGAGCTGGAAGAACTCGCGGGTGCCGTGGGTCGCCTCGCCCAGCGCGACGACGCGAGCCCCGCTGAGCCACGGCTTCAGCGGTTGCAGGTCGGCGAACCCATGACCCGCCTCCACCGTGGTGAGCGGCACCAAGGACTGCTTCACCCACGACACGACCTCCGGAGGGGGAGGCGATTCCAGGGGCAGCGTCCGCAGGGTGAAGTCCGCGTCCGTCACCGACCTGTCGGCCGTGATTTCCAGCGCGCGACCCGCGGTGATGAAGCCCTCGAGGATGACGGCCGCACCATATCCGCCGACGGGCAGGGCCACCTCATAGTCCCCTCGCGCGTCCGTCTGGACGTAGAGCACGTCGCCCTCGAAGTCGCTGTAGCGGGCCACATGCAGCCAGGCACCCGCGGCGGGCGTCCCCGACTCCACCTTCACGTTGCCCCGCATGACATGCGTGGCCGGGGCGAGCACCACCTCGAGCCGACGCGGGGCTTCGCCCGCCGCGAGCTTCACGTCCAGGAGGAAGGCCGCCTCGTGGCCGGTCGCGCTGACGGTGAGGCCGTACTCGCCAGGAGGCAGGCCGTCGAAGTGGAAGCGTCCATCCAGCCCCGTGCGCATCCGGGCCGCTGGAGGCGAGCGGTCAGGATTCCAGGCCGCACTCGCGGGAATGAGCGCGACCACGGCACCCGCCACGGGCGAATGCGTGGCGCTCTGTACCTGGCCCGCCACGGAGGCGGTCGTCACGGCGGGGGCCACCTTGTCGACGGGAGCGGCCGAGGCGGATAGGACGCGCGGAGCGCCGGAGCCAGCGCACGCGAGGGGGAGCACGAGCCACAGCAGACGAAGGAGTTTCACGCGGACCTCGGGGTGGACGACGGGTGCTCGGCCGGGACGCACCGGACCTGGGAGGCCCGGCACATCCGCCGTGAAGGGACCTCGGAATGGAGGGGAGCTGCGCCCACCTGGCATCGACGCGCTCACCGGAGGGCGGCGCTCACGTGCTCGGGTGGGAGCGGAGCCGAAGCGGGGAGCCACGCTCCCACGCCTCTGTCTCCGGGTGTCACGGACCGACGACGGCGAACGCTACGGCGAGAGGTCTTCCTGGAAGTCGCTCGGGATGACAAAGCGCGCGGCGTCGTGTTCGACGAACTGGATGTTGGAGACGCGCAGGGAGCCGAAGAGGTCGGACTCCTCGCGGATGGCGTAGCCCAGCTCCGCGTCCACCCACTGCGTCATCGTGTCGTGCGGCGCATGGACGCGGCGCCAGCGGCGCGCGCGGCGCCCCTCCACGACCTCCTCCCCCTGGAGCTGGCAGTCCTTCTGGCTCGCCAGGCAGCCGTCCGGAAGGTGCAGCGGAAGCCCCTGGTCTGCTCGAGTGGGGAGCAGGGCGTAGTCGCGCGCCCTCATGTCCAGGGACACCCACTCATGCGTGGTGACGTCATAGAGCAGCACCATCGGGGAGCGTCCATCCTCGGACTCCAGGCGGATGCGGCCACAGCGGGAGACGGAGAGGCGGTGGCGGAGGGTTCTCCCATCGTTCTTGTGGGTCAGGGTGGCGGTGAAGTCCTTCGGGTAGACGGAGCGCGAGCACACCGCCGCCGAGAGCCCGGTCTTCGCATGAGCGGGTGTGGACAGCGGCTCGGGCACCTCCCACGCCCAGGCCGCGCCGGAGACCACCAGCACCGCGAGCACCACGCCGACGCGCCCCGCCAGTCGCGCCTTGCGAGGCACCTCCCGCCTCGGCGCCTGCCCGAGCAGCCGCCGCACGCGCTCCGCCAGCGGCTGCGTGCCCGCGCCCAGCGCCACCACCGGCCCCTCCTGCCGCAGCTCCTCCAACCCCAGGAGCGCGCTGGAGTACACCCGCGCGTTGCCGCAGAAGCCGACCGCCGCGTCATCACAGCAGTGCTCGCGCTCCAGCCGCACCTGGGCGGACAGCCAGCGGGCCGCGGGGTGGAAGAAGAACAGCACCTCCACCAGGGACTGCACGAAGTTGACGACAATGTCGTGGCGTCGCACGTGGGTCAGCTCGTGCGCCAGCACCGCCTCCAGCTGCGCTGGGGAGAGCCGCTCACGCATGCCCCGCGGGAGCACGAGCACCGGGCGCACCACGCCCAGCACCAGCGGAGACGGCGCGAAGGCGGACTCCAGCACCTTCACCGCGCGACGCAGGCCCAGTTGCCCGGCGACATGCGACACCAGCAGGTGCAGCGACGAGGAGGCGGGCGTCGCGGGCTGGACCAGCCGCCGCGTCAGCCGCCGCCACCCGAGGGCCAGGCGCAGCAGCGCCACACATGCGCCGCCGAACCAGAGCCCTCCCAACACCAGGGGCCAGCGCGTGAGCGAGGCCTCCGGCTCCGGCTCCCGCATCGCCCGGGAGGACGGGCTCGGAAACACGCCTCCCGCGAGCCTCCGGGAGTCCTCGACGATGGACGCCGGGCGCTCACTCCCCGCCGCAATCAATGCTTGAGCCACGGGGGCGGAGGCTGGCGACGACAGCAGCAGCGTGGCCACGGGCGAGAGCACCAACGCGGCCAAAGCCAGACACCCCACGGCGTAACGCGCCCGCGCCGAGCGGTGCCGCAGCAACCACAGCGCGGCGCCCGCGACCAGGACGACGACGCTCGTCTGCCACACGCCGTGGGCCAGCCACAGGGCCAGCGCGCGCCCACCCTCTTCCATCAGCCAGGCGGGGCTCATCGCTTGTCCCCCTTGTCCGCGTCCAGCAGCCGGCGCAGGTCCGCCAGCTCTTCCTTCGAGGCGGGCTTGAGCGACAGCGCCTGCACGGCGAGCGCGCCCGAGGAGCCACCGAAGACGCGGTCCAGCAGGTCCTTCACCAGCTGGCGCTTGGTGCGGGCCTCCGCGACGCTCGCGGCGTACACGTGGCTGCGCGAGCTCTCGTCACGGCTCACCAGCCCCTTGGCCGACATCACCTGGAGCTGCTTGAGCGTGGTGGTGTAGCCCGCGCTCTTGCCGTCTTCACGCCCGAGCGCCTCGTGCACGTCTCGCACGGTGCTGGGACCGCGCTTCCAGAGCACACCAAGGATGGCGAGCTCCACTTCCGTGGGAATGGCATCCGTTGTCATGCAGCCAAAGTACGACTCTAATCGTATGTTGTCAACGACGAGCGTCGTACTTCATCACGGCGCTACCGCGTGAAGGGCACCGTGCCGGGTTTTTGCGCACCCAGTCCCCAGCCCGACACGCAGCCCAGGTCATGCTCGCGAGCGAAGGCCATGAGGCCGCGCTGGTGCTCCAGGGTGAACTGCCTGCCATTGAGGTGGTGGCCTCGGCCGAACAGGGGACAGGCGCCCAGCCGCCGCCACACCTTGCCTGAATCCCACTGAGGGAAGGCCGCCGCGACATGCGCGTGCATGCCCCGCAGCGCGTGCAGACAGCACTCGAGGGAGTCCGCGGGCGCCGACGGTCCGAACTCCATCAGCAGGCCCTGGATGAGCGCTGGCTCGATGCCCGCGGAGGACAGCTTCTGGAGGAAGCGCACGCCCCCGTCGTTGAAACCGGCCAGCGCGCCCGGCGCGCCGTCAGCGGGCAGTGTGTAGGAGAGCTTCAGCGTGGGATGGACGGCGCGCAGCTGGGACATGGCCGCGAGGTGGCGCTCCTGGCTCGCGTCGTCGTGGAGGAAGGCGCCCTCGAAGTCGAAGTCCAGGTGGCGCACGCCGTAGTTGCGCAGGACGGCCGCGTAGGTCGCGACGAGCCTCGCCACGTCCGTCTCCACCACTTCGAGGGGCACGTTCGACGCGCCACCGAAGGACAGCACCACCGTGCCGCCGCCGCGACGGAAGGACTCCAAATCCCGCTTGCCGTAGTCGGAGACCGTGGCGTCCCCCGCATACGTCTGACCATCCTCCGAGTCCACGAGCGTGGCGCTCCCGCCCCACGTCACCGCCCTGTCACCGCCGGGCTGCGCGACGAGGAAGCCGAGGAAGAAGCCATCCAGGCCGGGCTCCCTTCCGTACTCGGACACGCGAGGCGTGGGCCACGCCGTGTAGTCCACCACGAGGGCGCGGGGCACGTCCCAGTCCCCCGCGTCCGGCAGCGCCGCCGCCGTGCGGACCTTCACCGCGTCCGAAGGCGCCGAGGCGTTGTCGGACACGTCCAGCGCCACCACGCAGACCCGGTACTCGCTCCCCGCCGTCAGGCCCATCAAGGTGATGGACGGCCGCGTCGTCGTGAGGGTCCGGGGCACGCCGTCGTCGCCCACTTTCGAGTACGTCACGCGATAGCCCGCGACGGCGACGTTGTCCGTGGAGGCATCCCATCCAACGGTGACGAGCCGGGAGCCCACCAGCGTGGCGCGCACCCGCTTGGGGGTCGTCGGTGGCTCGGTGTCGAGCGGAGCGTCGGCGAGCCTCCCGTCGACGGTGAAGTCGCGAGGGAGCGGGCCGTGTGCATCACCCTGCACCGACAGTCGGAACTCCCTCACGGCGCGCGGAGGGATGACGTTGCGCTCGGACACGAGGGTGCCGGACACCACCTCCCCGCTCCGGGTCCAGACCAGGCCGTAGTTGTTCTGGATGACCTGCTCCGCCCCCACCCGGAACGTGATGACGGGATTGACCACCACCTCGTCCGACAGGTTCAGCAACGTCACCTTGAAGGTCGACCACGAAGGTCTTCCGCCCGACACCCACTCCGGACGCGCCACCACCACCAACGTGTTTCCCACCATGCCGACGGTTGTGCCGGATGCGAGGCGGGCACGACATTGCCCACGGGTTCCTGCTCCTTGTCGCTCAAGTGACGAGACGCGCCCCACGGTGCCGCTGCGGGGCGCGTCCTCGAGAGAGACCGCGGGCTAGGGACGACGCTGGGCCAACAGCCACTCGTAGAGGTTCGGGGTATGCCAGGCGGCCCCCGTCTCGTACGCGCGCCCATAAGCCTCATGGCCGACACCGGCATAGGCGGAGACCTGGAGCGCGGGCGCGGGCGTGCAGGCGTTGAGCCGGTCCACGAACTGCGAGGCCGTCCAGCCCCAGGAGGTGTCCCCCGCGCCGTAGAACATCCAGGTCTTCACACCCGCCTGGGCGATGTAGCAGGTGTTGGTGGGGACGTTGCCCAGGTCTGGCGCCCAGACGACATCGCCGTAGTGAGCGCCATCCGTGGGAGCAATCGCCGCGATGCGCTGGGAGTTCGCCAGGGAGAAGTCCGTGAAGGCCGTGGTGCCGAAGCCTCCGAGCGACAGGCCCGTCAGGTAGATGCGCTTGGGGTCGATGCGGTGATTGGCCAGCGCCAGGTCGAGCATCCGCTCCACGTGGTACGGGTGCCACCCGGAGGTGCTCGCCGAAATCTGGGGCATCAGCACCACGAACGAGTCTGTCACCCCGTTGACGACGTACTCGAGCTGCGCGCCCTGCTGAATCTTCTGCGGCAGCGCGATCTCCAGCACCTTGGACAGCTCCGTCGTGCCGTTGCCGCGCTGGCCCAGGCCGTGGAGGAAGACGAGGAGCGGCCACTGGCGGTTCGGGTCCACGTTGTACCCGGGGGGCAGCGACTCGTAGTAGCCGAGGGTGGTGTTGTAGAGCTTGGGCACGGTGGTGGAGCGCGTGGTGAGCGTCCGGGGCGTGGAGGTGACGGGCGGCGCGTTGCGGCGCTGCTTCAGCAGCCACTGGTAGAGATTGGAGGCCTCCGGCGCCGTCGGGTTCACCGCGCGGCCGATGACCCAGTGGTCCCCATCCGCGTAGCGCGTGTACTTGGGGGCCGGGCTCGGAGCCGGTGCGCAGGCATTGAGGCCGTTCACCGCGCCATCCGTCGTCCCCACGCCGACCGTCTGGTCATCCACCGCGTGGAACGCCCACACGGCGACTTTCTGGTTCGCCAGCCGGCAGAGCTGCGACACGCCGCCCGCGGTGTGCACGCGGCCACCGGCCACCGGGGCAATGGCGGCGACCTGGAGCGCGTTCGCGTCCGAGCGCTGCGGGAAGGTCCACGTCTGGAAGGCGCCCAGCGAGTAGCCCACCAGGTAGACGCGGTCCGGGTCGACGCGGAGATTCGTGCGGGCCGTGTCGAGCATGGCCTGGGTGAAGAAGTCCTGCCAGTCACCATAGGACTCGTGGAGCTGCGGCTGCAGGACGATGAAGGACTCCGTCACGCCGTTGTGGACGTACTCGAGCTGCGCGCCCGTCTCCACGGGGATGCTGGTGCCCAGGATGACGGGCAGGCTCTCCGGGGTGCTGCCACGCTGGCCCAGGCCGTGGTGGTAGACGATGAGCGGCCACTTGCGATTGGGGTCCGTGTTGTAGCCCCGTGGCAGCGACTCGTAATACTGGATGACCTTGCTGTTGGCCGTGACGGCCTTCTGGGTGAGGGTGCGCTGGGAGGGCGAGCCCGTGCCGGTGCTCGGCACCACGGACACGCTCACGTCATCGGTGGCGCTGGCGCCCTCGCTGTCGGTGGCGGTGAGGCGGAAGACGTAGGTGCCCTGCACCAGGTTGCTCGCGACGAGCGGGCTCCACGGGCTCTGGTAGAGGCGCGCTGTGTTGGGGCCGGAGACCTGCGTCCACAGATAGGTGATGGCCTGCCCCTCCGGGTCCGTGCCCGACTGCTGGAGGGCCACGGTGTTGGTGGGCAGCGGCACGGAGCGGTCCGCGCCGGCGTTGGGCACAGGGGGACGGTTCACCACCACGCCGTCGTGCTCGATGAGCTCCAGGACGCCCAGGTAGCCGTAGATGGCGCCCGGCTTGAGCGACACCGTGACTTCCAGCGCGCCACCCGATGGGGCGAGGCCCGTGAGCTCGGCGACGCCATTCACGTTGTTGCGAGCCTGCAGCTCCACCGACTGGGCGCCGATGGTGAACACCGTCGTCCGGTCCGACGTGAGGTCGTCGGTGACGCGGGAGCCGAAGAGGCGCACGGAGTACGTCCCGTTCACCGCGAGCCCGGAGACGCGCACCTTCGCCACATCATCCAGCGTGCCCATGTGGTTACCGATGAACTGCGAGTCCTGCGTCGCCGTCACCGGATAGAGCGTGCTGCTGAGGGTGCCGTTGCCGTTGTTGGCCCCCGTCCAGCCCTGCCAGAAGGAGTCCGTTATCTGGAGCGTCAACCCGGACGAGACACCCGCCGAGTCGACCAGGTTGTTCAGCGTCGTCCCCGCATGGCCCACCGTGACGTTGTTCCAGCCAGGGGTCGTGTAGATGTCCGCGCCGAAATCAATCAGGAACCGTCGCTCGGCGGCCACTGCTTGAGCCGCGCACAACACCTGAAACAACGTGAGACCCACCGCGATACCGCGAAGCCCGGGCACGGCCCGGCGAGAGAAAATCATGATGGAAACCCTCCTGGGGGAACCATCATGACATTCTGCTTTAGCGATGAGTTCCAGATTTACAGCTATGCGGACTCATGCGACACCGCTGCACATGCCACCGTATTGAAACGTGAGAACCCGAGCCGGATAGAGGCCTACTTGTCCCGCGACAGGATGACGACGCTGTAGGGGCCCAGGTCGTTGAGCGAGCCGCTGGCGGGAAGGCCGTCCTTGCCGTTCCACTTGCCGCCCACGTCGAAGCTCTGGGCGTTGCCGAAGTCGCCCGAGTAGCCCTTCCAGTCGCTGTTGTAGCGCACCTTCCACGTGCCGTCGGAGGGCAGGCCCAGCTCGTAGTTGGAGAGCTGCTTGCCGCCGAAGTTGACCACGACGATGGTGTCGTCGCCCGGCCCACCCTTGTCCCAGCGGTGGAAGGCGATGACCTTGTCGTCGTTGTTCACGTGGTGGACGTTGACGTTCTCTCCACGCAGGCCCGCGGTGTTGTCGTTCCAGTTGCGCCGGAGCTTGATGAGGTCCGTGTAGGACTGGTTGATGCCGGCGAAGGACTCCTTCTTCTGCCAGTCCAGCGGGTCGCCGTCCTGGAAGTGGCCGTCCTCAAGGAACTCCTGGCCCTGGAAAATCATGGGAATGCCAGGGCTGGTCATCGTCAGCGCGGCGCCGATGAGCGAGCGCTTCTTGGCGTGGTAGCCACCGGAGTCCCACCCGCCCACTTCACTGGGCAGCCGCTGCTTGCCATTGGCCACCTCGTCGTGGCTCTCCGTGTAGATGACACGCTGGGTGGCATTGCCGTTGTATTTGAAGCCAATCGCGCGGGCGACGGCGTTCATGTCGCGGTCCGCGTCGGAGAAGGCCGTCAGCGCCGTGCGCACGGGGTGCACGAAGTTGGAGTCCCACTGGCTGTCGAAGTTGGCGCCATCCGGATGCGTGAGGCCACCCTCGTTGCCCAGGTCCTCC
The DNA here is from genome assembly GCF_049194865.1 of Corallococcus terminator. Classification (GTDB taxonomy): domain Bacteria; phylum Myxococcota; class Myxococcia; order Myxococcales; family Myxococcaceae; genus Myxococcus; species Myxococcus terminator_A. The sequence continues at coordinate 110,469 of NZ_JBLZWL010000116.1, read as the reverse complement.
GCGATGATGAGCTTCTGGGGGAACTCGCGGTTGACGGCGTCGTTGATGTCCCGGAGCAGCTGCCAGCCCTGCGGGTTGTCCGCGCCGCTGGCCTGGCGAATCTCCTTGGTGGCATCCAGCCGCAGGCCGTCCATGTGGTAGTCGCGCAGCCACATCATCGCGTTGTCGCGCAGGTAGTCGCGCACCTCGGGGCGGCCGTAGTCCGGACGCGTGTCACCCCAGGGCGTCTTCGCGCGCCAGTCCGTGTAGAAGTAGCTGCCGCCCTTGCCGTACGTCTCGCCGTCGAAGTCCCAGTGAGGCAAGTCACTGGGCCCCAGGTGGTTGTAGACGACGTCCATCACCACGCCGATGCCGCGCTTGTGCGCCTCGTCGACGAAGCGCTTGAGGTCCTCGGGGCTGCCGTAGGCGCTCTCCGGCGCGTTGGGGAAGGCGGGGTTGTAGCCCCAGCTGAAGTCGGCGGCGAACTCGGCCGAGGGCATCAACTCCACGACGTTGATGCCCAGGTCCTTCAGGTGGTCCAGCTTGTCGATGGCGCTCTGCCAGTTGCCGGGGCCCCAGCCGGGCGAGTCGTTGAACGTGCCCACATGCATCTCGTAGATGACCGCCTCGTTCCAGGCCGGCATCTTGAACTCCCAGTCGTGCTTCCACGCGTAGGACTTGTGGTCGACGATGACGGAGTTGCCCGTGGAGTTCGTCACGTCGTTGGCGCGCGGGTCTCCCTTCCAACGCCAGTCGCCGTGTTTGCCCTGGATGACGTACTGGTACTGCTCGCCGGCCTTCGCGCCGGGGACGTCCAGGGAGAAGTTGCCGCTCGGCTCGCGCTGGAGCTCCACAGACTCCCAGTTGCTGAAGTCACCGGCCACCTGCATCCGCTGGGCATTGGGCGCCCACACGCGGAACGTCGTCCCTCCGTCATAGGGGATGGCGCCCATGCCCGGGCGACTGGAGGGCTGGGACGGCATGGGGACCGCGGTGGGCCGGGGCAGCTCGGCGACGAGGCTCCCATCCTTGCGGACGACGTCCCTTCCCACGGGCCCATGGTCCGCCGGAGCACGCCGCGCCTCCGCGTTGCGCGTCTGCCGGACGTCGTCGAAGAAGTCCTTCACCGCCGGTCCGCGCGCGCCAGCCGCCTTCCCGCTGGACGCGGGACGCGGCGACTCGGACTCGGTGGAGCGGGACGTGGAGGAAGAAGCGGGACGGCTCGGTGGGGGAATCCGGGTGGGCATGGCTCGGCCGTTGTCTGGAGAAATCCAGAATCAGTATCGAGCACACATCCTCAAGGTTGCTTGAAGCATGTGACAGCTGCCGCTGGAGCCCTCTGAAACGGCATCAACCTGAAAACAAAAACACGTTATTCATGGCTGCTACTGGCGCGCCCCACATCTGGGACGGGTCCTACTCGTGCCGGTAGTGCGCGTCCCGGGCGACGACGACGTCCGGGGCCGCATCGCGGTTCAGGGCGTCTCCGTGAAACCCGGCCTCGCCCACGGAGGGCGCGGAGCCGCCGCGACGGGACTCCGCCACGCTCTTGAGGTCGGCGAGGCCCTGCTCGAAGTCCCGGCCCATCACCTCGTCCATGCTGGCGAAGAGCTGGAGCGCCTTGCCGGCGAAGGTGTTCTCCCCGGACATCACCCACGTCAGCGTCACACCCTCCTCGGTGGGGGTGAGCAGGTACTCGGTGGTGTTGGTGGCCCGCATGGGCACGGTGAAGTCGAGCCGGATTCGCACGTAGGTGTTCGGGCGGCTCTCCACGATTTCCATCCGCCCCGAGCCCGTCCGCTGGCCCCGCCACTCATAGATGGCGCCCACGCCCGAGGACGCGCCCGCGAGGGAGACCTGCTGGGTGGGCTCCAGCTTCCACCAGGGCGACCACTGCTCCCAGTGTTGGAAGTCGTTCACCAGCGCGAAGACGACCTCGGCGGGTGCCTGGATGGTGGCGCTGCGCTCGACACGGAACGTTCCGGGTCGCTGGCCGATGGCGACGAACAACACGACGACGGCGACCACCGAGACGATGCCTGATGTCCTCTTCATGAAAACTCCCGGACGTTCAAAAGGAATGGATACGTCGGGCCCCCCCGGGCCATGCGCCGAGCGCTCAATCGCCGCTCTGCAGCGGCGACGAATGAGGACCCCTTAGATCGACATGGCGTTTGCGATTTTCCTGGTCTTTCCAAGTACGCGGAATGATTGATGCTGGCACCTCCGGAGGGCTCCCATTAAAAGTGGGCGGCCTCTTCGACGCCGGACACCATGAGAAATACCCACCGTCCCCTCACCACCGTGGCCCTGGCCCTGAGTCTCTTCATGGCGGCCCTGGAGGTGACAGTCGTGTCCACCGCGATGCCCACCGTGGTGGGGGAGCTGGGTGGCATCCAGAGCTACGCGTGGGTCTTCACCGCGTACATGCTGTCCTCCACCATCACCGTGCCCATCTACGGGAAGCTGGCGGACCTGTACGGTCGCAAGCCCATCATCCTGTTCGGCATCGGGCTGTTCCTCGCGGGCTCCATCGCCAGCGGGCTGGCGTCGACCATGGGCCTGCTCATCGCCTTCCGGACGCTCCAGGGTCTGGGTGCGGGGGCCATCCAGCCGGTGGCGCTCACCATCATTGGAGACCTGTACACGATGGAGGAGCGGGCCCGGGTGCAGGGCGCCTTCAGCGCGGTGTGGGGCGTGGCGGGACTGGTGGGTCCCGTCACCGGCGGGCTCATCGTGAAGTACCTGAGCTGGCACTGGATTTTCTTCATCAACGTGCCGGTGGGGATGCTCACCTTCGCGCTCATCGTCGCCTTCTTCCACGAGCAGGTGCAGCACAAGCCGCAGCAACTGGACTATGCGGGCGCGGCGCTCCTGTGTGCGGGCGTGGTGGCGCTGCTCTTCGGCGTGCAGGGCGTGGGCATGAACCTGTGGGCGCTGCCGGCCGCGCTGGTGTTGCTGGTGGCCTTCGTGCAGGTGGAGCGTCGGGCGCCCGCGCCCGTCATCCCGATGACGCTCTTCAAGCACCCCGCCATCGCCATCTCCTCGGTGGCCGGAGCGCTCTTCTCCGCGGCGATGTTCGGCGCGACGACGTACGTGCCGCTGTACGTGCAGGCGGTGCTGGGCAGCTCGCCCACGACGGCGGGTGGGATGATTACGCCGATGATTGTCGGCTGGCCGCTCGCGGCCGTGTTCGCGGGGAAGCTGCTCTTGCGCACCGGCTTCCGGCCGCTCATCGTCGGCGGCCTGGGGCTGACGGTGGTGGGCACGGTGCTGATGGCGCTCTTGCTCAAGCAGGACGCGCCCCTCTTCGCGCTCCAGGTGTCGATGGCGCTGTTCGGCGTCGGCCTGGGCTTCGCGTCCACGGCGCTGCTCATCGCGGTGCAGACGAGCGTGGGCTGGGAGCTGCGCGGCGTGGCGACCGCCAGCAACATGTTCTTCCGCACCATCGGCGGCGTGCTGGGCGTGGGGCTGATGGGCGGGGTGATGGTGTCGCGCCTGCTGGAGGACCCGACGATTCCCGTCGAGGCCGCCAACGCGCTGCTCAGTCCCGAGCGGAGCCACGCCGCCATTCCGGAGGCGATGATGAAGGCCCTGAGTGGCGCGCTGACGTCGGGGCTGACCATCAACTTCTGGCTCATCTGCCTCTTCGCGGTGGGCGCCTTCGTCGCGGGCTTGTTCTTCCCCCGCGTCCAGCGCAACGCCGGCACGCCCGTCGCCGCCGAGGCCACCGCCGTCGTTCAGCACTGAAGCGCCAGGCCCTCCCCCCGCGCGAAGTCGCGGGGACGGGCTCCGTCACCCAGGACAGCTCCAGCGCCTCGAGTCGCGCCGGGGCGGCGACGGCGAGACGACGACGCGCGGTCGAGGGAAAGACGGGAGCGCGCCCGCATGGACACGCTCCCGCCTCTCACGGCGACAGTGCGCTCAGTGGTGGTAGCCGGACGCCTCTTCCCGCGTCATCGGCGCGCTCACCGGGTGGCGCTTGAAGTGCTCGATGCAGGCAATGAGGTCCGTCACCAGCAGCGTGGCCAGGTCCCTGCTGACGCCGTGGCGCACCAGCACGCGCTGCACCACCAGGTCCTGGAGGTTGGCGGGCATGGGGTACGCGGGCACCAGCCAGCCGCGCTCACGCAGCCGGTCCGCCAGGTCGTAGAGGGTGAAGCCTGGATTCACGCCGTCCTTCAGCTTCCAGCACACTCCGGGCACGCCGCCCCGGCCGTCGTAGACGATGTCGAACAGGCCAATCTGTTCAATGGCCTTCGCGATGACATTCGCCGTGTCGGAACACGACTGCTGCAAGCGCCGGTAGCCCTCCCGCCCCAGCCGGAGGAAGTTGTAGTACTGGATGACAATCTGCCCGCCCGGCCGCGAGAAGTTCAGCGCGAAGGTCGGCATGTCGCCGCCCAGGTAGTCCACGCGGAAGATGAGTTCCTCGGGCAGGTCCTCCTTGTCGCGCCACACCACCCAGCCGCAACCCAGTGGCGTGAGGCCGAACTTGTGGCCGGAGGCGTTGATGGACTTCACGCGCGGCAGCTTGAAGTCCCAGACGACGTCCTGGTGGATGAAGGGCGCCAGGAAGCCGCCGCTGGCCGCGTCCACGTGGATGGGGATGTCCAGCCCGGTGCGCTTCTGGAGCCCATCCAGCGCGGCGGCGATCTCCTGCACCGGCTCATAGAGCAGGTTGAAGGTGACGCCCAGCGTGGGCACGACGCCGATGGTGTTCTCGTCGCACAGCTTGAGCACCTCCTCGGGCGTCATCACCATGCGGCCCTGGGCCAGCGGCACCTGGCGCAGCTCCACGTCGAAGTAGCGCGCGAACTTATGCCAGCAGATCTGCACCGGCCCGCAGATAAGGTTGGGCTTGTCGGTGGGCTTGCCTTCCGCCTCGCGCCGCTTGCGCCAGCGCCACTTGAGCGCGAGCCCGCCCAGCATCGCCGCCTCGCTGGAGCCGGTGGTGGAGCAGCCCATGGCGGTGGACGCGTGCGGCGCGTGCCACAGGTCGGCGAGCATGTTCACGCAGCGCGTCTCGATTTCGGCGGTCTGCGGGTACTCGTCCTTATCAATCATGTTCTTGTCGAGGCACTCGTCCATGAGCTTGTGCACCTGCGGCTCGGACCAGGTCTGGCAGAAGGTGGCCAGGTTCTGCCGGGAGTTGCCGTCCAGCAGCAGCTCGTCGTGCACGACGGCGTAGGCATGCTCGGCGCTGTGCTCTTCATCCGGGATGCGATACTTCGGCATCGGGACGGACAGGTCCGGCGAGGCGTAGACGTCATCGTTCAGGCGGTCCCGGACTTCATCTTTGCCATGCAGGGGCATGTGTTCTCCTCGCGGCGGTGCACGGTGAACGCGGCACTCGGACGTGAGATGGCGTCACCCGCCCGGAAGGGCGTCGTCTCCAGGAGAGGGGCAGGCCGACGGGCAGCCGCCCGCTCCACCTGGAGGATGCGGGTTGTCGTTCGCGACGGGAGGGAGTGCGTCTGGAGGCCCTCGCCTCGTGGCCCTGGAGCCGCGTTTTCGCCGCGGTGGAGCCGTGGAAATGGGGGCGAGACACGGCATGCCGCCTGCAATCTCGCGGAGTATGAAGGTGAACCGAATGAATGCCTCACGCCGCGCGCCCCTCTCGTCGGGCCTCCTCGCCCTGTCGCTCTGTCTGGGGCTCGGGAGCACGGCGGCCCTGGCGGCCTCTGACGAGCCCCCCCTCCTGACGGGCACGGTCCTGGTCGAGGGCCCCATCCAGACCCTGAATCTGCCGGGCACGGCGAAGCGAACCTCCTGCGAAGGCTCCTTCTGTTCGTGGCTCGTCGTCGAGGTGTTGGAACAGTGCTTCTACGCGCTCTGCACGAACAGGTTCGTGGTGCTGTCGGACCTTGAGGGGAAGTTCCTGGGGGCGACGCATCCGCTCGACCCCTGGACAGAGAGCACCCCGCGCTTCATCGACGCGGAGCACGTCGAGGTCGTCTCCCGGGACAGAAACGAGCACTACGACGTTGTCGACAATGGCATGGACCCGACCGAGGTCTCTCGGACGGTCCTGAAGGTGTCCCGGGATGGCACGCGTTTCACCCAGGCGACGGCCCCGACGCCGAAGTGGACGACGCCTGGCGCGCGGCGCGTGAACCCATCCGTCGCCCCGAAGCCGCCCGAGCCACGGGGCGTGAGTGACGAACTCCTCGCTAGGGCCCGTGCCCTGTGTCCCACGAACGTGACCTTCCATCCGGTGGACTCCGCCTGCGGGGACGGAATGTGCCTTCTCCTGCTCACGGGGTCAAAGCCCGAGTCCGCGCCCGACGCCGGGCATGAGGAGTCCTCCGCGAAGCCGACGCCCGAAGTCGAGGGCCCGTTCTGTGGCGTCATGGTGAAAGGAGACGACGTCCAGTTCGTCGAGATCAACGAAGCCGCGACCTTGGTCAGGGTGACACCCACGACCTATGTGTTCTCCGGGCCCGTGGGCGCGCGCGGCTCGACGGAACCCATGGAAGACCTCTCCCGTACCCGGCCGGGATACATGGGCTTCCCCGACACCGTGGGCGCGGTCGTCAATGGGAGCGAGCCCTATCCCGTGAGGTTCGCGGGGTCCGCCAAGGCCGCGCTCGCGCTGGCTCCCACGGTCCAGGCGTATACGAGTGCTCACGTCACCTGGGGGCTTGCTGCCTGGAAGGGCTCGGCCGACCTGGCGTTCGCGTGGCGACTGGCCCGTTCGGGAGAGGCGGTCACCCTCTTCGCCGAGGTGCACGATGACAAGGTGGTTCCTTTCGGGAAGGGCACGGGCCTGCATTCGGACCACCTGGAGGTCACCGTGCCCCGGCCTTCCGGCTCGCCCTCTCTCCCCCTCAAGATGGGCGTACTGCTCGCGGCGGGAGGAAAGGTCGAGGCGCGTGACTGGACGGGAGAGGCGAACACGGTGCTTCCTTCCATCCAGGGCACCTGGCGCAAGCGTCCGCAGGGCTACGAGGTGACGCTCACGCTTCCCTTGGCGGACCTCAACGTGGAGAAATCACGCGGGGCTTCCGCCTTCTCGCTCGCGGTCTCGGACGCGGATGCACGAGGCAAGCAGGAGACGTTGATGGGGCACGACGGCACGCTGCGCTTCTGGACCGAGTACCCGCCGAGCATCACCGAGTACCGCCGCTCCGGCAGCGGGTACTGACGCGAGGGAGGGGGCTGCTGCGTCATCACCACGCAGCCTCCGCCATCTTGGGCCCACGGCTCACATCAGCAGCAGCGTCCTGCCGGTGACGCCCCGGGACGTGAGCGCGGCATGGGCCTCCCCCGCCTGCTCCAGGGGGAAGGTCTGCCCGATGACCGGCCGCAGCTTCCCCGCCACGGCCAACGCCAGCGTCTGCTCCGTCAGCCGCTGGCGCTCCGGCAGGGGGAACTGGACCTGCTGAATGCCTCGCACCGAGATGTGCCGCCGCTCCGCCTCGGCCGTGTCGATTTCGGTGAACCCGCCCGCGGGCGCGCCATGCGCGGAGAACTGCCCGCCGTGCGCTGTCACACCAAAGGCCGCCCGGCCCAGCTCACCACCTGCGCCGTCGAAGACCACGTCCGCGCCCCGCCCGTCCGTGGCGTCCATCACCTTCTGTGCCCAGCCCGGCTGGGAGTAGTCCACCACGACGTCGGCGCCGAGCTGACGGATGAGCTCCAGCTTCCGCTCACCCCGAGCCGCGCCGATGACCCGCGCTCCGGCCGCGTGCGCGAGCTGCACCAGCAGCACGCCCATCCCTCCCCCCGCCGCGGTGACGAGCACCCACTGTCCCGGGCGAATCGCCGCCTTCTCCATCAGCCCCAGCGCGGTGGGCCCATCGGACCGGAGCGCCGTCGCGTCGCGCAGCTCCAGTCCGTCCGGCACCGCGACCATCTTCCGCGCCGACACGACAGCGCGCTCCGCATAACCTCCGTGCTGCTCCGTGTTGGCGATGACCCGCCGGCCCACCCAGCCAGGGTCCACGCCCGCCCCCACCGCGCGCACCGTCCCACCCACGCCGAAGCCCGGCACGTAGGGCGGAGAGACCTTGAAGAACTCACGTCCCCAGCCGCTCCGAATCTGCGTCTCGACGAAGATGATGTCCGCGAAGGAGACGTCGATGAGGACCTCGTCGGCCCCGGGCTTCGGCTCGGGGACCTCACGGGGCTCCAACACCTCCGGACCGCCGAACCTCGCCACCTGGATTGCGCGCATGCGTTTCACCCTCCATGGCCGTGCGGGCACGGCGAAGGAAGGCGGCGGGACCCCATGTCCCGCCCGCCTGCCCGCCCGTGACTCGAACGATGCATGCCCGTCAATCTGCGACTTCAAGTGCACTTGAAGTCAAGGCGAAGTGCGCGCATATCCAGGCATGGACGCGTTGCTCACCATTGGAGAGCTGGCCCGGCGCACTGGCGTCGCGACCTCCGCGCTGCGCTTCTACGAGGAGCGCGGACTCATCCGCTCCGAGCGGACCTCCGCGCGACACCGACGCTTCGCCCGGCCCGTCATCCGGCGCGTGGCGTTCATCGTCTTCGCCCAGCGCGTGGGCCTCAGCCTCGAAGAGGTCGGCCGGGAGCTCGCCAGGTTGCCCGTCGACACTGTCCCCAGCCGACAGGACTGGGCCCGGCTGTCTGGAACGTGGAGTCAGCGAATCGACGAGCGCATCGCCGAGCTCGAGCGGCTCAAGGCGGGGCTGACGGGGTGCATCGGCTGCGGCTGTCTCTCATTGGACCGCTGCCGCTACGTGAATCCAGGAGACCGGGCCGCCGCACAGGGGCCCGGTCCGCGCTTCTGGGTCAGGGCTCCGAAACACGAGCCACCGACCCAGGAGCGATGAAGCCCACTTCGGGGGGCGGACTACTTCACGCCCACCGCGGCCCAGCTCTCCAGCACCTTCGCGGCCTCGACGGAGTCCTTGCCGTAGAGGTCCTGCGCCGCCTTGTGCGTGGCCTCCTTCGCCTGGGCGAAGTTGGTCTGCGGCGTCATGTAGAAGCTCAGCGCGCGGGAGTAGATCTTCAGGCCCTTCTCGATGCCGATGCCGTCCTTCACCTCGGTGCCGGAGGTGCGGTTCTTGCCGCCCTCGGACAGCAGATAGAAGGCGTTGTTGGCGATGCCCGAGTTGATGTGCACGCCGCCGTTGTCCTGCGTGCCCTTGTAGCGCTTGGAGTAGTGGTCCGGCGACATGCCGTCGCTGGACGGGTCGCTCAAGTCACGCAGGCCGTCGGTGGGGTCGCCGTTGTTCGGGGTGAACGTGTCCTCGCCCACCGTCCAGTCGAACTTCACCGCGTCGTTCGTCTGGCTGGCGTGCCACTCCACGCCCACGCCCATGATGTCGCTGAACGCCTCGTTGAGGGCGCCCGACTCGTTGCGGTACTCGAGGCCCGCGGTGCGCTCGGTGAGGCCGTGGGTGATTTCGTGGCCCGCGATGTCCAGCGTGGTGAGCGAGCCGAACTGGTCGCCGTCGCCGTCGCCGTAGTTCATCTTCTCGCCGTCCCAGAAGGCGTTGGCGAAGTCCTTGCCCACATGCACGTCGGAGATGAGCTTCTCGCCCTTGCCGTCGATGGAGTCGCGGCCGAGCACTTCCTTGTAGAAGTCGTACGTCGCCTGCGCGCCGTACTGCGCGTCCACCGCGTCCTTGTTGCGCGCGGAGTCGGTCTTCTCGCCCCAGACGTTGTTGTCGTCGGTGATGGGGCCGTTGGTCGTCCAGTCGGTGTCCGGGTCGCGGTTGAGCGCGTCACGCGTCACCACGCCGCCGCCGCGCGTCGTGTCCTCCAGCGAGTACTTTCCATCCGCCGTCTTCGTGCTGCCGATCTCCACCTTGCCGCTGTACTGGGTGGTGTCGTCCTTCTTTCCCGTGGTGGGCTCCGCGCCCGGCGTGGTGGGCTCGGTGGCCACGAGCGAGGGCTTCTTCGCGTGCGCGTGGTCGGCGCCATGCGCGTGGTTCCCCACGCCGCCCATCTGGTTGTACTGCTCCATCACCTTGCCGGTGTTCGCGTCGACCAGGTAGTTCATGCGGCGCGGGTCCTTGCCCGGGCCCACGTCCGTCGTGTTGCTCAGCTGCACGTGGTACGCGGCGCGGTACTCGCCGCTGGCGTCCTTGAAGATGACGCGCTCGGTGACGGGCTTGCGGTCCGTCGCGCCGCCGAACTCCTTCTGGGCCACGGCCAGCGCGTCCTGCGAGGACAGCTTCGTGGGGCTCTTGCCCAGGCCCGCGGGGATGGTCGCCACGTCACCGGTGACGCTGTCCACCTTGCCGTCCGCCGCCAGGTGGCTCACCACCTGCTCGCCGAAGACGCGCACGCCCTCGTTCTTGCGGTCCATGCGCACGTGCGTCATGCCCAGGTCGTCCTTCTCCACCGCGCGCGGCGCGAAGTCCGAGGCGTTGACGCCCGGCCTGCCGGCCAGCAGCTGAGAGACGGTGGGCGCGCCCTGCTTCTGGAGGAAGTCCACCGTCGTCTGGATGGCGGCCTTGCTCGCCTCGCTGTCCAGGGCCACCGGGCCGGACTTCACCGGCGGGGCCAGCGGGGCAGCCGGCTTCACCTGCGCGGGACGCACCGGCGCCTCGAACGTGGAGCCCTCCGCGAAGCCCACGGCCTTGTTCTTCACCTCGGTGGCGGCGGCGGGCCGCGAGTCAGAGGTACGCGTGACGGGAAGCTTCGGGAGGTCGGCGCGAATCTTCATGGTGGGGGTGCCCAGAGGTTGAAGTGCGGCTTACGTAGGTATTCTCGATTCTTGCGAGCCCGGGTTGTGTCTCCGTGGGAGGAAAACGCACACACTTCGCGTCGGTGCTGGCAACCCCCTGGAATCATTGCGCGGGGAGGGGTTGAAGACGCGTGGGAGCGGTTCGAACCAGGGCCAGCAGCTCGTCCACGGACCACTGGTCGTCCGCATGCTCGCCGTACTTCACGGCCAGGATTTCCCCATCACCGCCAATGAGGAAGTCCGCGGGGAGCCCCAGCCGACCTCCCGCAGGGAGCACCGGCGGCGCTGGGTGCCGTCCCGTGAAGAAGTCCCCGAAGCCGTTGACGAGCGCCCGGACGAGCCCGCCCCAGACCCGAGGGTCCAGCAGCGCCCGGGGGGCGGCCTCGACGCCGTACTCCACATAGAGCCGCCGCTGGGGATCACCCACGACGGCGAATGGGAGGGCTCCCTCATAGGTGCGCAGCTCCTCAGCGCTCGAGTGGAAGACGATGACCTCTCGCAGCCCCGCCGCCTTCAGCTCCTCGTGCCGCCGCGCCAGGGAGCGCAGGTGCAGGTGGCAGATGGGGCACCCGGCGAAGCGCCGGAACTGGAGGTGCACCGTCAGGCCCGGCTCGGGGATGCGGACCGTCCCGCCGGAAATCGTCTCCAGCTCCCTCGCGGTGAACCTGTCCCCCACGGACCACTTCCGACCTTCGGGACGTGCTGACATCTCTCCTCCAGCGTAGGCGTACGTTGTACTCCTAAACTAAGAAGGTGCCCCTTACGCTGTCAACCGAATGCCCCGTCCCCGCTCGCTCACTCCGTCAGGCATCGCCGCCGCCGCGCTCACCGTCATCGACCGGGAGGGGCTGGACGCGCTGACGATGCGCTCCGTGGCGAGCGCGCTCGGCATGGGCACCATGTCGCTGTATCGCTACGTCGAGGGCCGCGAGGCGCTGGAGTCGCTGGTGGTGGACGCGGTGATGCGCGACATCAAGCCTCCGGCGCCCTCGTCGAGCGCGAAGTGGACGACGCGGGTGATGGGCCTGATGACGCGCGTGCGGGAGGCGGTGGTCCAGCACCCCGCCGTCGCGCCCCTCCTGCTCACCCGCCGCCACTCCACGACAGGAACGCTCGCGTGGGCCGAGGCGCTGCTGGGATTGCTGACCGAGGCTGGCTTCGACGGCACCGCGCGTGTCATCGCGTTCCGCACGCTGGTGAGCTACGTGTTCGGCGCCGTCCAGTTGACGCACCTGGGCTCGCTGTCGGGCGAGGGCACCGCCGCGCTCGCGGAGCTGGACGTCGCCACCTATCCCCTGCTCCGGGAGACCGCGCGGCGCGCCCAGCGAATGACCGCCGAGGAGGAGTTCCGACGCAGCCTGGAGCTCATCTTGCGTGGGATGGAGGAGACGGTGGCCCGCCGCTGACGCGGGCCCGCGCGAGCGGCTGTGTCCCGTCATTCCATGAGGGAGGCGTGGGGCCGCGTCAGTCAGGATGCAACGGGCCGCATGAGGCCAGCCCTGGCCAGCAACTCGTGCACCCTCCGCGCCAGTCGGGGTTGGCCACGGTGAAGTGCTCCTACGTCGGGACGATGAGGGTGCCCAGGTCTTCTACCCTCTCGATGCGCACCTGCTCCTCGAGCTTCGGCCGCGATCTCTTGAAGCGCGGCAGCTCCCGCAACTTTGGCACGCCCACGGCCTTGAGCAGCACCTTCCCCCGGATGCGGCCTTCTAGAGTCCGCCGCCGTGCCAGCAGGAGGCGCAGGCCGTGGTGGACCTCTCGCCCAGATCGTCGCGGAACTCGTACTGGAAGCCGCCCGACGTGAAGAGAATCGCCCCTCGTGGAAGCCTGAACTCACTTGCCGACAGGCCCTGTCCTCCTCTCACCCCGGCACCCGAACCGACGCGCCGGGAGCCATGTTACCTATGAGACAGGCAATGATTGAACAACCCTATGAGGTTGTGTCGAGTTGGAGAGGATGGGGCCGGAATCAAGCACCTACCCGCTACGTTGGCCCGGGACCACTCAGGGCCAGCGATCCACGACCTTTCCAGAACCCAGATTGGCCGCCATCACCTTGCCGTCCCTGACTTCTTCGACAGTCCCCGTATGCACGAAGCAGATGGGGTACTCGTCCTGCCCCGGGAGCTTCACGCGGTCATACCGGATGACGAGCTTCGGCCCATCTACGCGCCCCATCTTGTCGGACAGGTAGTAAGCCTTTCCATAAAAGCGTGTCCCTTTAGGGGCGCGTGTCGCCTGATAGTCGTCCTCAATGAGGCCCGGGACAATTCCCACCACCTCCGTGCCAGGTGTCCACCACACATTCGTCCTCGCCTGACGGTCGTCGAGGACGAGCGCGAATCGGTCTCCCTCATCCCAGTGGAGTTGCTCCCGCATGGCCTCTTGCGCTCCAACCGGGCAGGTGAAGGCCTCGGGCCGGAGCTGGGCACCAGGACAACCCGCCGCCAGCGCCGCGACGAGCGACAACGAGGCACACTCGACAGCGGCAACAGACTTCTTCGTCATGCGAGGCTCGCGTCCTTGGGACGGGACTTCGGGTGAGGGGGTCTTCAAGGCGGATCCTTCCTGCGGAACAACGGGGGGTGCCTGTCCCGGGTCTGTCACGGGCGAAGAGTCAGGCGGTGACATAGCAGGAGCGGCTGTCTTGGGCGGTGCGGAATGGGCGGTGGAGGGAGAGCGCGGGCTGTCGGCGACGCGCGACTCGGCCGGGAGCCCGGGAACGACGGCGGAGGAGCGCAAGAAGATCGCGGCGACGATGAGCGCGACAATACCGGCGAGCCCCACGCTCCACTTGCCCCACCCTCGTGGACGCTCGAACAGGGCGACGTGCTGCTCAAGGGGATGAGGGGTGGCTGGCGTCGCCAGGAGCGCCGGCCCGCCGCGACGTTTTTCGGAGGGCGGATGGCACGACACGTCGTATTCGGTGGAGTGCTCAACCCGGAGTTCAGCCAGTTCGCGACGCAGCACCTCGGTGTCGACCGGACGGTTCGTGGGGTCCATGGTCAGGAGGTCCTCGACGAGATCGCTCAGTGCCTCTGGAACCCGCGAATTCGCCAACCGCGGCGACGGCGGCGGCAAGGCCGGGTTGTTCAAGTCGAAGCGCGGACGAACCTCCGTCGGGCGCGCGTCCGTCAACAGCTCATGGAGCATGACGCCGACCGCGAAGATTTCGTCGGCGACCTGAAACGCGTAACGGGCCCGGTGCTCGTCCTTGCGCTCACGCAGGAATTTGAACTGCTCCGGCGCGCGATAGCGTTCCGTACCCGGAGGGAGGCCCACGTCCGTCAGGTCTTCGGCGAGGGTATAGGTCGCGCAACCGAAGTCGATGATGACGGGTTCGCCGTCGCTCTTCCGGATGAGCACGTTGGACAGCTTCAGGTCACGATGCAGGATGCCTCGGCTGTGCATGTACGACAACGCACCCGCGATTTTCTCGAAGACCCCGAGGACTTCGCGAAAGGTCGGGTGCTTTCGCTCCGCCCACTCCGCGAGCGTCCAGCCATCCACGTAGTCGAGCGCGAGGTAGAGGTTTCCACTCTCCGCGAAGCCATGTCCTTGCGGCCGGACGATGTTCGGATGGTCCAGCATGAGCAGCGCCGTCAACTCACGCAGCGTCCGGGCATGGGTCTGCTTGAGGTCGCCGCTGGACTCCCGGTGCTGAGCCACCTTGATGGCATGGTGCCTGCCATTCTTTTCGCCAAGGAAGACGAACGCGAAGCCTCCGTCGCCGAGCGCCTTGGAGACCTGCCATCCATCAATCGACGAACCGGACGGGGCATGAATCAGTGTCGCGGTCATTGAGAGCCCCTCGAAACGGGCTTCGGGAAGCGGACGTCCGGAATCGTGAGATGACGTCCTTCATCCCCGCGCACTTCCAGCGTGAAGACGAGATTCACTTTCGTCTTTGGCACTTCCACGACCGCCAGGACGCGTCGAGCCCCGCCAGGAGGAATCGCACCGCGCGCCGCCAATACGAACCGCCCCTGCAGAGGAGCGCCCACGGGCCCCACGAATACCGCCTCGCGTGGTGTCCAGGGTCGGTCGGAGCTGTTCCAGAGGTTCACGTCCGCCAGAATCCAATCCTTGCCACGAAAGGCCACGACCGAGTGCCACCCAAGCCCCTTCCCAGCATCAATCTTTCCGTCGAGGCTGACCGCTGTGACTCCCGTGTCGTCCACGTAGCCAAGCAGCACGAAGTCTTCCGGCTTCGGTGCTGGTGCTTGGGCCACGGGCTGGCAGGTCGCATCCGGCTCCGGGCGTTGCACATCGATGCGAGAGTCCACGTCGGCCGGGTCGGTCACGAGGACGAAGGTGGCCCGTGCTGGCGCTCGACCGTCGGCGAAGAAGACTCCGAGTTCCTGACGTTCACCGGCACCAAGGTTGGCCACGGGCTGAACGATGACGGAGCGGTCACCCGCATCCAGGACGCGGACCCGGGACTCATCGAAGGTCAGCGTCTTCTTCTGGATGGGTGAAGAGAAGAGGAACAACGTCGGGGTGTCCCCCGCCACATGGACAACGGGCAGCGGTTCGACGGGCGTGCTGGCGATCGTCACCGAGCGCTTCCGCTCAACGCGAGCCCCCGTGGCCGGCTGGGCTCGCGCGACAGCTCCCCACGCGAGCGCGAGCGCGAGAGCCAATCTGTACAGTTGGAGCAAGAGTGCATGACCTCCCAGATGGGAAGGCTACCATCGCGGACATGCACGGAGTGGGGCTCTTTCCCAAAGGGAGAGACGGTGGCCCGCCGCTGACGCGGGCCCGCGCGAGCGTGTCACCCTCCCCGTGGGCGACACGCTCGGAGTGACGACTCAGGCGGTGGCGCGCAACGGGAACGGCTGGTTGCTCGGGCCGGCCTGCCAGTTGTCGTAGCGGCCATCCCAGTACTGGACGGTGAGCTTGGAGACGTCCACGTCGTCGAGGCAGCCCAGGTTGATGGAGCGGAAGTGGCCGCCCATCTCCTCGACGAAGCCACCGCCGTAGCACTGGACGCCGCAGTGCTTGCAGAAGCGGCGGTAGTTGGGGCTGTCACCCACCCGGTACTCGCCCGTCTCGCTCTCTCCCTTGGTGACACGGAACTGGCTGGGCGGAACCGAGGTCGTCGTGCCGCCCATCTTGGTGCAGACCGTGCAGTTGCAGCGGTTCACCGGCGCCGCGAGGTCGAACTCGGCCTCGAAGCGCACGGCGCCGCAGTGACAGCCGCCGGCGTACGTCTTGAGGGTGGGGGACTTCTGGGGGGCGGTCTCGCTCATGGCGGGGTTCTCCTCGGTGCGGCGTGTGGATGGAGGGAGTTATGAACCCTGTCAGTGACAGGAGTATGTCAGGTTTCCGCGAGGGCCCTCGAAGTTCGGGCCTGACGCAGGAGGTCGAGCAGCTCCCCCTGGGCCTTCCGACGCGAGGGGCTGTCCTTGGAATCCAGGCCCTGATGTCCAAGCCAGGCCGCCACCATGGCCTGGGAGGCCTGCCTGGCCCGCGAGAAGGGCTCCGTCTCCTCGTCGACTTCACCCGTCGTCACCGCGGCCCACACCTCCGCGAGGTGGCTGGCGGCGTCGGCGAACGCGGCGGCGACGGGCTTCCTGGCCAGAACCGACGCGTTGCGAAGGTCCCCCAGCTGGCTCGCGACGAGGTGCGCCTGCCGGGGATGCTCCCCCGAGCGGGCCTGGGCGAACCGCTTCGCCGCGGGCTTCGCGTCCGGGATGCGCTCGGCGCACTGGCGCAGCCACTCCGCGCAGGTCTGGAAGGCCCCTTCATCGGGGAACTGTGCCGTCAGCCACCCCAACAGGGGGGAGAGGTGTTCGGCGCGCGCCCAGGCGTCCTCGGCGGAGTCGAAGTGGATCTCATTCGCCTGGAACAGGGCGAGCATTCGCGTGCTGGGCGTCTCTGACATGGTGGACACGGCTCTACGCCGCGCCCCACGTCACGGGCAACGCGGAATCATGCGCGCGAGCGGACGATGGCGCCCGGTGTCACTCCCAGGACTCGACGCATGCACCGGGCCATGTGGCTCTGGTGGGAGAAGCCCGCCTCCAGGGCGACCTGTCCCGTGGGCAGCTCCCCGCGCAGCAGCAGGGTGCGAGCTCGCTCCACCCGTCGCTGAATCACGTACTCGTGGGCGGGCAGCCCCGTGGACCGCTTGAAGAGTGTCTTGAAGTGCGACGCGCTGACACCCGCCACGCGGGCCAGGGACGCGAGGGAGAGGTCCTCCTCCAGGTGCGTCTCCACGTACTCCGTGACTCGCTGGAGCTGGGGCGCGGCAAGGCCTCCGCGCACCTCGGCCTCGGTCCGGTACCGGGCCAGCAGCCGCGCGGCGAGCGCCAGGCCCAGGCTCTCCCGATAGAGCAGCCCGTTGGGGAAGTCCGCGCGGTACTCCGCCTCCAGCGCCCAGGCGATGTGCTCTATCTGCTCGTCCCGGAAGTGGTGGCGCTCCTCCAGCCCCACCCGGTCCGGATCCAACCCCATGTCCTCGGCGGCCATCCGCAAGAGCGAGTGGGGCAGCCGCAGGTCCACGGCGGTGCTCGCGTCGTCCTCCACCCAGGTGTCGGACACGCCCGCGGGCATCAGGTTCAAATCCCCGCGCGTGCGCAGCGACTGGATGCGGCTGGAGTGACAGGCCACCCGGACGGGCTTGCCTGAGTGGATGCTGATGAAGTGGTCCGCGCTGGCGGCGTGCAGCACGTCGCCCACGGTCGTCACCCGCATCTCGACACCGAGGCTGATTCGAGGACGTCGTCGGGCGTGCTCGCTCATGGCCCCCGAATATAGGGGCCACCGGCTTTTCGTGCTCCCGAAACATCCGCGCGTGCGCGACCCGCGCGAGGGCCGTCGGTATTCCTTTCCCACATCCAACACGAGGTGGCCGTGCGGTGACGCTCGCCGCGCGGCCACGCCTCCAACCAGGCGGTCCGGAGTCATGCACATGGGCAGGTATTCAGGGAAGAAAGCGGTGGTCACCGGGGGGACGGCGGGCATCGGGCTCGCGACGGTGAAGGCGCTGCTCGCGGAGGGCGCGGAGGTGCTGCTCACCGGGCGCAACGAGCAGGGCCTGGACGCGGCGCGAAAGGAGCTGGGCCCCCGGGCACACGTGGTGCGCTCCGACACGGCGAGCCTTCGCGACATCGAGGCGCTGGCCTCACGCGTGAAGGAGACGCTGGGCGCGGTCGACTTCGTCCTCATCAACGCCGGCTACGCGAGGCTGCGCCCCTTCGAGCAGGTGACGGAGGCCGAGTACGACGAGACCTTCGGCATCAACACCAAGGGCGCGTTCTTCACCGCGCAGCGGCTGGCGCCTCACGTCCGCGAAGGCGGGGCGTTCGTCTTCACCACCTCGGTGGCGGACGAGTCCGGTGCGCCGGGCATGAGCGCCTATTCGGGCGCGAAGGCGGCGGTCCGGTCCTTCGTGCGAGTGCTCGGCGCGGAGCTGCTGCCCCGAGGCATCCGCGTCAACGCGCTGAGCCCCGGCTTCACGCGGACGCCCACGATGGGGGTCCACGGCGCGACGCCCGAGGAGGTGGCCGCCTTCGAGAAGGAGGGCGAGCACATCACCCCCATGAAGCGCATCGGCTCCGCGGAGGAGGTGGCGCGCGCGGCGCTGTTCCTCGGCTTCGAGGCGACGTTCACCACCGGCGCGGAGCTGCCCGTCGACGGCGGCCTCTCGCAGCTCTGATTCGAGACAGGAGACACACGAACATGAAGCCTTCCATCAGTGTCATCGGCGCCGGCCGCATGGGCTCCGCCCTCATCAAGGCCTTCCTCAAGAGCGGACATGCGACGACGGTCTGGAATCGCACGCGGGCCCGCGTCGAGCCTCTCGCCTCGCTGGGCGCGCGCATCGCGGAGAGCGTGCGAGACGCGGTGCACAGCGCCGACCTCGTCGTGGTGAACGTGAATGACTACGACACCAGCGACCACCTGCTCCGTCAGGACGAGGTGACGCGGGAGCTGCGCGGCAAGCTGCTCGTGCAGTTGACGTCCGGCTCCCCTGCCCTCGCGCGCGAGCAGGCGGACTGGGCGGGGCGGCACGGCATCGACTACCTGGACGGCGCCATCATGGGCACCCCGGACTTCATCGGCCTGCCCGAGGGCACCCTCCTGTACGCGGGCCCCACCGCGCTGTTCGAGAAACACCGGACCACGCTGCTCGCGCTCGGCGGCAACACGCAGCACGTGGGTGAGGACGTGGGCCATGCGTCCGCGCTCGACAGCGCGCTGCTCGTCCAGATGTGGGGCTCCCTGTTCGGCGTGCTGCAGGCCGTGGCCATCAGCCGCGCGGAGAAGCTCTCGCTCGCGACGTTGGCGACGTTCGCCAAGGCCCTCGCCCCTGTCGTGGATGGCGCCGAGGCGGACGTGTTCGCCCGCGTCCAACGGGACACGCTGGGCGCCGACGAGGCGACCCTGGCGACGCTGGAGACGCACAACGTCGCGTTCCAGCACCTGCTGGACCTGTGCAAGGAGCGCGGCATCCACGACGGCATTCCCCGAGCCATGGACGCCCTCATCCAGGCGGCCTTGAAGGCGGGACACGGCCAGGACGACTTCGCGGTCCTCACCCGCTTCCTGCGCTGAGCGTCGCGCGGCGGAGTGCTCGCGGGCCCGTGGACAGGGCGGTGGGCCCTCCGAGCGGTGTTCCGGAACTGGGAAGCCACTTCCCAGGGTCGGGCAACCCGACACCGGGCGAGCCCGGGCCTTCACTCGACGCGCTCTCTGGTAGAGGGATGGCGCGGCCCTTGCTTCGTCGAGCAGGGCCGCAGCCTTCGCCCCGGAGGGGCCTTGTCCGACATCACCCAAGACCTTCGCCTCGCACTGAGGATGCTCGCCAGGCATCCGGCGTTCACCGTCGTCGCGGTGCTCACGCTGGCGCTGAGCATCGCGGCGAACACCGCCATCTTCAGCGTGGTCAACGCGGTGCTGCTGTCGCCCCTGCCCTTCCCCGAGCAGGACCGGCTGGTGCTGGCCTGGACGCGCTCACCGAGCACCCCTCGGTGGACCGTGGCGCCCGCCAACTTCCTCGACTGGCGTGCACAGGGCGACGTGTTCGAGCAGCTCGCGGCGTTCTCCCACGTGAGCGTCAGCCTGTCGGGCGATGGCACGCCCGAGCGCCTGCGCGGCGCCAGCGTGTCCACCAACTACTTCCAGGTGCTCGGAGTGCCGGCGGTGCTGGGCAGCGCGTTCCAGCCCGTCGCCGGGGAGACAGGGCCTCGCCACGTCGTGGTGCTGAGCCACGCGCTGTGGAAGCGCCGCTTCGGCGCGGACCCGCGCATCATCGGTCGTGACGTGCGCCTTGATGACCGGGGCTACCAGGTCGTCGGGGTGATGCCGGAGCGCTTCACGCTTCCCAACATCGGACCGACGGCGTCCACGCCCGCGGATGCACCCGAGCTCTGGCTCCCCGCGCCCTCGCACGACATTCCCCAGCTCGGCTCGGATTGGACGCTGGACCTCAGCCAGTCCCGGAGCACCACCTACCTGCGCGTGCTCGGGCGGCTGAAGCCCGGCGTGACGATGGAGCGCGCGAGCGCGGTGATGAGCGCCGTCGCCCAGCGGTTGGAGCAGGCATACCCCGAGAGCAACCTCCACTCCGGCATCATCCTGGTGCCGCTGCGCGAGCAGATTCTCGGCGACGTGCGACCGGTGCTGTGGGTGCTGCTGGCGGCGGTGGGACTCGTCATGGCCATCGCCTGTGCGAACGTGGCCAACCTCTTCCTGGTGCGCGCATCCGCGCGGCGTCAGGAGATGGCGGTGCGCGCGGCGCTCGGCGCGGGACGCGGGCGGATGATGCGACAGCTCCTCACGGAGAGCGTGCTGCTCGGCCTGCTCGCGGGCGCGCTGGGCCTGCTCATCACCGTCTGGGGGATGGACAGCCTGCTGAGTCTGGTGCCCGCGGAGCTGCCCCGGCTCGACGAGGTTCGCGTGGACGGACGGGTGCTGGCCTTCGCGCTGAGCATGGCGCTGGGCACGGGCGTCCTCTTCGGCCTGCTGCCCGCGCTCCAGGCCTCGCGTCCGGACCTCGATGGCGTGCTGCGACAGACGGGTGGCGGCAAGCTCGTGGGCGGCGGTCGCTCGCGCGGCGCGCTGGTGGTGGGAGAGGTGGCGCTGGCGGTGGTGCTGCTCATCGGCGCGGGCCTGTTGCTGCGCAGCCTGTGGCGCTTGCAGGACGTGGACCCGGGCTTCCGCCAGGAGTCCGTGCTCACGTGGTCCCTGGCGCTGCCGAAGGAGAAGTACCCGGACGAGGCGCGCCAGGGGGCCTTCTTCCAGCAGGTGGCGGAGCACGTGTCGGCGCTTCCGGGAGTGCGGAGCGCGGGCGCGGTGACGGACCTTCCGTTGGGAGGTGCCAGCATCTGGTTCGCCCTGGACATCGAGGGACGTCCGACGCCGTCTCCCGAGGAGCGCACGAACGTGGGCTTCCAGGTCGTCACCCCCGGCTACTTCGAGTCGCTGGGCATCCCCGTGCGCCAGGGGCGTGACGTGCTGAGCACCGACACGCGCGAGTCACAGCCCGTGGTGATGTTGAACGAGACGGCCGCACGGCTCCACTTCCCGAACAGAGACCCGGTGGGCCAGCGGATTCGCGTGGGTGATGCGGACTCGCCCTGGCTCACGGTGGTGGGCGTGGTGGGCGACGTGCGGTACGACGGCCCCACCCAGGAGACGCGGCCGGAGGCGTACCTGCCCGCGCTCCAGCGCTCCCTCTTCCTCATGTCCTTCGTCGCCCGGACGGAGGGCGAGCCGATGGCGCTCGCCGCCTCGGTGCGCGCCGTCGTGGCGTCGCTGGACAAGGACCTGCCCGTGGGCGTGACGCGGACGATGGAGCAGCGCGTGACGGAGTCCACCGCGCGGCCTCGCTTCGTGTCCGTGCTCGTGGCGGTGTTCGCCGTGCTGTCCCTGCTGCTCGCCAGCGTGGGCCTGTCCGGCGTCATGGCGTACACGGCGCGGCAGCGCACGCGGGAGATTGGAATCCGGATGGCGCTGGGTGCCCAGCCCTCGGACGTGCTGCGCATGGTGCTGGGTCAGGGCCTGCGACTGGCGCTCGGCGGTGTCGCGCTGGGGCTCGTGGGGGCGTGGGGACTGACGCGCGTGCTGTCCAGCCTGCTGTTCGGTGTCAGCGCCACGGACCCCGTCGTCTTCGGCTCGCTGTCGCTGCTGGTGGCCTTCGTGGCCCTGCTGGCCACCTGGTTGCCCGCGCACCGGGCCACCCGGGTGGATCCGCAAGTGGCCCTGCGAAGTGAGTAAGCGCTGAATCTCCAGCACTCACCCGGCCCTGGAAGGATGTGACGGCGCGGGGCGCTTGAGGCCCCGGGGGCGATCGTTAGATTGCCTCGCATGGCTGACAACTTCGACCCCATCGACGGCGCTCGCGCGAACATGATTCTGGAGAGCCTCCTCGACACGCCGTTCAGCGAGGGCGATGAGGACCTCCTGTTCATGCTGCGCCAGAGTGACCTCACGTTCGAGGGGGACTTGGAGCTGGAGCCCAACGAAGTCGTCATCGTCGTGGGGAACCTGACGGTGACGGGCTGCCTCGCGGACCAGTTCTACAACGAGGATGACTTCTCCAAGCTGTACGTCCTGGGGCATCTGCGCGCGCGGGACATGGTCTGCGGCTCTGAGGTGCGCGTGACGGGCAACCTCGAGGTGGAGAATGTGCTCTACGCCAACTCCTTCGACGAGGACACCTTGAGCGTGAGCGGGAAGCTCAGCGCGAAGGTGCTCATCGAAGATGGGCACCAGGTGGAGTTCGGCGCGCTTGAGGTGGGCCTGCTCATCTCAGACGACGAGTCCTGGCGGGAGGTGAAGCCGGAGGCCGTCATCGGCGACTTCGCGACGGTGCTCCAGCCCCACATCCTCAGCGAGGATGGACAGGTGATCCTCGGTGATGCGCTCCATCAAGAGCTGAAGGCGGGCCGCTCCGTCCTGCGCTGAGCGGCCCAGGCCCGGGACTCAGGGCGCGTCCGGGAGGGCGTACTCGAACACGTAGGTGTGGCCGCCCTTCTCGTCGATTTGAATCTGCATGGAGCCGGTGAGCCCCTTGAGCTCGTCGGTTCCGGAGTCGGGGACGACGAGGATGGTGAGGTCGGGCGCGCCGCGCGTCATGCGGCCGGTGTGATGGATGGAGAAGCTGCCCTTGCGGCCCTGGAGGCTGCCGGTGACGCGCTCCAGCGCGACGTAGGCGCCCGACTGGCCGTCATCCATCGTCCCGAGCATCTGGCCCACGCCCGTGCCCTCCAGGTCGCCGTGGTACCGCTTGTCGATGGACATCCGTCCGAAGGGCGACGCCGCCGCGCCTTCGTCCGGCGCCAGGGGCTTCATCTTGATGTCGAAAGGTCCCTGCACACGCTTCGTCATGTTCGTCTCGCTCCTTGTCCGTGGGGAAACCGTTGTCTGACTGCCCGCGCATCCCTGCGCGAGCACGGCGCCGAGCACCCACGTCCACATCATCGTTCTGGCCTTCATCATGGATGGCCCCTCATCGAGTGGCCCACCGAATACAGGGGCCTGCTCACCGCCGATTGCAAAAACGCGACACGCCGACAAAATGCGCGCCGGTGAGCCGCCCTCGCATCGATGCGCCCCGTGGCGTCCTTCAGCGCCCCGCGCCCGCGGGCAGGACGACCCACGAGCGCTTCGCGCCCTCGCCTGATCTGGAGGCCTTCGTCCAGCACTTCTGGACGGTGAGCTGGGACTTGCGTGGGGAGCCACCGCTGCTGGCGGAGACCCTGCCGCACCCGTGCGTGCATGTGGTGTTCGAGCGGGGACAGTCGCGCATCATGGGTGTGCAGTCGCGCCGGTTCCGCCGCAGGCTGCAGGGTCAGTCCCGCGTGTTCGGCATCAAGTTCCGTCCCGCCGCCTTCCAGCCTTGGTTCAAGGCCCCGCTGTCGCGGCTCACCGACCGCGCGGTGAGCCTGCGCTCCGTGTTCGGAAGGGAGGGCGTCGTGCTCAAGGACGCCATCCTCGCGGAGCCAGACGTGCGGCGGTGCATGACGCTGGCCGAGGACTTCCTGCGGCCCCGAATGCCACACATGCCCGAGCCCATTGCCAGGTTGAGGGATTTGGTGGAGCGGCTCGCGGTGGACACGTCCCTCACGCGGATGGAGCAGGTGGCCGGGCTCGCGGGGATGGAGCCGCGCAACCTCCAGCGGAGATTCAGCGCGGCGGTGGGCGTGAGCCCCAAGTGGGTCATCAAGCGCTACCGCCTGCATGAGGCCGCCGAGCAGCTCGCGCGACCGGACGTCCCCGACATGGCGAGCCTGGCGCTCCAGCTCGGCTACTTCGACCAGTCCCACTTCATCCGGGACTTCAAGGCGCTCGTGGGCCGCGCACCTGGGCAGTACGCCCTCCAGGCCGCAGCGGCGCGTGGGAAGCGCGCCTCGCGGTAGGAGCCCGGGCCGTCGTCACCCGGCATCCGACCTCGGGCAGCCTCACCTCTACTCCGCCAGGTCAAGAGCCCAGGTTCCGCTCTCCCAGTTCTTGAGCGTCTGCTGCGCCCCCAGCGCAGCCATGCCTTCTCCCTTGGAGGCCTCCTCGAGAACAGCCTTCGCTTCAACGGTCTTGTGCCGCAACAAGAAGGCCGCCGCGGTCACGCGGACATCCATCCGAGGCGCAGTGAACAGGACAGCCAGCGCATCTCGGCCAGTGTCTCCCCGCTCGCGCAACTTCGAGAATGCGGCGAATGCCTTGTCCGCGTGCTTGTTGCCGGACTTGGAGTCCCCTCGCAGGATGCAATCCGTCTGCGCGGCGATGTTCTGGGCGAACTGCGCCACAAGTGCTTCAAGCTCCATCACCAGTCCCCTTTCCTTACCTTCTCGATGGCCCGCAGACCGAAATCTCGCTGAGCGTCGAACGGCTGCGTGCTCAGCCATTCTCTTACCGTCTTCGTCGTGCTCGTGATGTCGAATCTCTTGGAGGAATAGAACGCACTGATGCGTGAGTGAAGGTCCTTGTCGAGCCCGACGATGTTCTCCGTGTTGTGAAGCGCCTTCGGACCAAACCTTCCTACGTTACCGTCGGTCTGCTCGACAATGTGATGCCACTCCTTGCCCGGTCCAGCCGGCCCCATTGCACGCTTGAAGGACTTGAACGACGAGTAGGACTTGATGCCACTTGACGATGAAGGCACCCCCGCGCCTGAGGTCCCCGTCCCCGCTGCCTCGTCTCCAACCCGCCGGATGATGATGGCCGCTCCGGGCCCACCGCTCAGCACAGCCGCAGCGCGGCCTACCGGTACAGCCACGCGCCCCATGACGAGCGCGCCATGGGCTGAGAGCGACAGCACCGGCACTTCAGCCGAAACGAGCGTTGTCCCATGCAGCGTGCGGGTTGCAGCCGACGCCGTGCCCCAGGTGGCGATGAGGTTCGTCACCAGCTTGGAGACGGCCTGTACCTGCTCACCGCGCGTCATGTACCGGAAGTGTTCCAGGTACTCGGGCGATGTGGCCAGCAGCGCTGCCACCGCAGCCGGCATCTGCTTCAGCGCGGCGAGATTATCGGACGGGGACGTGGAGAAGAACTGCCCCACCGCCAAGGCCAGCCCAACGAACGCCTCTTCGGCTCCGTCCAGCGTGCGGCTCACGTAGTCCGCATCATCGTGGACGTCCGCGAAGGCGCCTCCTCCCGTCTCCTCCAGGCGTGCGTTCAGTTGCCGGAAGACACCTCCCTTGCCCGAGTAGAAGACGCCCAGCTCGAACTGGCCCGCTCGGAAGGCACCGTCCTTCCACTCCACGACGCCCACGCGCTGCTGTGTCTGCCCGCTGCGCACCCACGCGAGGCAACCGTCGGGACGGAGGACCGCCAGTTGCGTGAATCGCCCCACGCGCCGCACCAGCTCAGCACGCGGCACTTCGCCTGCGTCCAGCACCTCGCGCAGCATGAAGCCCACCGCGACGCGTGCCGGGAACTGCCCCAGCGTCACGTCCTTATCTATCAGAGTCGACAGCATTCGCGCCGCGTACGTTGGAGTGAGCGAACTGCCCGGCACGGGTAGCTCGTCTCGATCCTCCAGTCCCGCGCCGCGAAGCAGTGCATCAAACGCATCACTGCTCTGCCCCCGGGAAAACCGAGCCTCCCTGGAGGACTCTTCCGTTCCCCTCCCCCCGACCAGTGCGGAGCGCTGATGGAACGCCCCCCTACGAGTCGAGGGTTCAACTCCAGCACATCCCATGAAGAAGAGAGCGGCGCAGAGCATCCAGCGGCAAGCACGCATCTTTCACCCCGATGCCTTCACTTCGGAAGGCAAGCGGCGCGAATGCTGGCATCGCTGTCTGACAAGATCGGATGCAAGAGACAGCAATCGCTTCTGATTCAACGTCACGGGCCGCGCGCTTGCCTCGCGCAGTTCACGACAGAAGACGAAGGCTACCTCCCACGGGCGTTCAGTGGTCCACGGCAGGCCTGCCCGCCCCGGAGAGGCGGCTTCGGAATCCCTTAAGACCTCGCCGCTACCGTGGATGGTCCACAGGGGAGGACACATGAGTGACGAAGAGCAGAGCCACCACCAGGGGCTCCAGCAGGACCTGCGCATCCTGACGGCGAACGCGGGCCGGCGCCAGGTGCTGCGCTGGATGGCCGGCGCCAGCCTTCTTCCATTGCTCGGCTGTGGCGACGACGATTCGAACGAGGACCCGGGAGACCCGTCGAGCTGCTCGCGAATCCCCGAGGAGACAGCGGGCCCCTATCCCGCCGACGGCTCCAACGGTCCCAATGCCCTGCTGCTGTCCGGCATCGTCCGCTCCGATATCCGCTCCAGCTTCGCGGGCGCGAGCGCCGTCGCGCAGGGCGTCCCCATCACGGTGACAATCACCCTCGTCGACACCAACAACAACTGTGCTCCGCTCCTAGGCCGCGCCGTCTATCTGTGGCACTGCGACCGGGATGGCCTGTACTCGCTGTACTCCCAGGGAATCACCAGCGAGAACTATCTGCGCGGTGTGCAGGAGACGGACGCCGAGGGCAAGGTCACCTTCGCCAGCATCTTCCCCGCCTGCTACAGCGGACGCTGGCCGCACATCCACTTCGAGGTGTACCCGAACCTGGGCTCGGCCACGTCGTCCTCGAACAAGCTGGCCACCTCGCAACTGGCGATGCCCAAGGCCGCCTGTGACGAGGTCTTCGCCACCACCGGCTACTCGCGGAGCATCACCAACCTGAGCCAGGTCACCCTCGCCACCGACAACGTCTTCCGCGATGGCTCCTCCACCCAGGTCGCCACGGTGACGGGCAACGTCACGGACGGCTACGCCGTCAGCCTCGTGGTGGGCATCGCGGGCTGAGTCCCCCCAATGAAACAGCGAGGCGAGCGTGGAGCGCCCCTGCGCCACCCCCCCGCCTCGCCTTGCTTCACGTCGAGAGAGCGCCGCCCCGGGTGGCGGGCTCCCTGGCCGTCACTGGAACAACAAGCACAAGGTGTCGAGCCCGTAGAAGTCCGACGGCACGAACGGGTTCCACGTCTGCCGTACGAAGTAGAGGTGACGCCCGTCCACGCTCAGCGACGGATGGAACTCGTCCTTCTCCGTGTTCACCGCAGGCCCCAGGTTGACCGCCTTGGTGAAGCGCCCCCCGATGTTGATGCTCGCGTACAGGTCCCCCAGGCCGTAGCCCTCCGGACGGTTGAGCGAGGCGAAGATGAGCACGCGCCCATCCGCGGAGATGTGCGAGTTGTACTCCCAGTAGTCCGGGCTGTTGACGCCAGTCCCCAACTTCTCCGCGGGCGCATAACCAGGGCCGCGGCGCTCCGCGCGGTAGATGTTGAAGTCCGAGTCGAACGTGCCGCTGGCGAAGTACACCGTCCCGTCACGAGTCGCGCTGACGTAGAGCTCCTGGCGGTCCGAGTTCACGTTGGGCCCCAGGTGCCGCGGCGTCCCCCAGCTGCCATTCGCCTGCTTGTGCACCACCCACAGGTCCGAGTCCGCGCGCTCCTCGGTGCCCGTCACAGGACGGGTGGACGAGAAGAACAACGAGCCGCCATCCGGCGAGAGGAACGGGTCCGTATCCAGGTACGTGCCGGAGAAGGACACCAACTGCCCGGGGGTGAAGTGGCCGTTCACCTTGCGCGTCTCGTAGATGGCCTGGAACGGCGCCTCCGCCGCATCCACGTGGTAGTACGCGGTGTTGCCGTCCGAGGAGAGCGTGAGCCGGTACTCCGAGCGGTCCGGAAGGGAGACCTCGCCCGGAGCGAAGATGCTGCCGCCCGCGGGGCAGCTCAGGAACCGCAGCGACTCGCTGGACACCTCTCGCGCACCGAGCGCCTCCGCCACCTTGACGGACTCCGGCTCCTGCGCGGCGCACGCCATCGTCATGGAAGACATGGCGACGAAGAGGCCCAAAGACCACGACTTCCCAGGGATGAATCGATTCATGCGGCGTCTCCTTGTGATGGAGACACAGTCGCCCGACCTCCCGAGCCTCGCGATGGAGTTGTGACGAACGGTGGAGGTCCTGGGGCGAACGGTGGAAGCGCCGCCCCACCCCCGCTCAGGAGGGCAGGTCCAACGCCCGCTGGAGCCTGGCGCGGTAGCTCCGGCCCGACGTCAGCTTCGTCCCATCCCGCAGTGTCAGCACGAACTCGCCCGGAGGCAGCGGCTCCACCTCCTCGATGCGGTCCACCCGGACGATGAGCGAGCGGTGCGCGCGCACGAAGTCCTTCGGGTCCAGCTTCGCCTCCAGCGCGTTCATCGTCTCGCGCGCCAGGTACGACTGCTTGCCCAGGTGGACGGAGACGTAGTTCCCCTCCGACTCCAGGTAGTCGATGTCCTCCACGCGCAGGAAACGCATCCGCCAGCCCACCTTCGCCACCAGCTTCGTCGCGTAGGGCTCCGACGCGGGAGGCAGGCGCTGCGACAGCGAATCGAGCCGCTCGATGAGGTCCGCGTCCAGCTCCGTCGCCCCGGTACGGCGGCGCTCGCGCACCCGCGAGAGGCTGACGCGGAAGCGCTCCCTGTCGAAGGGCTTGAGCAGGTAGTCGAGCGCGTTGGCCTCGAACGCCTGCACCGCGAAGTCCCGATGCGCCGTCACGAAGATGACCGCCGGCTGCTGCTCCTGGGCCACCGCGCGCAGCACGCCGAAGCCGTCAGGCTCCGGCATCTGCACGTCCAGCAGCACCAGGTCCGGGCGCTCCTTGCCAATGGCGGCGATGGCCTCGACGCCGTCGCGACACTCGCCGATGACCGCGATGTCCGACTCGTCCGCGAGCAGCTCCTTCAACCGCTCCCGAGCCAGGGGCTCATCGTCGACGATGAGCACGCGGATGGGCGCGGTCATGTCGCGGGCTCCGTCCTGAAGGGAATGGCCAGGGACACCAGCGCCCCGCCCTCCGAGCGCCCCCGCAGCTCCAGCCGATGGTCCGGGCCGTAGAGTTGAACCAGCCGCTCCCGTGTAATCCACAGGCCCTTGCCGCTCCCCGAGGCCTTCGGGGCCGTCGACTCGCGCAGGCCGACGCCGTCGTCACGGACCTCCAAGAGCAGCGCCGGACCTTCACGCCGGGCGGACACCGTCACCGTGCCCGGAGCGGAGCGCGGGGCGATGCCGTGCTGGATGGCGTTCTCCACCAGCGGCTGGAGCAACAGGTGCGGCACGTGAGCGCCCAGGGTGTCCTGCTCGATTTCGTGCTTCACCTGGAGCCGGTCCGTGAAGCGCACGCCCTGGATGTCCAGGTAGAGCTGGAGCGTGCGCAGCTCGTCCCGCAGCGTCACCTCCTCCCGGCCCGCCGCGTCCAGCGTGCCCCGCAGCAAGTCGCTGAGCCGGGCAATCATCCGCTCGCTGCCCATCGGGTCCCTGTGCACCAGGGCGGAGATGGAGTTGAGCGTGTTGAAGAGGAAGTGCGGGTGGAGCTGGGACTTGAGGACGTGGAGCTGCGCGCGGGCGAGCTGGGTGTCCCGCAGCCGGACCTGCTCCGCGTAGTAGATGGCGTGCGCCACGCCCAGGAGCGTCAGGTAGATGAACGGGTTGTAGAGCAGCGCGTGCTCCAGGACGGCCGAGTAGGCGGGCGGCGAGTCGTACCAGCGGAAGTACGGGTCCAGCGAGTAGATGACGGTGGCCCGGAAGAACGAGACCGCGAGCGCGCCTCCCACGTGCAGCGCCAGGCGTGAGTGCCAGCGACGCCGCTCGAAGGGGAAGCGCAGGCCGAAGTACACGACGGCGACGGTGATGGGCGCCCACAGCGCGGTGGCAAAGCCATCCGTGAGCAGCGCGTGACTCCAGGACACGCCCCGGACGGAGTGCGCCTCACTGGAGGCCGCCAGCCCCTGCAAGGTCCAGTAGGCAAAGGCCGCCACCCACAACATCCAACCGCGTCCGCGTGACATGCCCTCAAGGTACACGGACTCGCGCCGGCTTTCACACCCACCCCCAGCTCCCCCTCTGGAGGGCAGGCTCGCAGCCGGCAACTGGTTTTGGCGAACTTCAGGCAATTCAGTAACAATAGCCACATGTCACTATCACGCACGCTCTTTATCTCCCTCGCGGTGGTCCTCATGGGGTGCTCCGGGTCGTCGGATGACTCAGGAAGGGAGGAACCGCCGAGCGAGGAGTCCGGCCAGGAGGCCCTCAGCGATGCGGGGACACAGGACGCGGGCCCGCTCGACGCGGGTGACAGCCTCGCGGGGCTGACTCGCATCGCCACCGCCGAGTACCAGGCGTTCTATCTGGTGGATGGTCGCGTGCGGGGCATCGGCTCCAACCGCGCGGGGCAGCTCGGCGTGGGCCACTCCAATCCGTACAACCAGGTCCCTCCCATCGACATCGCCCTGCCCCAGGGGCTGCTCTTCAAGGACGTGGCGGGCGGCGGCTTCCAGAGCCTCGCGCTCGACGTCCAGGGCCGCGTCTGGACCTTCGGACAGAACCTCTACGGTCAGCGAGGCGACGGCACCACGAATGATTATCCCAACCGCACGACGACGCCGAACAACGGCCAGCCGTACCTCATCCTCCAGGACTCCACCGGCGCGACGTTCGACAACGTCATCGCGGTGCGCAGCGCGCTGCTGTTCAACATGGCGCTGAAGGCAGACGGCTCCGTCTGGGTCTGGGGCATGAGCGGCACGGCGATTGGCAACACGCTGGGCATCGCGGGAGACGGAAACCAGGCGCAGCGCAACATCACCCGGCCCACGCGAGTCCCGCTGCCGCAGGGCGTGCGCATCAAGAGCTTCACCACGAACGACAGCAGCATCTTCGCGCTCGATGACACCGGCAAGGCGTGGGCGTGGGGCGGAAGCAACGCCGCGGAGAACCTGGGCACGGGCAATTTCGCGGGCTATGCGCAGGCGAACTCACTCAACATCCCCGTCAAGGTGACGGAGCTCGCCGCGGGTGGCAGCCGCTGGGCCGTGGCGCTGGACGAGAACGGGAGCATGTGGGGTTGGGGCATCCAGGGCACCTTCCTGGGCATCGGCAATCCGAATGGTGGTTGGATTACCAGGGCCACCCCGGTCCAGTTGTCGTTCCCCGAGTTCGGCTCGCGCAAAATCGTCCACGTGTCCGCGTGTGGCCATGCCACGCACGTGATTCTGGATGACGGCTCGCTGTGGGGCTGGGGCGACAGCGCGATGGGCGAGGTCGGCAACGGAGCGATGCTGGACTTCGCCACCTACCACACGCCGTACAGCTGGGACTGGTCCAACTACCAGAAGATGGTCTTCCGTCCCGTGCCCGTTGCCCCAGGCGTCACCTTCAAGGCCTTGCACAACACCGCGCAGTCCTTCTACGGCTACGCCACCGCGACGGACGGCACCATCTACTCCTGGGGCCGCAACAAGACGGGTGTGCTCGGCAATGGCGTGCGGCCCACCGGTAACGTCGCGGGCCGGCCAGACAGCTGGAATGTGGCGACCGCCGTGCCCGTGCCCGCGCACCTGCTGACCACGGGCACTGACACGCCGTCGCTGTAGCTCGCCGTCAGTCGTTCAGCACCACGGCCAGGCCGTGGGAGAAGGGCTGGGCGGAGGCGAAGCGGGGTGTCACCGCCCAGCTTCCGTCCGGGCGCAGGTAACCGAACTTCCCGTCCTGCTTCACGGCCGCCAGCCCTTCCGAGAACGCGCCATTCACCGCCTGGAAGCGGGGCTCGATGACCACGGCCCCCTTCCGGTCGATGAAGCCATAGACACCCTTCACCTTCACGGGAGCGAGCCCCTCGCGAAACGCGCACTCCGTCAGGCTCTCGTCCCAGTTCGCGAAGCCAGGCTCCAGCGCCCAGGCGCCGGACTCGTCCACGAAGCCGAACTTCTTGCCCGTCACGACCAGCACCAGCCCGTCCGAGAAGCGGCCCATCGTCTTGAAGTCGAAGCTGGCGAGACACTGGCCCTTGGGGTCGATGAGCCGGCTCTGCTCGCCCGCGGGGCTCTTCTTCAAGACGACGTGCGCCTTGCCGTCGACGAAGGGCCGGGCGAGCCCGCCGCCGAACCCGTCCAGCACCACCTCGCCCTTCCGGTTGATGTACGAGTCAGAGGCCTTCGCCCCCGCGCGCATCACCGGCGCGAGCCCCGAGCCGAAGCGCCCCACGTTCACATAGGTGGCCCCGGCCACGACGTACTTCGTGAAGTTCGCCTTGAACTCCACCGGCAACACGAGCTCGCCTTTCACGTCGATGAAGCCCTCATCCGTCAGGGCCATGCCATCGCTGAAGCCGGTGAAGGCGCGCTTCACCTTCAGCGTGGGCTGGCCCTTCACGTCGATGAAGACCCAGCCATCACCGGCGGGCATGCGGGCCTGGCCTTCATTGAAGGTGAAGGGCGTGCCATGGGGGCTGGGGATGACCAGCTCCCCCTTCGTGTCGATGAAGCCGTAACGTGTTTTCACGCCAGGGACCCTACTGTCCGGCCCCTCGCGCGTCGACGCTCACGGACGCGTGCAGGAGCGCCCGCCGCCCGCGTGATACATGAAGTCCTGGTAGACGGTTTGCGCGAGGATGGGCGTCTTGCTCTCCAGGCGCTGCACGGTGACACCGCCGCGCTGGAGCTCGAAGACAGGCGTGGTACCGGGCACCAGCGGCGCATGAAAGGCCGTTACTCCCGCGCTCGTCACGTCCAGCGTGCGCACGTCGGCGCCCTGGGTGATGACCAGGCGGCCCGGCTCCTTCAGGAAGGCGAGCAGCTCCACCTGGTTGGACGCGGCGACCCCGCCCCGCAGCTTCATGGCGCGCGCCGTCTGCTTCGCGGCGTTGAAGGGCGCGTCCGTCCGGTGCCGACGGTGTGTGTAATAGAGCGTGTCGCGGACGATGGTGGGTCGCTGCCCCGTCTTGAACCAGGTCGTGTAGTACGCAATCCAATCCATGATGACGTAGCCGCGCTCCTGGGACGCCGTCATCCACGACTCGCCGTAGTCCGTCAGCGTGAGCAACGTAATCCAGTCCGCGTCGCCCTCCATCGCCTTCTCGAACTGCGTACGGAACGCCAGGCTGTTCTGCGCCTCCCAGTACACGCGGCTGCTGTTCTCGCTGTCCGTGAGCTTGTGGCGCACGTCCTCGAACGCGACAGGGGACATCCACAGCTTGCCGCGACGGTGCGACTCCACGCTCCAGCGGCGCATGTTCTCCCCGGACTGCGCGGTGCGCTCGCCCCAGGTGGAGAAGCCCGTCACCAGGTTGTTCCACTCCGCGTACTTCGTCACGTCGCCCGTGTACGAGAGGAGCGGCCAGTAGGTGACCTGGATGCCCTGCGCCGCGAGTCGCGTCTTCAACTCCGTCCACCAGGCCACGGACTTGCGCTCGGGGTTGAAGGTGGCCAGGACGATGGCGCCATCGAGCTTGTGCACGGACGGGTGGCTGGCCACGGAGGCAATCATCGACACCAGTCCGTCCGTGGTGCCCGTCGCCTCGGTGGGGAAGTCCGGGCTGAGGACGATGCGGAACTCCGGGTCCACCGCCGCCGCAGCAGCGAGCATGACGGTGAGCTGGTTGTTCCGTGTGTCCGACGAGACGCGGTACGGGTGCTCGTAGAGGAAGCCATCCATGCCGGAGGCAATCGCGCGGCGCACCTCCGTCTCGAAGTCACGCTGCCGCCACGCGCTGTCGGCCCAGGGGGCTCTGGGCAATGGCCTGTCCCGCATCAGTCCGCCGATGTTGGCGTACTCACCATTGCGCGACTCGGGCGTCATCCAGCCCGTCCAGTAGTCCGACGCGGGCTGCGCGTTGTCGATGGAGATGGGGAAGATGGGGTAATAGAAACCGAAGACCTTCTTCGACGCCGCGCGCAGCGCCGCCGTCTTGGGCATGTCGAACGGGTAGCACGCGGAGATGGGCGTCGGCGCGGGCGCCAGCGCGGCGCTCAGCTCCAGGTTGAAGCGCGCATCGGATGTGTTTGCCGCGGACTGGTGAAGCTCCACCGCGAGGACGTTCGTCCCCGTGCGCAGCGCCGCCACGTCGATGCCCTGACTCACCCACGTCAGCTCCTCGGCGGGCACCGCGATGGTGGCGGGCGCCAGCGTGCGGTAGCCCACCGCTCCCGAGGGCAGGTTGCTACGGAAGACCTCCGTGCCATTCAGATAGACAATCGCTCCGTCATCCCGCTGCAGCCGCACCAGCAGCTCGCTGACGCGCGCCGGGTCCGCGACGGTGAAGCTGTGCCGGAAGTACGTGGTGATGTGCTTGTTGGCGGCGTTGGCGCCGTAGGAGACCGACGTGGCCAGGTCCGTCTCCGCGTAGCCCAGCGGCGAGGCTCCCGCCGCCCAGGCCTCGTCCGCGAACCCCGTCGCCGTCCACGCCGTGCCCAGGTCCACGCCCGTGTCCAGGTAGCGCCACGAAGCGCCCGGCGCGACGAGCACCGTCGCCAGCGAGGGCGCCACGGCAACAGCCAGGTCCGCGCCCGGCGCCGAGGGGAGCACGCCCGCCTCGGGTGCTCCGTCCTCGGCGGGAAGCGACTCGTCCGGAACACCTCCCGCGCAGGATATCGAGAGCAGGGGCGCTAACAGGAACGCGGCAAGCCGCGCCCTGGAGAAATCCATGGCGATGCGCATCGGACGACCTCGAGGTGCCCCTCGTCCGGGGGGACGAAGGGCGAGGGGGTTACCCTCGGGACACGGGAGGTCTCCGGATGGCGCACGCTTTCGCGTTTTTCCTGCAAGTCATTGAGCTGCGGGACACGTCGGAGCGCTCACGTCACGGCAGCAGCAACGCTTCCTTCTTCTTCAGCTTCTTCGCGAGCGTGGTGTAGGACCACTCGCCCTCTTCATCGA
This sequence comes from Corallococcus terminator, assembly GCF_049194865.1. Classification (GTDB taxonomy): domain Bacteria; phylum Myxococcota; class Myxococcia; order Myxococcales; family Myxococcaceae; genus Myxococcus; species Myxococcus terminator_A. Next base: position 75,668 of record NZ_JBLZWL010000116.1, on the reverse strand, counting down.
CCAGTCCCTTGGCGAGCAGCTTGCTCAGCTGGGGGCCAATCTCGCTGGAGTGGCCGATGAGGTGATGGTCCGCGCGCACCTTGTCGATGGCGTCATCGCGGTCATCCGAGACGACGAGCCTGGCGGACAACGTGTCGGCGTAGGACGAGTAGTCGTTGTAGTAGGTCCACGCCACACCCTGGACGGAGAAGTCCCCCAGCACGACAATCTCTCCGTGGACGAGCAGGTTGTGCGCCTTGAGCGAGCCTCCGACGAAGAGCAGCGAGTAGTCGAAGCCCTCGTGGATGATGTTGCCCTCCACCACCAGGTCTCCCGCGACGAGCAGGCGACCCTGGTCCTCGAGGATGAGGTTGCCGTTCACCGTGACGCTCTTCGCGTCGAAGGTCTGGTCCTGGCCCTCGGAGATGGTCAGGTCCTTGGCCACCTGCTTCACTTCAGCGGAGGGCGACAGCTTCGCCTTGAGCGCGGCCCGCCTGGCGGCCGAGCCAGCCTGGTCGTGAAGCGAGCCTTCCTGCAGCAACTTTTCGAAGAGCGTCATGTTCGCAGGCTAGAAGTCCACCCGGGAGCTGACGAGCGAAATGTCCTGAACGAACCTCCCTGGGAGACCTCGGCCGCCCGGCTCCGGGTATACTGGGGACTCGGCCGGGAAAACGGTGTGAGGTCTGCGTGGCATCGACCAGGACTGTCCGGTGGGTTGCGACTCTCGGGAGCGTGAGTGCTCGGGGCGTGGCCGCCCAGGGAGCGCTCCTCGCCTGCGCGCTGCTCTTCGCCTTCGCCGCGAGTGCACAGACGACGGAGGACCGGGCCTACGTTGGCGTCACCTTCGCGCGCGGCACCGAGATTGGCTCACAAGGCGGCAGGCTGGATGAGCGCAGGCAGCTGGACCTGCGCATCCCCCTCCCGCCCGTGTTCCTGGGCCGCACGGTGCTCGTACCCTCCTTCGGCTACGAGACGCGCTTCATGGGGCTGGAGCAGCATGGCCCCCTGGCGAATGTGTCCGAGGAGGAGCTGGGCAGGCAGTTCCATCGCTTCCAGCTCGGACTCACGCTGATTCGTCCGCTCGCGCCCCGGTGGATGTTGATAACGGGCGCGGTGGCGAACACTCGCACGGACTTCAAGAGCTCCTTCGACTTCGGGTTGGACACCTCGTGGGTGGGCTTCGCCATGGCGAACTACCTGATTGGTGGAGACCCGGACGTGAGGCTGACGTTCGGCCTGGTGGCGCTGTATCCGTTCGACGCCACGCCTGTCGTCCCCATGCTGGCCTTCGCGTACCGCAAGGGGCCGTACATCCTGGAGGTGGGCCTGCCCCGACTCGCCATGCTGTACAAGCTGGGCGACGGACTGGAGCTGGGCATCACCGGCATGTTCGACCAGCAGGTCTTCCGCTCCCGCATCCCGTATGACGAGCAGGGCCCCAAGCCGCACTACATCCGGGAGACGGCGCTGCGCTTCGGCCCCACGGTGAACGCGCGCCTGGGCAGCGGGAATCTCTGGGTCAGCTCGTCCATCGGGCTCGACTTGCTGAACGACTATGCGTTGCTCGACAAGGACCGGGAGCGGGTGGAGCTGGGGATGCTCCAGTCCACGGGCCCGGCGCCCTATCTGCGGGTGTCGCTCGGCTGGCGTCCGCCGCGTCGTCCCAGCGCGGTCATCCGGCCCGTCAGCAACCCGCCGGAGCAGACTCCGGCGAAGGGCAACACTCCGTCGCTCATCCGATGAAGGGCGTGAGCGCCTTCAGCCAGACGACGACGGCGGCAGCGCCCGCATCGGGCACCCCGAGCGCCCTGCTCCCCAGGTAGCTGGCGCGTCCGAGCCGAGGCTGCATGCGCGCGGTGGCCTCCGCCCCCTGCTCTCCCTCGCGCACCGTCGCGGCCCAGGCTTCGGCGGTCGGCCTTCCGGCCTGCACCTCTCGCGCGAAGGCGTCGGCGGCGGGCTTGAGCGCATCGAGCATGGTGCGGTCTCCAGGCCGAGCCCCGCCGAGCTGCGCCACCGCGTCGACGGCGAGGACGAACGCGTCCGCCCAGACAGGAGCATCGGTGGCGCCCTCGGAGAGCCGGCGCGCGGCGCGCAACAGCGCGGTGGCGTAGAACGGCCCGGAGCTCCCGCCGATGGCGCGCCTCAGGGCATCGCCGATGGCCGTGAGCGCGCGTGAGGGATTCGTCCACGAGGACTCGGGCAGGGCACGAATCGCCGCCGCGCCGCGCGACAGACTGAGGCCCAGGTCCCCGTCTCCCGCCGCGCTGTCGAGTTCGGTGAGGCGGGCTTCACTCGCCTCGAAGGCGGTGGCGACGGCGAGCGCCGCGTCCCGTACGCGCTCCATTCCAGGCAGGCGAGGCTCCTGGGTGAGAGGCGCGGGCGGCGTGGCGGCGACGGGCCGGGCGGGCCGCTCGGGTGCGAGCCGGCCCTCTCCTCCCCAAGCGGGCGCGGTGGTCTTCGCGTCGAGCCAGCCCAGGCGCGCGTCATCCAGCTTCAGCACGGACAGCGAGCAGCCCGGCATCTCCAGCGCGGAGAGGAACGTCCCGGTCCACGCGCGCTCCACACGCAGGCCGCGCTCGCGAAGGAGCGTGAGGGCGCGGCGCGTGACGATGGCCAGCTCCATGGGGGGCGTGCCGCCCAGTCCGTTGACGAGCAGGGCCACGCGGGTGCTGGCTCCGAAGCTCCGGTCCTCCAGGATGGTGGAGAGCAGCGACTCCACCAGGGCATCGGCGGACTGGAGCGGGGCGCGCTTCACGCCCTGCTCTCCATGGATGCCCAGGCCCAGCTCGATTTCATCGTCGCCCAGGGTGAAGCCGGGACGGCCCGCCGCCGGCACGGTGCACGGGCCGAGCGCGACGCCCATGGTGCCCAGCTCCGCCGAGGCCGCCTGCGCTTCACGGAGCACGTCGTTCAGGGACAGGCCCGCCGCCGCCGCGGCGCCCGCCACCTTGTGGACCAGGACGGTGCCAGCGATGCCGCGACGTCGCGCGGGCTCGACGGTGTCGCGCAGGGCGACGTCATCGGCGACCACGACGACCTCCACGGGGATGCCTTCCGCGCGGGCCAACTCGGCGGCGAGGCCGAAGTTGAGCCGGTCACCGGTGTAGTTCTTCACCACGAGGAGCGAGCCCGAGGGGCCTGACACCGCGCGAATGGCGGCGAGCACGGCGTCCGTGCTGGGTGAGGTGAACACGTCACCCGCCACCGCCGCGTCGAGCATGCCCGCGCCGACGTAGCCCGCGTGCGCAGGCTCATGCCCGCTGCCGCCACCGGAGATGACGGAGACCTTGCGCCGCCGAGGGTCGGCCGGCGTGTCGGCGCGGATGACCACCGTCTCGTCGTCGAGCAACACCTGCCCCGGAGCGAGCGCGACGAATCCCTCCAGCATCTGCCTCACGACGGCCCTGGGCTCATTGACGAGCTTCTTCACCGGTTCCTGCTCCTTGGCCGCGGAGGCCAGCCTGAACGGCGGGAGTAAAGCATGGGCGTCCCGACAGGGTGTCGGGAGCAGAGGCGCGACAGCGGGGTCCGCGTCGGAAACGTCTTCGAAGGGACGGAGGCTCGGCTCGGCTCCTCGATGCACGTACAGGCCCTCGGCGGCGAAGACGGTCACTCAGATACAAGTGGCTCCAGGTCGCCATACGGACCGCGCCCGCGAAACGGGTCGTCCGACAGCGTCCGAGCCCCCTCCTCTCTCACCTGGCAGAAATCGCTTGCCGGGCCGGGCTGGAGGGACCTAGCTAGGGCTCGGGGAGCGCATGTCCTTTCTCGTCATCCTGCTGACCGCGGGATTCTTCACCATCCTCTTCTCCCAGTTCGGGCATCGGCTTCCCGCGAGGAACTCGCTCATCTGGTGGTTAGTGGCGCTGTTCCTGCTGACCACCGTCATCAATCCCGACCTGTTCCGTCCCGTCATCCGGGTGCTGGGCATCGAGCTCGTCAGCAACTTCGTGCTCGGCGGAATGATGATGTTCCTGTTCTTCCAGATGGTGGAGCAGCAGGCGGAGAACCGGCGCTTCTCCCGGCAGATTGTCGAGCTCACCACCAGCTTCGCCGCCCAGCAGTTTTCCAAGGAGGCCGCACGGCACCTCGCTGGCGAGGGCTGCAAGGTGCTCGTCCTCCTGCCCTGCTTCAACGAGGCCGGCTCGCTGCCGGAGGTGCTCCCCCGGCTCACCGCGCTCGAGGCCCGGAGCACCGGTGAGGCGCGCTTCGCATTCTGCGTGGTGGACGATGGCTCCCTGGACGACACGCCCCGCCTGCTCGCCACGCTCGCGCCTCAGGGCCACGTCACCCACAGCACCAACGTCGGCGTGGCCGGGGCGCTCTTGACGGGCTTCAAGCTCGCGCGGACCCTGGACGCGGACCATGTCGTTCAATGCGACTCCGACGGGCAGCACCCCATCGAGGAGATTCCCCGGCTGGTGGCGCTCGCCCGTCAGCGGGGCGCGGACCTCATCATCGGCTCACGCTTCGTGGCGCCAGAGCCCACGGCCAACGCGGTGTCCAATCCCCTGCGGAGCACCACCCCGCTGCGGCGCACGGGAGGAATGCTCGTCACGCTCGTGCTGGGGCTGTACGGCCGGCAGGCGCGAGTGAGCGACCCGACCTCCGGCTTCCGTGTCTACTCGCGGCGGGCCGTGCAGGAACTGCTGCGCGCGATGCCGGACGAATATCCAGAGCCCGAGTCCATCGCGCTGCTCGCCCTCCGCGGCCTGCGCATCGAGGAGGTCCTGGTGGAGATGACACCGCGCACCCAGGGCGTCTCCAGCTTGAGCGGACTGAAGAGCATCCGGTTCATGGTCAAGGTCACCACCGCGCTGCTGGGGCTGCGCGTCCGCTCGCTGGTGGGAGGCTGAGCGGATGGCGACGTTTCGCGAGCGGCTCACCCGGGCGCTGAGCAGCCTCGACACCCCCGGCGCGCCCTCCGAGTCCCCCGGCCCGGCTACGTGGCTGGTGCTGACGCTGGTGCCCGCGATGGCGCTGCTGATGTCCGGTGTCCTCCGCGCGGCGCTGGGCCTGGGCATCACCGCATCCCTGGGGCTGGCGATCACCCTGCTCGCGGGTGGCGTGGTCCTTGCCTCGCTGGAGAGAGGGCTCCGGGTGAGGCGCGGGTGGCAAGTCCTCCCTGCGCTGTTGGTGCTGGGGGTCCTCATGGTGGCGACCTTCCAAATGCTCCACACCCCCGCCTTCGACGGCTTCATGTCCATGGGTGGTGGAGACGCGGGCAATCACGTCGCGCTCCGGCGCGCGTTCGTCGAGAGCGCTCCGGACGCCTACCAGCGGTTCGTGTCGTTCTACGCCTTCACGCACTGGCTGGAGGTCTTCCTCGGCTTCAACGCCTTCGAGTCGTTCCGGGCGGGGTTCTACGCCATCCCCTTCCTGCTGACGCTCTGCATGCTCGCGGCGCTCCTGGCGATGACCCACCGTCAGGAGGAAGCGGGAGTGCCGGGCACGCGCGCGGCGCCGTGGCTGTTTCTCGCGGGACTGCTGGCGGCGACGTCCATCCTCTTCCCTGTGCTCCACTACCATCAGGCCGAGGGCTTCTACGCCCATCTGTTCGGTCTGGTGCCCACGCTGCTGGGGTGGGTGCTCTTCGGGTTCTTCACCTCGCGGCTTGCGCGCATCGGAGCCCTGCTGTTCGCCGTCGTCCTCCACCGCTACACCTACGGGCTCAACCTGGGCGACGTGCTCCTCGTCAGTGCGGTGCTGGCGGGCGTCGAGTCCACGGGCGTGCTCCATGCACGGCGCGCCCGGATTGCGCTGCGCGTCCTGGCCGTCGGATTGGGGCTCGCGGCCCTCTTCGCCTATTGGAAGCTGCTCCCGCTGATTCCGGTGACGGGAGGCATCGTCGCCCCCCGCTTCCACGCGATGCTGCGGGGACAGTGGGTGCTGGCCTTGGGACTGCTGCTGCTCCCGCTCGCGGCGAGGCTCATGGGGCTGGGCCTGGGCGACACCGGAACACGCCTGGCGCGGTATGCGGGCCTCTTCGGCGCCGTGAGCGGCCTGGTGCAACTCCTCTGCCTCGGGTTCGTGACGAGTCGGGAGTACTACCTCATCAAGTACCACCTGCACGGTGCTGTGCTGGTGCTGTGCGCGACGCTGGTCCTGGTCTCCGTGTTGCTGGCCCAGGCGCTCTCGCGGTGGGCACGACGCCAGGGGAGCCCGGCTCACGCGGGCCTCGTGCCGCTGGCGGTCCTGGTCGGCGTCGGCGTGTTCAACCTGCACAAGGCCATCGCGCCCTATGAGGAGAGCTTCCAGGAGCGCAGGTCCGGCAAGGCACCCTGGCGCGCGCTCATGCCGCTGGCGGACCGCGAGGGCTGGAGCCGAATCCAAGCGACGCTCACGCGAGAGCACGCCGACTTCGGTGGGCTCGTGTCCGCGAACTGGCCGCTGATGAACTTCATGAACGCGGGGCTGCGCACGACGACGGGCGAGGACGCGCTGAGGTTCGGCTGGGAGCAGTACCTCCACGGCCTGGTGAAGCAGGGCCCTGGCCTGTGCGTGTTCTGGTACGCGACGGAGCGCGACTTCCAGGAACTGGCCGACACGAAGGCAACCAATGGCGGCACGCTGCTGGACGTCGCGCGGGCGCTGGACGCCAAGGCGGAGAAGCGCTGCGAGGACTACCCCGCGCGATGGGATGCTCAGCGACCATTTCGGCTCTGCCACATCTGCGAGCCGAAGCAGTCCGGGACGTAGCGACCTACGTCAGCCGCTTCCCCTTCACCATCTCCAGGCCCAGCGGGTTGCCCCGGTAGTGGACGCGGTCCAGGAGGGCCCTCTGGACGCGCCACCCTTCGGCCGTCTTCTCCACGTCGTGGGTGTAGCGGGCGACGAGGCACTCCTGATGCCGCACCCCTCTCAGGGGCCCGGCACGGAGGGCAGCCGCCAGTGCTGGAGGACCGCCAGCATCCGCAAGCCAAAGCAGGCCATGGCCCCCAGGCTCGCCGCGAGCACGGCGGGCGCGCCCACCCGCCTGGCCACGAGCAGCACACCCGCCCCCACGAGCGCCGCCACCGCGTACACATCCGCGCGCAGCACCAGCGGGACTCGCGCCAACAGCAGGTCTCGAATCGTTCCTCCCCCGACTCCCGTCATCGCGCCCAGCAACAAGGCCGTCAGCGCGGGCGCGCCCAAGGAGAGCGCCTTGCTCGCGCCCGTCACCGTGAAGAGGGCGAGCCCCGCCGCGTCCAGCGCCAGCAACAGCGTGGGAGGGACGTGCCCCATGGGGCCGCTCACCAGCACCACCAGCACGCCGCCGCCGAACGCGGTCGTCGCATAGCGCCAATCGCGAATCGCCAGCGGTGGCACCGCGCCGAGGAGCACGTCACGCACGAGCCCGCCTCCCAGCGCGGTGGCGAACGCGAGCACCAGCACACCGAAGACGTCGAGCCCCGCCCGCGCCGCCGTCAGCGCGCCCTCGACCGCGAAGACAAGGGTACCGGCCAGGTCTCCCGCCGTCAGGAGCATCAGCGACATGCCGCGAGCTGGTGCGTCGACCATCGATGCGGGCCGCATCCCATTCCCCCACCGGAGCCACGTGGACCTGGCCCTCCGGACGCGTCAGCTGTGCAGCACGGCCCTCACGGATTCAACGCCCCCGCGCATCGAGAGGCCGGCTTCTGAACAGCGCGGCACACTCGAACGTCAGGCGTCACCCAGGCCCAGGGGACCTTCAAGTGACTCGTCCGCCCGCGCCGCCTCCGGCGCCTCGTCCCCCGGCGCCTCGTCCTCCGGCGGCTCCGCCACCACGGTGAGGATGGGCTTCGATTCCGCGAGCGACGGCGTGAAGAGCGACGGCTGGCCCGGGTCGTCGAAGACCGTGGAGAAGTCGAGCGGCGTCAGCCCCCGCTCCAGCCTCGCGGCGAACGTCTCCTTCAAGAGCCGCACGTAGTATTCGACGTCGTAGTCACGCGGCGCCTCCACCGCGTCCGCGGGCCCTCCGCCGATGTCATCCGGCTCCGGCTCCGGCAACAGCCCCGCCCGCCCCCCCACCGCGCGGTAGACGCGGATGTACTCACCAGAGGCCCAGGTCTTCCTGCCAGCCGCGAGCATGGCCTCGTAGGGCAACTCGCGCCGACGCTCGCGTAACGCGCCGTACTGCGCGGAGTCCTTCGTCAGCCGCACGTGCGCGGTCAGCTCCATCGTCGGCACCTGACGCCGGCGCAGCGCCATCACCGTGGAGACGTACGCCTCCCGCACTCCCGCCACGTCCCCGGCCAGCAGGCACCGCAGCGCGCGGCGCAGGAAGGCCTCACCGAAGGGCTCGGCGCGGCTGGAGCGGAAGGCTACGCCCCGGAGATGCAACTTCCCGTCGAAGGACTGGAGCGCGTAGTTCTTCGGTTCGTGCGAGAGCATGGCCGCGTAGCGCCCGTCGAACTCGAGCTGGACTCGCTGGGGCAGCAGCGCGGCGACCTCCGACACCACGCGGCGCTCATCCTCCTCGCGCCAGTCCTCCGGCACCGCGAAGTACACGCCGTCCGTGTCCGCCTCCAGCAACGTGACACCCCGGCGGTCCAGCTCGCGACACAACAGCGCCAGCACCGCACGCCCGCGCCTCGTCACCTCGTTGGCCGCGTGCACGTCCGAGAAGCGCGTCAGCCCGGAGGCGCCCAGGTAGCCATAGGCCGAGTTCACGACGAGCTTCATCGCCGCGGAGAGCGCCTCGTTCTCGTGTCGCTCGGACGAGCCCGGCGCCGCAGCGCGCGCCCGCTGCTTCGCCGCGAGCCGCTGGTCCACCAGCCGGTCCACCATCGCCAGCAGCGCGCCCAGCCTGTCCCGCTTCGGGCCGATGCGGTACTCGCGCATCAGCGACGGATAGAGGCTGGCCACGTCGGCCTTCACCACGCGCCGGGCCACTCCGGTGGCGAACAGGTGGAGCGCCGCGCCGCTGTGCGACGTGCCATCTCCCTCCTCGTGCGCGGGGAGCGCCGCCCCCGTGCGCAGGTACGCCCGGACCAGCAATGGGTCCAACACACCGGTGGCCGCGCCCGCGTCCGCCAGTCGCTCATAGCGGCGGGGCGCCATGCGCGCGAGCGCGAAGGCCGCGCCCCCCAACAGCCGCGCCAGGCCCTCCGCTTCGCCCACGTCGTCGCGCGCATAGCGCCGCACGCGCTCCGGGTCCGTCTGGAAGACCTCGTGCACCCGCGCGCCAGGGATGTACTCGCGCGCCGGGCCTGCGATGCCGAAGTGCCGCGCGACGGCCTTGAGCCCGTGGCCCGGCAAGTCGCGCGCGGAGAAGTCGTGCCGCAGCACCGCGTCCATCGTGTCGATGAACTCGCGCCCGGGCACCGTGTAGCGCGCGCGCCGCATCGAGTCCGCGTTGCGCTCAGCGCCTCGCCCCAGCGCCGAGCCTCGCGCCGAGGGCCGGTGACGCAGCCCAGGGCCTCCCGCGCGCCCCAGCGACACGGGCACGTTGAGCAGCTTCGCGCGCCGCGCGACGAAGGGCAGGTCGAAGCCGTGCAGGTTGTGGTTCTCGATGACGTCCGGGTCCAGCACCCGCACCCGCTCGACGAGGCGGCGCAGCAGGTCCGCCTCCGCGGCCTCACCCGGGCCGTGGGCCTCCAGCACCTCCGTCTCGCCCTTCGGCCCGCGCAGCGCGATGAGGAAGATGCGGTCCCTGCTCGGGTCCAACCCCGTGGTCTCCAGGTCGAACTGGAGCCGGTGCAGCTCGTCGAAGCCCAGCCCCCGGAAGTACGTCCGCCCCGAGGCCGTGAGGTACTGCTCCTCGGGCGGAAGCGACAGCACCGTGCCCGAGCCCAGGTCCCGCAGGTTGGAGTACGCACGCCCCAGCCGCCGCGACGCGCCTTGCAGCACGTCCGCCGCCAGCGCCCGCCCATCCTCCCCGCGAACGAGGAAGCGCAGCGCCCCCGGCCCCGACAGTTCCTGGAACGTCACCCGGCCCGGCGCATAGCCCTCGCGCTCCGGCCGGAGCCGCGCGCCCAGGTGGTCCAGGTCTTCCAGATGGGAGAGCACCAGCCAGGGCCGGAAGCGCACGTCCTCGCGCACCAGCTCCCCCGTCCCAGGAATCCGCCGCCAGACGAAGGCGCGGCCGTCGGGCTCCGCCCACACCGAGACGATGCCCGGTGTCGCGTCCCAGCCCCACAGCCACTCGTCCTCCACCATGCCGCTCATCATGCCCCACAGCTTGCCGCTCACGGGTGTCAGCGGTATGTCAGTTAACACCCCCCATGCAACGCACCGAGCGACTCTTCGCCCTCGCTGAGTACCTCCGAGGCCGCCGCACCGGCGTGACGGCGGAGACCCTGGCGGAGCGCTTCGGCGTCACCGTGCGCACCATCTACCGGGACCTCGATACATTGCGCGCCGCGTCATTGCCAGTGGCCGCGGAGCGCGGGCGGGGCGGCGGGTACGCGTTGGACCGCAGCTACAGCCTACCGCCGGTGAACTTCACGGCGCGGGAGGCGGCGCTGCTGGTGGCGCTGGGGCGCTTCGCCATCGACATGCGGCTGTTGCCCTTCACTGGGACGCTGGAGTCGGCGCTGGACAAGGTGCGGGCGGCCCTCTCCACGTCCGCGCAGCGCGAGCTGCTCGACAGGCTCAAGGAGCTGTCCTTCCTCGGGGTGCCGTCGCTGCCGAGCAAGGCGTCCGTCCGAGCGGCGATTGAGCGCGCCTGGTTCGAGCAGCAGCCCCTGCGCATCACCTACGTCGACGGCAACTTCCTGGAAACCACGCGAGAGGTGCGAATCGTCTCGGTGGTGATGGACCGGCACGAGACTCGCCTGGACGCACTCGACGTGAGCAGCGGCGAGCGCAGGCACTACCGCGTGGACCGCATCGTCCAGGCAGAAGTCACGCGCGCCTTCGGCACCTGACGACGCTCGTCGCGCACGTCCATGCCGCAGCGCGGCAAAGGCAGACAACGAACATCCTTCGCGCGAGGGGTCGGACTTGTGCGCAATCGGGATACCATCCGCGTCCCCCAACCCATCAACGACACGCGCCTTGGAGGCGAGCCCGATGGAGAAGCCCTGGTTGAAGCACTACCCGCCTGGAGTTCCGGCGGAAATCGATGACCGGCAGTACCCGACGCTGACGCACCTGCTGGAAGAGTCCTTCACGAAGTACGCGGACCGGCCCGCCTTCAAGTGCATGGGCAAGTTCATCACGTACCGGGAGCTGGACGCGTTGTCGCGGCGCGTTGGCGCGTGGCTCCAGTCACGGGGCCTGGAGAAGGGCGCCACCGTCGCCATCATGATGCCCAACGTGTTGCAGTATCCGGTGTGCATCGCCGCGATCCTGCGCGCCGGCTACATCGTGGTGAACATCAATCCGCTCTACACGCCGCGCGAGCTGGAGTACCAGCTCAAGGACAGCGGAGCGCAGGCCATCTTCATCCTGGAGAACTTCGCGGTCACCCTGCAGGCGGTGCTGGAGAAGACGCCGGTGCGGCACGTCGTCGTCGCGACGATGGGCGACCTGTTGGGCGGCTTCAAGGGCACGCTGGTCAACTTCGTGGTGCGCAAGGTCAAGAAGATGGTGCCCGCGTTCCAGCTTCCGCGGGCGACCAGCTTCAAGCAGGTGCTGGCCGAGGGTGGCACGCGCACGCTCACCCCCGCCACCACGACGCGGGATGACATCGCGTTCCTGCAGTACACGGGTGGCACGACGGGTGTGTCGAAGGGCGCGATGCTGCTGCACCGCAACGTCATCGCCAACCTGCTGCAGGTGGAGGCGTGGCTCCAGCCCGCGATGAAGGGCCGGAACATCGAGCAGGCGAACATCATCTGCGCGCTGCCGATGTACCACATCTTCGCGCTCACCGTGTGCGGCCTGATGGGCATGCGCATGGGCGCGATGAACGTGCTCATCCCCAACCCGCGCGACATCCCGGCGTTCATCAAGACGCTGTCGGAGCAGCCGTTCCACATCCTCCCGGCGGTGAACACGCTCTACAACGCGCTGGTCAACCACCCGGACTTCAGCAAGCTCGACTTCTCCCAGCTGATGGTCTCCAACGGCGGAGGCATGGCGGTGCAGAAGGCGGTGGCGGACAAGTGGTTCGCCGCCACGCGCGTGCCGCTCATCGAGGGCTACGGTCTGTCGGAGACGTCTCCGGTGGCCACCAGCAACACGCCCATCGCCACGGAGTACTCGGGCACCATCGGCCTGCCGGTCCCCGGCACTGAAATCGCCATCCGCGACGAGGACGGTAACGACGTTCCGATGGGCGAGTCGGGCGAAATCTGTATCCGCGGGCCGCAGGTCATGGCCGGCTACTGGAACCGTCCGGACGAGACGGAGAAGGTCATGTTCGCCGACGGCTTCTTCCGCTCCGGCGACATCGGCATCATGGACGAGCGCGGCCACACCAAAATCGTCGACCGCAAGAAGGACATGATTCTGGTGTCCGGCTTCAACGTGTACCCGAACGAGGTCGAGGGTGTGGTGGCCATGCACCCCGGCGTGCTGGAAGTGGCGGCGGTGGGCATCCCCGACGAGCACTCCGGCGAGGTGGTGAAGCTCTTCGTGGTGAAGAAGGACCCGTCGCTCACGGAGGCCCAGTTGATGGACTTCTGCCGTGAGCAGCTCACCGGCTACAAGCGCCCCAAGCACATCGAGTTCCGCACGGACCTGCCGAAGACGAACGTCGGCAAGATTCTGCGGCGCGAGCTGCGCGAGAAGAAGGTCGCCTGAGTTCCAGGTGACGTCACGTCGGCCGGAGCGGCATCCTCGCCGCTCCGGTCGTCGTCGCAGGCGGGTTTCAGGCATCATGGGCCATGCCCTTCGCCGCGACCCACATCAGCACCGCGACGCTGCTCCTCGAAATCGGGCCGCTCCGCATCCTCACGGACCCGGTGTTCGACGCCCCGGGGCGCAAGTACAACTTCGGCTGGGGCACCAGCTCGCGCCGCCTGGACACCTCCGCGCTGCCCGTGGAGAAGCTGGGGAAGCTGGACGCGGTGCTCATCAGCCATGACCAGCACGCGGACAACCTGGATGACGCGGGCCGGGCGCTGCTCCCGCATGCGGCTCAGGTGGTGACGACGCACGCGGCGGCGCGAAGGCTCCAGCACCCGAGCCTCACGGGCCTCAAGCCCTTCGAGTCCACGCGCATCGGAGACCTGCGTGTCACCGCGACGCCCGCGCGACATGGGCCTCCGGGCTCGCTGCCCATCGTCGGCCACGTGGTGGGCTTCGTGCTGGAGGGAGACGCGCTTCCCGGCCCCGTCTACATCTCCGGGGACACCGTATGGTTCGACGGCGTCGCGGAGGTGGCCCGGCGGTTCCGCATCCACACCGCCTTCCTGCACCTGGGCAGCGTGGGCTTCTCCCTCACCGGCCCGCTTCGCTACACCTTCGACGCGAAGGAGGCTGTCATCGCGGCGAACGCGCTGAACGCCCCGCGCATCATCCCCGTGCACTACTCCGGCTGGAGCCACTTCCGGCAGAAGCCCGAGCAGGCGCGTCAGGTGTTCGCCGAGGCGGGCCTGGACGCCCGGGTGAAGTGGCTCACCCCGGGCGAGCGGACCGTGCTCGACTAACGCGACGCAGACGCCTCCCGCCGCGCGTCCAGCTTGCGGAAGTTGTCGCCGCGCTCTCGTTCGATTCGCAGGAAGAACGGGTCGACCCCGACGTACGTCGGGCGCTGGTCCACCACGAAGGACACCTCCGAGGACATCCCCTGGAAGCGCAGCCGCTCGACGTGCAGCGGGGCGTCCTCCTCGGAGCCATCTCGCGGGGACTCGGCGTAGACGGCGACGTCCAGGGCTTCGTCCATGGGCAGGGGAACGTCCTCGCTCCCACGGCGCGACTGCTTGGACGTCGCCACCCGGGCCGTCACCCGGAAGCGTCCATCCGCCTGTGCCTCCACCGTGGCGGACTCCACCTTCAGGTCATACAAGACGACTTCCTTGAGCCACTGGTCGACGAGGACCTCCTGCTCGGCGGACGCCTCCGCGTGCAGCGCGTCCAGCAGGTCCAACGTCGTCAGCGAGTTCTCACGCGACTGCGCGTGCAGCAGGTGGCGAAGCGCCGCGTCCAGCTTCGCCTCGCCCAGCAAGTCCCGCAGCGCGTTCATCACCAGCGCGCCCTTGCCGTAGTAGAGGTACGACTGGCCCGCGCCCTTGTAGAGCGGTGGCTCCCGCTCCAGCTCCTCCGCGCGCCCCACGAGGTAGCGGTCCCGGTCGAACGCCAACACGGGCAAGAGCGAGCGCTCTCCGTGCAGCCCCGCCAGCACCCGCTGCTCGGAGTACTTGGTCAGCGACTCCACCAGCATCGTCGCGCCTTCCACGGTGGCCGGGTCCAGCATGTGGCCCCACCACTGGTGCGCCACCTCGTGCGCCGTGCGCCGCGTCACCAGGTCCACCGCGTCCGTCCCCTTCATGTCGGTGAGGAAGCCCCGGTCCTCCACGAAGTAGATGACCTGGCTCATCGCCAGCGCGCCGAAGCCCCAGTACGAGGGAATCTCCACGACGCGCAGCTGCGTGTCCGGATAGCGATGGAAGCGCGCGCCGAAGTCGTCGAGCGAGCGCGTCATCGCCGTCAGGATGGCCTTCACGTTGTAGGGGTGCGCGGGGTGGTAATACACCTCCACGTCGACGCCCTGGTGCCGCGTCTTCTCCACGGCATAGCGCGCGGAGACGATGGCGAACATCGGCGTCATCGGCCGGTCCACTACATAGTGGAAGTAGCGCCGTCCTCCCTCGCGCCACTCCTTGCGCAGCGTCCCCGGCGCAATCGCCGTCTGGTCTTCCATCGTGGACACCGTGACGTCCAGGGTGTGCCACAGCTGGGGCGACGGCGCGGGAGGGGCGCCGCTCTCGTCCAGCGGAGGAATCCTCGGAGTCTCCGGCAGGCCGAACTCCCTCCGCCGCGCCGGGTTGCCCATCTCGTACGTCCGTCGGTAGCCCAGCGTGGGGAACGCCTCCGTCTGCCGGATGAAGGAGCCGTTCTCCACCAGCGACAGCTCGAAGTCCCCCGCCTTCACGCCCCGCTCCTCGCGCGTGACATCGAAGGACAGCTCCGACACGTCGCCCGGAAGCAGCGGCGTCCCCAGCTTGAAGCGGTACATGCCGAAGCGCTCGTCATGGGCCACCTGCTCCGCGCCGCGCAGCGCCAGCGACACGGGCCGCGCGCTCCTCGGCACGGCGACCCACAGCGTGTCGATGGGCGACAACGTCCGGTTCTCCAGCCGGTACGTCCCGGTGACGCGGTAGCGCCCCTCCTCCGGGAACAGGTCCACCGCGGACTTCACGGCGATGATGCTGGGGAGCGGAAGCGCCTCGTGGACTTTGTACGCGCGCTCGTAGTCAGCCTGCCACGCGGAGAAGGTGTCGCGGGACTCGTAGCCATTCAGGCCGTAGGTGTCGTGGAGGATGAGCCCGCCCATGACCACCAGCACCGCGCCACAGGCCACCGCGACGGCCAGCCCCCCGCGCCCCCACCGCGACGGCAGCGCCTGGAGCCGAGTCACCAGCCGGGGCTCCAGTCCGCGCCGCCACAGGCCCCACGTGAGAAGGGCCAGCAGGCTGGCGAAGGCGCTCCAGTACACCATGAAGGCGGTGAAGGACGCGGCCATCGGCCCATGGCCATTCAGGTCCGAGTGGGACATCTCCGGCGCCGCGCCGAAGCGCGTCAGCGGATGCTCCAGCCCCCAGCCCGCGCCCTGGCTCGCGACGATGGCCAGCAGCAGGCACAGCACCATGCCCACATACCGATGCGGGCTCACCGTCTGGATGAACAACACCGCCACCGCGAACAGCACCAGCGGCAGGCCCGCGAAGTAGAACAGCGACAGGTAGAGCCCCGGCTCCAGGAGCTGGTGGCCGCGCGCGCATTGGAAGAGCACGCCCAGCACCATGGGCGCCCCAGTCAAGATGCCCACCAGCGCCACCAGCGCCGCGAGCTTGGACACGACGAAGACGACGCTGGAGACAGGCGTGGCGTCGAGGAGCGCGTCGAAGCGCGCCATGCGCTCCCGCCACGCCAGCTCCGCGCCGAAGTAGATGAGCACCAGGGTGCCGAGCTGGGTCAGCGGCGTCCAGATGCTCTCCAGCACCCGGCCCGTCGTCGGGATGCGGCGCGTGCCGTACTCGCCCCGCCCCGCCCCCGTCACGATTTCCATGCCGACCATGAACAGCCACAGCGCCAGCAACGCCAGGAAGGGCCAGCTCCGCAAGAGGTGCCGCAGCTCCAGCCGCGTCGCGGAGCCCAGCACCGCCCACGTCGAGCCACCCGCTGACGCCTCGACCTCGACGGGCCGGTACGCGCCAGCCGCCGTGGACACGGGCTCCGGGGAGCGCTCGTCGCGTCGGGGCTTCACCGCCGCGCTCCGGAAGGAGAAGCGCCAGTGGACCACCGCCAGCACGCACGCGGCGACGCCGAGCCACAGGAGCCGGTTCCAGAGCAGGTTGCCCGTAAGCGAGAGCAGCCGCGTGTTGCGCTCGGCTTCCGTCCAGTAGCGCGTCTGCTCGAAGAAGGCGGACAGGCCGAAGGGGTCCAACAGCGCCGCGCGCGCCAGGGCCTCCGGCGTCTGCGGCGTCGCGCCCGCCATCAGCGGCGAGTCCGCCCACATGGCGCCGACGATGTAGAGCGCATACACGAGGATGCCGCCGACGTAGCTGGCCAGCGTGCTGCGCGACAGCGCGGAGATGGCGAACAGCAGCGACGCGGCGAACACGACGTTGGGCACCACGAGCACCAGCATCGCCCACAGGTAGCTCGCGACACTCAAGGGCCCCAGCCGCTCGGGCGCCACCGCCACCAGGAACGGCGACACCATCAGCGCCAGCGCCGCCACGGCGAACACCGCGAGCGTCGCCAGGAGCGCCCCCAGGAAGCGGCCGAGCAGGTAGTCCCGCTGCGTGACGGACGTGGTGTAGAGCAGCTCCGTCATCCGGTGCTCGGCGTCGCGCTGCACGGTGTTCGCGCAGAAGATGCCCAGCACGAAGAGCGACGTGAGCGACAACAGGCCCAGCGACTGCGCCACGCTGTACGGCGAGTTCACGTGGAGGCCATCACCGCCGTAGCCGGTGGAGACGAACAGGACGCCCAGCCCGAGGAAGAACGCGGACGCGGCGAAGAAGACGGCCTGGCGCGTCTGGTAGCGCCACTCGAAGTGGAGGATGCCCCGGAGCATGCGGTGCCCTTGTCCTTGCCCTACGCCGCGCGTCGGTGGGACAGCGTGGAGAAGTAGACGTCCTCGAGGTCGGGCGCCACCGGCTCGAAGCCCTCCTCCGGCCGGGAGTCCGCGAGCACGTGCACACGCGTACGGCCCGCCTGCAGCTGCGTGGAGAGAACGGGGAAGGCGGCGCGGTAGCGCTCCACCGTCCCCTTCTCCACCGTCTTGCGCCACACCCGCCCTTCCAGGGAGGCCACCAGCGCCTCGGGCGCGCCCTCGCACAGCACCCGCCCGTCGCAGAGGATGGCCATGCGCGGACACAGCTGGCGCACGTCCTCGACGATGTGCGTGGAGAGCAGCACCACCACGTGCTCCCCCACCTCACCCAGCAGGTTGTGGAAGCGCTGGCGCTCCTCGGGGTCCAGGCCCGCGGTGGGCTCGTCCACGATGAGCAGCCGGGGGCTGCCCAGGAGCGCCTGGGCGATGCCGAAGCGCTGCCGCATGCCACCGGAGAAGCCGCTCACGGCCTTCTTGCGGTGGGCATGGAGGTTGGTCAGGTGCAGCAGCGCATCCACCTGCTCCCGGCGCTCCTTCGCGCGCGTCAGGCCCTTGAGCAGGCCCAGGTGGTTGAGCAGCTCCACCGCTGACACGCCCGGGTACACGCCGAAGTCCTGGGGCAGGTAGCCCAGGTGCCGCCGGTGCGCCTGCGGCTGGGCGAGCACGTCCAGTCCGTCGAAGACCACCTGCCCGGAGTCAGGCTCCTGGAGCGTGGCGAGGATGCGCATCAGCGTGGACTTGCCCGCGCCGTTCGGCCCGAGCAGGCCGAAGAGTCCTCGTTCGATGGTCAGGTCGACGCCCTGAAGGGCTCGAACCCCGTTGGGATACGACTTCGAGACAGCGGAGATTCGCAGCATGGGGAGCGCGGTGGGGCGGAAGGGATGACCGCCTTGTTACGCTCCGGCTCCCCGCGCGATTGCAGCGCCGTGGGGCGGACAGGCCCTGGGTCAGTCGAGTGGACGGACGTTCGAGGCCTGAAGTCCCTTGGGCCCCTTCTGCACGTCGAACTCCACCTTCTGCCCGTCCCTCAAGCTGCGGTGCCCCTCTGACTGGATGGCGGTGTGGTGGCAGAACACGTCCGCGCCACCGTCATCCTGCGCGAGAAACCCGAAGCCCTTCGCGTCGTTGAACCACTTCACGGTACCCGTCGCCATACGAGGCATCCTCCCTGTCGCGACCCTTGCGTCGCCACATGCCCGGAAAGTGGCATGGGGGACGACGCGTAGCCCGGACCCGAAGCCCCTGTCGACGGGCGACGTTCCCGACTATCCACCGGTGAGCTTTCGGGGAACCCAGGACGTCACCCTGGATACGACAAGGCCCACCACGGTGCTTCGTGGTGGGCCCGACAACGGTGGGGACCTAGTACTCCACGACCGGCTGCGGACCGGGAATGATGTCCGCGATGTCCGGGTCCACTTCACCAGGCTGGCGGGGCGTCTTATCCCCCTTGTCCTTCTTGCGCTGCTCGCGCTTGGCATCCTTTTCCTGCTGATGCTGCTTGCGCGCCTGCTCTTTCTGACGCTTCGTCGACCTTCCTTGCATGTCGCCTCCCTCCTGAAAGCAAAAGCCCGACCTCACTCAAAAGGAGACCGGGCATGAGTGCTGGAGCGGACGCGCTCAGCCGATCGGGCGGACGTTCGAGGCCTGAAGTCCCTTGGGCCCCTTCTCCACGTTGAACTCAACCTTTTGACCCTCGGCCAGGGTCCGGAAGCCGTCCGCCTGGATGGCGGTGTGGTGGCAGAACACGTCAGGGCCGCCATTATCCTGCGCGATGAAGCCAAAGCCCTTCGCGTCGTTGAACCACTTCACGGAACCAGTCGCCATATGCGTCTTCTTTCGTCTTGCGGCATTCAAGGCCGCCTTTCACCCCAAAACCTGAGGTGCCGGACTGCCTCTAGCCTGATAGGAGGCCTCTGTCATCACATCCAGGCCTCGAAAAACCAACCTACCCCAACCCCGCGCGGAACAACGCACGAGCTACCCGAACAATTCTCGTTTCAGTTTAACGGTGGGCGCTCCCACCCGCTGTATTCCGGAAGGCGAGAAGACCCCGCATCTGGCCTCTGTCGGAGTCCCCCTCGGGCAGGCGGGCAACACCTCGCGACATCCTGACCCCATGGGCGGCCCCGTCATGCCCGGGCTCGGGCGCGGCGTCCACCCCGATTGTGAAGGACTCAACGGCGAGTCGCGGCCGTGAGCGCGTCCATCAGCCCACGCTTGCCACCGAAGTGGTAGCGCGGAGTCCCGCGTCCCACGTGCGCGTTCCGGGCCACGGCCGCCAGCGTCAGCGCCTCCCATCCCTGCTCCCGGACGAGCTGCTCGGCCACGCGCAGCAGCCGCGCGCGCATTCCCTCCTCGATTCCCGCGCGCGGCGGCGCGACGATGAGGTGAAACCAGGGCCACCCCAGCATGACGTTCCCCCTTCTCTTCCTTCAGGCGGCCCGGCCCAGGGCGGACTCTGGCCGCGAATCGCGCTACGGCCGTCACGTAACCTGCTTGCGGACGTTTCCAACAGTGATGGCTCGTGATTCCAAACATCACCGGGGTGAATCATCTCCCCCCGGGCCGAGGGGGGCGCGCGGGCCATGACGCCCTCGAACTCCGGCGCGAAGGGAGCAGCCCGCAAGCCGAGGCCCCGGAAGCGGCCGGCGGTCATGGCGGCCACGTCGCTGGTGTTGGACGCCACCGCGGGCGGCTCGCTGCAGACGCAGTTGGTGGAGGCGCTGCGCGCGGCCATCGTCGCCGGGCGGCTCGGGCCTGGTGTGCAGTTGCTGTCCACGCGCGCGCTGGCGGAGCAGCTGGAGCTGTCGCGCAACACGGTGCTCAACGCGTACTCGCGGCTCTTGTCGGAGGGCTATCTGGTGGGCCAGCCAGGCTCGGGCACGTATGTGGCGAGGGAGTTGCCGGAGCGGCTGCATGCCTCGCGACACGCCCGGGCGCCGGTGGCCGGGCCCAAGCACACACCGGGCATCTCCCAGCGTGGACTCGCGGTGGCGCGCCTGCCCGACTTGCGCATCACCGCGCCGGGCATCTCCGCCAGTCGGATGGCGTTCCGCATGGGCACGCCGTCGGTGGACTCGTTCCCGAGCGACTTGTGGGGACGGCTGCTGCACACGCGCTGGCGGCGCTCGTGGGGGGACCTGCTCAAGCGCGCGGAGCCCGCGGGCCATCCCCCTCTGCGGCGCGCCGTCGCGGACTACCTGGCCACCTCGCGCGGCGTGCGGTGTGTCCCCGAGCAGGTCATCATCGTCAACGGCGCGCAGCAGGCGATGAGCCTGGCGGCGCAGGTGCTGCTGGACCCGGGCGACGCCGCGTGGGTGGAGGACCCGGGCTACTTCGCGAGCCGGGGCGCGCTCGTCGCCGCGGGTGCCACGCTGGTGCCGGTGCCGGTGGACGCCGAGGGCCTGGACGTGGAGGCGGGCATGCGGCTGCGGCCCGACGCGCGGCTGGCCATCGTCACCCCGGCCCACCACTTCCCGCTGGGCGTGGCGATGAGCGAGGCGCGGCGGCAGGCGCTGCTCACGTGGGCCGCGCGCTCCGACGCGTGGATTGTCGAGGACGACTACGACAGCGAGTTCCGCTACGTGGGCCGGCCGCTGCCCGCGCTCCAGGGGCTCTCTCCGGACGCGCGGGTCATCTACATCGGCACGTTCAGCAAGGTGGTGTCCCCTGCGCTGCGGGTGGGCTACCTGGTGGTGCCGGAGTCGCTGGTGGAGGTCTTCAGCGCGGCGCGCCGCTTCGCCGATGGCCACACGCCCGTCGTCGAGCAGGCGGTGCTCGCGGACTTCCTCGACGGCGGCCACTTCAGCCGCCACGTGCGCCGCATGCGCGTGCTGTACGGCGACCGACAGGAGGCCCTCGTGGCGGCAGCCCGTCGCGAGCTGCGCGGGCGGCTGGACGTGTCACCCCTCCACACGGGCATGCACCTGGTGGGCTGGCTGCCAGAGGGCGTGGATGACCGCGAGGCCGCCGCGCGCGGCATCGAGGCCGGGGTGATGACGCAGCCCCTGTCCGCCTTCCGGACGCGGTCCACGGGCCCCGGGGCGCTCCTGCTCGGCTACGCGTGTGTGCCCGAGAAGGAAATCGAAGAGGGTGTGCGCCTGCTCGCGCGCGCCCTGCGCTGAACAGAGCCTCGACGCGTCTCGCCAGGAAGTGGCCCCCGCGCGGGACTGAAGTGGCACCATCGACTGGTGAGCGAGTGGCCCTCGCGCGTCGTGGGCCTCCCGGTTACTTCACGCCTCAGCGACGGGGGACACCAGGTCCCTCCCCGAAGGAGACAAAGACCATGGAAGCACAGCGTTTCGATACCGCGAAGCTCGCCCCTGGCATCTTCACCGCGATGATGGGGCTGGAGAAGTACCTGCACCAGTGCGGACTGGAGGTGGGCCTGCTGCACCTCATCAAGCTGCGCGCCTCGCAGCTCAACGGCTGCGCGTACTGCATCGACATGCACTGGAAGGACCTGCGTGCCATTGGAGAGACGGAGCAGCGCCTCTATGGGCTGGATGCGTGGGAGGAGAGCCCCTACTACTCGGCGCGCGAGCGCGCGGCCCTGGCCTGGACGGAGGCCGTCACCAACTTGCATGACGGCCATGTGTCCGCGGCCGTGTACGAAGCGGTGAAGCCGCACTTCACCGACAAGGAGCTGGCGGACCTCACCGCCGCCGTGGCCACCATCAACGCATGGAACCGGCTGGCCATCGCCGCGCGCTCGGTGCCCGGCGCCTATCAGCCGCCGAAGTCGGCGCACAAGGCAGGCTGAGGTCCACGCCGTTCGCGACGCCGCCCGGGCGTATCGACGCGAGCCCGGGCGAAGCACTACTGTCGTGGCTCATGGCGGACACCCGACAGAAAGCTCCACCCACGCACTTCACGGAGCGGGAGGCCGCGGAGATCATCCGCGAGGCCAGCGCTCATGCGCTCGCGAGTCGCGAGCCGGCGCGGACGCTGACGCGTGAGGAAGTGCTCGCCATGGCGCGGGAGATGGGCCTGAGCGAGGCGGCCGTGGAGGTCGCCCTGGTCTCCCGCGCCCAGAAGGAGCAGAGCCAGCGCAAGGACCGCAAGGAGCTGCTGGGCCTCGCGACGCACGGCCTCAGCTACACCATCGTCATCGGCGGGCTCACGCTGATAGACCTCTTCTCCGGCCCTGGCTGGTGGGTGCACTGGCCCGCGCTGGGCTGGGGCATGGGGCTGGCGTTCCATGCCATGGCCACGGTGATGGAGATGGCCAAACGCGAGCTGAAGGTGGAGGACGACGAATAGCCGCGAGAGGGCGGCGGCTCACGTCCCCGGGGGCGTGCGCGGCAGCTCCGTGCCGAACACGGCCTGAAGCAAATCCAACAAGCCGGGCCACGCCTCCGCGCCCAGCCACAGGCCCTCCTCCACGTGCTCCACGCTCATCGCGAGCGAGGCATTCTCGAAGAGCTTCGCGGACAGCACGCCCTCGGGGGGAAGGCGGCCCTCCACCTGGAGCACCTGACCGTCCCAGCGCATTCCTGGGGGCAGCAGTCGCTCGGCGAGGGCGCGCACCGCGGCGCGTCCCGCCCCCGCGCGCAACACCCCCATCACCAGCGACGACGCGCCCCGCGACTCCTCCAGCTCCACGCGCCCCGGCGTGCGCAGCCAGAGCCGATAGCGCCCCGAGGCGAACTCCACGCGCTCCAGCGTCGTCTCGACACGCAGCTTCCAGCCCTTCACGGACAGGCGGATGTCGTACAGCTCCGGTCGCGCCTCCCAATGGCGCAGTTCCAGGTGCTTCACCTTGACCAGGAGCTGACGCACCACCGTCTCCACGCGCACATGGGACAGCCGCAGCCGCTTGCTCCCCACGTCCACGGCGATGTCTCCAGACAGCGCGGACGGCAGCCGCTTCGCCCACTCCCTCGCGCCTTCCAGCAGCTTCATCGCCAACGACTGACCCGACATCCGTGTCCTCCCGAGTGCGGGGCGCAGCATGCACCGGATTCGTGTCACGGGGCCTCGGCCCTCGGGTACGAGGGCTCGGCGCCAGGGACGCTCAGGGAGCGAGCGGTGGGAAACGTCCAGCCTCCCAGTCCGCGAGGCGCGCCCGGCCCTCCGCGACGCTGTCCACCACGAAGTTCCACCAGATGACGAGAGGGTCCGGCAGAGGCTCGCCGCCGAACACCATCACCCGGCCTCCCCCCACCGAGCGCAGCGACAGCGTGGACGCGCCCTCGTCCAGGTGCGCGAGCACGCCCTTGTCCACGGACGTCTGGCCCACGGCCACGTCACCCTCGGCGACGTAGACGGCCAACGCGTGGGTGGACTCCACCGGCAGGGAGATGGAGGCGCCCGCCTCCAGTTCGACGTCCAGGTACGTCAGCGGATGGAAGGCGGGCACAGGGGAGACGGCCTCGCCGAGCCGTCCCGCGAGGACCCGCACGCGCGCGCCCTCGCGCTCCAGGAGCGGCAGGCGTGACGCGGGGAAGTGCTCGAAGGCGGGGTCCGTCTGGCGCTGCGCGCGAGGCAGGGCGACCCACGTCTGGATGCCGTGCAGCGGCGCGGCGCCGGGGCTGGAGTCCACGTCTTCCGCGTGGACGATGCCGCGTCCCGCGGTCATCCAATTCACGTCGCCCGGGTGGATGTCCTGCACCGAGCCCACCGAGTCCCGATGACGGATGGCGCCGGAGAAGAGGTACGTCACCGTCTGGAGGCCCACGTGGGGATGGGGCGGCACGGCCATGGCACCGGGCACGGCGGGCGAAGGGCCGAACTGGTCGCAGAAGACGAAGGGCCCCACGCGTCGCAGTTCCACGCGGGGAAGTGCTCGCAGCACCCGCGAGTCACCCACGAGCTCCGTCTGCTTCGCGGGCCACAGCGCAACCACGCCACGCTCCTCCGAGGAAGCCGCTCGTGCCGTAGACGATGAATCCGTCCCCATCTCGAATCTCCTCCGCGCGAGCCCGCGTCTTCGTGGGCCCGGAACGCTGGATGCTAGTATCACCCACTCTTCCCCTCGCGCATCCCCCCGACCCAATGGCACGAGCCTCCACCGCACCCCCGGTTGAACCGTCCCTCACCTTGCCTCGTGCCTTCTGGACGCGCTTCGCCCGCGAGCACTGGGACCGGGAGCCCACGGTGTTTCCGGGCCTGTTCCCCACGCACTTCCCGTCCCCCGCGGAGATCTTCGAGGCCCTCGTCGACGTCGGCGTGCGCTACCGCCAGGGCGAAGCGATGTTGCCGGTGCGCTTCTACGTGGAGAACGAGGCGACGGCGGAGGGCCCCCCGGAGGTCTTCGCGGCCGTCTCGCTGGCGCGCTACCTGCCCACGGCGGAGGACGGCTCGGTCGACGGGTATGAGCGGCGGATGGAGCATCAGCTCCAGGGGCGACGCTTCGGGCTCGTGCTGAGCAACACGCAGAGCCACCACTGGAGTCACTGGCTCCAGATGCGCACCTTCCTGTCGGGGTTTCACGGGGCGCTCGGCGTGCCGCTGGGTGGAGCGGACTCCGCGCTGTTCCTGGGCAACTACCGCCACACGCCCTTCGGCATCCACAAGGACGACCTGCACGTCTTCTACTTCGTCATCCAGGGGCGGCGGAGGATGAGCTTCTGGCCGCTGGAGAAGCTCGCCTCGCGGCCGGAGGTGGCGCCTCACGCGGATGAGGGGCTGAAGGACAGGCCGCATGGCGTGACGTTGCGCGACGCGGAGGACGCGCGACAGGTGATGGCCCAGGCGCGCTTCCTGGAGGCGGGCGCGGGGGACTTCATGTACTGGCCGGCCTCGTACTGGCACCGCTCCGAGCCGAGCAAGGGGCTCACCATCGCCGCCTCGCTGGGCGTCAACTTCCGAGCGCCCATGTTCCTGGACCGCGCGCCCGAGCAGCCGTGGCCCGGCAGCCTGCGCCACGCGGAGCTGCCTCGGCGCGGGGGTTGGGCGCTGCCGGCACCGGTGAGCGCCGCGCTCGGCAAGCAGGGGCGGGGCAAGGGGCTGCGCGCGACGAAGGACGCGCTCACCGAGGGCTGGGTGCGCTTCCTGACCAACGGGGCGCTGGACGGGCCACCGCCCGAGGCTCGCGCGCTCGCGCCGCTGGCGCTCGAGGACAAGGTGGTGGCGAGCCCTTCGCGGCCCATCGTCACCGTGCCCTTGAGCGAGGGGCAGGTGCTCGTGGCCGCCAATGGGTATTCGCGGACGCTGCGCGCGGCACCCGCGGCACGGCGGCGAATCGAGGCGATGGTGGACACGCTCAACGCCGGGCGGCCTCGGGATGTCGGGACGCTGGAGGAGGACTTCTTCCGGCGACTGCCTCCGCGAGCGTTCCCCCGTGCGGGCGTGCGCGCGCTGCTCGACGACCTGGCGCGGTGGCGTGCGGTGTGGCGGCACGTGTCCTCGCGCAAGCGCTGAGTCGCTAACCGCGAGGAGGCGGCAGCACCAACGTCGGCGTGCCGCAGCCCTCGGCGGAGGGGAAGAACGTCAGGTCCGCGCCCACGCCGCGCAGTCCTCGGAACGTCTCCAGCACCGGAAGGTCCAGCTCCAGCGGCGTCACCCGACGCACCCTTCTGCCTCCTCGGACCTCCCAGCCTCCCGCGATGAGCGACACCGTGCCCGGCGTCGCCATCGTGGTGAAGGTCTCCACGCGCGCCACCAGCTCCGTGTAGTCGGCGGGCAGCGCGTCCTCGCGCGGAAGGACACACAGGTTGAGCGGCATGGGCGACGCGGACGACACGCCCTCGCGAAAGCCCCGGCCCGTCGGCTCGACACCCAGGCGCGCGGCCGTCTCCTCCGAATGGAGGAAGCCCATGAGCCGACCCTCGTCGACGAGTCGCAGCACTCGCGCAGGCCGCCCTTCGTCATCCACGCCGCGACGCCGCGTGCCCCTCACGTCCAGCGGGTCATCCACCACGGTCAGCAGCGAGGGAAACAGCTTGCGGCCCACGGCGCGAACCAGCGCGGGAGTCGCTCCCGCCACGTCCCCGCGCAACAGCCAGGCAAGTCCCGCCACCAGCGGCGCGGCCACCGAGGGACGCAACACCAGCGGCAGCGACAGGTCCGCGCGCGCCAGCGGCCCCTCTAGCGCCCCCACAGCGTCCTCGAGTCGTGCACGCAGCGGCCCCAGGTCCTCGCGCTCCAGGGCGCCCACCGCGGCCTCCTGTCGTGCACGCAGCGGCCCCAGGTCCTCCTGTCCCGCCTCCAGCGCGAGCGGCGCGGCCACGGCATCCACCAGCGCACCGCGCGAGGTCTCACAGCGAAGGAAGGTGTCCGCACCGTCGTCCCGCCAGAACGACTCGGAGCCATCACTCCTCACGAGCAAGGCCCCCGCGGAGCGCTGCGTTACGACCAGCGCCTGCACCAGGACTCCCGGCGGCACCGCCTCTCGCGCCACACGCTCCGCGCGAGTCTTCGCGCGAGCGAGCGACACCTCGGAGCGCCACTCAGCCGACGGAGCCTGTCCCCCCACGCAAGGGGCAGGAAGGGCCGCGGGAGCACGGCTGCTCACAAGGTCCGCCGCGGCCCCGAGCAACCGCTCCAGGTCCGCCACCGTCGCCACGGGCGCCGACGCTCCCCCCACGCCCTGCTCCGTCCAGACACGGGCGGACGCCGACAAGCCCTGTCCCCGGCTGGAGACGAACGAGCCCGAGCGCACGTCCAGCTCCAGCGACAGCCGCTCGGAAGAAACCAGAAGCAGCTCCGAGCCGCGCCAGCCCCGGTGCCGTGACACACGCTCCAGCAACGCCCGGGCCGCGAGGCTCCAACCCCGAGGCGACCTGTCCTCGGGAGGCCCTTCGACCACCCGCTCCTCGCCCGGACTCCTGTCGCGCCACTCGCTCACGTGTGGCCATCATGCCTCATCTCGGAAGGCCCCTGCCCGCCCGCCCCTGGTCCCCCCGAGCCCCGTGATAAGAAGGGAGACGAGTCTCGTCGCATGCACGGATGAAGGAGCCCCTCGTCTTGGATTGGTTCGTGGAGCGGCGCGAGGTCTCCGACGTACTCCACCTCCGCTCCGGTCCTCGCGTGGTGCCCACGACACTCGAGCGCGGCGTCTGCGCGCGCCGTGAGGTGTCCGGACACGGCGAGTACACCTGGGCGGAGCTGACCGGTGACACGCCTCCGCCCGGCCTGCTCCCCGGCGAGGTCCTCGAGCGGGCCCGCGCGCCACTGGCCCGGCCCCCTGTCCTCACGGGCGGCGCGAACCTGCGCGAAGACGTGGTGCGGCGGCTGGTGGACGTCGCCCGTGCGGCGGGCGCGGCCCATCTCGACGTGACGCTGCGCGAGGTCGACCGCTGGACGCTCTTCGCCCATCCCGAGCGGCTCGTGGAAGAGCACACCCGCCATGCCCTGCTGGAAGTGAAGGCCTTCCACGGCGAGGCCGGTGGCCCCCGGTTCGACACGTGGCGCTGCGTCAGCCACCCCGAGGCCACTCACCTGCACGCGGCCCTGCCCTCGCTGGAGGCCTGGGTGGACGCGCTGGTGCGCGAGCTGCGCGAGACGACGCCCGCCGTGCCCTGTCCCACGGCCACGCTCCCCATCCTCTTCCCTCCGGGCGCGGCCTCCGGGTGCTTCTTCCACGAGGTGTGCGGCCACCCGCTGGAAGGAGACGTCGTCGCGCGCGGCGGCTCGTTCCTCGCCCATCGCCTGGGACAGCGCGTGGCCGAGCCCTGGCTCTCCGTCTCGGATGACCCGACGGATGGACAAGGCGCGCTCGGCTTCGCCTGGGACGACGAGGGCCACGCGGCGCGCGCCGTGCCCTTGCTGCGCGAAGGTGTCGTCGCGTCACCCCTGCTGGACACGCGCAGCGCCCGCGCGCTGGGACTCACGCCCAATGGGCATGGCCGGCGCGTGGACTTCCGCCATCCGCCCCTGCCGCGCATGGCCCACACCCGCGTGGAGCCCCATCAAGGAGACCTGGAGTCGCTGCTGGCGGGGCTGTCGCACGGACTGCTGGTGCAGCACCTCACCCCCCGGCACATGGACCTGCTGTCGGGCGACTTCAGCTTCCACATCATCGAGGCGCGAGAGATTCGCGACGGGCGCCTGGGAGCTCGCGTGGGCCCCGGCATCCTCGCGGGCAACGGGCTCACTGCGCTGGCCGCCATCGACGGCGTGGGCTCCGACGCGCGCAACCTCTTCGCCACGCGCGGGTGCCGCAAGCTGGACCATGGACCGCTGCCCGTGTCCTTCGGACAGCCCTCGGTCCGCTTTCGCGGGCTGCACGTCCGGCCCGGGGCCTGAATGCCCGGGGCCGGCGGCGGCACCGCCTGACTACTCTTCCGGAGGCCCGTCCATCGGCGGCGCGTAGCACGCCCACGTGGGCTCCGGCTCCGGCGGGCCCGGGTCTTCCAGGCCGCCACCCTCGTCGGGCGGGCCCTCGCCCGGCTCCGGCGGAGCGAACTGCCCGAACGTGCGCTGCACGGTGACGACACCCGCGCGCGGCTCCACCGTCAGGGGCGGAATCAGGAACGGCCGGGGCGGAGCCTCGGGGTCCGGCTCCTCTCCCGGAGGCAGCTCGAAGGTGTCCGTGAAGGAGACCGTCACCGGCTCGGTGGCGTTGGGAGGGAAGACGAGCGCGAAGTAGCCCACCATGCTCAGCGGGTCCGGCAGCGCCATGAAGCCCATGGGCGACTGGCCCGGCAGACCTTCCGGAGGCGCCCAGTCCAGGGCGATGAGCTGACCTGCGGTAGTCTCGCCCGCCACGCTGTCCGCGGGCAGCAGGAAGAGGTCCGCGAGGAAGCTGGGCTGGTGCACCCACAGCAGCGCGACGCCTCCCGTCTTCGCGGGGTCCAGCAGGTCCTCCACCGTCGTCGGAGTGCCCCCCGCCGTCAGGTGCTGGGCCACCGCGTCCAGCGCCCCCGCGTTGCCCACCAGCAGCGCGGACTGGCCGTAGCACTGGGTGACATTCGTGAGGATGGGCCGCACGAAGGTGGTGGGGTAGTAGGTGCCCTCCGGGAGCTGCACGGGCGCGGTCGGGTCGAAGAACACGCCCTCCGCCGGAGGCGTCGCGGACGCGATGTACGTCGTCGTGTCGCTGGCGGGAGCGCCGAGCACCTGCCACGAGCCGAGGAACGACGCGGGCGACGCCACCAGGTCACCACCGCCTGGAGCGGCGAGCGTCACCTGGCCACCGACGATGGCCGGAATCCCCACGTAGGGCCCGTTGAAGACGCCGGGCAGAGCGCCCTCGGCTTCCTCCTCCGGGAGCATCATGAACGTGAAGAAGTACCCCTCCGGGTCGAACACCACGCCGGAGATGTTCGTCGTGCGCGCGGGCAGGTCGACGACGGGCGCCTCGTCGATTCGCGGAATGGCGGGCGGGTCGGAGTCAGTGCAGCCGCCGACGGTGGCACAGAGCAGGAAGCTGGTGGCAAGGGAGCGAATCTTCATCGCGGTCCTCTCGGGGCTCAGCGCGCGGGCAGCACGTGCTCGGCCGGAGCCGTCGTCACGTGGCAGGCGTTGGCGCAGTTGCCATACGCATTGGGGGGGGAGTTGAGTTCCTGGAACGGCAGGTCGAAGTACTCCGTGCCGTGGGTGCCCGGGTGGCAGCCAGCGCAGGCGATGAGGCTGGGGCGCAGCGTGCTCTCCCGCGTCAGGTGGCACAGGGTGCAGTCACCCTTGTTCTGCGCGTACTTGCGCGAGTTGATGTGGATGCGGTGCATGAAGTCCGACACGTGCCCGACGCTCTCGTCGTAGTGGCACACCTTGCACGTCTCCACGTGGTCCACGGACACGCCGTGGTGCAGGTTGCTCAGCGAGCTGACGCCGTTGTGGCACACCTGGCAGTTGCCCACGCGCCCCGCGTACGTGGTGGGCTGGGTCTGCCCCACCTGGAAGAAGAACGGGTCCAACCGGTTGAGGCGCTCGCCCTCGAAGTTGCGGTGGCCCTTCACGAGGATGGCGTAGGTGCCCGGCTTCGCGTCCGGCGGCAGCGGCACGGTGTAGCGCGTGGTGGGCCGCACCTCCATGCCTCCCGCGATGGCCTGGATGTCCGGCGGCACGAAGAACTGCGGCTCGCTGGTGCTCGGGTACGAGAAGTACTGCGTGGGCTCGTAGCTGCCGTTGACGACCTGCAAATCCTGAAGAGGCCCCACGACCTTGAAGCCGGACTCGGACGCGCTGCTGTCACGCCACGTCAGCAGCATGAACTCGTTGAAGTAGGCCAGGCCGTTGGAGCCCTCGAGCATGTAGTCGAAGAAGGAGGGCATGGAGTCGCGCGGATGCAGGCCGTTGCCATCGCCATCCTGGAGCGACACGACGAAGTCCACCGTCTCGCCGCCCGTGAAGAAGTTGCCGTTGGCGGGACGGGCCACCTGCACCTTCTGCTTGAGGCCGAAGCCGCAGGGCGTGGGCTCGTCGGTGGCCAGCCCATCCGGCCCCAGCTTGAAGCAGGTGGGGACCCGGTCCCTGGCGGCCTGGAACTGGATGGGGAAGAGGAAGGGCTGCTTGGGCAGCTGGCTCCAGGTGACGCGGATGACGCCCTCGCCCGCGATTTCCGGCATGGTGAAGGACTTGAAGGGGTTGGTGGAGTTGGCCAGCGAGACCTTCACCGCGGACGCGTACTCGAGCGCATCGTAGCCAGGCGCCAGGCGCGGCGTCGGGTCCCCCGGGAACAGCGGGCGCTGCAGGCCCGTCACCGT
This sequence comes from Corallococcus terminator, assembly GCF_049194865.1. Classification (GTDB taxonomy): domain Bacteria; phylum Myxococcota; class Myxococcia; order Myxococcales; family Myxococcaceae; genus Myxococcus; species Myxococcus terminator_A. The sequence goes on along the minus strand of NZ_JBLZWL010000116.1, from coordinate 44,957 downwards.
GAAGCTCGCGCGGGTGCGGCCCGTGATGGCGCTCTCCGCGAGGAAGTCCGAGCGCGAGTACGACTGGCTCAGGCGCACGTTGTTGTCCGCGTCCAGGACCTCCAAGAGGAAGGTGTCGTCGTTGGAGATCATCCACGCGGCGTTGTCGTAGAAGGTCTCCCGCTGGTAGGTGCCCGGCTCCAGGCGCTTCCACGAGTCACGGCCCGAGGACAGGTTGGACCAGTCCAGGTCCTTGAAGATGGACTCCTTGCGCATCCACGCCGCGGGGGTGCGGCGGTCATTCGCGTCCTCGAAGCGGGCGAGCGCCACGTCCATCGCGGAGAACTCCCGCAGGAAGTACAGCTCGCCCGCCGACACGAGCATCCGCGCCTCGGGCGGCCGGGGCGCGGAGGGCCGCGTCGGCTTGGGGTAACCGTCATTGAGGTTGAAGCAGGTGTCCGGATACGCCGGCAGGCTCAGCTCCCCCTTCGTCACGGGCTCGCCCGTGGGGAGGATGGCGCAGCCCTTGAACCAGAGCAGGGACAGCGAGATGGCCCCGGAGGCGGAGCTGTCGTACGGGTCGAACGCGCGAGCACCGCGGCCACGGGTTCCTTCCGTGTCTGCCGTGTCGAACAGGTTGCACCCCGAGGCGACCGCCAACACCGGGAGCATCAGGACCAGCTTTTTCAAGGACAGTGTCATGGGGTTCGAGTCCGGCCCGGATCACCGAGAACAGGGGGCGGTGTAGGGCAAGGCGTGTATCCTACTTTCTCAGAAAGCGCCGCGCCAATCACCGGCCGCTGGTACGTCGCGGCGGGGGTCCCTGGGTCCCCAGGAAGCGGTACAGGGCGCGCAGGTCCTCCTCTTTCATGGAGGCGAAGGCCTGCCAGGGCATGGCCAGCTTGTTGACCTGGCCCTTGCGGCTGGGGGCGGCGCCCAAATCCTTGAAGGCGGAGAAACGGGCGACGAAGGCGTCCTCGTCCAGCCCCTTCATGACGGGCCCGCCGGGGAGCAGGGACGGGACGGGCTCCGCTCCGAAGGGGGTGGGGGCGGCGCGGCCTCCGGCGAAGGGCTTCGGCTCCTCGTCCGCGCTGGCGTGGCAGAAGGCGCACTGGGCCACGGTCGCCAGGTAGCGGCCCCGGGCGATGGGGTCCGCCGCGGGCTCGGCGACGGGGCCGGGCAGGGGCGCGGCCAGGTCCTTGATGTCCGCCACCACCTCCGGGAGAAGCTTGGAGGGGGGCGTGGCGCGGGCCACCGCGGGCACCGTGCGCATCCAGGCCACCACGGCCCGGGCGTCACCGTCCGACAGGGTGGTGCGCCACTCCATGTACGGCATCATGGGAAACAGCGTCCGTCCGTCACGGCCGTAGCCCTCACGCAGGGTGCGCATCAGCTGCTCGTCCGTCCAACGCCCCACGCCGTGCTCGGGGTCCGAGGTGATGTTGGGCGCGCACAGGGTGCCCGGCATCTCCCACTCCTCGCCGAAGCACGCGCCCGCCAGCACCGGCCCGGACACCGGCCCTCCGAAGCGGCCGTAGTCACGCTCGGTGTGGCAGCCGACGCACCCGAGCACCGACTCCGCCAGATACCGGCCCCGGGCCACGAGCGCCGGGTCCGCCGACGCGGGCACCACCACCGGAGGCGCGGGGGGAGGCGTGGGAGGCGCCACCGGCTTCGCGGCGACCTCGGGCGGTGCTGGAGGTGGCGCCTTGGGCGCCTCTTCTCTTTGACGACAGGCCGCCCCGGCGACGAGCAGCACCACGGACACACTCCACCCCCAGCTTCGACGCCCTGCGTTCACGCGAGTGGCTCCCGTTCCTATTCCAGGTGGGGCCCGTCCAGCGGACGGCCCGAGCGCAGGGCCGTGAGGGCCCGACGGTATTCAATGGGGAGCCGGTCCGCCTTCACCAGGACCTCGCCCGCGAAGTCCAGCGGGTGCGCGCGCGGACGCTGTCCCTCGGCGATGCGGCGGTCCTGCTCCAGGATGGCCGACTCCGACTTCACGAACACGTCCGCGAAGTTGCGGATCCTCGGGTGGTACGAGGCGAAGTAGAAGCACTGCATCTTCTCCTCGGACCAGGGCGAGGCCACCGCATAGACGGTGTGCGGATAGAAGAGGGTCGGCTTGAAGGACAGCCGCGCGGCGAACGGGAACGTCACGTCATAGGTGAGCGTGGTCCGGTCCACCCGGGGCGGCCCTCCACCGACGCCGGGCGCCAGCGCGGGGTACACAATCCGCGCGGAGAGTCCGTCCGGACGCTTCTCCACGTCGTAGGCCGGCACCTCGGGCTGGTCCGGGTTGCCGAACGTGCCCTCGTGCACGAAGGAGAGGTGGGCCACGTCCAGGACGATCTCCACCATGCGGCCGGCGGCGATATCCCAGTCCAGGCGAGGCAGCGGTACCGTGGCCACCGCCGTCGTGTCCGACAGCTCCGGCCACTCTGGCAATGGCGCGGCGGGCTCGGGTGAAAGACAGACCCAGACCAGGCCATGCCGCTCCGCGGCATGAAACGTCGCGAGCCGGGCCCGCTCCGGGATGGGCGTCTGGGGTTGAGAGGGAATCCGGACGCAGCGCCCGCTCTCGCCGTACGTCCAGCCGTGGAACGCGCAGCGAAGGCCGTCGGGGGTGATGGAGCCCGAGCAGAGGTCCGCGCCACGATGCGCGCAGTAGCGCTGGGAGGCCGCGACACCCGAGCCGGTGCGCCAGAGGACCAGGTCCGTCTCCAGCAGCCGGGCTGGAAGAGGCGCTTCCCGCAGCTCGTGGGAGTACGCCACCGGATGCCAGTACGGGGCGAAAGCCTCCCGGTACGGGCGGACCTCGTGGGCCGCGCTCATGCCAGGGCGAGCGGGGCGATCTTGCTTTCGATTTCCTCGAGGAGGAAGTCGATCTCCTCTATCTCGTCGAGCTTCTCGGGAGCCGCGGACACCGCCTCGGCGGGAGTCGGTGTGGATACTTCTGTAGCAGCCAATTCGGATGGGGACTGAGCAGCCTCTTCCGACGCCATGGGATGGCCTCCACTACACAGGGGAGACGGATGGTCGGGGGAACGCTAGGGGAATGTCAACCCACCGTGGCTTTCCTCACCTGTCACAACGCCACTACACTGCGTTCATCCATGCCCCCTGCCCCCTCCGTCGTGCGCATCGTGGCCATGTTGTGTCTGCTTCATGGCACGGCCCACGCGGAGCCCTGGAAGAAAGCAAGACCCGGCGCCACGACGGAGTCGCAGCTGCGAATCCTGTTCGGCGAGCCCGACGCAAGACGTCGTGAAGACGGCGCGCTGGTGCTCGACTATCAGGGCCAGTCCTCACCGGCGGGCACGAAGCACGCGCGCTTCACGGTTGATACACGCACGAGGCGGCTCCAGCGCATCGATGTCTTTCCCACCCGGCCGCCCACGCGCGCCGCGCTGGAGAAGCAGTTCGGCGCCGCGTGTCCCAAGGTCGGCCGGAGCAAGAAGCCCTGCTATCTGGTGAAGGCCACGGCGGACACCACGCTGTACTTCCACTATCCCTCGCGCGGCCTGGCGGTGTTCTTCACGGGCAGCGACGTGCGCGCGCTGACCTATGAGCGGCCCGTCCGGGCACGCCTCGCGCTCTCCTCCAGCGTGGAGCCGCCGTTGGAGCTGGGCTCGGGGAGCGACGGCGGGCGGAGCGCGGACGCGTCGGGCGACACCGTGTCCGCGTCCGGCACCGACGCGGAGGACGACACCGAGACCGCCGACGGCAACACCGTGGAGGCCTTCGCGGAGCCGGCTTCCGACACCGCGAACCAGCCCGCCGTCGCGAGCCTGGCGCTGGCGGTGCCCACCGTCGACGGCGAAGGCGAGGACAGAGCACCGCTCCCCTCCGCGTCCGATGACGTGGACATCTCGCTGCGGCCCGTGGTGGTGGCGGACATGGGGACGGCGGTCACGTCGGGCCCCTCGGTGCCGGGCGAAGGACCCCAGCCGGTGACGGAGGAGGCCGCGGTGGAGGACCCGCTGCACCCCTCCGCCTTCCTCAAGGTGCCGGAGCTGCTCACGGTGGGCGGCTTCTATCTGCAGCGCGCGGAGGTGTCCGGCGCCAACCGGGCGCTGAGCGCGAAGACGGGCGTGGACCCGTTCTTCCCGGCGCTGCTGGACGTGTACCTGGACTTCAAGCCGTTCGACGGGCTGCGCAGCTTCGCGGTGGGCCGGATGGCGTACGACCCGCTGGACCCGCTGCTCTCCACGCCCGTGACGAGCCTGGACCGGCTGTGGATCTACTTCGGCCTCTTCGACCACGTCTTCATCACCGCGGGCCGTCAGCACATCAAGTGGGGCAGCTCCAAGATTTGGAACACCACCGACTTCCTGCGCGCGCGAAATCCAGACCCGCTGTTCCTCTACGACTTGAGGCCCGGCGTGGACATGGTGAAGGTCAACGTGCCGTGGGAGGCCATGGCCGCCAACCTGTGGATCATCGGCACCGCGGACCTGGTGGACCCGACGAACGGGGTGGGCGGGTTGGAGGACGAAGACCGCGTGCGCTACGGCGGCGCGGTGCGCGCGGAGATCGCGCTGGGGACCAGCGAGCTGGCGGCGACGGGCTCGTTCTATGAGGGACGTCGTCCGCGCTATGGCCTGGACTACTCGCTGGGCCTGGGTCGGCTGGACTTCAACACGGAGGTCGCGCTGGTGCATGGCGCGGACGTGGCCACGTGGGAGCGCGCGGCGGACGGCGGCTTCCAGGTGCGGGCGCTGGACGGGCTGCAGGTGCAGGCCAGCGGCGGTGTGCAGGCCGAGCTGCGGGTGGCGGACACCTTCAAGACGGTGGTGCGCCTGGAGGGTTTCTACAACCAGCTGGGCAGCGATGACCGCGAGCTGCTCACGTGGGTGCAGACCGTCGGCGACTTCCAGCCGCTCTACTTCGGCCGCTTCTACGGCATGGCGCAGATCGCAGTCACCGCGCGCAACATCTACGAGCCGACGACAACGCTCACCTTGCTGGGCAACGTGGGAGACCCCTCCTACGTCGTCCGGCTGGACATCAATGCATCCCGGCTGCGTGACGTGACGGTCGCGGCCTTCGTGGAAGTTCCCTTCGGAGAGCGCGGCGGAGAGTTCCGCTTCCAGCCCGACCCCACCGTGGCCCCCGGTGCCCCGGTGGACATGGGGCTGTTCCGCGCGGGCATCAACGTTCGCCTCAGGCTCTGAGCCCTACCCCCCATGACAGCTCCCGACGATTCCGCCCCGGCCTCCCCCAGCCAGCAAGGACGGAAGGTTCCCCCTGTCGACTCCGTCGCCGCGCCCGGAGCCCCACTGCTCGAGCACGCTCCCGCGCGCGAGCCCGGACCGCGCCCCGTCCTCTCCGACGAGGAGCGCCAGCGGGTGCTCTTCACCTTCAACACCTCCGAGCGGGAGTTCGAGGGCGGCGACACGGTGGTGGCCTGCTTCGAGCAGCAGGTGGACCGTGCGCCCGACGCGACGGCGCTCGACTTCGAGGGCACGCGGCTGACGTACCGGGAGCTGGATGAGCGCGCCAACCGGCTCGCGCGTCACCTTCGCTCGCTGAGCGTGGGGCCGGAGACGCGCGTGGCGCTGTGCGCGGAGCGCTCGGTGGAGCAGGTGGTGGGGATGCTGGGCATCCTCAAGGCGGGAGGCGCGTTCGTTCCGTTGGACCCGGCGCATCCCCCCGAGCGCCAGGGCTTCATGCTCTCCGACAGCGGTGCGCCGGTGGTGCTCGCGCATCAGCGGGTGATGGACGAGCTGCCGCTGCGGGGCGAGATGCTGGTGGAGCTGGAGGGCCCCCAGCCGGCGTATGCGCACCTGCCCGTGGGGCGGCTGGACGCGGTGGCCACGCCGGAGCACCTCGCGTACGTCATCTATACGTCCGGCTCCACGGGGCGCCCCAAGGGTGTCCTGGTGCCGCACGCGGGCCTGCGCAATACGGCCTTGGCCGCGGTCCAGGCGCATGGCTTCCGGCCAGAGGACCGGGTGCTCCAGTTCGCGTCGATGACCTTCGATGCCTCCGTGTGCGAGGTCTTCGCCACGCTGCTCGCGGGCGCGACGCTGGTGCTCGCGCCCCAGGAGCGGCTGCTCCCCGACGCGCCGCTGCGTTCGCTGCTGCGTGAGCGCGCCGTCACCGCCGTCACCCTCACGCCGTCCGTGCTCGCGCAGCTGGAGACCGAGGGACTGGAGGGGTTGCGCACCGTCATCTCCGCGGGCGAGGCCCTGCCCATCGCCGTGGCCGAGCGCTGGGGCGAGGGGCGTCGGATGCTCAACGCCTACGGCCCGACGGAGGTCACCGTCTGTGCCGCCATCACTCCGCACGCGGTGGTACCGGGCGCCATCACCCTGGGCACGCCGTGGCCCAACACGCGGCTCTACGTACTGGACGAAGCGCTGGAGCCGCTGCCCCCCGGAGTGGCCGGAGAGCTGTATGTCGGCGGCGTGGGCGTGGCCCGTGGCTACCTGGGCCGTCCGGACCTGACGGCGGAGCGCTTCCTGCCCCATCCCTTCAGCCACACCCCAGGCGCGCGACTGTACCGCACGGGAGACCTGGCGCGGTGGACGACGGACGGAGAGCTCGAATACCTGGGCCGCGCCGACTCCCAGGTGAAGGTGCGAGGCATGCGCGTGGAGCCGGGTGAAGTCGAAGCCCTGCTCGCGCGCCACCCCGAGGTCCGCGAAGTCGCGGTGCTCGCGCGCGAGGTGACGGCGGGAGAGCTGTCGCTGGTGGCCTTCATCGTCCCGGACGGGAGCCTGGATGCGGCCCGCGTCAACACGGCCCTGCGTGCGTGGTTGCGCCAGCAGCTCCCCGAGCACCTGGTGCCTTCCGTCCTCATGACGCTCTCCCATTTGCCCCTGACGACCTCGGGGAAGGTGGACCGGCGGGCGCTGGGGGTGATGCCGCTCGAGCGCGGTGATGCGTCGGGCGCCCTCCCCGGAGGCGAGCCTCGCGGGGAGCTGGAGATGCTGCTCGCGGGCCTGTTCCAGCAGATGCTGGGTGTGGAGAAGGTGGGGCGGGACAGCGACTTCTTCGAGCTGGGTGGACACTCGTTGAGCGCGGCGCGACTGCTGGCGCGCGTGCAGCACGCGGTAGGGGTGGAGCTGCCGCTGAGCGCGCTGTTCTCCCACGCCACCGTGGCCTCCCTGGCGCGCGCACTGGGGCCCAAGGCCGCGTCGCTCGGAGCGCCCCTGGCGGGCCCCACGCAGCTTCCCGTCGACGCCGTCCCGATGCCGTCCCTGGCGCAGGAGCGGCTGTGGTTCCTCCAGCAGCTTCAGCCCGACTCGGCGGCGTACCTCGTCGTCGACGCGCTGGAGTTCCGGGGCGTGCTGAGCGTGCCCGCGATGGAGGCCACGCTGCGCCGGATGGTGGAGCGCCATGCTGCGCTCCGCGTCACCTTCACGCCCGTCGAGGGCAGCCCGCGCCTGCGCACCCACGCGGTGCGCGAGCCCGTGCTCACGGTGGAAGATTTGTCACGGCTCCCGCGCGAGGCGGGGACACCGGAGGCAGTGCTCCAGCGTCGACTGAGTGAAGAAGCCGCGCGCCCGCTCTCGTTGGAAGACGGGCCGCTGTACCGGTTCCGCTTGTTCCGCGCCGGCCCCGAGCAGCACGTGTTGCTCCTGGTGCTTCACCACCTGGTGGTGGATGGCCTGTCCATGGGCATCCTCCTGAATGAGCTGGCGCGGACGTACTCCGCCCTCCAGGACGGCCGTGAGCCCGTGCTGACTCCCGTGGCCATGACCTACGCGGATGTCTCCGCGTGGCAGCGCACGCCCGAAGTGCGCGCGCGTGAGGACATCCACCTCGACTACTGGAAGCGACAGCTCGCCGGTGCACCGGCGATGCTCATGCTCCCCACCGACAAGCCTCGTCCGCCTGTCCTCTCCGACCGGGGCGCGTACTCGCGTCGCCACGTGCTGCCTCGCGAGGTCCGCCAGCGCCTGGAAGCCCTGTGCCGGCATCACCAGGTGACGCCGTTCATGGCGCTCTATGCCGTCTTCGCCACCCTGCTCCACCGCTACTCCGGTGAGCAGGAGCTGTGCATCGGCACGCCGGTCTCCGGCCGCAGCCACGAGTCCACCGAGGACATCGTCGGGCTCTTCATCAACACAGTCGTACTGCGCACCCACCTGTTGCCAGCCGCGCCCTTCTCCATGCTGCTGGCGCACGTCTGGGCGACGTCACTGGAGACGTTCAGCCACCAGCACGCGCCCTTCGAGCGGGTCGTCGATGCGCTCCACGTCGAGCGCAGCCTGAGTCATGCGCCGCTGTTCCAGGTGATGTTCGACCTGCGCCGCGTCGACTCGCCTCTCTCCTTCTCCGGCCTGGCCTCCCAGCACGTCTTCGTCGACAACGGCACCAGCCAGCTCGACCTCGCGCTCACCGCCACCGAGCTGCCTGACTCCTCCCTCCAGCTCTTCTTCCAGTTCCGCACGGACCTGTTCGAGCACGCCTCCGTCGAGCGGATGCTGTCCCACTTCGTCCTCTTGCTGGAGCAGGCCCTCGCCGCGCCCCAGCTCCCTCTCTCCGAGCTCTCGCTCCTCGACGCCGACGAGCGACGACGCGTCCTCCTCGACTTCAACGCCACCGACCGGGCTTTCGACTCCGACGGCACTGTCGCTTCGCTTCTTGAAGCCGCTTTCGCTCGCACCCCTGACGCCGTCGCGCTGGTGGCCCCCGACGCCACGCTCACCTTCGCGCAGCTTCACGCGCGGGCCTCGCGGCTCGCATCCCACCTCGCCGCGTTGGGGGCTCGTCCCGAGGCCGTCGTCGGCGTCTGCGTCGAGCGCTCCTCCGAGGCCGTCGTCTCGCTGCTCGCCGTCCACCTCACCGGCGCCGCATGCCTTCCGCTGGAGCCAGCGCATCCGCCTGCGCGCCGAGCGCTGCTGCTTCAGCAGTCCCGTGCATCCCTCGTCGTCTCCACGCCTTCGCTGTTTGAGGGCGTTCAGATCGACGCGGTGCTCGTGCAACCTCAGGATGCCCTGCGACCCGATGCGGCGCTCGCGCGGCCCTCACGCGCGCATCCGGACAACCTAGCGTACATCCTCTACACCTCGGGCTCCACCGGCCTGCCCAAGGGCGTCCTCTCCACCCAGCAGAACGTCGTCCACTGCTTCGACGCCTTCGACTCCCTCTACTCCACCGCCCCCGGCCACACCTGGGCCGCCTCCGGCAGCCTCTCCTTCGACATCCACCAGGAGGAGATTCTCTTCAGCCTCTCTCGCGGTGCTCGCGTCATCCTCCGCGACGTCGGCCCTCTCGGCCTCTCTGGCGACATCCTCCGCCACCGCGTCTCCCACGTCGTCATCACCCCCTCCTCCCTCGCCACCGCTCTCGAGGAGCCCGGTGCCTTCGACGCCTTCCGCTCCCTCTCCGTCCTCGTCACCGGCGGCGAAGTCCTCCCTGACTCTCTCGTCCAATCCCTCGCGCTGACTTCCACCCGCCTCGTCAACACCTACGGGCCCACTGAAGCCAGCATCAACGTCGCCGCCGAAATCTCCCTCCCCCACCGTCCCGTACGCCTCGGCCGCCCTCTTCCTCGCTGCCGCCTCTACGTCCTCGACGACTCCCTCCAGCCCCTCCCCCCGGGCGTCCCCGGCAACCTCTTCATCGGCGGCATCTGCCTCGCCCGCGGCTACCACTCCCTTCCTCACCTCACCGCCCAGCGCTTCATCCCCGACGCCTTCTCTTCCTCCCCCGGCTCTCGCCTCTACGACACTGGCGACAGGGCCCGCTGGAATGACGACGGCTCCCTCTCCTTCCTCGGCCGCTCCGACTTCCAGCTCAAACTCCGCGGCGTCCGCGTCGAAGTCGAAGAAATCGAAGCCGCACTCCTTCGCCTCCACGGCGTCCGTCAGGCCGCTGTCCTCCCCTTCCGCCCCTCCCGCGACACCTTCCTCGTCGCCTTCCTCGTCCTCGACGACTCCGCACCTTCTCTCCCCTCTCTTCGCGACGCGCTGGCTTCCTCTCTCCCAGAAGCCCTCGTCCCCTCTCGCTTCCTCTCCCTCCCTTCCCTTCCCTTCACCACCAGCGGCAAGGTCGACAGGACGGCCCTCTCCTCATTCGACATCTCCTCCGCTGTCGCAGCCGAGTCCTCTTCCGACTCCGCTCCTCGTGGCCAGGCAGAGGCCCTCCTCTCCCAACTCTTCGCTGACGTCCTCTCCCTCTCCGTCGTCCCTCGCGACGCTGACTTCTTCTCCCTCGGCGGCCACTCCCTCTCCGCCACCCGTCTCGTCTCTCGCATCCGTCTCGCCTTCGGCGTCGAGCTTCCTCTCGCCGCCCTCTTCGCTTCTCCTTCCGTCGCCGGGCTCGCCGCCTCACTCGCCCAGCACCACGCTCCTTCTCTTCCTCTCCCCAACCCCTCTCCTTCCTCACTCCCTCCTCGCGCCTCCTTCGCTCAGGAGCGCCTCTGGTTCCTCCACCAGCTCCAGCCGGACTCCGCCGCGTATGTGATTCCGGAAGCGCTCGAGCTGACGGGCGCGCTGGACACCGAGGCACTGGCAGCCGCGCTGCGGCTGTTGCCGGAGCGGCACTCGTCCCTTCGCGTCGTCTTCGGCTCGTCGGAGGGGCAGCCTCGGATGGAGTTCCAGCCCGTGTCCGCGCGCGTGCTCGACGTGGAAGACTTGCGGACGGGTGCTCGGGGTGAAGAGTCGTTGCGTGCGTTGCTCACTCGGCGCCTGGAGGAAGAGAGCGCTCGCCCGTTCTCACTGGAGCACGGGCCGCTCTATCGCTTCCGCCTGTTCAGGCTCGCCGTCGACCAGCATGTGCTGTTGATGGTCATCCACCACATCGTCGTGGACGGCCTGTCCATGGATCGACTCCTGGTGGAGCTGGCACAGGGATACTCGGAGCTGAGTCAGAAGCGGTCTCCGGTGCTGCCCACTCCGCTCCTGTCCTACGCGGATGTCTCCGCGTGGCAGCGCACGCCCGAGGTTCGCGCTCGCGAGGATGTCCACCTCGACTACTGGAAGCAGCAGCTCGCCGAAGTCCCAGCGTTGCTCGCGCTTCCCACCGACAAGCCGCGTCCCCCTGTCCTCACGGACCGGGGCGGCTTCTCACGTCACCACGTCCTGCCCCGGGAAGTCCGCCTGCGCCTGGAGGCCCTGTGCCGACAGCATCAGGTGACGCCGTTCATGGCGCTCTATGCCGTCTTCGCCACCCTGCTCCACCGCTACTCCGGTGAGCGGGAGCTGTGCATCGGCACGCCGGTCTCTGGCCGCACCCTCGCCGCGACCGAAGATGTCGTCGGCCTCTTCCTCAACACGCTGGTCCTGCGTACCCATGTCCCGGCGGGGATGACCTTCGCCGCGCTGCTGGCCCAGGTCCGGAGCACGTCGCTCGACGCCTTCAGCCACCAGGATGTGCCCTTCGAGCGGGTCGTCGATGCACTCCACGTCGAGCGCAGCCTGAGCCACGCGCCGCTGTTCCAGGTGATGTTCGACCTGCGCCGTATCGACTCGCCGCTCGCCTTCTCCGGCCTGTCCTCTCAGCAGGTCTTCGTCGACAACGGCACCAGCCAGCTCGACCTCGCGCTCACCGCCACCGAGCTGCCTGACTCTTCCCTCCAGCTCTACTTCCAGTTCCGCACGGACCTGTTCGAGCACGCCTCCGTCGAGCGGATGCTGTCTCACTTCATCCTCCTGTTGGAGCAGACCCTCTCCGCTCCCCAGCTCCCTCTCTCCGAGCTTTCGCTCCTCGACGCCGACGAGCGACGACGCGTCCTCCTCGACTTCAACGCCACCGACCGTGCCTTCGACTCAGACGGCACTGTCGCTTCTATTCTTGAAGCCGCTTTCACTCGCACTCCCGACGCTGTCGCGCTCGTCGCTCCGGATGCCACGCTCACCTTCGCGCAGCTTCACGCGCGCGCGTCGCGCCTCGCGTTCCATCTCGCCGCGCTCGGGATCCGTCCCGAAGCTGTCGTCGGCGTCTGCGTCGAGCGGTCCTCCGAGGCTGTCGTCTCGCTGCTCGCCGTCCACCTCGCGGGCGCGACGTGCCTCCCACTGGAGCCGTCGCATCCGCCGGCACGCCGCGCACTGCTGCTTCAGCAGTCCCGTGCCTGCCTCGTCATCTCCTCGCCTTCACTGTTCGAGGGCACGCAGCTTGGGATTGTGATCATCGAGCCGGGCGCCGCGCAGCAGCCACATGCCGCGCTGGCCGAGCCTCTGCGCGCGCATCCGGACAACCTAGCGTACATCCTCTACACCTCGGGCTCCACCGGCCTGCCCAAGGGCGTCCTCTCCACCCAGCAGAACGTCGTCCACTGCTTCGACGCCTTCGACTCCCTCTACTCCACCGCCCCCGGCCACACCTGGGCCGCCTCCGGCAGCCTCTCCTTCGACATCCACCAGGAGGAGATTCTCTTCAGCCTCTCCCGGGGTGCTCGCGTCATCCTCCGCGACGTCGGCCCTCTCGGCCTCTCCGGCGACATCCTCCGCCACCGCGTCTCCCACGTCGTCATCACCCCCTCCTCCCTCGCCACCGCTCTCGAGGAGCCCGGTGCCTTCGACGCCTTCCGCTCCCTCTCCGTCCTCGTCACCGGCGGCGAAGTCCTCCCTGACTCTCTCGTCCAGTCTCTCGCCCTGACTTCCACCCGCCTCGTCAACACCTACGGGCCCACTGAAGCCAGCATCAACGTCGCCGCCGAAATCTCCCTCCCCCACCGTCCCGTACGCCTCGGCCGCCCTCTTCCTCGCTGCCGCCTCTACGTCCTCGACGACTCCCTCCAGCCCCTCCCCCCTGGCGTCCCCGGCAACCTCTTCATCGGCGGCATCTGCCTCGCCCGCGGCTACCACTCCCTTCCTCACCTCACCGCCCAGCGCTTCATCCCCGACGCCTTCTCTTCCTCCCCCGGCTCTCGCCTCTACGACACTGGCGACAGGGCCCGCTGGAATGACGACGGCTCCCTCTCCTTCCTCGGCCGCTCCGACTTCCAGCTCAAACTCCGCGGCGTCCGCGTCGAAGTCGAAGAAATCGAAGCCGCACTCCTTCGCCTCCACGGCGTCCGTCAGGCCGCTGTCCTTCCCTTCCGCCCCTCCCGCGACACCTTCCTCGTCGCCTTCCTCGTCCTCGACGACTCCGCCCCCTCTCTCTCCTCTCTTCGCGACGCGCTGGCTTCCTCTCTCCCAGAAGCCCTCGTCCCCTCTCGCTTCCTCTCCCTCCCCTCTCTCCCCTTCACCACCAGCGGCAAGGTCGACAGGACGGCCCTCTCCTCCTTCGACATCTCCTCCGCTGTCGCAGCTGAGTCCTCTTCCGACTCCGCTCCTCGTGGCCAGGCAGAGGCCCTCCTCTCCCAACTCTTCGCCGACGTCCTCTCCCTCTCCGTCGTCCCTCGCGACGCTGACTTCTTCTCCCTCGGCGGCCACTCCCTCTCCGCCACCCGTCTCGTCTCTCGCATCCGTCTCGCCTTCGGCGTCGAGCTTCCTCTCGCCGCCCTCTTCGCTTCTCCTTCCGTCGCCGGGCTCGCCGCCTCACTCGCCCAGCACCACGCTCCTTCTCTTCCTCTCCCCAACCCCTCTCCTTCCTCACTCCCTCCTCGCGCCTCCTTCGCTCAGGAGCGCCTCTGGTTCCTCCACCAGCTCCAGCCGGAGCTGCGCGCCTACAACATCCCCGAGGCCGTGGAGCTGCGCGGCGCACTGGATGTGCTGGCGCTCGATTCCGCGCTGCGGTTGCTCCTGGAGCGCCACCCGGTGCTGCGGACCACGCTCGTCGCTGAGGACGGACGACCGGTTCCTCGACGGGGCTCCATTCCCGTGGAGCTGCTCCACGTCGAAGAGCTGCCCGCGTCGGATGGCGACAGTCCCTTGCTCCACCAGCGGCTGCGCGAAGAAGCGACTCGCCCCATGTCACTGGAGCAGGGGCCGCTCTATCGCTTCCGCCTGTTCCGCCTCGCGCCCGAGCACCATGTCCTCCTGCTCGTGCTGCACCACCTCGTCGTGGACGGGCTCAGCATCGACATCCTCCTGCGCGAGCTGTCCCAGGCCTACGCGGCCCTCGGTCAGCAGCAGGCTCCCGCGCTACCCCGCCCCTCGCTCGACTACGCCGACGTGGCCGCGTGGCAGCACGCGCCCTCGGTCCGGGAACGCGAGGACATCCACCTCGATTACTGGAAGCACCAGCTCGCGGGTGCGCCCGCGTCGCTGTCCCTGCCCACCGACAAGCCCCGTCCTCCAGTCCTCGGTGATGCGGGGGCCTTGAGCCGCTTCCACCGGATGTCTCCCTCGCTGGAGCAGGCGCTCACCCGCGTGTGCCGCGAGCACCACGTCACGCCCTTCATGGTCCTGAGCGCGGCGCTCGCCGCGTTGCTGCATCGGCACTCCGGACAGGACGACGTGTCCGTGGGTACGCCCGTCTCCGGTCGTCCGCACCCCGCGCTGGAAGACGTCGTCGGACTCTTCACCAACACCGTCGTCCTGCGCACTCGCTTCGCCCCCGACACGAGCTTCACCGAGCTGCTCGCGCAGACACGGACCACCGCGCTGGAGGCCTTCACGCACCAGGACGCGCCCTTCGAGCGCATCGTCGATGCGCTCCACGTCGAGCGCAGCCTGGGCCACTCGCCCTTGTTCCAGGTGGGCTTCTTCTGGGACCGCGCGGAGAACACGCTGGCCGACGCCTTCCCGGGCCTCCAGAGTCGCCCCATCGTCGTCGACGGGAAGAACACCCTCTTCGAGCTGGCCCTCACAGTCTCCGAGAGCGACCAGGGCCACGAGCTGTCCTTCCAGTACAGCACCGACCTCTTCGAGGCCCCCACCATCGAGCGGCTGCTGTCCCACTACGTCCACCTGCTCGAAGAGGCGCTGACCACTCCGAGCCGTCAGGTCGAGCACCTCTCGCTCCTCGACACCCACGAGCGCCGACAGGTGCTCCGCGACTTCAACGACACCCGCGAGACCTTCGACACCCGCGCCACGCTCGTGTCGCTCATCGAGGACCAGTCCGCGCGCACGCCCGAGCTGCACGCGCTGACCTTCGATGGACAGCACCTCACCTACGGTGCGCTGGAGACCCGCGCCAATCAGCTCGCGTGGCATCTCCAGTCTCTCGGTGCCGGTCCGGAGGTGCTCATCGGCGTGTGCCTGGAGCGCTCGCTGGACCTCGTCGTCGCGCTGCTCGGCATCCTCAAGTCCGGCGCGGCCTACATGCCCCTGGACCCGGAGCTTCCTCCCGAGCGACTCGCGGGAATGCTCGCGGATGGTGGCGCGCCCGTCGTCCTCACGACCCAGGCCCTCGCGCCTCACCTGCCGCCGCATGCCGGGCACACCGTCCTGCTCGACACCGAGGCACCCCGACTCGCCCGACTTCCGAGCACACGCGTCGCGAGCAGGCCGCATCCGGACGCCCTCGCGTACGTCATCTTCACGTCCGGCAGCACCGGCCGCCCCAAGGGGGCGATGAACGCGCACCGCGCCGTCGTCAATCGCCTGTCGTGGATGCATCAGGTCCACGCGCTCGCGCCCGGTGAGAGCGTGCTGCAGAAGACGCCCACCAGCTTCGACGTCTCCGTCTGGGAGCTCTTCTGGCCCCTCACCGTCGGCGCGCGGCTGGTGCTGGCGCGGCCCGGGGGACACCGCGAGCCCGCCTACCTCGCGCGGCTCCTGTCCGACGAGCGCATCACCGTCGCGCACTTCGTTCCGTCCATGCTCGGCGCCTTCCTGGAGGAGCCCGGCCTGGAGGCCCTGACGGATCTGCGCCGACTGGTCTGCAGTGGCGAGGCCCTGTCCTCGGAGCTGGTGCGACGCGCCCACGAGCGACTCCCCACCACGGAGGTCCACAACCTCTACGGCCCCACCGAAGCAGCGGTGGAGGTGACGCACTGGCACTGCCGCCGAGGCGACGCGCGCTCCAGCACCCCCATCGGTCATCCGGTGGCGAATACGCACCTGCTCGTCCTGGACTCGGCGGGGCACCCCGTCCCCGTGGGTGTGCAGGGTGAGCTGTTCATCGGCGGCGCCCAGGTGGGCCGTGGCTACTGGCGCCGTCCGGAGCTCACCGCCGAGCGCTTCATCCCTGATGCGTTCAGCGACACGCCCGGCGCCACCCTCTATCGCACGGGCGACCTGGCCCGCTGGCGCAATGACGGCGCGCTGGAGTACCTGGGCCGCACCGACTTCCAGGTGAAGGTGCGCGGACAGCGCATCGAGCTGGAGGAGATCGAACTCGCCCTGCGGCGCCTGCCCGCCGTGCGTGACGCCGTCGTCCTGGCCCGCGTGACGTCCCCTGGCGACGCGCGCCTCATCGCCTACGTGGTCGCTCGCGAGGGACTCACGGAAGAGGCCGCGTCACCGCGCGCCGCGCTCAAGGCGGTGCTCCCCGAGGCGATGGTGCCCTCGGCCTTCGTCGTGCTGGCTGCGCTGCCGCTGACGCCCTCCGGCAAGGTGGACCGACGGGCCCTCGCCCAGCTTCCGCTCCCGGACGTCGAGCCCACGAGCGGAGCCGACGGCGCGCCGCCGCAAGGCCCGCTGGAACAACTGCTGGCGAGCTTCTTCCAGCAGCTCCTGGGTGTGGAGAACGTGTCGCGTGACGCGGACTTCTTCGCGCTGGGTGGCCACTCGCTGAGCGCCACACGACTGGTGTCTCGAATCCGTCAGGCCCTGGGCCAGGAGCTGCCCCTCAAGGCCCTCTTCCTGTCGCCCACGGTCGCGGGAATCGCCCGGGCGCTCTCGGAGCTGTCCCCGAGCAGCACCCTGCCGCTGCCCGAGCCCACCCACCGCCCTGACGACACGCTCGCCGTGCCGTCGTTCTCGCAGGAGCGCATGTGGTTCCTCCAGCAGCTCCAGCCCGACTCCGCGTCCTTCTCCGTTCCGGAGGCCACGGAGCTGCACGGCCCGCTGGACGCGGAGGCGCTGGAGTCCGCGCTGTTCTTCCTGCTGGAGCGACACACCGCGCTGCGCTCCACCTTCCTCCCCGCCGAGGGCGGTCCGCGACTGAGCCTCCAGCCCGCGCCTCCGCGCGTACTCGACCGGGAGGACCTCTCACCGGAAGCCGGTGGTGACGAAGTCGCGCTGACCCGACGGCTGAAGGAGGAATCAGAGCGTCCGTTCCGCCTGGACACGGGCCCGCTCTATCGCTTCCACCTGTTCCTGCTCGGACCGGACCACCACGTCCTGCTGCTGGTGTTCCACCACATCGTGGTGGATGGCCTGTCCCTGGACACCTTGCTGCGTGAGCTGGCGGAGGCCTACGCCGCCTCCGTCCAGAACCGCGCGCCGACCCTGCCATCCCTCGCGCTCGACTTCGCGGACGCCGCAGCCTGGCAGCGCACGCCGGCCATGCTCGCGCGACAGGACGTCCACCTGGAGTACTGGCGGCGCAAGCTGGACGGTGCGCCCACCGTGCTGGAGCTGCCCACGGATGTGCCTCGGCACCCCGGGCGCAGTCACGAGGGCGCCTTCACGCGACACCACCCGCTGCCAGCGCCGCTCATCGAGGCCCTGGGCACGCTGTGCCGCGAGCAGCAGGTCACTCCGTTCATGGCGCTGTATGCGGCCTTCACCGCCCTGCTCCACCGGTACACCGGCCAGCAGGACCTGAGCGTGGGCACGCCCGTGTCCGGCCGCGTCCATCCCGCCGTGGAGCCGTTGGTCGGCCTGTTCATCAACACCGTCGCGCTGCGCACCCAGGTGGACCCCGACGCGTCCTTCCTCACCCTGCTGAAGCAGGCGAAGACCACGGCGCTGGAGGCGTTCGCCCACCAGGAAGTGCCCTTCGAGCGCGTGGTGGACGTCCTCCAGGTGGAGCGCAGCCTCTCCCACGCGCCCCTGGTCCAGGCGATGTTCGAGCTGAGCCCCAGCCCGCGCACGCTCGCGGATGCGTTCACCGGACTGAAGACGCGTCCGGTGCAACTCGGCGTGGCCGCCAGCCTCTTCGACCTGATGCTCACCGCCGAGGCCGACGGCGACCACTTCGGCTTCTACCTGGAGTACCCCACCGCGCTGTTCGAGGCAGGAAGCGCGGAGCGGATGGTGGAGCACTATGTGAGCCTGCTCGGCGCCGCGCTGCTCGCGCCCGAGACGCCCATCGGCCGGCTGCCGCTGCTCACCGAGGCCGGGCGTCAGCAAGTGCTCGTCGACTTCAACGACTCCGCGCGCGCTCTCGACGGACACGACACCGTCGTCCGCCGTTTCTCCGAGCAAGCCGCCCGCACGCCCGACGCGGTGGCCCTCTGCTTCGAGGACCAGACGCTGTCGTACCGGGAGCTGCACGAGCGCTCCACCCAGCTCGCCCACTTCCTGCGGGAGCTGGGCGTGGAGCCCGAGGAGCGCGTCGCCCTCTGCCTGGAGCGCTCGCCCGACCTCATCGTGTCCATGCTCGCCGTGCTGAAGGCCGGTGGCGCCTACGTGCCGTTGGACCCCGCGCACCCGCCGGAGCGGCTCGCGCAGCTCCTCGTGGACTCAGGGGCCCGCGTGCTGGTGACGCGTGAGGCGCTGGGGGACTTGTTCTCCAGCGTCGCCATCATGTCCGCGTACGTCGACACCGACGCGGCGGAGATTTCTCGCAAGCCCGTGGAGGGGCTGCCGTTCCTCGCGGACGCGGCCTCGCTCGCGTACGTCATCTTCACCTCGGGCTCCACGGGCAGGCCCAAGGGCGTGCTGCTCACGCACCGGGGCTTGTGCAACACCGCCCTCGCCGCGCTCGACGCCCACGGCCTGCAGCCTGGCCGTCGAGTCCTCCAGTTCGCCTCCACGACGTTCGATGGCTCGGTGTGGGAGATCTTCTCCACGCTGCTCTCCGGCGCCACGCTGGTGCTCGCGCCCCGCGAGCGACTGCTGCCCGACCTGCCGCTGCGCACGCTGCTGCGCGAGCAACGCATCACCGACTGCGCCCTCACCCCGACGGTGCTCGCGCAGCTCGAACCCGTGGGACTCGAAGCGCTCCAGGTCATCGTCTCCGGCGGTGAGCCGCTGTCCGCCGAGGTCGTCCGCCGCTGGGCCCCGGGCCGCGCGCTGCTCAACTCGTATGGCCCCACCGAAGTCACCGTGGCCGCCACCGTCACGCCTCGGCCCGGGTTGGGTCGTCCCTCGGGCGCTACGATGGACGCGAGGACTCGCGTCACGGTGGGCACGCCCTGGCCCAACACCCACCTCTTCGTGCTCGACGAGCGCCTGGAGCCGCTGCCCCCGGGCGTGCCGGGAGAGCTGTACATCGGCGGTGTCGGCCTCGCCCGAGGCTACCTGGAGCGTCCGGACCTGACCGCCGAGCGCTTCATCCCCCATCCCTTCGCGCTGACGCCGGGCGAGCGGCTCTACCGCACCGGAGACCGGGTGCGCTGGCTCGCGGACGGGCAGCTCGAATACCTGGGACGCCTGGACACGCAGCTCAAGGTGCGCGGCGTGCGCGTGGAGCCCGGCGAAATCGAGGCCGTGCTCGCGCTCCATCCTGGAGTGCGCGAGGTCGCCGTGGTGCCTCGCGAGGACGTGGGAGGCGGCACGCGACTGGTGGCGTTCATCGTCTCCACCGACTCCGGCGCGTTCGCCACCGAGCCCCTCCGGGCCTGGCTGCGACAGCGGCTGCCCGAGCACCTGATTCCCTCCGTCTTCGTGTCCGTGGAGGCGTTGCCGCTCACGTCGTCGCGCAAGGTGGACCGCAAGGCCCTGTCCCAGCAGCCGCTGCCCCGACAGGAACTGCCCGCGCTGGGTGACGACGCGCCTCGCGGAGCCACCGAGCAACAGGTGGCGCGCGTCTTCCAGGATGCCCTGGGCGTGGAGCCCATCTCCCGCGGCGGGAACTTCTTCGAACTCGGCGGCCACTCCCTGTCCGCGACGCGAGTCGTGGCCCGACTGCGCCAGACCTTCGGCGTGGAGCTGCCGCTGTCCGCGTTCTTCGCACACCCCACCGTCACCTCGGTGGCGGCGCTCATCGACGCGGCGCCTCGCACGTCACAGGAAGGCCCCACCGTCGTCCCCCGGCCGGAGATACTGCCTCCGTCGCTCGTCCAGGAGCGGCTCTGGTACGCCCTCCAGCTTCCCCAGGCGCCGCCGTATGTCCTCACGCTCGGCCTGCTGCTGGAAGGCGCGCTGGACGCGGACCGGTTCGAGGAGTCCCTCGCGGCCGTGGTGGAGCGCAACGAGACGCTGCGCTCCACGTTCTTCCAGCACGGCGATGCGCTGCGCGTCCGCGTCCAGCCCTCGCGCGCCACGGTCCTCACGCGTGTGGACCTCTCGCACCTGTCCGCCGTGCACGCCCTGGAGACCGCACGCGAGGCCGTGGTGCGGCTGGACCGCGAGCACTTCGACCTGGAGCACGGCCCCCTGTATCGCTTCGAGCTGCTGAAGCTGGACGCGGCGGGCACGCGCCACGCCGTGGTGCTCGCCTTCAGCCACACCGTGAATGACGGCGTGGGCCTGGGCACCTTCGCGGAGGAGCTGGCGACCGCCTGGAACGCCGCGGTCCACGGACGCGCCGTGGCGCTGGCGCCGCTGGAACTCCAGTACACCGACTACGCCGTCTGGCAGCGACAGCCGGAACAACTGCGGCGACTCGAAGACGGGCTGGCGTCTTGGAAGCAGGCCCTGGCGAACGCGCCGCCGCTGCTGGACCTCCCGCTGGACTTCCCGCGCCGCGCTCCCGCGCTCAACGACAACATGCGCGCCGTGGCGGTGTCCCTTTCGGTGGAGCACTCGGACGCCATCCGCTCGCTCGCCCGAAGCGAGGGCGTCTCCTCCTTCAGCGTCCTGCTCGCGCTGACGCAGGCGTGGCTGCACCGGCTCAGCGGACAGGCCCACGTCGTCGTCGCCACGCCGTTCTCCGGCCGGGCCACGCCCCAGGTGGAGAAGCTGCTGGGCTACTTCGCCAACGTGCTCCCGCTCTGCACGGACGTGTCTGGCGCGCCGTCGCTGCGAGGACTGCTCGCCCGCGTGCGGGACGTCGTGGCCCACGCCACCACGCACCAGGAAGTGCCCTTCAAGCGCATCGCGGACACGGTGCAGCCGGATGGAGACCGCTCCGCGCCCCGACTCGCGCAGGCGCTGCTCCAGGCGGAGCGTCCCGGCCTGCCCGAGCTGGAGGGCCTGTCCGTGGCGGAGCTGGACGTCGACGGTGTCATCCCCGCGTATGACGTGGTGGTGAGCGTCACCCTCGGCGATGCGGGCGCGCTGTCGGGCTTCGTCGCCCTGGACGGTGCCCTCTTCACGCCGGAGACCGGAGAGCGCTTCGCTCGCGCCTTCGAGCAGCTGGCCGCCTCCGCCCTGCGCGAGCCGGACGTGTCGCTGCCCCGGCTGTCCATGCTGTCACCGGCCCAGCGCGTGGACGTGCTCGCCGCGCTGGCGGGCCCCTCGCAGGACATCGCGCCGGGCACCTGCATCCACACCCTCTTCGAGGCCCAGGTGCGCCGCACGCCGCACGCGCCCGCCGTCGCGCACGGTGACGTCACCTGGAGCTATGCCCAGCTCAACGCCCGCGCCAACCTGCTGGCCTCGCGCCTGCTCGCGCGGGGACTGGTGCCCGAGGAGCGCGTGGGCGTGGTGATGGAGCCGTCCACGCAGGCCATGGCGGTGCTGCTCGGCATCCTCAAGGCGGGCGGCTCGTACGTGCCGCTGGACGCGGACTGGCCGGAGCCTCGCAAGCGCGACGTGCTGGAGCGCGCCGAGGTGCGCCGGCTGTGGGTGGATGAGAACGTGCTGGCGGCCCACGTGCCGCTCGTCGCGGAGGTGGAGATTCCGCCCCAGCCCGCGTCCGTGACGGATGACCTGGAGCCCGGGCCGCGTCGCGTCCTCGACTCGCAGACGGCGTACATCGTCTTCACCTCCGGCTCCACGGGCGAGCCCAAGGGCGTCATGGTGGAGCACCGCTCCGTGGTGAACCACAACGTCGCCATCGCCAAGCGCTTCCGGCTGGTGGCGGGCGACCGGATGCTCCAGTTCGCGCCGCTCACCTTCGATGCAGCCGCCGAGGACCTGTACCCGCCCCTGGCCGTGGGTGGCACGGTGGTGATGCGCAGCGGGCTCGTCCCCGCGCACACGATGACGCCGTATCTGGAGGAGACGGGCATCACCATCATCAGCCTGCCGCCCACGTACATCGAGGAGTGGATTCGGCAGATGGAGGCGCTCGGCCAGCGCGTGCCCGCGCGATTGAAGCTGCTCGCTCCGGGCGGTGACGTCCTCAAGAAGGAGACGTTCGAGGCCTGGGTGCGCGTGGGCGGCGGACACGCGCCGTGGGTCAACGTCTACGGCCCCACCGAGTGCACCATTACGTCCGCCACCTGCGACATCCCCGGTGAGGAGGGACTGGGCACGGCGGCCACGTTCCCCATCGGCCGGCCCATGCCGCGCGTGTGCTTCTACCTGCTGGACGAGCACCTGGAGCCGGTGCCTCCGGGCCTGCCCGGCCGCGTGTACATCGGCGGGGCGGCGCTGTCGCGCGGCTACCTGCTCGCGCCACACCTCACCTCCGAGCGCTTCCTGCCGGACCCGTTCTCGGCCACGCCCGGCGCGCGCATGTACCACACGGGTGACCTGGCCCGACTGCTGCCGGATGGACGCCTGCGCTTCCTCGGCCGCGCCGACCACCAGGTGAAGATTCGCGGCTTCCGCATCGAGCTGTCTGAGATTGAAAACTGCCTGCGACGCCAGCCCCAGGTGCAGGAAGCTGTCGTCGTCGCGCGGGTGTCCTCCGCGGGCACGACGTCGCTGTGCGCCTATATCCAGGCGCCCGGCGTCACGCGGTCCGACGTGTTCAGGCAGCACGTCGCCTCCCAGCTCCCCGGCTACATGGTGCCCGCCAGCTTCGTGGTGATGGACGCGCTGCCCATCAACGCCAACGGCAAGGTCGACCGGAAGGCGCTGCCGGACCCGGACGCGATGGTGGCTCCGGAGCCTTCCGAGTCCTCCTCCGACTCGAAGCTGGAGACGCCCTTCCGCACCACGCTGGAGATGGTGCTGCAACGGCTGTGGAAGGAGGCGCTGGGACGCACCGACGTGCAGGCCAGCGACGACTTCTTCGCGCTGGGCGGCGACTCCATCCTGGCCATGCGCCTCCTGGCGCGGCTGGAGGAGGAGCTGGGCCTGCCGTTGCCGCTGGCCACCCTCTTCCAGAGCCCTACCCTGGGCGAGTCGGCCGAAGCCATCCTCGCGCTGATGCGCGAAGGCCCCCGGCGCACCAGCGCGGTGCGGCTGGCGAGTCCCCACGTGCCGGAGAACGCGCCGCTCCTGTTCCTCTTCCACGCGGGCGACGGCGAGGTGCACCACTACCGCGACCTGGCACCCCGGCTGGAGCCACACTTCCGCTGCTACGGCATCCAGGCCCCGGAGACGCTGGCGTCGGGCCACGGCCACGCGACGATGGAAGCTCGCGTGGAGGCGTACACCCGGGACATCCGCGCCCTCCAGCCTCACGGACCCTACCGTCTGGTGGGCTTCTCCTACGGCGGCTATCCCGCCCTCGGTGTCGCCGCCGCGCTGGAGGCCCAGGGTGAGACGGTGGAGCTGCTCGGCATGGTGGACACCGCCACGGCCGAGGCCATCCAGGCCGTGGCGCCGTCCTCCAGCGAGGACCCGGTGCTCGTGCTGGCCAGTGAGTTCGGCGTGCGGGACGAGGCGCTGGAGCAGGAGCTGTCCACGATGCCCCGGCCCCAGCAGTGGGAGCACGTGGCCTGGCGCGCCCGCGAGCGCGGCACGGCGGCGCCGCACTTCCGGGGCAGCGACTTCGCTCGCATCTGGCGCGTGCTGGGCGAGGTGCTGACGCCGCAGGCCCGCGCGTGGAGCATCCCCCTGACTCGGGTGCGTCCGCGCCTGCTCACCAGCCGGGCCCTGCGTCAGCAGGTGGGTGACGCGCTCCTGGGTTGGACGCGCCACCTCCCCGCCGAGCACCTGGACGTCGTGGAGCTGGAGGGCGAACACGCCACGGTGCTTCACCCGCCAGAAGTGGACCTCCTGGCGGAACAGCTCCTCAGCGGAAGCGGCCTTCCAACCAGGTCTTCGTGAAGATGTTGGGGCTGAGCGGCGCCAGCTCCACCTCGTCGTAGCGCACGGTGAGCTGGGTGCCCTCGGCCTCTTCCACCTCGAGCACCTCGCGCATCAGGTACACCGGCCGGTTGTCCGCGGCCGGGTCCTTGATTTTCTGGTAGCCGCGAATGATGTCGGTGCGCAGGGTGCGGCCCGAGGGCGCGTAGCCCACGCGCTTGACGATGTTGAAGTCGGGGTCCACCCAGATGCGCAGCTGCGGGAAGGACGCCTCCATGCCCGGCCGCACCTTGAGGAGCAGCTTGCGGAACTTCGTGCCCGCCGCCGCCTCCTCGCCCTCGTCCTGCACCTCGTAGGTCTCCAGCAGGTGCGAGCGGTCGAAGTCCTCCTCGCAGGAGATGGTGTTGACGATGTTGCCCCGCGATGTGGTGCGCTGCCAGTGGCCCACGGACGGGTCGTACTCCCACAGGTTGCGGCCGATGCGCAGGTATCCGCCACCCGCCATGTTGCGCGGCTTGGTGATGTAGATGAGCAGGTCACGCGAGGAGTCGCGGCGGAACACCAACATCTCCAGGAGCGCCTCCGTGCCGTCCTTGCGCTTCTCACGCAGGCGCACCGTGCTCTTGAAGTCGCTCTTGAGCGCCATGCGCTCGTCCACCCGACGAATCACGTCCTCGGCGGACAGGGCGGCCTTCGTCTCCGCCGGCTTCGGGGTCTTCTCCTCGGCCCCGGCCAGAGGGGCGAGCACGACGGCGAGCAGGACGGCGACACGGCGGACAGACGTGAGCATCACAGGGACTCCATGGCGGACCGCGGGGTCAGCGAAGCGGCACGCGCCGCCGGAACGATGGTGGCAAGCCCCGCGCCGACGGTGACGAGCACCACCGACAGCAGGCCCAGGCCCAGGCTGGGCGCCAGGGGCAGCGTGCCACTGAAGAACAGGTTGGAAATCTCACCCTGCAGCGGCACCGCGCCGCGCAGCGCCACACACAGGCTCGAGGCGAACAAGGCCCCCAGCGTCGAGCCCACCAGCCCCAACAGCACTCCCTCCATGAGGAACAGGGCCACCACGCTCCGGCGATGCATGCCCATGGCGCGCAGCGTGCCAATCTCCCGCGTGCGCTCCCGCACCGCGACGCTGAGCGCGACGAACAGCCCTATCACCACCAGCACCAGCACCACCGCGCTCACCAGCACCGCCAGCGCCGCCAGGCCCAGGGTGACGAAGGACAGGAAGGAGGACTCGTCCTCCCACGTGCTGACGTCCAGCCGCTGCCCGCGCCAGCCCTCGCGCAAGAGGGGCATCTGCTTCTCCGCGTAGGACTCGTTCGCGGCGGGGAGCACGTCGAAGCCCGCGCCGCGCAGCGACTCGCGCAGGGTGACGCCCAGCGCGTCCACGTCCACCGGCGTGTCACCGCACACCAACTGCAACACGCCCGCGGAGCCCGGCTTGTAGCCGTCCAGCTCGCGCAGCGTGTCGTTGGAGACGAGCAGGCCCGCGGACTCACCCAAGAGGCCCGCCTTCTCGGTGATGGCCACCACCTCCACGTCCAGCGCGTTGCGGCGACCACCGCCCACCGGCTGCGCGAAGAGGGTGGCGAGGTCGCCCAGCTTCACCTGGAGGCGCTCGGCCAGCGTGGTGGAGATGGCCAGGGTGCGCGGCCGGGTCAGCGACTCCAGGCTGCCGGACGTCACGCGGAAGCGTTCCATCGCACCGCGCTCGCTCACGACGTCCATGCCCACCAGGAAGGAGCCCGTGCGTCGACGACCCGCGCCCGCCAGCGCGAAGCTGCGGCCACGCTCGCGCACGGAGCAGCCCGCCGGGACGTTCGTCGCCAGCACGCTTCGCACCTTCGCCGCGTCGCCCACCACCGGCGCGATGGAGTCCGGGTGCACCTTGAAGAAGCCACCGACATTCAGGTCGCCACTGATGAACGTGGTGATGGCCTCGCGCTGAGCCGCGGCCACTCCGGCCGACAGCGACGACACGGAGACGATGACGCCGCTGGCCGCGGCGGCGATGCCCAGCAGCAGGAGCGCGCGCTCGCGGTGGGCGAAGAGGTTGCGCAGGGCGAGTTGGATGAGGGAGAGCATGGGTCAGTCCTCCCTCTTTCGCATCGCCACGGCGGGAGGCACCGAGCTGCCGCGCCACGCGGGCACCAGCGAGGCCACCACCACCACGCCCACCACGCCCAGCCACACCGCCGCGCCCTGCCCCAGGGACAGCCGGGGCATCAGCACCGGGCCTCCCATGAAGAACTGGAGGGACTCGTCCGTGACGCCGATGCCGTCTCCCATCATCCCGAACAGCAGCGCCGCCGCGATGGCCAGGCCCACGCCCGCGCCCAGTCCGCCCAGCAGCAGCCCTTCGGTCAACAGCGAGCCGAACACGTCGCGCCGCTGCATTCCCACCGCGCGCATCGTCCCCACCTCGCCCACGCGCTCCTGCGCGAGGAGCAGCAGCGTACCGGCGGAGACCAGCACGACGAACAGACACAACATGACGGAGAACGCGAGCAGCACCACCCGCGTCAGGCCCACCACCTCGCTGACGAAGCCGCCCGCCGCCTCCCAGTCCACCGTCGTCAGCGGCACCGACGCGCTCGTCGCGCGCTGGACGACGTCCAGGGCCACCGCCTCCGGGTTCGCCTCCGGTGTCACCACCACGGCCGCCTGGAGCACGCTGCCTCCGCGCAGCTCGGTCGCGGAGAATGTCTCCGGCCACGCGCGGGCGCGCGGGAAGTCCGGTATCCCCGACGAGGGCTTCTCCGGCGTATCGACCTCCACCACGGTGGCCGGCTTGAGCAGGTCCACCTCCGACTCCGGCAGGAAGTCCAGGCCGAGCGACTGGGCGTCGCGCTTCGCCTCCTCCACCAGCTCCGGCGACAGGCGGCCCGACAGGTAGCGCGCGCTCACCAGGTCCATGAGGCTGAGAGTGTTGACGCGGCTGGCGTCTCCGCCGAGCCCCCGGAAGCGGTACGTGCCCCAGACCTTGAGAGGCACGCCGTTGACGAGCGAGTCCAGACCCTTGAGCACCACGGTGTCCCCGGGCTTCACGCGGTACAGCGGCAACAGCGGGGCCAGCTCCGCGTAGAAGAGCTGGTGACGGGTGGCGAAGTTGGCGTCATCGAGTTTCAGGAACTCGCGCCACAGGGCCTCCGCCTCGCCGGGGTGTCCCAGCACGCGGGTGAGCACCGCGCTCGCGGCGTCCGAGCGCTCCGCGTCCACGCGCGCCAGCAGGTCCGGCAGCTCCGCCGACGCGCGGTCCACCAGCGTGCGCAGCCGCTCGTCCTCCGCGAGCAACGCGCCCCGGTCCAGCTCCCGCTTCAGCTCGTCCAGCCGCGCGGCGACCGGCAGCTTGAAGCGCTGCTCGTACAGGCCGTGTCCCAACAGCAGGCCCCGGTGTCCCGGGGGCGGCAGCGTGCCCGTCACCAGTTCGAAGCGCGGGAAGGCGCGGACGAACTGGTTCAAGTCACTGCCCAGGTACTCGATGTCGATGGACTCGCCCTCGCCCACCTGCCGGGCGACGTGGTTCTCCAGGTACTCGAGCGCGGCGAGCGGCTGGGCTCCGAAGCGCTCCCAGAAGGCGGGCGTCGTCGCCTCCTCCAGCGCCGCGCGGTCCATGCGCGCCTCGTCGGCGGTGAGGAAGGCCTCCGCTTGCCGGTCCGCGTCACGCGCCACGTCCCGCAGCGTGCGTTGCAGGTCCACCCCCAGCCTCACCAGCCGGGCATCGCGCTCCGGCGAGGGCGGCTGACGCGCCACGGCACGCGCGGTGGAGAGCTTGTCGTCCAGGTAGTTGCCGCGGAACGTGGCGCCCATGCCCACTTCCAGCGGCACGACGTCGCTCACCCCGGGCGTCTCGCGCACGCGGGCCTCGGTGGCGGAATAGTCCGGCAGCGGCACCAGCACCGGCGCGCCCGTGGGGCCCGTCACCACCACGGCGGACTCGGTGGACTGGGAGTTGTAGACGAGGAAGTGGCCTGCTCCGCTCTCGATGACGCTGCGCTGGGTGCCCTCGGAGATGCCCGCCACCATCGCGAAGCCCAGGGTGAGCAGCAGCGCTGAGCCGAGCGCCAGCAGGGCCACCACCCAGCTCCGAGGTCGGGCCACGACGCTCTGGAGCGCGAACGACAGCAACGTCACTGGAGACTCCTCGCGATGCGGACCCTGCACACTCGCCCCGGCGGGGCGGGCGGCGTCCTCGACCGGACGTGGAGCCTCGGACGATAGAGAACCCCTTCGAGCGATACAAGCCATACGCCCTGGCTGGTTGCGCGACGCAAGAAGGACAGACCAAGCTGCACGCCGCCTCCTCCCTCCTTCGAGACAGCGCATGACGGCCTCCCCCAGCCCCTCCCTCGCGCAGTCACTCCATTTCTGGGCGCGCAACGCCGCCAACGAGTCAGCGCTCCTGCAGGCCTCCCTTCGCCTGGGCCTCTTCGACGCACTTCCGGTGCAGGGCATCTCCACTCCAGGTTCCGTCGAGGCGCTCGCCACCACGACGAGCACCTCCGCCCGAGGACTGCGGGCCCTGCTCGAGCTGCTGGTGTGCCTGGGTTACGTCGCCCAGCAGGAGGACGCTGACGCGCGGCGCTTCGCCCTGACGCAAGGCACCGCGGCGTTCCTGCGAGACAGCGCCTTCCTCCAGCGACTCCAGGCCGAGCAGGCGTGGTGGAGCCCGGTGGCCCTGCTCGACGAGGCGGTGAAACACGGCGAGCCCGTGGAGCACGCGGGACGTCGCTGGGATGTGCTTGGACACCTCCGCGCGCTGCTCCTCGAGGCCGCCGCGCCCGCCTCCAGCGCGGAGGCGGAGGACTTCTTCGACCGCTTCGCCCGGAGCGGCGCGCGCACGCAGGTGCTCATCACCTCGGGGCGGCTGGGCCTGCTGGAGTTGCTCGCGTCCGCGCCGCGCACGTTGCCGGAGCTGGGCGCGGCCACCTACCTGAGCACGACCGGGCTGCGCGTCGTGGTGGAGGTGCTGGAGAAGCTGGGCCTCGCGACGCGGGAGGGCGAGGCCTTCGGGCTGAGCGCGGAGGCGCGACGGCTGCTGGACGGCAAGGCGCTGGCGTACCTGGTGCGCTCGCTGAGCGTGTCCGCGCAGTACACGGAGGCGCTGGGGCGGCTGGGCGAGACGGTGCGCGAGGAGCGCTTCATCCTGGACCTGAAGGACCCGGAGGTGAGCCGGCGCTTCTACGCGGACAACTCCAACCAGATTACGGCGGTCTTCGCGTCGCACTTCCAGCTCAGTCGCAAGGCGGCCACCACGCTCGCTCGCGCGCACCCGCTGGAGGGCGCGGCGGTGCTGGATATCGGCACGGGCTCCGGCGTGTGGGGCGCGGCCTTCGCGCGCGCGACGCCGACGACGCACGTCACCTACTTCGACCAGGCGGTGGTGCTCGAGCAGGTGAGCGCCAACCTGAAACGGCTCCAGGTGGCGGACCGGGCGCGCTTCTGGCCTGGAGACTTGTTCACCCACGACTTCGGGGAGGCTGCCTTCGACGTCATCATCCTCCCCCAGGTGCTCAACGTCCTGAGGCCGGAGAGCCTGCCGGGCCTGTTCGCGCGCGTGGCCCGGGCGCTCAAGCCCGACGGCGTGCTGCTCATCGCCGAGTACGTGCTCAACGAGCGCCGCGACGGGCCCCTGGACCACCTGTACTTCGGCCTGCGTCGGTTCATGACCAACGAGGGCGACCTGCTGTCCGCCTCCGAGTACGCGCGGCTGCTGGAGGCGGTGGGCCTGTCCTCGTCCGTCTGCATCCCCCTGCCCACGCAGGAGATGATTCTCGCCGCGCGCCCCGGGGTCAGCCTGCCCACGCGGCTGGCGGACTGAGCACGCACCGCGTCACGGGCTTTCCACTCGGGGCATATCCCCCGCGAATCCGGGCCACTCGCTTGCTCGTGGCGCGATACCCCGACTAGCGTCGCTCCTCCCTCGCGTTCGAGTCAGACCCCTGAAAGGTCCTGATGCGCGCCGTGCCGAAGATGGACAGTCCTGGCTCCGTGGCCTTGCCCGAAACGGGCGAGCGCGGCGCGTCCATCGCCACGAAGCTGCGCGGCCAGTTCGCCCGGCGGGTCGCCACGCTGGGCTACCACTCGCACTCGTTGCCGGCGGGCGTGGGGCACCTGCTCCTGCACGTCGGCCTCGCGGTGGCGGCGGCCCTGGGCACGGCGCGGCTGATGGCGGACCACCCCGTGGCGGGTTGGGTCGTCTACCCGCTCGTCGCCTTCTTCATCGGCACGCGCTTCCGGGCGCTGGGCAACATGCTGCACGAGGCCTGTCACGGCATGTTCGTGCGCGGCAAGCGCCGCAACCGCGTCTTCGGCCACCTGCTGGCCGTCATCGACCTGACAGCGCTGGAGCCGTACACGCGCGAGCACTTCACGCACCACCTGCACCTGGGTGACGCACAGAAGGATTTGGACTTCGCGCCCCGGCGCCGCTTCGGCTTCGCGGAGGCGGACCGGCCGTTCGTGAAGGACCATCTGCTGCGGCCCCTTTCGCTGATGCACCTGCCCGCCTTCCTGCGGCCGGTGCTCTTCCACCGCACGGACCCGTGGGCGGTGACGCTCACGCGGTGGGCGTTCCTCGCGGGACTGGTGGCGCTGGCTCAGTGGGGCATCGGCTGGAAGGCGTTCGCCCTCTTCTACGCGCTGCCGTACATGGTGCCGTACCAGGTCATCCGCTACTGGTCCGACGCGGTGGACCACGCGGGCGTCATCGGCTCGCCGGACGAGTTCCACCGCTCGCGCAATCACATCTTCGCATGGGGCTGGCTCAACCGGGTGCTGTTCCCCCGGCACGACCAGTACCACCTGACGCACCACCTGTTCCCCGCCGTGCCCACCGCGTTCCAGGGCCGCGTGCACCAGATGCTGCTGGAGGACGCGGACTACTCCGCCCGCGACCACTCCTTCACCGCGCTGCTGCGGTAGCGCTACCGGGCCGTCGCCCGCTCAATCACCGCGAGCGCCTCCGCGAAGTGCGCCGGTGCCGCGCCCAACCCCAGCCGGAAGCCGTGCCCCCGCTCCAGGGGATGCGCGCCGCGGGGCTCGCCGACCTCCATGGCGCTCAGCGGCAGCACGAACACATCCGCCGCCGCCAGGGCCTCCAACCGGGCAGAGAACACCGCAGGCTCCATGGCGTCCCGCACGCCGATGCAGGTGACGAGGCCCCCCTGCGGCGCGGTGCCGTACACGCCCCGCGAGCGCTCCAGGAACGCGGCCAGCGTGCGTCGGTTCTGGAGCCAGTCCTCACGCGCGCGGTGCAGCGCGGGGCTGTGCAGGTCCTTGAGGACTTCGTACGAAATCCACTCCGTCACCGGGTTCACCGTGTGCGTCGTGTAGTTCTTCTCGTTCTGCATCAACGCCAGCATCTTCGTGTCGCCCACGCACCAGCCGATGCGCAGCCCCGGACACCCCAGGCACTTGATGAACGAGCCCGTGACGAACGAGCGCGTGCCCGGCCGCCACACCGTGGCCCCCAGCACCGCGTCCTCCGAGGACAGGAACCGGTAGTGCTCGTCGCCCACCACCGTGGCCCCGTTGGCCTCGGCCCACGCCGTCACCGCGTCCAGCAGCCCCGCGTCCAGCACCAGGCCGCTCGGGTTGTGGGGCGTATTGATGATGACGGCGTCCGGACGCTCACGCTCCAGTCGCTCCAGCCACTCGCCCGCGTCGATGGACGGCTGGCCCTTGGCATTCCAACGCACGGGCAGCTTCACCAGCTTCGCGCCCTGCTGCATAGGCAGCTCGTAGAGGAGCTGGAACGCGGGCCACGCCAGCGCCACCTTGCGCGGACGCAGCTGGCGGAACAGCAGCAGCAGCGCCTCGCTGGTGCCGGTGGTGATGAGCACGTTGTCCCGCGTGGCGCCCGGGTGCATGGCGGCCACCAAATCCCTCAGGTCCGCGCGCCCCCAGTTGGGACTGTCGCGCAAGAGCGTGGACAGGAAGACGTCCGCCGCCTCGGCGGGACTCACCCCCGAGCCCGTCAGGAGCTCGCCCACCGTGACGGGACGGCCACCGGACTCCCCCAGGTTGTAGCGCGCGGTGAACCGCGAGCCCTCCAGGTAGTCCTCCATGAAGAATGAACGCAGCGGTTCCATCTCGACTCCGGAAGTGAGGACTTACGCGGCCGTCACGGCTGCGCTGGGGACCACGGGCCAGGCGACGTCGCCGCGATGAGCCACGACCACCTGTTGGATGGGCATGTCGAAGCCCCGCGCGGACGACAGTCCCACGGGCGTCAGCAGCGCGCGGAACTCAGGCAGGGACAACACGTCGCCCTCGTTGGACACGTAGCGCCGCAGCGAGAAGTAGAGCGCGTCGAGCGGCCCGTCCCGCCGGTCCGTGAGCAGGTAGCCCGAGATGAGCAGGAGCCCTCCGGGCCGCAGCGCCCGCGCGAGCTTCGCGAAGAAGCCCGGCAGGGCCTCGGGCGGCAGCGCGGGGATGATTTGCGGCAGGAGGATGACGTCGTACTCCGCCTCGCCGTAGTCCACCGTGAGGCAGTCGCCCTCCCACAGCCGCGAGCGGGCCTCCAGCTTCAGCTTCGTCAGGTGCGGGCGCACCGCGTCCAGCACATGGGGCGAGTCCAGGTACGTCACGTGCGTCGTGGGCGCCGCCAGCCCGAAGGCCGCGCCCCACACGCCGGAGCCGGTGCCCACGTCCAGCACCCGCGCGCCCGCGAGCGAGCGCATGGAGCCCACCAGCTCCGCCGCCTTGCGACTCAGCCGCAGGTGCGAGGCGAAGATGCTGGAGATGCGCGACGCGTTCTCCTGGTAGATGCGGCGCGCCGTCTCGGGCTCCCTCAAGTCCAACCGGAAGCGATGCTCGCGCACCGCCTCGTCCAGGTGCCCGAAGGCCTCCCAGTAGGCCATCGTCGCCGGCAGCGCGCGCTGGAAGTACGGCAGGCTCGTCGCATCCAGCATCCGCGCCGCGGACTCCGTGAAGCCCCAGCGCCCGTCCTCCTCGCGCGTGACGTCCAGCGTGGCGAGCACGCCCAACAACACGCCCAGCCCCTCCGGATGCGCGCCCAGCTCGGCAGCCAGCGTGGCCTTCGGCGCGGACGACTCCACCAGGCGCGCCAGCAGGCCCAGCTCGGCCGCCGTCACCAGCGCCTGGGTGCGCGCGAAGTTGCGCGCGAAGCGGTCATGGAAGTCCTCCGCCTCGGGGCCAGGCGCGGGCGGCGAGGGCGAAAGGAACAGCGCGCTGTACCAGCCGAGCAAATCTCGCCCGTCCACCGCGCCACCGGTGCGCACCGCCTCCGGCAGCTTCGCCGTCACGTGCCACCAGCCAAGGACGTCCCGCAGCCGCGCGGTGAAGGAGTCCTCCGCGAGGAAGGCCGCCGTGGCGTCCGCGAGCGCGTAGCCCCGCCCCTCCTCCAGTCGCACGAAGCCCAGGCCCACCAGGGGCTCGATGACGGAGCGCACTCCGCGCGAGTTCGCACCCAGCTGTCGAGCCAGGGCCTCCAGCGACACGGGCACCGCGCCGGGCCCCCGGGGAAGCCTGTCCAGCAACCCGAGCGAGAACGCGGCCTGGAGCGCCGCGGACTCGTTGCTCGCGTCGCGGGCCAGGAAGTTGAGCTGCTGGACGAAGGCAGGTGACACGGCGGGCTTCGACATGGACTCTCCCTCAGACCCAGCGGAACCAGCGCAGCGCGGCGACCATCGGAAGGACCGTCCAGGCGGCGAGCACCGCCATGGGCACTCCCAGCGTCATCAGCGACGTGCCTTCCAGCATGATGGAGCGCAGCGAGTCATTGAGCGCCGTCAACGGCAGCGCGCGGATGAGCGGCTGCATCCAGCCGGGGAAGTTCTCCGACGCGAAGAAGACGCCGGACAGGAACATCATCGGCATGGAGACCAGGTTGACGAGGCCACCCACCGACTCCTCGCTGCGCGCCCGGATGGACACCAGCAGCGCCAGCGAGGCGAAACACATGGCGCCCAAGAGGCCCACGCCCAGCAACGCGAAGTAGCTGCCGAACATCGGCACGCCGAAGAGCCAGCGCGCGAAGACGCAGAAGAAGGCGACCTCCAGCACCGCGAAGACGGTGCGCCCCAGGAGGAAGGCCAGGAAGAAGTGCGAGCGGGGCATGGGTGTGCCCGCCAGGCGCTTGAGCAGCTTGCCGCCGCGCATCGACACCAGCGGCACCGCCAGCGCCCACAGGCTGGAGGACATCAGCGACATGCCGAGCAGCCCGGGGATGAGGAAGTCGATGTAGCGATTGCCCGGCTCCGACACGGGCGTCGTCTTCACCGACTCCAGCCGGGGGGCGTCCGGCGCCCGCGCCAGGGCCTGGGACACCAGCAGCCGCGCGGTGCGGCCCTCGGGCTGGCTGGGGTCCACCAGCGCCTCCGGACTCGAGCCACCGGACACGAGCACCAGCGACACCCGCCCTCGGGCGAGCAGGCGCCGCGCCTCGGCGGCGTCCAGGACCTGGGCCTCCAGCTCCGGCGTCCCCTCCAACCGGGCGAGCAGCGCCGGGGCCCCCGGCCCATCGGTGACGGCCACGCGCACGGGCGACAGCGACTCGTTGCGGAAGGCCAGCCCCAGCACCAGCGTGGTGACGATGGGGAAGATGAACGTCCAGAAGAGCACCTCGGGCTGGCGCCACAACACCCGCAGCCGCATCAGCAGCAGTTGTCCCAACGAGCCCATCACGCCGCCTTCTCCTCGACGCCCTCGCGCAGCGAGCGTCCCGTCAGTCCGATGAACACGTCATCCAGCGTGGGCCTTCGAGTGGACAGGTGCCGCAGCCGGGCGCCCGCCGCCTCCACCTCGCGCAGCACCGAGGGCAGCGCCACATGCAGCTCCTTCACCCGCAGGGAGAGCCGGTCCGCGTGGCGCTGCGCCGAGACGACCGCCGGCAGCGGGCGCAGCCGCTCCAGGTCCAGCGCGGGGTCCGCCTCCAGCTCGATGACCTGCTCGGCCCCCAGCGAGGCGATAATGTCCCCGGGTGTCCCGCGCGTGATGACCTGGCCCTTGTCGATGATGACCAGCCTGTCGCACAGCACCTCGGCCTCGTCCATGTAGTGCGTGGTCAGCACCACCGTGCGGCCTCGAGCCTTGAGCGCCGACACCACGTCCCACAGCGCCCGGCGCGACTGGGGGTCCAGGCCCGTCGTCGGCTCGTCCAGGAAGAACAGGTCGGGGTCTCCCGCCAGGCCCAGCGCCAGGGCCAGCCGCTGCCGCTGCCCGCCTGACAGCTTGCCCACCCGCGCCGCGCGCTTCTCGCCGAGCTGCACCATTCCAATGAGCTCCTCGACGGGGAGCGGGCGTGGATAGAAGGAGGCGAACATCTTCACCGTCTCCTCCACCGTGAGGTGCTCCACCAGCCGCGTCTCCTGGAGCGTCAGGCCGATGCGCTGGCGCAGCTGCGTGGCGGAGCGCTTCCAGTCCAGACCGAGCAGGCGCACGTGGCCGGAGGTCGGCTCCTGGAGTCCCTCGAGGATTTCGACGGTGGTCGTCTTGCCGGCGCCGTTGGGGCCGAGCAGACCCACGCACTCACCTCGGCGGATGTCGAGGTCAATGCCGTCCACGGCGACGACGTCACCGAAGCGTTTGACCAGTCCCTTCACCTCGATGGCGAGCTCGTCTGGGGATGTCATGGGGGGATGTGGCGGCAGTATGGACCAGGGAGGGGTCTTGGCCCAATGCACTCGGCGCGGAATGCAGCGGGACTCACCCGGGGGTGCTACGGTCCCGCGCCGTGGCCCTGAGCGACGGATTGGAAGCGCGGGTTGACCGGCTGGAGTTGCCGTTCAACGAGTACGGCGTGGACCCGTACGGAATCTCCAAGAGGCACGTGAGGGACGCGCTGCGCCTCTTCACGCTCATCTACCGGTATTACTTCCGGGTGCGCTGCCATGGCATCCACCACATTCCCGCCCGAGGGCGCGGGATGCTGGTGGGCAACCACTCCGGCGGCGTGGCGGTGGACGGCGCCATGGTGCTGACGTCCACCATGCTGGAGATGGACCCGCCCCGGCTGTCGCAGGGCATGGTGGAGCGCTTCCTCCACAAGTTCCCCGTCTCCTCCCTCTGGGCCAGCCGCACCGGCCAGTTCACCGGGCTGCCCGAGCATGCGAAGCGGCTCTTGGAGGACGACCGGCTGTTGATGATCTTCCCGGAGGGCGCGCGCGGCACGGCCAAGCTGTATCCGGACCGGTACTCGCTGGTGGACTTCGGCACGGGCTTCGTGCGGCTCGCGTTGCAGACGCGCTCGCCCATCATCCCCTTCGCGTTCCTGGGAGGTGGCTCGGCCATCCCCACGGTGTTCAACGCGTACACGTTGGGCAAGCTGCTGGGGGTGCCGTACATCCCGCTGACGCCGTACCTGCTCCCGGTGCCGTTGCCGGTGCAGCTGGAGATCCACTATGGCGAGCCGCTCGTCTTCCACGGCACCGGGGACGAGGACGACCACGTCATCGAGGGGTATGTGGCGAAGGTGAAGGAGCGCATCGCGGGTCTCATCGAGGTTGGCCGGGCGGGGCGACAGGACCGCGGGCTGGCGAGGAAGCTGCTGCCATGAGGGTGCTCATCCCGGGTATCTCTGGAGGAATCGCGCGCAAGCTGGCGCTGCGGTTGAAGCTCGCCGGCCACGATGTGGCGGGGGTGGACATCCGCCCATGGGAGAACGCGAAGGAGGCGGGCATCGAGGTGTTCCGGGGCGACGTGCGCAAGCGCGTGGCCGAGGACGTCTTCCGCCGCTGGCGTCCGGAGGCGGTGGTGCACATGGCCACCGTCACGGCCTTCACGGTGCCGGGGGCGGAGCGGGGACGCATCAACCTGGACGGCACCAAGGCGGTGTTCGACCACTGCGCGACACACGGCGTGAAGCAGCTGCTCTTCGTGGGACGGCACACGTTCTACGGGGCGGCGCCGGACTCGCCGCTGTACCACTCCGAGGACGAACCACCGCGCGCGCTGGAGGCCATCCCCGAGCTGGCGGACCTGGTGGCCGCCGACCTGTACGCGGCCACGGCGCTGTGGCGGCTGCCGGAGGTGACGACGGGGGTGCTGCGGCTGCCGTACACCCTGGGCGCGCCGGGCACGGGGACGCTGGCGTCGTTCCTGAAGGGCCGACGGGTGCCGCTGGTGCTGGGGTATGACCCGCTGTTCCATGTGATGCAGGAAGAGGACGTGGTGACGGCGTTGCAGCTCGCGCTGGAGAAGAAGGTGCGGGGCATCTTCAACATCGCCGGGCCCGCGCCGATTCCGCTCTCGGTCATCGTGAGGGAGACGGGGCGCATGGGGGTGCCGTTGCCTTCGCGGGTGTTGTCGTTCCTGTTGGGGCGGGCGGGCTTCCCCCGGCTCTCTGTGGGGGCGCTGGACCACCTGCGTTATCCCATCGTCGTGGACAACCGGCGCTTCCTGGAGGCGACGGGCTTCGAGTTCCAGCACAGCGTGGCGGACACGCTGCGCATCTACCGCGAGGCGGCGCCGGTGCCCGTGTCGGGGGGATGGCTCTAGGGGTGCTCCGGAGGGCTCGGGGAGACATGCTAGCGTGGAGGCCCCCTCGTGCCGCGAGTCGGAGCCCATGCCCCTGAAGCCCCTGCCCTTTTCCGCCCCATCGGTTCGCAGGTTGGAGCGCCCATCGCTGGAGGAGCTCCGGGAGTGGCACTACCGGGAGCCCGTCATCGTGCGGGGGTTGCTGGAGGACTCGGGGCTGCTCGGGGAGCTGCGCTCGCGGTCGACGTTGGACGGCAAGCTGGCGGCGCTGGAGGCGCAGCTCGGAGAGCGCACGCACTACTTCTGCGTGTTGCCGCCGGAGTCGCGGGGGCAGTACCGGCCGAAGCTCGTGGTGAATGACGCGGATGGGGCGGCGGCGGTGATGCCGGAGCAGGGCACGTTCGCGGACTTCGCGGGGCGCCTGAAGGCGGCGGTGGAGACGGGCGAGTACGTCTACATGCAGAACGGGATGCTGGAGCAGTCGCACGTCCGGGAGAAGCTGCGCTTCGACTTCCTGCGGTTCACCGAGCCGCTCGGGGTGGAGAGCAAGTTCTGGATTGGTTCGGATGGGCAGGTGGTGAACCTGCACTACGACGACTGCATCAACTTCATCTGCATGTTCGAGGGCACCAAGCGGGTGACGATGTTCCCGCCGGAGCAACTGGCGAACATGTACCACGCGCCGTTCGACGTGCTGGGGGGCGGAGCGCCGACGACGAGCGTGCAGTTGTTGGACCTGGATTTGGAGAGGCATCCACGGTTCCGCACGGCGTTGGAGCATGCGTGTGTCGCGGTCGTCGAGCCCGGGGATGCGCTGTTGATTCCGCCCT
Organism: Corallococcus terminator; assembly: GCF_049194865.1. Lineage (GTDB taxonomy): Bacteria > Myxococcota > Myxococcia > Myxococcales > Myxococcaceae > Myxococcus > Myxococcus terminator_A. The sequence goes on along the minus strand of NZ_JBLZWL010000116.1, from coordinate 6,829 downwards.
TCTGGTGGCACCACGTGGAGTCGTTCGGGGCGATGCATGTGATGGTGAACAGCTTCATCACGACGATTCCGTCCTCGGCGACGTTGGAGCTGTGGAAGGACCTGTCGGCGGGAGTGCGGGCGCTGGCGAGGGCCACGCCGGAGGAGCGGAGCCGGGAGCGGGACATCTTCCGGCGGCGCGTGTTCGGGAACGAGGAGGGTGGGGACACGTCACCGCTGGCGGAGCAGGCACGGAAGACGTTCCAGGCACTGCCGCGCTCCTGGCGGGAGCATGTGGCCAGGTTGTGGGAGGCGTTCGCCTTCCAGGTGCACGGGACGCCGTTCGAGGCGACGCCGGGAGGGATTGAGGGACTCCTGGAGCGACAGGAGGGACAGCTCACGCTCTACCCGAACGCCAACATGCTGGCGGAGATGCCGGATGTGCTGGAGCTGCCTCAGGGGGACCCGGACCCGCGGTAGCCGCGGCCCCGGGCCGATGTGTCAGGCGCGCATTTGGAACTGCTTCCAGCGCGCCTGCAGTGCCTCCTTGCTCAGCAATCGGGCATCACAGGCGAGCACAGCACCATCCCAGGCTTCGTAGCCCATGCCCTTCGCCCGCCGATGGAGCTGGATTTTCAAAGTCACGGGATCGATACCCAGCAGGTCCAGATCGAAGAGAGTATGGATGTCCGCGCGCAGCAAAAGCCCGTTCGAGGCGTGATTATCTTTTTCTCCGCGATAGGGAATTATGTGCGCCGCTTCCAGCAAATCCAGGAGGTGACATTTCGTGACGAGACACTTGTTGTCGAACTGCTTGAGCAAACTCTGCCGGAAGGCTTTCTGCCCTCGACGTGCACGAATCGCCCGCGACACACGCTCCCTTTCGTCCTCATGATTTGGAACATAGGGCTCCTCCAATGCGTCGGCGGCAATGAGACCGAGTCCATGGACAGGCCCAGGTGAAGCAAGCTCCTGAATCAAGGGAAGCAACCCGGGAGCGGAGTCACTCAATCGAGAAAGTACCACCTCCTGCATAGCCATCTGCCGATTGAACTTACGACAAGCAGCTCGTGCCTGTGCAATTGAGATCGGCGTACCCGAAGGGACGCCTCTGAATGTGTCACCAAACCAAGCAGAGAACTTGGTACAAGGCGCGTTGATGGAGTTCACGTCATCGACCAGGTGCCCCGCATCGCACTTGAAGCGAGGGCGAAGCGTCTTCCGCTCAACGCTGACAGTTGCACCACACTTCGGGCACTTGCGCTGGAGCTTTGTCCCCGCGACGGCGTCGATTCTCTCGATACTGGCAACTCCCAGAACCTGCCTTTTGTCGCAGATAATCAGCAGGTCCCCTTTGACGATTTGAAGGTGGTTCTGGACTTTGCTGTCATAGCGATAGACCGACGCCAACTCGTCGGCATACCCCTCGTTACCCGCGTAACCACGCTCTTCTCCATACGAAAGCACCAGCCACGTACGTCCTGAGTCCATCCCGACAGTGGAATGTCTTGAGGCAAGGTACTGAAGGATTCGTGAAATAGGCTCGTGCAGAGACGACCCGTGACATCGCCCTGTCTTTCTTCCTCGGGCGTGAATCGAGCACACAGAGAGGGGTGGTTGCAGACCCTGCCGCGCAGGTTGTGCGCCATTGGATGGAGCCTGTGCCCCCGGCTTGCCAGCGGTATCCATGCAGGAGCAGGCTTCCATCCCAGTACGACGGGTCCATCACAGGAGACCCGTGGGGGAATGGGCTTGCTGTCACCGGCGGACACCGCGCTCCTGGACTCGCTGGACCGGCATGCCCGGCGGCGCGCGGAGGGCATCCCCACGCTGAGCGTCCTGGTCGGCCCTCAAGACCGCGCCCGCCTCCTCTGGGATGAATGGCTTCACCGCAGCGGATTGAAGGCCGCGTCCTCGGGAAGCGAAGATCTTCGCACCACCGTCTCCACCTGGGCCTCCGCCCTCACCATCGAGCGCAACCTCTCGCGCGACGCTGAGAGCTACGTCGTCCTCTCCCAGCGCGCCTTCTCCCCTCGCGAGCTGCACTTCGAGGGCAAGACGCCTCACGAGCGCCACGTCCTCTTCGAGCGATTGGAGCCACCCCACTCCGAGCCCGCCACCTGGGCCTTGTGCCGACAGCTCCTCGTAACCCCTTCGCCTGCTGCGCCCGGCGAACTCTCCGCCGAGGTTCGCGAAGCCATCACTCGCGACCCTCTCCGCCTCCTCCACGCCCTCCTCTGCCTCATCCCCGAGGGCCGTGCCCCCGCGCTCCACCTTCGCGTCTCCCCTTCCGACTCGCGCAGCCTGCGCACTGCGACCGCCCTCTGCACCGCGGCCCCTATGCTTCACATCGCCTGCATGCTGCCTCCCGAGGCGCTCGGCGAACCTCGTGGTCGCAAGGAAACCCATGCCCTCGCCATGCTGCGTGAGGGCCTGCTCGAACTCCCCGACCCCAGCAGCACGTCCGCCCCCCTCGCTCCGCGAACACCCTCCCCGGAGCAGGCTCCCTCCGCGCGGCCACACGCGCAGGACGCCAAAGTCGAGCCCCTCCTCGAACGCTTTCGTGAAAGCGCGCAGGCCGTCCACGTCGCTCGCCAGAAAGATGAAGCCCGTGCCCGCAGCAAGGCCGAGCGCTTCCTCTACAACAAGATTCTCCAGGTCCACCCCGCCACCCGGGGCCTCTTCGCCCTCAATGCCACCTTGGACCTCGGCGATGGCAGTCGCCCCCTGGAAGTGGACTTCCTCTGCCGCGAGCTGCGGCTCGCCGTGGAGATCGACGGCTACCACCACTTCCTCGACCCCGAGCGCTTCCGCCGCGACAGACGCAAGGACCTTGCCCTCCAGCGCGCCGGGTACTGGGTCGCTCGCTTCCTTGAAGAAGACGTCGTGCCTCGGTACGAAGAGATTCTCAAGACAATCGAAGCACTGATGGCCGCCCGGCGGCAGGAAGCCGCCGCACAGAGGACAACGCATGGACAGCCCTGACAACCGGTTGGCGGGACTCGCACTCACCTGGCTCGCTCCCCGTCCCCACCGCACCGGCACCCGGGCGGAGCTCGACAAGGCCCTGCGCCCCTTCGTGGAACACCGCCTCAGCCGCTCCGAGTGGAAGACCCGCCTCGACTCCGTGCTGGAGCACCTGCTCCAAGAACAGCTCGTGGCCCGGAAGAACAAAGCCGGCCTGGAGCTGACCAGCGCCGGCCTCACCCGCGTCCTCCAGTTCCTGCGCCTCGAACAGCTCCCCAAGGGGCTCACCTGGAAGAAGCTCAAGGCCACCTACCTGCTCGCCAACAGCCTGGAGCTCACCCCATCCAAGGCCGTGCTGACCCGACTCGCCGACGCGGACGGCGTGCGCGCGGCGGTGCTCGGCAGACAGTACCCCGCCGTGAGCGCGGGAGACCCTTCCCTCCCTCAGCTCCGCGACCGGCTCCTCTGGCGTCAGCTCGGCGTCGACACCGAGCGCCCCTTCTCCCTCGCCGCCGTGCAGGCGCACCTCCTCGGCAAGCTGCTCGGCACGGAGGTGAAGGACCCTCGCAAGGCCGTGGAGCAGCTCACGGCCCGAGTCGCGGGAGCCACGCGCGCCGACGCGGAGGCCGTGCGCCTCACCCTCCTGCGCAAATGGTTCCTTCCCGAGCAGCCTGCTATTCCCACAGTGGTGTCCACCGCGCCGACGACCCGGAACGCGGAGCCACCGCCACCTCGCAAGGAGGACTTCGCCGACCGCGTCCTCTCCGTGGCCCGAGCCCTGCCCACCGGCCGTTTCGGCCGCGACAAGGTGTTCATCTCCCACGTGTGGAAGGCCCTCCAGCCCGAGTGGCCCCACCGTGAAGCCTTCGATGCCGCGCTGCTGGAAGCCAACCGCACCCAACGCCTGTCCCTGACTCGCGCCGACCTCGTCTCCGCCATGAACCCCACGGACGTCGCCGAGTCCGAGGTGCGCTCCTACGGCGCCAGCTTCCACTTCGTCGTCGTCTGATTCGCCCTTCCAGGAGCGCGCATGTCCAGCGACCCTCGACTCAAGGTCTTCCTCTCCGACAGCGGAGAGGTCTTCAGCGGCGTCCAACAGGGCCAGTACCTCTGGCAACCCGACCCGTTCGACGTGGAGACGCTCAACGCTCCGGCGCGCCGCGCCTTCAAGCGCCTGCTGGACCGCGCGACGACCACGCCCGCTCCCGACACCGGCAAACTCCTGCTCCTGCTCGGAGAGTCCGGCAGCGGGAAGACGCACCTCGTGCGAGCCTTCCGCAATCACGCGCACGGGCAGAAGCGCGGCTTCACCGGCTACATGCCGATGACCGTCGATGCCGCGCACTACGACCGCTACCTCCTCTCCAGCCTCATCGACTCGCTGGACCATCCCTACGACGTGGCCCAGGGCGACGACAGCGGCCTGATGCACCTGTCCAACACCCTGATGAGCCAGTGCACCAGCCTCTTCGCGCCGCTCATCGAACACGAGCAGAAGATCCTCGAAGACGATGAACTGCACGGCACCGTCCGAGCCGTCGCGGATGAACTGCTCGCGGACGCGCGCTTCCGGAACGTGGAAGTGGACCTGCTGCGCGCGCTCATCTACTTCCAGCGCAGGGACCCTCGCATCAACCGCCGCATCTTCAACTGGCTGCGCTGCGAGGAGATCTCCACGGAGGACCGGAAGGTCATTGGAGAGCTCATCCCCCGCACGTCGGACGACGGCCCCGCGCGGATGGTGGAGCACCTGGGCCGACTCATGGGCGCGCTGGGCCATGCACTGGTGCTCTGCGTGGACCAGGTCGAGGACATCAGCGACTTCGATCAGCGCCCGCAGATGGAGAACTCGTTCCGCCGGGCGATGAACACGCTGGCCGCCATCGCGGGCAAGGTGCCCAGGGCCGTGGTCGTCGTCTGCTGCCTCTCCGACTACTGGGAGAAGATGCGACCCCTGCTCACGCGCGCAATGGTCGATCGCATCGAGAACGACCCGGAGCCCGTGACACTGGAGCGCACCGTCACCGCAAGCACCGCGCGAGACATCGCGACCCGCAGGCTCCGCTCCCTCTACGAGCAGCGCGGCGTGACGTTCGACGCCAACACCCCGACTCATCCCATTCCTTCCGAGGGCTTCGAGGCGCTCGGTGGACAGCGTGCCCGCGATGTCCTCAACGAGTGCCGCCGGTATCGCGAACGCGCCATCGACCTGCAACAGTTGCCGGACTCCTTCCCGCTCCCGTCTCCCAACAGGCGCGCGGGCGATAACGACGTGAAGCCGCCTCCTGGCTCCGGGCCCATCGACATGGACCAGGCGTGGACGGACTTCCGCGCCGCCTACAAGGAGAAGCTGCCCGAGGACCCTTCCGATGTGACCGCCCTGCTCGCCTGGGCCATCGAGATGGGCAGCGAGGAGCTGAACGGCTCGCCCCGCTTCCTGGTGAAGACTCGCAACGGTGACGACCTGCTGGACGTCGGCGTCCATCCGTCGGGCAACAAGCTCATCCTCGCGCTATGTGAGCACAGCTCGCGGGGTGGTCACCTGGGTCGACAGATGGCGGAGGCCCTCAAGGCCGCGGCCGGCAAGACACCCGTCCTGGTCCGAACCTCCGAGTTCCCCTCCACCACGGGAACAGTGGTGGAAGAGCAACTGGGACGGCTCTTCCGCCAGGGTGGACGCCGCGTGGTCCTCGGCGACAGCGACTTGAGGGACCTGTCGGCCCTGCGAGACTTCCGTGCCCAGCACGTGGGACAGGCGGCCCTCGCGGAGTGGAGCCGCACGGCGCGTCCCGTCACGCGATTGAAGTCGATGGGCGACATTCTCGGGCTGGAGCGACTCGGGCTCCCGCCTCCGCCCACGGGGCCCGCGCGGCCCAAGACAGAGGGAGAGCCCACGAGCCGCACCACGAAGAGCGCCGAGGTGCCCGCTCCGCCCGCTCCGCCGCGAGCCAGGACGGAGAACGGTTTCATCCCGAGGCAGACCACGCTCTTCAATGACTCGGTGACTTCTCCCTTCGGCAGGCCGCTTCGCGACGCCACAAGCGAGGACGTCGCGCCACCCCCTCGTGCGGAAGCCACAAGTGGCGCCATGGACAAGGCGTCAGCGAGCCCGGCCAGTGCTCCCACCGCACCGCGCCCGCCGAGCCAGCCCCCCGTCTCCGTGGACGACGCCGCCGAAATCGCCACACGGAACATGAAGGCGGTGAGTGAGCTGTTGACCGGGCACGAGTCCCGTCCGCCCGCCCCCGCCGCGAAGCCCGCTGGTCCTTCTGTTCCGGGAGGGCTCACGCCGAAGGCTCGCCCCACTCCCGCGTCCGGTACTTCGGTGCCTCGCGTTACTCCCGTCTCCGGCCCCCCGGTGCCTCGCGCTACTCCCGTCTCCGGCCCTCCGGGGCCTCGCCCCACTCCCTCGTCCGGCACTCTGGTGGCTCGCGTCCCTCCCGCATCGGGCCCCACGGCGCCTCGGGTCACTCCCGCATCCGGCACTCCGGTTCATCGCGAAGTCCTCACGGGCCCGCTGGGGATAGGCGCCTCGGAGGGACTCCTCACGCAGCCCATCACCCTCGAACCCTCCGAGCTGACGCGGCACAGTGCCTTCCTGGGTGGCTCGGGCAGCGGCAAGACGACGCTCGCGCTCAACATCCTGGAGCAGCTCCTGCTGCGCGGCATCCCCGTCATCCTCGTGGACAGGAAGGGCGACCTCGCCACCTACGCCCGCCCCGAGTCCTGGAACGAACCACTGGAAGACGCCGTGCTCCGCGAGCGTCGCCGGCTGCTGCGCGAGCACGTGGACGTGGCGCTGTACACGCCGGGGCGCTCGGATGGCAGGCCCCTGGCCATTCCCATCGTCCCTCACGGCATGGAGACGCTGCCCGCCGAAGAGC
>NZ_JBLZWL010000109.1:0-285918 GCF_049194865.1 Corallococcus terminator | reverse complement strand
GGCGCGGGCGTCATGAGTCAGGTCATCGGGTTGTTGGGGACGTGTCTGGTGTTGGGGGTGCTGGCCCGGCGCAGTGGGAAGTTCCCCGAGGGCTCGGCGGGGCCGTTCAACACGTTCGTGTTGTACGTGGCGTTGCCGGCGCTGGTGTTGCGGGTGATGCACCGGTTGGAGTTCGTGCCGTCGCTGCTGGTGGCCGCGGTGGTGCCGTGGCTGTACTACCTGGCGGCGGGGCCGTTCTTCCGGTGGCTGGGGCCTCGGCTGGGGTTGTCAAGGGAGTCGGTGGCGGCGTTGGTGTTGACGGCGGGGTTGGGGAACACGGCGTTCGTCGGCCTGCCGATGGCGGAGGCGCTGCTGGGGGCGGAGGGGCTGGCGGTGGCGGTGGTGGCGGACCAGCTCGGCTCGTTCCTGGTGTTGTCCACGTTGGCGACGCTGGCGGCGGCGCGGGCGAGCGCGGGGACGGAGCTGCCGCTGAGCGCGTTGGCGAGGAAGGTGGCGACCTTCCCTCCGTTCGTGGCGTTGGTGGTGTCGCTGTTGTTGCGGCCGGTGGGGTATCCGGAGTGGGTGGAGTCGGTGCTGGAGCGGCTGGGGGCGTTGTTGACGCCGCTGGCGTTGTTCTCGGTGGGGTTGCAGCTGCGGCTGTCGGGGGTGAGGGCGCGGCTGCCGGCGCTGTCGCTGGGGTTGTTCTACAAGCTGGTGTTGGTGCCGGGCGTGGTGATGCTGGGGTTGTGGGCATTGCCGGGGTTGTCGCCCGTGGTGGTGCAGGCGACGGTGCTGCAGGCGGCGATGGCGCCCATGGTGAGCGCGGCGATTCTCGCGGCCGAGCACCGGTTGGACCCGGAGCTGGCGGTGCTGATGGTGGGCGTGGGGATTCCCCTGTCCTTCGTCACCGCGCCCCTGATGTTGTGGCTGGTGCGGTGAGGGACCTGCTCGGAAAGAAAGGGTCATGACGGAGGCTGCTCGATGACGCCCGGAATGAAGTTGCTGGAGGTCCAGGAGGTGCTGGGCCGTCTTCTCGAAGAGAGCCGTTCTCCCGAGGAAAAGGAGAAGTTGAACACCGCGATGGACGTGTTCGAGTTCATCTTCGAGACTGGGCAATCCGGAGCCGTCGATGACTACCGCCAGAGCTTGGAGGTTCGTGCCCCTCCGCTCGTCTCCGCGAGCTTCGACACGCGTGAGGAAGCGAACGCCTGGCTCCAAGCGCATCCGGCTCCACTCAACGGCGCCAAGGTTCTGGTTGGGGACGAGTACTTCAACGTGGTCCACTTCCGGGACAAGGACCTCCGTTATCTTCCCCCAAGTCCTGTGCTCAAGTTCTATCTTCAGCGCATTGAGCAGGAAGGCCTCCCCCCACCCGTCGCCACGTTCGACACAGTCGAGCAGGCGCGGGCCTGGGTCGACAGTCAGCCCGAGCCCCCGCGCCAGGTGCTCATCCTCATCGCCGGTGCGCCCCACCTCGTGGCCTACCACTACCGCGTCAACGTCCGCGCCATCTACCCGATGTCCCTGGCCGCCAAGACCGCACCTGTCCCCTCGGACGAGCCAGCCGAATGAGGAGAACCTGCTGAAGACCTATCGATTTCCAGAGCAGCTCGCTGCAGTGTTCGTGAGTGTGGCGCTCGTGGCTTGTAGCTCGACCCGACAGGTGGCCCCCGAGAGCACCATGGAACTCCAGCGGCTCGTGCTCGTCATCCGGGAGCAGGGGGATGGCGCCGTGACTCATTCATGGGAGCCGGCCGATGGGTTCGAACTGCCGCGCCAGGGGACTCGCACACGCTTGCGAGCGACACCAGTCGTGAGTCGGCCGCGTGATTGCGACGAGGAGAACACGGCCTGCGTCGACGAATGCATGAGTCGTCCTCTCGCAAGGGGCTTTGGGCACATGACGAGTGGTGGAAGGCAGAAGGGAGGCAAGCTGCGCTTCTGCACGACCCGCTGCCAGCAACCCTATATGGACTGCGTTGAGCTAGAAAGACTGCGACCCCAGGAGTTCACCGCGGTCGACGAGGCCGTGGACTGGTTGCGTCAGCACCGCAGCGAGGTCTTGCTTGGAAGTACATTCATCATCGCGGGCGTGGTCTTTGTCGTGGTGTCGATGGGCGCGGGATTGCTTGTCCTCGCGCCCGCCGTTCTTTTCGCCAACACCCAATCCCATCACCCTTCGCTCACGGCCGAGGTGGCACCTTGAACGACGGCATGCGGTACCTTGAGGTCCGAGAGCTTCTCGGTAGGCTCCGCGAGCAATCCTCCGACGAGGACGAGAAGGCGAAGCTGTTGATGGCGATGGATGCGGTCGCATTCATCACGGATACAGGACAGTCCTACGAGTTCGAGGACTATCGCCAAGGAGAGGAGGAGGATGCTCCTCCCGTCGTCATCGAGAGCTTCGCTACGCGTTCGGAAGCCGAGTCCTGGCTGAAAGCGCATCCTCGCCCACCGGATGGTGCCCACCTCCTGATTGCCGGCGAGTACCACCGCGTCGCCTATTTCCCAGAGCAGGACATCCGCCGTCTCCCTCGGGATCCCGTGCTCAAGTACTACCTCCAGGACATGGAACAGGGCGGCCTTCCCCCACCCGTCGCCACGTTCGACACAGTCGAGCAGGCGCGGGCCTGGGTCGACAGTCAGCCCGAGCCCCCGCGCCAGGTGCTCATCCTCATCGCCGGTGCGCCCCACCTCGTGGCCTACCACCACCGCGTCAACGTCCGTTCCATCTACCCGATGTCCCTGGCGGCCAAGGCCGCACCTGTCCCCTCGGACGAGCCGACCGACTGAGGTGGACTCCCGCCTGCTCGCCTGCCCTTCGGGCGGGTGCGCGGACGACTCGCTGACGTGCCGGCCCTGCCCACCTATCTTCCCTCATGGCCGAGCAACCACCGAAGGCCTCCGGGGCACCCGGAGGAGACCCGAGGCGGATGGAAGTGCGGCGCTCCGTGGCGGAGCTGGGCGCGCGCACCTACGCCATCCAACTGCTTTCCGACGCTGACATCCCCTTCCTCGTGGGCGGCGCCTATGCCTTCGCTCACTACACGGGCATCTATCGCGACACCAAGGACCTGGACCTCTTCCTCCATCGCAAGGACGCGGACCGCGCCATCGAACTCCTCTCGCGCAACGAGTGGCGCACCGAGAGCGAGGTCCACGGCTGGCTCCACAAGGCCTTCTGGGCGGACTTCCTCGTCGACCTCATCTACAGCTCCGGCAATGGCATCACCGCCATCGACGACGCGTGGTTCGAGCACTCCGTCCCCGCGCAGGTGCTGGGCTGCCCGTGCCGAGTCCCTCCCGCCGAGGAGATTTTCTGGAGCAAGGCGTTCGTCCTCGAGCGTGAGCGCTTCGACGGCCATGAGCTCACCCACCTGCTCCTCAAGACAGGCGCCACGTTCGACTGGGAACGCCTGCTGCGACGCTTCGACCGCTACTGGGAAGTCCTCCTCTCCCACCTGCTCGTCTTCCGCTTCGCCTACCCGTCGGACCGCGCCATCGTTCCCGACTGGCTGATGCGCGAGCTGCTCTCCCGCGCGGACCGCTCCGTGGACCAGGGGAACTGGCAGGAGCGCATCTGCCGGGGACGCATCCTCTCGTACCGCAACTATCGCGTCGACGTCGACGAGTGGGGCTTCGCGGACGGCGATGCCTGGGAAGTCGAGCAGCGGAAGAAGGACGACCCCTCGCTCGTGGCGGGTGGGCTGCCTGGCTCCGACGGCCTCCACTGAGCCCCGCTACCCCACGTCCCTCCATGCGAGCCCCCGGGGCGCAAGGCCATGCCCGCCCCGGGCTCGCGACCCTACCTTTCCTCCTGTGCCCAGAGGAAAGGCAGGTGTCCCGTGTCACGCCTTGAAGCCGGACCCCGAGGAGCGCTCGGCGCGCTGAGCGCGGTGCTGTTGTCGCTCGGACTCGCCACACCCGCGAGCGCGCAGCTCGCCGCCTCCGAACGCGGCGGTCCCATCCGCCTCCAGGTGGGTGAGCAATCCCTCACCGTGTCCCTGAGCCGCGACACCGTGCGCGGCGGAGGCTTCGACCTGCGGCGCACCCCCACCTCGCTCAAGGGCCAGCTGCGCGGAGGGGACGTGGACCTGCGCTGGCGCAAGGGCCCCATCGTCGGACGCGTGGGCGTGGAGGACAGCCGGTTGGAGCTCTCCCGCATGTCCTCCGAGCCAGGCCTGCGCGTGGATGGCGAGCTCGCGAACTGGCCCACCTCGCTCGTCCTCTCGCCAGTCGGCATCTCCGGCGACGTGGGCGGCTGCAGCTACTCCATGACGGTGGCTGGAGGCCGCTATACCGGCTGGCGCACCTGTCAGCCCGACGCGGGCGGTGAGCCGACCTCCGTCTCCCTCAGCCTGCCAGAGACGATTCACGTGCTCGGGGACGCCGAGCAGGCCGCGCTCTTGTCCCTGCTGCTCTCCGCGCAGGGCCTGCCGCCCGCACCGCCTCGCGAGGCGTCCGACTCCGGGCGCACCCTGGAAGGCCCCGGCCTCGACGAAACCGACGCCCCGCGCAAGTGAGGCGCGTGCGGCCCCACCACGGGTCATGCTTCAATCCCTCTCCAGCGCGCACGGCTGTGCGTGATGGGCCATCGCCCATCCTTCGCTGAAAGAGAGCTCCACCATGAAGCTGTCCCTGACGGTGCTGTCGGCGCTGGTCGTGTCGGGTCTTCTGGCCTGTGGTGGAACCGAGGCCGTCGAGGCGCTGGAGCCCCTGGCTCAGGAGGAGAGCGCGCTCGTCACGTGTACGACGACGTGTCCGAACGGGACGACGGTGTCCTGTGAGGGCAACACCTGCAACGCCTATCCAGGCGAGTCCGTCGAGTGCGATGGGTTGCACAACATCTGCTTCACCTCGCCGCCGTCCATCTGCCTGCAGCCCAACAGCTCCTGCTTGAGCCTGGCCGGCAAGGCGTGTTCCCCGGCGGGCACCGCCACGCGCTCGTGCTGCATCAACCGGCGCGTCGGAAACTGCTTCTGCACCAGCCAGGGCATCTGGGCCTGCTCCGCGAACTGAGCCGGGCCGAAGTGAGGGGTGGGCGCGTCGAGCCGCGTGAGGGCCCGACGCGCGCGGGGCGTCAGGCCGTCGCCGTCATGCCGAAGGACAGCTCCACGCCGTTGTCCTTCACGCGCATGCGGGGTTTGGACAGCCAGTGGCAGTGGGCGCAGTAGCTGTGCGCCCCGGAGGGGCTGGCGCGCACGTTCACCGCTCCCCCGCAGAGCACGCAGCCGTCGGGAAGGACGAATTCGGCGAATCGCTCGCCGAGGTTGCTCTCGAATTCAGTCATGCCTTTGAGTTAACGCAGGAATCGCGCGGCACAAGCAGACCGTTCCTGGCCGAGGGGCTTGGCCCCACGGGGCAAGGTCCCATGTCACCCCCAAGCAGGCGGGCAGGCGGGCGCGGCTGCATTCCTTACCGCCTCGCACCCGACTGACGCCTGGTGGACAGCGCAACCCAGGGCTTCCTCGTGGACTGACTGGCACGGGGATTGATCTCCCAGGCGACAGGAAGACCGAGGGGGATGGCATGGGCGGCGGCGTGGAGCGCGTGGACGTGAGCGAGGACAGGAAGGGCTGGGGCGTGGAGGTCGTCACGTCGGAGGGCGAGGTGCGGCGCTACCGGTACCGGAGCGAGGCCCAGGCGCGCTTCTTCGCGGCCGTCTTCGAGATGGGGCCCCGGGTGCTGCCTCCCGTGCGCCGGGTGAAGGCCCGGAAGGCCGCCTGAGGGCCTCATTCCAGGGGGATGTCCGGGGACCGGGCCTCCAGGCGCCGTCACCGTGGCTTCCCACTACCCTTGCGGGCGGGTTTCGGGGAGGCTTTGCGCCATGAGCGACGAGAGCAAGCCCTTCCTCATCCCCGCCAACCGGCAGTACATCACCAAGGAGCCGGACCCCGCGGGCCGCTGGTCCACGCTGTTCCCGGACATGATTGGCTACAAGAACCAGGGTGGCGGCAAGGTGCCGGCGGACTTCGGCTGGAACACCAACCCCAAGCAGTGGCAGGAGGAGATGACGCCGGGCACCCTGGCCGAGCGCTTCAACGAGCTGCGCGTGCTGCCGCCGAAGGCCGAGCCTCCCGCGCTGCCCGCTGACACGAAGAAGTAGGCGCGCGTCGTCTAGCTGAAGGGCAGGGCCGCGAGGCGCTCCCGGAAGCGCTCGAGCAACCCCAGCGAGTTCGCCTCGTCCAGTCCCTCGGCGGCCTCCTGTCGCGCCTTGCGCAGGAAGCCGTCGAACGGCGCCGAGCGGCCGTACAGCGCCGCCGCCGTGTCCACCGCGTCCGCCAGCACGCGCGACGCGCCAGGCGAGCCGAGCGTCAGGTGCATATCCGCCTGCTCCAGCTTCGCGCCGCACGCCGCCCACAGCTCGCGGTCATGCACGGTGAGCCACGTGCGCGTCACCTCGTCCATGGCCTCCTCCAGGAAGGCGAGGAAGGGCTCGACGTGCGAGGGCAGCACGTCCGCCGCCAGCTCACGTTGTCCGGCTGCCTCCTGGAGGTGCGCGCGGAAGCTCAGCACGTGGTGCTTCTGCGGCGTGCGCAGCGCCACCGAGGCGGGCAGGGTGATGAAGGCCGACACGCTCTCCGCCATCTGTCGGGCCAGGGCGGGCCGTGACGGGGCCTCCGCCTTCGCCGCGCGCTCCAGCCGTCCTTGCAGCGAGCGGCGCAGGTCCGCCGCCGCCCCGCGCAGCGCCGAGCGCGCGCCCACCTGGTGCACGTAGCCGGGCACCACGTCCTCGCGGCGCACGTCCTCGAAGGCCGCCGCCGTCAGGTAGACGAGGTCGCCGATGCGCACGCGGAAGTCGGCGCGGAACGCCTGGAGCTTGGCCATCAGCGTCCAGCGGTCGCTGACGACCTCCGGCTTGCGCATCTGCTGGCCCAGCTCCGACACCCGCTTGGACAGCCGCTCCGCGGTGGCGTGGAGCACCGCCTCCACCTCTTGCGCCAGCCGCTCGTCGGAGCTGGCGGGGGGAGGGGCCCAGCCGGTGTCCCCGGTGCTCGCGGCGCGCGCGGGCGGGGGGAACTGCTGGTGGATGGCGCTGACGAGCTGGTTGACGCCCACGAGGGTGTCACCAATGGCCGGGGCCATGGTCTCCCAGAGGGCCAGGTCCGCGCCGCCGTCCGACTCCAGGGTGGTGGGCTCGTACTTGGCGATGCTCAGGTGGCCCAGCCGGTCGATGGCCACCGCCGCCGCGCGGTGGACATGGGTGAGGCGGTCCGCGAGGTGCCGATCCGTGAGCGACTCCAGCAATGCCTCCAGTCGCGAGGGCAGGGCATCCTGGGGAGCACGGGCGGCACGGGGCGTGGGCGACGGAGGCATGAGGCGCGCGACGCTACCGCACTGGCGTCGCACGCGCGAAAAGGGGGGCTCGGCAGCCAGGGGGGCTCCCGGCATAGAGTGCGGCTTCGGGGAGGATGAATGACAGAGCGTTTGCGCCGTGGGGCGAAGAGGGGGGGGCTGGCGGCCCTGCTGCTGGTGGGGGTCTGGTTCTTCGCGGCGTGGGACGTGTGCCTGTCCGCCTGGGTGTTTCGTGGGGTGAAGGTGCTCCAGTGCCCGGACGGGCAGTTCCGCCAGACGGTGGGCCTGGAGGCCTATGCCTTGGGGCGCGGGCTGGCGGGAACGGTGGTCGTCTGGGCGGACGCTCATGCGCCGGACGCACGCGGAAATCTCATGAACGCGCGGGTGGAGCGGGGCTCCGCGGAGCTGTTCCTGGTGGATGCCGAAGGGAAGCAGACGCCCCTGGTGCCCGAGAAGGACTACCCGTGGACGCGCTCGCCCGATGACTCGCTGACGGCCCAGGTGAAGCTGCCCGAGGTGGCGGACGGCGACTACAAGCTGCTCGCGCGTCTCACGACGCCGCTGGGCACGGACACGGTGGAGGCGACGCTGCCCCTCTACGCGCCAGCGGTGGCGCACGTGCTGACGGACCGACCGCTGTATGAGCCCGGCAACGAGGTGAGCTTCCGCGCCGTGGTGCTGCGCGCCAAGGACCTGTCCCCGCTGGATGGGCGGCCCGGGACGTGGTTCCTGAAGGACGCGACGGGAGAGACGGTGCTGGAGGAGCGGGCGCCCGCGGGGCCGTGGGGCGTCGTGGCCGGCAGCTTCCCGTTGGACCGGGGCGCGCCCGTCGGTGAGTGGACGCTGGTGTGGAGCAGCGGGGACACCCAGGCCCAGGCGACGTTCCAGGTGAAGCCCTTCACGCTGCCGCGCTTCCGGGTGGAGGCGTCCAGCCCCCGGCCCTACTGGCGCGCGGGGGACACGCCCGAGCTGGAAGGCCAGGTGGTGTACGCGTCGGGCGCTCCGGTGACGGACGCGGAGGTGGAGCTCGGGTGGAATGTCTCCGGCGAGTGGCCGCCGCCTCCGGAATGGAACACGGGAGGACTTCCTCCAAGGACTCGCACGGATGCGGCGGGGCGCTTCCGCGTGACGCTGCCGCGCGTGCCGGACGACCTGCGAGGCCAGGTGACGCTGTCCGCGCGCGTGTCGGCGAAGGACGCCGCGGGAGACCGGGTGGTGGGCGGCGCTGCGCTGCTGCTCTCCGAGGACGCGCTCGCCATCTCCTCGGTGACGGAGCTGGAGGACGGGCTGGTGGACGGCTTCAGCAACCGCGTCTACCTGCGCGCCACCACCCCGGACGGACGGGTGCTGCCGGGCGCGGAGCTGACGGTGAAGCGCGCGTGGGACGCCCGGGACGAGGGCGTGCGCGGCGTGACGGACGAGGACGGCGTGGCGGCCTTCCAACTGGACCCGGGCCCCCCCGTCAACGTGGTGGTGCCGCCCCTGCCGGTGCGTCGGCTCCCCCCGCCGCCTCCGGTGCGGCTGGCGCAGTTGAAGAACCTGATGGAGGCGGGCAGCGGACCGACGCTGAAGGAGCAACTCGCCGTGGAGGGCTGGGTGGCGTCGTTCTTCCCGTGCGCGCGCTTCGTCCTGCCGAACGAAGGCCAGCGTGTGGTGGAGCTGGGCGTGCGGGTGGGCGCGGGCGGCGCGGTGACGGACGTGGTGGGCACCCAAGACGCGCTGTCGGCGTGTCTGGCCCAGGTCGTCCGCGCGCGCACGTTGCCCCCGGGACAGGACCGGGTGTTGTCGCTGTCGCTGGCGGTGCGGGATTGGGGGCTGCCCCGGCTGGAGTTGAGGGCGGAGCCCGCCTTTGGCACGGCCACGCCGCTGATGGGCGCGCTGGAGTCGGCGGCGAAGGATGCGCGCACGTGTCTGCCCACGGGGCTCGCGACGAGCGTCTACCTGCCCACGGCGCTGACGTGGCGACTGGGGGCGAAGCGGGAGGTGTCGCTGTCGTGGTCCGCGCTGCCGTGGGTGCATGGTGGACCCGGCGCGGCGACGGTGGCCTGCGTCCAGGAGCGCTTCGCGCGCTGGAGGGCCGTGGAGGACAGTGAGGACGGTGAGTCGATGGGCGTCCTCTTCCTCACGGCGCACCCGGGAGTGGACGGCTCCCGGAGCGGTGGGCCGCCGCAGGCCACCACCTTCCTGGGCTATGAGCTCAAGGTGGCGGCGAAGGTGGATGGAAAGCCGGTGGGGGACACGAAGTGGGTGCTGCGCCCGGCGACGCTGCCGCCCTTGCGCCTGCGCGCCACGCCGGTGCTGGCGCGGGCCGGCGAGGAGGTGCGCATCGACCTGATGCGCGGCCCCGCCTACCAGGGCTCGCTGCCCGAGGAGCTGTGGCTCTCGGTGGGCAAGGAGAAGCTGGTGACGAAGCTGGAGAAGGGCTCCACCACGGCGCGCTTCCGGCTGCCCGATGACTTCGAGGGCTGGGCGGAGACCTCGTGGATGGGGGCTCTGGCGCGGGTGTACGTGGCGCCGCGCGCGCAGCTCTCCGTGGAGGTGTCGTCGGAGAAGCCGGCCTATGCGCCCGGCGACCTGGCGCGGCTCCATGTGCGCACGCGCGTGGATGGGAAGGACGGGCCCGCGGCGGTGGGCCTCATCGGCGTGGACGAGACGTTGAGCCAGCTGGTGCCGCTGCCGGGCGGGGACGCGCTGGCGAGCGTGAGGCCCGCGCCGTCGGTGTCGCAGCCCGCCTTCGGGGTGCTGGATGGCGTGGCGCTGGCCCAGGGACGCATCCGGGGCTCCAACGCGGCCGCCGCGGCGCTCTTGCGCGTGAGCGCGGTGCCGACGCTTCGGGAGACAGAGACGCGCGCGAGCGCGAGCGCACGCGGTGCCTTCGACCCGGAGGCCGAGCTGACCGAGCCCTTCTACGCGGTGCTCGAGGAGCTGCACGCGCAGGTGCGTGATTGGGAGGAGAAGGCGCCCGAGGGCGAGACGCTGAACCCGGCGGGGCTCGCGAAGCTGTGGACCCAGGCGCTGGCGTCCTGCGAGCAGCGGGGTGAGAAGGTGAAGGACGCCTTCGGCCAGCGGCTGCGGTTGTCGAGGCTGCCCAGGGAGTTGCTGGAGCTGACGGACCCGCGCGCGGTGGTGTCGCGAGGGACGCGACTGCCAGAGGACGTGGAGAACTGGAACGCGTGGGTCGCCCGGGAGGCGCCGTGATTCGCAAAATCGTCGTCGGGGCGGTGTGTCTCGTCGTGGGGCTCGTGCTGATGGTGACCCTGTTCGGGGACAACATCCGGAAGCTCTTCGGCTCGTCCTCGGCCGCGCTGCAGGGCAACTTCGCGCCCCCGGGTCAGGCCATGGACAGGCAGTCGGACTTGCTCCGCAGGAGCTTCGCCGCGGAGCAGGAGGCCGCGGCGCCCGTGATGGAGCCCCCTGTGGGAGGGGCCGCGCCGGAAGCGGACGACTCGTTCGCCCAGAAGGCGGACGAGGGGGGAGCGCGCTTCAAGGGCGGCGGTGGCGAGCAGAAGCCGCAGTCCGTGGGAGCGCCCAGCCGCGCGTGGTTCCCGGAGACGTTCCTCTTCGAGCCGCTGGTGGTGACGGATGAGTCCGGGAGCGCGACGCTGCCGGTGCGCGTACCGGACCGGCTCACCCGCTGGCGCGTGCTGGCGCTGGCGCACTCGCGCTCGGGCGCCCAGGCCGGCGCGGTGACGAGCTTCGCGGGCACGCTGCCCACATACGTGGACCCGGTGCTGCCGCCCTTCCTGCGCGCGGGCGACTCCGTGCGCGTGCCGGTGCAGGTGGTGAACACGACGGACACCGCGGTGGAGACGTCGCTGAAGGTGGAGGCCACGGGTGCGGCGGTGGACGGCGCCACGCGCACGGTCCGCGTGCCGGCGCGAGGCAGCGTGGTGGAGTACGTGACGGTGCGCGTCTCCGGCCCCGGCCCCATCGCGGTGCGCGCGGCGCTGGGAGACGCGGACAGCGTGGAGAAGCCCCTGGACGTGTGGCCCACCGGCAGGCCCGTGGTGCAGACGTGGAGCGGCACGCTGGCCGCGCCGCGCACGCTGACGCTCACGGGCGCCGCGGACGCGCAGGCGGGCAGCGAGCGCGTGCGGCTCCAGGTGTATCCCGGCGGGCTCGGCGTGCTGCGCTCGGAGCTGGCGTCGGCGGGGGCTCGCGGTGGCTCGGAGGACGTGGCGTATGCGCTGCTCCTGGCCGGGCGCGCTCCAGAGTTGTTGACGGCGCTGGGCGAGCCCCAGGCGGCCCAGGTGATGAAGGCGGCCCTGTCCCCCAAGGGCGGGCGCGTGGCGTCACCGCCGGAGTCGGCGGGAGGCCTCGTGGACGCGGAAGGGGTGCGCGTCCTCGTGGCGCAGGCGACGCAGCGCGCGCTGCGGCTGGGGCGCACGCCGGACGTGGTGTCGGCGACGTTGCTGGTGGAGGGCACGCTGCTCCATCCGGACAACCCGGTGCTGGCGCGCCTGGGCGAGCGGCTCGCGAGCTGGGTGGCCGCGGCGCAGCGTCCGGATGGCACGTGCCAGGGAGGTGACGGCTGGACGCTGCAGCGACTGCTGGTGGCGACGGCGGACTGCACGCGCGCGGTGGTGGCGGCTTCCGGGACACCGGCGGGTCAGCGTCGCGCGGCGCGCTTCACGGCGCTGGCGTCGGGCGCGCTGGAGCGCAACCGGGAGCACGTGAAGGACGGCTACACGGCGGCGTCCCTGCTGGCGAGCGGCATCGTGAAGGGCGCGCTGCGGGACTCGCTGCGGGCGCAGGTGCGTGACGCGCTGAAGACGCGCGAGGACGGCGCCGCGTACCTGCCGGTGGAGCAGGGCGTGGTGGCGGCCGATGGCGAGGTGCCCTCGGAAGCGGAGGCCACGGCGCTGGCGGTGCTGGGCCTGGAGGGCGACGACAAGGCGCCGCTGGCGGACCTGGGCGCGTCGCTGCTCGCGGGCTACGGGCCGGCGCGCGGGTGGGGCAGCGGCCGGACGAACCGGCTGGCGCTCAAGGCGGTGGTGTCGCTCTTCAAGGAGCCGCTGCCCGCGAGCGTGCGCGTGGTGCTGGAGCGCGACGGCAAGCCGGTGGCCGAGGGCACGTACGACGCCAAGGCGCTGCGCGAGGTGCTGGCGCTGGAGGCCCCGGCGACGGGCTCGGCGGGCGCGCATGCCTGGACGGTGCGCGCGGAGCCCGCGGTGCCGGGCCTGGGCTTCGCGCTGGCGCTGTCCGCCGCCGTGCCGTGGAAGCAGGAGACGCAAGGCGGACTGGAGCTGGCCGTGGACTCGCCCCGGGAGGCGCGAGTCGGGCAGCCCGTGGAGGTGACGGTGCAGGCCTCCACGCCCTCGGGCCTGGTGCTGGAGTTGCGGCACGGGCTGCCCGCGGGCGTGCAGGTGGACTCCGCCAGCCTGGACGCGCTGGTGGCGTCGGGGAGTGTCTCGTCGTGGACCTCGGAGGATGGCGCGGTGACGCTGAAGCTGCCGGCTCGGGGACAGGGGGAAGCCTTCCAGGCTCGCTTCCGTGTCATCCCCACGCTGGCGGGGACGCTCCAGGCGGGCGCCTCGTCGCTGCGCGTGGTGGCGCGGCCGGACCTCGTCTCCTACGTACCTCCCGCTACGTGGGCGGTGCGCTGAGGAGAGGTCCTCGAAGACTTCGGACCGGGGCCGTGTTGCGCACGGCCCGGTGACGAGTGTCCGCTCACGGGCTTCTGGACCCGGCACGTCAGGGCAGAAGCGCGGCTGACCCCTGGGCATCTCCTGGGGGAATACGGAAGATTCACGTCGGCGTCGGCAGGCCGAGAAGGCTTCGTCAGCGGTTCTTCACGGGTGACACCATGGAGCTCGACGGCGCGGAACGAGACGAGTTGCTGTTGGCGATGCTGGGGGCGTTTCCCTCGGTGGAGGACCTTCGCCGGGTGGTGGCCTCGGTGTGCCACCGGGATTTGGAAGTGCTCGTTCCAACGGGCGGCCCGAGGGAGCGGGCGACAGGCCTCATCCAGCGCGCGGAGTCGGAAGGGTGGACGCGGGAGCTGGTGACGGGCATGCACGGCGCTCATCCGAGACACTCGCGACTGCATCGCTTCATGCAGGGCTACCTCGCCTCGGTGCAGCGGAGCATTCCGCGTCGCAGCCTGGAGCGCATCGTCGGCTCCCAGTCGGAGGAGGGCGGCGCGGACGGGTGGCGCCGGAGGCTCGCCTCGATTGAGCGGCGTGTGTGCCGGGTGGAGCCGGTGCTGGGCGCGTCCCTGGGCACGGGGTTCCTGGTGTCGCGCGACGTGGTGCTCACCAACTTCCACGTCATCGAGAACCGGCTCCTGGAGTCGCTGCGCGTGCGCTTCGACCACAAGGTGTTGCCGGACCGGACGCTGCTCCAGTCGGGGACGCGCTACGCGGTGAAGCGGTGCATCGCGCGCAGCTCGTACAGCCCCGCGGACCTGATGCACCCCCGGCCTCGCGAGGCGACGGTGGACGAGCTGGACTACGCCTTCCTCCAGGTGGAGGGCGCGCCGGGTGACGAGGGGCTGGAGGACGACCCCCGGGGCTGGCTGGAGCTGCCCGACGAGGAGGTGCCCTTCATCGTGGGCAGCCTGGCGCTCATCGTCCAGCACCCGGAGGGACAGCCGATGAGCGTGGCGGTGGACGAGTTCCTGGCCGTCAACGCGTCGCGCACCCGTGTGTCCTATCGGACCTCCACGAGCCCCGGGTCCTCCGGCGCGCCGTGCTTCACCCAGGAATTGCGCCTGGCCGCGCTGCATCACAGCGGGGGGCCCCGCATGCCGTCCGCCACGGGACACAACGAGGGCATCCCCGCGGACACCATCCGCCGGAGCTTGTCCCGGGAGGTGAAGGCGCTGCTGGGCTGGGAGTGAGGGGTGTGAACTGGAGGAGGGGGACGCGCCTGTTATCGTCGGCGGATGTTCGTCCTCGATGCCCGTTGCCGCCGTGCTCGGAGCCTGCTCCGCCTGGTGTTGCTCGTGGTGCTCTGCGCGTCGTCGAGCGTCGCGCTGGCGCAGACGCGGCTGCGCGTGGCCGGCGCCACGGCCAACAACGAGGTGAAGCTGCGCACGACGTCGGAGGACTTCCGGACGGTGCTGCGCGTGGACCTGCTGTCTCCGCCTCCCGGTGACGCGGGTGTGGAGGAGGCGCTGCCCGGCGGCGTGACGGTGCTGGTGGATCCGCTCCAGGCGAGTGATGGCTCCCAGGTGACGTTGACGGCCGTCGTGCGCGAGGCCGCGGGTGCGGGGGATGCGGGCGGCTCGTCGCTGCCCATCTCGCCGTCCATCTCATCGAGGGCGCCGCTGCACCTGGAGGTGTCGGGGAAGCTGCCGGCGGCGGGGGACTACACGGGGCAGCTGGTGCTGGTGCACGCGGGCGGGCGCGAGACGACGGCGCTCGTCGTCTCGCGGACGCAGGCGGTGCCGGCGGTGCAGTTCATCGCCACGTCGCCCGCGGTGGCGGCTTCGGGCTGGGGCCTGGGCACGGTGGAGGCGACGGTGCGGCTGCCCTTCAAGGAGACGGCGGGCGTGACGGGGAAGGTGGCCACGCCCCGGCTGCTCCAGCTCCAGCACAAGGCGCCGGACCTGGGGGCGACGCTGGTGCAGCCTCGCTTCGGCAGCGCCCACTTCTTCCTGGAGGGCGGCGGGAAGGATGGCAAGGACCTCGATTTGTCGATGGTGGACGGCACGGTGCAGGTGTCAGCGAATGGCAGCGGCACGCTGCTGTTGCACCTGCGCGGGCTGGACGGGCCGGGCGAGTACACGGGCACGGTGCGGATGGCGGTGCCGCAAGGCGTGGCGGTGGAGCAGCCCTTCACCGTCTGGGTGCGGACGCCCTGGCTATGGGGCGCGCTGCTCATCGCCGCGGGCGCGGTGTCGTCCTATGGCGTGCGCCTGTACACGCAGAACATCCGGCCCCGGGCGCAGCAGCTCCATCGGGCGCAGGTGCTGAGGCAGCGGGCGGCGGAGCTGCTCAACGGCCAGGACGAGGAGGCGCGGCGGGTGGGGCTGGAGGTGCGCGCGCGCATCGACGCCATCGTCTCGAGGATTCGTGGCCCGCTACGAGGCGGCCGGGTGGCGGAGGCGGAGCTGGCGCGGGTGGAGCCGGAGCTGCGGCTGTACGAGGCGTGGTGTGCCGGCACGCGCGAGCTGCAGGCGCTTCCCAGGGAGCTGCGGCCGGCGCAGGCGAGCAAGCTGCTGGACGAGGCGGAGACGTCGCTGCGGCTGGGCAATGTGCCGACGGAGCGCCTGGAGGAGCAGCTCAAGGTGCTGCGCCAGCAGAACGTGGAGGAGTTGGCGCGGGCGGGGCTGAAGGCGAAGCTGGCGGAGCTGGAGACGCAGGCGCGCGCGCTGGCGCAGAAGCTGGGGGAGGATGACAGCCTGGGCTTCCGGTTGATGTATGAGCTGTTGCCGCTGCTCCAGGAGGTGCGCGCGTCCCTGGACGAGGGCGACCTGTCGACGGCGCGGCAGCGCTTCGAGCGGGCACGGCGCTCCTACTTCGACGTCCTCTGCGGGGAGCTGTCGCTGGCGGTGGCCTCGCCGCGCAATCCCCGGGGCTTCACGCAGGAGGAGTGGCGGGAGCTGACCGCGGAGGTGAAGGACCGGCTGAAGCAGGCGCGGGCCCGCGCGGACGTCAGCGTGGACGAGGGCTTCCGGCTGTACCAGGGCGCGTATGCGCACTACGTGCTCCGGCTCCTGAAGGAGCTGCGCGAGGCGCTGAGGGACGCGCGGGACTCGGCCAGCGACGCGCAGAAGGTGGAGCTGGACAGCGCGGAGGCGAAGCTGCGCGAGGCGATGCTGGCGCTGGGGGCGGAGTCTCCGCATGCGGCCGCGGCGAAGTACCGCGAGGCGAGCGACCTCCTCCACCACGCGCAGACGGGACAGGTGCGCAAGCGCATCGAGGCGCTGCGCGCGGAGGTGGCGAGCAAGCGAAGCTCGGCCACCACGGACTCGGAGCTGCATGAGCTGGGTCACATCGACTCGTTGCTGAACGAGGCGCAGCTCGCGCTGAAGCCGGAGACGTTGCAGGACGCGGACTACAAGGCGGACAAGGCGGCGATGGCGCTCCAGGCCTACCCGAGTCCACAGGGTGCCGGCATGAGTGGCAGGTTGGGGGTCCCCACGGGCAGTGAGGCGCTGAGCTTCTCCACGCCCGCCGCGCCGGAGGTACCCGCTCCCACCGCGCCCACGGGCGGCAGCCTGCCGACGTTGCCGGAGGCTCCGAGCGGGGACGCGGACTCGGCGGGTGGATTCAGTGCGCTGGAGGGCGTGCCGTTGCCGTCGCCGCGTCACCTGTGGGTGGTGGAGCTGGCGATGCTGGCGCTGCTCACGGGCGTGGCGGTGGTGCTGGGCCTGCAGCTCCTCAACGTCTTCTCACCGACGTGGGGCGGCTTCGGCGCGGGCATGACGGCGTTCCTCTGGGGCTTCGGTCTGCACCAGGTGGGCAATGCCAGCTTCGAGGGCCTCGCCGGCCTGCTGACGCGCGTGGAGGGGCGGGGCGGCGCGACGGGCGGAGGCGGAGGCGGTTCCTGAGCGCTTGCGTCGTGACGAAACCATTCCATGTTGAGGTTCTCGTCGCGAAAGCGTCCGTTGAAGCTCTCGTCGGTGCCGTTCTGCCAGGGCTTGCCCGGAACGATGTGCGCCAGCTCAATGCGAGCCTTCGCAGGATGGCCGAGGCCACGAACTCCGGATCGTTGTCACTGCTCATGTGCCGGGGTCCCCTGCGCGACCCCTGCATTTAAGCGAGCAGATCGCCAGTCGCCTACCAGACGGCTCCGTGCGAGGTGGAGTGGTGTGGTGCCAGAGGAGAGGTCAGGCTGGTATGCAAGGCGGCCATAAACGAGGAGCAGGTGCGGACGTTTCTTTCGAATTTGTTCGAGGAGGTCTGCACGCCAAGAGGGTGTTGTCGCTGTCGCACGCGATGTTGGGCGTGGTGCATGCCGCGTCGTTGTCTATGCACGCGATTGGCCGGGTCAAGTCCCGAATCTTGTGTAGTTGGTGCGGAGGGGGGCCGGGGGAGGAGGGCCTCCCTGTCGAGGCGTCAGCGGGTCCTCGTCCGGCGTGCCATCAAGCGGGCTCATCTCGCCGACTGTCACCCCCTGGTGGCGGACGCCATCTGGCGCGCGGCGACCTACACGCAGACTGACCTGGAGTCGTTGACGGCACCCCTGCCGCAGGGGCTGGGCCTGACGTTGCTCTAGCTTCTTCAACGGTCGCCCGATGACTGCTACCCCGCAGCGAGGGAACCGGCGACGGACCTGGGGCGATGGCTTGGGGGCGAGGGGTCTTCGGCAAGGCAGAAGCGGAGGCCGAACGTAAGCGACCGACGGCCGGCGTCCTGAACAGGGGCGGATTCGTCGGTTCACTCCAGCATGCGACGACCCAATCCGGATGAGTGGAAGCAGTTGGTGGAAGAGTTCAAGGCGAGCGGGCTGACGCAGAAGGAGTTCGCGGAGAGGCACGAGGTCTCGCTCAGCGCCTTCCAGTACAAGCTGTACAAGAAGCAGAGGTCCACGCTGGGACGGAGGTCCGAATCGACAGGCAGACCACGGGCGACTTTCCTTCCCGTGGAGGTGGTCGCATCCCCCGTGCCGCGGACGCGAGAAGGGCTCATGCTCGAGGTGGCGCTGCCGCGAGGAGTGCTCCTGCGTTTCCCGGAGGGCACGCAGGCGGAGTACCTCGCGCATCTGGTGGCGGTGCTCGGCTGATGCTGCTGTTGCCCCGGGCGGTGCGAATCCTTCTGGCACGTGAACCGGTGGACATGCGCAACAGCATCGATGGGCTGGCGGCGATTGTGCGCGCGGAGTGGAAGGAGAGTCTCTACGCCGGCCACCTCTTCGTCTTCGTCTCGCGGCGCGGGGACAAGGTGAAGATTCTCTCCTGGGACGCGGGCGGCTTCGTCCTCACCTACAAGCGCTTGGAGCAGGGCCGCTTCCGCCTGCCTGCCTTCGGCGAGGACGCCCTGGGAGCGCAGCTGGATGCCACCCAACTGTCCATGCTTCTTGACGGAATCGACGTCACGCACGTCCGGAGGCCAGGCAAGTGGGCACCGCCCCCAGTCGCCGAGGCAATGCCCGCCAGCGGTGGGCTGGTTTTCCCAGAGAGATGGCAGCGCTCGATGCGACGCACCAGTGCGAGTGGCGTGAGCGAGCCGAAGGGCTCGAGCAGGAGAACCTCACCCTCAAAGAGCGCGTGGGCAGCATCGAATCCCAGCTTGCGCTCCTCCAGCGGACCGTCTTCGGAAAGAAGAGCGAGAAGCTCCCCAGAGTCGAGGACGAGCTGCGCAAGGCCTCGGGCAACGCGCCCAGGCCGCGTGAAGCGACGCTGAAGGAGCGGCGGTTGAAGCGCGAGGCGCGCGCGACGTTGCCCGAGCGGCTGATTCATCACCGCGTTCCCGAGGAAGCGCGGAGGTGTCCGTCCTGCGGTGGCACGGCGTTGAAGCCGCTGGGCCCCGGCAAGCGCACGGACCTCATCGAGTATGTGCCCGCGCACGTAGAGCGGCAGGTCCATCTGCGGGAGACGCTCGTCTGCCCCTGCGGCGCGGGCATCGTCACAGCCCCCGCGCCCAAGGCCATTGAGCAAGGGCAGTATGGCCCGGGCTTCCTGGCGCACGTGGTGACGGCGAAGTGCTGCGACTCGATTCCGCTGTATCGGCAGGCCAAGGCCCTCGCCCGCGCTGGCATGCCCGTGGCGCGCACCACGCTCTGCGACGTCTTCCACGAGGTGGGCCGAGCCACGGCGCCACTCGCCGAGCGCCTCTTGGCGCTGGTGAGAGAGGCCAGCCGGGTTCACGCCGACGAGACACCCCAACGCGTGTTGGACGAGGGCAAGACGCGCCGCGCCTACGTCTGGACATTCCGCACCGATGAGCTCATCGCCTACGTCCACAGCGCCAGTCGCTCCGGCGTGACGCCCCTGGAAGTGCTCGGGGGCACCCAGGGCTTCCTGCTGGTGGATGGCTACACGGGCTACAACCGCGTGACGCTGCCGGAGGGGCGCGTGCGCGTGGGGTGCTGGGCCCACGTGCGCCGCAAATTCTTCGACGCACTCACCACCGCGCCCGAGTCCAGGACGGCACTCGACCTCATCCTCGAGCTGTACGGTGTCGAGTACGCTGTCCGAGACGCCGGGACGCTCGCTACTCCGGAACACCTCCACGCTCGCAGCACCACCAGTGCACGCATCCTTCAGCGTCTGGCTGCGTGGGTGGATGAACAGCTTCCCCTCCATCCCCCCAAGAGTCCCCTGGGCATGGCCCTTCGCTACACGAAGGGACAATGGAGCGCACTGACACGCTTCTTGGAGAACGCCTCGCTGCCCCTCGACAACAACGCCGCGGAGCGGGCGCTGCGCGCCATGGCCCTGGGCAGGAAGAACTATCTCTTTGTCGGCAACGACGAGGCAGGTCGGAATCTGGCGGGGCTGAGCTCTCTGGTCGCCACCTGCGAGGCGAACGGCGTCAATCCCGAGGCGTACCTCGCCGACGTGCTGATGCGCCTTGGCAGCCACCCCGCATCACGTCTGGACGAACTGCTGCCTCACCGCTGGCAACCGTCCTCTGCATCCGCGCCTGACTCCTCCTGAAGCCACGTCAGCCTCGGCGACCAGGACCCCCGTGCGCGGCTACCATGCGGTGCGAGCGGAAGGGTGCATCCGGCGGACGTCACCCGTCGGTCGGTTACGGCCGAACTGCTCGCGCTCCGCAGTCCTGTCCTGCTTCTGCTGCTTCTTCACATCCACCTTACGAGGGGGATATTCCCCCAGAGAGGTTTCTCAAGAAATCCTGGGGCGAAGGAGCCCCTGCTGGAGGGAGTTCGACGGAACTGTCATTAAAGTGCGGGAACAGTGCGGGTCCGTGCGATCGATTGCGCGTCATCAATACTTGCTCTCGTACAGTTCATTGGCCCGTCCAGGGTGAAGGTATATTTCAAGAGAAGGCGTGATGCGCACAGCCAAGGTTGTGTGCCAATGCTGGGACGTGCGATCGCCGCGGCCCAAATCGCTGCGCCGCAAACGAACTATGCAGATCAAGTCGCAAGCTTGCGCGCTCAGGAAGTCGCGAACGAAGCTGGTTCGGCAGATTGCTTGATTTCCGGTTGAGCGCTGATCTTCGTCGCGTTCTGTGTATTGGCACCATGCCTCAACGTGCAAGACGGTGGCGCCCAAGCGATCAGTCCACTCGCGACCGAATGGATCCTTCATCACTAGGCCTCCGAAGCTGATCGCTTCGGTAGTCAATCGCGTCCGCGCAGCGGCGCCAATGACCCCGAACACATCGGTCTCGTCCAGGCCGGCCCGGGCACGTGTGTCGACCAGCCACGGGTGAAACGGGGTATTGAACTCCAGCCATTGAGGGTCGCCTTCTTCGTGCTCCTCGACTTTCGGAGCATTGATGTGGAACGGATCCTGGGCGGCTACGTCCTTGGCGACACGGTCGCCTTCTGCAGAGGGTACCATTGACGAACTCACGTGGACTTGGACACCGTCCATCGAGGTCCAGTCCCCATTCACCACCAGCCACTCTCGGACCCCTTCCCTGATACCCATCAGCGCCGAGAGCTTGGCCGTGTCTGCAGTGAGCGCGCCGCCATCGTTGGTCACTTCGCGCAAGTTGACGCGGGTGGTGGCCTGGCGCCAATCGGTGCCATCCGCCAGCCACTGACCATCGTCCCGCGTCAATACTTTGCCACGTAGCCACTCATGCCAAGGCTCAGTCTGACCGTATGTCGGAACGGCCACCGGATGATCTCGCAGCAAACGCCCGGCCACGGCGTATAGCCCGTGCCAGCACAGTTGTTCGCCGTAGCGATGCTGCGCTTCCGACATTTCATCGTGGCTGCGACGCGAACCTGAGCGGCCGCCGAGGTCATACATGCTGGTGAGGCCAGGTGCGTGCTGGTGAACCCACGCGCTCAGGGCATCTCGCGTCACCCAACGATCAAGGTTAAAAAGCCTGGCGAGATCTGTTACCTCGTTCTTGTCGAATTCGTACTCCAGGCTGACGTCCCATGGGGGCTTAGGATTATCAGCGGGTCGGGAGTCATAGAAAGACGATACCCTGCCTTGGGATTTGACAGACGGATACGGAGATTGATTTACCCGATGCAGTTGCGCTTGCGTCGTCTCCGACAGCGTCAGCGCGCCACTGCGGTGACATGCCCATAGTGCTTCCCTCGCAAAGTGCTGTCGCAGAACATGCGGGTCGGCGTGATCGAGTGCGATGTGCTCAAGGAATCGCTGATGCGAGGCAATGGCGGCCGGTGCCTCCATCGCCACGCGAGCCATTGCGATCAGCAGCCACAGCTGGGCATGTAGGTAGAAAAAGGGCAACTCCGGAGCGCCGAATGCGCCGGCGGTCTTGTCGCCGAAGCGGGTGACCACGCGGTCCAGAACGTCGCTCCGCCCCAGGCGCACTGCGGATCGCAGGGCGTGTGAGGACATCCAGCGTCGTTCAGCACGGGGTGAGCCCAGCCCAAACCAAATCAGTCCCGCGGTAATATCGGCGGGATCGTCCTCGGGGTACAAGCCGGGGCGCCACTCGCCATCAACGACCAGTGGGGCCAACTTGGCTGCGCCGCCCCGAAGCAGTCGTGCCAAGGCGGACTGACCTGCGCCAGGCTCCGCTTTGGTGTTGAAGCTCGCCGCCACGCTGAGCCAGACAGCGGCGGGTACCTCAGCCTCCGGCCGGGAAAACTCCTTGAGCAACCCCACGACCAGCGTGTGGTTGTCAACGCCCGCCAGCGCGGACAGACGGTTGAGATGGAACAGGGACAGCTGTTCGAAGGTTACGAACTCCGCCGGGTTGGCGTGGATGATCCACGCAGCGCATTTCGACCAGATGCGATCGACGGCGTCAGACGACTCCGACCACGCGGTTTTGCATAGCTCCAACTCGTGAAACTTGTCGTCCAGGTCGAGTTGCTCTTGCCGAGCAATCATCTCGATGTACTTGGTCATCCCGGAAAGCGGGACCTTGGCGCGCAGGACCTCGAGAAAATCTTGCTCCAGGCGCCGCCCTTGAAGCGACCCATCCAGAACCGCAAGAGATTCCGCAATCCCGGCCTCGTCCAACGGGTTGAGCGACGCCGCGCGGGCTTTGGCCTCCGCAATCTGCTTCGCTTGCTCGGCCTCCCACTTGGACCGATCCGGTAGGGGGTTGGGCGATCGCCAGTTGTTGAGCGTGTTGAACTCCTGCTTCGCCTCCGAGATCGCCTCTGCCGCATGAAGCAACCGCGACCGCTCGCTTGAGGAGTGGCCAAACGCCCGCTCGGCCAGACGCGACAGTGCCAAGACGTCGTCCGACCCGTGCCCGCCGGGATTGTTCTGTTGATAGTGCTGAATCATCTCCTCAACCAGCGTCGCCGTGACCCCCGATGGGCATCGCAGCAGTGCCTCAATGAACTCGCCGGTGCCACAAACACGCAACTCCGCAGGAGAGCTCACCCGCAACATGATCAGAGTCAACGTTGGCTCAAGGTCACCGTTGTCGACCAGCGCCGTGAGGTACGGGAGCAAGGTGTAGTCGAGGGAGATGCGTTCGCGATCCTCCCAGCGCGCCAGCCGGGCCAAACCCTTGGGGCCTGCGGCTTGCGCCAACGCCTGTCCGTAGGCTGCCCAATCAAACTTGTGTTCCTCGCCCAGGTTCAAGTCGCAGATGTTCGACAAGGTGTGGCTGTCGGCATCTTCCAACCGACCGCCGTTCAGGGTCGACGCGACATGCATTAGTTCGCCGACGAATTGCCAGTCGCCCGAGCCTAAGGCATCGACTTGTTCCAGCCCACGATGGAAGTAATCGAAAGCATCGTCCGGACTGGCCGGAACGATTGCCCGTGCGAGCTGCGCAAATGAGGCAGCTCGCTCATTGACGTCA
Source organism: Corallococcus terminator (assembly GCF_049194865.1). GTDB lineage: Bacteria > Myxococcota > Myxococcia > Myxococcales > Myxococcaceae > Myxococcus > Myxococcus terminator_A. The sequence goes on along the minus strand of NZ_JBLZWL010000109.1, from coordinate 262,807 downwards.
TCAAGCCGTTCGATCGCTTCTCGGGCCCGCACGGCAGCCTTCCCAGCCGCCATCTGACAGGGAGTCCGTCGTGCCAAGATGCTGACCAGTTCGATGACATGTGACACGGGGGTTACGCCCGCCGCATTGACCGCTTCGATGTACTCGCGAACCTCCTGCGTATCGTGGCCAGCGTCCGCGGACACGGCCAAGGTGAGCAGTCGCTCGCCGACCGCGTTGAATTGTCGCTGTGCGGACAGGCCGCCCAAGTAGTAGTCGTTGCTCACCCGCAAGCGATTCCACTCCGTCATCAGCGGTTGCAGCCGCCCGATGTCGCCACTGTGGGTCCGGCTCATCGCCTGCGAGAAAGCCTGCGCCACAGAGAGCCATGTGCATAAACGCGAATCGAGAAAGCGCTCGGCTCGGTGCAAGTCGTCTTGACGCAGCCGGCGGGAGGAGTCGTCCGCCTGCGATGGCACTCTTACGGCCTCGCGCATTGCATTCTTCAAGGCCGCCCGGAACTCCTTGCCTTGAAGTTCTGGCGCGACGCCAACAGCGGCCTCGGAAAGCTCATTCGGGAGCAGCATTCGTTCTTCAAGCGGGACTCCCTTCGCGAGCGCGCGAAGCGTCCGCGCAGCGATGAACAGGTACGCATCACGTGTCCAGAACTCATCCAGAAAAACGTGCAAACTGGGCGTCGGAATCGCAGCCGCATCGAGGATAGTGTTCGCCTCGGTGGTCATTCTTAATGCCACGGCCACGGCGGCTGCCCGCATAATGCCGCGCACAAGGGAGGCCTCCTTGGATTGGTAATCCTGCGCGCCCAAGTCGACTTGGGCGCAGACCGCAGCCAGCCGGCCTACCAGTTCGCGCTGCCAGGATTCATCGCCGTCGGCATACGTAATGGCTGCCGTCAAGACACCGGAACTAGCGGCAGCCGATGCGAGCATCTCTCTAAGCGCTTTATCGAGCACACGGCGCGCCGGCGCACCTGCCCGTACGAGCGAAAATAAACGTTCCGCCACTTGGAAGCCGTACCAGTCCGGCCATTGAGTCAAGTCCTGTGCGGCGGCCTCGCCGTCGCCTCGCGCCAGCCGGAACAGCGGGATAGACGCCATATCCAGTGCGGTCGGCCCTTCGTCGCGGCGACGAAATTCTCGTTCCTGGTCGTAGTAGTGATGACGCCACTCGGAAACACGGTGGGCGTGGCGAGTGGCGTCAGGCAATTCCCCGGCCAAGACGTGCGCGATGGTCAATCGCGCATGCCTGGCGCCAGGCCACTCCGTGCGCGCTTCAAACAGGCGCCGCAGCGAGTCGGCATCCGCGATCGCAACGGTCAGGTCGGGGTGGTCGAGCAGGTACTGGGTGCCTCGCTGATTCATCGCGGCCAAGGTCGAAAGTTCGACCAGCAGTTGGACTAGCCGTCCGTTGTCCTCTTGGTTAGCCGCGAAGGCGACAGCCGCCCGAATGCGCGCCTGCCGAATGGCCTGCTTGCCGGCCGCAGTGGCGATGGCTGCCGGAAGGCGCTCATCGAATGCGAGCTCGAACAGTTGGTCACCGTTCCCCAACTGCTGCAGCAGTTCCGGCAGCGTCGTTGCTGCATACAGGGAACGATCCTGCATCGCAAAAAGATTTTTGGCCAAGCGACGTAGCGTCGCTTCATCAGCGGCATAGGTTTCGCGGATCAGGCGTTCAGTCGGCTCGTCGCGAATCATCAAACCGTATCTAGTTTGCTCCAGCAGCGGCGATAGATCGGCGGCGAAACTATTGACTGCCCCTTCCGACAAGCCATTTGCCTCGGCGAACTCGCGCACGGGCACGGGCGGTGGCAGAGTCGCAAGCCCAGCAAGAAACGATGCGATCTCGTTTTCCTGATAACCCTGCCGTCGTGCGTCGGCCAATGCGTTGGCAATCTTCAATTGAAGCAGTTCGTCCAGTTGGATGACCTTGTTGAATTCCGACGGCGCCAGAAGCTCAGAGCCTTCGTCGACCAGATGTTCGAGGATGCGAGCGTTTCCACGTGAGCGCGATTGGGCTACTTGCAGCATCCCGTCCGTCAGTCTCCCCAGGTGGTCTTGCAAGTATGCGCGGGATTCGTCCAGCGTAAACGGTTGGAGCTGAAGCCGTTCGCAGGAGGCACTTCCGATGGCATTGGTCAGCCGATAGCCGCGTGCACTGACAACGACCCGCACGCCGGGGATAGGACCAATGATGGTCAGTTCTTCCAGGAGCAAACGCGGAAAAGCCGTTTCGTCACGCAGAGCAGCGTGCTCGCCAGCATTGTCGATCGCATCGAGCAGTAGGACGAGCTGGCGATCCGGCGCCGCCGTCCGGAGCGTCTCAGTCGCTTGATTAAGTCTTGAGCGAAACGTCCGGATCAGGTCGCCGTCGCTGGCGTTGCCGGGAAGCATGGGATCGCACAGGCCGCGGCACGCCAACAAGTTGGCAATGTGGATCAAGCCCCGCTGCGGCAAGTGGCGAGCGTCGGAGGTGGCACGGTACTGACCCATGCCAAAGCAATCGAATAGCACCACGTCGTGGTCTTTGGCCAGCTTTGCCGCAAGCGACTGGAGAAACACCGTCTTGCCGACGCCGCCGTCAGCGTGGATTAGTAATGGCCGAGTGAGGGTTGGAATTTGGGCAACCACCGACGTCAGTTGCTCGCGTTCCACTATCGAACCGACGTCTGGGAAGCTCTCTCGAACCGGAAGGAGTTCGTCTTCGTGCTGCAGGTCCAGTGCTGAGAGGACGTCAGCGCGCAGGATAACGTTTCGATGCTGGGCCAGGAGGCCAGCCTTGGTGCGCGCCAGCTCTCGAAGGTTGCTGAGTCGGATTCTGGACTGCGGATCTCGCGCGACCGACCAGTCCGCTAAGGAGATGGCCAGTTCGTGCTTGCTCTGGAGCAGGTCCCCGGAAATTCCTGTCAGATGTAGCCGTGCGGCGAACTCTGCCAGATCCTTACCTTGCATGTTGATGGCGTCGGTGAGTTGCTCAGCCTGCGTCTTGGCGACGCCCTTAAGGATCACTCCGTCTCGCAGGGCTGCGACCGCTTGTTCGAGCTCGGGAAGGATCGGGCGATTAGTGATGAGCTCGAAGCCAAGGCGACTTCGAGTCGGGCCGACACCGTGCTCGCGCTTTAGAGCGCGATACGTGTGCGCGAACTTTTCAACCGTGTGCTTGGCATCGGCCGCGCGAAACGGCTTGAGCTCGGATGCCTTGGAGTACTTGACCTGGACCACTACGACCCGTTCCGCGTCCCGGAAGGTCGCCGCAGGTCCGTAGTACAGCACCGCATCGGCGATTTCGGTCGCCTCTTGGGATACCCGGTCGCTAGGGGAGAAGCCCTCGATCGCGACCCCGACAAAGCCATCTTGCGGAAGCAGCAATCCCAAGCTCTTGCGGGCTACCCACGCTTCGTGGAACTCATGGCCGTCCCTGGATGCGCGAACGCTGTCAACGCGAACTGGAGATTTTGCCATTTTTTGTCCCTTTTGTGAGGCTTTCAGCACGGAAGTCGTGAGCGCATCGAATTCCACTGTCAACACCAAGCGTACAGGTACTTCGACTATAGCCGCATTATCGCGACGCATGGATGTGGAGCATAGGAAGGACTGGAGTCCTCTTGGGCGTAGCGGGCAGAAGAAAAGGGGAGGTGAGGGACCCTGACGGGGAGCCCATGAGCCGCACGCTGAGCCGGCGCAGAAGCCTTTCATCTCCAGCGGACACACGCCTGCTCAGCCCAGTTGCTTTCCCAGGAGGGGCGGCAGGTGCCAGGAGAGCCCTCCGGGTGTCGCTGGTGGGTCTTCCGTTTTTTCAGGACGCGCGCAACTGCGGACTCCACCGGCGCACTCCTCGTTCCTCAACTTTTCGGATGCACTCGCCAGATGTCTCGACCGCCAGGTCCGGGAACTCAAGGCGACCGATGACCAGGAATCAGCGCTTCCTGGAGACCATCAACACTCGCACGGGAACGCGGTGTAAAGGTCGATGGTATTGCCGCTCTTGCGCGGGGGGAGGTGCAGAGTTCGAGGATGCCCTTCCGGGCGCAATCAGTGTGGGCCAGAGATGTCAAGACCTCTGGCGTACCTCTTGCGAGTGATTCTCGCCTACATGTCTGTCGCGGCATGTAGCTCCCGTGCCAATCGCTCCCATGCCGTGCGCGGGTGATATCGCGCAGGTCCGACACCGTCAGTATCTGGTCAACGAGGTCATCGCTCCTTCGGATGTCCGGGAGCAACACACCCTCGTTCGTCTCACGTGTCTCGATGATGACGCACAGGGACGTCCCCTGTCTGTCTTATGGGAGCGTGAGCTCGCCGCTCGGGTCATCCGACCCGAACAGGGTGGATTGGGACCTCCTGCGCGTTTCGACGAGCCGCGTCACTTCGCCGCGTATCTGCACGCGCTCAAGTGGAGCTCCGTCACCGCCACCGACGCCCGGCTCTTCCAGGCGCCGTTCCGCGCGGGCATCCACTTGATGAATCACCAGCTCACGCCTCTCAAGAAGGCGCTCGAGCTGCCTCGGGTGAATCTCTTCATCGCCGATGACGTAGGTCTCGGAAAGACCATCGAGGCCGGGCTGGTGTTGCAGGAACTCATCCTCCGCCAGCGAGTGGACCGCGTCCTCATCGTCTGCCCGGCGTCGGTGACGCTCCAGTGGCGCGATGAGATGGAGAAGCGCTTCGGTCTGCGCTTCGAAATCTTCAACAGCGAGTTCGTCTCCCGCCGCCGTCAGGAGCGCGGCTTCCAGGTCCCCGTCTGGGCCACGCACTCACGCTTCATCGTGTCGTACCAGACGCTGCGGCGCAGCGAATACTTCGAGCCGCTGAAGACCCTCCTGGAGGAGAAGGGTCACCACAAGTCCTTGTTGGTGCTCGACGAGGCGCACGTCGTCGCGCCCGCATCGGCCAGCCGGTACGCCATCGACACGGAGACCACTCGCAGCATCCGCTCACTGGCGGAGCGCTTCGAGCACCGGCTCTTCCTCTCCGCCACGCCCCACAACGGCCACTCCAACAGCTTCTCCGCGCTGTTGGAGATGTTGGACCCACAGCGCTTCACGCGGGGCACCCGCGTCCGCGAATCACAACTGGCGCCCGTCATGGTGCGCCGGCTCAAGGGCGACCTTCGCGCCCTGGGCAGTTCGCAGCGCTACCCCGAGCGGCACGTGGTGGGCGTGCGGCTGACGCATGACTCGGGACGCTGGCACGCCGAGTGGCTCGCCCCGGACGGAAAGAGCGTCGAGCAGCGTGTCGACCTGGGCGAAGCCTCCGCCCCGGAACTGGAGCTGTCCCAGAAGCTCGCGCGCTACACGGAGCTCATGGCGCCCGGCACGAAGCTGGGGCGCCTGGTCTTCATCAACCTCCAGAAGCGTCTCCTCTCCAGCATCGAGGCGTTCCACCGCACCCTCTGCATCCACGCGGCGGCCTTCGGCGCGGGGGCGCTGGCTCCCGACGGCGGAGCGCTCACCGGCGACACGGCTCCTGAGTCCGAGGAGCACGGCGAGACGGACGACGCGCTCGAGCTGTCGTTCGCGGAGACCATCCGCGAGCACAGTCAGGACCTGTCCGCCAGCGTCCAGGCGCGCACGCTCCTGGATGACATGCTCAAGCTGAGCGCCCGGCACCGCGCCGCCCGGGACGCGAAGCTGCGGGCCCTGCTCCACTGGATTCGCGAGCACCAATGCCCGCTCACCCGAGGCGCCGCGTGGAAGCCCCGCCGGGTCATCCTGTTCACCGAGTATGGCGACACGCTCCGCTACCTCAAGGAGCAGCTCACCGCCGCCTTCGAGGGGACCCAACGGGGTGATGAGCGCATCCTCACGCTGACGGGCGGCATCGATGACGTGAAGCGAGCGGAGGTGCAGGCCGCCTTCAACGGCTCGATGGAGGAGTTCCCCGTGCGGGTCCTCCTCGCGACCGACGCCGCGCGCGAAGGCATCAACCTGCAAGGCCACTGCGCGGACCTCTTCCACATCGACGTTCCGTGGAATCCCTCACGCATGGAGCAGCGCAACGGTCGCATCGACCGTGCCTTGCAACCCGCGCCCACCGTGCGCTGTGGCTACTTCGTCTACGGCCAGCGCGCCGAGGATGCGGTGCTCGACACCCTCGCGCGCAAGGTAGAGACCATCACGCGCGAGCTGGGCAGCCTTGGCTGCGTGCTGATGGACCAGATGCACGATGCCCTCGCCTCGGGCATCACGAAGAGCACGCTGGCGAGCCTCTCCCGCGCCGCGACCTCGACTCGCACGGAGGTGACGAAGCGGGAATTGGAGTCCCAGCGCACGCTCCAATCCCTGCGCAAGGAACTGGATGAGATTGGAGAACTCCGCGAGCGCAGCGGCAAGGTGATGGACTTCAATCCCGCCCTGCTGCGCGATGCGCTGGACGTGGGGTTCGAGCTGGCCGGCGCGGGCCGGTTGGAGCGGGAGGCCATCACGGAAGAGGGCCGGACGCTGGAGGCCTGGAAGGTCCCCGCCCTTCCCGCTTCGTGGAGCACGACCCTGGATTCCATTCGTCCGCGCCGGGCGCACGACGAGGCAGCGTGGGAGTGGCGCAAGCGCCCCCTGTCTCCCGTCGTCTTCGAGGCACCTCCGGGCGTTGCCAGCAAGCTCGTCCACCTGCACCTGTCCCATCCGCTCGTCCAGCGGGTGCTCCACCGGTTCCTGGCGCAGGGGTTCTCCGCGAACGACCTGAGCCGTGTCACGGTGGTCCAGACCCAACGGGACGCAGTGGCACGCGTCATCGTCTTCGGCCGGTTGTCGCTCTTTGGCGAGGGCGCCGCGCGGCTCCATGACGAGGTGGTCTCTGTTTCAGCAAGGTGGCTGGACGGCGGAGGCCGCGGGCACCTGAAGCCCTTCGCGGACGAGGCGGACCGCAAGGTCATCGACCAACTGGAGACCACGCTGGCGGAAGCGCCCGCGCTCTCCGCGACACCGAAGGCCGTCCAGAAACGGCTGCTGGCCAGTGTCGAGTCCGACTTCTCGAAGCTCTGGCCCGCCATCGAGGAACAGGCCTCGGTGCGAGAGCGGGATGCTCGCAAGAAGCTGGCGGCGCGGGGAGCGGCTGAATCCAAGGCGCTGACACAGATTCTCCTGACGCAGCAGGAGGCCATCCAGGAAGCCCTGGGCGCGCAGCTCGAACTCAAGCTCGACGCCCGGGCGGAGCAAGACCAATGGAGGAGGGACAAGGTGCACCTTGAACAGCGATTGACAGCGCTCGGAAGGGAACTCGTCGAACAACCTGAATCCTTGAAGGCCACCTACGCCGTGCGGGTCGCCCGCCTGGTGCCCTTGGGCATGGTCTATCTGTGGCCGGGGGCTCGGTGATGAACGGCCAGAACTTGAGCGGGGACGTCGAGCGTCGCTATCACCAGACATGGATGGGGATGGCGCAGCCCATCGAAGGACTGGTGGTCTCCATCCCGGTCCTCGAGGACGCGCAGTGCATGCAGCGCCTGCCGGTGTCCGCGCAGTCGCGGTTCGGCCTGCTGGCGGGCCGGGAGTCACCTCGCGTGACAGATGTCCCGCGCTTCCTCCGGGAGGTGCTGGGCTACACCGAGGAAGATTTCACCACGAGGTTTCCGGAGGACCTCCAGCTCGATATCGCGGAGGGGCAACAGACAATCAAGCCCACGTGGGGGCTGTTGCGACGAGGGCCTCCTCCCGCGAAGCCGGAAGGGTTGCCGGATGATTCCACGCCCATCAGCCGCGCTGCGGAAGGCTTCTCTCTCCTGACCTGGGAGCTGCCGGCCGGGTTGGACCTGGACAGGAAGGAGGACACCACGGGCGCGTGGTTCTACGAGCCGACCGCCAAGTTCGACCGCCTGCTGCGCGCGGCCCGTGTCCCCATCGGTCTGTTGTTCAACGGGGACTCCGTGCGACTGGTCTATGCGCCCCACGGAGAGACGTCAGGGCACATCACCTTCCGGTTCAAGGACCTCGTCACCGCCAGCGGTCGTCCGCTGTTCGACGCGATGGTGATGCTCCTGCACGCGCGCCGCTTCTTCGGCGTGCTGCCCGAGCATCAGCTTCCCGCGCTCCTGGAGCAGTCACGCCGCCGGCAGGCGGATGTCACCGACGAACTGGCCGACCAGGTACTGGAAGCGCTCGGCATCCTTCTCACGGGTTTCGAGACGGCCGCTGAACGGGATGGCTCCCGGGCCCTGGACGAGGCGCTCTCACGAGGTGAGGAGCATGTCTACGGCGGGCTCCTCTCCACGCTCTTACGGCTCGTCTTCATCCTCTACGCTGAAGACCGGGGCCTGCTTCCTGTGGACCAGGAGCCCTACCGCGATGACCTGTCGGTGAAGGCTCTTCACGCGCAACTCGTCGAGGACTCCAGCCAATACCCCGATTCGATGAACCGGCGCTTCGGTGCGTGGCCACGGTTGCTGGCGCTCTTCAGGTGCATCTACCTGGGCGCCTCGCACGACAAGCTGCGAATGCCGGCGCGGCGTGGGCAGCTCTTCGACCCTGACACGTTCCCCTTCCTAGGAGGCGCGAACTCCGCCGATGTGGGCACGGATGCGCGGGTGCCTCCCATCGATGACGAGACGGTCCTCCAGGTACTGGAGCGGCTCGTCTTCCTCAAGGGACAGCGACTGAGCTTCAAGTCGCTCGACGTGGAGCAGATCGGCTCCGTGTACGAGGGCCTGATGGGCTTCCACGTGAAGCGCCTGAGCGGTGCTGGAATCTGCCTCAAGCCCTCGAAGGTATGGGTCTCCGTGGACGAGGTGCTGGCCCAGCCCGCGAAGCGGCGTGCGGCATGGCTGGAGGAGGAAGCGAGGCTCGACGCGAAGGCGGTGAAAGCCCTGTCGAAGGCGCTGGAGCAGGCCTCCGCGCAGCAGTTGGTCTTGACCGCGCTGGAGCCGTACCGTGCGAAGGGGACCGAGATACGGCGAGCATCTCAGTGGGTACTCCAGCCTGACGGCGGGCGGCGACGGACCAGCAGCCACTACACGCCTCGAAGTCTGTCAGCGCCCATCGTCCGCCGGGCTCTGGAGCCTCTGCTCAAGACGATGGGGCCGCATCCGTCTTCAGAGAGACTCCTCAACCTGAAGATCTGCGACCCGGCCATGGGGTCGGGTGCGTTCCTGGTGGAGTCCTGCCGCTTTCTCGCGGACCAGGTTGTCGCCGCATGGACACGTGAGCGCGTGCTGAAGCGTGACAAGCACGAGGACGAGGTGATGCGGGCACGCCGGCTGGTGGCCCAGCGATGCTTGTACGGCGTGGACAAGAATCCATGGGCCGTGCAGCTCGCGAAGCTGTCGCTGTGGCTCGTGACGTTGGCGAAGACGGAGCCCTTCACCTTCCTGGACCATGCGCTCAAGTGTGGGGATTCACTGGTCGGGCTCGACCTGGAGCAGCTTCAAGCGTTCCACTGGGACCCGACCCGCACGAAGCAGTCGGAGCTGCCCTGGGCGTTCATCTCGAAGGCGCTGAACAGTTCGCTGGAGAAGCGCGAGAAGATCCTCCAGCTCGCGCTCGACCTGGAAGGGCCGGACCGCAAGCCGCTGCAGTTGGACCTGGAGCCCGGTCGGGTGAAGGAGGGGCTTCTCCGCGACGCGGACGCGGCGTTGGAGGACATCAAGCGGATCGCCAATGCTTGCGTCGGTGCGTTCTTCGCCCAGGGCTCGGACAAGGGGCGGGAGAAGGAGCGCGTCCGCCGGTTGGACTTGATTGGGGCGTGGCTGTCCAAGGCGAAGAATGGGGTTCCGCCTCCCATGCCAGCGGACATCGCGGCGTTCTCCGCGCCGCCATGGACGTTCCACTGGCCGCTGGAGTTCCCGGAGGTTTTCCACGGGAGACGGCCGGATCCGCTCGACAACGAACAGCCCAACAAGGCTGCATGGATCGATGGGTTCGTGGGGAACCCGCCGTTCGCGGGAAAGAACTCCATCATCGAAACGGGCGGAGAGAACTACCTCCCTTGGCTCCAGGCGGTTCATGAGGGTGCGCATGGCAACGCGGATCTCTCCGCGCACTTCTTCCGCCGTGCGTTCCATCTGCTGGGTGAACACGGCAGCTTCGGACTCATTGCCACCAACACCATCGCGCAGGGGGACACGAGGGCCACGGGACTGAAGTACCTGGTGGACCACGGCGGCCACCTCTACGACGCCGTACGCTCCATGAAGTGGCCGGTGGCTGGTGCCAACGTCTCGGTGTCCGTGGTGCATCTGGCGAAAGGCCACGTCTCGGACTTGAAGTTGGAGCCGCGGCTGGACCGTCTGCCCGTGAAATACCTCAACTCTCGACTGAGAGGAAAACCCGAGCGGGCAGATCCCGTGGCACTTACCGCCAACGCGGGGAAGAGCTTCCAGGGATGCATCGTCCTTGGAATGGGGTTTGTACTGAGCCCCGAACAGCGTTCGACTCTTGTCTCGAAATCATCAAAGAACGCGGAACGCATTTTTCGCTACGTGGGTGGCGAAGAGCTCAACTCCGATCCGAGTCCTGAACTCGAACGGCACGTCATCAACTTCGGACAAATGGAACTGAAGGAGGCAGAGCTATGGCCTGACCTCCTTCACATAGTAGAGGACTTGGTTAGGCCGGAGCGTATCAAGCTCAAGGATAATGCCGACGGCAAGAGGCGAAAAAAATACTGGTGGCAGTACGGACGATACACCCCAGCCCTCTTTGAAGCCCTCCATCCTATAACGCGCTGCCTCGCGATCAGCATTGTCTCGAAGCATCTGATGTTCAGGTGGATGCCCAGTACACACGTCTTCTCCCATAAGGCACAGGTTTTTCCGGTCACGCTTGACCGGTATCTCGCATTGTTGCAGTCGCGCATTCACGACTCGTGGACTCGGCTTCTTTCGTCGACAATGCGTGTTGATCTCAACTACTCAGCATCTGACTGCTTCGAAACATTTCCTTTCCCGGCGGCATCGGCGTTTGCCGCCCTTGATGCCATTGGGAAGCGCTTTGACTTCGAGCGCAGCCAGTACATGCAGGCCTACAACATCGGCCTGACGACGACGTACAACCGGCTCAAGGACAAGTCCGTCACCGACACAGCGACGCAGCGCCTGCGGGACCTGCACGTGGCCGTGGACCAGGCAGTCCTGGATGCCTACGGCTGGAAGGACATCCAAGCCCCTCTGTACTGCGGCGCAACTCCCAAACAGCTCGAAGCCTTCGAGGACGAAGTTCTCGACCGCCTCTTCGACCTGAACGCGCAGCGTGCCCACGAGGAAGCCCATCCCACCGCCCGCCGTCCCTCGAAGCCCCGCGCCCAGACCGCCTGAGCCCTCCCATGAATGCCCCTGACACGGGAGCGGTCCGCTCCCACCTCATCGATGCGCTCGAAGCGGACCTCGTCGGTCCGTTCAACAAGCCTCCAGGTGCTCCTGTCTCGGACGCACCCGAAGTGCTCCGCACACCACCGTCCCGCTGGTACCTGACGGGCTTCCTCGTCCCGCTCGACCAGGGAGTCATCGAGGACGAACCCGACGACGAGGAAGACGACCTGGCTGCGGGCAATGACGAGGACAACGAGGAATCCTCCCGCCCCGACCCGACCGCCAAGAAGGTGCGCCGCCTGCCCGCGTCCATGGGCCTGTCCGTCTTCGTCCCCGCGGGCACGTCCCAGCTCACCGCCCATGTCTGCTGGGCGGACTACCAGCGCCTCGAAGCAGAGGGGCGCAAGCCGTGGAGCCGTACCTTCCACCAACGCACCGTCACCCTGCACCTGAACGACGCGGCTCTTCGGGAAGGCCTGTCCCTCCATGACAGCCAGGGCCTGCGCCTGGAAGGCCACGTGGAGAAGACGCTCGAAGGAGAGCTCGCGGTCGCCATCTTCCTCGTCAACGCGCGCCCGCCCACCAGCACCGCAGTCGACCGGGACGAGGCCTATGCCTTCCAGACCCACCTCGCCCTGGAATGCGAGCAGGGCTTCGTCAGCCGACAGGACTCCAGCGACGCCAGGAGCGAGGACGACGACGACCGCGTCAACGACCTCCAGTTCCGCGACCGCCAGCGGTGGGCCGTGGGCCATGGCATCTCCGTGCGCGTCCCATCCACCTCCGTCCCCGTCACCCGCGTGGAAACGGACTGGCTGCCACGCGTCGAGGTGCTCCCTGTCGAAGCGCGGCGGATTGACGAAGTCACGGTGGGCATGGAGCAGCTCGCCGCGTTCACGACCCCCTCGGAGGCCGTAGCGGCCCTGCTCCCCCTGGTCCGGACCTACCGTGAATGGGTGGCCACCCAGGCCACCATCGCTGTCGGCGGCGAACGCCGCGAGGAGACACGGGATGAGCTCATCCGCAGGGCTCGACGCGCGGCCGATCGCATCGAGGAGGGCATCCAACTCCTGGCTCGGGAACCTCTCGCCTTCGACGCCTTCCGCTGGATGAACAGCGTCATGGCCCAGGCGGAGCGCAAGGTGCGGCAGGAAGAAGCGCCTCAATGGCGTCTCTTCCAGCTCGCCTTCATCCTGCTCAACCTCCCCTCCGTCGAGCACGAAGGCCACGCGGACCGTGAGCTCGTGGAGCTCATCTTCTTCCCCACCGGCGGCGGAAAGACGCAGGCCTACCTGGGACTCATTGCCTTCACCCTGCTCCTGCGCCGCCTCCGGGGACAGGCCCACCTCCATGGCGGACTGGGCGTGGCCGTGCTGCTGCGTTACACGCTGCGGCTGCTCACCCTCGACCAGCTCGGTCGCGCCGCGACACTCATCTGCGCGCTCGAAGTGCTCCGCAAGCAAGAGCCGAAACGCCTGGGAACCGTGCGCTTCTCCATCGGACTGTGGGTCGGCCGCTCCGCGACCGCCAACACGCTGGAGCAGGCCTCCACGCAAATCACCGAGTACAAGAACGACAACAGCGCCCGCGCGCAATCTCCCTTCCCGCTCGCCACCTGTCCCTGGTGTACGACGCCGTTCGAACGGGAGTGCTTCATCCTCCGGCCCTCCAAGTCCAAACCCGAGGAAGTGCTCGTCGGCTGCGCCAACATCGAGTGCGCCTTCAACCTGGGCCGCAACCTGGAAGGGCTCCCCGTCCTCTTCGTCGACGAGCAGATCTACCGGGAGCTGCCGTGCTTCCTCGTCGCCACCGTGGACAAGTTCGCCATGCTGCCGTGGCGTGGAGAGACGGGATTGCTCTTCGGTCGCGTCCTGGGGCGCACCGGGAAGCGCTTCGTCGGCCCGTGCAATGCCGCCGCGGATGTGAAGGCGGCGCTCGTGACGCTCCCGAAGGGGCTGCCTCCCCCGGAGCTCATCGTGCAGGACGAACTGCACCTCATCTCCGGCCCGCTGGGCTCCATGGTGGGCCTCTACGAAGGCGCCGTCCTGACGCTCGCGCCCCGGGCGAAATTGGTGGCCTCCACCGCCACCGTCCGCCGCTCCCGGCAACAGGTGAGTCGCCTCTATGGACGGGACGTCGCGCTCTTCCCTCCGCCAGGCGTGGATGCCTCCGAGACGTTCTTCGCCTCCGTGGGCAAGAAGGGCGCGCGCCAATACGTGGGCGTGGCGGCACCCGGGCGGCCCATGAAGGCCATCCTGCTGCGCGTCTATGTCAGCCTGCTCGCCGCCGCCGCGCGCGGCGAACAACTTCACGGCGCCGTGAGCGCGGACCCGTACCTGACGCTCGTCGGCTACTTCAACAGCCTGCGCGAACTGGGCGGCATGCGCCGGCTGGTCGAGGACGAGGTGCGCCGACTGGTGATGGACCGCGTCCGCCGTCGTCCAGAGGACTTCGGCAAAGAGGCCGAGCATCCCTGGTACCGAGGCAGGACCATCCGAGGCGAGCCCATCGAGCTGACCAGCCGGGAGAAGACCGCTGACATCAAGGCATCGAAGAACCGCCTGGAGCTCACGCACGGCCAGCCCCAGAGCATCGACGTCGTGCTCGCCAGCAACATGATCTCCGTCGGCGTGGACATCGACCGGTTGGGACTCATGGTCGTGGCGGGACAGCCCAAGACGACCAGCGAGTACATCCAGGCGTCCAGCCGCGTGGGTCGCAAGATGAACAAGCCCGGCCTCGTGGTGACGTGCCTCAACGCGGCCAAACCCCGAGACCGCAGCCACTACGAGCGCTTCGGGACGTACCACGAGTCGTTCTATCGCTTCGTCGAAGCCACCTCGGTGACACCCTTCTCGGCACCGGCGCTCGACCGGGGGCTCGCGGGCGTGGTGGTGGCGCTGGGCCGGCTGCTGGGCACCTCCATGACGGCGCCCCTGGAGTGGAAGTCCCTGCAGGCGCACCGGGACGCGCTGGAGCAGGCGCTCGAAACCCTGGCGAAGCGCGCTGGCCGAGGACTGCCCAAGGCGGAGTCGGAGCGCGCCAGCGGCATCGTGATGCAGCGCGCGCGAAGCCTGCTCGACTCGTGGCGCAACATCATCGAGCAGGCGAAGAAGGACGCCGCCCAGCGCGCGTACTCGCCCTACGACCCGGAGGGAAAGGGGCTCAAGCCCCTGCTGCGCGGTTTCCTGGACCCCACCGACAACCTCACCCAGGACGAGCTCAAGTTCGACGCGCCCACGTCCATGCGTGACGTGGAGTCCTCGGTGCACCTGTGGATTTCACGTCAACCCCTGGGCGGCTACCGCGCCCCGAAGGCAGCGACTGTGGAGGTAGCGCATGACGAAACCTAGGAAGTGGACCCGGGCCCGCTCGACGCGGCCGCCGGATGGGCGCGTGCGCCAGAGCCAGGTGGTCTCCACCTTCGGTCCGGGCAGCATGCTGGACTTGCTGAACGACGCGGTCCTCGTGGGCGGCCTGGACTTCTGGCGTCTCAAGGGCCAGGGCGAGGTGGTCAACGAGCCACGACTGCTGGAAATTGTCGAACCGCTCTACCACCGCAACAAGTGGCCGCTCAGCAAGGAGGCCCCCTTCCGCAAGCCCCCCGCTGGGGATGAGCGAGAGCCGACGGAGTCCTGCGGCATCCAGGTGTATGAGTTTCCGCGCTGGTTTGTCTGCCAGAACCCCCACTGCCGCACGCTGGTGCGGGCCAACAGCCTGGAGCGTGTGAATCAGGAGTACCGCCATCGCTGCGCGGGTGTGGAAGCGAAGCCCGAGCGCTGCGTGCCGGTGCGCTTCGTCGCGGCCTGTCCTCGGGGGCACCTGTCGGACATCGACTGGACCTGGTGGATGCACGAGCGCAAGCCTTGCGACGCCCCACAGCTCAAGTTCGAGGAGGGAGTGAGCGGTGACTTCAGTGACATCGAGGTCGCGTGCTCGACGTGCGGCAAGCGCAGGCGCCTCATCGACATGACACACAAGGAGCAGCAGGACCGCTGCGACGGGGAGCGGCCCTGGCTGGGATTGGAGGCGCGGGAGCGCTGCGACGAGAAGCAGCGGCTGCTGGTCCGCACCGCCAGCAACGGCTACTTCGCGCAGACCACCAGCGCCATCACCATCCCTGAACCGGAGTCGCTCCGGCGCAAGGTGCAGTCCGCGTGGAGCATCCTCCAGTCCGCCACCGCGGAGACCCTGCCGGCCTTCCGGACCATTGCCCAGGTGCAGGCGGCGCTCGGCTCCGCCTCCAACGCGGAGGTGCTGGCGGCCATCAATGCGGAGCGCGAGCACACGCCCGAAGCCGTCCCGGAGATCCGCACCGCGGAGTGGCTCCAGTTCCTCGCGCAGCCGCAGGAGAAGCCTGGCGAGATGCCCCGGGACCGCACCGAGGTCTTCTGGGCCCGGCGCATCGCTCGGCCCCAGGGACTGCCCTCGCTGGTCGAACGCGTGGTGCTGGCGCGACGACTGCGGGAGGTCCAGGCCCAGGTCGGCTTCACGCGGCTGGAGCCCCTGTCGAAGGACCTCCAGGGCCGCTACGACCTGGACGTGGCGCTCGCGCCGATGTCGCTCCACCGGGACTGGGTCCCCGTCACGGAGATGCAAGGCGAGGGCATGCTGCTGGTGCTCGACGAGCAGCAGGTGCATGCCTGGGAGATGTCCGAGTCCGTGGTGCGGCGCGAGGAGGTGCTCAGGGCGGGATATGAGCGCTGGAAGCAGGGCTCCGGTTCGAAGCTTCCCTTTCCGGGCGTGCGGCTCTACCTGCTCCATTCTCTGGCGCACCTGTTGATGACGGAGGTGGCGCTGGAGTGTGGCTATCCCGCGAGCTCCATCCGCGAGCGGCTCTACTGCGCGCCGCACAGCGACGCCGTCCCCATGGCGGGCATCCTGTTGATGACGGGCACCACGGGCGCGGAAGGCACGCTGGGCGGACTGGTGGAGGAGGGCCGGCGACTGGGGCAGCACCTTGCCCGGGCGCTGGAGGACGCGCGCCTCTGCTCCAACGACCCCGTCTGCGCGCATCACGAACCCACGGGCCGTGATGACCGCGACCTGGAGGGCGCCGCGTGCCACGGGTGCCTCTTCCTCCCCGAGTGCTCCTGCGAGCGCTTCAACCAGTACCTTGACCGCGCGCTCGTCGTGCCCACGCTGGGCCACGAGGACGTCGCCTTCCTGAAGACGCCGTGGACCTGAGCGGCGTGGCGACGTTGGACTTGGAGCGGCTGAAGGCCGTGGTGGGCACGCGGCGGCTCGGGTTTCCGTTGTCCCGACTGGCGCTCCAGGGAGAGGGGCTGGAGCGGCTGACGGGGGAGGTCGCGGCGTTGAACGCGCTGGGACGGGAGGGAACGCTGGTGCTGCTGGACACGGTGCTCGTGGAGCGGCGCGCGGGTGCCCGGCGGCCAGAGCTGGTCTGGACGGGGCCGGAGGCCCGCTGGAGCGGTGCTCGCGACACGGCGGTGGTGCTGGCGGACCTGTTCCACAAGGCCACGAGCACGGTGCTGGTGGCCGGGTTCACGTTCGACCACGCGGCGGACGTGTTGGGGCCGCTGCACGAAGCCCTCCAGCGAGGCGTGAGTGGCAGGCTCTATGCGAGCGCGCCGGTGGCCTCGGCGTTCCTGCGGGAGCACTGGCCCTTCGGTCCGCCCTTTCCGGAGTGCCACGGCTTCTCACCCAGGAGGGGTGTCTTCGCCAGCCTGCATGCGAAATGCGTCGTGGTGGACGCACGGTGGGTCTTCGTGACGTCCGCGAACTTCACGAACCGAGGACAGACACGGAACATCGAAGTGGGCGTGCTGCTGGAGGACACGCACCTGGCCGCGGTGCTGGAGGCCCAGTTCTCCACGGGGGAGTGGTTCTCACGGGTCGCCTGATTCGGAGAGCTGGCGGTGCTCGAAGAGGTCCAGGGCGACGTCCAGCGTCCCGTCGACGGCGCGGTTGACCCAGCGGACCATTCCATACGTGCCGGAGAGGGCGGCGTCGTGGAGGGATTGCAGGGTGCCCACGGGCGCTTCGAGGACGGGAATCAGCCGCAGCACCTCGAAGGGCTTCGCGGCGCTGGAGCGGTGGATGCGCTCTACCGCGATGGCGCCCTGCTCCACGGCATCGTGAACCAGATCCTTCAGACCACGTAGGCGAGTCATGCGACCTCCACAGCGAGCGACTCGCGCAGCCGCGCATAGACTTCCGCGTGGTGGGCGAGGGAGACGTGGTCGATACTGGCGACCACCTTGACGTTTTCCGGGGGGAACAGCGGGCTCGTATCACGAGGGCCGGTGCGTCCGGAAGCGCTCGCCAGGGAGACGACGCCGTCACCGAACATCGCGGACAGCCACTTTCCCTGCTCGCCGAGCGCTCCGACGATGAGGTGGTGGGCGATGCCTGGCGGAGGGAGCAGGGGCGTGCACGGTGACGTGGTGTCTTCCCAGTCCTGTCGGCGCAGGCGGGCGACGCCCAGGTCCTTCACGCCGCTGCTGCGCAGGTCGACGACATCGGCGACCAGGCGGGTGTAGGGATTGGGCACTGCGCGGAGCACCTGAGCGACGACGGTGCCCATGCGCTCCAGGGGGCTGCCGAAGTGGGGCACGCCGATGGAGTAGGAGCGCCGCACGTGGGAGAGCCAGGGCAGGCACGTCTCGGAGGCGATGTGGCAGGCGCTGCGCAGCACGAGGCCGCCCATGCTGTAGCCGACGAGGACGAGCTCGGTGATGGGGACGGGGAACTCGGCGACCAGGCGTTGCAGGAGGTGCGCGAGGGCCTCTCCGTTGTCGGAGATGTGCAGGCCGGTGTTGTAGCGGAGATAGAGCGGGGTGAAGCCCGCGTCGCGCTCCAGGAGGGATCCGTAGTCGGTGGTGGGCTCGGCGGGGAAGGCCCAGACGGCCTCGGTGACGGCGAGTCCGTGGACCCAGAGGGCCACGCGTCCCGTGGAGTGGGGATGTGCGGCGCGCAGGGCCTCTCGCTCGACGGGGAGGGAGCGGCCCTCGTGGTACAGGCCCATGGGCGTGGCGAGGGCGTTGTTCTGGCGGTGGAGGTAGTCGCCCAGCACGCCGTTGAGCACGCCGAGCGCCAGGTCCACCTTGCCCACGCGAGGCTTGGGCGGAGCAGGGAGTGCCGCTTCAGCGGGAGAGGACGAGACCACCGGGAACCCTGGCTCGGAGTCTGGGGTTTCAGGCGCTTCCGAAGTCGTCATTCAGTACCTCCACGAGCAGTGTGACACGTCGCGTCATGGAAGTCGAATCAGGGTCTGGATATGGCCTAGACCTCCTTGAATCGCATGCCTGTCGCGAGGGCATGTTCGAGCGCTTGCTTGATGGGCTCGGAGACGATGAGGGCGATGTCCCAGCCCCAGGGTCGGAACACCTGGGGTAGGGGGCTAAGGGGGGCTTACTGCCAGAAGTCTGGCTGCTGCGGCTCTGGTGCCGATGCAAGAGGCGGCAAGGCTACGGGCAGTTTCAAGTGCTCCAGCACCTGCCTGAGTGCGGGTGAGGTAGGCGAGGACACGGCGCTGTCCCCCGCCCCAACCGCGGAGAAGGACGTCCTCCTTGAAGCTGCGCTTGAGGAAGCCTGCCCAGTTGAGCCGCAGCGTCCGCTGACGCTGGGTCACCTGACGTGCTGTCAATGGGCCTCTGTCCTGTCAGGAATTCGAGAATGGTTCCAGTTGGATACGCTGGCCGCATGTGAGATGCCGCGAGCCATCCCATCTCGCAGAATCGGTGAGACTGAACACCCTTCCACAGAAAGGGCATTCAACGAATGAGTCTGACCGAACAGACGCTGGCAGCACAGCTTGGTCCCAGGCGGGCAGCGGTTGCGTTACCCGCCTTGGCCACAATGGCTGAGCCTCAAAGATTCGGAAGTCAGCCTGAATCATCCCTGGATGATTAATACGACTTGGTCACTTCAAGAATGCGTGAGGGAGGGCGGACTGTTCCCCAGGCATGACGCCGACGCAGATGAAACGACTGGAGGGGGAGCTGGCGAGCTTCCTGGAGTCGATGTTCTCGGGCTTGGGACGTGTGGAGCGGCGCCGGGCCATGGACTGGTACGTCAAAGGACTGCTGCTTGAAGGCGAGCGCAAGAGCATCGACCCGATGGCGGGGCGACTGGTGGAGCAAGCATCCGAGAAGGAGGCCATGCGCCAGCGCCTCCAGCAGTGCCTCAGTGGCAGCAACTGGGCGGACGATGAGGTCATGCGCCGGCTGGCCTTGAAACTGGAGGAGGACCTGCCAGGCATCGAAGCTCTGGTCTTGGATGACACGGGCTTCCCCAAGAAGGGCAAGCACTCCGTGGGCGTGGCCCGTCAGTACTCGGGCACGCTGGGCCGCACCGACAACTGCCAGGTGGCCGTCAGCCTGCATCTGGCTGGTGAGAAGGGCAGCGGCTGCATTGGGATGCGGCTGTATCTGCCGGCGGAATGGACGTCCGACACGGAGCGCCTGAGCAAGGTGGGCGTGCCGGAGGACGTGGTGTTCAAGACGAAGCGGGACATCGCTCTGGAGCTGATTGGCCGTGCGTTGGATTGGGGAGTGAAGCGGCGGCTGTTCCTTGCGGACTGCGGGTATGGGAATGACATCGAGTTCCGAGAGGAACTCACTCGCCGAGGGTTGCCGTACATCGTCGGCATTCGGGGAGACTCCGTGGTCTGGCCTCCCGGATTCGAGCCTCCGCCCATTCCCTCGAAGCCCCCGGGCATGAGTGGGCCAGCTCGCACGCGCTACCGTTATGGCGAAGCGAGGCCCGTTGCCGCTCAGAAACTTGCCGCCGACCTACCACCCACCGCATGGAAGTCGCTCACCTGGGGTGAAGGTCCCAAGGGCCGCAAGCGCTCTCGTTTCGCGGCACTGCGCATTCGCATTGGCCATGGACACTCGATAGGGCTGGCCCCGGGCGACGAACAGTGGCTGCTCTGCGAATGGCCCAGGAACGAGGAGGGGCCCACCAAGTTCCATCTTTCCACGTTGCCGGCGGACACGTCCCTCAAGCAGTTGGTGTGCCTGACGAAGCTGCGCTGGCGCGTCGAGCGGGACTATCAGGAGCTGAAGGCCGAAGTCGGCCTCGACCACTTCGAAGGGCGCACGTGGCGCGGCTTCCACCACCACGCCACCCTCTGCGCCGTGGCCCACGGCTTCCTCGCGCTCCGTCGGGCGCTTTTCCCCCCAGAGCCGAGTGCACTGGACCCTGCCGATGGTGCGGCGCGCGATTCAACCCATCCTGCTCCAGCAGATTGGCACCTGCCCGCTTTGCAACAGGGCCATCAACGCCAGAGCGCCGCCTGAGCTGCCCTCGCGGATGTGACCAAGTCGTATTAACCCGTAGGAGAAATTCGGAAATCGAGGCTCCCTCCTCGAACGGGTCGCAAAGCTGGAGCAAGATTTGCGACCCGTTTACCACCCACGTCTGTCGCTTCGAGTCGGTGACGGGACCAAAGCCGAAGTGACGGGCGAGTCCATGCACACAGGGGAGAACATCCATCCCATCCATCTCGGAGTTCTCGCTGAGAACGATGTACTCGACCCCTCGCGGGCCTAGGAAAAAATACCCCTTCACTCCATGGGCGGAAGAGTCCTCGAACAAGCTGGGGACGATGAGGGGAGCTCCAACCCCTGGCCTCGGCCGAACATAGGCCTCGGGGTAGACCTTCCGGAGGGTCGCTTCGTCATCGCCCCATCGGGCCATGCCAAGCCCTTCGGCCACATAGGCGGTCGCTGTTCGTCGAAGAGTCATCGCCCGTCAAACCCTCAGTCGTGGAATCGGTTCATTGGTCTGGGGAAACCTGCTCATAGTTCTGCGCGATGAAAGCACACAGGAGAGCTCAGCTACCGTTTCGAGCTCATCGGCGGACCCATCCAGCCCTACTATTCACTGCCGGGAGCGTGAGGGTGGATGAGGCGATTTTTCTGGGTGGATGAGGACAGCGCGGTCGCCGCGAAACATGGCGGCGAAGTGCACGGTGCGCATCGGTGGGGACTGCCGGGCGCGACGTGCCACGATTGCGGCGCCACCTGGAGCGGCGCTGGCCACCACTACCCCGGGGTGGACCTGTAAGACCTGCCGGAGCGGCGCGAGTTCGAGAAGGCCCGACCCGAGTCCTTCCATGAGTTCGCTCGTCTCCGCGAGCTGGTGCGTCCCCTGGCTCCCCCGAATGCGACGCTCCCTCCTGGCGCGGGCCTGGGTCCCTTGGTGGGAACCTCTTTCGGAGAGCTCCCTGACTTCGCGTGGATCATCGAAGTGCTTCTCGTTCATCGCGAGGCGTTGGAGCGTCTTCAGGCCGAGGGCGTGAAAGGACTGCGGGCCTATCCAACCGCCTTGCGTTTCCGCCAGAAGAGCCCGCCGGAGTTGCTGGAGCTCCAGGTGGACCCTCACGGGCGTCTCCATCCCGACTGCATTCCTCCCGACGAGCTTCCACCGTGCCCGACCTGTGGCCGATTCGGCCTCACGCGACCCGATGAGCCCATCCTGGACGCTGCCTCGCTCCCGACGGAGCTGGACCTGTTCCGAGTCGGGAACTTCGCCACGATGGTCATCGGCACCGAGCGGTTCGTCGACGCCGTCAACCGACTGGGACTGGATGGCCTGACCATCCGCGAGCTGCCGACGCGCTAATCCGGCAGCCTCCCGCCCCGCTCACTTCCGCCGTTCCTGAATCGCCTTGAACACGATGCGGTCCAGGAAGCCCGGGGTGAACAGCTTCAGGTACTGACCCACCTTGCCCTTGGTGGTCATCACCACCTCGCGCTCACGTTGATCCATGGCCTTCAGGATGATGGACACGCACGTGCCCACGTCCATGTTGCCTTCGGTCTCGTCGTGCGCGCTCACCTGCAGCGGCTTTCCGTCCTTGCCCAGCGCGTTGGCGCGGACGTTCGTCGCGACGAACCCCGGGCACACCACCGTCACGTCCACGCCCGTCCCCATCAACTCCACGCGCAGCGAATCGAAGAACCCGTTCATCGCGTGCTTGCTCGCCGCATAGCCCGAGCGCGTGGGCACGCCCGTCTTCCCTGTCAGCGACGACACCGCCACCAGCAACCCCCGCCGTGTCTTCAGGTGCGGCAGCGCATGGTGCGTGCAGTACACCGAGCCCAGGTAGTTGATGCGCATCAGCCGCTCGAAGAGCGTCAGGTCCGTGATGTCCTCGAACCGCGCGTCCATGGAGATGCCCGCGTTGTTGACGAGCACGTCCACCCCGCCGAACGCCTCCACCGCGCGGTCCACCATCCGCCGACACGCCTCCGGGTCCCCGACGTCGGTGGCCACCGCGATGGCCTTCCCGCCCGCTGCCTCGCACCGCTGCTTCACCCGCTGGAGGGCGTCCTCACTCCGCGCGGCCAGCACCAGATTCGCGCCCCGCGCCGCGAGCGCCACCGACAGCTCCTCGCCGATGCCCATGGAAGCACCGGTGACCACCACGCTCTTGCCTTGCATGGCCCGCATTGTCGCCCCGCACCCGGAGCGCGTCGAGGCTGCCCGCGCCGGGCCTACACCCGCGCACAGCGGTCCGCCTCGAAAATAAACCCGGTGACACTTTCCGGAGCCCTCGGTGTTCCGTTCGCGCCAACGCATTTCGAGAGGGGAAAGAACTCCATGTCGTCCATCGCGGTCCTCGCCCAGGTCCCCGCCGAGAATCTCGGCTGGCTCAGCAGCAAACTGCTCGGCGTCACGCTCACCTCCGCCGAGTGGGTGCTGTGGATCCTGGTCGTCCTCTCCGTGCTCTCCATCGCCATCATGCTGGAGCGAACGGTGTACTTCGCCCGCAACCGCCTCCCGGACTCGGAGACACTCGCGGTGCGGCTGGCGCGCGGCGAGCTCGAGGCCGTCCGTGTGGCCATCCAGGGGCGCCGAGGCATGGAGGCCGCCATCATCCGCGAGGGCCTCGCCTCCGCCGCGCAAGGCGCCGACTCCGTCGAGCAGGTGATTGCCTCCACCATGTCCCGCGAGCGCCCTCAGTATGAACGCTTCCTGTCCTTCCTCGGCACGCTCGGCAACAACGCCCCGTTCATCGGCCTGTTCGGCACGGTGCTCGGCATCATCAAGGCGTTCCATGACCTGGGCTCCGCGGGCGTGAAGGGCGCGGCGATTCAGCAGACCGTCATGGGCGGTATCTCCGAGGCGCTCGTCGCCACCGCGGTGGGCCTGGCCGTCGCGATTCCCGCCGTCGTCGCCTTCAACATCTTCAACCGTCAGCTCAAGACGCTGACCAGTCGCGCCAACGCCCTGGGCCACGCCCTGGTCGGCAGCCTGCGCGCGGAGGTCCGCTAGTCATGGCCGGAGGTGCGCAGCAGGACGACGAGGAAATCACTGGCATCAACGTCACCCCCCTGGTGGACATCGTGCTGGTGTTGCTCATCATCTTCATGGTGACGGCCAACTTCATCGTCCGCGAGACGGTGGAGGTGGACCTGCCCCGCGCGGCCAACGGCGGCGAGACGGTGCAAGGGCTCGTCAACGTGGTGCTCGACAAGGAGGGCAAGCTCTACTTCGACGGTGCTGCCGTCAGCGAGGCGGAGCTGTCCACGAAGGTCGCCGAGGCCGTCGCCAAGGACAAGGACACCCGCGCCATCATCAGCGCCGACCAGAGCATCGCGTATGGACAGGTGATGCGGCTCATCGACACGGTGAAGGGCCACGGCATCGCCAAGTTCGCGCTCAACATCGAGAAGGACGCAGCCCCCGCGCCCCGGGGCTGACGCGCGAAGGCCATGAGTACGAGCGTGCTCGACAGTGGTGTCGTCCTGCCCCGACGGGGTGGCAACGGGTTGTTCGTGGGGTTCGTCACGGGCTCGCTCGTGTTGCACGGGCTGGGGTTGGTGGTGCTTCACACCCGCCCGCCCGAGCGTCCCGCGCCCCAGCGTCCCGTGGAGCTGGTCATGGTGGAGGTGGCGAAGCCTCCACCGCCCCCGCCCCCCGTGGTGGAGGAGCCGAAGCCCGAGCCCCCTCCGCCGCCGAAGGTCCGCGCGAAGCCTCCGCCCATCAAGGTCGCCGAGGCGCCTCGTCCGCTGCCTCCGCCTCCCGTGGATGCGCCGCCTCCTCCCAACGAGACACCGCCGCCGAGCGCGAAGCCAGCGCCCCTGGTGGTCGGCATCTCCATGTCCTCGACGACGAGCGCGGGAGGCTTCGCGGCGGCGGTGGGCAACACCCTCTACGGTCGCACCGCCGACAAGGCCAAGGCGCCGCAAGAGGTGAAGGCCTACAGCGCGCCCAAGTACACGCCCATCTACCAGGTGGACCGTGAGCCGCAGCTCGCCAGCGAGGTGAAGATTCCCTATCCCGACGAGGCACGTCGCGCGGGAGTCGAGGGCACGGTGACGCTGTCCATCACCATCGACCCCGAGGGCCGCGTGGTGAATGCGCGCGTGCTGAATGGCCCTGGCCACGGACTCGAAGAAGCCGCGCGCACCGCCATCCTCCGCTTCCGCTTCCGTCCCGCCATCAAGGGAGGCGAAGCAGTGTCCACGGAAATGAAGTACGCCTATACCTTCCTGCTCGATTGAACACCCGCTCCCGCCGAGAGAGGGCCGGAGCGGGGGAGTGCACCGGTGGGCCCCTTTCACATCCACGGCCCGTCCACGCTCGCCGGCTCCTCCAGCACGCCTTCACTCCGTCCCTTTGTCGGCGGGAGCCCGTCTCCCTTCACGCCCCTGTCCTTGAAAGCCCCATGTCCTCGAACGTGAAAGCCCGCGCCGCGCTCGCCGCCGCCTCCCTCTGGGTGGCGACCCCGGCGCTCGCGCAGGCGCCGCAACCCGGAGCCCCCGCCGCCGAGTCACCTCCGGCCGCGCAGCCCACCATCACCAAGCCCCCGGCGCTGGTGCAGCAGATCGAAGCCCAGTACCCCGCCGAGGCGCTCGCGCAGGGCCTCACTGCCTCAGTGCGCCTCATCATCACCATCGCCGAGGACGGCGCGGTGACGGACGTACAGTCCGCGGAGCAGGCGGGACACGGCTTCGACGAGGCGGCCATCGCCGCCGTGCGCCAGTTCCGCTTCACGCCCGCCGAGGTCGACGGCGTGCCCGCGCCGGTGCAAGTCGAGTACGTCTACCACTTCACCCTCAACGCGCCCCCGCCGCCGGAAGGCCAGGTCGCCGCCGAGCCCGAGGCGCCCAAGGCGACGCTCACCGGTCAGCTCATCTCACGAGGCAGCCGCTCGCGCGTGGCCGGCGCCACCGTGCGCTGCGGTGACGACGCGGACGCCACCGAGGCCACATCCGACGTGGACGGCCGCTTCACCCTGGAAGTCCCTCCGGGTGAGTGCGCGGTGCGTGTCATCGCCTCCGGTCATCAGCTCTACCAGACGAAGGAGATGCTGAAGGCGAACGAGACGACGGAGGTGAACTTCTACCTGGCTCCGGCCGGCAGCGCCTTCGAGACGGTGGTGCGCTCCGAGCGGCCGAAGAAGGAAGTGGTCCGTCGCACGGTGACGCGCGAGGAAGCACAGAAGACGCCGGGCACTTTCGGTGACCCCATCCGCGTCCTCCAGACGTTGCCGGGCGTGGCGCGAGCGCCCTTCATCTCCGGTGACTTGCTGGTGCGCGGCTCCAACCCGGGCCAGACGGCGACGCTGATGGACGGCGTGCGCATCCCCAACCTGTTCCACCTGCTCGGTGGACCGTCGGTGGTCAACGCCGAGTTCATCGACTCGCTCGACTTCTTCCCGGGTGGCTACGGCAGTCAGTATGGCCGCGCGGTGGGTGGCGTGGTGGACGTGGCCACGCGCAAGGGCGCGGCGGACACGGTGCACGGGTCCGTGAAGGTGGACCTGCTCGACGCGGGCTTCTTCATCGAGGCGCCCGTCACGGAGGGCATCAGCGTGGCGGCCTCCGCGCGGCGCTCATACATCGACACGCTGCTGCCGGCGGTGCTGCCGGACGACGAGGGCTCCACGCTCTCCATCGTCCCCGTGTACTGGGACTACCAGCTCCGCGTGGACTTCGGCGCGCCGCGTGGCTCCACGCCGGAGCCGGGGGCCGCGCGCAGCACCGGCTACATCATGGCCTTCGGCAGCGACGACAAGCTGCGCCTGGTGTCCGGAGGCGAAGAGGAGAACCGCGACATCTCCCTGGACACGCACACCGTCTTCCACCGTGTGAAGGGCGACTGGACGTACCGCAAGGGTCCGCTCACCACCGTCTTCACGCCGTACGTGGGCCTGGACTTCTTCGACATCAGCTTCGGCCAGTACATCGAAAACGACTCCATCTACTCGCTGGGCGCGCGCGAGGTGGTGTCGCTGGAGCTGTCCGACACGTTCACCGTGCGCACCGGTCTGGATGTCTACTTCGAGCACGTGAGGGTCGACGTGCAGGCCCCGTCTCCGGAAGGCACCGAGTACGTGCCCTTCCCGGGCAATGACCCCGTCGCGGAGCTCATCCACGAGAAGCTCACCATCAACGGCTTCGACGGCGCGCTCTTCGCCGAGGCGGACTTCAAGTGGGGCCCGCTCACCGTGACGCCAGGCGTGCGCGGCAACCTCCAGAAGGTGGGCGGCACGCGCAACCTGCTTTTGGACCCTCGGCTGTGGGTCCGCTACTCGGCCACCGAGCGCACCTCGCTCAAGGGCTCGCTCGGCCTCTACAGCCAGCCGGCGGACACCTACCAGTTCATCTTCTCCCCCTACGGCAATCCGCTGCTGGGCTACCAGCGCGCGTTCCAGTCGAGCCTCGGCGTGGAGCAGCGGCTGGGGGACGTGTGGAACGTGGACGTCACCGGCTTCTTCAACCGCCGCTTCGAGAACGTGGTGGCCCCGGGTGATGTGCGGGCCACCGACGGCGGGAGCTTTACGCAGGACCGCTTCGTCAACGCGGGCATCGGCAAGGCCTATGGCGTGGAGTTGATGGTGAAGAAGGACCGCGCCGCCGCCACGGACAAGTGGTACGGCTGGCTGTCGTACACGCTCAGCCACGCGGAGGACGGTCGCGCGGGCGCCAAGCCCCGGGTCGACGGTGCCTTCGGCGACGATGGGCCTCCCGTCGTGAACGAGCAGACCTATGGCCTGAGCCTCTGGGACCAGACGCACATCCTCACGTTGGTGGCCAACTACGTGCTGGGCAATGGCTGGGAGCTGGGCGGACGCTTCCGCCTCACCACGGGCCGACCGACGACGCCGCTGGTGCATCCGCATGACGTCTACAACTCGGACTCGAACAACTACGGGCCCACGTACGGCCGTCATCTCTCGGGGCGGACCTCCACGTTCCATCAGCTCGATGTGCGCGTGGAGAAGGGCTGGCGCTTCGACAACTGGACGCTCGCGCTCTACCTCGACGTGCAGAACCTCTACAACGCGGAGAACGTCGAGTTCGTCTTCAATGACTACCGGTATCGCAACGAGATGGAGATACCGGGCATCCCCATCCTCCCCGTGCTGGGCGTGAAAGGAAGCTTCTGATGAACACCTGGCTCAAGTATGGGGGGCTGCTGCTCACGCTGGGCGCCGTCGCCTGTGTCGACCCCGATGACAAGCCGTCGAACGTGCATGACCTGCGCGTGCTGGGCATCGCCGTGGAGCGTCCGGAGTTGATGGCTCCGACGTGTGAGCTCACCGCGGAGGCCCTGGAGGTCCTCACCAACGAGGTGTCCTACCGCGCGCTGGTGGTGGACCCCATGGGCGAGGGGCGCGCCATCGCCTACACCCTGTGGGCCTGCGCGGACCCGAAGGACACCCTCTGCGAGAACACGTCCCAGCGCGTGCAGTTGGCGCAGGGCACCACGACGGCGGGCGAGCTGGTGGTGCCCATCCGGCCCGGTGCCAGCACGCTGCCGGACGGCACGCTGCTCCTGGACAAGGTGCGGCAGGCGGACCCCTACGAGGGCTTCGGAGGGCTGCGCATGCCGCTGGTGCTGAGCCTCACCGCGGGGAGCGAGGCCATCTACGCGCAGAAGCTGATGGTGTTCTCCTGCCCGCTCGTGCCGGGCATGGCGCCCAACCAGCAGCCGGAGTTGCAGGGGCTGCGCCTGGATGGCGAGGCGTGGGCAGAGGAGGCGCTGCCTGTGCTGTCGGGGCAGGGGCCCTTCGTGATTACGGCCGAGGACGTGTCCGCCCTGGAGGAGGCCTACGTGGTGCCAGGGTTCCGGAGGGAGGCCGTGGCGCTCAAGGAGGCCTGGTCCATCAGCTGGCACGCGTCGCTGGGAGAAATCCCGGACGAGGAGACGGGCGGCGCGGACTTCAACGGTGAGCCTGGCCGGCATCGCGTGGAGTGGGAGCCTCCGGAGAAGGGAGGCGTCGCTCAAGAGGTCACCTTCTGGGCCGTGGCGAGGGACGGGCGAGGAGGCAGTACCTGGCTCATCCGCAAGGCCCGCTGGTCGCCGTAGCGACGTGGGGATGGCTCGCAAGGGGGCGGCCATCCGAGGTATGCCCTCGGTGCTCACGCGAGGCCGGGCCGAGGCTGGAGCGGGGTGGGAAGCGGATGATGAGTCGGAGCACAGCGCGCGGGTGGGGACGCGCGGCCGGAGTGCTGGCCGCGATGGTGCTGGTGTCGTGGGGCTCGGACTCGCGGGCCGCTCGGCGCGAAGAGGAGCCTGACGCCGCGCTGCGCCGCTTCGCGCTCGTCGTCGGCTCCAGCGAGGGCGGGCCTGGACGCGAGCGGTTGCGCTATGCGGGCTCGGACGCGCTGGCCATGTCGCGCGTGCTGGAAGAACTGGGCGGCGTGGCTCCGGCGGACCGCGTGCTGCTGCTGGAGGCGGACCGGGACATGCTCCTGTCCGCGCTGGAGCGGCTCAAGACGCTGGTGGACGGCGCGGCCGTGCCCGGCGTGCGGCGCGAGCTGGTGGTGTACTACTCGGGCCACTCGGACGCGGACGGCCTGTTGCCGCGCGGCGAGCGCGTCACCTATGACGATTTGCGCAAGCTGATGGGCCTGGTGCCGGTGGACGTGCGCATCGCCATCCTCGACTCGTGTGGCTCCGGCGCGCTCACCCGCTTCAAGGGTGGACTGCGGCGCCCGTCATTCCTCACCGACGTCTCCGCGCAGGTGCGAGGCCATGCGTACCTCGCCTCCAGCTCCGCGGACGAGGTGGCGCAGGAGTCGGACACCATCGGCGCGTCCTTCTTCACGCACTTCCTGGTGACGGGCCTGCGCGGCGCGGCGGATACCACGGGGGACGGACGCGTCACGCTGCACGAGGCGTATCAGTTCGCCTTCCACGAGACGCTGGCGCGCACGGAGCGCTCGCAGGGCGGCCCGCAGCACGCGGCCTATGACATCCAGCTCGCGGGCAGCGGCGACCTGGTGATGACGGACCTGCGCGGCTCCAACGCGCGCCTGCGCGTGGCGGAGGAGGTGCAGGGCCGCCTCTTCGTGCGCGACTGGGGCAACCAGTTGGTGGCGGAGCTGCAGAAGCAGGCGGGGCGAAGGCTCTCGCTGGGCCTGGAGGCGGGGCGCTACCACATCACGCTGGAGTGGCCCACGCAGCGCTTCGAGGCGGAGCTGCTGGTGGGGACGAAGGGCGACGCGGAGCTGCGCGTCGGTGACTTCGTGCCGGTGACGCTGACTCGCACGGCGGCGCGGGGTGGCACTGTGCCGTCGGATGCGCCGCTCGCGCGCGAGGGGGCGCTGGAGGACATGCCCTCCGTGCCCATCAACCTGTCGCTGGTGCCGCCGCTGTCCACGAGTGCGTTCTGGGGCGGTGGTGGCCTCAACAACGTGGCGTTGGGTGGGCTGGCGGTGCGCTCATTCCAGCTCCGAGGGTTGGGCGCGGCGGCGGGGCT
This sequence comes from Corallococcus terminator, assembly GCF_049194865.1. GTDB lineage: Bacteria > Myxococcota > Myxococcia > Myxococcales > Myxococcaceae > Myxococcus > Myxococcus terminator_A. The sequence goes on along the minus strand of NZ_JBLZWL010000109.1, from coordinate 232,884 downwards.
GGGCTGGGTGGACGGGACGATGGAGGGTGTGCAGCTCGCGGGCATCGCCAATGTCACCGGCGGCGAGGCGATGGGACTCCAGCTCGCGGCGGGTGGCAACCTCGCCTTCGGTGGGGCGACGGCCGTGCAGCTGGCGGGAATCATCAACTACTCGGAGCGCTCCTTCTCCGGGTTCCAGCTCGCCGCGGTGGGCAACCGCTCGGACGCGGACATGCATGGGCTCCAGCTCGTCGGCGGCGTCAACATGGTGGAGAACCTCACGGGCGCGCAGATTGGGGTCTTCAATCTGGCCGGCAGCGTGACGGGCGCGCAGGTGGGCCTCATCAACGTCGCGGGCAACGTGAGCGGAGTGCAGCTCGGCTTCATCAACATCGCCGATGACGTGTCGGTGCCCATCGGCCTGCTCAGCCTGGTGCGCAAGGGTCGCATCGCCTTCGAAATCTGGACGGATGAAGTGACACCGCTGTCCGTCGGCGTGAAGTACGGCAGCCGCACGGTGCACGTGCTCGCGAGCATCGGCATGAAGGGGCTGGAGGGGGACGACTCCTGGCGCACCGTCACGTCGCTGGGTGTGGGCGTGCACCTGCCCTTCGGCGACGCGGACCGCTACTACGCGGACGTGGACCTCTCCCTCGGCGGCTGGCAGCCCAGGCTCTTCGGCGATGGCACGGCGAACCATCTCTATCGCCTGCGTGGCAGCGTGGGCTGGGAGCTGAAGCGTCGCTTCGCGCTCTTCGGCGGCGTGTCGCTCAATGCCTACAAGCCGCCGGACGACAACCCGGACAAGGGGTTGACGTGGATGCCGCAGTGGCAGACGGGGCGCGGGCCCACCGGTACGCGCATGTGGCCCGGCCTGTTCCTGGGCGTGCGCATCTGACGCGCGGGCGTCAGGCGCGCAGCAGCCACTCCAGCAGCTCCTTCGCGCCGTCCACGTGGACGAAGTGGCCCGCGCCGGGGAGCGTCGTCACCGGGCAGCCCGCGGCCTCCAGGCGAGCGGCCTCCTCGTCGGTGACGTAGCGCGAGCGGCCTCCCCGGATGCAGCGCATGGGCGGACGGTCCTTGCGCTCCACGGCGGCCCACAGGTCCGTGCCATTCACGCGCGAGTGCAGGTCCGCCAGGGCCTGTCGGTCGAAGCGCCAGCGCACGCCATCGCCGTCCGTCACCAGGTTCATCACCAGCCAGTCCGCGAGCCCGTCGGACAGGCTCTTGCTGGTGAGCGCCGCGCGCATCTCCCTGCGGTCCTTCGCGCGGGCTGGGGCCTGGAGGAGGATGCCCAGCACCATGCCGCTGTCGGACAAGTCGTAGGGCACGGGGCCGGGCGCGATGTCGAGCAGCGACACGCGGGAGACGGCCTCGGGGACGTGGAGGCTGGCGGCGAGCGAGACGCGTCCGCCGAGCGAGTGGCCGACCCAGTCGAGCGCGCCGTTGAAGCCCTGGGCGCGCGCGGTGTCCAGCACGTCGCGCGCGACGGTGTAGAGGTCGGCGCTCGGGGGAGGAACGGGCGAGGTGCCGTGGCCGGTGAGGTCGGGCAGGAGGAAGCGGCGCCGAGGGTCCGCGGCGCTCCACGCCATGGCCAGGGAGCGCAGGTTGCGCCCCGTGCCGAGGAAGCCGTGCAGCAGCACCGTGGGCACATCCCCCTCACCGATCTGAAAGCTCTCGAGGACCACGCGACTCACGCCTTTCTGTCCGGCCCGGAGTCTTGACCTGGGGTGGGCCGTGCCGCTTCATATCGCGAACTTCTCTTCGACGAGGTTGCTCCGCGTGTCCACTGTCTCCCTGTTGTTGTTCGTGCTCGCCGCCGCTCCCGTGACGGGGGCCTCCTCGGACCCGAAGGCCGCCATCGCCACCGTGTTGGACGACTGGCACAAGGCCGCCGCCGACGCGGACGAGGCGCGCTACTTCGGGTACTTCACGCCGGACGCCGTCTACATGGGCACGGATGCCACGGAGCGGTGGTCGCGCGACGAGTTCCGCGCCTGGTCAAAGCCGTACTTCTCCAAGGGCAAGGCGTGGAGCTTCAAGGCGACCTCCCGCCACATCTTCGTGTCGAAGGACGGCGCGGTAGCGTGGTTCGACGAGACGCTGGACACGCCCAACCTGGGGCCCAGCCGGGGCAGTGGTGTGCTGGTGAAGGACAGCGCCGGCTGGAAGATTGCCCAGTACAACCTGTCCATCCCCATCCCGAACGACATCATGGATGAGGTGGTGAAGCGCATCCAGACGCAGGCGACAGCGAAGCCCGCGCCGGCTCCCGCGCCTCCGGCTCCGAAGAAGAAGTAAGCGTTCCTCTGCTTCAGGTGAGATTCGCTCCGTCCCGCGATGAGGTCGGTGCCACCTGCTCCCCGGCCCGCGAGGGCAACAGGACTCGCGGAATCACGCCGAGCATGGTCCGAAGCTGGGACTCCTTTCCCAGCGTCCTCAACCGCTCTCGTGCAATCACGAGCAGGAGCGCGTTGAACCCGAAGGCCACGAGCACGTGCCACCACGCGTGGAACTGGGGATTGGGGATGCCCCGTGCCGGCAGCGTCTCGTTGAGCGTGGGGCAGAACTGGATGTCGCTCACCCACAACACAATCGCGAGCGCATAGGCCCCGATGCCGAGCTGGAACAGGCGCTTCGTCGCCACGTCCGGGCTGCGCCGCTGGAGGAAGTACGTCCGACCCAGCGCGAAGAACTCCAGCGACGCGAAGCTCACCTGGAAGAGGAAGAACTGCACCGCGCCCCGGGTGAACGCCGTCAGGTACGTCACGAGCACCGCGTGCCCGAAAAGCGCCCACGGGAACCAGCTCCCGAACCGTCGCCGCGGCCGGTCCTCCAGCAGGATGTAGACGATGACGATGGCCAGATAGAGCATCGGCAGTTCGTCCAACATCTGATGCTCGCGGCGCAGCGTCATGTGGAACGCCGTGCTGCCCACGCCCACCAACGCGAGCAACGCGAAGGCGAGGAGGAACCGCCGCTCCAGCACCCGGCGATGCAGCACGACGCCCAGTACGCCCGTGAGGACCAGGATGAGACTGGACGCCGAGTTGAACAGCTCTCCGACGTGGAACAGGTGCTGGTAGTTCGTCTCGCACCAGTCCACCGTCGAAGTGCTCGGGCCCCAGAAGCCCGTCGTGGTCGAGGACATGATGCCAGGGAGCGTAGCACCCGGACTTCACGCCGACCTTCTCTCAGCGCGGCGCGACGATGTAGCGGCCCAGCCGTGACACGTTGCCGCTCACGGTATTCGCCACCGTGTCCACCTGCGCTCCCGGAACTTCCTGCGCGAAGCTCGCCGCGGGCTTCCAGTAGAGCGTGAGGGAAGACTCGGACGCGCCCGTGGGCATGAGGCTCGGGTCGTAGCTCACGGTCAGCCGGGCCTGCTTCAGGAGGGGTTGCTCCCCGGACGTGAAGGCGTAGTTGTGCACCCCGGCAAACGACGCCCACCCGGTCGGCACCACCATGCTGGAGCGCCAGCTTCCAGGCTCGACCTGGAGCTCCGAGGCCACGGCCCCCGCCGGAAGCTCCCAGCGCACTCGCCCTCCGTACTGGATGACGGTGCCTCCGGCCGGGGTGAAGCGCGCCGCGTCGCCGCATTGGTTCGGCCGCAGCTCTCCCGCCAGCGTCAGCCCCGTGAAGGTGTCCTCACCCGCGAGCCCGTCCAGGATGCGGTGATACTGGTACATGGATGTGGCGAGCGGAACGCCCAGGTAGAGGGACTCCGTGCCTTGACCGCTCGACCACAGCGCGTCGATTCGCCGAACGCTCTCCGCGAGCTGTGGATAGTCGAGCCCGTGTTGCTGGCACAGATTCCAGGCCGTCGGCGCGAACAGCTCGTTCGTCGCATCACACAGACTCTGGGCGTCTCCGCCGATGCGGTAGGAGACCGCGCGCACGAACCACTCGTGCGAGAGCTCATGGCGCAGGAAGAACACGATGTGCGCGTACTCGTGTGCCACCAGCACCTGGTTCCCGCGAGCCAGTGCGTTCTCCACCGTCAGGGGACGCGGGACGTTGGGCGGCTGTGCTCGCGATGCCTCCAAATCCCACAGGCAGACGTTCGATCCGGGCCCCGGGCCCTCCGGGGTGGAGTTCATGAACGACGCGCCCGCGAGGTTGCCTGGACTCCCACACACGCTGTCCGAGGCGAGGTGGATGTCGACCGGTATCATCTTCGGTGTCACGTCGAGCCCCGTGAGTGACAGCAGGTCGTCCTTCACCGCGCGGAAGCCCGCGTAGCGAGCGAAGATGTACGACTCCTCGATGGGGCAGGGCGCCTGACAGACGATGCGGAACGTGTCCCCGGCGCGCTGATAGGCGACGTAGGACTGCCCACCCAGCGTCACCGTCTGCGCGGGAATCGAGACCACCTCGATGGGAGGGCCCGCATCGGTCCCGGCGTCGCTTCCCGCATCCGTTCCAGCGTCGCGCCCCTGGGGTCCCGCGTCGACAGGGTCACCGGGTGACGGGTCCTCCTCGTCACCACAGGCGGTGAGCAGGAGCAGCGTTCCAAGCAGGGCACATCGCGCGAGATGAAGAAGGGTCATGGAGGAGGTCGTCACGGAGTGGGTCGCGGAGACGGGTATGTCGCAGATCGCCTGTCGTGGGTATCCGCCATCCTCGGAGTCTTCAGCTGAAGTGGTCTCATCCCAACGCTTCGACTGGGCCCGCGCGAACCCGCGTCGTGTTCCACGGGTGGGATTGGCTTGTCCCAGAAGTGACGCGCTCCTGGAGCCCGCTGGAGTGCCACCTGGGGGCCGCTCCGTGGCACGCTTATTCCATGCCGGGAGAGGCATCCCCGGAACGGAGCGCACGTCATGACGGCAGTCTGGCAGGACCTTCGATATGCCGTGCGGGGGCTGCGGCGCGCTCCTGGCTTCACGCTGGTGGCCGTGGCGGTGCTGGCGCTGGGCATCGGCGCGAACGTGAGCCTCTTCTCCGTGCTCAACGCCGTGCTGCTCAACCCGCTGCCGCACTCGGAACCGGAGCGATTGGTCGTCGTGCAGCAGGCGAAGCCGGGCGAGCTGGGCGGTGTCGCGTATCCGAACCTGCTCGACTGGCGTTCCGGCAGCACGTCCTTCGAGCGGCTCGCTGTCTACACGTCCACCCGCTTCACGGTGAGCGGCGACGGCGAGGCCACGCGCGTCACCGGGGTCATCGCTTCCTCGGATTTGTTTCCGTTGCTGGGCACGTCGCCTCTGCTGGGTCGCACCTTCCTTCCCGAGGAGGACCGCCTGGGGGGCGGGCCCGAGGGCGCGCGGCCCGTGGTGTTGAGCCACGCGTTCTGGCGAAAGCACTTCCCTGGCGCGGGTGCGGGAGACTCGGGCGTGTTGGGGCGTGTGGTGCGGCTGGATGACCTGCCCTTCACCATCGTCGGTGTGTTGCCCGAGGGCTTCAGGTTCCCGTTGCTGCACGAGCCCGCGGACCTGTGGGTGAGCGTGGCGGTGGACGCGGAGCCCAGCGTGTACGGCGGCACCATTCCCTCCAGCCGTGGCTACATGCGCTACGACGCGGCCCTGGGTCGGCTGAAGCAGGGCGTCTCCGTGGAGACAGCTCGGCAGGAGCTGAGCGCGCTCGCGAAGGAACTCGAGCGGGCACATCCGGACAGCGGCACGTTCACGGGAGTCGAGGTCGTCTCCGGGCTGGAGCGACTGGTGGGGCCCATCCGGCCGGTGCTGTTGCTGTTGTTCGGCGCAGTGGCCTGTGTGCTGCTCATCGGCTGCGTCAACGTGGCGAATCTGCTGCTGGCTCGCGCCACGGTGCGACGGCGCGAGGTAGCGGTGAGGCTCGCGCTGGGAGCGAGCCGCGCTCGTGTGGTGCAGTGGATGCTGACGGAGAGCCTGGTGTTGTCCTTCCTGGGCGGAGCGCTGGGCCTGTTGCTCGCCGTGTGGGGCGTGGATGTGATTCAGGCGTTCGCTCCGGCGGAGGTGCCTCGGCTCGACGAGGTGAGCGTGGACGCCGTCGCCCTGGGCTTCGCGGTGTTGCTCTCGCTGCTCACGGCGCTCGCATGTGGACTGGTGCCCGCGCTGAGTGGCACGGAGCCTGGGCTTCGCGAGGCGCTGAAGGACGCGGCGCGGGGCACCACGGGTGGGCGCTCGGCGGTGCGACTGCGCGGTGCGCTGGTGGTGGCGCAGACGGCGCTCGCGCTGGTGTTGCTCGTGGGCGCCGCCCTGCTGGTGAACAGCCTGGTGCGGCTCACGCATGTGGACCCGGGGTTCGAGACGCGCGGCGTGCTGGCGGTGAGCCTGGACCTGCCTGTGTCCCGCTATCCGATGCGCTCGGCGAGCGTGACGGACTTCTATGCGCGGCTGGTGGACCGGCTGCGCGGGATGCCCGGAGTCCTCTCCGTGAGCACCGCCGAGGGACTCCCGTTGAGCGGGCTGAACAACGGCACCAGCGTGCAGGTGGAAGGAACTCCCGTGCGCAAGGACGAGGCACGGCTGCGCTTCGTGGGGCTCGACTACTTCCGCACCCTGGGCATCGGCCGGGTCGCGGGTCGGGACTTCGCAGTGGGCGATGACCGGACGGGGCCCGCGGTGGTGATGGTGAATGAAGCGTTCGTGCGGCGATACCTGGACGGACAGGCCCCGCTGGGGCGTCGGCTGAAGCTGGGGTGGGGTGGCGAGGCGCCGAAGGAGCTTGTCGGCGTGGTGCGGGACGTGAGGCACCAGGGGCTCGGCGCACTGCCGGAGCCCGAGGTGTATGTCCCCCACGCCCAGTTCCCACTCAACGCGCTGACGGTGTTCCTGCGGACGTCGAGCGAGCCGCTGTCACTCCTGGCCACGGTCCGCGCGGAGGTGCGTGCGCTTGACGCCGGGGTGCCAGTCGCGGGGGCGCGGACAGTGGAGGGCTTCATCGAGGAGGCACTGGTGCCGCAGCGCTTCGTGACGTTGCTGCTGGGCACGTTCGCGGTGGTGGCGCTGGTACTGACGCTGCTCGGACTGGGCGGCGTGATGGCGTACACGGTGGCGCAGCGCACGCACGAGTTCGGCGTGAGGGCGGCGCTGGGCGCGCAGGCGTCGGATGTGTTGTGGCTGGTGTTGCGGCAGGGGATTCGACGCACCTGCTTGGGCGTGGCCCTGGGGTTGGTGGGCTCTCTCGTGCTCACGAATGTGCTGGAGCACTGGCTGTACGGCATCACCGCGACGGACCCGTGGACCTTCGTCGCGGTGTCGTTGCTGCTGACGTTCTGCGCGCTGCTGGCCTGCTACCTGCCGGCGCGACGGGCGACAAGGGTCTCTCCACTGGTCGCCTTACGGGCCGAGTGACCGCGCGCGGAGATCAGTGGCCAGTCACTGAGTAGGGCGCGGTCACGTCCGTGAACTTCGCACCGGTGATGCCTGCTCGCTCCAGGGCTTCCTTGACTTCGTCGGAGACAACCAAGGCTACCGTCCAACCCCAGGTGCGGAAGACCTTGGCGTTTCCCACCTGTGTCGGGTCGATTCGCATCCCGGCCACGGAGGCGTATGTGCCCACCTTCTCGGGCAACCCATCCTCCGGAGTCCAGTACCGCACCTCTTCGCTCGCCGAATCGTCGATGCACTTCACCAGTCGAGTGGCGTTGAGGATGAAGTGTTGCTCTGGGGCGTCGAGCCCCACCGGGACAAGCTGCAGGTCGTTGGGTGCCAATGTGGCGAAGAGGGACGCCGCTTTTGCATGGACGATGGGGATGCTGAATGCCGCGTGGGAATAGTCGAGCGGCTTGCCTGGGATCTTGATGGGAACCTGGATGTGCTCGGTCGCTTCCGCTGGATGACCGCTCCTGAATCGCCACGGGTCTTCGAGCTTCTGGCCCTCCTGGTCGAGCGGATGCCCCAGCTCCCACCGGCCGGCGAGGTACACATCATCGGTCAGTTTGAAGAACCGCTTTGGCATGAGGTCCTTCCGTCATTCAGTCAGGGTGACCTGGCGGTTGCGGTCGGACGCTCCAGCGAGCGTCCTCACCGCGTCGTCAACCGCCGGGTCAGGAACCGCGGGCGCCGGTGCGCTGCTTCCACGCGGTGAGCAGGTGCTCGACGACCTCGTCCAGGCCCACATCCTTGGTCACCTGGGTGAAGACGAAGGGACCGCTGCCGCGCATCTTCTTCGCGTCGCGCTCCATCACTCCCAGGTCCGCGCCCACGTGCGGCGCCAGGTCCGTCTTGTTGATGATGAGCAGGTCCGACTGTGTGATTCCCGGCCCACCCTTGCGCGGCACCTTGTCGCCACCCGCCACGTCGATGACGTACACCGTGTAGTCCGCCAGCTCCCGGCTGTACTGCGCCGCCAGGTTGTCTCCGCCGCTCTCCACAATCAGCAGCTCCGGCGTCAGCTCCTCCATCAACTGCTCCAGCGCCAGCAGGTTGTGGCTGATGTCCTCGCGAATCGCCGCGTGCGGACAGCCTCCTGTCTCCACCGCCTTGATTCGCTCCGGCGACAGCGCGTGGTTGCGGACCAGGAACTCCGCGTCCTCCTTGGTGAAGATGTCGTTCGTCACCACGCCCAGCCGGTAGCGCTCGCGCAGCCTGCGGCACAGCGCCAGCACCAGCGCAGTCTTCCCGCTCCCCACCGGCCCGCCGATGCCGATGGTGAAGGCCCGGGACTGGTAGTCGCGCTTCTTCGGCTCCTCCCGCTCCTCGAAGTGGCCCGGATGGTCCCACTCCTCATGCGTGTGGTCGTGCTCGTCGTCATGGCCATGGCCGCGGTGGTCATCGTCGTGCATGTGCGCTTCACCTCAGGACAGGAAGAGTCTCGAATAGAGCCGGTCGTGCGTGGAACCCAGCAAGTCCAACAGCGGCGAGGGCTGCGCCAGCTCCTCCAACCCCAGCCCCGCGCAGCGCTCCCACACCGTGTCCAACAACGCCGTCGCCTGGTGCTGGAGCTGGTGCGACTCGTGCGTGCCGATGATGCCCAGCCGCACCGCCGCCGACAGCGTGCCCCTCAACGTCAGCGACAGATGCAGCCGCTGCGCCTCCGCCAGCTCCACCTCCAGCACGTTCAACACCGCCCCGAACACCGGCGCGTGGTGGAAGCCCAGCCCCGCTGCCCGCGCTGCCTCGCGCAGCGGCCCCACCGGCCCCGGGAAGATGCGCGCGCACGTGTCCAGGAACGCGCGGCCCTGCGTGCGGCTCGCCCGGTGCGCCACGTGGCTGGTGAGGAACGCCTCCGCGCGCGCGTCCAGCTCCGGCAACCGCGACGGCTCGCGATGCGCCGCGCTCAACAACGGCAGCGCTCCATGCCCCGCCTGCCACAGCAGCTCGCGCGCGAAGCGGCGCAGCTCCGGCGCCCCCCGCACCTCGCCCGCCTGCACCGCCGCCTCCAGTCCCCCCGAGTGCGCGAAGCCCCCCGTGGGAAACCCCGAGTCCGCGAGCTGAAGCACCTTCCAGGACGAGCCCATGGCGCGAGGTCCCCGGTCAGAACAGCGAGTAGCGCTGCGCCAGCGGCAGCTTCACCGCGGCCTCACACCGCAACAGCTCTCCATCCGCGCGCACCTCGTACGTCTCCGGGTCCACCGTGATGACCGGCAGCGCGTCGTTGAGCCGCATGTCCCGCTTGCTCAAGCCTCGACACCGCTTCACCGCGACCACCCGCTTCATCAACCCCAGCTCGCGCGTCGTCCCCTCCGCCAGCGCACGCGGCGAGACGAACACCACGCTGGTGGCCCCGAGCGCGCGTCCTCGCGCTCCGAACATGGGCCGCATCAGGTACGGCTGCGGCGTCGGAATCGAGGCGTTGGCGTCACCCATCTGTCCCCAGGCGATGAAGCCGCCCTTGATGACGAGCTCCGGACGGATGCCGAAGAAGGCTGGCCGCCACAGCACCAGGTCCGCCAGCTTCCCCACTTCCACCGAGCCCACCTCGTGGGACAGCCCATGGGCGATGGCCGGGTTGATGGTGTACTTCGCCACGTACCGTCGGATGCGCAGGTTGTCGTTGTCGCCCGCTTCCTGGCTCAGCCGCCCCCGCTGCTCGCGCATCTTGTGCGCCGTCTGCCACGTGCGACAGATGACCTCACCCACGCGCCCCATGGCCTGGCTGTCCGAGGACATGATGCTGATGGCGCCCAGGTCATGAAGGATGTCCTCGGCGGCAATCGTCTCGCCCCGGATGCGGCTCTCCGCGAAGGCGACGTCCTCGGGAATCTCCCGGTCCAGGTGATGGCAGACCATGAGCATGTCGAGGTGCTCGTCCAGCGTGTTCACCGTGTACGGCCGCGTGGGGTTGGTGGACGAGGGCAGCACGTTGTCCACGCCGCACACGCGGATGATGTCCGGCGCATGGCCTCCACCCGCGCCCTCGGAGTGGTACGTGTGGATGGTGCGGCCCTTGATTGCCGCGAGCGAGTCATCCACGTAGCCCGACTCGTTGAGCGTGTCCGTGTGGATGGTGACCTGGACGTCTTCGTCCTCGGCCACGGTGAGGCACGTGTCGATGGCGGCCGGCGTGGTGCCCCAGTCTTCGTGCAGCTTCAGGCCGATGGCGCCCGCGCGAATCTGGTCGAGCAGGCCCTCCGGCATGGACGTGTTGCCCTTGCCCGTGAGGCCGATGTTGAGCGGAATCGTGTCCGTGGCCTGGAGCATCCGCTGCAGGTTCCAGATGCCCGGCGTGCACGTCGTGGCTTTTGTTCCCGTCGCGGGGCCCGTGCCTCCGCCCACCCAGGTGGTGATGCCGCTGGCGAGCGCCTCGTCCGCCTGCTGCGGGCAGATGAAGTGGATGTGCGTGTCCAGCCCGCCCGCCGTGACGAGGTGCCCCTCCGCGGAGATGGCCTCCGTGGTGACTCCCACCACCATGCCCGGCGTCACCCCGGCCATGATGTCCGGGTTGCCCGCCTTGCCGATGCCGACGATGCGGCCCGCCTTGATTCCGATGTCCGCCTTGTAGATGCCCGTCCAGTCGAGGATGAGCGCGTTGGTGAGGACGACGTCCAGCGCGTCCGCGTCGCCGGCCCCCGCGCGCTGGCCCATGCCCTCGCGCAGCACCTTGCCTCCGCCGAACTTGCACTCGTCACCGTAGACGGTGGCGTCGCGCTCCACCTCGGCCCACAGCCCCGTGTCGCCCAGCCGGACTCTGTCCCCGGTGGTGGGCCCGAACATGTCCGCGTAGTGGCGCCGGTCCATCTTCCGACTCATTCGCGCTCCCCCTCATGGCCGAAGCCTCGCGCACGGACCGCTTCCATTCCGCGCTCGCGATTCTCGGCGGACACCTTGCCGCTGCCCAGCGCGTTGCCGCCGCGCACCACCTGCTCACCCGCGATGGCCACCAGCTGCACCGTCTTGCGCTCACCCGGCTCGAAGCGGACGGCCGTGCCCGCGGGAATGTCCAGGCGCCGGCCGTAGGCCTTCTCGCGGTCGAAGGCGAGCGCGCGGTTCGTCTCGAAGAAGGGGTAGTGGCTGCCCACCTGGATGGGACGGTCTCCCAGGTGCGTCACTGTGAGGGAGAGGGTGTCGCGCCCCGCGTTGAGCTCGATGTCGCCGGGCTTCACGCGCACCTCGCCGGGCACTCCATCCCCCGTGGACACCTGCTCGCTGAAGCGCTCCAACGAGGGCACCGGGAGGAAGCTGCCGTACAGCGCCAGCTCCAGGTCGCCGTGCTCGGCCACCACCGGGTGGTGCACCGTCACCAGCTTGGAGCCGTCCGGGAAGGTGCCCTCCACCTGCACCTCCGCGAGCATCTCCGGCACGCCCTCCATCACCTGCGCGCGTCCCAGGAAGCGCCGCCCCAGGTCCATCAGCTCCGCCACGCTCCGGCCGTCACGGATGAACTCCAGCAACTGCGTGGCGATGAGGGCGACGGCCTCCGGGTAGCTCAGCCTCACCCCTCGGGCGAGCCGCTTCTGGGCCAGGACGCCCGCCTGATGCAGCAACAGCTTGTCGACGTCGCGAGGGGACAGGTGCACGAGACCAACTCCCAGCCGCGCCCGAAGGCGCCATGACTTGACGCGTCAACAGTAGTGCAAGGTGTCGGGCGTCGCCAGGGAGGGGGCTCAGACTCGACGGGCCCAGGGGTCGTCCCCGAGCAGCGCGGGGAGGAAGGAGAGCCAGTCCCGGGTGGTGCGCACCAGCTCCTCCACGGACACGGCGGCGGCGCGCACCAGCAAGCCCTGGGTGCCCAGCGGACTGGAGGAAGGGACGAGGGAGGCGCGCGAGGTGACGGGCAGCGCGGTGATTCGAGCGTGCAGCGCCGCGCGCGCGGTGGCCAGCGCGGGGCCGACGAGGAGGAGGGTGGCCATGGCCTCGAAGCGGCCCAGGCGCTCCGGGAGCGTGCCGTGTGAAGGGTCCAGCAGCCAGCGCTCGTCGACGAGGGCGCGCTCGCCCACGTGGACGCGCAGGGTGGAGGCGTAGTGCGAGAAGGCCCAGCGCTCACCGCTGGCGCTGCGTCCGGAGGTGATGAGGTCCGCGAGGACGAGCGACGCGCCAGGCGCGAGCCGGAAGTCGAGGGTCTGGTTGTAGCGCGCGCCGGTGAAACACGCGGTGGGGTCCGGCACCCAGGCGAGCAGCGCGTCCTCACTCAAGCGGGCCGACACGTCGCTGCGACAGCCGGAGGGCGAGCGGTAGACGCGGTTGGCGCCCTGCGAGGACAGCCACGCGGTGGCACCGGGCGCCACGTCCACCTGGAGCGAGAGGTGGTCTCCATCCACGAGGCCGCCGCCGAACGAGCTGGTGTAGGCCCACGCGGCGTGGCCGTGGTTGCGCGGGGTGAGCAGTCGTAGCGGGCTGTGCGCCAGCGCGGTGCGCACCACGGTGCGGGGGCCGGAGCGCTCGAAGGCGAGGTGGGCGAAGCCCGCGCGGCGAGGTGTCTCGGAAAGGGGTGTCAGCGGGGCCCGGCTCACGCGGTCAGCCTGGGCCAAACACGGCCGGAGCACAACGCCCGGCCGCGCGAGGTGCTGCGACAGCGCGCGCTCGAAAACGGTGGAGAAGAGGGGAACAGCGGGTGCGCCGTGGCGTCGCGCAACCGCACCCTGTCCAGCTCCACTTGCGAGGGTCCCTGGAGGGTGGGGAACGTGACGCGCATGACCCGCGCGGGCACGGGCGTCGTGGCGCGGGCACGTCGAACTTCGAGACCCTCCGTGCTCCTACCAGGGCGTCCCGGGCGATTGTCGTGAAAATTAGGTCAAGTGACCTATATTGTCCTCATCGAGGCACGGACGTCCCGTGTCCGCCCGTAGGGGAGTCGTCATGGCGTCCGAGGGAAGTGTCGTGCTGGTGGGGGGCTACGGCGTGGTGGGTGTCCGGCTCGCCCGCTTGTTGAGGGAGCGTCATCCCGGGTTGCCGCTCGTCATCGCCGGACGGAGGCTGGAGCCCGCGCGCGAGCTGGCCGCCGAGCTCGGGAACGCCGAGGGCGTGGCGCTGGATATCCGTGCCCCGTCACCGCTGGCGGTGCTTGGCGTGAAGCCTCGGGCCGTGGTGTCGCTGGTCAATGACCCCGAGGACCACCTGCTGATGTCCACGGCGCGCGACGGCGTCCCGGTGCTGGACATCACCCGGTGGACGTCGCGGGTGAGGGCCGCGATGTTGCGGCTGTCGGGCACGCCTCCTCGCGGGCCGGTGATGCTGGGCTCGGCGTGGATGGCGGGGCTGGTGCCTCGGCTGGTGGCGATGGCCGCGCGACGCCTGGGACGGCTGGAGCACGTGGACGTGGGCATCCGCTTCGCGCTCGCGGACGAGGCGGGGCCGGACTCCCTGGAGTACATGGACCGGTTGGGGCTGTCCTTCGACGTGACGGAGCGGGGACAGGAGCGCCAGGTGTTGCCCCTGACGGACGGGCGACTGGTGACGTTCTCGGACGGACGGAGCACGCGGGTGTTCCGGCTCGACACGCCCGAGCAGGCGACGCTGCCCATGGTGCTGGGCGCGCGCGGCGTGGCGACGCGGCTGGGGTTCGACTCGGGCTCGGCGACGTGGTCGCTCGTGGTGCTCCAGCGGCTCGGCATCCTGCGCCTGCTCCAGCATCCCCGACTGACGCCGCTTCGCCGGGCGCTGCTGGCGACCAGTGGCACTGGAGGCGAGGCCGCGTGGGTGGCCGACCTGGAGGGCGAGCACGGCCGCACCCGCATCGAGGTGGTGGACCCGAAGGGCCAGGCGCACCTGACGGCCGTGGGCGCGCTGCTCGGCGTCGAGCGACTGTTGGGCCTGGATGGCGCGCCGCCACCGTCCGCCGGCGTGTGGTTCCCCGAGCACGAGCCCCGGCCCGAGGCGCTGCTGGCCACGCTGCGCGCCTGCGGCGTCACCGTGCGGCTCGATGAGGTAGAGGTAGCGTCCTCCGAGGTGCCGACGAGGAAGGCGGCCTGATGTCACCACGCGCGAGCAAGTCCCCTGGGAAGCTCCCCTCCGCGAAGCCGCGAGCGGGCACCGCCGTCCACGCCAAGGGCCACGAGCGCGTGGAGCGCATCCTGGACGCCGCCATGGACGTGCTGGTGGAGGACGGCTACGCGGGGCTGAGCCTGCGCGGCGTGGCTCAACGCGCGGGGCTGAGCCTGGGCAATCTCCAGTACTACTTCCCCACGAAGCAGGACGTGGTGCGCGCGCTGCTCGCCCGCTACCTGGAGACCGCCATCCGTCGGGTGCGCGAGCGCATGGACGGCGGAGGACAGGAGCCGGCGAAGCGACTGCGGCACGCGCTGGATGCCTTGCTGGAGGACCAGGAGTCCCCTCGGCACTTCCAGCTCTTCGCGGAGCTGTGGGCCCTGGCCGCGCGGGACGTCATGGTGGCGGACGCGCTGGGCGTCTTCTACGCCGGCTATCGCGAGGGCGTGGTGGAGCTGTTGCGAGAGCTGTCGCCCGACCTCACCCCCGCGAGACGGGAGCGACGCGCGGCGCTGCTGGTGGCCTTCTTCGAGGGGCTCTCGCTCTTTCGCGGCGGAGGCAGCCTGCGCGCCTCCTCCGTGCCCGGACTGGAGCAGGAGCTGCGCGCCCTGTGGGACGAGTTCACCGGACGGCCGTGAGCCGTCCGTGGCCGTTCGACGCGAGAAGCCCGGGGGCTTTCAGTCTTCTTCGACGACGAGCACCGACTTGAGGCGCTCCAGCGCCTCCGCGGAGACGTCCGTGAACGCGAGGCCTACTTCGTAGCGGGCCACCGCGTCCTTCTCCAGCTTGCGCAGCCACGCCACGCGCGCGCGACATTCCAGCGTGGAGCCGTCTCCCAGATACAGGTCCACCTCGAGCTGGGTGCCCTCGGCATACAGCTCGTCGGAGTAGATGCGCACGCCTCCCAGGCTCGCGTCCAACACCTGCCGCTTGTCGCCGAATTTCAGCCGCGCCGGGCGCGCATACAGCGGCGCCTGGAGACGGGGAAACAGACGACGGTCATCCGCCGGAATGCTCTTCGTGCTCACTTGGCTCATCATCGGCACTCCCCCCGTCACAATCCGGCGGGTCTCACGGGCCTGTCACGAGCATAGGGGATTCGGGCGCCGTGTGCAGGTGGGTCAATGGAACAACCCCGCCACCACCTCCAGCAACCCACCCATCGCCTCTCTCACCACGGTCGCCCCCTCCACGGCCGCCTCGGCGGCGGAGCCCAGGCCCTCGCTGGCCGCCTCCACCGTGACGCCCAGCATCTCGCCGACCTCCACCACGTCCGCCGCGTCGCCCGCCCCCTCCAGTGAGGCCGTCAGGACCTCGGCGGCCCGGGAGCGCTCGGGGCTGCCCGCGGTCACCTGGGACAGCGCCGCCACCGCCGCCGCCGCAGCAGCAGCCGTGCCCACCACCGCCGCGCCCACCGCGAGCGGACGCTTCGCGCGCTGGTGCCAGTCGATCAACGCCTTGAGCTCATTCGCGTCCAGCCAGAGGCCATGGCAGCTCCCACACAGGTCCACCGCGCACACCTCCGTGCGGACCTGGGAGAGGAACTTCGCGCAGGACGGACAACGCGCCGCGGGCGCGCCGCACAGCCCGCACTGCTCATGTGTCGCCGGGACATGGTGTCGCGAGTGACGGCAGCGCCGGGTCGCCGTGGGCAGGGCCGCCTGGAGGGCCTCCGTCTTCCAACCTGGAGCCAGCCGCTCCAGCTCGCCCGCGTCCAGCCAGTGGCCGTGACAGCGGGTGCAGGTGTCGACCGAGACACCGCGCAGGTCGATGACGCGCAGCGTGGGGGCAGGTTGTGGGCAGATGGGGCAGTCGCTCTTCATGCGGTGTGCATTCTTCCACGAATCAGGGAGGAGGGATGCGCAGCCGCCGGCCGAACGAGGGCACGCCCGCGTCGTTGACGATGAAGAGCTGGTAGTAGCCGGGCGGCGCGAGGTTGCGGTTGGCGGGCATGGTGGCGGTGAGGCTGCCCGCGTCGCGCGTGAAGGCGAGCGTGAGCAGCCGCTGGTTCATGTCGAAGGTGTGAGTCACGGAGCTGAGCGCGATGAGGGACACGCGGGCGATGCTGGCCGCGTCGGGCGTGGTGATGGTGATGGTGCTCGCCGGCAGGCCCGTCGTCGGCGCCGCGGTGACGACGGGGCGCGGGCCCTTGAAGAGGTAGGGCGGGGAGTAGATTTCGGCGGTGCGCTCCAGCCGTCCTCCCGCGGACAGCACGCGTCCGTCCGGCAGGAGCAGGGCGGTGGAGTGATAGCCGCGATAGCGGACGTTGCTCGCCAGCGAGGTCCAGGTGTTGGTGGCGGGGTTGAAGACCTCCGCGTGGTAGACGGGAAAGTCGGCCGAGTCGAAGCCGGGACCGCTGCTGCCACCCAGGACGAGCACGGTGCCGTCCGGCAGCAGCACCGCGTTGTGCTGGCGTCGGCGGATGCTCATCGAGGTCCGGTACTGCCAGGTGGGATTCGCGGCGGTGAGGTCTATCTGCTCCACGGTGGCGGTGGGCGGCTCGCTGCCACCCATGATGAGCACCTTGCCGTCCATGTACACGGCGGGGCCGTAGTTCCGGCCGCCGAAGAGGCTCTGGGGTCCGTTGGTCCAGGCGCCGTTGCCAGTGGGGTCCAGCCAGAGAGAGAGGCGCAGGGAGCCCGCGTAGAAGAGCCGCCCGTCGGGCGCGAGGAACATCTTCGGGTAGTAGGGGAAGTTCTTCTGCGCGCCGGTCAGCGTCCGCCAGGTGTTGGTGCCCGCGATGAAGCGCTGGGGGATTTCGTTGATGTCGCCGGGCCCGGCGATTTCTCCAGAGGTCACCACCACGTCTCCGTTGGCGAGCGTCGTGTTGGTGGGGTACCAGCGCGGAGCGTTCATGTCCGGCAGGCGCGTCCAGGTGTTGGTGGCGAAGTCGAAGAGGCTCGCGTCGTCGAGCCCCACGTGGGTCGCGACGTGTCCCCCGGTGACGAGCAGCTTCCCGTTCGAGAGGAAGGAGTGGCCCGCGCAGAAGATGTTGTAGCCGGGGAGGGTGACCGTGGAGAGCGCCTGGGTGGTGGGGTCCCAGCGCATGGGCGGCAGATTTCCTTCCTCGAACTCGCCGAAGAACATCACTTTGCCGTCGGGAAGCAGACTGAGGTGGGTGGCGGTGATGGGCCAGTTCATGACACTGGACCAGCGACCGACCTGGTTGGGGGACTGCGCGCGGGCTGAAGACGTCAGCAGCACGAGACCGAGGAGCCAGACCCCATGCGGGGATGGTGAGAGGGAGACGCGGCGGGGCTTCATGAGCTCTCCGGGTGGATGCTTGTCGAACGCGGAGGCAGAACGTAGGCCCGCAACGGGAACTGCCCAGCCGTTCGCTCGTCGTGGTCATTGCCGATTGGGTGACGGGCCCCTCCCACCGGAGGGCTGTTGTCTCGTGTCTCGAATTGGCTTCGTCTCACGCTCGCGCTGAGGTCTCGGCGTCGGTGGCCACTTCGGGCACCCTCGGTCGACACGCGCGGATGGAGGAGAGGTCCCGATGAAGTACAGGCGTTGTTTGCTGGGGGTGGTGTGTCTGCTCGCGGGTTGTTCCTCTGCTCCGGGCTCGTCGGAGCCGGAGGGGAAGTCCTCATCCCCGCTCATGAGCACCTGGGAGGCTTGCTCGCGGACCGCCGTGTCGTTGGTGGTCACGGCGATAGAGGAGACACCGTACTCACCGCCCATGGCCTCCAGTCCCGCGGGCATGGTGTTCAGCGCGGACGACGGCGTGCGAGGTCGCGAGCCCTGGGTGAGCAACGGCGTGCCGGGAGCGGGCACCCGACTCTTGAAGGAGCTCGTTCCCGGAGCGGAGAGCTCCGACCCCCGGTGGTTCACGCGGGTGGGGACGCAGGTGTTCTTCGCCGCCACGGACCCGGTGGCGGGACGCGAGCTGTTCGTGAGTGACGGCACCCCGGACGGCACCCGGCGCGTGAAGGACATCTGGCCCGGCGCGGTGGGGTCGTTCCCGGCCGAGCTGTTCGCGTTCAAGGGGCTGCTCTACTTCGCGGCGGGAGACCCGGTGAATGGACGGGAGCTATGGCGCAGCGACGGCACGGCCGCGGGCACGGTCCTGGTGGCGGACATGGAGGGGGGGCCCGAGGACTCGTCCCCGTACCAGCTCACCCAAGGGGGAGATGGCGCGCTGTATTTCCTCCGGTCGGAGCGAAGCACCTTCACGTTGTTGATGCGCACGGAGGGTGGCGCCGGTGCGGTGGAGGTGTTCCGCACGCCGAGCGACCAGGGCTTCCCGAGTCCGCTGACGCCCGTGGGCCGCAAGCTGTTCTTCGTCGAGGGCGGCATGCATGGCGGCGGCGGCTCCCACGGACGGAGCGGGACGTTGATGGTGACGGAGGCGGGCGCGACTCCGGAGATGCTGGGCCACTTCGGGATGTTGGGAGAGCTGGCGGCGGTGGGCGGGAGGTTGCTGTTCAGCGCCTCGCCGCACAGGGTGGCCGAGGACATGGAGCTGTGGCGCAGCGACGGCACCATGGCCGGCACCACGCTGCTGGAGGACATCCGCCCGGGGCCCGAGGGCTCGTATCCCGAGCACTTCGCGGTGCTGGAGAACCGGCTCTTCTTCGCCGCGGATGACGGGATTCATGGCGTGGAGCCCTGGGACAGCGATGGCACGGAGCCACGCACGCGCCTGTTCGGCGACCTGGAGGCCGGCGCGGGCAGCTCGTCCCCGAGCGACCTGACGACCGTCGAGGACCTGCTCTTCTTCGGCGCGTCCATTCGCAACCGGGGTGCGGAGCCATGGGTGGGCAACGGCGTGCGCCTCTCCACGGTGTCCCTGACGGAAATCGCGCCCGGGCCCCGCTCCTCCAACCCGAGGAACTTCATGCGCTCCCAGGACCATGCGTTCTTCACCGCCGAGGACGACGGTGGGGTCCGGCGGCTGTACTCCCTGCTCATCCGGCCGGACGGGGGGTGTCCTCCCTGAGCCAGCGGGTCCTGACGTCGCGCGCGGGCACATCGGCGCCGGGACGTTGTAGACAGGGGCATGTCCCTTCCCTGGGAGAACGGTGCCCTCCGTGGCACGCGGGTGCGGTGTCCGGGCTGCACCCGCTTCAACACGCCCGGCATCCGGTGTCCCAGCTGCGCGTGCGGCCCGGTGCCGCCCGAACACCATGGCGCCGCGCGCATGCTGCTCCACGCGGGCGTGGACCGCTTCGCGCTGGTGGGACGGCTGGAGGCGCTGGAGCCCGCGCTGTCCTGGCAGTTGGAGTCCCAGTACGCAGCGAAGTGGGCGGCCGTGCTGCGCGTCATCGCGGACGTGAGCTGGTGCGAGCCCTACCTGCTGCTCCTGGGCTTCGCGGAGGAGGCCGAGGACCGCTGGGCCGAGCAGCTCCCGTGGGCCCAGCCGCCCGCCCCCGCGCCCTCCTCCGAGGATGACGAGGACGAGGACACGTTGGCGGTGATGTTCCGGAACAGCCAGGCGTCCGAGGTCCGCCAGCTCGCAGCGCTCGCCAAGGTGCACCTGCGACAAGAGACGCGGGACATGTACTCCACCGTCCTGTCCTGTCTGTACGAGGAGGGGAGAGCGGCGATGGAGGCCGCGCTCGCCCTGACGCGCTGGCGGGTGTGGAGCCGCACGCGGCTGCAGCGGCAGCAGCGCGAGCTCATCGAGCGTCACGCACGCGCCATCTTCGCGGGCTTCCCGGAGCACACCGCGCGCGCAGCCGTGGCCTGGGTGCGCGCCACCGGCAAGCCGCCCGAGGTGGACCTGCTCTTCGCGTTGCGCGAGGGGCTGCGCTCCCCGGACGAGGACCTCCGCTTCGAGTGCGCGCTCGTCCTCAAGGACGAGCCGGGGCTGCTCGCCGCGCTGGAGTCGGAGGACGCGGAGGTGGTGACGGAGGCGCGGGGGACGCTGGCGTCGCTCGGCTCGTCGGCGCTGCTCTCGCGACTCACCACGACGGGTGACGCGGCCTTCGTCCGGGACGTGCTGAGACGGCTGCCCTCACCGCCCACGCTGGAGGTGCTGGACGCGGTGCTCGCCGTCACCGCGCGGGAGCCGGACGCGCTCGCGGACGCGGTGCAGTCCTGGGCCCGCAACATGCCCTTCGAGCGCCTGTCTCCGGACGTGCACGCCCGCTGGGGAACGTGGGCCCGCGACACCCTGGGCACGTGGCCCGCGCGGAACGTGATGCGGTGGTTGGAGTGGGCCACCGACGAGCGCGAGTCCCGGGCCACGCCGGCCGCGCGCGCCTTCCATGCCGCCGCCGTGCAGGCGCTCCGGGTCGCGCCTTCCTCGGAGCGCGCGGAGCTGGTGCGAACGGGCGCCTTCACCACCTTCCTCGCGCTGGGCGACGTGGAGGAGCTGACGCTGGTGCACTCGTGGGCGCGGGACGCGGCGTGCGCGGAGCGGCTGCTGGACCTGCTGGTGTCGCTGCCGGGGCTGATGGACCGGCTGGCGCCGGAGGTGGGAAGAGGCCGCTCGGCGCGGCTGCTGATGGCGGCGTGGGAGAAGCCCGCGCGCGCGGCGGTGCTGGCTCCGCTGGCGAAGGCGGTGCGCTCCTGGAGCGGCATCTCCGGGCGTGAGGAGCTCATCGACGCCGTGTGGCTGCGCTTCCAGCGCTACCCCGACGAGCGCGCGGACCTGTTGGCCACCTTCACGCCCTGGCGACAGGAGCTGTGGGAGCGTCAGCTCGCGGCGGAGCCGGATGCCATGGTCATCTTCGAGACGTGGTGGCGAGCGGACTCGCAGCTCCGGCTCCCGGCGTTGGTGGACTGGCTGCTGCGCGACATCTCCGCCGAGAGGCTGGGAGATCGCCTCTCCTTCGTCTGGGCGGCGGCGGAGGCGCGGGTGGATGCGTGGCCGCGCTCCACCTCGCATGCGGTGTCCTCCGCGTCCTCGCTGCTCAACAATGCGCTGCGACAGGGCAATGACTTCCTCATCATCGAGGTGGGGCACTTCCTGGAGTGGCTCCCGGACTTCGAGCGGCGCGTGCGCGAGGCGCCCGTTCAGGAGGCCGAGTCCAGCTACCACCGGGACTTGCTGGAGGACATCCACGTCGACGTGAAGATGATGGGCGAGTACCTCCAGCGCCTGCGGGACGAGGAGGAGCAGGAGCACCAGGACGAGCTGCGGCGGCGCGTGGAGGAGTCGCGACGCAGGGACCAGCAGCGGCAAATCGAGCTGGCCCAGCGCGAGGCCGAGCTTGCCCAGCGCGAGGCGGACCGGGTCCGCGAGGAGCAGGAGGCACACCGCGCGCGGCTGATGAGCGCGGTGGCTCAGATGGGCCCGCCCGCGTCCCCGACGCGGATGCTCCAGGCGAGCCCCCAGGTGGATGAGCAGTCCCTGGACACGGAGGTCATCCTCCCGGGAGCACAGCTGGGCACGCTCTTGGACTACGCGCGGGTGCTCAAGGCGATGAGCGACGGGGGCAACGCGCTGGAGGTGTTCGAGGCGCGCGGCCTGTCGATTGCCGCCTGGAGCACGGAGGCGCAGGCGTGGATGCAGGCGATGCAGCGCAGGCCGGAGCTGGGCATGCGCTTCGCGCAGCTGCTGGCGGCGCCCTGGGCCTGAGCGCCGCCAGTCACCTGGCTTGAAGCCGGGGCTACTGCGCGGAGGAGCCGCCGTCGAGGACGAACTCGGAGCCCGTCATCAGCTTCGACTCGTCCGACGCGAGGTACACGACGGCGTGGGCGATGTCGTCCGGCTCACCCATGTGGCCCAGGGGAATGCTGCGGCGCATGCCCTCGCGCATCTTGTCCGGCACGCCGCTGGCCTCCATCAGCGCCTTCACCATGGTCGTCTCGACGAAGGTGGGGTGGATGGAGTTGCAGCGGATGCCGTAGCCCTGCTGCGCGCAGTGCAGCGCCACCGACTTGGTGAACATGCGCACGGCGCCCTTGGCGCTGCCGTAGGCGGGCAGCGTGGGCACGCCGATGAGGCCCGCCAGCGAGGAGATGTTGATGATGGAGCCCCTGGCGCCGCACTGACGCATGGCGCGGATGCCGTGCTTGCAGCCCAGGAAGGTGCCGTCCAGGTTGACGGCGTGCACCAGCCGCCACTCCTCCAGGGAGATGTGCTCCACGTCCTTGGGGATGCCCAGGCCCGCGTTGTTGACGAGCACGTCCAGCCGGCCGAACCTCTCCAGCGTCGTGTCGATGGCCTGGACCCAGTCCTCCTCGCGGGTGACGTCCAGCGGGAGGAACAGGCCCTGGCCCTCGCCCAGGGACGCGGCCACTTCGCGCCCGAGCGCTTCCTGACTCTTGCGGTCCGTCACCACGACCTTCGCGCCCTCGCGCGCCAGCATCCGTGCGGACGCACTGCCCAGGCCGCCCGCCGCGCCCGTGATGAGTGCCACCTTGCCTTCCACGCGTTTCATCGTCGTGTACCTTTCGGGGCTGCGAGTGGGAATCAGACCGGACCGTTGGGCGTGAGCAGCACCTTGCCGCCGCGTCCGCCTTCCATGGCGCGCGCCAGGGCGTCCTGGATGGCATCCAGTGAGAAGGTGCCCTCCACCGCGGTCTTCAGCGTGCCGTCCGCCAGCAGCTTGGACAGCCGGGCGTAGGTGTCGCGCTGGTGCTCGCGCTCGGCGCGCTTGAGCCACAGCACCAGCCAGAAGCCGCGCAGGGTGACGTCCTTGAAGATGGTGGCCTCCGCCGACAGCTTGGGGCCCTTGCCGCTCATGACGCCGTAGTTGACCACCGTGCCGCCGGTGGCGAGCGAGTCGCCGAGCCGCCGCGTGGAGTCTCCGCCCACGCCGTCGATGGCCAGCCGCACCTTCGCGCCGCCCGTCGCCTCGCGCACGCGCTCCCGCAGGTCGTCCGTGTCCGTGAGCACGACGTCCGCGCCCAGCGCGAGCAGCTCCGGCGCCAGCTCCTCGCGGCGCACGACGTTGAGCGTCTTGTAGCCAGCCTGCTTCGCCAGGGCGATGAGGTAGCGGCCCACCGCGGAGTTGGCCGCGTTCTGGAGCACCCAGTCTCCGGGCTGCAGGGTGACGAACTCGCGCAGCATGATGTCCGCGGTGGGCGGGTTGACGAACAGCATGGACGCCTGCTTCACGTCCGTGCCCTTGGGCACCGGCATCAGCCCCTCGGCGGGGGCGACCAGGTGGGTGCGCCACGTCCCCGAGCCCAGCGGCAGGAAGACGACGTCTCCCACCTTCACCGCCGAGGAGTCCTTCACCTCCACCACGCGGCCCACGCCCTCGTTGCCCGGCACCGCCGGCAGCTTCGGCAGCGAGCCGTACTGTCCGGAGAGGGTGAGCACGTCCGAGGGATTGATGGGGGTGGCCAACACTTCGATGCGGACCTCGCCCGACTTCAGCTCCGTGTCGGGCTCCTCCACCACCTCCACCACCTTCAACGGGTGCCCGAACTTCGAAAACCGGACCGCTTTCATGTGTTGCTCCGTGTGCGCGGGAAATCGGGGCCGCACCCTAGCGACCTTCGAGGCCGGAGCCGAGCACGCACTCGGAGTCGCTCGGGCAACCGGCGCCCCGGGGTGGGGGGACCGAGCGCGGATGTCCACCGGCTGACGTGAAGAGAGGGAGGTGGCTTCCGGGCGACGGGCGACCCTCGCCATCCCAGCCGGGGCTGTCCACCTTCCACCGTGACTCGGGGCGCAGGGCGGTGAGGGAGGCGATGGTGAGCAACGCGCGCGGGGAGATGACCCTGGGCAGGCCGATGGATGCCGCGATGGCGGTCCCTTCGGTGTCGGTGCCCTGGAGAAGGAAGCTGACGGGACTGCTCAGGCCCGTCTTCGCGGTGGCCGGACTGGGCATGCTGGCGCTGCTGATGCGAAAGGTGGGCCCCCATGAGCTGGGCGGGGTGCTGCTGGACGCCGCGCCCTGGCTGCCGTGGGTGGTGTTGCTGGAGCTGGGTCGGCAGGGCATGGACGGACTGGCGACGCGCGCTTCCTATGGCGCGAGGGCGGAGCACGTGCCCCTGCGGGTGCTGGCGCGCGCGCAGCTCATCGGCACGGCGGTGTCCAGCATGGCGCCCGCGGGCCGCGCGGCGGCGGAGGCCACCAAGGCGGCGTTGCTGTCGCCCCACATGGGCGGCGCCACGGCCACCGCGGCGGCGGCCACGTCGCAGGCGGCCTCGCTGGCGGCGGGCGGCCTCATCTCCTTTCCCTGCGCGGCGGCGTCCTTCCTGCTGACGGGCTGGTCCGCCTTCACCCTGGCCATGCTGGGCCATGGCGTGGTGCTGGTGGTGGCGTCCACGGGCCTGCGGGCGTGCATGCGCGCACGCAAGCCCTGCGCGTGGCTGGCGCGCCGCTCGCAGCGCTGGGCACTCCACACGGAGCAGTTCCGCGAGACGGCGTGCCACGGCAAGCTCCTGCCCTGGGGCCCGGTGCTGGCCTTCCTGGGCAGCCGCACGCTCCAGGTGGCGCAGTACGCGGTGCTGACGCACGCGGTGGGCATCGACACGTCGCTGGTGCAGGCTCTCTTCTCGCAAGGCCTCTACCTCTGCGCGCTGGCGGTGGGCTCGCTGGTGCCCGGACAGGTGGGCGTCAGCGACGGCGCCTTCGCGCTGGCGGCGGGGGTGCTGGACACCACCACCGCGCGCGCCATGTCGGTGGCGCTCCTGAGCCACCTGGTGCAGCTGCTCTTCGTCGCGGCCGGCGCGCTCACGCCCCTGGTGTGGCGGGCGCGCCCGGCGTCTCGGCCGGCTTCACCCTCACCGGTGTACCGTTGAAGGCGGCGTTGCCGCTGAGCAGGTCCACGGCGCGGTCATCCGTCAGGTCGTTCTGGCTGATGCCCGCGTGCTCGGCGGCGATGCGCTGGCCCGTGCCCTGACGGCGGTGGCCGTAGCCGTGCGGCAGGCTCACCACGCCGCGCATGACGTCGTCCGTCACCGCCACCGGCACCGTCACTTCGCCCACGCGCGAGGTGACGGTGGCGACCACGCCGTCGACGAGGCCCAGGCGCGAGGCATCCTCCGGGTGCACCATCAACGTGCAGCGCGGCTTGCCCTTCACCAGCCCCGCCACGTTGTGCATCCAGGAGTTGTTGTCGCGCAGGTGGCGCCGGCCGATGAGCAAGAGCTCCCCGTCGCGAGGCTCGTGGGCGGAGCCCTCCGGGAAGGTCTCTCGCAGTCGGCGCACGTCCGCCATCAGCGGCGCGGGCGCCAGCTGGATGCGCCGGTCCTTCGTCTGGAGCCGCCCGAGCAGGCACGGCTGGAGCGGGCCCAGGTCCACGCCGTGCGGTGACGCGCGCAGCTTCGCCAGCGACAGGCCTTCGCGCAGCGGGTGGAAGCGCGCGCCGTAAGGCCCCATGCGCAGGCCGAGGTCCAACACCCGCTCCGGTCCCAGTCGCGTGAGGGCCTGATACTTCAAGGTCTGCCGCAGCGAGGGCCGGCCCCGGCGCAGGTTCTCCAGCCGGTGCTGGAGCGCCAGGACGACCTGCCAGTCCTGGCGTCCCTCTGGCCCGGGCTGGAAGAGGGGCGGCGAGTACTTGGCGGTGTTGCGCACCGACAGCACGTGGAAGGCGATGTCGTAGTGGCCGCGCTCCAACGGAGAGACGGGCGGGAGGATGAGGTGCGCGTGGCGCGTCGTCTCGTTGAGGTACGGGTCCAGGCTCAGCATGAAGTCCAGGCCCTCCAGCGCGCGCTCCAGCTGCGGGCCGTTGGGGGTGGACAGCACGGGGTTGCCGGCCATGGTGATGAGCGCGCGCACGCGGCCCTCACCCGGCGTGAGCATCTCCTCGGCGAGCACGGCCGCGGGCAGCTCTCCGCCGACCTCCGGCAGCCCGCGCACGCGGCTCTTCCAGCGGCCGTAGCTGCCGCGTCCGAGCGCCATCGCCTTGGGCCCGCCGACGATGTCGAACGCGGGCTGGGTGAACATGGCGCCGCCCTGCCGGTCCAGGTTTCCCGTCACCGTGTTGAGGACGTTGATGAGCCACTGGCACAGCGAGCCGAACGGCTGCGTGGACAGGCCCATGCGCCCGTAGCAGACGGCCTGCTCGGCGGAGAGGAAGTCGCGCGCGATTCCGCGCAGCGTGTCCGCGGGCACGCCGGTGTGGGGCGCGACGCGCTCGGGCGGGAAGTCACGCGCCAGCTCGCGCACGGCCTCCAGTCCCTCCACGTGCGCGGCCAGGTGGCTTGCGCGCGGCGTGTTCTCCACGAGCACGACGTGCAGCAGGGCCAGGAGCGCGAGCGCGTCCGTGCCCGGGCGGATGAAGACGTGGCTGTCGGCGATGGCGGCCGACTCCGTGCGGCGCGGGTCCACGACGATGAGCTTGCCGCCGCGCTGCTGAATCGCGCGCAGCCGGGCGCGGATGTCCGGCGCCGTCATCAGGCTGCCGTTGGACGCGAGCGGGTTGGCGCCCATGACGAGCAGATACTGCGTGCGGTCCAGGTCCGGGATGGGCGTGAGCAGCTGGTGGCCGAACATGAAGTACGACACCAGCTGGTGGGGGAGCTGGTCCACGGACGTGGCGGAGAAGCGGTTTCGTGAGCGCAGCGCGCGCACCAGCTCCGGGCCGAACAGCATGTTGCCCAGGTTGTGCACGTTGGGGTTGCCCAGGTACGAGGCCACCGAGTCGCGCCCGTGCTCCTTCTGCACGGCGTGGATGCGTCTCGCCGCCTCGTCGAGCGCGTCATCCCACGACACGCGCTCCCAGCCCGCCGCCGTGCGACGCATCGGGTGGCGCAGCCGGTCCGGGTCCTCGTGCAAATCCTTCAGCGCCAGCGCCTTGGGACAGATGTGGCCCCGGCTGAACGGGTCCTCGTCGTCACCTCGGATGGCGGTGATTTTCTCGCCCTCCAGCTCGATGCGCAGGCCGCACATCGCCTCGCACAGGTTGCACGTACGGAAGTGGACCCGGGACGTAGCCGTCGCGCTCATGCGCGGCACTCTACCTCGTGAATGCCATCGCCAATGCCTGTCATCGCCGCGTTCCGCTGTGCGGATTCGCTGCTGACGCTGCTGGCAAGCCCATGAAAGGATTGCGGCGGGAGGGGAACAAATGCGCCGGATGTGGTCGTGGGTCGTTGTCGCGGGGGTGTCGCTGTCGTCCGTTTCGCTGGGGGACGAGGTGAAGGGCGACCGGGAGGAGCTCGGCAGGACGGTGCGCTTCACCCAGAAGGACGCGGTGGTGGGACTGGCCGAGGAGCAGCGGCTCCACCTGGAGATGAAGCAGGACTTCCGCATCACCGCACCGGAGATGGAGCCGGAGTCCATCGCGATGACGAGCACGATGCTCCAGACGCAGGTCTCCACCACGCTCGCGGCGAAGGGCCGCATCGTCACCCGACGGAAGATTGTCTATGGCGACGTGGTGGACGTGACGAAGGACGCCGACGGCAAGGAGACGCGGGAGGTGTCCGCTGTCAACGGCAAGAGCTACCTGGCGGAGTTCAAGAAGGGTGGCATCGTGGTGACGGACCTCCAGGGCAAGCCCGTGACGAAGCAGGTGCGGGACACGGTGCTCACGGACCTGGATGGGCTGGGCGAGGAGGACTCCTTCGCCTCCGCCTTCCCCGAAGCGCCGCTCAAGATTGGCGACAGCGTGGAGCGCGTCGCCAAGGTGTTCGAGGCCAGCCTCCAGAGTGGCGGCGGCCCGGATGGGGTGAAGTTCAAGGACACCCGCATCCAGCTCTCGGAGATTCGCCACGAGGCGCGCGGGCCCGTGGGCGTCTTCACGTTGTCCACCACCCTGGAGATTCCCTCGGAAGAGGAGTCCCCCGTGTCGATGTCCATCATCTACCAGGGAACGATGAACGTCCTGGCCGCCGGCACCGTGCTCCTCGGCTTCTCCATGTCCGGGCCCCTGACGCTCACCCCCGCCCCGGAGATGCACGAGCTGGGCATGCGCATCGAGGGCAAGGGCGACTCGCGCCTCGTGCTCACCACCCAGGTCCTGCCTCCCCCGCCCAAGAAGTGACGACACGGCGCGTCACCGGCGTGGCGAAAACGTGACGGGAATAGGACGGCGCTCCGCACGAATGGCCGGCTGCTCCGCGGAGTGGCGAAGGCGTGACAGGGCGCTGACAGAGAATGGGCAGGGTTCGTGGTTAGAGGGTTCACATGTTCCTGCACGCGCTCGGCCATTTCCATCCGCCCAACCTCCTGACCAACGCCTTCCTCGAGGAGCTGGGGCTCGAGACCTCGGACGCGTGGATTCTGGAGCGGGTGGGCATCCGCTCCCGTCACACGGTGCTGCCGCTGGAGTACCTGCGGGAGACGCGCAACCAGGACGTGCGGGCCGCGCAGGAAGCGGCCCTCTTCAGCAACGCGGAGACGGGGGCCCAGGCGGCGCGGATGGCGCTCGCGCGCGCGGGGCTGAAGCCGTCCGACATCGGCCTCGTCGTCGCGGGCGGGTGCAGCCCCGACGAGTGCATTCCCGCCGAGTCCAACCGCGTGGCGCAGGTGCTGGGCATCGACGCGCCGGCGGTGGACCTCCAGAGCGCCTGCTCCTCGTTCTGCACGCAGCTGCACTTCCTCACGGGCATGCGGCCGGAGCGCCTGCCGGACTACGTGCTGGTGGTGAACATGGACAACTCCACGCGCGTCGTCGACTACACGGACCGCTCCAGCGCGGTGCTGTGGGGGGACGGCTCGGCGGCGGCGGTGATTTCTCCCCGCGTGCCGGGGCGCTGGCGAATCACCGAGACGCGGCTCGCGGGAGACCCGTCGGGCGCGGACAAGGTGCGGGTGCCGCGCATCGGCCACTTCACGCAGCACGGCGCGGAGGTGCAGAAGTTCGCCATCCGCCGCGCGGGCGAGACGTTCCTCGACTTGCGCGCCCACTACCTGCGCCAGCACCCGGACAAGGGCAACGAGGACGTCACCTTCATCGGCCACCAGGCCAACCTGCGCATGCTGGAGGCCGTCCAGCGCCGCTGCGAGGTGCCCGAGTCCCGGCACCGCTTCAACGTCCACCTCCGGGGCAACACCGGCGCGGCCGGGGCTCCAGGCGTGCTGAGCGAGCACTGGGATGACGCCTCCCTGGGCGACGCGGTGGTGCTGAGCGTCGTCGGCAGCGGCCTCACCTGGGCCGGCGCCCTGCTCGAGCGCACGGACCCCGCCAGCCGCTGATCGACACCTCGCGGGGCCAGTCCGGATGCCCGGAACCCGACCTGTCATGAAGCCTGCTGCCCCGCACGTCGGAGAGCACTGGTATGTTCTCCAACGAGCGTCATGGCCCCGAATCACCCCGACATTCCCCTCCTGTTCCCGACCTGTTGCCCTGGGGGACCGTTCACGGGTTCGACACCGGGCGTGACATCGGACTCACCGGCGGTCTTTTCCGTCCACCAGGGCACAGGTGCACAGGTGGATCTGCTGGCGGCGCGGCGAAGGCGTGTGCACCTATCCCGGCACCGTAACGGGGCGGGGGTTGGACGCATGAGAGAGCAGGCGTGGAAGAGCGCGCGGTGGCTCGTGCTGGGGCTGGTGTTGGTGGCGGGCTCGGCGCGGGCGGGGCAGAAGCAGGTGGGCGGAGTCCATATGCCGGACTCGATGACGCTCCAGGGGCGAACGGTGGAGCTCGCCCACATGGAGCTGCACAAGCGCTTCCTCTTCAAGGTCTACGTGTGGAGCCTCTATCTGGAGGACCGTCCACGCAGTGCATCGGAGGCCATCGCCTCCAACTCCGTGAAGCGGCTGCACTTCCGCTTCCTGCGGGACATCACCCGCTCGCAGCTGGTGGACAGCCTGCGCCACGGCCTGCTCCGCAGCGCGCAGCTGCGCGAGGGCCCCTTGTCCCAGCAGCTGGGCGTCATGCTCGACTCGATGCGTGACGTGGAGAAGGGCGGGGACCTCATCATCACCTACACGCCCGGAGGCGGCCTGGAGATCGGCGGCGCGGCCAGCGGCGGCGTCTCCATCCCCGGCAAGACGTTCGCCGACGCGCTCTTCTCCGTCTGGCTGGACGTGCACCCCATCTTCCCGCGCTGAGGGCCGTGCCGCCGTGGACCCCCTGGCCCTCCGGCCAGGGCACCCGGCGAGGGCCAGGTCCCTGTGGGTTCTTCCTGACCTTGGCGCTCCCGAGCGGTAGGCTGGAGCTCCAACCATCGTTGTCGGGAGAAATCATACATATGCGGACACGGCTGATTCTGGCGGCATTCGTCGCGCTCTCCACGGGATGCGTTTCGCAGGGCAAGTTCGACGCGAAGGCCCTGGAGGCGGAGCAGCTCACCAAGGGCCTCACGGACGAGAAGGGCGCGCGCGAGGCCGCCGAGGCCAAGGTGAAGGAGCTGACGGAGACCATCACCGCGCAGGAGCAGGAGAAGAAGGCGCTGGAGACGCGGCTGAGCACCTCCGAGTCTCGCCTCACCTCGGGCGCCGCCGAGCGTCGGGCGCTGCAGGAGCAGAACGCGCAGCTGTCCGCGCTCAATGACGAGCTGGCGCGCAACTCCAAGAAGCTGGCGCAGGCGAAGGAGGAGCTGGAGAAGAAGAGCTCCGAGTACGAGAACCTGGCGCAGAGCCTCAAGTCGGAGATTTCGGAAGGCAAAATCGAGTTGTCCGAGCTGAAGGGCCGGATGACGGTGCAGCTCAAGGACAAGATTCTCTTCGCCTCCGGCTCGTCGCGGGTGGGCAAGGAGGGCGTGGACGCGCTGAACAAGATCGCCACCGCGCTCAAGACGGTGCAGGGGAAGATTGTGCGCGTGGAGGGCCACACGGACGACGTGCCCATGGCCGGCGGTCAGTTCCCCACGAACTGGGAGCTGAGCCTGGCGCGGGCGATGGCGGTGGTCCGGGCGCTCCAGGACGCGGGTGTCGACCCGACGACGTTGTCGGCGGCGGGGTACGGCCAGTACCAGCCGATCGCCGCCAACGACTCGCCGGAAAACCGCAGCTTGAACCGGCGTATCGAAATCGTCCTCGCGCCCAAGTTGTGAGAGCTTCGGGAGGGCGCGCGTTGGTGCGCCCCTCCCTCATGAAAACGCTCTTCACCGTCTTCTGTTTCCTCATCGCCACCGGGGCGCTGGCCCAGGCCCCGGATGGCGGCGTCGCCGACCCCGATGCGGGTGTCCCCACCGGGGTGCTGACGAAGCCACCCGAGCTTCTTCGCCAGGTGGAAGCGCCGTACCCCGCCGAAGCCGCCGCCCAGCAGTTGGAGGGGACGGTGGTGATGTTCATCGACATCTCGGAGACGGGCGCCGTCACGAATGTCGAAGTCACACAGCCCGCGGGGAACGGCTTCGACGAGGCCGCGGTGGAGGCGGTGAAGCAGTTCGAATTCTCCCCGGCGGAGGTGGACAACGTCCCCTCCCCGGTGCGCATCCAGTACGCGTACCAGTTCGTCTTCCGGCCGGTGGCGCCCACGCCCACGGAGGACGGAGGCGTCTCACAGCCCGAGGCGCCGGTGAACTTCAGCGGTCAGGCGCTGGAGCGAGGCACGCGCAAGCCGCTCAACGGCGCGGAAATCGTGCTGCCGGAGCTGGACCTGTCCACCGTCGCGGACGCGGAGGGACGCTTCTCCTTCCGGGGCGTGCCGCTGGGTACGCACGAGGTGCTGGTGGTGCAGGGCGGGTACGACCGGTTCAAGACGAAGGAGACGCTGTCCGAGGGATTGGAGACGCGCGCCACGTACTACGTGCAGAAGCGCATCTTCAGCCCGTTCGAGACGGTGGTTCGCAGCGACCGTGAGCGCAAGGAAGTGACGAGCACCACGCTCCAGGTGGCGGAGGTGCAGCGAGTGCCCGGCACGCAGGGCGACACGCTGAAGGTGGTGCAGAACCTGCCCGGCGTCGCGCGGCCCGCGTTCAACGGCGGCGCGCTCGTGATTCGAGGCACCAGCCCGCAGGAGTCCGGCGTCTTCCTGGACGGCCAGCGCATCCCCCTGCTGTTCCACTTCGGCGGCCTGACGAGCGTCTACAACTCCGAGCTGCTGGAGTCGCTGGACTACCTGCCCGGCAACTTCTCCTCGTATTACGGCGACATCACCGGCGGCGTCATCAACGTGAACAGCCGCGAGCCGAAGATGGACCGCCTCCACGCCACCGTGGGCGTGAGCCTCATCGAGTCCAACGCGGTGATTGAAGGGCCGATTACGGACACGCTGGGCTTCGCGATTGGCGGCCGGCGCTCGTACATCGACATCGTGCTGGGGGTGATTCCGGAGGGCGACGGCCCGAGCCTCCAGGTGGCGCCGCGCTACTACGACGCGCAGCTCAAGCTGGTGTGGAAGCCGCTGTCGCGCCACACCTTCACGCTGCAGGGCATCACCTCGCGGGACAGGCTGGGGCTGGTGTTCGACCGGCCGTCGGACAATGACCCCACCGTCAACGGCAGCCTGGACGTCACCACGGGCTTCAACCAGCTGCGGCTGCGTCACCAGTACCGCGCGGACCGGCTCACGTTGGACACGCACGCGCTGGTGGGCAACACGCTGGTGGAGTTCGAGATTGGCGACCGCAACCTGCGCATCGCCTCCACGGACCTGAACCTGCGCGCCACGGCGGAGTACGCGCTGGTGGAGCCCTTCACCCTGGCGGGTGGTGTGGACGTGACGAGCAGCTTCGCGAACGTCAGGGCGCGCATCCAGCGTCCGCCGCGCGAGGGCGAGCCGCCCAGCCCGCTCATCACCGAGGACCTGCTCAACACCGACGGCGACTTCCTCCAGTACTTCCCCTCGCTGTGGATTGAGGGCCGCTGGCGTCCATTCAAGGGGCTCCTGGTGGTGCCGGGCGTGCGGTACGAGGGCTATGTCTTCACGGACCAGAAGGAGACGAAGCGGACGCTGAACCCGCGCCTCGCGGTGCGCTACGCGCTGACGGACACGCTGACGCTGAAGGGCGGCGCGGGCGTGTACCACGGGCCTCCGGTGAATGATGAGCCCAGTCTGGCGTTCGGCAATCCCGACCTGGCCGCGAAGCGCTCGCTCCAGTACGGCGTGGGCGCGGAGTGGCAGCCGATGCAGGAGTGGTTTGTCAGCGGCGAGGTCTTCTACAACGACTTGGACAACCTCATCAGCCGCTCGGACGCGCTGGTGGAGCGGGACGGGGAGCTGGTGCCGGAGCGGCTGAAGAACGGGGGCATCGGCCGCGTGTATGGCTTGGAGATTCTCATCCGTCGCTCGCTGACGGAGCGGCTGTTCGGCTGGATTGCGTACACGCTCAGCAAGAGTGAGCGCCGGGATGCGCCGGGGGCGAACTGGCGGTTGTTCGACAACGACCAGACGCACGTGCTGACTGCGATTGCCTCGTACAAGCTGCCGAAGGGCTGGGAGGTGGGAGCGCGCTTCCGCTTCGCGTCGGGCAATCCGACGACGCCGGTGGTGGGCTCGGTGAGGGATGACGGCACCGACGTGTTCCTGCCGCTGTTCGCGGGGGTGAACTCGCAGCGGCTGCCGTCGTTCAATCAGCTGGACGTGCGCGTGGACAAGATTTTCGTCTTCGACAAGTGGACGCTGGACCTCTATCTGGATTTGACGAACGTCTACAACAACGCGGCGGTGGAGGGCATCGCCTACAACTACAACTACACCGAGAGCGCTTACTTCAAGGGATTGCCCATCCTTCCGGTCATCGGCGCCAAGGGGAGCTTCTGAGCATGCGCACGCGAGTCTTCGTCACACTGGCCGCGCTGCTGCTCGCCTGCGGCCCCGACTTCGAGCTTCAGAGTGAAATCCGCCGGGTGCGGGTGCTGGGCATCCGCGCGGAGCCGCCGGAGCTGGTGCTGAATCCGGACACGGGGGCGTTGCCCGGGCCCACGACGTTCACCGCGCTGGGCGTGGCTCCGGAGGGTCGTCCCGTCACCGTCACGTATGCGCTGTGTCGCTTCAATGGCAATCCGTACGACGGCCGCTGCCCGGGTGAGAACGGCGTGGCGCTGCCGGATGGTGTGTTGTCATTGCAGGACCCCAACGTGCAGGTGGTGCTCCGGGAGGCGCTGGTCGCCGCGAATCCCAATGGAGGAGGGACGCCGAACCCGGATGACCCGCGCACGCGGGAGGCGCTGGAGAAGGGCATCCCGCTCTTCGTGGGCTACGAGGCGTCGGACGGCACGGGTGCGCCGGGGGGAGTGGAGCGGGGCGTGCGGCAGGTGTTGCTGCGCTCGACGACGGAGCCGAACCTGAATCCGTCGGTGGCGGACATCCTCTGGAACGATGCGACGCTGACGGGGCCGCTGCCGCTGGACACGGAGGTGGTGTTCCGTCCGCTGCTCATGGAGGGGAGCATGCAGGTGTACACGGCGGAGGACGGTCCGCGCACGGAGCAGGTCTTCTACAGCTGGTTCGTCACGGGGGACGGCGAGGTGAAGGAGTTCCGCTCGCAGGAGCCGGTGGACAACAGGCCCGGAGACCCGACGTCGAAGTACGAGACGCCCGCCACGCCCCAGCGCATCACCGTCTATGTGGTGGCGCGCGACGGACGCGGCGGAGTGGGCTGGCTCAGCCGCGACGTGGACGTGGGGCCGTAACGCACGGCTACGGCGACTACCCCAACGCGACCCGGTGTGGCGTTGGGGTGGGCTTCGCGTTGGTGGACTTCTGCTCAGGCTTCGTCGAAGCGCCCGCCAAAGAGGATGCTGCCCTCGAGGGCCTGCTGTGAGAGGTTTCGCCGGGTTGGGGCGCTGAGTTCCGGACGGCCCTGTCTGATTGTCTGGTCTGGAATCAGTTCTCTTCAAGAGGGATTCACAATCGGCCCGTCTGGGGATGTGCTGTCCCCATGCCTGTCTGCACGTGGGAGAGGACGCTTCCAGTCAGAAGCTCGACGGGGTGGCCCGAGCCCGCGAGGTGGCAGGCGTGCGCGTTCTGCGGGAAGCCAGCGCATGCCTTGGCGGAGGAGCCTGGGTCGAATGAGGGCAGCTCCGGAACGCTGAGCAGGAACATCCTCAACGGAGCGGGGCCTGAATCGCACCCTTGGTTCACCGGGGCCTATTCCATTGCGGCCCATCACCTCATCTGCTCGGAGTCGATGAGTGGAGACGAGGATTGGGCGCGTGCCTGTTGGTACTTTGGTTACGATATCAACCGCGCGGAGAACGGTGTCTTTCTTCCCACCGTTCCCGCAGTTGCCTGTGAGCTTCATATCCCAGTTCACCGAGGGCCCCATTCCGGCGGCTGGGCCCTTGATCTGGACCTGGCCTACCCCGAGGCCGTGAACAAGCTCCTGGAAGGAGTCTCGCGGTCGGTAGACCGCGGGGGCTTCTGCGCGAAGCCGATGGCTCTGACGAATACGTTGGATCGCCTCAGTCGGGACATATTGGGGAAGGTCGCGAAGGGGGCTTGGACCCTCAGCACCGATGGCCTGGACTACCTTCCGGGGGGCAACGGCTGCTCTGGCGCCCTGAGCATTTCGGGCAAGCCACGCCTCCCATGTCCGCGTGGTCGACGTCATGGTGCACGTCACGGCATCACGCAGAAGACTCTTCCACGACGAGCACTTCAGGTGGGGGCGTAGGCCCATGCAACGAGAGTACTTCGTCCTCATGCGCGCGCGCTCGCAGCACCATCCGCTGCTCGCGTGGAACCAGTCGGGAAGTGCGTTCCGAAAGGCGCGGCCCGTGGCGGTCAGTGAGCCGGTCAAGCTGCGGCTCGGCGAACCCGTTCCAGAGAAGCCCGTCATGGTGGACTTCCACAGTCTGCCGGCACCCGTCGTGTCGCCGCGGCTCAAGGAGGTTCTTGAGGCCGCAGACCTCCGAGGTGTCCAGTTCATCCCCGCTGACGTCGAGGTTGGAGACGCAGTGCATCGTTATTGGCTGGTCCACATGTGGCGGGAGCTTCGCTGCGTGGATCGTGAGCACTCCGTCTTCGAGGACTCCGAGACGGGGCTGTTCATGCTGCTGCTCGACCGGCTCGTACTCGATGAGGCTGTCCTCCGGGAGATTCCGCTGGAGGAGCGGCTGGCCTTCGCCCTTGAGGAGCATGTCGTGCAGCTGTTCCACCGCACCGTGGTGGAGCGGGTGCTGGCGATGACGCCTCCGCCTGAAGGGCTCCGCTTTGTTCCCGTGGCGGAGTGGGGGGACTCATCGGCGTTCCGGTGACCGTGGGTGTCTGCCCTGCTCCCACGGTGGTCAAGTCCAGCGGAGTTCCGGCACGCAGGATGGGGACGCGCAGTCGCTCGGAAAACTCTGCGCGCTGGCCGGAAGAGAAGCACCAAATGCTTTCAATCTTCACGCAGCCTGGATGGGTTGGCGGCTGCGAGATACCAACGTCCCGGTACGTACGCGTCGATGTTCATGTCGAAGTAGCGCGTCGCTGACGTCATGTGGACGTACGTGCTGTGGGGCCGATGGCGAGGACGAGGTCGCTGCAGCGATGATGTCAACGCGCTGAGCGCCCGCCGATCTGCGGGAAACGCCCGTAGGCCAGCAGGAGCGCTTCCATTTGGATGGGGCACGCTACCTGCCACTTCTGCCCGCCTCATTCGAGTTAGCCTGCTCTGCAGCATGACCGTAAATCACGAATTAACGACAAAGCCCCCGGATTCAAAAGAACCCGAGGGCCATGGGGGTCGCGGGAATCGAACCCGCACCGGGCTTTCACCCACCGGCGTGACAGGCTGGAGCGTCTACCAATTTCGCCAGACCGGAACAAAATTAACGCGACCCCAGAGAAGGTCAAGTCTCGGTGCCGTTGGTTTCTGCATGTCCCCTGCGGGGGCCTCGGCTTGTGGGCGCTTCTATTGCGACCCTCTCGCTTCTTTCTGGAATTCATCCTCCATCGGACTACCTCACGGACGAATGCGACCTGGGGCTTAGGGCGGTCCTCTGGTGCGAGATGGCTACAGCGCCGTTGGTAGTCCAACGCGGCCCCAAGCTCGAAGTACTGCCGAGGCGAGATGCGTCCCAACCGGTAGGTGAACCACAAGTCCCACCGCCGCCAGTGGTGCGGAATCCCCACTCCATTCCAGCAAGCTCTGACAAGGCGAACGGCCAGCTCGACTGTGACAATGCCAAGGAGCGCCCCGAGTATCACTGAGTACTCGGCCACGTCATGGTGACTTGATGCCGAGGACATAAACGCCGCCGCGCTTCTTGTGCGCTCCATTCTTCGGAATGCCAGTGTCGTCCGCCACCAGCGCTTCCAATTCCGGTACCCGCGCTTCCTGCTTCCGCGCTAGCCGCTTTCGCTACACAAGTTTCTTGTTGAGGATGATGTCGACGCGGCCGAGAGGATTGGCGCAGCCGCGACGTGGACGCAGCCCACTACGGCGCCGTCGTGGGTGGCTTCCAGAGGAACACGTTGCGCCGTGTCCCGCTCACGACGATGAACACGTTGCGCGCGCGGCTGTAGCGGAACCGCCCATAGGTGCCATTCGACGCAGCCGGGCCCGGGTCATCCCCCGTGCCCGCCACCTCCACCCAGCGCGCGTTCGGCAGGTCGAGCATCGCCAGCCTCTTCCCACCAGGGTACGCGACGAACCGGTCCAGCACCGGTGAGTACGCGAGTCCCGGCGCTCCACCCACCGGCGTGCTCAACCCCGTGGTCGTCACAGTGGCGTGCGTCTTCCCCACGTCACCCAACGCATACGTCGACACCGTGGTGCCCTCGCGCACCAACGCCAGGACGTTGCGCCGCGTGTCCACGTCCGCGCCCGCGTAGTAGTAGCCCGCGCCGTCCGCCGCATGCGCCGTCCAGGTGTCGGCCACCGGGTCGTACTCATGCAGCTTCCTCGGCCCCACGTACCAGACGTGTCCGCGCGCATCGGCGGCGCTCGCTCCGTAGTCGATGACCGGGTTGTTCGCGCCGCGCACCCAGCGCCCTGTCCCGAAGTCGAAGCCCATCACCAGCCTCGAGCCCGCCTGCCCGCTGGGATACGGACCCACGGAGCCGAGCACGTAGAAGCGCCCCGTCGCCTCGCTGAAGGCGATGTTGCCGTAGGTGTGCGCGCTGCGCGGCTGCTGCGAGTCGACCTGGGCGAGGATGCTCGGCTCGTCACACAGCTCCGGACGCACATAACCGCTGGCCGTCAGGCTCGTGTCCGGGATGTCGAGCGACGTGACAGCCGGATAGAAGCCACACGTCTCCAATCGCTTGTCGCGCATCACCGGCGTGACGCTGTTGCCCGTCATCCCCGCAGGCAACTCCGTCCACCGCTTCCACTTCATCGACGCCAGGTCGAAAGTGAAGACGTTGTTGTACGGCGAGTCGTCATGCCCGCCGCCCCAGACAATCAGTCTGTCTCGCAGCGAGTCGTAGGCTCCGCCACTCCACGCAATCATCACCGCTTCACACGGATAGCTGGAGTACGGCGTGGGACAGACATCCGCCATGTTCGTCCCCGGCAGCTCCTTCCACGAGCCCGCGGGCATGGCGGCGATGATGGCGTCGACAGGGCCCGGCTCGATTCCCCCCGCGTCGGGCACGGGGCCCGAACCTCCGTCACCTCCGTCGCCCGCGTCCGCGCTGGGGCCTCCGTCCGCTCGCGGCGGTGCCTCGGAGGGGTCGCTGTCATCACAGCCGGCGGACAGCACCGCGGCCCAGACCAACGCGGCGGCGGGGAGCAGGACTCGGGTGATTCGTCGCATCCCTCATCCTGTGCGGCGGCCTCACAGCACGGACAGGGCTTCCTGGAACGACCGATGTGTCCCGAGTCAATTTAAACCTAGTTCTGTCTCTGAAAATAAGAATTCGCGAGAAGTCCGCTTGGTTCCGTTCGCCAGGAGTGGTTGGTTCCGCCCCTCCCTTCACCTGGAAAGGACTCCCCCATGCGGAACTTCCTCGCAGTGACTGCCTCCCTCTTTTCGCTCACGTTCCTCGGCTGCAACGCCGCGCCCGCGGAGCCGACCCTCGAGCCCACGCCGGAAGCCGCGGAGCAGACGCAGAGCCTGACGGCGACGGGCAAGGGCTGCTCGGCCGACACGCAGTGTGCTTCCGGCCTGTGCTGGGTGGAGGCGGATTCCTACCCCCTCTACAACCCGGCCTGGATTCACGCCGACAGCTGCACCGAGGAGTGTGGTGGCCCGACGGACCATGCGAACTGCCGCATCCTGGCCGCGGACCTGAACGCTCCGTCCCCGAACAGCGCGCGCTGCATCGCCGCGCGGGGCGTCTACGACAACTACCCCTACGACGACATCTTCTACGTGTGCGACCTGGTTGCCGCCGGCCTGGGCAAGGTTCACTGGGCCAACTAGTCGCGACGTGACTCGCGCCGCCCGGAACGCGGTCGCTCCGGGTGGCGTGTCGTCGTGGAGAAGCTCCACCGGGTTGCAGTTGTCAGGTGGTGGCGTCCCCGCCTCACGTCAGCCGAACGTCGCGGAGGCGCGTCCCAGACCCTCGGCCACGGAGGTGAAGGCGTCCGCGGTGCGCACGCGCTCCTCGCCGAAGCGATCCACATAGAGCTGTCGCACGGCGGGAATCTGCGAGGAGCCGCCCGTGAGGAACACGGCGTCGATGTTCGCCGCCTCGGGGTGACGCGACAGCAGCCCTACCGTGCACTGCTCCAGCTCGTCGAGCAGCGGCTTGCTGAACGCCTCGAACTCCTTGCGGGTGATGGGCTCGTGGAGGTTGATGCGGGCCTCCTCGAAGTCCACGGTGGCCACTTCGTCGCGGGACAGGCGCACCTTGGCGGCTTCAATCGCGCGGAACAGGCGGTAGCCCAGGTTGTCCATCACCAGGTCGTGGAGTGCCTGGATTTCGGGCTGCTTGTCACTGGTCTCCAGCATGGTGTCCAGCAGGTCCTGGGTGGACTTCTCCCGGATGAAGGACATCTCGTGCCAGGACAACAGCTTGGCCATGACGTGCTGGGGCATGGGCAGGCGCTTGTCGCTCAGGCCTCGCACCCGGTAGGTGGAGCCCGCGCCAAAGCGGGGCAGCAGCTTGTGGCGCATGATTTCGGCGTCGAAGCGGTCACCGCCGATGCGCACGCCGGTGGAGCCCACGACGTCCGGGCGGCGGTCCTTGGCGCCTCGACGCGAGGGGCCCAGGCGCATCAGCGTGAGGTCGGTGGTGCCGGCGCCGAAGTCGGCCACGAGGACCAGCTCATCGCGGGTGAGCTGCGCCTCGTACGCGAGCGCGGCGGCGATGGGCTCGATGAGGAACTCGATGTGCTGGAAGCCGGCCAGCTCCGCGGCGCGGTGCAGGCGCTTCTGGGCGAGCGCGTCCGCGTCCTTGTCCGGGGTGAAGACGGCGGGGCGGCCGAGGATGACGGCTTCCGGGAGGCCTCCCATGTGGGCGCCCGCCGCTTCGCGCACGCGCCGCAGGAGGATGGCGACCAGGTCCTCGATGGTGAAGGTGCGCCCCTTCACCTGGGTGGCGCGGAAGGAGTTGGAGTGGAGGAAGGACTTCACGGACTGGATGAAGCGTCCGGTGTTGTCCTCCATGTAGCGGTTGATGGCGTCGGCGCCCGTGTAGATTTCGCGCTCGTCGTCCGGGAAGAACATCACGGAGCGGAAGAGGCGGGGCTCCGAGGTATGGGGTTGTAGCGACAGCACCGTGCCGTCAGGCAGGGCCGCGGCGGTGTTGCTGGTTCCGAAGTCGAGTCCGCAGGCATGCATGGGGGTGCGCCCCTTATCGCCAAACTCCAGGAAAGGGTAGGGCGTCGTGAGCCGGGCTGCCCGGTGGAGGACGGGCGAGTGGGCGGCCGCCCGGAGGGGGCGTGGGTTGGCGAGATTCGATGACTTCCCATGTTTCTTTTTTGGAAGTCACGACAGGGGGTCTTCATGAAGCTCCGCGCGAGAGGGTGGGTGGCCGCCGGTGCCGCCGCGCTGCTCATCACCGGCTGCCGCGAGCGTGGCCAGGATGCGCAGTCCGGGCAAGGCGCAGAGGCGACCGCGAGCCAACAACAGCAACAGGCGAACAGCGCCCAGGAGGAGGTGCGGCAAAAGCAGGAGGCGTTGGACGAGGCCAAGGCCCGCGCCCAGCGTGAGTCTGGCGAGGCGAATCAGGCCCAGACCGAGCAGCAGACGGAGGCCGCGCAACAGGCCGCCCAGGCACGGCAGCAGGCGGGGGCCGCGCAGCAGCAGGCCACGGATGCGACGCAGCAGACGGGAGCGGCTCAGCAGCAGGCCGCCCAGGCGACCGGAGATGCTCAACAGCAGGCTGCCCAGGCGACTGGAGCTCAACAGCAGGCTGCCCAGGCGGGACAGCAGGCCACGGATGCTCAGCAGCAAGCAGCCCAGGCGGGACAGCAGGCCACGGACGCTCAGCAGCAAGCCGCCCAGGCGGGACAGCAGGCTACGGATTCGCAGCAGGCCGGGGCCAGCGCGACCGACGCGGAGCGCGAGGCGGAGCGACAGGCCGACCTGCGAGCGGAACGGGAAGCCGAGCTTCGCGCGGAGCAGCGCGCGGAACAGAGTGGCTCCGCACCGTCGGGCACGCAGTCGCAGGCAGGGCAGGACCCGCAGTCACCCGTGGCCTCCGCGCCCACCACGGGTACGCAATCGCAGACCGGTCAGGACCCGCAGGCCACCGGCACGCAGTCTCAGACCGGTCAGGACCCGCAGGCCACGGATACACAACAGACCGGTCAGGATCCGCAGGCGACAGGCACGCAGTCGCAGCCGGGGCAGGGCACGCAGTCACCTGTGGCCTCCTCCTCTGGGACGGGCACGCAATCTGCGCCGTCCACCACGGGCGCGCCCACGGACTCCAGCTCGGGGCAGGCCTCCGGGGGCTCGGGGCAACAGGTCGACGAGGGCACACAGCCGCTGTCTCCCCTCGAACAACTCGACGCCCGACAGCAGCAGGGGCAGACGACGAGCGGAACGGAGCAGCAGCCCTCCGCCTCGACTTCGACCGGCACGGAGCAGCAGCCCATCGCCACCGCGCCCTCGACCACCGAGCAGCAGCAGTCGGCTTCCGGCACCGCTGGCTCCACGACGGGCACCTCGGGTACCACCCAGCAGCCGCAGGCTCAGACGGGGACGCAGCAGCCCCAGCAGCCCGTGGTCGCGCTCCCAATCCCCTCCGGCTCACAGCAGAGCAGCGGCACGCCATCAGGAACCCAGACCCAGCAGAACACCCCACAGCAGTTCGCCGGCGAGGTGGTCCGCGCGAGCGAGACCGAGGTCCTGCTCAGTCAGGGCGGTGAGCCCCAGCTCCGCTTGACGGTCAAGCCCGAGACGCAGGTGACCGTGGATGGGTTCCGCTCCGTCGCCGAGGACATCCAAGAAGGCGCCCAGGTCCGCGCCTCGTACACCACCGATGAGACAGGGGAAGCCAAGGCCGTGAGCATCGACGCGACCTCCCAGGGAAGCACCACGGGGACGGGTTCCACTCAGGAGCAACCCACGCAGCAGCAGTAATCAGATGGCGATAGAAGAGGCACGTGGACGCCCCCGAGGCGCCCACGTGCCCTCGCTACGTGAGGACCTGGATGAGCCGCCGGGGAATCGCCTCGGCGTGCCAGCGCTGGAGCTCGCGCGCAATCTCCGCGGAGCGCTTCGCCCGGCCCTCGCGGATGAGCGGCAGCAGGGCGCGCGCGGCCTTGCGCTCCCGGGGCTTGCCGCCCGCGGCCAGTCGCTCGAACACCTCCAACCGCACGTCCGCGTCGTGCAGCTCCCCCAGCCCTTCCTGAAGCGGGACGAGGACCTCCACCAGCGCGCCCAGCGTGCGGCGGAACGCGGGC
The DNA here is from genome assembly GCF_049194865.1 of Corallococcus terminator. Classification (GTDB taxonomy): domain Bacteria; phylum Myxococcota; class Myxococcia; order Myxococcales; family Myxococcaceae; genus Myxococcus; species Myxococcus terminator_A. The sequence continues at coordinate 190,201 of NZ_JBLZWL010000109.1, read as the reverse complement.
TGGAAGATCTCCAGCTCGTAGCGCAGCTTCTTCAAGTCCTTGCGCAGCGCATGCGCGGACGCGGCGTCGGGCGCGTCCATGTAGACCTTCATCCGCTTGCGGACCCGTCGCACCCGCCAGAGCAGCGGCTCCTTTACCCGGCGCCCGCCGAAGCGATGGTCATCCTCCAGCGTGTCCACCTTGCGCAGCAGCCGGGGCACGGTGCGCGAAGCCCACCGCTCCAGCTCCGAGCGCAGCCGCTTCTCCGTCGCCTTCAGGCCCACGAGGCGCGCCTTGCCCAGCGCGGCGATGCCCGCGCGCGTGTCGGGCTTCTCGCGGCGCGCCTTCTTCGCGACCTCCTCCAACCAGGCCGCCTGGACGTGCAAATCCCTCACGTCGCCCAGCGCGTCCTGGAGCCGCTTCACCTCCAGCTCCAGCTTGCTCAGCCCTCCGAGTGGACGGAACACCTGGATGGCCGCGCGCAGCCGACGCGTGGCCACGCGCATGTCGTGGACGCCGTCGTCGTCGAGTTCGTCCGAGAGCTTCGCCTCCGGCTTGCGGACATCCGCCAGTCGGCCCGCGAGGATGCGCCGCGCGGCCTCGCCCAGCTCGGTGTCCGGGCCCAGTCCTCGAAGGGGCGTGGGTTGGGCCATCTGGCTATCCTCCCGTCATGGCCTGGGTGTGCAACATCCGCTCGGCGGCCTCGGGGCCTTCCCAGCCGAGGATGCGCGCTTCCTTGTCCTCGAAGTGCACGGCGGTGAGGAAGAAGTGCGCCAGCTCCTCACGCTCGCGGCGGGACACGTCCTGGTACGTGCGCAGGTGCTCGGTGCGAGGCGCCGCCGTGGGCAGCGCGATGATGCGGTCATTGCGCTCGCGCTCGCCCGGCTTGCCACCCTTGCGCTTCTGGTCCACCTGGAGGACGCCCAGCGCACGACAGGGCAACACCACGCCGGGCCACGTGGTGTCGTCCCACAACACCATGGCGTCGAGCGGGTCTCCGTCCGGCCCCTTCGTGGAGGGGATGAAGCCCCAGTCGAACGGATAGCGCAGTCCCCGGGTGAGGGGACGGGAGAGCGTGAAGGCCAGGAGCGCGGCGTCGTACTTGAGCTTCACCGTCGAGCCCCGAGGCGACTCGACGACGACGTGAAAGGCGCCCTGAGGCCCGCGCGAGGGCAGGTGGGTGAGGTCCGTCGTCATGGAAGGTGAAAGGTCAGCCCGCCTCCCCCGCGCGGCAACCGCCCTCGGGGGTGACTTTCGGCTCGCCAACCTTCCAGGCGAGCAGGCGGGCTCCGAACCTGACTTCAGGAGCTACAGCTCACCACCAGGTGCCGGCCCCAGACAGGCGGCTCCACGGTGTACTCCTCGTACTCCGAGCGCCGCGTGAAGGGGTCTTCCAGGGCGGCGAGCAGGCGGTCCACCTCCGAGAAGTCGCCCTCCTGGGCGCGGGTGATGGCGGCCTGCGCCATCCAGTTGCGCAGCACGTACCTGGGATTGACGCGCTCCATCCGCGTGCGGCGCTCCACCTCCACGCTGCCCTCCGACGCGAGCCGCGCCCGGTAGCGCTCCGCCCACGCGTCGAAGCCCGTCCGGTCCGCGAACATCGCTCCCACCGTGTCCAGGTGTCCCAGCGCGCTGAAGAAGCGGGTGTAGTCCACGCGGGCCTCGGCCATGCGCGCGAACAAATCACCCACCAGGGCGCGGTCCTCCTCGAGCGCCTCCTGGAGGCCCAGCTTCTGGCGCATCAGCTTCAGGAAGTGCTCCTTGAAGGTGGGCTCGAAGGTGGTCAGGACCGCGCGGGCCTCGTCCTCGGTCATCAACGTGAGGAGCGCTTCACCCAGACAGGCCAGGTTCCACATCGCGATGCGCGGCTGCTGGTCGAACGCGTAGCGGCCCCGGTGGTCGGAGTGGTTGCAGATGAAGCCCGGCTCGAACTCGTCCAGGAAGCCGAAGGGGCCGTAGTCCAGCGTGAGCCCGAGGATGGACATATTGTCCGTGTTCATCACCCCGTGCGCGAAGCCCACCGCCTGCCACTGCGCCACCAGCCGCGCGGTGCGCTCGACGACCTCCGCGTAGAAGCGCGCGTGGCGCCCCGGGGCTCCGGACAGGTGCGGGAAGTGCCCGTCGATGACGTGGTCGGCCAGCAGCGCCACGTGCTCGTGCTGCTCGGAGTGATGGAAGAACTCGAACGTGCCGAAGCGCACGTGGGACGGAGCCATCCGCACCAGCATGGCGCCCGGTTCGACTTCCTCGCGGTACACCCGCTCGTCGCCGCCAATCAGACACAGCGCGCGCGTGGTGGGGATGCCCAGCCCGTGCATGGCCTCGCCACACAGGTACTCGCGGATGGAGGAGCGCAGCACCGCGCGCCCGTCTCCACCGCGCGAGAAGGGCGTGGGCCCGCCGCCCTTGAGGTGCAAGTCCCACGACGCGCCCTCGCTGGTGCGCACCTGCCCCAGCAGCAGGGCGCGGCCGTCTCCCAGCCGGGGCACGTACACGCCGAACTGGTGCCCGGCGTACACCATGGCGAAGGGCTCCATGCCCGGCAGCGGACGCCCACCGCTGAGCGCCTCGACGAACTCCGGCCGTCGAGCCTCCTCCGGCGCCAGCTCCAGGAGGCGCAGTGCGGCGGGGTTGAGGCTCACCACCCGGGCATTCGGGAAGGGGCGAGGGGAGACTCTCGCGCCGAAGCCAGGAGGCAGGCGGGCATACGAGTTGTCGAAGCGAAGCTGTTCGAGCACGGGCATGGAGGAGGAAACCGTAACGCTCAGGGGACCTTCATGCCGCGCTGCACGGCGGGACGTTCACCCACGCGCGCGAGCCACTGCGGCACCTGGCCCAGGCCCGCCTTGAGCTCCGGGTAGTAGGCCAGCGTCCCGGCGACCCACGGGTAGAGCGCGATGTCCGCGATGGAGTAGGTCCCCGCCACGTAGTCCCCCTTGCCGAGCTGCCCGTCGAGCACCTTGAGCAGTCGCTTCGACTCCTCGGTGTAGCGGTCGATGGCGTAGGGAATCTTGGTGGTGGCGAAGCGGCCGAAGTGGTTGAGCTGGCCGAACATGGGACCGATTCCGCCCATCTGGAACATCAGCCACTGCGTTACTTCCGTCTTGCCGCGCAGGCCGGACGGCAGGAGCTTGCCCGTCTTCTCCGCGAGGTAGAGCAGGATGGCGCCCGACTCGAAGACGGTGATGGGGCTGCCACCGGGCCCGTCCGAGTCGACGATGGCGGGAATCTTGTTGTTGGGGTTGATGGCCAGGAACTCGGGCTTGAACTGCTCGCCCTTGCCGATGTTCACCGACTTCGCGTTGTAGGCCAGCCCCAGCTCCTCCAGGGCGATGGAAACCTTGCGCCCGTTGGGCGTGGCGAACGTGTACAGGTCAATCATGGTTGGACTCCCGTGAGCCGCGCGCTTTCACGCCAGAGCTGCTCGGCGAGGGCGTCGTCCCGCGCGGCGGCGGACGGCTTCCTCTTCCGGCAGCGGAAGAAATACTTCCCGGAGACTCCGTCGACCTCCGGCGAGGACGCCAGGTAGATGGACGTCCTCGCGCCGCTCTTGGCGGACAGGAAGAACGGCCCGCCCAGCTTCACAATCCAGCGGAAGAAGCCCTTCGTGTTGTGGCCGAAGCCCGAGCGCACCGTGCCGGGGTGCAATGCGTTCGTCGTCACGCCCGTGCCCTCCAGTCGCTTCGCCAGCGAGTGGGTGAACAGGATGTTGGCCAGCTTGGACGTGGCGTAGACGCGGAAGCCGTCGTAGCGGCGCTCGCTCTGGAGGTCGGTGAGGTCGAGCTTGCCGACGTAGTGCGCGTCCGACGACACGTTGATGACGCGCGCGGGGCCGCTGGACTTGAGCGTGTCCATCAGCAGATGTGTCAGGAGGAAGGGCGCCAGGTGGTTGGTGGCGAACGTGGCCTCCAGCCCATCCACCGTCACCTCGCGGCGGTCGATGATGAGGCCCGCGTTGTTGAGCAACACGTCCAGGCGCGAGTAGCGCGAGCGGAAGGTGTCGGCCAGCGCACGCACGGCCTGAAGCGAGCTCAGGTCCGCGAGAATCGTGTCGACGCGCGCGCCCGCGACGGACTGATTCACCGCGTCCACGGCGGCCTGGGTGCGGGCTGGGTCCCGGCCCACCAGCACCAGCGTGGCGCCAAGTCGTCCCAGGGCCTTGGCCGTCTCCAGGCCGATGCCGCCGGTGGCCCCGGTGATGAGGCACACCTTCCCGTCCAAACGTGTCTCAGCGCTCATGTGGCGTCCTCTGGATTTCGAGGACGCCTTCTATATGCCGACACGGGCCCGGACGCTCGTGGAAGCGCCGGGCCCATGGGGAAGGGAGGACTGAGGGTCGCCGCGGCTCAGGCGTGCGGCGGCCGGGTGGGCTCGGTCGAGCGCGTCTCGTCGCGGCCGCCCTTGGTGCGCGGCGTGGGGCGCGCGGTGCCGTTGAGGTGGCTCTCCAGGAACCACATGTCCAGCTCCACGTCGCCCAGGACCTGGGTGAGCAGGTCCACGGTGATGGGCTCCTCCAGCTCGTCGCAGCGCTGGATGCCGCCGCGGATGGAGGCGCCGTAGCGCGCGAAGCGGTCCACGAGGCACTTCAGGTGGTCCTCGCTCTCCACGGCCTTGAGGTCGTACTCGGGCAGCTCGCTGTTCTTGGCGGCCAGTCGGATGGTGCCCTCGGCGTAGCCGCCCAGGGTGCCAGCGCGCTCGGCGAACTCGTCGGCCTGCTTGCGCGCGTGCTTGGCCAGGTCGTCGAAGAGCAGGTGACGGCTGTAGAAGTGGGTGCCCCGGATGTTCCAGTGCGCTTGCTTGATTTGCCAGTGCAGGTCGATGGAGTCGGCCAGCAGGTTGTTCAGCAGGTCGATGATCTCCTCACGCGTCTCACTGGGGACATTCACATGGCTGGGAAAGTTCATGGTTGGCGCTCCCTCCAAGAAGGCTTTCCAGAGAGTGGGGATGGCCTTCTTCATGTGCCATGGCGAGGCGTCCCCGGCTGGAGGGCGGGCGAGCGGCCAGGCGGTCCGTCCGACGACGCGTGACGCTCAGGGGAGGGTGCGCGCGTCCGCGTCGTCGAAGCGCACGTGGACGAGGGCGCGCTGGGCGTCGTCGACCTGGATGACCTTCCGGAAGAGGCGCAGGCCAAGGCCGTCGTGGAACACGTCGTACGCGAACACTGTGTACGTGCCGGGAACCAGGTCGGTGAAGTCCTTCAGCGCGGTGTAGCCGATGAAGGGTGGGTTGGGCTGGGCCCAGACGTCCTGCTGCGCGTCGGCGACGAGGGTGTAGCGCACGCTCTGCCAGAGGTCCTTTGCCAGGGTGGGCCAGGGCCGCTCTCCCTCGACGACGAAGACGTCTTCATAGTGGCTTGGCTTCGCGAGCAGCAGGCGCAGGCTCCCAGGGCCGTGGGTCGCCTGGACCGACAAGGGCGCGGCGTCAGGTGGCCGTGGGATTTGGACGCCGAGGTTCGGGAAGCGCTTGGGGACGCCGCGCTCGCGGACGGAGCGGCCCGGCTCCGCGTCGACTTCGACGGTGTAGTCCCCAGCGGCGACACCGAAGACGGCGCGGCCCGAGTCATCCGTGGTCGTGACGGCCTGGTTCGTGGTGTTCTCCACGCCGACGCGAGCCTTGGGGATGGGCTCACCGGCCTTGTCCAGGACGCGGACCTCCAGGGGCAGGCCCTTCGACGGCAGGTCCACGAGGAGGGGGCCCTTGTGTGAGAGCGGGATGGCGCGCCCCACCTGCTCGTAGCCCTGTCGCGCGTACAGCAGGGTGCGCTCGGCGAGGGGAATCGGCTCCAGGGAGAAGCGTCCGGAGGCATTGGTCATCGCCGGGGAGGCACCTGTCTGGGAGGCGTTGGCGGAGACGTGGACCCCTGGGAGCGGGGCTCCCGTCGGTCCAACGACCTTGCCGGTGAGGACCCGGGCTCGCTGGAGCACGACGTCCGGGACTGTCAGGTCGACGGGGTTGGGGCGAGGCAGGGTGATGTACCGGGGGGCGAAGCCCTTGGCCTCGACGTTGAAACCGCACCCTCCTTTCGAGAGGCGGAAGCGTCCTTGCGCGTGTTTCACCGCCGTGTCGCCCACCTTGAACGCCTTCACGGGGCGGCCCTTTTCGTCCACCACGCGGCCGGTGATGGTGGCCGCGCACGCGCGCCCGAGCGTGACGTCGATGGACGGTGCGTCGGTGGTCGCCACGATCTCCGAGTGGCCCTGGCTGTACTCCACTCGAAGCCTGTAGGCGCCCGGACGCACGAGCTTCAGCGTGAAGTGTCCCTGAGGGTCACCGCGCGCGTCGACGCCCTCGCGAGGATAGGCCGAGTTGCGCAGGAACACGTCGTCATGGGGCGTGGACGGATAGAGCTGCGTGGCTTCGATGACGACGCCATCCAGGGGAGCGCCATCGGGTCCGAAGACGCGCCCGGTGAGGGTGGCGCGCGGCTCCTCGAAGCGCAGCTCCTGGCGCGCGGGCTCCTTGTCGTCGGTGACGGTCAGGTCGCGCCAGGCGTAGCGGAGGAACTGGCCCTTCTCCTGCCAGAACGCGAGCAGCCGGTAGTTGCCGGGTGCGGGCTTCTCCAGCTCCGTGACGCCGAGGGCATCCGTTTCCCCGCGCTCCTGGAGTCCCGCGAGGTCCTCTGGGACGAGCTGGACGAAGACTCCCTTGAGCGGCTTGCCCTCGGGACCCAGGGCGAGGACCTGGAGCCGCGCGGGAGGGGGCTCCGGGTTGCTCGGCGACGGCTCGGTTCCGGGAGCACTGGAGGCGAGCAAAGGGAAGACCAGCCCCCAGAGCAGGCCGACGTGAAGTCTCATGAGAAACCACTCTAACGGTAATTCGTGACGCTACCTCCGTCGCTGGGGAGGCGGCGGGAGGGAGCGACTGGACGTCATCGGGCTCGGACGTCAGGGTGCTTCTCCTCGGGGGAGCCAGGAGGCAGACTCTGAAGGTGTCTCGGCGTTCATCGTGGTGGATTGCGGTCGTGGTCTCCGTGCTCGTGCACGCGGCGCTCTTTTTCGCGCTGTCGCGAATGCGGTCGCCCGCGCCCGCGCGTCCGCGCCCGACGGCCACCGAGTTGGAGATTGTCTACCTGCAGCCCAAGGCGCCGGTATCGGCCCCGACCCCGCGGCCTCCCGAACCCGAGCGCGCTCCGCCCCCGCGTCGCGCGGAGCGTCCAGCCGAGGACATCGCACGGGCGCCCGAGGGCAAGAAGAAGGAGGAGCAGCCCTCGGCCGTCGCGGAGGTGCCTGGAGCCACGTCGAAGGAGCCCTCGGCCGTCTCGGAGGCGCCTGGAGTCGGGTCGAAGGAGCAGGAACCCTCGGCCACTCCGGAGGATGCGCCCACCCGGGCCGCGCCGCCGACGATTTCGCTCGTGCCGAAGGGACTCTGGGGCAGCGAGCCTCCGGGCAAGCCCGGTCAGTCGGGCACGACGCTGCGCAATGACGGGCGGCCACCGGACCGCCGCGCCATCGCTCAGCGGGAGGCGGCGGAGGCGAAGGAGCGGGTGGATGGCTGGGCGGCGGACGCGAGCGCGACGGCGCGCGCGGAGAGCGGCGCCGTGAATCCGTACTTCACGAACCTGCAGGACCGCTTCGCCAAGAAGCTGGTGAACCCGCCGTCGCCGGACCTGAAGGTGCTGGGCTCGCGGCTCAAGCGCGAGCAGGTGGAGGCCACCGAGCGCTTCGGGAAGACGGGCACGCCCTTCGTGGCGGAGAAGCGGGACAGGCGGCTGGAGCAGCGCAACCGCCTCCAGGCGGCCGTCGAGGCGGGGCGCGCGGCGAACATGTTCATGATGGACGTCACCGCGCCGGTGCTCGCGCTCGCCACGGTGCTGGAGGTGCGGCAGGCGCGAGACGGCAAGCTGCTGGACCTCAAGGTGCTGGAGGGCTCGGGGGACCCCAAGTTCGACGCGTGGGCGGTGACGCATCTGCGCGATGCGCTGGCCAGCGCGGACGCGCCGCCGGAGTCCGGCCTGGGGCTGCCCGAGAATGAGCTTCGCAGCCGGTGGCGCCTGGAGGAGTACCTGGGCAACCCCCGCGTGAAGGTCATCCTCATCGGTGTGTACTGAGCCTCTTGGCTCGTGCTGGAGCCACGGGTAGAAGCGCGTCGCACCTCGTTCAGCCCCCCAAGCTAGGATGCCGCGCCCCTGACTCCCGGGGGTTCCTTCGGGGGATTCCATGCGGTTGATTGCAGTCGTTTCCCTGCTGCTGATTGCGTCGGGGTGCGCGACCACCCGTGTCGTCCAGATCGATGCTGGGAATGGTCAGCGAGTCATTCACAAGTCGGTGGAGGTCGGCCCAGTCGAGGTGAACGAGGCGGAGTTCAAGTCTGCCCTCACGCAGCTCATCCTGGACCTGCGCATGGACGTTGCGTTCCGTGAGGCCGAGGCGGCAGATGAGCGAGGATGGGTGCGGTCCAGGACGCTGCTTGCCTCCTCAACCGGTCTTGCGGATTCCGGCTCGGGGAGTTCACCTGAGTCTTTGTGCGCGCGCATCTGTCCAGACGCGGACGGCTGCTTGTCCCTGGTGGGCGGGACAGGGCTCACGTTCTCGAGAAAGGACCGGACGCTCATGGCCCTGTCCTTCGCACTCGATACGGTGTGGGGGGCTGTGGAGGGAGAACTCGGCAAGATGCTGAACCCGGCCGCGCTCAAGGCCATGGTGACCTCGGCGGCGCTGAGCGTGCTTCTCACGATGACCTTGCCTGAGCCCATCACCAAGGTCATCGCGGTGGCGTTGACGGCGGCGATGGTGGCTTATCTCGGAGTGGTGCCAGTCTGGGAGATAGGGCGAGGCTTCGTCCAGTTGTGGGATGATGCGGGCAAGGCAATGAGCGTCACCGAGCTACAGGGCATCGGCCACCGCTTCGGGAAGGTCCTCGGCACGAATGGCACGCGCGTCCTGGTGCTGCTCGTCACGGCGGCCCTCGGGGGAAAGAGCGCGATGGCGTCCCAGGGGCCCAGGCTTCCGGGCTTCTCCCAAGCCGCGCTTCGAGGACAGGCCGAGGCGGGATTCCAGCTCGGGACGGCACTGAACGGTGGCATGACGTCAATCGCGCTGCCCGCCGCTGGAGTGCTGAACGTGGCGCTGGCTCCGGGGGGTGCTGCCGCTCTCGCGATGTACTCTGACGGGCGGTTTCCTGGCGATGACACGGGCCCCACTCACCACATCTGCACGAACAAGAACCCGACTTCGGCTACTACTGGCGGCCCATGGACGCCCGCATGTGAAGAAATCTTCGAGAAGGCCGGTATGTCGCTTGAGGATGCTGCAAACAAAGTGCGGCTCAAGGGGCACGAGGGGCCACATCCCGAATTTTATCACAATCAAGTGGTGAATCGCCTGCAGGAGGCGGTGAGAACTTGCAGAACCACGGACGCATGTCGTGCCAGGTTGCTGAAGGAACTCGCGACGATTGCAAATGAATTGCTGACGCCCGGCTCTGAGCTGCGAAGCTTCATTGTGAAGTAGGAGGGACGTGGTGGAACGTCACTATTATTGGGTGAGTATCGCTGATGTACCTCAGTGGTACATCACGACGCCTGTGCCAGCGTCTGGCGGGATGTTCGAAGAGCCTTGGATGTTCGGAGAGGGTCACTCCCTTTCGGATCCTGGGCCCATCAAGGCTCGGGTCAGAAACCCAGGCCAGAAGCGCACCTTTGTCTTCGCGGGGATTGAGCGAACACCCATCGTCAGCGAGGCGGTCGCGAATGTCTTCAAGACGCTGGCTCCGGATGACATTCAAGCATTTCCGGTGACGGTGGAGGGGGAGTCCGAGCGGTACTTTATTGTCAATACAGTGATGACGATTGATTGCCTTGACGAAGCGAAGTGTCGAGAAGTTCAGCGCCATGCCGAAGACGACCCTTTTTCAGAGTACGAAGGACAATATCGCTGGATCAATGGTCTGCGAATTGATCCCGCGAAGACCGAGGGCGTGAGCGTCTTGAGGCCGAGGAAGTTCAAGACAGCGTTCATCGTCTCGGAGGAGATCAAAGATGCGCTCGAACGGGTCGGAAACCTGGGGGTGTCGTTCGAGCGCGTGACCGGGCCGCACGAGTATCACTGACGGTCGATGCCGATGAACCGCTGTTTCGCGGAGGCCCTGGTCAGCGCGGCGAGCGCTCGGCGTAGACGGGCTGGCCCTGGGGCGCGGTGCCTTTGGTGGCGTAGCCTTCCTTCACCCAGTACTCGATTCCGCCAATGAGCTCCTTCACCCGGAAGCCCAGCGCGGACAGACGCGCGGCGGCCTTGGTGGAGCCATTGCATCCGGGGCTCCAGCAATAGGTGACGATGACGTCGTCCTTGCTCAGGCTCGCCGTCGTGGCGGCGGAGAGGGTCCGCGCGGGCATGCTCAGCGCGCCGGGGATGTGGCGCTCCGCGTAGGCGTCGGGCGAGCGGACGTCCACGACGACGAAGCCCTTCTTGCCGCGCTCCAGGTCTAGGTGCAGGTCGGCGGCGTCGGTCTCCACGGAGAGCTTCGCGAGGAAGTGACGGTGCGCCTCCTCGGGCGAGGCGGCGGGGGTTTCGAGAACGAAGGAGAACGGGGTGGCGGGCGCGCTCATGACGGGGACTCCCTGGGCTTCGATGCCAGGGACAGTGCTCCTGGAGTGGTCCATGGGAAAGCGCCATTCAGCGCCAGTGGACTGGACCACTTTCAGGCGGGCTCGGGTTGCCGCGTGACAGAGCGCCGACTACAGAGTGCGCATGTCGAAGCGCTCCGTGGGTGTGTCGCTGCCTTTCCTGGTGACGGACGCGGGCAGGGGAGCGGGCCCGCTGCATCGACAGCTCTACGAGCGGCTGCGCGAGGCCATCCTCGCGGGGACGCTCGCGCCCCGAAGCCGCCTGCCGTCCACCCGCACGCTGTCCCGGGAGCTGGGGATTTCACGAGGCACGGTGGAGGAGGCCTTCGCGCAGCTCGACGCGGAGGGCTTCCTGGAGCGGCGCGTGGGCTCGGGCAGCGTCGTCGCGTTACCAGACCACGCTCGTGGGCCTCGCTCCGTGCCTGCCCGCGGGCTGCGCTTCGTACCTGCTCGCGGGGACGCGAAGGCCGCGCGCCTGGGAGGGCTGTCCCGCCGGGGGCGGCGCATGGCGAGCGACGTGCTTCCTCCCGAGCCGCGTGACGTGCGGCCCTTCACGCCGTGCCTGCCGGCGCTGGAGCTCTTTCCCGTGAAGCTGTGGGCTCGCGCGGTGGCGAAGCAGGCCCGGATGCTGGAGCCAGGACGGATGACAGCGGGAGATCCGGAGGGCTTTCGTCCGCTGCGAGAGGCCATCGCGGCGCACCTGGGGCCGGCGCGCGGCGTGCGTTGTGACTGGCGCCAGGTCCTGGTCTTCGCGAGCACACAGCAGGCCTTGGACCTGACGGCGAGGCTGCTCCTGGATGAAGGGGACGGGGTGTGGCTGGAGGAGCCGGGATACCTGGGCGCCCGCGTGGCCTTCGAGTCGGCGGGCGCACGCCCGCACCCGGTTCCCGTGGATGCGGAAGGCCTGCGTGTGGAGGTGGCGCTGTCTCGGGCGCCGAAGGCCCGGCTGGCCTATGTCACGCCTTCGCACCAGTATCCGCTGGGCGTGACGACGAGCCTGTCGCGAAGGCTGGCCCTGCTCGAACATGCGCGTGCTTCCGGGATGTGGCTGTTCGAGGACGACTACGACAGCGAGTTCCGATATGCGACCCGGCCGCTCGCCGCGATTCAGGGCATGGACGTGGCGGGGCGTGTCCTCTACGCGGGCACCTTCAACAAGGTGATGTTCCCCTCGCTGCGGCTGGCCTTCCTCGTCGTTCCGGAGGCGCTGGTGGATGCCTTCACCGCCGCGCGGGCCGCCACGGATGGTCATGCGCCTCCGCTGACGCAGGCCGCGATGGCTCACTTCATGGAATCGGGGCACTACGCCGCGCACCTGCGACAGATGCGGCTGGTCTATGCGGAGCGCCGCGACGCGCTGTTGGATGCACTACAGCGTGAGACGCGAGGGGAGTTGCGGCTCGGTGCGGCGGAGGCGGGCATGCATGTCACGGCGTTCCTGGCCGACGGGCTCCAGGATGTGGCTGTGATTGCACGGTCGGATGCACGGAGGCTGGGTGCTCGTCGACTGTCCCCGCTCTACCTGGGACGAGGGCGGCGGCAGGGACTTGTACTGGGCTTCTCGGGGGCGAGTCCCGCCGGGCTCCGCGCCGCTGTCAGGACGCTGCGCGGGTTGCTCGACGGACCGCCCCGTCAGCCCCTTCGCGCGCGGCCCCACGCCAGCGCAGCGGGGTCGTCCCCTCCCAGCCCTGGAACGCGCGGCTGAAGGAGTTCAGCTCCTCGAAGCCCAGTAGGAACGCCACCTCGTTGGCGTCCAGGTCCGTGCTCGCGAGCAGCTGGCGCGCGGACTGGTGGCGCACTTCATCGAGCAGGTGTTGGTACGTCGTCCCCGCCGCCTCCAGCTTGCGCTGGAGCGTGCGCGAGCTCAGGTGCAGCTCCTCGGCGACCTTCTCGACCGAGGGACGCTCGCCACACATGCGGCGTCTCAACGCCAACCGCACGTCATCCGCCAGGGTGTGTCGCTGTCGATGCTCCATCTCCCGCTCCAGTCCGGGCACGAGCAGCGCCAGCAGGTCCGCGTTGTGAGTCAGGAAGCGCTCGTCGAGCGCGCTCGCCTCGAACACGAGCATGTCCACGGGCGCATCGAAGCGGACCTTGCAGCCGAAGTGGCGCGTGAGCAGCTCCGCGTCGGAGCGTCGTCGCGCCAGCTCGACACGCCGGGGCACCAGCGGCTTGCCTGTGCCTCGCCGCGCGAGCGCTAGCGTGGAGGCGAACGTCGCGTCGACGAGGAACAAGGGCAGTGGCCCCTCCGCCAGCACCCAATGAAACCGGAACCGCGCCTCGCCCTTCACGACCTCGACCGTCACCTCCTCCGGGCAGACCAGGCCCTTGTAGCGGGCGAGCTTCGCCAGACCCTCGCCCAGCGTAGGCGTGTGGAGGGCCGCCATGGAGGCGACGTCGAAGTGGTGAGGCCTCGCCCCGGAGCCCACGCGCAGGCCGACGTCCCTCCCTCCACCCACGGCCTCCACCGCGTGCCAGAACGCCATGAACTCCTGCGTCGTCAGGCGCGCCTTGGGCTCCTGGAAGCGCGAGCGGACCAGGCCCGCGTGTCGCAGCACGCGCTCGACCTCCACGCCGAGCGCTTCGAGGCGGTCGAGCAGCACACTGGGAACGGGGACGAGGTCGGCGGGCACGTCAGTTCCTCTTGGTCACCAACATCTTGGCGACCGGAGTCTCCGCGAAGGGAATGAGCCCATCAATGTCCGTGGACAGGCTGAGCGGCTTCCACCGCGAGTCCTCCGCCGTGCGCTCCTGGACGATGACGTCCGCGAGGAACACCGCGTCGGAGCCGAGCAGCAGGCGCAGGGGCGGGTGCTTCTCGTCGGCGATCTTGAGAATCGCCTGCGCGGCCTTGGCGGGGTCTCCTCGCGCGACATCCTCGGTCTGCCGCATGTGCTCAATCATGGCTCCCACCGTGGGCTTGTAGGGGTCACTGACGTCGCTGATGCTCATGGAGGAGCCGGACCAGTCGGTGCGCATGCCTCCGGGCTCGACGATGGTCACCCGGATGCCCAGCGGCGCCACTTCCATCGCGAGCACTTCCGAGAACCCCTCCACCGCCCACTTCGCGGACTGGTACGACGCCAGTCCGGGCGTGCCCTTGCGCCCGCCGACGGAGGACACCTGGATGATGTGTCCATCCCGCTGCGCGCGGAGCACCGGCAGCGCGGCGCGAGTGACGTTCATCACCCCGAAGAAGTTCGTCTCGAACTGCTTGCGGAAGTCATCCTCGTACACGTCCTCGATGGCTGCCACGTTGGCGTAGCCCGCGTTGTTGACGACGACGTCCAGCCGCCCGAAGGCGGAGGTCGCCTCCGCGACGGCCGCCTGTGCCGCGGCGGGGTCCGTCACGTCGAGCGCGACGGCGCGCACCTGGTCGCCATATCGCTCCACCAGGTCCTTCAGTTGCTCCGGCTTGCGTGCCGTGGCCACGAGCCGGTGACCGGCCGCCAGCACGGCCTCCGCCAAATCGCGTCCGAGGCCGCGTGAGCTTCCAGTGATGAGCCAGACCTTCGACATGGGGACCGTCCTTCTCTTCGTCGTCGCGCCGTGAATTCGGCCACGCTCAAGAGTTACGAACCCGCCCGCGCGCGCGCCAATCGCATGGCGCCAGAGATTCATCCGATGGCGCCACCGGGCGCTTGTCCGTGGGTTCGCAGGCCCGGGCTCAATCCATGGGGCGGCGTTTCTGGAACGGGCGCGCATCCTTCGGGATGTCGATGACGAAGGTGGTTCCAATCTCGGGGAGGCTGTCCACGCCGATGCTTCCACCGTGGGCCTCGGCGGCGCCTCGGGCCTGGGCCAGTCCCAGCCCCCAGCCCCGCTTGTTGCCTTCCTCCGCGTCTGGCAGTCGGTGGAAGGCCCGGAACAGCGTCGCCTGCTGCTCCACGGGAATCACGCTTCCGTGGTTGTGCACCGTGATGAAGAGGCGCTCGTGGGACTGCTTCACGGAGACGGTGATGGGCCGGGTGGACGCGCCATATTTGACGGCGTTGCTGAGCAGGTTCTCCACCGCGCGCCTCAGCGTGTCCGGCTCGAAGTGGCCTTGGATGGGCTCCGGGGCGATGAGGACGAACCGCTCCCCGTGCTCGGTGCGTTGATTCTCGAGGGCTTCACGCACCACTTCGACGAAGTCGCGCTCTTCCAGCACGAGCGAGAGCCGGCCACCGGCATGGACCCGGAGCGCATCCAGGAGGTTCTGCACCAGCCGGTCCGCCCGGTCGATGTTGTCGGCGATGCGCGCGGCCCAGCGCGGCACCTGGTCTCCCGAGGGCTTGCGCAGGATGAGGCTGACGCTGACCTTGGCGGCGCTCAGGGGGCTGCGCAAATCGTGGGCGAGCGTGGCGAAGAGCTGCTCCCGGAGTCCCTCCTGCACCACGACGTAGGCCGTGCAGGCCTTGCCGATGGCCTCGTCCAGGGAGACATGGAGTCTGCTCCGCTCCGAAGGGCTCAAGGGCTCCTTCTCCTCGAGCACGGAGAAGAGCACCCCGCGAAGCAGCTGGTACTCCGTGACGATGTCCTCCAGGCGGAACCCCGTCATGCGGACACGCTCACCGCCGTGCGCCTCCGCGAGGATGTTTCCCTCGGTCGCGTCGCGCCGGGGGTGGTCTTCGGAGAGGGCCTCGGCGATTTGCTGGAGCAGCGCGGGGAGCGTGTCGATGAGCACCGGGTGGCTCTCGGTGGCCGCGGCGGGGACCCGCTCCCGCACGCTCGCCTCCCAGCGGGTGAGGATGCGCTCCGCGTTGGCGAGCAGGCGCGAGGCCCCGCTGGAGCCTTTCTCGGGTCGCTCTGGTCCTTCCTGCTCGCTGCCCATGAACCCAATCTGGGGTCTCCAGGCGCGGGATGCGCGCGGGCCCGCTCGCTGTCAAGGCAGGGAGGCTGGGGCCTGGCCGAGTTCTCGGAGGGCTCAGCTCAGCGCGGCTCGTCCTCGAAGAGGAAGTCGGTGATGGCCTTCCAGGTGGCCTCGAACTGGGGCCGCCGGAAGCCGGAGCCGGAGATGAGCCAGTCCACGTGCGGCGGCTGGTGCGCCGGCTGGTCGAAGTGGCCAATCGCATCCAGGTGGTCCGCGCGCACCGCCGCCAGCACGCGTCCATAGACTTGCGAGCGCGTGGGGACGATGCCGTCACACGCCGTGGGGCCCGGCATCGCGCCATACGCCTGCACCAGCGCCGCCGTCTGCGCGGGCGAGTGCAGCGGCAGCGCTGTCAGCGGCATCCGCTGCGTCTTCCCATACATGAACGCGTAGATGGTGTGCGTGAGCTGCGCGTAGGGGTCCAGCCCCGCCGACACGCGCGTGCGCAGCGACGGCGGCCGGGCCTGCGTCACCACCGAGCCATAGCGCACGCCCGGCCGGTCCAACGTGCTCGCGTTGAACAGGTCGATGCCCTCCGGCGTGAGCTGCGGAATCAGCGACGTGTCATGGCCCACGTCGCTCAGGAACTTCGTCACCGCGTCGCGCCGCTCGGAGGAGAAGTCTCCCAGGAGCTGGTCGTAGAGCTGGTCCAACAGCGTCTGCTTCCACCCGAGCTGGTCATCCGCGCGCGCCATCAGGTGCCCGAAGCGGAACACCACCCGCAGCGGCAGCCGGCCGAAGCGCAGCACGTACACGGTGAACAGCGACAAGAGTGACAAGAGCTTCTGTCCGAACAGCCCCAGGAAGAACGACGCCAGCGGCGTGCCCGCGTGCGGCGCGGACACCGTCACCACCGAGCGCACCCGCCGCGCGAAGGGCTCCAGCTCCAGGCCCTCCGCCAGGTGCGCGCCCGGGCTGACGAACAGCCGCGCGTCCAGACCTCCCGTCGAGTGCCCGATGAGATGGATGGGTCCGTCATCCCCGCTCGCCGTCTCCTGCACCGCTCGGAGCAGGTCCGCGGTCCGTGTCCGGATGGACGCCGTCGGATGAGACAGGACGATGACGACCTCCGACTCCCCCATGTCGCGACGAGCCAGCTCCGCCTTCAGGTAGTCGAGCGCGTGTCCGAAGTAGACGAGCTCTCCCAGGTTGATGAACCCGAAAAACCCGGGGACCAGATAGATGTGGTGCTTCGCGGCCATTGTCTCCACCATACCTGACGCGACGCGTGATTCCCGCTCGGGAATGCACCCTCCGAGCAGGCGTTCACCGGCGCCTTTCTCACCCCGTCAACCAGAAGGACGAACTCCGTGGACCGTGCATTGCTCGCACTTGGCCTGCTCATGTCCCTCCCCGCCGCCGCGGACGAGGGCATGTGGACCTACGACGCCTTTCCCGTGGAGTCGGTGAACAAGGCCCATGGTTTCACGCCCACGCAGCAATGGCTGGACAAGGTCCGGCTCGGCTCGGTGAGGCTGGCCGGCGGCTGCTCCGCCAGCTTCGTGTCTCCCGAGGGTCTGGTGATGACGAATCACCACTGCATCCGCGGCTGCATCGAGGACCTGTCCTCGCCCAAGGAGGACCTGCTGGCCAAGGGCTTCCAGGCCCGGACGCCCGCGGAGGAGCGCCGCTGTCCCAAGGTGGAGGCCAACCAGCTGGTGAAGATGACCGACGTCACCGAGCGGATGAACGCGGCGACGAAGGGCCTCACTGGCGCGGCCTTCAACACCGCGCTCAAGAAGGAGATGTCCGCGGTGGAGTCCGCGTGCGCGACCTCCACCGACGTGCGCTGTGACGTGGTGACGTTGTTCAACGGCGGCAGGTATCACCTCTACGAGTACCGCCGCTTCCAGGACGTGCGCCTGGCCTTCGCCCCCGAGTTCTCCATGGCGGCCTTCGGTGGGGACCCGGACAACTTCCACTTCCCGCGCTTCGGCTACGACGTGGCCTTCCTGCGCGTGTGGAAGGACGACGCGCCGGCCAAGAGCCCGGACTACCTGCCGTGGGCGAAGCAGGGCGCCAAGGACGGAGACCTCGTCTTCGTCTCCGGCCACCCCGGTGGCACCGAGCGCAAGGCCAGCGTCGCGGAGCTGGAGTTCCAGCGCGACGTCAATCTGCCCTACACGCTGCTGACGCTCTCCGAGCTGCGCGGCAAGCTGAAGGAGTACTCCAGCGGCTCGCCGGAGCGCTACCGCACCACGCGCTCGCGGCTGCGCGGAGTGGAGAACGGACTGAAGGCGCTGCGCGGTCGGCACCAGGCGCTGGCGGACCCGTCGCTGCTCGCACGCAAGCGCGAGGACGAGGCGGAGCTGCGCAAGCGCGTGGAGGCCAACCCCACGGTGAAGGCCGCCACGGCGGGGGCGTGGGAGGAGACGGCGAAGGCGCTCGACACGTACCGCCGCATGCTGCCCGAGTACCGGATGAAGGAAGCCGGGGACGCGTTCTCCTCGGAGCTGTTCACGCTGGCGCGCCACCTGGTGCGCATCGCCGACGAGCAGCCCAAGGCCAACGCGGAGCGCCTGCGCGAGTACACCGACGCGCAGCTCCCCTCGCTGCGTCAGAACCTATTGCGCGGCGCGCCCATCACCTTGGAACTCGACGAGGCGGTGCTCTCGTTCGGCCTGGGCCGCCTGCGCGAGACGCTGGGCGCGGATGACCCCTTCGTGCGGCAGGTGCTCGGCGCGGAGGCTCCCGAGGTGCTGGCCCGCTCGCTGGTGCGTGGCACGAAGCTGGGTGACGTGACGACGCGGCAGGCGCTGCTGGACGGCGGCAAGGCGGCGGTGGACGCGTCGAAGGACCCGATGCTGCTCTTCGCGCGCAAGGTGGACGCGGAGGCGCGCGCGGTGCGCAAGCGCTACGAGGACACGGTGGAGGCGGTGCTCAAGCGCAACGGAGAGCGGCTGGCCAAGGCGCACCTCGCCGTGTACGGCACCTCCGGCTATCCCGACGCCACCTTCACGCTGCGCCTCAACGCCGGCCAGGTGAAGGGCTGGGACGAGAATGGCCGCGCGGTGCCGGCGCTGACGACGTTCGGTGGCGCGTACGCGCGGCACACCGGCAAGGACCCCTTCAAGCTGCCGGACACCTGGATGAAGGCGAAGGGCAAGGTGCCGGACGCGACGCCGCTCGACATGGCCTCCACCAACGACATCATCGGCGGCAACTCCGGCTCTCCCGTCGTGGACCGCGATGGGCGCGTCGTCGGACTCATCTTCGACGGCAACCTGCACTCGCTCGGCGGCCGGTATGCGTACGTCCCCGAGACGAACCGCGCGGTGGCGGTGCATGGGGACGGCATCCTCGCCGCCCTGGAGCACGTCTACGGCGCCACGCGCGTGGTGAAGGAGCTGCACGCGGCCAGTGAAGCGGCGAGCCCACCCGCCAGGTAGGTTGGGTGCGGATTTCCCGCATCCACCCAATCCTCAAGCTGTGAGAAGTCGATAGCCGGTACGCCCGAGTCGAGGCGTGCCGGCGTGCAGTGTCCTTGCGGAAATCCGGCGGGGACGTGTAGCAAGGCCAGATGACTGGCCAAGGCGTGTCAGGGGCTCCAGGATAGAATGCGGCTTCCGGAGTGAAGGCCGGTCTTCCATGAGTTCCTCGGCAGCACACGACATTCCACTCGGCACCGTCCTACGGGACACGTACGAGATTTCCGGCGTGCTCGGCCGAGGCGGCATGGGCACCGTCTTCCTGGCGCGTCATCTGCGGCTGCCGGGTCGGCAGGTGGCCATCAAGGTGCTGCGGCCCGACGCGAGCCTGGGGAAGGACGTCTACCTGCGCTTCCGGCGCGAGGCGGAGATTGCGTCGCGGCTGGGCCATCCGAACATCGTGGAGGTCATCGACTTCGACACGCTGGAGGACGGCTCGCCGTTCCTGGTGATGGAGCACCTGCGCGGGATGCCGCTGTCGCGGCGGATGCGCAAGGGCGCGCCGCTGACGCTGCCGGAGGTGTTCTCCATCGCCCGGCAGATGGGCTCCGCGCTCCAGGCGGCGCACGGCGCGGGCGTCATCCACCGGGACTTGAAGCCCGGCAACGTGTTCCTGGTGCCCATGGAGGTCGCGGGCATGTCGGTGGAGCACGTGAAGCTGCTCGACTTCGGCATCTCGAAGATTCTGGACTCGAAGACGGTGCAGACGCAGGACGCCATCCTGCTGGGCACGCCGCAGTACATGGCCCCGGAGCAGGCGACGGGGAAGAACAAGGACGTGGACCTGCGCACGGACATCTTCTCGTTCGGGTGCATGGTCTACGAGATGCTGGCCCGCAAGCTGCCGTTCAAGGACGGGGGCATCCTCCCGGAGCTCATCTACCGCATCGTTTATGATCCACCGGAGCCCTTGGCCGAAGTGGCCCCGGAGACGCCCGAGCACGTCATCCGCGCCATCGAGAAGGCGCTGGCCAAGCGCCCGGAGGACCGCTTCCCGGACGTGAGCGCCTTCATCGCCGCGCTGACCGGGACGCCGCTGCGCACCGTGACGCCGTCCGCGGACGCGCCGCCGCCGCCCGTCGTCGCCCCGGCCGCGCAGGTGCCCACGGCGACCGTGCAGCCCCGGCCCATCGCGTCGTCGCCCCTGTCGAAGCCCGCCACGGTGGTCGCCTCGCCCCGCCGTCCGTCCCAGCACGCCTCGTCCCGCCGCTCCGCGCAGGGTGAGCCCCTTCAGGCTCCAGAGTCCGCGCGGCGCGCCGCACCCGGTGAGTCCTCGCATGTCGCGGAGGCGGCCCGGCGCTCGGCGCAGGGCGATGCCTCACGTCCTTCGGCGTCCTCGGGCCTCGTCGGGAAGTCGGTGCGCGTGTCGTCGCCGAAGGCCGGCCCCTCCTCGCCTCCCGTGGCCGAGCCCGTGGCGTCACGTCCTCCCGTGCCCGAGGCCGTGGCGTCACGTCCTCCCGTGCCCGAGGCCGTGGCGGCGGCTCCGCTCGAAGTGTGGAGGCCGTCGAAGGCCGCGCCGGTGAGCCCGGCCCCCTCGGAGTCCGACGACTCGGTGCCTGAGCCTCCGACGATTCGCTCCGCCTCGCGAGGTGTCGCTGCCGTCGGCTCGCGCAAGCTCCTGGTGCGAGTGGCGCTGGCCGCGGTCGTGCTCATCGCCGTGGGCCTGGGACTCTCGCGCGTCCTGCCCTTCGCGTCTCGAGACGACTCCATGTCCGCCTCGAACCCCCCGGCTCCGCCTGGACCGGCGCGCGAGGCTCCCCCCGCGGCGCCCGGCGATGCCCCGCCTCCTTCGGCCCTGACGCAGGCGAACCCGCCGACCGTGGGACAGGACGCGCCCGCGGAAGCGCCGCGCGAGGACTCGCCGATGGAGAAGGCGAAGCCGGATGATGCGCTCGCCATCAGTCCCCCCGACGCGGTGCCCTCGACCGCGGAGACGAGCGTGAAGCTGAAGGCAAAGCCCCGAGGTAACGGGACGCCGCCCAATGATTCGGCGCGAAACCCCGTGGGCACCTCGCGCCCGACGCCCGAGGCGGAGCGTCGACGCGGCCTGGAGCTCATCCAGGAAGGCGCGCTCGCGGACCTCGAGCTGGCGGAGAAGGCGCTGGAGCGCGGAGACCCGAACGAGGCCCTCCACCTGGTGCGCCGCAGTCAGCGCACGCAAGTCACGGGCGCCTCCTTCGCGCTGCTGACGCGCGTCCACTGCCGCCAGAAGGATTTGTCCAACGCGCGCACCGTCTGGCTTCGCGTGCCCGCCGCGGAGCGCACGAAGGTGCGCCAATACTGCAAGCAGTACGACATCGCCCTGTGACGCGGCGCCCGTGACGGGCGTCCACACAGGGCTCCACACCCAGGGGGAGTTGCTTGAGAGTCTTGTTGGCGTTGAGTGTCGTGGTCGTCGCGCTCGGCTGTTCGCGAAACGCGCGCCCCACGGGGGAATCCCCCAAGCCGGAAGGGCAGGCGTCGGTCTTCACGTCCGAGGGCGGTGACGTCATCACCATCGTCCCGCTGCTGCCCGAGGGCTCCCGCAAGGCCCTGGTCCAGTTCCACGCCCCAGGCGATGACCTGGACGGGAAGGTCGCGCTCCACAGCATCAGCGACGACAACTCCTATTGGACGGACTGGCGCGGCAAGCGTCTGCGCCTGGTGCGCCTGGCCCCGTCCAAGAAGTCCAACGGGAGGAACACCCTCAACCGCTTCGACAAGGCGGACCCCGTCGCCCTCTACGTCAGCGACGAGCGCTCCAAGAAGGTGGACGTCGACGACGTGGTGGAGCTGTACCAGCGGCAGCTCGCGGACGGCACGCTCGAGCGCGCGGCCGCGTTCGACAAGGCGTTCTGGGCCGCCTCCGAGGAGCGAGACCTCGCCAAGGTCGTGAAGGAGACCCACGAGAAGTGCGGAGCGAGCTTCCCGGTCCAGGTGGCCTGGGACACCGTCTCCGACAAGGAGCTGCGCGAGCACCCCATCGGCGCGTACTGCGCCGGACCGCTGGAGGCCCTCCGCAACCTGTGCCAGGACTCGGAGGAGGCTCGGAAGACGGTGAAGCGCGCGCTGCTGCGCATGGAGTGCCGCAACGGCGCCAGCTACGGCGGCAAGGTCGAGAGCGGCACGCTCCAGTGGACCGTCGCCCCCGCCAGCGGCGGCATGGACACCTCCTCCTACGCCGACTTCTTCCTGGACCACCTGTGAGGCCCGCTCCCATGACCCTGACCCGCCGCCTCGCGCTGCTCCTGACGCTGTCCTCCTCCGCCGTCCTCGCCCATGAGCCCCCCTGGGGACGCGAGGACTCGCTGCGCAAGCGCATCCTCCTGGAGCGCACCTCCGTCTGCACCGACGGCAAGGGGCACTACGTCTCCTCGACGGAGGTCTTCGACAGCTCGCAGCGTCAGCACTTCTACGGAGACGGCGCCACCTTCACCGAGATGCCCATCGCCCCCAACGTCGTCCGGCTCTCCAGCGGCTCCTTCTTCGAGCCCCGCTTCTGGAACCCGGACCTGGAGGCCAACGCGAATGGCGTGGACGCGCGCGCGTACTCCGTCGTCCAGGTGGACCCGAAGGCGGGCACCTGCTCGGTGCGCTGCGGCCAGCGCGAGACGCCCCTCACGTTGATGGCGCCGGAGCCCGCGCGCGAGCTGCTGCGCAAGGCGGCCTACAACCCCAGCCCCATGAAGTACGAGCCGTACGCCCTGCTGCGCGACACCAAGGGCGTCTACTTCCTGGTGGAGCGGGGCCGTGCCGAAGCGGAGCAGAAGAGCTTCCGCGTCTTCATCGGCCCGCGCGGCCGGATGAAGCCCCAGCAGATGGTCAACGTCGTCTCCGACTCGAAGGGAGAGATTTTCTCCACGAAGAAGGGCGAGCTCCAACTGCTGCTGGACCGCGAGCTGCCCTCCGTCTGGGTGGAGAAGAAGGCCCGCCGCAAGCTGCGGCAGGTGCCCGTCTCCGAGAACCTGGCGCTCATCTACAACGAGCTGGGCGTCTACACCGGCGCGCGCCTGGGAACCCCCTGCGACGACCTGTGAGGCGCACCCCTCACCTGTCCTGAGAAGAACTCCCTCCTGACTCGCTGCGTTGGTGGTCGGACACCCCTCAAGTCCGACCTCCTGGGAGGTTTGTGCGCCGCGTCAGTGATGAATTATCCTGATGGAGTCAAGCAGCATGGCCACGCCCTCCCAGGGCGAGGGGTCATCCGGGGCCCGGTCCCAGCCGTCGCGGGGGGCCCGGCTGGGACCGGGGACCTCGTCCTGGAGTAACGTTTCGGACAATTGGCATCGGGGGGAGGGGAGATGAGCGATGGTGGTGGAGGAACCCGAGCTGGGGAGACTGTCGGCCATCCTGTTCACGGGCATCGAAGCCGCGGGCCGTCAGTCCTGGCGTGACGAAGCGCTCCAGCAGGTGGTGCGCGACGAGCACGCCGTGCTGGTCCGCGAGCTGTTGCCGCGTCACGGTGGCCGCGAGGTGAAGCGCCTGGAGGATGGCTTCCTGCTGGAGTTCGAGGGCGGACTCGCCGCCGTGGACTTCGGGCTGGAGCTTCAGCAGGCGCTCAAGGTGCACAACGGGCTGGTGGCCGCCGAGCGCCGCGTCGTCATGCGCGTGGGCGTGCACCTGGGCGTCGTCGTGCACCGCGATGGCGACGTCTTCGGCGAGGGCGTCAACCTGGCCGCGCGCATCGAGGCGCTGGCTCGGCCCGGCACCCTCTACGTCAGCGAGACGGTGGCGCGGCAGGTGGAAGGCCAGCTCGAGTCCCCGCCGGTGCGGCTGGGTCGGGGCGAGATGAAGAACATCCGCCTGCCAGTGGCCGTGTATCGCATCGACCCGCCGGAGCACCGCCGTCGTCAGCCGTGGTTGTCGCGCGTGCGCTCGCTCCTGGGCCGCAACACCCCGGCGAACTGAACCACGGGCATCCCGCCGCATGGAGCGCTACGGTGCGCGCCATGCCCCCGCTCACCCTCGTCGTTGCCTCGAAGAACTACTCCTCGTGGTCGCTTCGGCCGTATCTGGCGCTGGCCCACACCGGGCAGCCGTTCCAGGAGGTGGTCATCCCCCTGGACACCCCGGACACGCGGGAGCTCATCGCACGGCACTCGCCCAGCGGCCGCCTGCCGCTGCTCAAGCACGGCGACTTGTCCATCTGGGACTCGCTGGCCATCTGCGAGTACCTGGCGGAGACGTTTCCGGAGGCCCGCCTGTGGCCCCAGGAGCGCGAGGCCCGCGCGGTGGCGCGTTCGGTGACGGCGGAGATGCACTCCAGCTTCACGAAGCTGCGCGAGCACATGGGGATGAACCTGCGCGCGCGCCGGCCGGGGCAGGGCCGGGTGCCGGGCGTCGCCGAGGACATCGCCCGCATCCAGGCGCTGTGGACCGACTGCCGCGCCCGCTTCGGGCAGGGCGGGCCGTTCCTCTTCGGCGGCCACTTCACCATCGCGGATGCCTTCTTCACGCCGGTGGCCACGCGCTTCGTCACCTACGACGTGGCGCTGGAGCCGGTGAGCGCCGCGTACCGCGACACGCTGCTGTCCCAGCCCGCCTTCCAGAAGTGGGCGGAGGCCGGGCTGCACGAGCCGCCCGTGGCGAAGTACGAGTGAGCCGCCGCCCTCAGTCCAGCCGGCCCTCGCGCACGCGGGCGAACAGCTCGTCGTAGCGTTCCTCCGAATAGATGCGCGCCAGCTCCGCGTAGCGGCCCTGGCGCAGCTCGCGCAGGTACGCGTACTTGATGGAGTGGTAGCCGGCCACGCCCCACGCCAGCCGGGAGGCATCCGCTCCACCCCGGAAGACGGCGCCGTTGAGCACGCCGTCGCGCACCCACGCCGCCAGGCGCTGGAGGGCCACGGGCTTGAGCCGGCGCTGCTCGAAGTGGGCGCGCAGGGCCCAGAGCAGGGCGTAGCGCTCCTCCTTGGCGCTGCGGCGCGCCACCGAGGTGGCGAAGCGGTGGTCGATGGGCGCCTGCACGCGCCCGCCCCGCATCTTCGGCAGGGCCTCGTGGACGATGTGCCGCGCGTGCCACACGGCCTTCTCCCGCCGCACCAGTCGCGCGCGCCACTGGGTGCGGAAGAGGAAGCGGCGGCCCTCCAGCTCCGCCCAGTCGCGCCGGGGCAGCCGGTAGACGTCGGCGTCGGGCGAGGAGCCCTTCCACGCGCGCAGCGTGTCCAGCGCGCCGGGCTCCAGCGACTCGTCCGAGTCCAGGTAGAAGACGTAGTCACACGGCGCCAGCGCGTTCACCGCCGCCACGCGCGCGGCGCCGTAGCCCCGCCAGGCGTGTGACAGCGAGCGCGCGCCCAGCGAGGCCGCCAGCTGGGCCGAGCCATCCGTGGAGCCGGAGTCCATGGCCACCACGTCATCGCAGAGGGCCAGCAGGCCGCGCAGGCAGGGCTCCAGCGTGTCCCGGTTGTCGCGGTGGAGGACGTAGCCGCCGAGCCTCATAGACCCAGCGCCTGGAGCTGCGCGTCGAAGGCGGCGGCGGTGGTGAACAGCTGCCCGCGCAGGCCCAGCGCGTTGGCGGCGTCCACGAACTCCGGCAGGTCGTCGAAGAAGGCGGCCTCCTCGGGCTCGCAGCCCGCGCGCTCCAGGGCGATGCGGTAGATGTCCGGCTCCGGCTTGACGCTGCCCACCTCGCAGCTCATCACCAGCGCGTCGAAGCGCTGGAGCAGCGGCACCCGGGGCCGCAGGTAGGCCGCGTGCAGCGCGTTGGTGTTGGACACCAGCACCAGCTTCACCCGGCCGACGAGGGACTCCACCCGGGGCAGCACCGCGTCGTGGGTGGTGAAGTGGCTGCTCCACAGGGGTGCGAACTCCGCCATGGGCAGCTCCACCTGGAGCGCTCCGCACACGCTGCGGCGGATGCCCTCCGCGTCCAGCAGGCCCTTGTTGGCCGCGGTCCACCCGGCGCCCATCAGCCGCTGGGAGACTTCGTGCGCCTGCATCCGGGCACACGCTCCCAGTCTGGAGAAGAGCAACGCGTTGTCGTGGAAGACGAGGACGTTGCCCAGGTCCAGGAGGACCGCCTTCACCGCCGCCATTCATGCTCCTCGTGCCGCGCGACCCGCGCGGACCCGGGCGCCCGCCCCACCGCTGGCGCCCGGACTGCCGCTTCCAGAAATCCCGGAAAAGGCCACGCTAGAGGAGGGGGACGCGCTCAGGCAAATCGCGGGCGGGCACCGTGGAGTAGTCCGAACCCACGTCCAGCAGGACGCGCTGTCGCACCCGGTTGCTCAGCGCCTTGCGCAGCTTGCCGAGGAATTCCGGAGGCGCGGCGATGACGAGCTTGTCGAAGGCCTGGCGGTCATGTCCCTTGTCCAGGACGCCGGACAGCTCCCGGGCGAAGCGCTCATGCTCCAGCTCCCGGCGGCCGTTGGGCTCGTTCTCACCCGGCAGGCCATGCAGGGTGCCAGCGTTGGGGTTGTCCGGCTGGTCGCGCAGCTGTTCGCTCTTGGCGCGGCTCTCCTCGTGATGGAACTCCTCGACCAGACTCCACTCCTTCTCCGCCTTCGCGTCTGTCGCGAAGAGCCTTGCCCGGCTCGCGTTCCCCACAAGAATCCAGAGCTTTGCGTCCGCCATGTGTCACGCCTCCTTATGAAGGGAGATGAGGACCCACGAGGCACCCGGCAAGCTTCCAGCCACGAGCCGCTCCCCCTTCGTGCGCAGGGCAGGCGGCCATGTCGTACAGGGTTGACACCCACACGCCGACCTCCGGTGTCCGGAACCCGACCGATCATTCCGTTGGGAATGGCAAAGGAGTAGAACGACGGCATGCGCATTCCCGTCGTTCTGCCTGTCGCCATGCTGGCGCTCGTGCTGCTGGCCCGTCCCGCGCGGGCCCAGGAGCAGGGACTGGGGCTGGACCTCAGCTCCGATTCGTCTTCCCAGGATGCCCAGGAGCAGCCGGGCATGGGGTTGGACCTGAGACCCGAGGACGAGGGCGTGTCGCTGACACCGCGCTTCATCCTCGTGGGCCTGGATACGCCGGAGCGCGCGGGCGCGCAGCAGGCGTCGGTGTGGCTGCGGGAGCTGGCCAAGGGCGCGGTGTCCTCCGGCATGGTGGCCTTCGGCGCGAGCCCTCGTGAGGTGCGCGAGCGACTGGAGAACCGCTACGACGCGACGCTGCGCTGCACGCAGGTGTCGTGTCTGGCGGAGCCGGCGGAGGCGCTGGACGCGGACCTGCTCACCACGGCGCGGCTGTCGCTGGAGGACGCGGGCTGGACGCTGCGCGCCTGGACGTACGACAGGGACCGCGGCGTGGTGCACGAGGACGTGGTGTCGGGGCGCAACCCGAAGGACGCGGCCTTCCAGAAGGAAGCGGCCAGCAAGCTGGGCAGCCGGATGATGGCGCTGGGCCGTCCGCGCGCGGTGCTGAAGGTGAGCGTCAACGTCTCCACCGCGGTGGTGAAGGTGGGCGAGCGCATCCTCGGCGTGGGCAATGTGGAGGCGCGCCTGGCGCCGGGCACCGTGCAGTTGGAGGTGTCCGCGGAGGAGTACGCGCCCGTCACCCGGACGCTGACGCTCAAGCCCGGTGGGCGCGAGGAAGTGGACGTCCGGATGGAGATCTCCGGCCCGGCGCCGGAAGGTCCGGAGGACGCGGTGGCCCGGAAGGCGGCGAAGAGCTCGGGCGGCACGCCCATCTACAAGCGGCCGGCGCTCTACACGGCGCTGGTGGGCCTGGTGGCGGTGGGCGTGGGCGCGGTGATTGGCAAGAGCGCCAAGGACGTGGAGTCCCGGGCGACGGATGCGGATGGAGACGGGATGATCGACGTGACGCGCAAGGAGCGGCTGGACGCGCAGTCCCAGGCCAACCTGGCCACGGCGCTGCTCATCGGCGGTGGCGCGGTGACGGCGGGCAGCGTGACGTGGTTGCTGGTGGTGCCCTCGCGCAGCGAGGCGCCGGCGCCCACGGGGACGGTCAGCGCGGGCGCGGCCACGGCGGTCCACGTCGTCGTCGGCGGGAGTTTCTGAACTCATGAAGACCTTCAATTGCTGGCTGCGAGCCTTCGCCGCCCTGCTGCTGGTGTCCGGCGCGGCGGGCTGCGCGGTGGATTTCCCCAAGGACTCTCCCTACACCTGCGAGGTGGAGGCCGACTGCGGTGGGGAGGGGTACGTGTGCACGTCGCTGCCCAACGACGGGCCCAAGTACTGCTGCCTCCCGGAGTCCGAGGAGAAGTGCAACAACGTGGACGACAACTGCGATGGCCGAATCGACGAGGGCATCAACCGGCAGAGGGACCGGTTGAACTGCGGCGCCTGCGGCAACGTCTGCCCCGGCGAGCAGAGCTGTTTGGGGGGCATTTGCCAGGACCTCGCGGGGACTCCCTGACGCCACGGCACCGGCGACAGGCGGGTACGCTCGTCCGTGGGTGGACGGCGGACGGAGCGTGGTGGGGTGCGTGCGGGCTGGCATCCCCCGCGTGGAGTGCGGGGTCTTCGTGGACCTCCGTGTCCGAGGTGGCGCACGGAGGGTACGGCGCTGACGTTGCGTGGAAGACAGAGGGCCCGGCGTGGGTTGCCGTTGGGCGCGATCATGGAGAGTTCTCCACACCATGGGCAACGATGACCTCTTCGCGCAGACCCTGCTGTCCGGTCGTGGAGGCTCCATGAGTGGAGAGCCCCGGCTTGGCGTGGAGCTGCGGGAAGGCTCCGTGCTGGGCAGCTACCAGCTGGAGACGTTCCTGGGTGAAGGCTCCATGGGACGGGTGTTCCAGGCGCGTCACGTGCGGCTGGGACGGCAGGTGGCCCTGAAGGTGCTGAAGCCGGAGCACGCTCGGGACAGCGGCTTCGTGCAGCGCTTCTTCCAGGAAGCCCGCACCGTGAATCAGATCAACCACGAGCACATCGTGGAGATCTTCGACTTCGTGGACGAGGGCGAGGGCGGCCACGTCTACTGCGTCATGGAGCTCTTGCGCGGCCACGGGCTGGGCGCGCTCTTGAAGCAGGAGCCGCTGTCGCTCGCGCGAATCCAACGCATCGCCGTGCAGGTGTGCGCGGCGCTGGGCGCGGCCCACCACGTGGGCGTGGTGCACCGGGATATCAAGCCGGACAACCTCTTCCTCACCCAGCGCGCGGGCCAGGCGGACTTCGTGAAGGTGCTGGACTTCGGCGTGGCCAAGCACCTGTCCGCCGAGAGCGCTCCCACCGGCACGTTGGACGGCACCATCATCGGCACGCCGGCGTACATGTCTCCGGAGCAGGCCGCGGGACTCTCGGTGGACCCGCGCTCGGACATCTACGCGGTGGGCAACATCTTCTACGAGATGCTCAGCGGCCATCCGCCGTTCCAGGCGGAGGCCTTCGGTCAGCTGGTGGTGCAGATCATCACCCAGCCGCCGCCGCCGCTGCCCTCGCACCTGCCTTCTGGCGAGCCGCTGCCGCCCCAGCTCGAGGCGCTGGTGATGCGCTGCCTGGCGAAGGAGCCGGAGGCTCGGCCCCAGACGCTCGCGGAGGTGACGACGGGGTTGTTGCTGATGCCCCTCCAGACACCCACGTCTCCGGAGGCCGTGGCGGCGCTGGAGGCCTCGGAGCGGCCGACGCGGCGGATGGCCGTCGTCGGAGCGGCGCGTCGTCGCGCGGTGATGGCCGCGGGTGGAGCCGCGCTGGCGCTGCTGACGGGCGCGCTGCTGTGGAGCGGGACGCGCTCGACGGGTTCGACGAGCTCCGTGGGCTCGGTGGACGAGCCCCTGCTGGCGCGCGCGCCGGTGTCTGTCGTCGCGCCTCAGCGTGAGGCCGAGGTCCAGCAGGCGGAGCCGTTGCTGCCCGTGCCCCCGCAGCCCGCGGTCACGCTCACCGTGCACTCCTTCCCGGAGGGCGCGCAGGTGGTGCGCTCGGACACGGGCGAGGTGCTGGGCATCACCCCGCTGGTGCGTGAGCTGCCGCGCCGCGAGGTGCCGTTGAGCCTTCGGGTGGAGCTGGCGGGGTACGTGTCGTCGGAGCGCTCGGTGCGGCTGGACGCTCACGCCGAGCTGGAAGTGCCGCTGGCCAAGTCCCTCACCGCGAAGACGAGCGCGAAGAAGGGCACCCGGAACGCGCCCCCGCCGCGCAAGGGCACGCGCGCGGCGAGCGCCGACCCGGCCTCACGGTAGGAGCAGGCCGCCGCGCTGCTCGCGGCTCAGCGCGAGGCGGCCGTCTGCGCCAGCACCTGCGCGGCGATGCGGGAGATGCGCTCGTCGAAGCCGGCCGCGTCGTGGAAGGTGAGGCGCACGTCGCCCACCTCCAGCTTCGCGCCCGGGCTCAACTCCGAGCCCTCCTCGGCGAGGTCCTGGCCGTCGAGCTTCACCGGCCGGGCGTCCGCCACCCGCGCCACATGCCAGCCCGCGTGGGGCAGGGGCGTGAGGATGAGCTGCTCCCTCGACACGGTGGCGTCATTGACCACCAGCGTGTTGTTCGAGGCGCGGCCCAACCTCATGGGGCCTCGCTCCGCCAGGGCCACCAATTCGAAGCACATGGCGTCTCCGGCGGGCAGGCAGTCCCTCAAGTCCGTCAGGGGCAGTCGGGTGGTACCCACGTCCCCTCCCGTCGTCTCGGGGACGTTCCACGCGCCTGCCTCCCACACCAACCAGGGGTGTGGGTACTTGGCGCGAAACTTTTCCTTCAGAGCCATGTGCTGCCTCACCAGCAGCGAGAGCAGCAGAGCGCGAGCCATGGGTGACTCATAACCTCTTCGGAGCCCGGCGGGCGCGAGAAGGTGCGTCCAGGTGTCCACGAATGGTCGGAAGCCAGGCGGGGGAGGCCCCTCTCGCGCCCGGGCGGGGGCCTGTAGTACACCCGCGCCCACATTCGTCTGGAGGTCCCATGCGCCGCCTGCTGCTCGCTCCGTTGTTGCTCCTCGTCCCTGCTTGCAAGGGCGAAACCGCGAAGGACGTCACGGCCGCGGTGGTGGGCAAGACGGTGGAGGTCGCCAAGGGCGCCGGCAGTGGCGTGGTGGAGGGCATGAAGGAAGGCCGCAAGGGCGCGGTGAGCACGGATGGCTCGCGCACGCTGTCCGCGGCCGACGAGGTCCACGCCAACACGGAGCTGTCCGTGCTGGAGGTGAAGGCGTCCAGCGGGGGCGGGGTGGAGGTGGTGCTGGCCGTGACGAACAAGACGGCGGAGCCGCTGCACCTGCTCGGACTCCAGGAGGGAGGAGGCGCGCAGTTGCTGGACAAGGACGGCTTCGCCACGCCGCTCCAGGCGCGCTCTCCGGGGCAGGCGGCGGACTCCATCAAGGTGCCGCCCTCGGTGAAGGTGAAGGCGAGCGTCTTCTTCGACGGCGAGGCCGACAAGGTCGCGAAGGTCCGGCTGTGGGGCCGCGAGTTCACGGCGCCCGGCGCCGCCACCGCCGCCAAGCCGCAGCCCTGACGCCGATTCGTCCAGTCCCTGGAGACGTTGATGCGCCGTCTGTCCGCCGTCCTGCTGTGCGCGACGCTGCTGTCCGCGTGTGATGACTCCGAGGGCTCGGTGTACGTGCGGCCCCCTCCCTTCACCCAGTCGTATCCGGATGGGGGCGTCTCACCGGATGCCGGCTCGGGACCGGAGAGCTGGGCCTGTCAGCGCTCGTCCGTGGTGCGCGGCGCGCCCATCTCCCTGTGGGTGGGCCTGCAGCTCGCGATGAGCCGCGCCACCTCGCCCGAGGTCCGCACGGCGGCCATCGACCAGTTCGTCGCGGATGTGCAGGCGCAAGGCGGCACGCCGCTGGTAAGCGACGCGAGCTCCGGCCGGCAGCGGGTGGTCTTCTTCGTCCGGGGCGACGCCGCGCGCGACACGTTCGTGGCCGGCGACTTCAACGAGTGGTCCCCTACCGCCACGCAGCTGACGCAGGTGCGCGACACGGACCTGTTCGTCGCGGAGGTGGAAATCCCGCGCACGGGGCCGCATCCCTACAAGCTGGTGAAGGGCGGCAGCTTCGTCGAGGACCCGCGCGCGAAGAACGTGGTGTGGGACCGCCTCAACCGCAACGCGGTGGGCCAGTTCAACTCGCTCGTCTATCCGGATGCGCAGGACGCGACGAAGGGCCGGCTCACTGCCTGGTACGGCGTGCATGCCACGGTGCTCGATGATGCGCGCGACGTGTTCGTCTACACCCCGCCGTCGTATGACGGCCCGGAGTGCCCGACGCTGCCGGTGATGTACGTGCACGACGGCAACGAGAGCATCACCCGCGAGTCCTTCGTGGACGCGGCGGACGCGCACTACAAGGCGCGGCCCCAGGACGCGGCGGTGCTCGTCTTCGTGGCGCTGCCCAACCAGGACGTGCGGCTGGCGCAGTACACCTTCTCGCCCGCGCGAGCGCCGGGCTGGCCTGTGCCCAAGGGCGACGAGTACCTGGCCTTCCTGAAGGACGACTTGATGCCGCGCGTGGAGGCGGGTCTCCGGGTGAAGAAGGGGCCGCAAGACACGGGCATCTTCGGCGCGTCCCTGGGTGGGCTCATCTCCGTGTACGCGGGCTTCCAGTCCCCGGAGAAGTTCGGCTTCGTGGGCACGCAGTCGGGGACGCTGTTCTGGCCGCACGACGGCGAGGTGGACCGGGACGACGGCAACGCCATGGTGGTGCGCGCGGGGCAGGAGCCGGTGGTGCCGGTGCGCTTCTACGTGGACCACGGCTCGCCCGCGACGGGCTGCACGGGCGACGGAGAGCAGGGCTCCGACGACTGTCAGTCCAACCTCCAGTTCCTCGCGGCGCTGAAGAGCCGGGGCTACGACGTGGCCCACGTCCATGAGCCGAGCGGGCAGCACGACTGGTTCTTCTGGAAGAAGCGCCTGCCGAAGCTGCTGTGCGTGTTCCGCAACACCGACACGAAGGAGTGCGGCCTCTAGGGCTTCACAGCTTGGAGGCGATGGCGCGGGCCAGTCGGCCCGGGGCCTCGGTGTCCAGGGACAGGAAGAGGGAGGGCTCGGTGACTTCCACTTCCTGCAGGCGCGTGACGCCCTCGTTGTCCGTGGCCACGTCCACGCGCGCGTAGAGCAGCGGTGGGCCCATGGCCTCGAGCACGCGCTCCGCCAGTCGGCTTTCCTCGCGGTTGTCGGGTGTGAAGACGGTGGGCTGCGCGAAGCCTCGGGGCGCGGACTTGAGCGTGGGCGGCCTGCGCACCGCGTGGCTGAAGGCGCCGTCGAAGGAGATGTAGCTGCGCTCGCCCTCCGTCTCGAAGGCGGTGAGGTAGGGCTGCACCATCAGCTCGCACCCGGCGGCCAGCTCCGTCACCAGGGCCGTGGCGGTGGCTGCTTCCGAGCGCGGGAGGATGTGCGTCTTGAGCGCGCCCGCGGACACGGCGGGCTTGAGGACGACGGTGTCCCAGCCGCGCGACCTCATGAGGGCAGCGACGTCCAGGGTGCCGCCGCGCTCCACCCAGACGGTGGGCGTCACGGGGATGCCCTTGGCCTCCAGCTCGCGCAGGTAGAACTTGTGCGTGTTCCAGCGCAGCACGTCGGCGGGGTTGTGGAGCTTCGTGAGGCGGCCCACCTTCTGGGCCCAGGCGACGAAGGTGTCGCGGCGCAGGTGGCTGTCCCAGGTGGTGCGCACGACGGCCAGGCGCACGGTGCGGAAGTCCACCGTCGGGTCGTCCCAGACGACGGGCCGCGCATCCAATCCCAGCGCCTTGAGCGCGGGGAGCAGGGGAGCGTCGTAGGCGTCCAGCTCCGGCAGGTCGGCAAAGGTGAGGACGGCCACGTCCATGGTGTGTCGCTCCCGGTGAGGCGTGCGCGCCCTGATTAGCGCGAAGGCGTCACGGGCGCAGGGGTTTCGAGGGGGCCGCGCGTCAGGCCGGACGAGCGGTGGCGGGTGCCCGTGGAGGCGCCTGTCCGGAGGCCTCTCCGGCCTTGTCCGCCTTGTCCTGAAGGTTGCGCGCCTGGGCCTCGCGCAGCGCGTTCGCGAGCAGCGCCTGGCCTCGGGGATACGGCGCGCCCTCGCCGTCCACCGCGAGCAGCTGCTGTCGCAGGAGCGCGCCGCTGGCGGTGCGTTGCTCCGGCCGCTTCTCGAGCAACCCCATCACCGCCGCGTCCAGCGCCGGTGACACCTCCGGGTTGAAGTGCGAGGGCGGCGCCAGCTCCTGGTCCAGCGTCGCGCGCAGCAGCGCCTCCTGCGTGGAGCCCTGCAACGCACGCCGCCCCGTGAGGGCCTCGTGCAGCGTCAGCCCCAGCGCGAAGAGGTCCGCGCGCCCATCGAACGGCCGGCCCGCCGCCTGCTCGGGCGCCATGTAGCCCAGCTTGCCGCGCACACTCCCCGCGGCGGTGAGCTGCGAGCGCGCCGAGTCCCGCGCAATCCCGAAGTCCGACAGCTTCACGTCACCGAAGCGCGACACCAGCACGTTGGGCGGGTTGAGGTCCCGGTGCACCAGCCGCAGCGGCTGTCCGTCCGGGCCCGTGCGGCGGTGCAGGTAGTCGAGCGCCGACGCCAGCTCCGCGCCCAGGAACGTCACCGCCGCCACCGGCAGCGGCCTGCGCGCCAGCCCCCGCATCAGCGTGCTGAGCGGCATCCCGTCCACGAACTCCATTGCCAGGAAGTACGTGCCGCCATGCCGCCCCAGGTCGAACACCTGGACGATGTTGGGGTGGTTGAGCGACGAGCACAGCTCCGCCTCCCTGCGGAACATGGTGACGAACTCGTCGTCGTCCGCGAACGAGGGGAGGATGCGCTTGAGGGCCACCTGCTTCTGGAAGCCACCCTCCGGGCAGTACGTGGCCCGGTACACCTCCGCCATGCCGCCCGCGCCCACGCGCTCGTGCAGCACGTACTTGCCCATGACCTCCTGCTCGCGCAGCGCCGACAGCGCCCCGCGCGTGAGCTGGAGGAAGTGCCGCGCCAGCGTCGCCGTGAAGACGCCCGCGGCCACGAAGAAGAACGCCCGCGTGGCGATGAAGCGCGGCGTCAGCGTGATGAGCGCCGACTCCGGCAAGAGCGGCTGGACGAAGAGGAAGTAGATGCCCAGGTACTCGGCCGCCACGAGGAGGCCCGCCGCCAGCGCCAGCCGGGGGTTGCTGCGCAGCGTCGCGAGCGTAATCAGCGTGGGCCAGATGACCAGCGTGGGCGCGGTGAGCGCGTAGATGGGCCCCTGGAAGCGCAAGTCGAACGCCAGCACCACCGCGGGGATGCTGACCTCAATGGCCACGTTGAGCCACGGAATCGCCGGATGGAACGCGCCCGAGCGCAGCACCCGCCACAGCGCCGTGTAGTAGAGCGCCAGCACCGCGGACAACCCCATCAGCGCCTGCGTCAGCCCCCAGCCAATGGAGGGCCCCAGCGCCGCGGCCACCAGCACCGAGGCGCCCGACAGGCCCGCCATGAAGCGCGCCACCGACAGCTCCCGGGCCTGCGCATCGCGTCGTAGGTGGCCGTCGAGGAAGCGGGAGACGGGGCTCGTCAAGGTGTGCACGGTCATCGGTTGTCCCACTCTACAAAAACCTGGGAACCCGACACGTCCTCCCAAGCCTGCCAGCCCGCATCCCCCTCGTGGGGTCGGCTTGACCACAGGATTTTGGGGAGGGGCCCTGGGGTCTCCTGTCGCTGAAATGTTTCACGGGCTACTCTCCGCGCGTGTCGAGGACCAGCCGTCACACCCCAGGCCTGTGTCCCCGGGAGACCCACGAGATGCGAAAGTCCCCTCGCTTGCTGCTGGCCGCGCTCGCCGCGGTGTTGTTGTCCCACGTTGGTTGCTCGCGCGATGAGCCGGAATGTGAGGGTGCGAGCTGCGTCGCCCCCGCTGTCTGCGGCAACAACGCGAAGGAAGACGGCGAGCAGTGCGACGACGGCAACAGGGTCAGCGGCGACGGCTGCGACGCGGACTGTACGACGACGCCCACGGTGGAGCAGCCCGTCTGTGGCAACGGCAAGCTGGA
Source organism: Corallococcus terminator (assembly GCF_049194865.1). GTDB lineage: Bacteria > Myxococcota > Myxococcia > Myxococcales > Myxococcaceae > Myxococcus > Myxococcus terminator_A. The sequence continues at coordinate 154,599 of NZ_JBLZWL010000109.1, read as the reverse complement.
GGCCGTGGAGACGTGCGACGACGGCAACGCGACGGACGGTGACGGCTGTCAGGCGAACTGCTCGCTGACGCTGACCCGCTGCGCGGCGGCGGACGTCCCCCCGCTCGCGGATGGGGCCACGTGCGCGGTGACGAAGGCCGGCGACAACGGGCGCCTCTTCACGGGCGTGGTGTTGAAGGACGGCGAGACGCTGATGGGCGGCCAGGTGCTGGTGAACCCCCAGGGCGTCATCACCTGCTCGGCGTGTGACTGCTCCGCCGAGGACGGCGCGGCCGAGGCCACCCACATCTCGTGCCCCACGGGTGTCATCTCCCCGGGCCTCATCAACCCGCACGAGCACATCACCTTCCAGAATGGTCCCTACGCGTGGACGGACGAGCGCTTCGAGCACCGGCTGGACTGGTACCGGGGCCTGCGCAACCACACGCGCGTCGCCAACAGCACCCGTTCCGCGGCGGACTCGGTGGGCTTCATCGAGCTGCGCCACCTGCTCGCGGGCACCACGTCCATCGCGGGCGTGGGCGGCGCCGCGGGCCTCCTGCGCAACCTGGACCAGGTCCCGGCGACGCGTCAGGAGGGCCTGGACGCGTGGATCGCCGTCAATGACACCTATCCGCTGGGGGACCAGGAGGCGGACCTGCGGACGGAGGATTGTACCTACGCGAGGATGCCGAGGACCTCGAGCCTGTCCAAGGTCGCCGCCTACCTGCCGCACCTGGGCGAGGGCATCAACGCCGAGGCCTACAACGAGATTCGCTGCGTGTCGGTGGCGCCCAATGACGTGCTGCAGCCGCGCACGACGCTCATCCACGGCATCGCGATGACGGCGCGCGAAATCGCGCTGATGGCGGACCGGGGCACGGCGCTCATCTGGTCGCCGCGCTCCAACCTCACGCTGTACGGCGACACCGCGATGGTGTCCGCGTACAAGCGGATGGGCGTGAGCATCTCGCTGAGCACCGACTGGGCGCAGTCCGGCTCGATGAACATGCTGCGCGAGCTGAAGTGCGCGGACACGCTCAACACCGCGCAGTTCGCCCGGACGTTCAGCGACGTGGACCTCTGGAAGATGACGACGGCCAACGCCGCGGAGGCGGTGGATATCCAGGGCCGCGTGGGCCGCCTGGCGCCGGGCAAGCTGGGCGACGTGGCCATCTACTCGCTGCGCACCCACGCCACCTCGCCGCACCGCGCGGTCATCACCGCCGAGCCCGCGGACGTCGTGCTGACGATGCGCGCTGGCAAGGCCCTCTACGGTGACCAGACGCTGGTGGGCGCGCTGAAGGCGAGCGCGGAGGCCTGTGACGCGATGGACGTGTGCGGCACCGCCAAGTCCGTCTGTCTCCAGTCGGAGATTGGCAAGAACCTGGAGGCGCTGAAGACCGCCAACCCCGTGGGCTACCCGCTGTTCGCCTGCGGCGTCCCGCAGGGCGAGCCGGTGTGCGTGCCCCGCCGCATCTCCAACAACCCGGACTATCCGGCGTCGGTGCGCGGCTCGAACGTCTACTCCGGTGAGAGCAAGGTGGATGACCCGGACGGTGACGGTCTGCGCAACTCCATCGACAACTGCCCCAACATCTTCAACCCCATCCGTCCCATGGACAACGGCAAGCAGGCCGACTCCGACAACGACGGCGTGGGCGACGCGTGCGACCCGTGCCCGCTGGCGGCGAACACCTCCGCGTGCACGCATGTCGTCGTGGGCGATGACGACCAGGATGGGTTCCCGACGTGGCAGGACAACTGCCCGTTCATGTCGAACCAGGACCAGGCGGACCAGGATGGGGACGGCAAGGGCGATGTCTGCGACGTGTGCGCCGCGACGCCGAACCCGGGCTACCTGGGCTGCCCGTCCACCATCCATGCGCTGAAGACTCGGGAGGATGGGCGCCTGCCGCTGGAGGGTCGGCCGGTGTCGCTGACGGACGTCATCGTCACGGGCGTGGTGAAGGGCGCCGCGACGGTGGAGGGCTACTGGCTGCAGGTGCACCCGCTGCCCTCGGGCACGAGCGTGGAGAACTCGGGCGTCTACGTGTACTCGCCCAAGGGAGACCTGGCGGTGGGAGACCGGCTGGACATCACCACCGCGACGCTGACCGTCTACAACGGGCTGCCGGAGCTGGTGGACGTGAAGTACGTCCGGCGCAGCACGGGCAACGCGCTGCCGGCGCCGGTGCCCGTCACCACGGCGCACGTCCGCACGGGCGGCCCCAGGGCCGAGGCGCTCGAGGGCGTGCTGGTGGAGGTGTACGACGTCAGCACCACGAGCACGGTGGACACCTTCAAGCAGTTCTTCGTCAACGAGAGCGGCAATACGTCCCAGACCGGGCTGATGGTGGACGACATGGCGTACACCTACGCGGACCCGACGCTGGGCACGCGGTTCGGTGTGCTGCGCGGCGTGCTGACGTTCAACTTCAACGACTCCAAAATCCTGCCGCGCAACGTGGCGGACATGAAGCCGCCCATGCCGTCGCTGGCGGGCTTCGGGCCGGGCGGGTACGTGCGCCTGGGCGAGACGGGCTCGGTGAGCACCTTCCCGCAGGCGCTGACGGTGACGCTGTCGGGCACCTATACGGAGGCGCTCGACGTCATCATCACCTCCAGCGACAGCAGCGCGCTGCGCGTGGTCGACGGGAAGGTGACGGTGCCGGTGGGCCAGAGCGCGGTGGAGGTGAAGGTGGAGCCGCTGGCCGCGGCGGCGAACGTGACGCTGACCGCGTCGCTGCGAGGCACCACGCGCCAGGCATCGTTCCGGGTGCTGGGCGCGACGGAGCAGCCCGCGATTGTGGGGCTGACGCCGTCCGATACGACGGTGGTGCCGGGGGGCTCGGTCACCTTCACGGTGGACCTGGACCGTCCGGCCCCCGCGGGCACGAGCATCGGCCTGGGCGTGAATCCGACGACGGGCTTCGGCACGCTGACGCCGGGCGGGACGCTGGCGGTGGCGACGAACGCGATGCAGGCGTCGTTCACCCTCACCGTCGACGAAGCGGCCACGGGCCCCACGGGCACCGTGACGGCGGAGCTGGGCGCGAGCACTGACAGCTCCACGGTGACGGTGGACCTGGTCTCTCCGAGGTTGCTGACGATGACGCCCCCCGGGCCGGTGGAGGTCCGCTACGGGCTGACGCAGGAGTTCCGGTTGACGTTGACCTCGGCGCCGACGGCGGACCTCGCGGTGGCGCTGGCTGCGACTCCTGGCGCTGGAGTCACGCGCTTCGGCACGGTGCCGGCCACGGTGACGGTGCTCGCGGGCCAGACGGAGGCCACGTTCCTCTTCACCGCGGATGCGCAGGGTGAGGGCGCGGGCACGGTGTCCGCGTCGCTGCTCGGTGTGCAGCGGTCGACGGCCGTCACGGTGACGCCGCCGCCCGCGCAGCTCGCCACGCTGACGCCCGCGACGGTGTCGGTCTACATGGGCGCGAAGCAGACCTTCACGGTGACGCTGGACCGCAGGGCTGGCGTCGGTGGCGCGGTCGTCAACCTGGCGCTGACGCCGGCCACCGGCCTGGGGACGCTGCCCGGGGCCACGGTGACGGTGGCGGAAGGCCAGACGAGCGCGCAGGTGCTCTTCACGGCGGGGACCGAGGCGCTGACCGGGTCGATGTCCGCGACGTACGAGGGCGTGACGAAGACGGCTGCCATCACCACGGTGCCGCGTCCGGCCATCAACCACCTGGTCATCAACGAGGTGGACTACGACCAGCGCGGCACGGACACGAAGGAGTTCGTGGAGCTCTACAACCCCACGGCGGGTCCGCTCTCCCTGAGCGGCGTGTTCCTGGTCTACGTCAATGGCGCCAGCGCGACGCCGGCGAGCTACGCGAAGATTGATTTGTCGAGCGTCGGCTCGTTGGCGGCGGGGGAGTACCTGGTGGTGGGCCCCGCGCTGGTCATCGACCCGCTCGCGGGTCAGACGGGCGTGAAGACGTTGCTGTCGACGACCGCCCTCCAGAACGGTGGCACCAACGCCAGCCCCTCGGCGGACGCTGTCGGGCTCTTCGACGGAGCGACGGAGACCCTCATCGACTCGCTCGCCTACGAGGGGTCGGTGCTGCAGGCCACCATCAGCGGCGTGGCGAACACGAAGCGGTTCGACCTGCTGGAGGGGCCGAGGAGCACGTCGGCGCTGATTGACGTCGACACGGTGGAGGGCTCGCTGTCGCGCAGCCCGGAGAGCGCCGACACGAACGACAACCTGGATGACTTCCGGTTCACCACCCTCCTCACCCCGGGACGGAAGAACGAGTTCCCCGCGGCTCCGTGATTCGGACCGCGTGACAGGGTGAGACAGGACTTGGGCGGCTCCCGCGGAGATGGGGGGCCGCCCGAGTCGTTTCTGGAGGTCGCGGCGACGTGGTGTTGTGCTGGTGGGCGCTACGGCTTGGTGCGCGCCAGGGTGCCGTCCGTCAGCAGGAGGTCCAGCGCGGAGGCCATCGGGTCGTAGCCGAGCGTGGCTCGGAAGAGGTTCTGGTACATCAGCGCGCCCAGGTAGCTGCCGAAGACGCCATGGGCGGCTTTCTCGGTGTCGATGTCCTGGCGGAACTCGCCGGTCTTCTGGCCGTGGCGGAGGATGCCGCTCAGAATCTTGGCGTACAGGCCCAGCTTCTCGCGGATGGCCTCGGCCACCCGCTCATTCGAGTCCGCCGCTTCGGCCGCGAGCATGCCGAAGAAGATGCCGTACTCGCGATGCTCGCCCAGGAAGTGGTGCGTGCGGCGGGTGAAGGCCTGGAGTTGCTCGCGCGCGGACAGGCTGCGGTACTCACTGATGACGTCCACGAAGGCATCGACGTAGCGCTGGTGCAGTTCATCAATGGCGGCGAGCAGCAGGTCCTCCTTCGTGGGGAAGTGCCAGTACAGCGCGCCAGGCGTCATCCGGATGGCGCGAGCCAGGTCGGCCATCGTCGTCGCCAGGAAGCCCCGCTTCGCGAACAGGGTGATGGCGGCTTCGAGGATGTCCACGCGCGTGCGTGCCGAGCGTTCCTGCTTCAGCTCTCTCTTCGCCGGTTCCTTGTTCATGGCGCCGAAAACCATACCCCAGGCCGGTGGCCACACCTGGGTTCGTTCTCTGGACGGAGGAACTCCAGACGAGAGGGCTTCGTGCCAGCCGCGTCACCTGGACGACGTTCTAGCGTGTCGGCAGCTCGTGGAAGGTGATGCCGGTGAGCTCCAGGCGGTGCACGGCCTCCATGAAGCGCTCCGTGCCGATGACCATCGTCGCGAAGTTGCCCACCCGGAACAGGTCCAGGTCGGGAGGAAGGGAGGCCGCGTCCAGGATGGGCTCTTCGGGTCTCCTGAACGCGTGTCGGCCGCAGGTCGGGCACGGTGGTGGCACGTCCAGGGGGACGCAATCTGGATGCAGGCGACCACGGGCCGCTATCTGAAGCTCCGATAGTGCTGGTGGGCTCTTCTGGCGGAACCGCAGGGCTGTCGGGCACGCAAGGACGCCTCGTAGGTTCTCCGCCTGGAGCTGTTCCACCACCTCCTGGTGAACGAGCAGCACGTCGATGATCCATCCGAAGGCAGGGAACTTTCCGAAGGCGGTTCCAACGAGCGGGCCGAAGCCTGTCCCGGGTGGAAGTTGCGCATCCGAAGCCACCAGGGGGCGTACCAGTTCGCGCAGGCGCACGAACTCCGCGAAAGACTCGGGGCGGGCCTTTTCGAACTCGCGGTGCTCTGGCAATTGCGACAGGTCCAAGCTCGGGAAGTAATGCCCGGCTCCGCTCCAGGTCACACCGCACGTGGAGCAACTCGCGCCGGGCAAGCCCCACTTGTGCGAGCCGTGGGCCTCCCCGCCGTATTGGTTCGCTACTGCCCTGTCTTCCCGCATCCAGAAGAATCGACTCATGGACTCACTCACGCTCCGGGTCGGGAATAGTACGGCTGAACGGGGCCGCCAATGAGCTGGAAGCGATGGATGAGTTCCCCCGCGTGTTTGTAGATCTCGATGGGCGCGGCCAATGGGTTCGCGTCCTTGAAGTCGCGCCAGGCCTGGTTCCACTGGCCACCTTGGCCTCCTACATTGTGAATCCGGTAATGGAGGTCACGTGGAATGGGCATGGTGTAGTGGTGGATTTTGACGCCCTGGCGTTCGAACCACTCCTTGAGCTCCCTCTGCTGCGGGAAGATGTGGTGCTTCTCCCATCGTCCCGCTGTGAGCTGACGTGACGGCGGGATGACCTCCGTGGGCGCGCCGTTCCAGTTGGGGAACGTCATGACGGCACCAGGAGGAAGCTTCTGTGCCCCACCCCAGTTCCTCCGAGGGCCACTTCCCGGTGCAGCGGCGGCCGCGGGCGGGCGCGCGGGAGGAAAGCGCGCCAACTCAATCTCTCCCGGCACGTCCTCGCAGCGGTAGAAGCCGCAGGCGTCCTCCAGGCACAGCAGGGCGACGCACTGGTCTTCCCCAGGGTCGTCGCACTCCTGCTCCGCTGCTTCCCACGCCTCCTGCACCGGCGGTTTTCCGACAGCGGAACAGCCCAGCCATGACACGACGGCCAACGACAGCCACACCGCGAAGAGATTCCTCATGACCCCGGAGGCTATCGCCCCGGCCCGTCTGTCTTCAGGCAGCCAGCAGCGTCACCTTGACGATTTCCGGAGGCGCTCCCACGCGCAGGGGCGGCCCCCAGAAGCCCGTGCCCCGGCTGACGTAGAGGTGCTTGCCGCCCTCCTCGAAGTGTCCCGCGTCGTGCTCCCAGATGGCGGACACCGCGAGCGTGAACGGAAAAAACTGTCCCCCGTGCGTGTGTCCGGAGAGCTGCAAGCCCATCCCCGTCTCCGCCGCCACACGCCAGTTCGACGGCTGGTGCGCGAGCAACACCGCCGCCCGCTCCGGCTCCCGTCCCGCCACCGCCGCCGCCAAATCGTAACCCTGCTTCGCGCCCGTGTGCCCCGCCGACCAGTCATCCACGCCCACCAGGTCGAACGAAGCCCCCGCGTCTCCAATCCGCACATGCCGATTGCGCAGCACCTGCACCCCCATCCCCTCCAACGCCCCCGACCACGCGGCGTGGTCCCAGTAGTACTCGTGGTTTCCCGTCACGAAGTACGTGCCGTGCCCGGAGCGCAGCTCCCGCAGCGCCGCCACCGAGGGCCCCAACGACGCGACCTTGCCATCCACCAGGTCTCCGGTGATGGCCACCAGGTCCGGGCGCAAGGCATTGCACCGCGCCACCAGCTCGTCCATGAACTTGCGCTGGATGACAGGGCCCACGTGGATGTCACTCAAGTGGACGATGGTGAAGCCATCCAACACCCGAGGCAGCCCCGCAAGCCGCACCGCGACCTCGTTCACCACCGGGGGATGGAACGCGTTCCACATCCCGTAACCCGTCAGGCTCCCCGACGCGAGCAGCGCGCCCCCCGCCGTGGCACGCGCGAGGAACCGCCGCCGCTCCACGTTCACCTCCGGCACCTCGCCGCCACCGGACAGGCTCACGTCGCCAGGGCCGTCAGCACCCTGCGTCATCGCCACGGCGCCCGTGCCCGCCAGTGACGTGACGAGGCCCACGTCCTCCGCCCGGACCACCGAGGCCCGTCGCCCCAGCCGCCGCGACAGGACGCGCACACCGCCAATGCCCCACAGCGCGAACAGCAGGTACATCGCCGCGCCCATCCACATCCACACGGCCGTGGCCACGGCGAACGTCGCATCCAGCGGCAGGAAGCGCGTCACGGACCAGGACAGCACCAGCAGCGTGCCCAGCACCGTCATCACCCCCATGCCCACCCGGCGCCACCGGCGGTCCTCCGACGTGTCCGCGAACAGGCGTCGATACAGGTAGATGTGGACCCCCACGGTGATGAGGCTCGTGAGGACCGCGAAGATGATGAAGCGCGCTGGTGAGTCCATGGGCTCCCAATCCTCTCCCGCTCTCGACGCACCGCAACGCATTCCTCGTGAAGAAACGTGAATCACCCAGCGAGTGTGTTCCGCCTGCCTGCTCGTGGAGGAAGCTCCTGGGACGGGTGTGACTCCGTTGCCCTGGGCGGGGTCTTCCCGACGCGCCGTCCTCCTCCTGGCAAGCGTGCCTGTGCACGACGCTTCTCATCCGCCAAGGACACGAGGTATGGACGGCCGCTTCTCGCGCTGGAGGCGAAGTGATGCGGATGGACAACCTGAAGGCGGGGCCCTGTTTCCCGCTGGTATTGGTGCTGAGCGTTCTGCTCGCCGCGGGGTGCGATGACTTCTCTGCGCCCGTCGCGGCGGGAGTCCCGGCGGAGGCGGGGGCCACGCGCTCCCAGGCCCTCGCGGTGGCGACTTCCCCCAAGGTCGCCGCGGGTGCTCAGCACTCGCTCTACCTCACACCGCTGGGCACCGTGTGGGCCTGGGGCGGCAACGCCGCTGGACAGCTCGGCACCGGAACGATGTCCTTCCAACGGGTCCTCGCCCAGCAGGTCCCGGGTCTGAAGGACATCACCGGCGTGGCGGCGGGAGACTCCCACTCGCTCGCGCTGCGCTCCGACCGGACGGTGTGGACGTGGGGCAGCAACTCCTCCGGTCAGCTGGGTGACGGCACCACCGTGGACCGGGCCACGCCGCGCCAGGTGCCCGGGCTCACCGACGTGGTGAGCGTGGCGTCCGGCGAGTTCCACTCGCTCGCGCTGCGCTCCGACGGCACCGTGTGGGCGTGGGGCAGCAACTTCTATGGCCAGCTCGGCCGGGGCCACACCCAGGCGGGGCCCACGCCGGCCCAAGTCACGGGCCTCACGAACGTGGTGGCCCTGGGCGCCGGCTTCGACTTCTCCCTGGCCGTGCGCGCGGATGGCACCGTGTGGGCCTGGGGCGCCAACGGCTCCGGCCAGCTGGGCAATGGCACCTTCACCCAGCGCCTGGCGCCGACGCAGGTGGTCGACCTCAAGAACATCACCGCTGTGACCGCGGGCCTCTACCACGCGCTCGCGTTGCGCTCCGACGGCACCGTGTGGGCGTGGGGCAGCAATGCCTCCAGCCAGCTCGGCGATGGGACCTGGGCGGACCGCCCCACCCCGATGCAGGTCGCGGGCCTCTCGCGCGTGAAGGCCCTGGCCGCGCAGGACGCCGGCTCGCTGGTGCTGATTGACGACGGCACGGTGTTCACCTGGGGGCGCAACACCAACGGACAGCTCGGCGACGGCACCACCACCGACAGCACCTTCCCCGTGCTGGTGCGAGGGCTGGGCTCGGTGTCGGCGCTGGCCGCGGGGACTCAGCACGCGGTGGCGCTGCGCGCCGATGGGACGCTGTGGTCCTGGGGCAACGGCACCTCCGGCCAGCTCGGTCATGGCAGCTCCGAGCGGCTGCTCTCTCCGGAAGTGGTGACGCGGCTGTCCGGCGTCACGGCCGTGGCCTCGGGCAGCTTCCACTCGCTGGCCGCGCTGTCGGACGGCTCGGTGTGGAGCTGGGGGCGCAACTACTACGGACAACTGGGTGACGGCACCGCCGCCGAGCGTCACGCGCCCGTGCGGGTGCTGGGCCTGGGCGACGTGCGCGCCGTCAGCGCGTCCGGACACCACTCGCTCGCGCTGCGCTCCGACGGCACCGTGTGGGGCTGGGGCCGCAACGCCAACGGGCAGCTCGGCGACGGCACGACGAAGGACCGCCTCATGCCGGTGCAGGTGGTGGGCTTGAGTGGCGTGACGGCGCTGGCCGCGGGCGGCAGCCACGTGGTGGCGCTGCGCGGCGACGGCACGGTGTGGACGTGGGGCTACAACGGCGTGGGCCAGCTCGGCGACGGCTCCACGAAGGACCGCCTCACGCCGGTGCTGGTGAAGGCGCTCCCGAAGGCGGTGGCCGTGGCCGCGGGGACCTACTTCTCGCTCGCGCTGCTCGCCGACGGCACGGTGAGGGCCTGGGGCGATGGCTTCGAGGGACAGCTGGGCGATGGCGGCGGCGTCCAGCGCGAGACGCCGGTGCAGGTGCTGGGACTTACGGGCGTGAGGAGCCTGAGCGCGGGCGCGGCGCATGCGCTGGCGGTGCTCGAGAACGGCACCGTGTGGGCGTGGGGCGACAACGCGGAGGGACAGCTCGGCGATGGCTCGTGGGCGGACCGGTTCCGTCCCGTGCAGGTGCCAGGACTGACGGGCGTGCGCTCCGTGTCGGGGGGGCTGTACCACTCCATGGCGCTGGGCCTGGACGGGACGCTGCGCGCCTGGGGCTCGAACTCCTATGGCCAGCTCGGCGATGGCGGTGTCACCTCGCGCGTGGTGCCCGGCGTGGTGCCCGGGGCCTCCGGCGTCACGCTGCTCGGTGGCAGCTACCTGCATGTGCTGGCGGTGCGTCAGGACCGCACGGTGCTGGCGTGGGGCTTCAACCGCTTCGGGCAGCTGGGCCTCGGGGCGGTGGGTTGGAGCGCGGTGCCCGTGCAGGTGCGCGGCCTGGGGCAGGGACGGCGGCTGGCGGCGGGGACGTCGCACTCGATGCTCGTGCGCGGTGACGGCACCGTGCTCGCGTGGGGACAGAACGCCTCCGGGCAGCTCGGCGATGGCACCACCACCTACCGCGCGTCGCCCGTGGCCGCGCAGGGCCTGCCGTGTGCCCGCTCCGTCGCGACGGGAGGACAGCACTCGCTGGTCCTCACCTGCGACGGCGCGGTGTGGACGTGGGGCGCCAATGCGCGCGGGCAGCTCGGCGATGGCACCGTCAAGCCGCGCCTGACGCCCGCGGTGGTGGAGGGGCTGTGGGGCGTGGTGGCCGTGGCGGCGGGGGGCGATACCTCCATGGCCCTGCGCGCCGACGGCTCGGTGTGGACGTGGGGCGCGAATGACAGCGGGCAGCTGGGGGATGGCTCCAAGGGGGACCGGGTCACGCCGATGGAGGTGAAGTACCTGTCGGGCATCGCCGCCGTGGTGGTGGGCGAGGCCCATGCGCTCGCGGTGGGCCAGGACGGCGCGGTGTGGGCCTGGGGCGCGAACGACTCCGGGCAGCTCGGTGATGGCACCACGAGCGCGAGCATGACGCCGCTGCGCGTGTCGGGGCTGGAGCCTGTCGCGAGCGTGAGTGTCGGCCGCGCCTTCTCGCTGGCGGTGCTTCATGACGGCACGGTGTGGACGTGGGGTGCGAACGACTCCGGGCAGCTCGGTGATGGCACCAACAGCCCGAGGGGAACGCCGAAGCCGGCGCCGCAGCTGAAGAACGTCAAGGCGGTGGCCGCGGGCGCCCATCACGCGGTGGCCGTGCTTCACGATGGCGCTGTGTGGGGCTGGGGCGACAACGGCTATGGGCAGGTGGGTGATGGCACCCACTTCCTGCGCTTCAAGCCGGTGCAGGTGGTGGAGCTTTCGGCGGTCACCGAGGTGGCCACGGGCGAGCAGCACTCGCTGGCGCTGCTGGAGGACGGCGGGGTCCGCGCCTGGGGCAGTCACGAATATGGCCAGCTCGGAGATGTGGAGTCGGGGCCGAGGACGGCGCCGGTGGACGTCAAGCTGCCGACGTCGAAGGACCTGGCGCCCGTCGTCTCCCTGCGGGCCTGGTACCAGCACGCGGTGGCGCTCCTCGCGGATGGCACCGTGCAGACGTGGGGTGGCAACGGGTACGGGCAGCTCGGCAATGGCACCACCGAGGACGAGTCCCTGCCGACGACGGTGGAGGAGCTGCCGAAGATTCAGGCGGTGGCCCCTGGTGCGTGGCACACGCTGGCGCTGGCCGAGGACGGCTCGGTGTGGGCGTGGGGCAACAACGTCTTCGGGCAGCTCGGTGACGGCACCACCACGCAGAGCTTGAGGCCCGTCCAGGTGGTGGGCCTGGACCACGTGGTGTCCATCGCCGCGGGCAGCTACCACTCGCTGGCGGTGACGGAGGATGGCACCGTGTGGAGCTGGGGCTACAACGTCTTCGGGCAGCTCGGTGACGGCACGCTGGAGGCGCGTTGGATTCCCACGCCCATGAAGCAGCTGCAGGGCGCGGTGGCGGTGGCGGGCGGAGAGCACCACTCGCTGGTGCTGCGCGCGGACGGGACGCTGTGGGCCTGTGGCAGCAACGCTCATGGACAGCTCGGAGAAGGCACCGCCACCAACCGCACGACCCTCTTCCCGGTGGTGGGGCTCGAAGGGGTGAGGACCATGGCGGCGGGCAGCTACCACTCGGTGGCGCTGCGAGACGACGGTACCGTCTGGACCTGGGGCAACAACGCCTATGGGCAGTTGGGGGACGGCGGGCTGTCCACGCGCATCTACCCTTCGCCCGTGCCAGGCCTCGCGGACGTGGAGCTCCTGGGCGCCGGCGCCCACCACACCTTCGCCGTGGGCTCAGACGCCTGGACCTGGGGGCGCAACTCGCACGGACAGCTGGGCACGGGGGACAGCTCCCACCGACTGGAGCCGACGTTGGTGAAGGGGCTCCGAGGGGCGAAGCAGGTCTCCGCCGGAGGGGACTTCTCCATCGCCCTCAATCGTGACGGGGCGGCGGTGAGCTGGGGCACCAACTTCCACGGGACGCTGGGCCTGGGTGTTCGAGGCCAGCGCGCGCTGCCGGGCGTCGTCGCACTGCCCTGAGCCGTTGCTCGTACCGGGGCGATGACGGCAACGTCCGTCGTCGCCCCGGAGGCTCAGAGCCGCAGACCCGCACCCAGTCGCTTGACGAGCGGACCCAGCTCGTCGCGGTCCAGGCCCATCTCCAGCAGCTCCAGGCGCCGCAGCTTCGGCAGGGCCTTGGCGGTGCGGAACGCGAGCGCGCCTTCCTCGCTCAATTCATTCTTCGACAGCTCCAGCCGCTCCAGGCCGGTGAGGCCCTTGCTCTTCGCGAGGGCCTCCGCGGCTTCGTCACTCAAGTCGTTGCGGTTGAGTGTCAGCCACTGGAGCGCGCCCAGCCCCTTCGCGCCCGCGAGCGTCGCCACGCCCTCGTCGGACAGTCCGGAGCCGGACAGGTAGAGCCGTTCCCACGGGAGGGTCGCCTTCGCGAGGACCCCCGCGCTGGCGTCCGTCAGCGCGCCGCTGGAGAAGCTGACGGAGCGCAGCGCGGGCAGGGCCTTGCTCTCCACCAGGGCGCGGACGGCCGCGTCCTTCGCGCCCGACAGCACCAGGCCCGTCAGGTGTCCGGCCCGAGGCGAGGAGGCCAGCGCCTTCGTCGCCGCGTCGACCCCCGAGCCCTCCAATCGCAGCCAGCGGACCTGGGAGAACCAGGGCTGCTCGGCGGCGCGCTCCAGGCCCTTGCCGTCGCGCGTGTCCACGCACAGCCGGGACACGGGCTCCAGTGCGAACAGCTCCGGGCCGTGCTTGGCGAGCCGGTCCTCGGCGAGGTTCAGCTCCTCGATGAAGCCTCGGTGATAGTGAGGCTCGCGCACGCTCGCGTCTCTCAGTGGCTTGAGCCAGTCGCGGCCATGCGCCTCCATCAGCTCTCGCACGCGCAGGTGCAGCGAGCGGCGCCGGGCCGGGTCCATGCGGCCGGGCAGGGCGAGCTGCACGCGGATGAACTCGGCGCGCGCGGCGTCCACGGCCTGCAAGGCCTCCGCGCACGCGAGCCTCGGTGCGTCGTTGGCGGGGTCCTCCACGACTTTCGCCAGCAGTGCCTCGAAGTCGCTCATGGGTTCAGCAGCTCCTTCACCTCGCGCTGCCAGCGCGCGCCCAGCTCCGGATGCACCATGTGCACGTAGGCGGCATATCCCTCCAGCCAGGCGGGGAAGTTGGGGCGGCCCCGGGCCTGCGACTCCACGCCGTGCTTGCGGCAGTTGGCGAGGATGGCCTTGAAGCGGCGGCGCTCGTCGCGGGGGATGGCCACGCGTTGATTGACGGTGAGGCCCGTCACCCGCTGGCGTCCTCCCTGGCGCATGACGCGGCGCTTGGCGGCGTTCTCCGAGAAGCCCTCCTGCTGGAGGATGGCGTTCACCCACCAGAGGAAGCGGCCCAGCCGCTCCGGAGGTTTGACGAAGGAGAAGGAGAGGTCATCCGCGTAGCGCGTGTACGCGGCGCCTGCCTTCCTCGAGAGGGCGTGCAGGCGCGCGTCCATGCGGCGGCAGACGAGGTTGGCGATGGCGGGAGAGGTGGGCGCGCCCTGGGGCAGCACGCCGGGCCACACCACGGTGCCGTCCGGGAGCTTGGGTCGCCAGGTGGTGAGGCCCGCGAGGGTGGAGGACACCTCGTCGTTGTAGCCGTGGGCCTCGAAGAAGCCCTTCACGCGGCGGTAGTGCACCGTGGGGAAGAAGTCCTCCAGGTCCACGCGCACCACGACGTTGGCGCCGACGTGAGCCTCCGCGTTCGTCACCGTGGAGCGGCCGGGCACGAAGCCGTGCACGGCGGGGTGGGTGGGCAGGTGCGTGAGCAGGCCTTCGAGCAGGGCGCGCTGCGCGGCCTTGAGCTTCGCGCGCGGGGCGCAGATGCGGCGCACGCCGCCGGAGCGCTTGGGTGTCTCGAACTCCACGTAGCCGGAGCCCGCGCCGGAGCCGGGACGCATCAGCGTGTCCAACTCCGCGACGTCCACGCCCACCAGCTTCGCCACGTCGTCGCGGGATTGCAGCTTCGGCAGCTTCGCGGTGACGGAGGGCTTGCGCTTCACCACGTCGTCGCGAAGCTTGGGGTAGAGGCCGAAGTGCCAGCCCGTGGGGTTCCAGCCGCCGAGGGCGCGGGGGCTCGGGCGGCGGGGCGGCTCCACGCGGCTGTCGGGCAGCGACACGTCGGCGAGCCCCAGCTTGCGCACGGCGGCGCGCGCGGCGGAGGCGACGCGGGAGTCGGCGTCCTTCACGCGGCGGCGCAGGTGGCCAGCGGCGATGACTCGGGGGAAGAGCAGGGGGATGAGGCGCACCGCCTGGATGCGCTCGCGCGGGTCCACGCTGCCCAGGCGCTTCGTGACGACCTCGCTCCAGTGGCGGCTGACGTAGAAGCGGGCCACTTCATATTCGGCGAGGCCCTGGTGGCGCTCCAGCAGCTCGGCGATGCGGCTGAAGTGCGCCTCGGGGTCCTCCATCAAGGGCTTGAGCTCGAGGAGGAGTGAGACCAGGTCCATTCAGGCGCTCCAGGCCGCCGACGCGGTGGGGACTGCGAGCTCCTGGGGACGCCGCCACCTGCACGGCAGAGGCGGACGAGGTCGGGGAAGCCCGCCAGGCGGACCTCGTACCGCGTCGTCCTTCAATGGGTGTCATCGGCAGCCGCGACGTGACATCGCGGACGAAAGGCTGGCTGCACGCGGCCCCAGGAGCGGGACGAAGCTCACCACATCCTTCACGATGAAGGAAGGTCGTCCAGCTCCAGGGGCCCGTCTTCTTCCAGCAGGGCGAGCAGGGCCTCGCGAGTCCCTCCGGGCGCCCGACGCACCAGGGTGTCGAGCTGTCGGCCCTGGGCGCGCACGCGCTCGCCGTGAGCACGCATGACGGACAGGGCCTCTGGCTCCATCCACGGGCGGGACAGCACCTCGAGGTTGTGCAGCAGCTCGCGGCGGTTGCGTGGAGCGGTGAGGCTCGCGCTGACGCCGGGTTGCGAGAGCGAGTAGCGGTAGCAGTCCACCGCGGAGGGGAGGGGTGTGTCCTGCGACGCGCCGGGGACGGGGCGCAGGAGTCGGCCGTAGCAGGTGGTGGTGAAGGTGAGCACGCCGGTGCCCTGGCGCTGGGCCTCGGGGAAGAAGGCGGCTTCGGCGCCGGGGTGCGCGGCGCTGTGGCGTGTCATCACGACGGGCCACGGGTGCCGGGTGAGCGCGTCGCGGGCGAGGTCTCGCAGGTGCGTGGAGAAGCCGAAGGCGCGCAGCTTGCCTTCGGTGCGCAGGCGCTCCAGGGCGGAGTAGTCCTCGTCGGAGAGGCGCTCGGGGGCTCGGACCCAGAAGAGGAGGAAGACGTCGAGCCACGAGGTGCGGAGTCGGCGCAGCGCGGACTCCACGTCGCGACGGAGGGCGGCGGGGCCTGAGTGGTACGTGCCCGCGACGATGACGGAGCGCTCGCGAGGTCCGCGTCCGCTGCGGAGGAACTGCGTCAGCGCGGCGTAGCGGGGCTCCCAGAAGAAGGTGTCGATGCCGGCTTCGTGCGCCTCGAAGAAGGGCTCGCGCGAGGTGAGGTGCGCGCCAGAGAGGACGAGTGGCGAGACGTTCAGGCCCGTGCGTCCCAGGGGACGGGACGAGGCTCGCGGAGGAGGTGGTAGGCGAGGTGACGGGGTGGTGCGTTGACGCGGGGCGGAGGTGGGGCGGAGGCGCGCGAGTTCGGGCTCGGCCGTGAAGAGGGCATCGGGGAAGGTGAGTGACAGCGCTTGCAGGTGCGTGACGACGCGGGCGGGCTCGGTGTGGGAGCGCAGCGAGTCACGGAGCAGGGTGAAGGCGGTGTCATCCGCGCGGCGCAGACGCCAGGTCCAGGCTGCGATGCGCAGGTCTGGGTCATCTGTTGACGGGCGCAACAGGACGTCCAGTCGCGCATCGAGCGTGTCGCAGTCCTCCAGTGGAGAAGCCGCCGCCGTGCGGACCATCAGCTCGGTGTCGCGTGACAGGCGCAGGAGGGCGCGCAGCTCCGCGTCACCGTTCTCGGGCCTGAGCTGCTCGGCGGCGCGGGCTCGTATCCACGGGTCGGGGGAGAGGGCGCAGCCGAGCGCGAGGGTGGACTGGTAGGTCGGGTCCTCCGATGCGAGCGCGCGACCCTGGGAGAGGGCGAGCTGCAAGGCCATGCGCCGCACGCTCGGGTCCGGGTCATCGAGGCAGACTCGGGCCGCGCTGTCGACGTCCAGCACGGCGGCGCGCAGCCACGGGTCCTCGTGGGACTCGGCGTGCTGTCGCTCGGTCTCCGTCAGCCAGTCCAGTGACGCGAGGGCTTGCAGTGCCACCGCGCGCACGGAGGGGTCCTCGTCCTGAGATGCACGGAGGAGCGGCTCGGAGGCTTCGATGAACGCGGCGGCGGTCGTGACGGCTCGACGCTCTCGGGGCGAGGTGGCTCGTGGGGCGAAGGCCACCAGCGCCGTGGCGAAGTCCTCGACGGCCGATGCGGAGCGCGGCCTGCGCTCCCAGGCTCCGATGACCTCGGCGCGCACGGAGGCGTCGTCATCATCGAGCGTCTTCAGCACGAGGCCGCGACTGTCCGGGTCGAACACGAGCGCGGATATCACCGCGCGGCGGATGGCGGCCTCGGGGTGATTCGCCAGCGCACGCATGTTGGCCAGGAGTGTCTCGTGTCCCTGCTTCACCGCGACACGCGCGGCCCAGACCAGCGAACCAGGACGAGGTGGTGCCGCGAGGATGCGGGTCGCGAGGTCGACCTCATCCACGTTGAGCCGCTCCAGCAACGCGCGCGCTTCATCCTGGGCATGCGGCACACGAGGCTCGTCCAGCCAGTGCATCGCGAGGCGCAGCGCTTCCGCGTCCTTCCGCTCGCGGAGTCGCCGACGCGCGAGCGCGCGAAGGGGCTCGTGTGGATCTCCCAGCCACTCCACCAGCTCCCGCGCGGAGAGGGACTCAGCGGGTCGCGCCTCCAGTCGCGCGGTAGTGACCGCGGGGTCCTCGCTCGTGAGTCCCGCTTCCATCCTCGGCTGAGGAGCGGGCCTGGCATGGGAATGCGCCGCATCGTCGATGCCCGAGCCCTCTGTCCGGTGGCCCGCCATCGAGGTGCCCTCCGAAGCCACTGCGCGCCACTCACCCTCCAGCCACGCCACCGCCGAGCGCATCGGCCCCTGCTCCCGAGCCTCCGCCGCCCGCCGCACCTGCTCCCGCAGTCCCTCGTTCCCCGCCCCCAGCCACGCCAGGGCCTGCACCGCCGCATGGCGCACGCGCCAGAACGGGTCCTCCATCGCCGTGAGCAACACCCCCACCGCACCCGAGCCCGCGACGGAGGCCGACGCACGCACCATCGCTCGGCGCACCCACCACACGGACTCCCTCCGCACGGCTTGCTCCGCATGAGGCAACAACGCCGCCACGCCCAACCGAGCCAGCGCGCGCCACGCCCTGTCCCGCACCAGCGGCATGGCCTCGTCCATCGCTTCAATCAGCGCGGACGCGAAGCGCGCATCCCTCGCATCACCGAGCCGCCGCGCGGCGATGGCGCGCACCTCCGCGTCCTCATCCGTGAGCAAGGCCTGTCTCAGCGCGTAGCGCCCCACCAGCTCCGAGGCATCGACCGCGCCGGCCGCCTCGCGCCGCACCGTGACGTCCTCGTCGAGCAGCCGCACGGTGGCCAGGTCCAGTTCGAGCATCGCCGGCGACTCTAGGCGTCCTGCTACACTGCGGACATGCCCGACATGCTGGCCATCATCAGCAAGGCGATTTTCGAGAAGGAGGCCGCGGGCCTCTCTCCCGGCCAGGTGTTGCCGACGGACCGCTACCGCAGCCAGAGCAAGCACCTGGCCCCGCTCGAGGACGGTGGACGCCTCTTCCTCGTCACCGTGCGTCCGCCCGACGAAGCCCTCTGGCTCGTCGCCGTGCTGGAGGGCCTGTCCTCCGATGACGAGGGCTGGGTCGGCCGGAAGAACCGCATCCCCATCACCGACGTCACCTCCGCCATCCCCACGCTGCGCTTCGAGTCCGGCAAGGGCATCCAGGCCGCGAAGGGCGCGCTGGGCATGTCCCTCCAGACGCCTCGCGTCCTCACCTCGGCGGACGCGGAGCTGCTGCTCGGAAGCGCGGGCGGCGGCCCCATCAACTTCACCGCGCACCAGGACAGCTCCGAGCTCCCCTGTCTGTGCAAGCAGTGCCTCTCCCGAAGCCCCGAGCGCGCGGAGGCCAAGGGCATGCGCTTCGTCCGCGCGCAGGTGGAGACCGGAGGCCGACTGCTCTACTACTGGCTGCCCGAGGAGCTCGTCGGCGACTCACGCGCCGTCGCCCAGGCCGTTCGCGGCGCCCTCATCGGACGGCTCGGCCCCTGACACACGGCCACCGTCACCGCGTGGCGCGGACGGTGGAAGAAGGAAGCGCTACTGGGCGTCCGGCGTGGACAGCTCGGAGCCGATCTGCTGCCACTCCTGGGCGTAGGCGCCCCGAGTGAAGGTGCGCAGGTCGTCGCTCGTCACGGTGCCTCGCGCCAGCGCGGTGTCGAGCGCGCGGACGACGGCGGTGCGGTGCGGCTGCTCCACGTAGGGATTGCCCTCGCGAAACACCTCGCCGAACAGCGACTCCAGCCGGCCGTCCTGCTTCAGCCGCTCCACGATTCGCGCCTGTGACGCGGGCTCGTCCGCGTGCGCATGCAGCATCGCGGAGGCCATGCCACCCTGGGCGTCGGCGTCGGGGAACTCGGAGAGCAACTCCAGCTCCGCGTCCGCACCCTCGATGGCCGAAGCCTCCGAGGCGGCGGGCGCCAGCGCGGGGTTGATTGCGGGCGTGGCGCGCGGCGTCGGCCGACGGTCCGGCTCGAAGTCGCTGCGGCCCTGAAACGGGCTCACCGCGCGGTTCGCTTGGACTTCCTTGTTTCCGGGCTTCTGCTGCGCGCCCTTGGAGGCGGAGTCCGGCCGCTCCGTGCTGGAGCGCTCCGAGGCGGAGCTCTTCGGCGAGGACGAACGGTTGCCACCATCAATGCGCGACATGAGTGCGCTCCAGGAAGACTGCGAGCCGGTGCGGGCATGGCTCCGGGAAGTCTCAAGGAAGTTATCGGACGCCCCGGGCGCCAGTTGCTTCCAGCACGAAGGTGAGGTGGTACACGGACCCATGCCGCGCTGATGACCACCAGAAGACACTCAGGGAAGTGCAGCAACTACCGGCGCTTGGCCGGGAGCCGAGGGGCGAACAGCGCCTCCAGCCCACGCACCACGTCATCCCGCCAGGCCGGGTAATTGTGCCCTCCGCTGTACTCCCGGTACTCGACGCGGTGCCCGGTGGCCTTCAGCAATGGGACGAGCCGCTGGTTGCCCTCCAGCAGCACCTCGAAGCGGCCACAGCTCATCCACACGTCCAGCGGGCGGCGAGGCACGTGCCGCGCCAGGTCGAACACGACGAACTCGTGGTTTTCCACGACGAACGCCCCCGACTGCGAAAGCACCCGTCCGAAGGTCTCCGGCGCGCGCAGCCCGATGAAGAGCGACATCAGCCCGCCCAGCGACGAGCCCAGCACCCCATGCACGCCAGGGTTGTGTCGTTCGTCCACCAACGACAGCTGCTCCCGCGCCAGGGGCAGCACCTTCCAGAGGAGGAGGGCCACGGTGTACTCGCTGCACGCGTACTCCACGCCGCGCGTCAGGCCTCCGTTGGAGACGAGCGCGAGGGCGACGGGCTGCATGCGGCCGTCGGCGATCAGCGTGTCCACCAGCTCCGGCAGGCGCACGCGGCGCAGGTAGTCGTCTCCGTCGAGGACGATGAGGAGCGGCACCGGCCCTGGCGTCGGCGGGGCGTAGAGGTGCACGGTGCGCTGGCCGTCCAGGCCCACGTCGGACATGTCCACGCGGTGACGGGTGACTCGGCCGCGCGACACACCGCGAGGGCGGCGCAGGGACAGCGAGGGTCCGCCGTCGGGCATGTAGAAGGCGTGGTTGACGTCGCCGAAGCCGTTGTCGGAGACGCGCGCGTTGAAGTCGTCTTTCAGTCGTTGCCCGTGTGAATCGAAGAGGGCGTATTCGACGTACGCGTCGCGAGGCAGCGCCAGCGAGCGAGTCCACAGCCCCGGCGCCACGCGCTCGAGTGGAAGCGGCTCGCCCCTCCAGTCCTGGAAGTCACCCTGTACGAAGACGGGCCCACGCCCTCGCCACACGAAGGTGGCTGTGTCTCCGATGATGACGGGCGAGCCCCCAGCTCGCGCTCGCGCTTCCAGCTCCTTGGCTTCCATGCGCGTCAACCTATGACAGTAGATTCCTCAGCGCTCCCTCCAGTTCGGGAAAGCGGAAGGTGAAGCCCGCCTCCTGGACACGCGCGGGAAGCACGCGCTGGCCCTCCAGGACGACCTTCGCCATCTCCCCCAGGGCCGCCTTCACCACGAACGCGGGGATGTGCACCACCGACGGCCGGCCCAGCGCATGGCCAATCGCCTTGGCGAACACCGCGTTCGGCACCGGCTCCGGGGCCGTCGCATTCACCGGGCCGTCCACCGTCGCGTGCTCGAGCACGTAGCGCACCATCGCCTGGGCGTCCTCGCGGTGAATCCAGCTCACGTACTGTCGGCCGCCGCCAATCGTCCCGCCCGCGCCCAGGCGGAAGGGCGGCAGCATCTGGTGCAGCGCGCCGCCGTCCGGATGCAGCACCACGCCCATGCGCACCACCGCGGTGCCGATGCCCGCGCCGCGCGCGTTCAACGCCTCCGCCTCCCAGTCCACGCACACCCGCGCCAGGAAGTCGTCCCCCGGCGGGCTCTCCTCCGTCAGCGCCTCCGCCTCGCGCGCGCCGCCGTAGTAGCCAATGGCCGAAGTGGACACGAAGCGCTTCACCGTGCCCGCCGCCTTCATCGCCTCCACCAACATCCGCGTGCCCACCACCCGGCTGTCGTGGATGCGCATTTTCGCGTCCTTGGTCCACCGCTGCGCCACCGGCTCGCCCGCCAGGTGGATGACCGCGTCCGCGCCCGCCAGCACCTCCGGAGCGAGCGTCCCCCGGCCGTGGAAGGGCGCGCCCGTCACCCCTGGGGGCAGCTTCTCCAGCGCCCGCGGCACGTCCCGCGTCAGCACGTGCACGCTGTGTCCCTGGCTCAACAAACCCTGGACAATGCCTGGACCCAGGAACCCCGTGGCGCCGGTGACGGCCACCTTCACGGCGTGGCCTCCGGGGCCTTGGGGGCCGCGGGCGTGTTCAAGTCCACCCCCACCAGCGTGCTCAAAGCCGAGAAGAACGCCACCTGCTCCTCCGGCTTCATCTTCCCGGAATGCCGGTAGACCACCGCGCCCTGGGCATCCAGGAGCAGCACGTTGGAGGTCTTCATCGGCAGGCCCCAGGGCGCCGAGCCCATCGTCCCGTCCAAATCCACCAGGATGGGGACGCCCGCCTTCTTCTCCTCATCCCGTACATAGGAGAGGGCAATCTGCCGAGCGGGAAAGAAGTCGAACTTCCGCAGGTTGGCCACCGCCACCACCCAGGCGGAGCCCAGCAGGTCGCGCTCCTTGCCGCGCGCGAACAGCTCCTCCTTCAGCCCCGCGTTGAGGTTCGTGGAGTCCTTGTCCTCATAAAAGAGAATTACCGGTTTTCCACGCCATTTAGAGAGACGGACCTCATCTCCGCTGGAACTCCGTAACGTCGCGTCGGGCGGGCCGTCTGCTGGGCTGGAAGCCAGCGCGCCCTGGGTGAGCAGGGCCGCCGTCAGTGTGCTTCTGATCCAAATCTTCATGAGGTGACCCCCGGTGGACAAGGTTCTTACAAACCCTGTACATAGCCTTGACAAGCCCTTGACGCAAACGCTACGTCTGGAGAGCAGGACCCTCGTGAACCCGGAGGATCAACCCATGGCGCTCCCGCGTCCCGCCGCGCAGCCTGGCGAAGTCCCCCTGGAGCAGGCGTGGCTGACGTTGGTGCACGCGGAGGTGGAGGCGTCGCTGGCGGAGCTGTTCGAGCTGCCGGACGAGGCGGGCCTGGACGCTCGGTGGACGCGGGCGCTGGAGGAGGCCCGGATGTACGCGCTGCGGCCTGCCAAGCGGGTGAGGCCCGCGCTGGTGATGGCGGGGCACTGCCTGGCCAAGGGCACGCCGGTGGTGCCGGCGGAGCTGTGGCGCTTCGCCGCGGGGCTGGAGCTGTTGCACACCTTCCTCCTGATTCATGACGACGTGGCGGACCGCGCGGCGATGCGGCGAGGAAGCGCGGCGCTGCACCACCTGCTCGCGCCGGGGAGGACGGGCGAGGACCTGGCGGTGGTGGTGGGAGACCACCTCTTCGCGCGCGCGCTGGAGGCGATGCTGGAGTCGGACCTGCCGGGCGTGGCGAGGGTGGTGCGCTACTACCTGGCGGTGTGTCGGCACACGGCGGCGGGGCAGTACCTGGACCTGTCGCTGGAGCGTGCGCCGCTGGCGGAGGTGTCGCTGTTCCAGGTGATGCGCGTGGCCTACCTCAAGACGGCGCGCTACGGCTTCTGCGCGCCGCTCGTCTGTGGCGCCATGCTGGGCGGCGCGAGCCCAGGGCTGCTGGAGGGGCTGGAGCGCGTGGGCCGTCAGGTGGGGCTCGCCTATCAGCTCCGCGATGACGTCATCGGCCTCTTCGGCGACTCCAGCGTCGCGGGCAAGTCGTCGGCCAGCGACTTCACGCAAGGCAAGCGCACCTTCCCCGTGCTCGCGGCCTACGCGCGCGCCTCGCCGGAGGGACGCGAGGAGCTGGAGGCACTCTGGGCGCTGCCCGAGTGTGAGAAGGACGCCGTCGCCCTGGCGCGTGCCCGGGCGCTGGTGGAGGCGCATGGCGGACGTGCCGCGTGCGAGCGGATGGTGGAGCGCGCCTCTCGCGCCGCCCGTCGCACCCTGCTGTCGCTGCCCAACCCCAATGGCGTGAGGGACTTGATGGATGCCCTCATTGCCCGACTCGCGCATCGCGCGGCCTGAGGAACACATGAGCCCGCGGACACAAGGCAGACGCGTGGTGGTGGTGGGAGCTGGCGTGGGAGGCCTGGCCGCCGCGGCGCGACTGGCGCACCAGGGCTTCGACGTCCAGGTCGTCGAGAAGACAGTGGGCCCTGGCGGGCGCTGCAACCGGCTGCGAGTGGACGGCTTCACCTGGGACATCGGTCCCACCATCGTGCTGATGCCGGAGGTGTTCGAGGAGACCTTCCGCGCGCTCGGCCGCCGAATCGAGGACTACCTGACGTTGCTCAAGTGCGACCCGAACTACCGGGTGCACTTCCGGGATGGCTCGGACGTGACGTTCACCTCCGAGCTGTGCGCCATGGGACGCGAGCTGGAGCGGGTGGAGCCCGGCAGCTATGCACGCTACCTCGCCTTCCTGGCCCAGGGGCGTGTCCAGTACCGCACCAGCCTGGACCACCTGGT
Source organism: Corallococcus terminator (assembly GCF_049194865.1). Taxonomy (GTDB): domain Bacteria; phylum Myxococcota; class Myxococcia; order Myxococcales; family Myxococcaceae; genus Myxococcus; species Myxococcus terminator_A. The sequence continues at coordinate 130,851 of NZ_JBLZWL010000109.1, read as the reverse complement.
GGGCCGCAACTACGCGGGCATCACCGACTACCTGTCCCCGCGCGTGCTCGCCCGCATCTTCCAGGTGCGCGCCCACCGGCGCATGTACCCGGACGTCAGCCGCTACTTCCGCGATGACCGGCTGCGCGCGGCGATGACGTTCCAGACGATGTACCTGGGTGTCTCGCCGTTCGAGTCGCCCGCGGTCTACGGCCTGTTGCCCTTCACCGAGCTGGGCGTGGGCATCTGGTTCCCCAAGGGCGGGCTGTACGCGATTCCGCAAGCGCTGGAGCGGCTGGCCATCGAGGAGGGCGTGCGCTTCCACTACGGCACGCCGGTGGAGCGCATCCTCACGGACGGAGGCCGCACCACCGGAGTCCGGCTGGAGGGCGGCGAGGTGCTGGAGGCGGACGCGGTGCTGTGCAACGCGGACCTGCCCTACGCGTACGAGAAGCTGCTGGACCCCCAGGCCACCACGCTCAAGCGCCGCGAGTCGCTGCGCTACACCTCCAGCGGCTACATGCTCTACCTGGGCATGCGCCGGAAGGTGCCGGGGCTGCTGCATCACAACGTCATCTTCGGGCGCGACTACCGGGGCTCGTTCGAAGACATCTTCAAGCGCTTCCGCGTGCCGGAGGACCCGAGCTTCTACGTCAACGCGCCCACGCGCACCGACGCGTCGCTGGCGCCCGAGGGCAAGGACTCGCTCTACGTGCTGGTGCCCGTGCCGCACCAGCACCCCTCGCTGGACTGGAAGACGCAAGGGCCCCAGCTGCGCGCCAAAATCTTCGCGCGGCTGGCGGAGCTGGGCTTCCCCAATCTGGAGTCGGACATCGAGGTGGAGCGCGTCTTCACGCCGGATGACTGGGCGGGCACGTTCAACCTGGCGAAGGGCAGCGCCTTCGGGCTGGCGCAGAACTTCATGCAGATTGGTCCCTTCCGTCCGTCCAACCAGGACGCGAAGGTGAAGAACCTCTTCTTCGTTGGCGCCTCCACGCAGCCGGGCACGGGGCTGCCCACGGTGCTCATCTCCGCGCGGCTCGTCGCCGAGCGCCTGGGAGACTGGGCGAGGCAACAGGGCGTGAAGCTGGCGCCGCGCGGAAGCCGGACGAAGTCCACGGCGGTGGAGGCGGCGGCGTGAGCGCGTCCGACGACAGGGCGCTGGTGCGCCGGGGCTATTGGCTGGCGCGGCGGGTGACGCGTCACCACGCGAAGAGCTTCTTCTTCGCCTCGTACCTGCTGTTCGGCCAGCGTCGCAAGGCGGCCTTCGCGCTGTATGCCTTCTGCCGGCGACTGGATGACCTGGTGGACGAGGCGGGCGCGGCGACGGAGGAGCTGTCCGTGCGGCTGGGGCGGGCGCGGCGCATGGTGGCGGAGCTGTACGTGCCCATGCCGGAGCTGGCGTCGAAGGAGCTGGGGCCGCCGAGCGGACGGCTGGTGGGCGTGGCGGCGAGCTCGCCGTGGGACGCGGGGGAGTTCGCCGCGCTCGCGCACACGGTGCGCCACTACCGGATTCCCGAGCAGCCCTTCCAGGACCTCATCTCCGGCATGGAGATGGACCTGACGAAGCACCACTACGACACGTGGGAGGAGCTGGACCTCTACTGCTACCGCGTGGCGGGCGTGGTGGGGTTGATGCTGACGCCGGTGCTGGGGTGCTCGGACGAGGGCGCGCTGCAGCCCGCGGCGGACCTGGGCCGGGGCATGCAGCTCACCAACATCCTGCGCGACGTGCGCGAGGACCTGGAGCGAGGGCGCGTGTACCTGCCCTCCCAGGAGCTGGCGTCCTTCGGCCTGTCCGAGGAGGACCTGCGACAGGGCAAGGTGGATGCGCGGTGGCGCGACTTCATGCGCTTCCAGGTGGAGCGCGCGCGGACGTACTACGCGCGCGCGGCCCTGGGTGTGCCCGCGCTCACGGGCTTCGGCAGCCAGCGGATGGTGCGGCTGATGGGCGCCATCTACGGCGACATCCTCCGCGACATCGAGGCGCGCGACTACGACGTGTTCAGCGCGCGGGCGTATGTGACGACGCGCCGCAAGCTGTCGCTGGCCGCCTCGGCCTTCCTCCGGCCCCACTCCGTGCTGCCCGTGTTGCCGGCCGAGCCGCGCGTGCCGCTGCTGCCGAGTGAAGTGGGGGGACAACGCCATGGGTGACGCGAAGCGCATCGCGGGAGCTGGTGAGCGGGTGGCTCGACGAGCACGCGCGCGCGGGCTCCTGGACGCCGAGGTGTCTCGACGGAGGCAGTGGTCATGAGCACCTCTCGTGTCGCCGTGGTGGGCGGAGGCATCGGTGGCCTCACCGCGGCGGGCCTGCTGGCGAAGGAAGGCCACGCGGTGACGCTGTTCGAGGGCGGGCCCTCGCTGGGTGGCAAGGCGCAGGCCGTCACCCTGGACGGAATCACGCTGGACACCGGGCCCACGTTGTTGACGTTGCCGGACCTGGTGCGCGGCACCTTCGAGAAGCTGGGCGCGCTCGACCTCCTGCCGACGCTCACCGAGCTGGAGCCGCAGTGCACCTATCGCTTCGCGGACGGGTGCGCCTTCACCGCGTACAAGGACATGGACCGCACCGCGGACAGCGCGGGTGAGGTGAAGCCGGTGGAGCGCAAGGGCATCCGCGGGTTCTACGCGGAGGCCGCCGCCATCTGGGGCGCCGCGGGTGAGCCGTACCTGGAGGCGCCCTTCGAGGGCATGGCCGGGTTCATGGGGCGCGTGGCTCGGCGGGGCATTGGCGCGGTGATGGCGGGAATGCAGCTGTCGTCCCTGCACGGCCTGGCGGTGAAGCACCTGCGCACCGAGCACCTGCAGCAGTACGTGGGCCGCTTCGCCACCTACGCGGGCGCGTCTCCGTACGAGGCGAGCGCGGCCTACGCGTTGATTCCGCACATCGAGCGCGCGTACGGCATCCACCATGCGCAGGGCGGCGTGGGTGCGCTCGTGGAGGCGCTGGGGCAGGCGGTGCGCAGGCTCGGCGTCACGGTGCATCTGAAGACCCGCGCCAGCTTCGCGCACACGAGCGAGGGCTACCGCGTGGGTCCCGGCGGGGACTCCTCGGCGTTCGACAGCGTGGTGGTGAACGCGGACCCGCTGGAGTCGCTGCGGCGCGGGGACGAGCCGCTCGCGCTCTCCGGGTTCGTGCTGTTGTTGGAGGTGGAGGGGCGTCCCTCGCTGCCTCACCACGCGGTGCTGTTCGGCGGCGACTATCGGCGCGAGTTCGATGAGCTGTTCAGCGGGGAGCTGGCGACGGACCCGACGGTGTACTTCTGCAACCCCACCGCGACGGACCCGACGATGTCGCCCTCGGGGCGCACGGGCCTGTTCGTCATGGTGAACGCGCCCTCGTTGCCGGTGGATGCGAAGGAGGCGGACGCGGCGGCGCGCGCCTGGGAGCTTCAGGCGGAGCGGGTGAAGGCGCAGATGTTCGAGAAGCTCTTCGCGCACTTCCCGGAGCTGAAGGGCCGGGTGCGAGTCATTGGCCAGCGCTCACCGGTGGACCTGGCCGCGCAGGGTGCGCCGGGGGGCTCCATCTACGGCTTCCTGCCGCACGGGAAGCTGGGGCCGTTTCGTCGTCCGCGCATCCGGGGCAACACGCCGGGCCTGTTCTTCGCGGGGGGCGGCACGCATCCGGGAGGTGGGGTGCCGTTGGTGATGCTGTCGGGGCGCTTCGCCGCGGAGATGGCCTCCGCGCATCTGCGGAGGGGCGCATGAACAGCCTGCGAGACATTCCCACGCTGCCCAGCAAGGCGGGGGCCTATCGTTGGTTCTACGCCGACGTGACGGCGGGGCCCTACAGCGCGGTGTGCATCTTCATGCTGGGCTCGCTCTTCTCGCCGCGCTATTCGGTGGCGGCGCGGCGGGGCGGCCGGCCCATGGAGCACAGCGCGGTGAACTTCGCGCTGTACCACGAGGGCGTGCGCCGCCTGTGGGTGCTGAGTGAGTACCCTCATGCCGAGGTGGAGTCGGCGGGGCGGCTGCGGATTGGCCGCTCGACGCTGACGTACGGAGAGGGTGGCACGGTGCGCATGGACGTGGAGGACTGGACGGCGCCCTGGGGTCGGCCCGTGAGCGCGCGCCTCACGCTGGAGCCGCTGACGCCGGTGGGCGAGGTGGTGCGGTTGATGCCCGAGCTGCCGCACTACTGGCAGGCCCTGGCGCCGCGCGCGCGGGCCCGGCTGGAGGTGTCCTCCCTCGGGGTGAAGGCGGAGGGGCTGGGCTACCACGACACGAACCACGGCGAGGAGCTGCTGGGCGAGCGGCTCGCGGGCTGGCACTGGGCGCGCACGCACCGCGAGGACGCGACGACGGTGGTGGACTACCACCTGCCGGATGGCGTGGCGCCGCTGCGGATGACGGCGTGTGAGCAGGGCGTGCGCTGTGAGCGTGGCCCGGGACCACTGACGCGGCCCACGGTCATCACCGGCTGGGGCCTGCGCGTGCCCTCGCGACTCCAGACGGGCAACGAGGAGGTGGGCGAGGCGCGGCTGCTGGAGTCCTCGCCCTTCTATGCGCGACTGGAGGCTCGCAAGGGCGCGCTGGACTGCATGGGTGAGGTGGCGGACTTCCGCCGCTTCCACTCGCCCTTCATCCGCTGGATGGCGCACTTCCGCACGCGGATGGGGACGGCGGCATGAGCGTCCCGGTTCTCCTGGGACTGGGCTGGGCCGTGCTCGCCACGGGCTTCAGCGGCGTCGCGCTCGCGCGCCTGCTTCGCATGCGTCGGGGCGCGGGGACCCGGCCAGTGAAGGGGCTCGACGCGGCGCCGTCCGTCGAGCCTCGCGACGCTCGGCCTTCGGTGTTGTTGCTGCGCCCGGTCGATGCGCCCACGCCTCGGGAGCTGGAGAACCTGGCCCTGCCCATCGAGTACTCGGGCGCGCTGGAGCAGGTCGTCGTGTCGCCCTACCGTCCTCGGCTCGCGCCCGGCGTGCGCTGGCTGCCGAGCGACCCGCTCACGCCCAACCGGAAGGTGGGCCACATCCTCTACGCGCTGGAGGTGCTCCCCACCGAGGGTCGCGTGGTCCTCTCCGTGGACGCGGATGTCGCGGTGACGGGCGCGCTCGTTGAGGGACTCGTGGCGCCGCTGGTCCGGGGCGCGGCGCTGAGCACGGCGGCCCCCACTCTGGTGGACGTGCGCGACGTCGCCGGGCGGGCCATGGCGGGCCTGCTGCGCTACACGCATCACAGCTTCCTCGCGCTGCACGTGATGAGCGCGGGCGCGAAGTCCGTGTGTGGCAAGGCGCTGGGGCTGTCTCCCGTGGCGATGGAGTCGCTCAAGTCCCTGGCCGACCACATCGGCGAGGACCTGGAGCTGTCGAAGCGCCTGCACGCGCGCGGCCTCGAAGTCGCGCTGAGCGACGCGCCCGCCGTGGTGCCCCTGGGTGACATCGGCGCGTGGGAGGTTCCCCTGTCCCGCTTCACGCGCTGGATGCGCGTGCTGGCCAGTCACCGCCCCGCGCTGTACCCCACCGTGCCGCTGCTCTTCACGCCCACCGTGCCGCTGGTGGTGCTGGCCGCCCTGCTGGGCTCGCCCGTGCTGTCCGTCGCGGTGGGGTCGCTCGTGGGCATGCGCGCGTTGCTCGCGCTCCGGCTCGCGGTGCTCGGCGCGCCTCGGGTGGAGGGCGTGCGCGACGCGGGCCTGGGGCGCGCTTCGACGGACTGGTTTTTGGGAGAGTCGCTGTTGCTGACGGCCTTCATCGTCTCCCTGGGTCGCCAGGGCATGGTGACCTGGCGGGGGCGCACGTACGCGCTCCTGCCGGGAGGCCGCATGGTCCGGGTGTCGCCGGAGCTGACGGGAGGACCTGGATGACCTACGCGCGTTTCCTCGGGCTGTTCGTTGTATTGCCCATCGTCTTCCTGCTGTGGCGCTACCGCCGCACCTTCACGGCGCGCACCCTGGCGCCCATGGGGCTGCTGCTCGTGGTCGTCTACGCGGCGACGTCGCCCTGGGACAACCTGGCGGTGAAGTGGGGCCTGTGGGGCTTCGATGAGAGCCGCATCTGGGGCATCAAGCTGGGCTACCTGCCGCTGGAGGAGTACCTGTTCTTCGGCCTCCAGACGCTCCTCGTGGGGCTGTGGGCGAGGGCCCGACTCGCCCGCGCACTGGCCCGGACGGAGCCCGCGCGGACCGCTCCCTCGGCGCCCACGGCTCCCTCCGAGCGCGCCCTGTCCCCGAGCGAGGTGTCGTCATGATGGAGACGCGCTGGGCCTACCTCATCCACCTGCTCGGCTGGACGCTGCCGCTCATCCTCTTCCAGACGGTGGTGCTGGTGCGCCACTACAAGGAGCGCTCCGGCGCGGTGCTGCGCGCGGTGCTCCTCCCCGCGTTCGTCATCGGCATCTACCTGGCGGTGGCCGACCACCTGGCCATCTCCACCGGCATCTGGAACTTCGGTGAGGGCCTGCACCTGGGCATCTACCTGGGGCTCGTTCCCCTGGAGGAGGTGCTGTTCTTCCTGCTGACCAGCGTGCTCGTGTCGCTGGGGCTGGCCCTCTTCACGGGCCTGGTGGAGCTCTTGACGAAGAAGGAGGCCGGGGCGTCGTGATTCCCGCGGCCAAGGGAGGCCCCTTCGGGTGGGCGCTGGACGCGTACATCGGGTGGAAGTTCCGCTCGGCGTTTCGCGGCCTCTGGGTGCGCGGAGAGCTGCCCGCCGCCGGCCCGGGGCGGCTGGTGTACCTGAACCACGCGAACTGGTGGGACGGCTTCATGCTGCACCAGCTCTCTCGGGTGGCGGGGTGGGACGCCTACTGCCTGATGGATGAGGAGAACCTGCGCCGCTACCCCTTCCTGGCGCGCATCGGCGCCTTCAGCATCCGTCGCAAGGACGCGGTGTCGTCGGTGCAGTCGCTGCGCTACGCGAAGGACCTGCTCAAGCGTCCTCGCGCCGCGCTGTATGTCTTCCCCGAGGGCGAGCACCGTCCCTTCGGCGAGCTGCCGCTGCGGTTGGAGCGCGGCGTGGAGTTGCTGGCGCGCGTGGCCAAGGTGGAGTGCGTGCCCATTGGCGTGCGCTACGCCTTCTTCGAGCACGAGCGTCCGGACGTCCTGCTGGAGGTGGGCACGCCGCACCCGCCCGGCTCGCTGGCCGTCTTCCAGCAGGGACTGGAGTCGGTGGTGCGCCGGCTCGCGGCGGTGACGACCCTGGAGGGCTTCTCGCGCAGGGTGTCCGGCGCGCGGGGCGTGGCGGAGCGCTGGGATGCCGCCCGAGGTGCGGGGCCATGATGCTGCGCATCCGCACCATCGCCCGGCTGACGGGCATCCGCGAGGCGACGCTGCGCGCGTGGGAGCGGCGCTACGGCTTCCCGCGCCCCCTGCGCTCGGAGGGCAACAACTACCGCGTCTATTCGCGCGAGGAGGTGGAGTCCATCCGCCGCGTGACGCGGCTCATCCAGTTGGACGGCATGGCGGTGAGCGAGGCCATCGCCCAGGTGCTCGCCACGCCCGTGAAGTCGATGCCCCGCGCGGAGCGGTTCCAGGAGCGCTTCTGGGCCGCCGTCATGCTGCTGGATGGCGACGAGGTGTCGCGCGTGCTCGACGAGGCGCAGGAGGCCATGGACGTGGATACCTACTGCGACGGCTTCTTGATGCCGCTCCTGCGGGAGATGAGCGCGCGGCTGGACGTCGCCCGTGAGCACCTGGCGTCTGGGTTCGTCCGCCAGCGGCTGCGGCAGGTGATGACGAGCCTGGAGAGCCCGGCGAACGGGCCGCGCGCGCTCCTGGCGTGCCCGCCCAAGGACTTCCACGAAGGGGGCCTCCTGGGCCTGGGCGTGCAGCTCAAGCGCAAGGGGTGGCGGGTGACGATGCTGGGGGCGGACACCCCGGCGGAGGCGCTGCGCTCCGCCTGCGAGCAGCTCCACCCGGACATGGTGGCGCTGTCCTTCGTTCAGGGGCGCGAACCGGACGAATTCATGACGCTGCTATCGGATGCGCTGCGAGCCTGCGCCCCCGCGCCCGTCGTGGTAGGAGGGCCCGGCGCTCGGGAGCACCTGAAGGCCACCTTCACGCTGGGCGCGCAGTATGCGGAGTCTTCTCAGGAGCTGATTGCCCTCTGGAGCCAGGTGCGAACCGCGCAGAATCGCCCCTGACCCGTATCGCCCATGGCCGAGCGTACCTACCGAATCCATGTCGCCGCGGAGCTGTCAGGGGTTCGGGTGGAGCTCATCCGGGCCTGGGAGCGTCGGTACGGGGTGCTCCAGCCCTTGCGCACGCCCGCTGGCTACCGCGTCTACACCGAGCGGGACGTCGCGCTCCTCAAGCGTCTCAAGAAGCTGACGGACGAGGGCGTCGCCATCAGCGAGGCGGCGAGGATGCTGCCCCAGCTGCTCGCGGAGCTGGACGCCGCTCCCGCCGCCGCCGAGGACGTCCAGGGCTCCGGCGCGGGCCTGGAGTTCTGGCGCGACGCCGCGCTGCTCGCGGCCCAGGCGTATGACCAGGGCGGCGTGTCCGCGGTGGTGGACGAGGTGCTGTCCGCGCTGCCCCCGCTCAAGGCGTTCGAGGGCGTGCTGGCGCCGCTCCAGCGCGAGGTGGGCGAGCGCTGGCACGCGGGCGAGTTGAGCGTGGCGCAGGAGCACCTGGTGACGCAGGTGGTGCGCGCCCGGCTGGTGAACCTGCTGCACGCGGCGCCGGACAGCGGACGGCGCCACGCGGTGCTGGCGTGCTTCCCGGACGAGGAGCACGAGCTGGGGCTCCTGGGCGTGGCGCTGCGCATGCGCCACGCGGGCTTCCGGGTGACGCTCCTGGGACAGCGGGTGCCCGCGCTGGATTTGGGGCGGGCGGTGGCGGAGCTGAAGCCGGAGCTGGTGGGCCTGTCCGCCATCAACAACCGGGGCGAGGGGCCGTTCCGCGACACGCTGTCCCAGCTCGTACGGGCGCTGCCTCGGGACGTGCCCGTGTGGGTGGGCGGCGCGGCGGCGGTGGCCCACTCGGACATCGTCGTCCGACTGGGCGCGCGGCTGTTCAGCGGCGGGGACGACTGGGCGAAGCTCCTGGAGGACTAGGGATGGGCGCCCGCGAGCGCTGGAGCAGCGCGATGCGGCCCTCGTCTCCGACGGCCCACGCGCGCTTGCCGGTGGACGACGTGGACACGGCGTGGAAGCCCTGGGTGCCCAGCGATATCCAGCTCTTCGCGCCGTCCACGGACAGCTCCGAGCCGGAGGGCCCCACGGTGATGAGCGTGGGCCCCGGCGCCCCGTGCACCAGCGCGACGCAGGAGCGGTAGCCCGCGGGCCTCGCGCCTCCGGGCACGCTCCACGTCTTGCCTCCGTCCCGCGTGAGGGCCAGGTTGCCGGTGGCGTCGTCGTGACGCTGGTGGTTGCCGCCCACGGCGATGCCGTCGGTGTCGCTCCAGAAGACGAGCGAGAAGACGCCGCCGCCCTCACCCTTGGACAGGGGCGTCGTCGCGGCACTCCACGACTTGCCTCCGTCCTTCGTGCGGAGCACGCGCGCCGCGGCGCCTCCCATGCCGAACCAGGCCTGCCCCGGCTTTCGCACGGCGATGCTGGTGCCGCTGGCCGCGAAGCCCGCCTCGCCGGGGAGCGCGGGAGGAAACGCGCTGGCGGGGAGCGGAGTCCAGGTGGCGCCGCCGTCGGACGTGGAGATGACGAGGAGGCGGCCCGCCACCGGGTCGCTGAAGGCCACGCCGTGCTGCTCGTCCCAGAACGCCATGCCGTCGAAGAAGGCGCCGGGCGTGGCGTTGGTGAACTGGAGCGCCCAGCGCTCGCCCCCGTCCACCGTCTTGTAGATGCGGGACTTGTCGCCCTCGCCGATGGAGAGCAGGTACGCGGTGGAGGCGCTGAAGGCATCCACGTCGCGGAAGTCCAGGGCCTCCGCGCCAGGCACGGTGCCTGCCTTCCACGTGAGACCTCCGTCAACAGTCCGGACGAAGGTCCCCTTGTCCCCGCTGGCCCAGGCCACCTGCCCGTCGACCGCGCTGACGCCGCGCAGGCGCACGGTGGTGTGGCTGTCCTGGGGCTCCCACTTCATGCCCACGTTCCCCAGCGACAGCAGCGTCGCCAACCCAATGGCTCCCGTCATCATGCCCGCGTCCTCCTCGCGGCCCGGGAGGCTAGCTCAGGGCTGGGGGTTGGCGAGCTGCTCGTTGGCCAGGGAGTTGTTGAAGACGGAGCTGTTGTAGAACTGCCGCGCCTCCTGGGCGTTGTCGCAGATGCGCGAGCACTTGTACGGACCCGCGACGTTGTTCGGGTCCCGGCAGTCGTTGGTGACGTGGCCGTTGGAGTCCTCGATGGGCGGTTGCAGCTCCACGCAGCCTGCCTGCAGGTGCTTCCAGCGCCAGTGGCTCAGACACGCCGGACCGCTGGTGTTCCAGCCCGCCTCGAACTGCATTCCCGCCGGGCCGGAGCCCTGGGTGGGCGGAGGGATGATGTTCGGCGTCAGCGCGTCCCACGGCTGGATGAGGGTGCCGTCCTGGGTGAAGGGCTGGCCGTTGCCGCAGTAGTCGGCGCGGGCCATGCGGGTGCAGGCCCAGTGGGCCTTCGTCACCGAGCCGGGGTTGACGCCATCCAGCCACGGCTTGTAGCCCCAGCGGTAGCACTTGGCGAGCACGCCCGGGTCGCACGCGAGCGTGAAGAGGGTGGTGCTCTCCGTGCGGTCGCCCGCCTTCGAGAAGGAGCCCTCCAGGGGCACCGTCCAGGCCCAGCCCACGGCGGGGTCCGCGCCCGTCGTGCACAGGTCCGAGTACGTCCCGGAGGAGGACCTGACCTGCAGGCGATAGAGGAAGGTGTCGCCGCTGTCATCCCAGATGCCGGGAGACTCGGGGATGGTGACGTTGGCCGCGTTGGTCGCGTTCTTGACCTCGATGACGGCGCCGTAGGTGGACGGCGATGAGCTCAACATCCGCGCGCCGATGAGCTGCTCACCGCGCAGGTCCTTGTACGTCGTCGGGAAGCGGCCTCCGCTGGCGCGCACCGACACGGTGGCGCCCTGGGTCGTCGTATAGGCCCCGGCCAGCACGGTGAAGATGCCGCTCCTGGGGCAGGTGAACTTCACCGAGGGACAGCTCCCGGAGAGGCACTGGAGGTCGGGCCCGACGCCGCCCACGCCCGTGCCCAGGTAGCCCGACTGCTCGAACTCGCAGGGCTTCTCTCCCGAGCAGACGCGCAGGATGGGGCGGCCCGTGCAGCTCCCCGCCGTGCCCGAGCACTCACCACTGGAGATGATGACCGACGTGTTCGGCGAACAGGTGCCCAGGCCCTCCACGCGGAAGCCACAGCTTCGCTCGGGGCCTGTTCCACGCGGGATGCACTGCGAGAGGCTGGGCGTGGTGCCCGACAACTCCAGGTTGATGCGGGCGACCAGCTCGCCCTGAAAGATTCGCAGCGTCGCGTCGCGGCGGACGCCGGCGTTCACCACGGACGCTCCCGTGTAGGCGGCGGACGCGATGGACGAGCCGTGCAGTTGCGTGCCCTGGGAGTGGGAGTCGTCGTTCCCAGCAAGGAAGGCCTGGGACTCCAGCGGGGACGTCGTGTCCTCGGGGGCCAGGGGCCCGCATGCGGCGAGGAGACAGAGACAGACACTCGATTGCAACAGTCGCGAGATGGCGCTCATGAAGGGGACCTCGGTTTCGTTCAAGGCAGACCGGCGTCCCTAGAGCATGTCGTATGCCACGGACACTTCCGCGCACACCTCGGGTGGAGGGTGGGCGAAGCCCCGGGTGGCGGTGGGAGGTGGCGATTCTGGCCGGCAAGACTTGCCGGGGTCCGGCGAGGGTTGCCGGTTCAGGGGCGCGGCGTGGCGCAGACGCGCAGGCCGATGAGGGCTTCGCGCTGTGTGGGCTCCACGCGGTCCCGGTTGGCGGTGTGGGCGGTGAGGTCGCTCTGGTACCAGCTTCCGCCCTGCGCGGAGGGCTTGGAGGGGTCCACGCTGGAGCGGGTCCACTCCCAGACGTTGCCCGCCAGGTCGTCCACGCCGAAGGGGCTGCGCGAGCGCGGGTGGCTGCCGACCTCATCGGGCCCGAAGCCTCCGGGTTCTCGGCCGTACGTCACGTCGTGGTTGGCGTCGTCCGGGGACAGCCAGTCACCCGCCGGGTAGCGTCGTCCGTCCGCGCCCCGGGCCGCGCGCTCCCACTCGTGCTCCGTGCAGATGCGAGCCCCGGGGACCTGGCCGGTGCGGTCCAGCCAGGCCACGTAGGCCTCCGAGTCTTCGAAGGAGATGGCGGACACCGGGAAGCGCAGCCAGTCCTGCTCACGGCGGCGGTCTCGTGTGTCGTAGCGCAGCCGTTCTCCATTGAGGACGCTGTAGCTGGCGGAGGCGGGCCGCAGGTTGAAGCGCCAGCGTCCGTTCGGTTCCCGGTTCAGGTCCACCACGGTGAGCCGCCGTCGTGAGCCCGGCATGCGCGCGGCGCGCTCCTCGGGCGACAGCGTCTCCAGGAAGGCGATGTACTGGCCGAACGTCACCTCGTGCCGGGCGATGAGATACGCGCCGGTCTCCAGTTCGTGCAGGGGCGGGGAGAAGAAGAAGGCCCGGCGCAGGTATTCGCTCTCGGACGCGCCCTGGAGGAAGCGGCCGGGAGGCACGTACACGAAGCCCTCGGGGACGGCGGAGGCCTCGGGCAGGGCGAGGTCCAGCGTGAGGGACTCGCCTGTGCGCACCATGATGGGGGCTCGCACGGGGAAGCGACCCGGGGCCTCGACCAACAACAGATGGGAGCCCTCGGCCAGCTCCACCTCACGCAGCGGCGTCTGGCCCAGGTCCTGGCCGGAGTTGGTCGATGGCGAAGGTGATGCGGAGGGTCGCGCTGTGTCGTGCGTCTGGCCAAGGAGCTGGCCGGCGGCGTCCTCGTCACCGGCGGTGGCCTTCAGCAGCCGCACCCGTGCACCGGGCGGCGAGGTGATGATGGAGATGCGCGCGGGAGCCACCAGCTTCCGCTGGCGCAATCCGGACGTGTCGTAAGCGGCGAGGCGTGCGAGCAACTGGGCGCGAAGCTCGGGCTGTCGTTGTCGGTCGGCCCGCTCCGCGCGCTCGGCGAGCAGGTCCGCGAGCGGCTCGTTCACCCGAGGGCTCCCCGGGTCCAGGCCCCAGGCCGTCTCCAGCGCGGCCTGGGCTCGCAGCGAGAGGGTCTCCACCGCCTGCTCTTCCTCCTGGACGCGCGTCCACAGCGCCTCGGCGGCCTCGCGGCGCTCGGGGCCTGGCGTGTCGAAGAGGGTGAGCGACTCCTGGCGCAGTCGCTGTGTTGTGGAGTCCTTCTCGCGCGCCTCGTCGCGGTGCCTTCGTGCCTCGTCCAGATGGTGGGCGATGCGCGCTTCGAGCTGCGCGCGCGACTGCACCCGGGTGACAGCCACCACGGCCAGCAGCGCGAGCGGCGCGGCGATGGCCACCGTCCAGCGCCCGGCCCGACGACGGCGGACCGTCTGGTGCGAGCGGGCGAGGAAGTCCTCCTGCCGCGCTCCCTCGGGGAGCACTCCGGCGACGCGAGTCTCCGTGAGCTGCCGCTCCGCGTAGAGCAGCTCGGCGGGGTGGCCCAGTCGCTCCCACTCCGCGGCGGCGCGAGCGAGTCGGTGACGGATGGCGCGGCGCTGCTCGTCCTGCCCCAGCCACCCGCGCAGCGTGTCCCAGCCCGTCAGCAGGCTCTCGTGCGCGAGCGTGTAGACGCCCTCGCCGCTCTCTGCCTCGCCCGCCGTGAGCAGTCGACCGCGCACCAGTCCATCCAGCACCGCGCGACCGTTTTCATCGTGAGGCCCTCGCAGCAGCTCCTCACGGGTGCGGCGCAGGCGCGTGCCCTCGGGGGTGACCAGCTCCAACAGCAGCTCTCGCGCGCGGGGACGTTGTTCCGGTCGGAGCTTGTCCACCACCGCGTCCGCGTGGCGAGCCAGCGCGCCCTCGACACCCCCGAGTGAAGTCAGCGCCTCTGAGGGAATGACGCCCCGGGCGACATCGCGGGCTTCCCACAGCGCTTCCAACGCGAACTGCAACATCGGGAGTCCACCGTCGGCGCGCGCGGCGGACGTGACGAGCGCGTCGACCAGGGCAGGGGACTCGAAGCGAACGCCCAGCGCGCGGGCGGGGCCCTCCACGGCCTCGCGCAGGCCTCGCTCGGACAGGGCGCGCACGAGGTACAGCGCGCGAGGAAGCTCGTCCCCCAGGCCCGGCAAGGCGACCAGCCGCGTGAGGCAGTCGCTGCGCGCGGTGGCCAGCACGCGGATGCGAGGAACGCGGTGCAGCGCCAGGGCCAGCTCCTCGGCGAGTCGCGAGGCCTGGGCGGGCTCGGAGAAGGTGACGAGCTCCTCGAGCTGGTCGATGAAGAGGAGCACCGGAGCAGCGCCCGAGGGACGACGGCGCAGGGCTCGCGCGAGCGCGCCGGGTTCCTCGGTGGCGAGCTGCGCGAGGAGCGCATCGGGGCCCTCGTCGAGCACGGGAGCGAGCGCCTCCACCAGCGCTTCCAGAGGCTGTCGCCCAGGAGTCCACGAGACGATGTTCCACGCGGGGCCGTCGTCGCCGCGTCCCGCGCTGGCGATGGTGGGCAGCACTCCGGCGCGACACAGCGACGACTTGCCGACGCCCGAGTCACCCGCGAGCAGGACGAAGCGCTCGCCGCGCAGCCGGTCCATCACCTCGCGCAGCTCGGCCTCGCGGCCGAAGAAGACGCCACGGTGCTCGGCCTCGAAGGCGCGCAGTCCGCGATAGGGATTGCCGGAGGGCAGGGGACTGGTGTGCGTCGAGTGGGCCAGTGCCTCCAGCGCCTCGCGCAGCGCGTCTCCAGACTCGAAGCGTTGCTCGGGGGCCAGCGCCAGGCAGCGGTCCACGACGGCGGCCAGTCCAGGAAGAAGGTCCAGGTCCTGCTCGACGAGAGGGCGCGGGCGCTGCTCCAGCACGGCGCGCTTGAGCTCGGACAGGGGCACGTGCTCGTGGGGCGCGCTGCCGGTGCACAGCTCGTGGAGGAGCACGCCCAGCGCGTAGATGTCGCTGGCCCGACTGGCGGACTCACCGCGCCAGAGCTCGGGCGCGAGATAGAGCGGCGTGCCCGGCACGGTGAGCGTGAGGGTTGCAGCCCCACGGTGCGCGGTGGGCACTCCGTCCCAGGCACCACCGGGAGCCGATTCATCGCGGGGACTCGCGACCTCGCCGGGGCCCGTCCGTGGATTCGGTGCGCCGCTGCTGGCCTCGTGCTCGGAGGACGCTGCGTCACCCGGGGAGGGCAGGGGGCGCGTCTCCGCCCGTGGCCCTCGCGCAGTGTCCTCGCCAGCGCGTGCCTCGAAGGGATGAGTTTCTCCCCGTGGCTCGCGCGTCACATCATCAACGCCAGGAGGTGAGCTGGGACGTGTCTCTGCCTGCCGAGGGGTCGAGGCGGCATCGCCCGATGGCGACATGGGACGCGTCTGCACCTGTGCCTTCGGCGCGGTGACTCCGCGAGCGCCCTCCGCGTCATCTCCTCGCCCCGTGTCGAGCGTAGCGCGCGGTGCCTCCCGTCCCGAGTCACGTACTTCCCGAGGACTCGTCGCGCCCGTCCACGCCAGCGCGCGCGGACCGTCCTCCTCCGTCCACGACTCCGCGAGCCCGAAGTCGAGCAGCTTCACCTCGCCCTCTTCGGAGAGGATGGCATTGGCGGGCTTGATGTCGCGGTGCAGGACACCGCACCGGTGCGCCGCCGCGAGCCCTCGCGCCAACCCCAGCCCCAGCCCCAGCACCTGTCGCCCGTCCATCGGCTTGCGCAGCGTGTCCAGCGGCTCGCCACGGATGAGCTCGGACACCAGATACGGCTGGCCGCGCACCTCGCCCACGCGGTGGATGGCCACCACGTTGGGGTGCTGGAGCCGGGCAATCGCCCGCGCCTCCTGGAAGAACCGCGCGCGCGCCACCGCGTCCGGCAGTCGCCCCGCGGGCGTCGCGATGAACTTCACCGCCACCAGCCGGTCCAGCAGCGTGTCGCGCGCGAGGAAGACCTGTCCCATGGCGCCGCGCCCCAGGGGGCGGAGCACCTGGTACTCCTCGAACTCGCGGGGGGGCTCCAGCAGCCCGGGAGGCGCACTCATTCCGGCGAGCTGCCTCGGCGCGCGGTGCGAGGTTGCAGTCCCAGTTGCTTCAGCTTGAAGGAGAAGGTCCGGATGGGCATGCCGATGAGCGCCGCCGCTCGCGTCTGCACCCCCTCCGCCGCCTCCAGCGCCTCCTGCATCCTGCGCCGCTCCAGCTCACGAATCTCCTGCGCCAGCGGCTGCTGCTGGGGCCGATGCGTCGAGGTCGGCGCCTGCGCCAGCTCCGACACCACGGGCTCCGCCTGCGCCACCGTCCGTCCTCCCGCCATGCGCGCCGGCAGGTGATGCGGCTCCACCACGTCCCCCGTCACCGCCGCCGCCACGTAGTCCATCAGGTTGCGCAGCTCGCGCACGTTGCCCGGCCACGAGTGCCGCGACAGCGCGTGCAGCGTGCCCGACGCCAGCTCCAGCCCGCCGCGCCCCAGCGCCACACAGGCCCGCTCCAGGAAGTCGCGCGCGAGCATGGGCACCTCACGAGGCCGCTCGCGCAATGGCGGCAGCAGCACCGTGGCCGCGCCCAGCCGGAAGTACAGGTCCTGCCGGAAGCGCCCCGCCGAGACCTCCGCCTCCAAGTCCCGATGTGTGGCGGCCACCACGCGGATGTCGATGGGCCGCTCCCGCGTGTCGCCCACGCGGGTGATGCGACGCACCTCCAGCGCGCGCAGCAGCTTGGCCTGCGCGGACGCGGGCAGCTCGCCCACCTCGTCCAGGAACACCGTGCCGCCCTGCGCGCTCTCCAGCAACCCCGCGCGCGACGTGGTGGCCCCCGTGAAGGCCCCGCGCTCGTGGCCGAACAGCTCGCTCTCCACCAGGCCTTCGGGAAGCGCGGCGCAGTTGACGGGGACGAAGGGCCCGGAGGTCCGACGAGACCAGTGGTGCACCGCGAAGGCGGCGTTCTCCTTGCCCGCGCCCGTCTCGCCGCACACCAGCACCGGCAGCTCGCTGGCCGCCAGCCTGCGCAGGAGCGCGTACAGCTGCGCCATCGCCGGGTCCGCCACCAGCACCGTGCGCTCGGCCAGCGTCACGCGGGTGATGCCCTCCGCCGCCGAGGCGAAGCCCCCTGGTGCCGCGGTCCGCGCGGCCGTGCGCGCCGCGGCCACCAGCGTCTCCGCGTCACAGCCATCCGAAGGACACGTGGCGACGCCCAGCCGCGCGCGAGGACTCGCGCTCAAGAGCGCCTCCACGCGCTCGCCCAGCCCCTCCTCGCCCGGCTCTCCGGAGACCTCTGGCAACAGCCACAGCAGGTGCTCACCGTCCAGCCAACCCGCGGCCTCGGCGGGCCCCGCGTCGGAGCCCAGCACCGCCTCCACCGCCTCGCGCTCGGAGGGGTCCTGCTCCGCCAGCGCGAGCGTCAGCACCGTGAGCGGTCGGCCGTAGCGCAGCGCGCGCTCCACCTCCTCGCGCAGCTGCCCCATCAACCGCTCCGCGTCGAGCGCCCGGCGCGCCGGCATGGGACGGCGCTTCGCGCGCACCACCGCCACCACCGCGCCGAAGGAGACCACGTCCCCGGACAACAGCGGCCGGGCGTCGTCGAGCGGGCGCCCGTTGAGCGACGTCCCGTTCTGGCTGCCCAGGTCCACCACGCGCGCGCCCTCGTCCGTCACCAGGATGCGGGCGTGACGGCGAGACACGCTCTCGTCCTTCAGCTTCAGGTCCGCCTTGTCGTCGCGGCCCACCAGCACCACGCCCTCGGCCGGCAGCGGAAAGCGCCACGACGACTCGCCCTCCAGCACCAGCAGGTACGCGGCGCCCGCCCCGGAGGGCTCCGAGGGGATGCCGATGGGGCGGGTGTCTCGAACACTGGGAGTCGGAGCGGACATCGAGCGGACGTCCATGCTGGCACGCTCGCGTCGAGTCGGGCAACCCAGGGGCTCCGTGGAAACAAGGAGCCGCCTGGGGCCCGAGCGCAGGATGCTCACTTGCGCAGCGTCACGGGCAGCCGCTCTCCTGCCCTGGAGAGGTAGACGCGAGAGGTGCGACGTCCCCCCTCGTTCTTGGGACGCACCACGGCCTGCCCCCGCAGGCCCTTCACGCGCAAGAGCGAGGTCAGCAGCTCCGCCTGGGCGTCTCCGTCGTCGTGCTCCACCTCCAGCGTGCACAGGTGCGTGCGGCACTCCACGCGCGCCAGCCGCGAGCCCACGAAGTCCGGCCCCTGGAAGGATTGGGTGACGAGCGACTCGGTGGGTGACGCCCACTGCGTGTCTCGAGGCTCCGTGTTCGCGGCGACCTCCAGCTCCGCGTCCAGCTCCATCACCCGCTCCTGGCGCCGTTGCTCCTGGGTGGCCCGTTGCTCTTCCTGGGTGGGCGCGGTGTCCCGACCCTCGGAGTCCCCCTCCTTCGCGGTGGCGTCCCCCACGGGGAGCACCGGCGCGGCGTGCGGGTGCTGCTCCAGGCGGCCCTGATTGCGTCGCAGGGCCTCCAGCTCCGCGCGCAGCGCGCGCACTTCCTGCTCCAGGCCCGCTGGAGGTCCGGTGCGAACCTCCGCGACAGTCGTCGTCGGCACGCCCGGCGTGGGCGCGTCCCCCTTCAGACTCCACACTCCGGCGGCGGCCACGGTGGCTCCGGCCAACCCCAGGACTCCCCAGCGGACCTTGGACATGGTGGCTACTCCGCGATGTAGAAGCTGGAGAGCGCGGTGTTGTGACCGGCGTAGGGACCCGGCAGCTCGCAGCGCAGCGCGATGAAGCCGTTCACGGACGCGAACACCGTCGCCAGGTTGAGGGAGATGCTCTTCGCGGTGGCGGTGTCGGCGCCGGAGGTGCAGCCGGAGTCGGAGGCGATGGCCGTACCGTCGGGCTCCGTCACCGTCGCGGTGCAGCACACGTTCTCGGTGAGGTGCGGATCCCGAACCGTGATGAGGAACGAGGCGTTCTCGTTGAACGTGGGGGCGACGACGTTGCGCTGCACGGGACAGACAACCTCGATGGCCTCGCCGGTCTGGTTGATGAGCCGGCCGCTGCGGAAGATGCTGGGCGCCTTGAAGCCCGACACGGACGTGCACAGCGCGCCCGCGTACGTCGCGGTAGCTGCCACGGAGGGCAGCGCACCGAGCAGCGCGAGAGCAGCCACCGACCTCTTGAACGTGTTCTTCATCATGGGAGTTTCCTTGTCGTGCGCGCCGCCCTCGAGATGTCGCGTCATGCGCAAACCCGGGCAGCGTGCTGAGACAGGGAAGAGCAACGAAGATGCCAGCGCCCTCCGGCCCGCTTCCCGGGCGAAGGGGCTCGTCACTCCGGCAGGAGTTGCCGCGCGGCGCGGTTTTCGGAACGGCAACGCTTGCCGTCCCCGGCCAACCTTGCCGGGGTGGACATGACGAAGCCCCGGCCACGTGACGGGCGCCGGGGCTCCGGGTGTCTCGACCCGGGGTGGGCTACTTCGCGGTGGAGCGCAGCGCGACCTGGCCCTGCGACTGGAGCGCCGGAGGCGAGGCGTTCAGCGCGCCCAGGTACAGCCGCCCGTGGAAGCCGTCCGGCCGAGTCTCACCGAAGAGCTGCACGCCCGGGTTCACCTTGGAGAGCTGCAGCGCCTCGTTCGTCGGGCTGATGGCGAAGACGTTGCACTCCACGTCCTCCCAGACGCTGTAGCGGCAGGAGAACTGGGTGCCGCGCTTGAAGCCGATGTCGAGGGCGCGCACGGAGCTGGGCAGGGCGCGGAACACGCGCGCGCCCATCGGCTCGAAGTCACCGTCCCAGTCGACCTTGGCGGTGCGCGCATGCACGCTGCCGGTGAGCACCAGCGTCCACGACTGGGGGCGCTTGGACTGGAAGGCGAGCAGGTTCTTGGCCATCAGCGCCTCGCGCTCGTTGCCCTGGACCTTCTCTCCGTCGATGGCGGCCAGGGCCACGTCCTTGCCGGAGGCGCGCAGGCGGCGCACCTGCTCGACGAGCCACAACATGGCGCGGCTGCTGCGCCCGTCCTGATACACGCGGCGCCAGAAGGCGCTCTCCGACAGCAGCTCCTGCGCGTCCTCGGACTTGCCCTCGCTGGCGAGGTAGCGCTCCAGCAGCGGCTGCTCGGAGACGGGCACCGACAGGGCCAGCGTCACCGGCAGCCCCTGGGCGGTGGCCTCGCACAACATCCGCAGCGCCATGGACGGCACCTCCTGGGTGCCCAGCGGGTCGGCGACGAACAGCACCTGCCCCGCGGTCAGCAGGGGACTGGCGCCGTCCACGGTCGCGCCGCACTCCGCCGCGCTGACCGTGCCCGCCTCGCCGCTCTCACCCCAGCCCTCCAGCATCACCGAGCGCATGGGCACGGGCGCGTTGCCGCCCACCAGCTCCAGCGCCGGCACCATCTCCAGCCGCTCCAGGAGCTGGCGCTCGATGCCCAAATCGCGCACGCCGCGCACCATCCGGAAGCGCTCCATGCCCGGGGCGCTCGGGAAGGGGTCCGCGAGCGCCACTTGCTGGCGGAGGCCCTGCGCGTTCGTCTCCGTCCGGAAGGCCTCCATCCGCGCATCCAGGGGGTTGGAGCTCTGGTCGGAGAGCAGGTCCCTGTTGGTCGAGCCCGCCAGGCGGGGCCCCTGCTCGACGACGTTCTCCATCTCGTTGTAGCTGAGGCGGAAGACGCGGACGAGCGTCTTGCGAGGCCCCAGCCGCTCGCCCTTGACGTAGTAGCGCTCGATGGTGCGCAGGTTCTTTTGGTTCTTCCCCGGCTCGTGCGCCGAGGAGAACAGCTCCAGCCCGCCTTCCTTCTCCAGCACGTCGTAGCGCTCCGACTCCAGGATGCGCCGGGCCGTCATCATCGCGTCCTCGACGGGCACCAGGTACACCGTCTCCTCGACAGGGGTCTCGAACTCGCCCGTCTCCGGGTTGATGTTCGCCCCGAGCGGCCGGGTGAGCGTGGCGCACCCCGTGAGCAGCAACCCCAGCATCAGTCCGTACCGGCGCATCGTGACTCCCTGTCCCGGGCGCGGAAGCAGCCCGGTGCGACACTCACATCCACGCCAAACGCCCGGCCACCGCCGAGTATATCGCGGCCTCCCGCAAGGCCCGGTGCGTCGCCAGGACGGGGGTGGAGTTGGTGCCCGTACCGGCCCTGTAGTGAACTGCGCACCGTGCCCGCTCCACTCGCCGCCTCCGCCATGTCCCAGGAACGAACGGTCGGTCCTCTCCAGCTCCTCGCCCTGGGCGTCAACGGCATCGTCGGGGTGGGCATCTTCTTCGCGCCCGCGGAGGTCGCCGCGCACGCACCGGGCATGGGCGCGGTGCTCGCCTTCGCACTCACGGGGTTGTCGCTGATTCCCGTGGCGCTGGCCTTCGCGGTGCTCGGTCGCCGCTTCGACGCGGATGGTGGGCCCGTCGTCTTCGCGCGGGCGGCCTTCGGCGAGCGCGTCGCCTTCCTCGTCGGCTGGGTGGCCTACGTCAGCGCGTTCCTGAGTACGTCCGCCGTGGTGGCGGGGCTGTCGCAAGCGGTGGCGCCGTCGCTGGGCCTGGAGGGGCTGGTGGGGCAGCGCGTGCTCGCCTCCGTGTTGGTGACGGCGCTGGCGGCCATCGTCGCCTCGGGCATCCGCGTCTCGGCGCGGACGTGGACATCGCTCACGGTGCTCAAGCTGTTGCCGCTGGCCGCGCTGCTCATCGCGTTCGCGCTGGCCACGGGGCCTGGGCCGGTGGTGGCGCCGACGACGGGGCTCTCGGATGGCGCGTGGCTGCGCGCGGGGCTCACGGTGATGTTCGCGTACCAGGGCTTTGAAATCGTGCCGGTGATTGCCGGGCAGGTGCGCTCGTCGGAGCGCAGCGTGCCGCTGGCCACGGTGGGCTCGCTGTTGGGCGCGGTGGGGCTGTACGTGGGGCTCGTCTGGGCGTGTGTCGCGGCGCTGCCGGAGCTGGCCTCGTCCTCCGCGCCGCTCGCCTCCGCGGCGGGGGTGTGGGGCGGGACGGGGCTCGCGCGGGTGGTGACGGCGGGCACCAGCGTGTCCGCGCTGGGCATCTGCGTGGGGATGATGGTGACGACGCCGCGCTACCTGTCGGCGCTCGCGTCGGGAGGCCGGTCGCTGTTGGGGCTGGAGGGCATGTCACCCCGGGGCGTGCCCCTGCGGGCGCTGGCCGTCACGTGGGGCGCGGTGCTGCTCTTCGTCAACCTGGGGAACCTGTCGGAGCTCTTCGCGCTCTCCAGCATCGCCGTGCTGATGCAGTACGGCGTCACGGCGGCGGCGCTGGCGTGGCTCTCGTGGAAGCGTCAGCGGGGCTTGCGGCTGGTGCACGCGATATTGGCGGTGCCCACGCTGGGGCTCGGCCTGACGCTGGTGGCGTTCGGCGCGAGCCTTCGGGAGGCCGCCACCACCGGAGTCGCGGTGGTGGCGGGCCTGGTGCTGCTGGGGCTGTCCAGGCCGAGGGCCTAGAACTGGCTCCAGAGGTACTGGTTGGTGATTTCGTGGTGGAACTGGATTTCGGACGTCTTCACGCGGGCGCCCAGCTGCTTGGGGCAGCGCTCGGCGGAGGCCGTCTTCAGCTCCGCGAACTTGCTCTGCACGTTCTCACCCAGGATGTTGGCGATGAACGAGCTGCCCTTGAAGAGGCGGACGGCGTCGAAGATGTTGTCCGGCAGGAAGCGGGTGCGGCTGCGCTTGGACTCCGCGTCCTCCTGCGGCTGCGGGCCCTCAAGGCCGGTGCGCAGGAGCGAGTAGAGCACCAGGTACGGGTTGGCGTCCGGGGCGACGGAGCGGCACTCGACGCGAGCGGAGCGCTCGTTGCCGTAGGGGATGCGCACCATGGCGCCGCGGTTGTTGGCGCTGGCCTTGATCTGATTCGGGGCCTCGTAGTGCGGATCCAGCCGGCGGTACGCGTTCACGCTGGAGTTGAGGACGAGGCAGATGTCGTTGGCGTTGGTGAGCAGCCGGTCGATGAAGTCCCAGCCCATCTGGCTCAGGTTGTCCTCGCCGGCCTTGTCGTAGAACAGGTTCTTGTTGTTCTTCGACAGCGACATGTTCATGTGCATGCCGTTGCCGTTGACGCCCGTCACCGGCTTCGGGAGGAAGCTGGCGGTGGTGTCCATCTGGGCCGCGACCTGGCGGCACAGGAGCTTGTAGAGCTGAATCTGGTCCGCGGAGATGAGGGCCTCGCTGTACGAGAAGTTCATCTCGAACTGGCTGGGAGCCACCTCCGGGTGGTCCTTCTCGTTCTGGAAGCCCATGGCGCGCTGGGCCTCGGCGGCCTTGTCGATGAAGGCGCGCAGCGGGTCACCGGGCAGCGAGTGGTAGTAGCCGCCGGTGGAGATGAAGTCGAACTTGCCCGTCTCGTGGTAGTGGCGCTCGGCGTCGCGGCCCTTGAAGAGGAAGCCCTCGACTTCGGGCGCGGCGTGGAAGACGGTGCCGTCCTTCTGGTACAGCGCCTCGGTGATGCGCTTGAGCTGGCCGCGCATGTCCGCGTGGTACGGGCTGCCGTCGCGCTCCAGCACTTCGCTGAACACCAGCACCTTGCCGGGGCCGAAGATGTCGGAGGGCAGCCAGTAGAAGGAGCCCCAGTCGATGTTCAGCCGCAGGTCGCTCTCCGACTGCTGGGAGAAGCCGCGGATGGAGGAGCCGTCGAAGGTGAGGTTGTCGGCGCTCTTGAGCAGGAACTTCTTGTCGTAGTCCAGCATGTGCAGCCGACCCTCGAGGTCGGTGAAGCACACGGTGACGGCCTTCAGGTTGCGCTCGTCGGTGAGGTACTTGATGCGCTCCTCACGGACCTTGTCAGGGGCCACGTGCTGGACGCGCTGCTCCTTCACCTTGAGGTTGCGCTCCTCCAGCTCGTCGTAGGGAATCTCCAGGAACGTCCGCAGCCCCTTCGTCTCCATGTTTCCGTGCCTCCAGGCCGGTGACCGCCGTCAAAAACGGCGGCAGCGAATCCGTGGGCGCAGGTATTTACATTTGAGGACGGGAAATCAAGCCTAAATTCACGAGAATGAAGGCTAAATCCTTGGTCTAGAAACGGTTAAAGCCCGGTGGGCAACACTTGGGAGGGGCTCCGGGAGGGTGGGAGTGACGTCCGAAGGACACTCGGGCGCCCCGGGAGGTTGCCTGCCCGGGTGGGGCATGGGCGGACACCGCTTGTGGGGGCGGTGGTGCCTCCTGAAAATGCGGCCATGAGCTCGCTGTGGATACTTGAGGAGGCGCCCGCCGCGCCGGATGCACGCATCGCGTATGGCCCGGGTCCCCACCACTTCGGGGAGCTGAGGCTTCCGTCGGGTCCGGGTCCCCACCCCGTCGTCGTGGCCATCCACGGGGGCTTCTGGCGCGCGAAGTATGACCTGGCCCACCTGGGCCACCTGTGCGCCGCGCTCACCGCGAGCGGCTTCGCCACCTGGAGCCTGGAGTTCCGACGCATCGGCAATGAAGGCGGCGGCTATCCCGGCACGCTGGAGGATGTCGCGCTCGGCGCGGACTTCCTGCGCACCCTCGCGGACTCCCACCCGCTGGACCTCTCCCGAGTCGTCTTCCTGGGACACTCGGCGGGCGGCCACCTGGCGCTGTGGCTTGGGGCCCGTCACCGTCTGCCTGCGGGTATTCCCCTGCGCGGCGCGGACCCGCTGCGCCCACGCGGCATCGTCTCCCTCTCGGGCGTGGCCGACCTCACGCGCGCCTACGAGCTGGGCTTGAGCGACAACGCCGCGGAGGCCCTGCTCGGCGGCTCTCCGCTGGAGGTGCCCCTGCGCTATCAGCGCTCTTCGCCCGCCGCGCTCCAGCCCCTGGGTGTCCCCCAGGTCATCCTCCATGGCTCCGAGGACGACACCGTCCCCGTGGTGATGAGCGCGGACTACTGTGCCCGGGGACGCGCGCAAGGAGACGACGTGCGCTGTGTCGTGCTGCCCGGCGCGGGCCACTTCGAAGTCGTCGACCCGCGCTCGCGCGAGTGGCCCCAGGTCGTGGACGCCGTGCGCTCCCTGCTCTGAGCACGGTCGTCACGAGCCCCGCTTGAAGCCGAGCACGCCTGACGTCATGGGGGCGTGCCCGGCCTCGTGAGCTAGTTCACGTCACCGAAGACGATGCTGTAGCCCACCGAGTTGGGAGTCCCGCCGTCCGGGCCCCCGGTGCCCGGGGTCATGCACGTGAAGGTGCTCGTCGCGTCGTCATACGCGTACGAGTACGCGGTGGGGCACGCCTTCTTGAGGAACGCGAGCCACGGCTGGACGTTCTGCGCCCACGCGGTGTTGTTGTTGATGCACTGCCCCTGGTTCTGCTGGGCCGGGTTGTTGCCCGCCTCCAGCGTGGTGGGCCAGAAGCTGCCCGCGGGATTGCCGGGGAACGTCGCGCAGCCGCAGCAGGCGGGGGTGTTGCCCGAGCTGGAGTTGTAGCAGGACGTGTCGAAGTTCCCCGCGCACTGGAAGAGGTTGTTCAGCGTGTCCGTCACGGTGCCCGCGGTCATCACCTGCGAGCAGTTCAGCGGTCCGTAGCTGAACGAAGGCATCGCCGCGCAGAAGTCCTCATAGGACCACCAGCCGATGGACTGGCCACACGTCTGGATGAGCGGCGTCATTTTATCGACGCCCGGGAGGAAGGCCGTGCCGCACGTCGGAGTGCCCCCGTCATCCAGGCCCGCGCAGTCGCTGTTCGACGCGCAGGTGCTGCAATAGCCGGCGTCGGGGCTGTTGGGGTTGCTGCACACCGCGTTGCCCGCGCAGTACGGCTGGGTGAGGGAGCACTTCGTCAGCGTGGGCTGGCACACGCCGCTGGTGCAGGTGCTGCCCGCTCCGCAGTCGGTGTTCGTGCCGCACGCTGGCAGGACGATGGCGCGCATCAGGGTGGAGTAGTCGGCCTGGAGTCCCGCCGTCGTGTCCGGGGTGAACTGCCACGAGCACGCCGCCAGCGTCCCCGCGTCGGGAACGCTCTGGGCGCTGCGGGAGCCCGCCGTTCCGCAGTTGTAGGGCGAAGGCAGGGACGTGGGCGCGAAGCCGCCGTCATTCGTGGGCCCCATCTGGATGCTGACGTTCGCTCCGTTGATGACGGTGACATCGTAGAAGTCAGAGGCGTTGGGCTGGAGGGTGAACTCCGCCGCGGCGAAGGGGTTGGTGCCGCCCTTGCCGAGCGGGCATGGCAGCCCGGGTCCGTTGCCGCAGTCCGCGCTCTGGCACTTGGTTCCATCGGCCTGGCACCCCGTGCGTCCGAAGATGCCGCCGCTCCATCCGACGACGGACCGGCACAGGCAGGCGGTGGAGCCGGCATCCTGGGAGCAGTCCGTGGTGGAGATGACGGAGCCGCTGGCCTGCAGGCAGCGGTTGCTCTGGCATTGCGAGTCCTGGGTGCAGGCCGTGAGCTGGGGCTGGAGATTGGCGTACGCGGGAGGAAGCGAGGAAGGCATGCACAGCGTGGCCGTTTCCTGGGGCGTCAGCTCCAGCGCATCCAGGGGCACGCCACCATCCGTGCGCGGGTACTGGCACAGGCCCAGCGCCGCGTCGCACGTCTGTCCCGTCGGACAGGTGGTGTTGCCCGTGCCGCAGGCCTGGTTCTCTCCGGGGACGACCTGTTGGAAGTAGCAGGTGCCCCCGTTGGCGAGGCTGCACTCCTTCACGGTGTTGGCGCACGTCGTCCCAGTGGGGCACGCGCCCTGGCCGCCCGTCGCGCAGTTGCACAGGCCCGTGGTGGAGTCGCAGCCCTCGGAACCGCAGCCCGTGCAGGCCGCCACCTGACTGGCGCCCGTGCACTGCATGGAGGGGAGGGGAACGGTGACGATGGGCGCGCCGCCATTGCACGTGGTGTTGGGCGCCACCATGCACTGCCCTGTGTTGGTGTCACACATGTTGCCGGAGTTGCAGTCGGCGGTGCTGGTACAGCCCGGGTTGTTGCACTGCTGATTCGGACCACAGTCCGTGTCGGTGGTGCAGGCGAAGGGCGGAGGCGCGGCGCCCGCTGTCTGTCCGAGCCACACCGTCTGGCTCGCCTGGTTCGTCAGGGTGAAGGGGCGGAAGCCCGGAGGGCAAGCCGCGGGTGGTGGCGTGGAGGCCACGTCGGGTCGGGACTCCGGTCCCGAGGTTTCACGGACTTTGCTCATCGCGAACACCACCACGAGTGCGGCCAGGCCGAGCGACACCACGGGAACAACCAAGCGACGCGAGACCATGACGGGGACTCCAGGGCGGGGGCTGTCGAGGACCGTACTTTGCGTGAAGGGACCTACCAAGGAGTCGGGGCATCGGATGCCCGGGTGTCCCGAGACGTACCTGCCTGGGGGTGTTCCTTCATGTCGCGCATTGCGTCCGGGAGGTTTCTCGACACGCGGAGACTCGAGCCGCTGTCCCGCCGCGCGCACGTTTCGTCGTGGAGTACTTGCGCTCGACAGCGAGCTTGATTATCACTGAACCATATGGTTCAGTTTGATTCGCGGCTCGATTTGGCCTTCGGAGCGTTGGCGGATGTCACGCGTCGGGGCGTGCTGGAGCGGCTGGGACGTGGCGAGGCGTCCATCAGCGAGCTGGCCGGGTCCTTCGACATGACCCTGACGGGCATGAAGAAGCACGTGCACGTGCTGGAAGAGGCGGGGCTGGTCTCCACCGAGAAGGTGGGGCGGGTGAGGACCTGCAAGTTGGGGCCGCGGCGCCTGGAGGAAGAGGCGGCGTGGATCGCCGGCTATCGGCGGATGTTGGACGCCCGGCTGGACAGCCTGGGCGAGTTCCTCGCGCGAACGAAGGATGAGGAGGAGTCATGAGCATGTCTTTGCAGCAGACGCCCAGGGATGCCGTCGTCACGCAGCCGTCCGACCGGGAGATTCGCGCCGAGCGCATCTTCAATGCCTCGCGCGAGCGTGTGTGGCGGGCGATGACGGACCCGAAGCAGGTGGCGCAGTGGTGGGGCCGTGGCAACAAGCTCGTCGTCGAGCGACTGGATGTCGTGCGCGGCGGATACTGGCGCTTCGTCGAGCACGCCGAGGATGGTGCTCACGGCTTCGAGGGGCGGTTCCGCGAAGTGACGCCGCCCGAGCGGATGGTGCAGACCTTCGAGTGGGACGGGATGCCGGGCTACGTCATCCTGAATACGACGACGCTCGAGGACCTGGGTGACGGCCGCACGAAGCTGGTGGCGACGTCGCTCTTCTATACGACCGAGGAGCGCGACGGCATGGCGTCCTCGGGAATGGAAGGGGGCCTCAACGAGAGCTACCGCGCGCTGGATGCGCTGTTGGCCCGGGAGGCGTAGGTCCCTCCAGAACTGCGGTCGCATCGTCACTCGCTACGAGGTGAAGGTGGAGAGCCTCCTCGGCTTCTCCACCTTGGGTGCATCCTCATCCTATTGAGGCAATTCTGAGATCACCTCTAGACTTCCTCCCATGCGTCATCAAAGTGCGTCGGGTCATCTGCGGGTTGGCCTGCTTCTCCTCTTCCTGTTCGGGGGCTGTACCCACTTCACCACCCTCCCGAAGACGTGTGGTTCGGGTCAGAACAGCAGTGTCTGTACTGGAGCGATGGAGATTCCCGAGGAGAAGGCCTCCGACTTCAAGAGCGCCGGGCGGCTTGCCATCGATACCGTCTATTCAGGCGAGTTCGAGACGACGTTGGCGCAATGCATGGACCTGCGGTTGGCCCAGGGGCCTCTCCCGAGCGAGTGGAAGGGATGGACCGCAGAGTCAATTGTTACCAAGCTTCGTGAGCAGGTCCCCCTTCTCTCTCTGAAGACGTATGGCGGCCTGACGGGGGGATGGGTGTATTTCTGGTCTGACAATCTGGCATACGATGGTGCGCCGGGCGCTGAACCCATTCGGGTGAATCGTTGGGGGCTGTGGCGCCGACCTGAGTCGTTTGCGAACACCATCATCCATGAGGCGGCACATAAGATTGGATTGACTCACTACAGTGAGAATCGGATCTGCGACCCACCATATGTTATTGGCTCTGTCGTGGAACGGATGGCCATGGGGTCCGCTTGGAAGTGGACCGGTGGGCACTGTGACTGGCTTGCTGCGTGTCTCCAACCTGAGAGCCCGTGAATGACGCCGTCTCAATGAGGCGGGATGCCAAGAGTCGCTGATGCGTTACTTCACGCTCAGGAACGCTATCGACCGGGAGGTGAACCGCCGCCAGTGGTCCATCAGCGCCAAGCGAAAGTGGGGGCTCCCGGGAGCGGCTTGCGGCAAGTGCTTCGCGGAATGGGCGACCATCTCCCTCAACTACCCGAGCGCGGACCTGTCCACGCTGCCCGAGCAGCGTGAGTTCGTGAAGGCTCGGCAGGAGCCCTGGTCGGAGTACATCCGGCTCCGCGACCTCGTGCTTCCATTCATGCCGGAAGGAGCGCTCGTCAGGCCAGGTGCGGGGATGGGCCCTCTGGTCGGGCAGGTGCGGGGACGGCCCCCTCCGATCGCGATGGATGCGCCGTGGAACCTCTTCGCCCAGCCGGTGGGGGTGGAGGCTCTGTCGGCGGCACGGCTTCGCGGCATCAATCCCGTGGCGACAGCATTGAAGGTGGCCCCGGACGTGCCCCCGTTGCTTGAGATGGAACTGCTCGTGGCTGGTGACTACGCAGCGGAATGTCGCCCCATGCCAGTCGGAGAACCTTGCCCAGTGTGTGGCTCCCAGGAGATGACGCTGGCGCCCGCCCGCTGGTGTCTCGACGCGGCGACTCTTCCCGATGCGGACGTGTTCCGCTTCCGACCAGGTCCAGGCCACATCATCGCGAGCGAGCGGTTTGTCGGTGTGCTCCAAGAGCTGGGCGACATCGGCATCCAAGTGAATGAAATCTCAGCGCCAGCCCCGAGCCCGGGTGAGGCGCGGAGCCCGTCAGGGGACTCCGCGCCGCCGTGACGTCAGAACCCGCGCTGCGCACCACCGTCGACGACGATGGACTGGCCGGTGATGTACGAGGCCTGCTCGGAGGACAGGAACGCCACCAACGAAGCCAGCTCCTCCGGACGTCCCAGGCGCCGCGCCGGAATCTGCGGCGCCACCTTCTCGTCCGTGAGGCCCAGCTGTGTCATCCGCTCCGTGGCGTGGAAGCCCGGGAGCACCGCGTTCAACGTCACACCGTGCTGCGCGACTTCATTGCTCACCGTCTTCACCAGCCCGAGCAACCCCGCACGCAATCCGTTGGAGATGGTGAGGTTGGGCATCGCCTCACGCGCGGCCAGCGACGTCACCAGGACGATGCGGCCCCACTTGCGCTCCTTCATCCCCGGCAGCGACGCCTGGATTCCATCCACCGCCGCCATCCACAAGCTCTGGAAGCCGAGCTGCCACTGCTCCGCCGTCAGTGACTCGAAGCCGCCCGCCGGAGGCCCGCCCGTGTTCACCACGAGCACGTCCACGCCGCCCAGCTTCGCCGTCACCTCGTCCACCAGTCGCTTCGCCGCGCCCGGCTGGTTCAAGTCACAGGGCACCGCGAGCGCAGCGCCCAGCTCCTTCGCCGCGCGCTCCAGCTTGTCGCCGCCGCGCGAGCAGATGGCCACCGTGGCGCCTTCCTTCACCAGCGCCTGCGCCGTCGCGTAGCCCAGCCCCGCCGATGCGCCCATGACGAGCGCGCGCCTACCCTTGAGTCCGAAATCCATCCGCGTGCTCCTTCATGAATGGCACCAGCCGCTCCTGGATGAGCTGCTTCGCCCGCCCCAGGTCCACGTCCTCGGCGCGCGTCAGCCCCTCGGACAGCTCGGAGACGATGCCGCCGGCAATCGCCCCCACTTCATAGGCCAGCCGATACGGCACCCGGCTGAAGCTCACCATCGAGTAACGACTGACGAACTCGCCCGGGAAGGCATTGAGCAGCGCCTTCTCCACCGCCTTCTCCAACAGGAAGCGCGGACTGCCCGTGCTGTCGCGCATCTCGACGAAGTTCTCCACCGCCATGTCGGCGATGGCGTCCGCGTTCGTCTTGCGAAGCCGCTCCAGCGTCCCGAAGACCTCCGCCCACGCGCCGTGCTGCTCCAGCAGCCCATCCAGCACCGTGCAGTCCTCGAAGCCGCAGTTCATCCCCTGACCAAAGAACGGCACGATGGCGTGCGCCGCGTCGCCCAGCACCAGCGCCTTCTCACCCACCCGCCAGGGCGCGCACTTCACCGTCACCATGCTGCCCGTGGGCCGCGCGAAGAACG
Source organism: Corallococcus terminator (assembly GCF_049194865.1). GTDB lineage: Bacteria > Myxococcota > Myxococcia > Myxococcales > Myxococcaceae > Myxococcus > Myxococcus terminator_A. The sequence goes on along the minus strand of NZ_JBLZWL010000109.1, from coordinate 99,910 downwards.
CCTCCGTCAAATCCGGGATGAGCGCCTTCGCGTCGGGGAACTGCTCCTCGAAGAACGCCTCCAGCCTCGCGGGCGTGTCCAGCGACTCGAAGCTCACCGGCCCCTTCCACGGCAGGAACAGCGTGCACGTGAAGCTGCCATCTTCATTGGGCAGCCCAATCAGCATGTACGTGCCACGCGGCCAGATGTGCAGCGCGTGCTTCTCCATCTGGAACGCGCCACCCGGGCCCGCCGGAATCGTCAGCTCCTTGTAGCCGTGCCCGAGCTGCTCCTGTGTCGCCGCGAAGCCCGGCACCTGCTCCATCGCCTGTCGCACCGCGGAGCCAGAGCCATCCGTGCCGAACAACACGCGGCCCTCTTCCTGGCGCTCCTGCCCCGTGGCCTCGTCCAGTACCGTGAGCGAGCCCTTCACCAGGTCCGCCTGCGTCACCCGCTGCTTGAAGCGGATGTTGACGCGGCCCGTGGCCTCCGCCGCCGACATCAGGAACTTGTTCAGCCACGCCCGCGACAGCGAGTTGATGTGCTGCGAGTCATCCTTGCCGTACGGCTGATACGCCAGCGCGCCCTTCGGCGGGTGAATCATCCGCCCGCGCATCGGAATGGCGTGCTTCAGCGCCTCCTCCTCCAACCCCACCTGTCGCAGCGCGTACAGGCCGCGAGTGGAGATGGCGAGGTTGATGGAGCGACCCGCGTCGATGACCTCGCGACGCATGTCCGGGCGGCGCTCCAGCACCTCCACGGAGTAGCCCCGGCGCGCCAGGAACACGGAGAGCAGCGAGCCCACCAAGCCCGCGCCCACCACGGTGACGGCTTCGTTCCGCTCACCCACGGGCATGGCCCTCCAGCGCATTCACGAAGCGATAGACATCGGTGAAGTTGCAATACAACGGCGCGGGCGCCGCGCGGATGATGTCCGGCTTGCGGAAGTCGCAGACGATGCCCGCGTCCGACAACCGCTTGAGCATCCCCTGCGCCTCACCCCTGAACCGCAACGACAGCTGCGCGCCGCGCTGCTTCGGGTCCCTCGGCGTGGTGATGCGCACGAAGGCCGGCGGCAGCTTGTCCAACAGGAACTCCAGATACCCCGTGAGCCGCTCGCTCTTCGCGCGCAGCGCCTCCATGCCCGCCTTGTCGAACAGCTCGAACGACGCTCGCAGCGCCGCGAGCTGGAGGATGGGCGGATTGGACAACTGCCACCCCTCCGCGCCCGGAATCGGGTCGAAGTCGGGCCCCATCTGGAAGCGCGTCGTCTTGTCGTGCCCCCACCAGCCCTCGAACCGAGGGATGTCCCGCGAGCGAGAGTGCCGCTCGTGGACGAACACCCCGCCCAGGCTCCCAGGGCCACCGTTGAGGTACTTGTACGAGCACCACACCGCGAAGTCCGGCCCGTCGTCGTGCAGCGACAGCTTCAAGTTGCCCGCGCCGTGCGCCAGGTCGAACCCGACCAGACAGCCCTTCGAGTGCGCCGTGCGCGTAATCGCCGCCAGGTCGAACGCCTGTCCGGTGAGGTAGTTCACGCTGCCGAGCAACACGAGCGCCACCTCGTGGCCGTGCTGGTCCAACGTGGCCAGGATGTCCTCGGTGCGCAGCGTCTCCTCACCAGGACGCGGCTTCAGCTCCAGCACCGCCTCGCGCGGGTCAAACCCATGGAAGCGCGTCTGTGACGCCACCGCGTACTGGTCCGATGGAAACGCGCCACCCTCCACCAGGATTTTGAACCGCCCGCGAGTGGGCCGGTAGAACGACACCATCATCAGGTGCAGGTTCACCGTCAGGGTGTTCATCACCACCACTTCCTGCGGCTTCGCGCCCACCAGCCGCGCGGCCTGCTCGGTGACGAGCTCGTGGTAGTGCAGCCACGGGTGTCGTCCCTGGTGGTGCCCCTCCACGCCCAGCTTCGCCCAGTCCTCCAGCTCCTCCTGCACGTAGCGCGCGGCGTTGCGCGGCTGGAGCCCCAGCGAGTTGCCAGCCAGATACACCACCGGCTTGCCGTCCGGACCGGGAGGGAAGAGGAACGCCTCGCGGAAGGTGCGCAGCGGGTCCTCTCCGTCGGCGCGGCGCGCGAAGTCCTCGGAGTCCTCGTAGGGAAGCGTCGTCGTCATGGTGCGAAGTCCTCGCGGGAGCGCCCCAGCCACGCCAGGGCGTTCTTCCAGAGCAGCTGCTCGCGCGCGTCGGGCGCCAGCTCGCTCATCGATTCGATGAGAGTGCCCGGGCGCAGCTCGCCCAGGGGGAACGGATAGTCACTGCCCAGCGCCACCTTGTCCGCGCCGAACAGCTTGACGATGAAGCGCAGCGTCTCCGCGTCGTGCACCAGCGAGTCCACCCAGAAGCGGCCCAGGTAGTCGCGCGGCGGCACCTTGTTGTCCACCGCCACCAGGTCCGGACGCGCCTCGAAGCCGTGCTCGATTCGCCCCAGCGTCCCAGGGAACGAGCCGCCGCCGTGCGCGAAGGCGAAGCGCAGCTTGGGCAGCCGCTCCAGCACACCGCCGAAGATGAGCGAGCACATCGCCAGCGACACCTCCGCGGGCATGCCCACCAGCCACGGCAGCCAGTACTTCTGCATCTTCGCCTCGCCCATCATGTCCCACGGGTGGACGAAGATGGACGCGCCCAGCTCACTGGCCGCCTCGAAGAACGGGAACAGCTTCTCGTCGGACAGGTTCCAATCGTTGACGTGGCTGCCAATCTGCACGCCCGCCAGCCCCAGCTCCTTCACGCACCGCTCCAGCTCGCGAATCGCCAGCTCCGGCGACTGCAACGGCACCGTGCCCAGGCCCACGAAGCGCTTGGGGTGCTCCCGGACGACGGAGGCGACGTGGTCGTTCAGGAAGCGCGACAAATCCAGCCCGTGCTCCGGCTGCGTCCAGTAGCTGAACATCACCGGCACCGTGGAAATCACCTGCACATGGACGCCCGCTGAGTCGCACTCCTCGATGCGCTTCACCGGGTCCCAGCAGTTGCTCTCCACCTCGCGGAAGAACTTCCCGTCGTCGCGCAGCATCCGCGCGCGGCACGGCTGATGGTGGTCCAGCGTGATGAAGCCGCCATAGCCATAGCGCTCCGCGAAGCGCGGCAGCTTCTCCGGCAACAGGTGCGTGTGGATGTCGACCTTCAACGCTTCGGCCCTTCCTTGGTGACCTTCGTCCCGCACTTCTTGCACGTGCAGTTCGCGTCGCTGCCGTAGAAGTGCTCGAAGATGGGCGGCAGTTGCGTCACCAGGTTGGTGACGTGCACGAACTCCTCGTAGAGCTTCTCGCCGCACGTGGGGCACAGCCACATGAAGCCATCCAGCTCACCGGGCAGGCGGCGGCGCTCCAGCACCAGGCCCACCGTGCCGGCGGGGCGCTGCGGCGAGTGCGGCACCTTGGGCGGCAGCAGGAAGATGTCCCCCTCGGAGATGGGGATGTCCACGGGCTTGCCGTCGTCGAGCACGCGCAGGTTGATGGTGCCCTCCAACTGGTAGAAGAACTCCTCGCCCTCGTTGATGTGGAAGTCCGTGCGCGAGTTGGGGCCGCCGACGACGGTGACCATGAACTCGCGGTCCGCCCACACCTGCTGGTTGCCGACGGGCGGCTTGAGCAGGTGGCGGTGCTCATCAATCCACTTCTTGAAGTTGATGGGGGTCAGGCGGCCCATTCAGTCGTCTCCGATGGTGGCGATGCACTTGAGCTCGATGGCAATGGGCGTGGGCAGCCGATTGATTTCGAGCGTCGTCCTGCACGGCGGGTTGTCCTTGAAGTACTCCGCCCACAGCCGGTTGTACGTGGGGAAGTCCTTCTTCATGTCCGTCAGGTACACCGTGACGTCCACCAGCTTGTCCCAGGACGAGCCCGCGTCCTCCAGGATGTAGCGGACGTTGCGGAACACCGAGTGACACTGCGCCTCGATGTCGCACGAGGTGATGTTGCCCTCGGCGTCCAGCTCCACGCCGGGAATCTTCTTCGTCCCGCGCTCGCGCGGGCCCACGCCCGACAGGAACAACAAGTTGCCCACGCGCCGTGCGTGGGGGTACAGGCCCACCGGCTCCGGGGCCTTCTGGGAATCGACTCGCTCACTGGTGCTCACGTCGTGTCTCCGTCCGGCGCGTCACAGCTTGATGCACACGTTCTTCGGCTCGGTGAAGAAGCGCAGCGCTTCCCACCCGCCCTCGCGTCCCACGCCCGAGTCCTTCACCCCGCCGAACGGCGTGCGCAAGTCACGCAGCATCCAGCAGTTCACCCAGACGATGCCGCTGTGCAGCCGCGACGCGAAGCGGTGCGCCCGCGTCACGTCCTTCGTCCACACGCTGGCGGCCAGCCCATACTTCGTGGAGTTGGCCCACGCGAGCACCTCCTCCTCCTTGTCGAAGGGGATGAGCGTGGCCACCGGCCCGAAGATCTCCTCCTGGTTGGTGCGGCACGCCGCGTCCAGGCCCTCGATGAGCGTGGGCTCCACGAACCAGCCCTCACTGCAACGGCCGGACAGGCTCGCGCGGCGGCCTCCGGTGAGGACGCGCCCGCCCTCCTGCTTCGCCAGATCGATGTAGCCCATCACCTTGTCGAAGTGCTGCTGCGACACCAGCGCGCCCTGCTCGGTGCCGGCCTCCAGCGGGTCACCCACCTTGAGCGCCCGCGTGCGCGCCACCAGCGCGTCCTTGAAGCGCTCGTAGATGGGGCGCTGCACGAAGATGCGCGGGCCGCAGAGGCAAATCTGCCCCTGGTTGGAGAACGACGAGCGCACCGTCGTCGCCAGCGCCTCCTCGAAGTCGCAGTCCTCGAAGATGACGTTGGGGTTCTTCCCGCCCATCTCCAGCGACAGCTTCTTGAAGTTCGGCGCGGCCACGCGGGCAATCTCCGAGCCCACGCGGGTGCTGCCCGTGAAGGAGATGGCGGCGATGTCCGGATGCTGGCTCATGGCCGCGCCCACCTTGGGGCCCAGGCCGTGGACGACGTTGAGCACCCCGGGCGGCAGGCCGACTTCGCGGCAGACCTGGGACAGGAGATACGCCGTCATCGGCGTGACCTCGGACGGCTTGGCCACCACGCAGTTGCCGATGGCCAGCGCGGGCGCCAGCTTCCACGTCAGCAGGTACAGCGGCAGGTTCCACGGCGAGATGCAGCCCACCACGCCCAACGGCGAGCGCAGCGTGTAGTTGAGCGCCACGCCGTCGGTGGCGTGCGCCTCGCTGGAGAACTGCGTCACCGCGTCCGCGAAGAACTCGAAGTTGAGGATGCTGCGGGGGATGTCCACGCTCGACGCCACGGACAGCGGCTTGCCGGAGTCGATGGACTCCGCGCGGGCGAAGTCGGCCAGGCGGGCACGGATGGCGTCGGCCAGGCGGCGAATCAGGCGGGAGCGCTCGGCGGTGGGCGTGGCGGACCAGTCCGGGAAGGCGCGCGTGGCGGCCTCCACCGCGTGCTGGACGTCGGTGGCGTCCGAGTCGGGCACCTGGGCGTACGTCTTCCCCGTCGCGGGCTCCGGCTTGTCCAGCCACTGGCCACCGCGGGCGGGCAACAGCTCCCCACCGATGTAGTTGAGCACCTTCTCCATGGCCGGACCCTCCGTGCGTGCCCGCACCACGAGCCGCCCACGGACGCCCGCCTCCTCGGTTGCCGAGAGGGAGGGGGACCGCGCGAACCCGGGTCGAGCGGGGCGCAATGTACGCAACCGACGGAGCCGTCACCAGCATTGCGGCAAGCGCTCCACTCCGTGTCGTCCGCTCGCGTCAAACGCCTGACGCCCTGGCCTGTCTGGAGGGCGAGGGGGCGTTGAAGCCCCTCGTCACACCGGAGGGGCGAGGGGCCGGATGGGGTTGAGCCCAAGGGGAGTCGAACATGCCGATGGAACCTGTCGCGCCCATGTCGCATGAAGAGGCTCGCGCGGCGGAGGACGCGGACTCGAGGCAGCTCCTGTCGGCCGCGACAGTCGAAGAGGCGCTCGCCGTGCTCGTGGAGATCGCCCGCCGACTGACGCGCGCCCACCAGGCGACCGTCGTCCTGTCGCCCGCTCCCGGGAAGACGCGCGGGGCGAGCGTCACGTCGCTCTCGCGCGCCTATGAGGTCTGGGGCGGCTATGCCGTGCGTCCCAGCGACGAGCCCGGCCGCACGTCGAGGGAGCGTCGCGCCTCGCGCGCGGAGCCTCGCGGCCGACTCTCCGTGTCGCTGCCCTCCGACGCGGGCGTGCTCTACCTCTTCGACCGGGAGGTGGGGGACTTCAGCCGCGAGGATGACGTGGCCCTCCACCGGCTCGCCCGGCTGGCGGGACTGGCGCTGGAGTCCGCGCGCCTGTTGCGCGAGGAGCAGCAGGCGCGCTCGGAGGCGGAGTCGGCGGAGCAGCGCGCGGCCTTCCTCGCGGACGCGAGCCGCATCCTGGCGTCCTCCTCGTTGGACCCCAAGGCCACGCTCGACACCCTGGCCCGGCTCTGTGTCCCCATCCTCGCCGACTGGTGCCTCGTCGATGTCATGGACGAGACGGGCACCGTGCAGCGCACGTCTGTCGCCTACGCCGACCCCCGTGAGGATTCGCTCGCCCAGCGCGTGCGGGGCTTTCCTCCCGGACAGGAGGGCAGCGCGCACCCCACCACCCGCGTGGCCCGTCAGGCCGAGTCCCTGCTCGTGGACCACGTCGATGACGCCTGGCTGCGCCGCGTGTCGGTGAGCGAGGCCCACTTCGAGGCGATGCGCGAGGTGGGCTTCCACGAAATCCTCTCCGTGCCGCTGCTCGCGCGAGGCCGCTCACTGGGCGCGCTCACCTTCCTCGCGGTGCGCCCCTCGCGCCACTACACCCAGACGGATTTGGAGACGGCGCAGGACCTGGCCCGCCGCGCCGCGCTCCTCGTGGACAACGCCCGGCTGTACCGCGAGGCGCGCCGCTCCGTGCGCCTGCGCGACGAGTTCCTCGCCGTGGCCAGCCACGAGCTGAAGACACCCCTCACCCCGCTCCAGCTGCGCCTCCAGTGGCTGCGGCGGCAGACACGCAAGGACCGGCCCTATCTCCCCACGCCGCTGGTCCTCTCGCAGCTCGACGTCGTCCAGCGCCAGGTGGACAAGCTGTCGGGGCTCGTCCACGGGCTGCTCGACGTGTCGCGCCTGTCCAGCGGCCGGCTGACGCTGCACCGCGAGGATGTGAATCTGGAGACGCTGGCGCGCCAGGTGAAGGACCGGCTGGCGGTCCCCGCGAGTCAGGCGGGCAGCCCGGTGTCGGTGTCCGTGCAGGGCGACGTGCGCGGGCACTGGGACCGGATACGCCTGGAGCAGGTGCTGACGAACCTGCTCGCCAACGCGGTGAAGTACGGCGCGGGCCAGCCCGTGCACATCGCGCTCCGAGGCGAGCCGGAGCGGGTGGTGCTGCGCGTGGAGGACTCGGGCATCGGCATCGCCCGCGAGTACCAGTCCCACATCTTCGAGCGCTTTGGCCGCGCCGTCAGCGAGCGCCACTATGGAGGGCTGGGGCTGGGGCTCTACATCACCCGGCAGATTGTCGAAGCCCACGGCGGCGATATCCAGGTGCGCAGCGAGCTGGACCTGGGCAGCCGCTTCGAAGTCACCCTCCCAAGGCGCGAGGGCCCCGCGAGCGCGTGAGCCGCCCGGCGCTCGGCTATAAGGGCGCTGGGAGGAAACAACATGACACGCAAGGTGGCCCTCATCACCGGAGCATCGGCTGGACTCGGAGTGGAGTTCGCGCGGCGCTTCGCTCGGGACGGGCACGACGTCATCCTCGTCGCACGCGGAGCCTCTCGGCTGGAGGCGCTCGCCGCCACGCTGGAGAAGGAGCACGGGGTGAAGGCCCACGTGCTGCCCACGGACCTGTCCTGGCCGGACGCGCCCGAGCAGCTCTTCGCTCAGGTGGCCGAGCGCGGGCTGACGGTGGACTTCCTCGTCAACAACGCGGGCTTCGGCTCCTCGGGCCCCTTCCTGGACCAGGACGTGAAGCGCGAGGCGGAGATGGTGCAGGTCAACTGCACCGCGCTCTTGAAGCTCACGCACCTGTTCGCCAGACCCATGCGCGAGCGCGGCCACGGCCGCATCCTCAACGTGGCCTCCACCGCCGCCTTCCAGGCTGGCCCCTACATGTCCACGTACTACGCGACGAAGGCGTTCGTCGTGTCGCTGTCGGAGGGGCTGGCGTACGAGCTGAGGGGCACCGGCGTGACGGTGACGGCCCACTGCCCTGGCGCGACGCAGACGGAGTTCGCCCAGAAGGCGGGCAACGACAAGAGCCGCCTGTTCCAGCGCTCCGGCGTGGCGAAGCCCGGGGACGTGGTGGAGCACGCCTACAAGGCGATGATGCGCGGGCGGGTGGTGTCCGTCCACGGCGCGCTCAATGGCCTGGCCGCGTTCATGGTGCGCTTCAGCCCGCGCGCCGCATCGCGCGCCGTCGCCGCGGGGCTCAACCAACAGGCCTGAGGCGCCGGTGGCCGTGACTCGTCCGTGCAAACGGAAGCGTCACGGCCACCCGAGTCCCACGCTCAGTTGAACGTGGCGGTGAAGAGCAGCGAGAAGTGGGTGACGTTCCAGTCGTCACCGTCGTTCTCGCTGCTGCGGATGCGGCCCAGCGCCACCTCGCCGCCGATGCCCACCGCCCAGTTGTCGCTCACCCACCACTCCTTGCCCAGGCCCAGGTGGATGCCCACGCCGGAGTCCGTCTCTCCCTCGCGCTCGCCGTCCTGCGTGATGCTGAGCTGGTTGGCCACCACGGCGCCGGAGATGTAGAGGTTGACGGGCATGAAGTAGTACGTGAGGCCCACGCCAATCCCGGCGTAGTTGCTGGCCACGTCGTCATCCTCGTCACCCTCGACGGTGATGTCGCCCACCTCGAGGTCCGGGTTCGTCGTGGACGTGCCGAAGAGCTTTCCGTAGATGATGAAGTTGTTGATGAGGGCGTAGCCCAGCTCCAGGTTGAGGGTGCCCGCGGCGCCCTTGATGGCCAGGTCGAGGTCGGGCGCCTCGGCGCGCGTGTAGCCGATGCCCAGCTGGCCGCGCAGGTAGAAGCCGTCGTGGGTGTGTCGCCCGGGCGTCTCGTCCGCGAGCGCCACCGTCGTCGAGAGAACCGCTGCCGCGAAGAGCCAGAAGAATCGCATGAAGAGGAGTCCTTGCTTCGGAAAGGCCCGCCCCGGCCGGGGGGCTGCGACCGGGGTTATGCACACGTCGCCCCGGTCCTGCCAGTCCCCGGAAGCTCCGTGCCTCCGGTTCACGCGGCTTATACCCCGGAGCCGGCCGCCCCGCGCATCAGCCGCCTCGCCTGGGACTTCCGGCCGTGCTCTGCTGCGCCGCCCGGCGCGCGCCCGCGCTGACCCCACCTGGAGAGGGATGCAATGACGCAGACCGTGGACCCCTCGGAGCTGGCCCGACGCCTCGACTCCGCCCGGAGAGAGCGGCGCGAGGTGCCGCCCCTCACGAACGAGCTGCCCCAGCTCTCGCTACCAGAGGCCTACGCCGTCCAGGAGGCGGGCCTGAAGCTCCGCCAGGCCGACGGTGAGCGCGTGGTCGGCCTGAAGATGGGCCTGACGTCCGAGGCCAAGCGCCGGCAGATGAACCTGGACTCACCGGTGTACGGCGTCCTCACGGACAAGATGCGCGTGGCGGCGGACGGGGTCATCCGGCTGGGCCAGGGCATCCACCCGAAAATCGAGCCGGAGATCGCCTTCCGCACCGCGCGCGAGCTCGGCGGGACGGTGACGCGCGAGGAGGCGCTGGACGCGTGTGAGTCCGTGTTCGCCGCGATGGAGATCCTCGACTCGCGCTACCGCGACTTCAAGTACTTCTCCCTGCCGGACGTGGTGGCGGACAACTCGTCCTCCTCGCTGTTCGTCCTCGCGACGGAGGAGCACCCGCCGCGCGCGCTGGACCTGACGCGCCTGGAGATGAAGATGTCGGTGAACGACGCGCTGGTGCAGTCGGCCCGCTCGGACGCCATCTCCGGGGACCCGGTGCTGTCCGTGGTGCAGCTGTGCGCGTTGCTCGCGCAGCGGGGCCAGGTGCTCCCCGCCGGCAGCATCGTCCTGGCGGGCGCCGCCACGGCCGCGCACATGCTCCAGCCTGGAGACAGGGTGCGGCTCATCGTGGAGGGCCTGGGCTCCGTGGCGGTGTCGGCCGGGTAGCGCGCGCCCCCTCGCGCTTCAGTTCATCCACGAGGAGGACACGCCCGCGCTCGTGTGACGCGGGCGCGTGTCGGTGTCGTGCCAGCGCACCGCGTAGCGGTCCCCGTGCTGGCGCAGGAAGGCGTCCAGCCGCTCCAGGCCCATTCGCTCCGGCATGGGGTGGCGTGCGTCGAGTGCCCGCTTCAGCGCGGGGTGGTAGCGGACGACGGCGGCGAAGTCGCGGGGGTACTCCCGCTCGTCCACGCCCAGGAGCTCTCCCCGGTCCAGGCCGCGCGCGAGCAGCTCCCGCCAGCGCTGGAGCGGCGCCAGGCCCAGCGAGTCCACGCCCCGGGAGCAGAGCATCAGGAACAGCGCGTCCCAGGGCTCGGACGCGTCCAGGTAGTGCTCCAGCGCGCGCGCGGAAGGGCGCGTGTTGAGCACCATCCAGAACGGCACCGCACCGGTGCGCAGCGCCCACCACGGCTCCAGCAGAATCGAGGACTCCACCAGCAACTGTCCCAGCGGCATGTGTCGGTCGCGGTACCAGTGCCGGTACAGGTCCGCCACCAGCGGGCTGAGCGCCTCCGGCTCTGGATAGACGATGCGCCGCAGCCGCCAGCGCCGCTCGCGCGCCAGCCGCTGGAGGTCCTCGAGCAGCGCGGGCTCGAAGCCCCACTCCGCTTCCGGGCTGTCGCTGTCCGGCGGAGGCGTGGGCCAGCGCGAATGAGGTGAGCCCTGGCGCCGCAGCCAGTCCTCCACGCGCGGGCCGCCCAGGTAGTACTCGTCAGGGCTCGCCCCGCCGAGCGCGCCCTGCTGGAAGACGTGCCGCTCGCCCTGCCGCAGCGTGGGCCAGCGCAGCTCGCACTCGGACACGAAGAGGGTGGCGCCGGGCTCCAGCACGTCCTCCAGGAAGCGGACATACGCGGCGCCCAGGCGGCGGCGCTTCACCCGGAAGTGTGTCAGCCCTCGCAACAGGAGCCGGTCGTGGTTGGCGTCGTGCGTGTGGTGCAGCTGGAGGTCCGGATGGGACTCCAGCAGGTGGCGCGCGGGCTCCCTGGCGAAGTCCAAGTCCTTCAACGGCTCGTCCACGGGCACGCGCCCGTCATGGCGCACGGACAACAGCTGCGTCTGGGGCAGCCACGGAATGCCCAGCGCCGCGCACAGGTGGACCAGCGCGCCGTTGGAGGAGCCCACCACCGCGGCCGGGTAGCGTCGTCGCGGGTAGCGGGACACCACCCAGCGCGCCAGGGCCTCCGCGTCGAAGTGCGTCAGCGCGCGCGGCGTGAGGGCCTCGGCCAGTCCGCTGCGGACATAGGCGGCCTCGCGCTTGGGCACCGGGAGGCGGTTGACGACCGGGAGGAGCGCCTCGAACAGGGGGCGGGTGTGCCGGTGCGTGCCCAGCGCGGGGAAGTCGCGGCCATGCAGGAAGCCCGCGAGCGCGCGCAGCATGGCGGCCGCGGAGTCGAAGTCCGCGACGAAGCGACGCGCCATCATGGCGGACCCCCTTCGCGCCCGGAGCGCCGCGACGTGTCGACACTCGTTGCGTGCGGCAGGCCCATTCCCCCTCCGAGGCCGAGACGGCGTCCGTCAGGAAGGTAGGCCCTGAATGCCACCCGAGCAGGCCGCCGACACCCGCCCGAGGGGAGGGGAGGCGTGCTGGCGTCGCTTCAGGGCTCCGGCCGGCGCGCCGTGGACGGAGGAGGGTCCGCCGTCACACGCAGGCCGTGGGCCGAGTGCGCGCGAGCGCAGGGCTGGATGCGGGCCTCCGTCGGGCCCAGCGTCTCCAGCACGAAGGAGGAGTTCTTGTGTCGTGGGGGCGACTCCGGCCAGTGGCCCCGCTCGGTGCGCGCCAGGTCGACCTCCGCCAGGGTGATGAGCGCGTCGTGCTGGAGCCTGCGCAAATCCAGCCGCTCCGCGTACTCGCCATAGGTGGCGATGTGCGGCCCGTGGATGGAGCCCAGCTGGTCCTCCTCCTCGCTCGCCTCCATCAGCGCGAAGGCCCGGCGGCGCGCCGAGGTGGGCAGGTCCGCCGCGGACGTCAGCGCGTCGAAGCCCTCCACCAGCGTCCACCACGCGCGCCGCGCGGCCAGGGGACCGTCGTCGGAGGCCTCCTCGTCCCGCAGCTCCGGCGGCACGCAGTCCTCGCTGTGCGGCGGCAGCGCGGCCAGGGCCTCGTCGGACAAGAGCCCCCGGAAGTGGACCAGCTGCACCAGCGTGGACTCGTGCCGCAGCGACATGGAGAAGGGCGCGAAGCCCTCGGCCAGCTTCACCAGCTGCGAAATCGCCAGCCGCTTGCGCTCCGTCGGCGCCGCGTCCAGCGCGTCCGCGCACGGCCGGTAGAGCACGCCGTGGCCCGTCGCCGACAGCAGCTGTCCCTCCATGCCTCCGCCCAGCTCCAGCTCGCGGCTGAGCGCCAGCGCGTCCAGGCACGTGTCCAGCGCCGCCAGCGGCCGGCCATGGGAGAGCTTCCACCGCGTGTCCAGCGCGGCCAGGTTCACCACGTACATCAACGCGAACTTCCCGTTCGCCCGCGCGTGGGTGACGGGCGCGAGCACGCCCAGCCGCTCCGGCAGCCCGCCGAACTCCGCGTGCGTCGCCGCCAGCACCCGCTCCAGCAGGGGCCGCGCGCGCTCCAGCGTCTCGACGCACGCCGAGGACAGCGACGTCGTCGGCAGCTTCCCGTCCGCCACGTCCCGGCAGGACTGCCCCAGCGTCGAGTCCTGGCCCGTGCCCGCCTTCTGCCGCTCCTGGTACAGGTGCAACACGTCTTCCAGCAGCGGCTCCAGGTGGCGGGCGAAGGTCCCCGGGCTCGGCGGCTGCACGTGCGAGGGCCGCGCGTACCGCGCCTGGGTCAGCTCGTTCACCTCGCGCACCAGCCTCGCTTCGAGTGGCCTGGTGCGCAGCTTCACGTACGCCACGCCCCCCGCACACACGAGGAGGATGGCGAACAGGCCTCCTGCGACGGTGACGAGAGAGCGGTGGGAAGTCATGAGGGGGCGGCGCTCAGCGGGCGGAAGCCTCGCACGAAACCCAGGCTCCAGGGATTTCCACGCTCTGGAAAGGCTTCACTGCCAGTCCAGGGTCAGCCCGCGCTGCGCCGAGGGGCGACGAAGCCGCGTCCCAGGCGCTCGAGCAGGTGCTCGGACAGGGCGCGGGCCTGGGAGCGAATCTCCGGCACGGCCGTGGTCTCCCACAGCTCGCCGCGCCGCAGGGGGCCCAGGGTGAAGAGGCGGCCCCCGGTGTGCCCGCGCGCGTCCACCAGCGCCCCGTGGCCGTCGGTGTCCAGGCCCAGGCCGAGCGCGTCCGGGCGCAGCCGGCCCTCCTCCGCGAGGCGGTGGAGCAGCGGGTGTCCATGGCGGGTGACGTCGCCCTCAGGGCCCGTGCAGTTGACCACGTGGTGGACCTGGAGGTCCTCCTCGTGCCGCGCTCCCCGGCGCCGCACGCGCACCCGCACCGCGTCGTCGTCCAGGACGAAGCTCCGCACCCGGGCCGCGTGCAGCCGCAGCAGGCCCTGGGCCCTCAGTCGCTCCAGGCCGTCCGCCACGTCCGGCGCCATGCGGTGACGGTGCACGTCCCAGTAGGCGCGCAGGTGTCGCAGGAAGCGCTTGCGCTCCCCGTCGTCCAGGCGCTGCCACAGGGGCACCGTCACCGGCCGCAGGGCGTCCACCACCGCGCGCCAGCTGGCCCCGGCCTCCGTCGCGCGGCGCACCTCGTGGCGCAGCACGCGCAGGAGCGCGCGCACCCGTACGGGGATGGGGTGGGTGGGCTCCGGCGAGCGCGGCCCGTTGTCTCGGAGCCCCTTGTCGCGCAGCGCGCGCAGCACGTCGCGGATGCCGGGTGAGGCGTAGGTGCCCTGGAGGGCGGTGCGCGGGTGGCGGTGCGGCAGCAGGCCGTGGCGAGACAGCGCGTGCAGCGGGCCCCGGTGGCCGCGCTCCTCCAGCGACAGCACGGCGTCCACCATGGTGAGCCCCGTGCCGATGAGCAGCACCGTGTCGTCCTCGCCAATGCCCTCCAGCGCGCTCGGCGTCCACGGCGAGCGGTGATAGCGCGGGCTCGCATACAGCCCGCCGTCCGCCACGCGCAGGTCCGCGGGGGACGCGTTGCCCAGCGCCAGCACCACCGCTCGGGCGACCCGCTCCGCGCCGCTCCGGGTCGTCAGCGTCACCAGCCCGCCGTGCTCTCGCGTGGACGTCACCTCGTCGGACAGCGTCTCCAGCTGGACACCCGGCGGTGCGCTGGTGACGGACTCCTTCAGCACGGCGTCCAGGTACTGGCCGTAGCGCAGCCGGGGGACGAAGTCCCCGCCCTCCGTGTCGGGCGTCTCCTGACGCAGCCAGCGCAGGAAGTGCTCGGGCTCCTCCGCGAAGGCGCCCATCCGCGCGGCGGGGACGTTGAGCAGGTGACGGTGGCTCCGCGTCGAGTAGGCGAGCCCCTGGCCCACCCGCCCGCTTCGCTCCACCAGGAGGATTCGGAAGGGCGCGCGCGCCTGCCTCAAGAGGTGGATGGCCAACAACGTCCCGCTGGCCCCGCCCCCCACCACGGCCACGTCCCAAGGGCTGCTCTGAACTCGCACGCCGCAATCCTATGTCCGCCTCCGTCCCACGGCATCCCAGCGGGCCAGCGTGGACAATCGAACGCCAACCCCTGGTCGTGGTGCTAGGGCATGTCCACACTCCCACGCACATCCCGGGAGAACCATGCGAGAGCGCCCCAAGGAAGACTGGGACGGAGAAGTCCCGGACATGAGAAGCCTGCTCGGCTGGCCGTTGCCAGAGCGCAGGGAGTCCGTCCCTTCACTGGCGTGGCTGGTGGAGAGGCTCCGCGACAGCCGGCCCGACTGGGGACTGCTGAGGTCTTTCGTCGAGTTCGACGAGGCGCGCTACGTGCGCAAGACGTTGGCGAAGACGGAAGCGTGTGAGCTGCTGCTGGTGTGCTGGGGGCCGGGGCAAGGCTCGCTGGTGCATGACCACGGCGGCTCGTCCGGCGTGTCCCTGATGGTGCGCGGCGCGGTGCGAGAGACCCGCTACGTCTGGGGAGGCGACAGGCTGCTGCCCGAGGTGGGCGTGCGCGCGGAGGAGGGCGACTTGATGATTGAGGAGCCGGACACCATCCACCGCGTCCTCAACACCTCACGGTATGGCGCCGTGTCGCTGCACCTCTACGCGCCGCCGATGGAGGGCATGACGCCTTATGACGACCAGGTGGTGACGCTCACACCACCGCGTCCAGCTGGCGCGGCGGCTGGGCGAAGGCGCCGGCCACGGGCAGGGTGACGCGGAAGATGCTGCCCTGACCGGGCGCGCTCTCCACCGTCAGCGTCCCGCCCAGCGACGTGACGATGCCATGGCACACCGCCAGGCCCAGGCCGGTGCCCACGCCCAGCGGCTTGGTGGTGAAGAACGGGTCGAAGATGCGCTCGCGGTGCTCGGGGGAGATGCCGCAGCCGGTGTCGCGCACCTCCACCGCGACGATGCGGCCGGGCATCGCCTCGCGCGCCACGACGCGCACCTCGTTCAGCTCCACCTGCCCGGGCACAATCGCCTGCGCCGCGTTGAGCAGCAGGTTGAGGAACACCTGGCCCAGCCGCGAGCCATTGCCCTGCACGGGCGGCACTCCGTCACACTCGACGATGAGCCGCGCGCGGTGCCGCAGCTCGTGCATGGCCATCTTCGCCGCCGTGCGCACCACCGCGCCCACGTCCGAGGGCCCGCTGCCCACGTCCTCCGAGCGCGACAGCGTCTGCAAGTCCCGGACGATGAGGCGGATGCGCTCCGCGCCGTCGCGCGTCTCCGCCAGCGCCTCCAGCACCTCCTGGCGCTCGCGCTCGGGGAGCTGCTCCTTCTGCTGGAGCTCCTGGTGGATGTACTCCAGGTTGCTGAGGATGAAGGCGAGGGGGTTGTTGATTTCGTGCCCCACGCCCGCGGCGATGCGGCCCAACGCAATCAGCCGGTCCGCGAAGAGCAGCTGGGCCTGGGTGGCGTGGAGCTGCTCCAGGCTGCGGGACAGCTTCGCGTTGGCGGCCTCCAGCTCCGCGGTCCGCTCCCGCACCGTCTCTTCCAGTCGCCTGCCCGCCTCGCCGGCCTCGCGGACGAGCTCCGTCCCCGGGTGCTCCGCTCCGGGTGAAAATCCCGCACGCGCCTGGAAGGCGCGCCGCAGCGTGCCGCGCCGCTGCGCCACCGCCGACATCAACAGAACCCTGGCTCGTAGCGTCATCACGTCGCGGTCCCGGCGTCGAAGGTCCGTCCCGAGTGCGGCGCGGGGGCGGGGCGGACCATCCCAGTCAACACCGCCAGGACGTGGCCGGCAAGGAGCCGATGTCGGCTCGCGCGAGGGTTCGTGGCTGTCCAGATGGGTAGTCGACGCCAGCGCTCCCGGAGGGGCCCGGCCAGCGTTGGCGACTGGAAGCTCCGCCCCTGTGTCAGCGCGCCTGGGAGGACAAGGTCAGCGCGAGCAGGGAGGGTTGAAAGCGCCGTGCCCACCACACGCCACCCGCCAGACACACCCCCAGCCCCAGGGCCAGCAGGACGCGCGGTAACTGGATGGCGCCAGTCCCCAGCTTCACCGGCCGGGCCCGGACGACGAGCCTGGGCGCTTCGGCCTCGGTGGAGGCGGTGGAGACCGACTGAATCGAGGGCAGCGTCCCGGAGCCCGTCGTGCGCCGTCCGCGCGACGGAGGGCGTGGGCCCTGGACGTCGAGCGGCAGGTCCGCCGTGTTCGGGAACAAGGGCACGTCCCACGCCGCGTCCGCGTTGGCGAGCGCCGTCTCCAGCGCCGCGCACCAGGTGCTCGCGGTGCCTCGCCGCCAGGGCTGCTTGGTGAGCAGCTGCAGGCACAGCTCGCTGAGCGCCCAGGGCACCCGGGGGTTGAGCACGGCGGGCGTCACCGGAGGGTGGTGGATGACGGCCAGCTCTCCCTCGGGCGTCTCCACGTTCTCGAACGGGTAGCGCGCGGTGAGCATCCAGTAGAGGACGACGCCGAGCGCATAAAGGTCATCGGCCACGGTGGCCGGGTACATGCCGTCGCGGCCCTCGTGGCGGAAGGCCAGGGCCTCCGGACTGCGGTAGCGCGGCGTCCCCGGGGGCAGCACTCCGCGTGGCAGCCGGGGCGCTCCGGAGTAGTCCCCCACGCCGAAGTCCATCAGCACCGGCGTGCCGTCCTCCTCGCGCACCACCACGTTGGCTTCCTTGATGTCCCGGTGGAGCACGTCCGCGGCGTGCGCGGCTTCCAGTCCGCGCGCCACTCCCAGCGCCAGTCGCGCCGCGCGCCGCGCGCCGGGATTCTCTTCTTCCACCCACTGGGCCAGCGGGCGCCCGTGCACGTACTCCATGGCCAGGTAGAGCCACTCGGGCGCCTCCGGTGGAAACAGGCCGCCGTCACGGAAGCCCACCACGTTGCGGTGGGCCAGCCGTGTCAGGATGGCGACCTCGCGTTGCCCCCAGCCACCCAGTTGCACCAGTGACTGGAGCTTGAGCGCCACGGGCTGGCCGTCGCGCGTGGCGCGGTACACCACGCCACAGCCTCCCGCGCCGAGCAGCCCTTCCACCGTGTAGCCGGCGATGTCGGTGCCCTCGGGGGCATCCAGGAAATGAAGACCGTTCATGCGACCTCCCGTGTCCGGCCCAACCTCGGGAATGGGGAAACCGTAGCACCACCCAGGGGGACGTCCCCACCGGCGGGGGCCCTCACGGACCCACGCGCCGGCGCGAACTGTGTCGCGGAAGACCAACGCTTTGCCCTCAGGGGCAGGTGCCGCAATCCGCGCGGCAGCTCAGCGCGGTGGTGCCCGTGCCGCAGCGCTCGGTGAACTGGCAGGTGCCGTCACCGCAGCGATAGATTTCCTGCGGGCGGATGCGCGCGGTGATGGGGCGGTAGTTCTTCCCGTTGTACGTGCAGCTCTCGTAGTAGGGCAGGGTCGTGGAGGGCGTCGTGGTGCTCATGGCGCGCTGGCAATACGTGGCGCACATGCCCACGTGGGTGATGGGCGGGCAGTTCTGCGCCTCGCCCGACGCCAGTCCACACGTGCGCGGGGTGCTCTTGTCCGCGGACAGGTAGGCCTGGTCATTGGCCGCGAAGACGCCCGTGCCGTCGAACAGGTTGCCGAAGTAGCACGCCTCCGTCTCGCTGTACGTCGCCAGCTCCTGCGGCGTGTACGGAATGGCCGGGGGCGAGGTGTCGCTGGAGCCGGTGAGGCCCAGCACGGAGATGGGCACGTGCAGGCCGTACTTGTTCGCATGCGCCGCGAGGCAGCCGGAGACCACCTGCTTCTCCAAATCTGTCGCGGGCGCTCCGTTGGCCCAGGCCGTCGCCAGCCCCAGCGCCCCGAGCCACATGTGCGTGATTCCCGTCACCGGATTGGTGAACTGGCGGGCGACCCCCGCCTGCACCGCGCACGTCACCACGTAGGACATCACCGCGTCCGCATTCACGGGGTCCTGGTTGAACCAGGTCGTGAAGCCATTGGTGGACAGGCCATTGGTGGACAGGCCATTCGTGGACAAGCCATTGGTGGACAGGCCATTCGTGGACAAGCCATTGGTGGACAGGCCATTGGTGGACAAGCCGTTGTGGGTGACCTGGCTGTGGCGCAGGTGCCCCAGCTCCTCTCCCACCGGCTCCACCCCCACGCCACAGGCCCCCGCTCCGAGCGCCAGGCTCAGGAGCCCCACCATCCATCCCCGGCCCCGAGACGGGTGGGTGCTGGTGTGACGACGCGACTGCGAGGCTGGTGTGTGGTGCATGCTCTTCCCCCGTGTGTGGTGGCCAGCGCTCGCTGACCACCTTGTCGTCCACCAGTTCCAGCATTCCCAAAGAATGCCGCTGTAGCTGATGGGTTCGACAAGTTTTGCCGGGGGTTCAGCTGGCTTGCATGCCGCAGGGACGATAAATTTCCCATGGCGGCCGAATCATGACAGTCAGGGTGTAAAGTCCAGGACTCAGGGAGTCATGGATGAATCGGATTCAACGGAGACCCGTCATTCCCGGGAGGTCTAGATGGGTTCCGGGAATTCCAGAGACAGTGCGGCGGCGGGGGTGAGGGCAAAGCCCTCGGGTCCGCGCAGTCGCCAGGCGCCCACGTCGGTGACGGGGCCTCCCACGACTTCGGACTCCCCGGTGTCGCCGCGCGTCTCGGCCTGGCCCAGGTGCAGGCACAGGTGGACGGTGGCATCCACGGGGTCGGCGAGCTTCTGCGCGGCCTGCTGGAGGATGCGCAGGGAGCGCTCGGCCTCGCGCAGGTACGCGGTGCGCTCCGGGGTGGGCGCGCCGTTCTCCAGCGGGCGCACGGCCAGCAGCGTGGTGCCGGACTGGAGCGCGAGCAGGAAGCCGCCGCCGCGCAGGCCCTGCTCCAGGCCATCCAGCACGTCGGCGAGCACGGCGTACATCGCGTCGTCGTCCTGGGCGGCGGAGGGCAGCAGCACCTCGGCGTGGACGGCGAGCGCCAGCCGGGAGCGGTGGGCGGGCTGTACGGGCTCCTCGGCGGCGTCGGCGAGCGCGGCGAGGAAGGCGCCCACGCTGGTGAAGCGGCGGCCGGCGTCCTTCTCCAGGCAGCGCAGCACCACCGCGTCCACGGCGGGAGACACCGGGGCGATGGCGCTGGGCCTGGGCGCGGGGGCCTCCAGGTGCAGCCGCTCCAACTCCATCCGGTCCTCGCAGAGGAACGGGTAGCGGCCGGTGAGCAGTTGATGCAGCAGCACGCCCAGCGCGTAGATGTCCGTGTACGGGCCAATGGTGCCGCCGCGGAACTGCTCGGGGGCCATGGCGTGCGCGGTGCCCAGCCGCTGGCCGGCGATGGTGAGGCCCTCCTGCGAGCCCTCCGCGTGCATCAGCTTGGCGATGCCGAAGTCGAGCAGCTTCACCCGGGGCTTCTCGCCCTCCTCCACGACGAGGATGTTGCTGGCCTTCAAGTCGCGGTGGACGACGCCCGCGCGGTGCGCCGCCTCCAGCGCGCCGCACACGGGCTCCAGGTAGGCGCGCGCACGGGACGCGGACAGCCGGCCGCGCTCCTGCACCACCTGGCCCAGCGTGCGACCGGCGAGCAGCTCCATGACGTAGTAGGGGCTGCCGTCCGGCATCAGCCCGAAGTCATAGACATCCACGATGTTGGGGTGGCGAATCTGGTTCACCACGCGGGCCTCGCGCACGAAGCGCTTGAGCATCTCGCCCTGATCCGCCAGGTGGGGGTGCAGCACCTTCACCGCGGCGCGGCGGCCCAGAATCCGGTGCTCGGCTTCATAGACGCTGCCGTGGCCACCGGAGGCGAGCAGGGCCTTGAGGATGTACTCGCCCGCGAGCGTGCCGGGGCCTCGGTCACCTTTGCCCGCATCGCCGCGCCCCCGCTCGGAGACATGCAGATCCGCCCGTGCCTGGATGCGGAACGTGCTCTCGGAGTCGGCCGCCATGTGTAAAGGGCACCCTAGCACCCACCTTGGAGCCCTGCTGCACGCCCCGGGCCCGAAGCGCCCGCCGCGTCGCGCCAATCCCTGGCATGCGTTCACCACCCATCACCTCGGGTGGGGGACAGCGGGGCAGATGTTGCCTTGCGTATGCTCGGGCGCCCCAACACCCCGGGTGGTTGGACGCCGTGACCAGGGACTGCTGGATTCCCGGGACGTGACCTCACGCGCGCGAGTCGGGGTTGGTCGGGTGGATGGACGCGGCGCGGGGGCCCGGGGGGCCTCTTGATGACGACATTGGATGATCTCACGACCTGCGCCGGCATGGTGCTGGCTCCGCCCTCCTCGACGGGTGCCTGCCTCATCCTCATCAGCACGACGACGCCGGCCGCCATCGGCAAGGCGTATCGGCTGGAGCCGGGCGAGCACATCATCGGCCGGGGCTCCGAAGCCACGGTGCGCATCGACGACCACGGCGTCTCCCGCAAGCATGCCCGCATCATCCGCGCGCCCGACGGCGGCTGCCACGTCACGGACTTGGAGTCGACCAACGGCACGCTGCTCAACGGCACGCCCGTCGCCACGGCGGAGCTTCAGGAGGGTGACCGGCTCCAGATTGGCACCGTCACGGTGTTCCGCTTCTCCAAGCGGGAGCTCTTGGAGCAGCGCGAGGAGCAGCTGCGGCAGGCGCTGTCCGCCGCGCGCGTGGGCATCTGGGATTGGAACGCGCAGAGCGGCCGGGTGACGTGGAGCGAGCACGTGGACCGGCTCCTGGGGCTGCCCGTGGGCAAGCTGTCCGGCCGGGCCATGGAGCTGGAGGAGGTGGTGCACCCGGCGGACCTGCCGCGCGTGCGCGAGTCCCTGTCCACCGCGTTGGAGAAGAAGACGCAGGTGGACGTGGACTACCGCATTGAGCCGCAGGGCAGCGGGTGGCGCTGGATTTCCTGCAAGGGTGACGTGCTGTGCGACGCGGCGGGCATGCCCGCACGGGTGACGGGCACGGTGATGGACATCACCGCGCGCAAGCAGGCCGAGCAGGAGCTGAACCGCCAGGCGCTCATCTTCGAGAGCATCTACGACGGCGTGGTGATTACGGACCTGGGCGGCGGCATCATCGACTGGAACGCCAGCGCGGAGCGGATGTTCGGCCGCAACAAGACGGAGGCGATGGGGCAGACGCTCTTCCGCGTGCTGCACCCGGACGAGCCGGACCGGCTCACCGGCATGGTGCTGGCGGCGCTGGAGAAGCAGGGACGGTGGACGGGAGAGCTGGAGTTCAAGCGGCGCGACGGCACCACGTGCTGGTGCGAGTCCGTCGTCGTCCCGCTGCGCGACAGCGAGGGGCGCACGATTGCCAACATCATGGTCCACCGGGACACGTCGGAGCGCAAGCAGCTCCAGGCGCACCTCGTCGTGGCGGACCGGCTGGCGTCGGTGGGCACGCTGGGCGCGGGCGTGGCGCACGAAATCAACAACCCGCTGGCCTACATGCTCGTCAACCTGCACCTGGTTCGCGAGGGGCTGGAGCGGATGGAGAGCCAGGTGCCCGCGGCGGCCATCGCCTCGCTCCAGCAGCTGGTGCGCGAGACGACGGAGGGCGCCGAGCGCATCGCCACCATCGTCCGCGACTTGAAGGTCTTCGCGCGGGGCGAGCAGGAAGTGCGGCTGATGCCGGTGGACGTGCGTCGCGCGGTGGAGCTGGCGTGCAAGATGGCGGACAACGTCATCCGCCACCGCGCCCGGCTGGTGACGGAGTTCGAGCCGGTGGCCCCGGTGGAGGCCAGCGAGTCCCGGCTGTGCCAGGTGTTCCTCAACCTGCTGCTCAACGCGGCGCAGGCGATTCCGGAGGACCGCTCGCCGGAGCACGAGCATGAAATCCGCGTCGTCATCCGCGCGGGAGACCGCGGCCGGGTGTTGGTGGAGGTGCGCGACACGGGCATGGGCATGTCTCCGGAGGTGATGGACCGCATCTTCGACCCGTTCTTCACCACCAAGCCGGTGGGCGTGGGCACGGGGCTGGGGCTGTCCATCTGCCACGGCATCATCGAGTCGATGGGTGGCTCCATCCACGCGGAGAGCGAGCCGGGCAAGGGGAGCACCTTCCGAGTGGTGCTGCGCGCGGCCACGCGGGAGCTGGAGGTGCTGCCCCGGCTCACGGCGGTGGTGGCCATCAACGCGCGGGCGCGCATCCTCGTCGTGGATGACGAGCCGAACGTGACGCTGGCGCTCCAGCGCTCGCTGGCGGCGGACCATGAGGTCGCCACGGCGAACAGCGCGCAGGCGGCGCTGCGGCTGCTCAACGAGGGCAGCCGCTTCGACCTCATCCTCTGCGACGTGATGATGCCGGGGATGACGGGCATGGACCTGTACCACGAGCTGGGGCGCAGCGTGCCGGAGCAGGCGGGCCGCATGGTGTTCATGACGGGCGGCGCCTTCACCCCGCGCACGGTGTCCTTCCTGCGCGAGGTGCCCAACTTGAAGATCTCCAAGCCGCTGGACCTCACACAGCTCCGCGAGCTGGTGGGACGTTCGGCGGAGGCGGGAAGATGAGCAGTCCCTCGAAAGCCACCGTGTCCTCCACTCCCGTCGTACCTGAGACCGTCGGCGATGCACGCCTGGCGGTGGTCCCCGAGTCGTCGCCGTCCCCTGTTCGCGAGCCGCGTGAGTGGTCGCCGCGTGCGCTGGGCATGGGGCTCGTCGTCGGCGCGCTGCTGGCCGTCACCAACGTGTCCATGGGGTTGAAGCTGGGCTGGTGGGAGAGCGGCTCCGTGACGGCGGCGGTGCTGGGCTTCGGTGGCCTGGCGGCGGTGTCGCGCAGGCGAGGCTCGCCGTACACGCCGCTGGAGAACAACCTCACGCAGGTGGCGGCGGTGTCGGTGGGCGCCATGCCGGCGGCGGCGGGGTTGCTGGGGCCGCTGCCCGCGCTGATGCTGATGGGATTGGACGTGCCCGGCGTGGGAGTGGCCGTGTGGAGCGTGGCGCTGGGCGTGCTCGGCGTGCTGGCCGCGCACCTGCTGCGGCGCCGGTTGCTGGAGGAGGAGGCGCTGGCCTTCCCCACGGGCATCACCACGGCGGAGCTCATCACCGCGATGCATGTCTCGGCGCCCGAGGAGAATCGCGGGCGCGGCGTGTGGTTGGCGGTGGCGGCGGTGGTGGCCACGGGAATCACGGCGGTGCGCGATGTGCTTCAGAAGCTGCCGGGGATGGTGGCGGCGCCGGGCTCGGTGGGCGGTGTATCGACCGCGTCGCTGACGTGGGGTCTGGCGTGGAGCCCCATGCTGGTGGCGGTGGGGATGATGGCGGGGCTGCACCTGGGCTTGAGCATGCTGGTGGGGGCGCTCGTGGGCTGGGGCGCACTGGCGCCGTGGCTCTTGAGCACGGGTGCGGTGAAGGAGGCGACCTATGACTCGCTGCTGAACTGGCTCACGTGGCCCGGCGTGGGGCTGCTGGTGGGCTCGGCGGTGGTGTCGCTCGCGGCGCAGGCGCGGGACTTCTGGAGCGCGGCGAAGGACGTGGGCTCGCTGAGGCGCGGTGGAGTGCTCCCCCGGTGGGCGTGGTTGTGCGGTGGCGCGGCGGCCGTGCTGACGCTGGCGCTGGGCGTGGGCCTGTTCGGGATGAGCGTGCCGCAGGTGTTGCTGTCGCTGGTGGTGCTGCTGCCGCTGTGCGCGGTGTGCGCGCGTGGCGCGGGACAGGTGGACGTCTCGCCGGTGACGCAGGTGGGGCAGCTCTCCCAGGTGGCGGCCGGGGTGCTGCTGCCGGGAGCGGTGGCGCCCAACATCGCGGTGGGTGGCGTGGTGTCGGGCGCGGCGGCGCAGACGGGCGTGAGCATGTGGGCGCTCAAGGCGGGGCACCTGTTGGGGGCCTCGCCACGGCGGATGCTCGGGGCGCAGCTGGTGGGGGTGCTGGCGGGCTCGCTGGTGAGCGTGCCGGCGTACCTGCTGCTGACGCGGGCGTATGGGCTGGGCTCGGAGGCGCTGCCCGCGCCGTTCTCGCATCAGTTCCGAGCGGTGGCGGAGCTGGCGGTGAAGGGGCTGTCGGGCCTGCCGCCGAACGCGGCGCTGGCGGGCGGTATCGCGGCGGGCGTGGGCGCGCTCTTGACGCTGCTGGCGAGGGAGCGGGAGGCGCGTTGGGTGCCTTCTCCGGTGGCGATGGGAATCGGCTTCATCCTGCCCGCCTACTTCGCGGTGACGCTGTGCCTGGGCGGAGCGCTGGCGGCGGTGGCCCGGTGGCGCTGGCCGCAAGCGACGGTGCGCAACGTGCCCGCGCTGGCGGCGGGGGCGATTGCCGCGGAGTCGCTCGCGGGAGTGCTCATCGGCGCGCTCAAGCTGCTGGGCTGGATGGCGTAGCGTCCGGCGGCTTCACGTCGGAGGGGCGCTGTCCCGAGCACGCTCCAGCGAGCGGCGGATGCGCGCCTCCATCAGATTGGGCAGTCGCGAGGCGAGCTGGAGCGCGTCCGTCAGGATGTGGATGGCCTCCTCGCGCTCGCCCCGGCGCAGCGCCGCCAGCCCCATCATCTCCAGCACCTCAAGCGGCTCCTGCTCCACGGACACCTGGGAGGACCACTCCCGCAGGGTGTTCCATGCCTCCGCCGTGGCGTCGCGCGTGGCCAGCTCCACCATGGCGAAGAGCACCTCCTCCGACGGGCTCAGCTCCACGCCGTTGCGGCCCTCCGCCAACACCTGCCGCACCTGCGCGAGCAGCTCGCGAGCCCGCGCCTGCCGTCCGAGCCACGCCATGGTGCGCGCCTGGAGCAGCAGGGCCCACGGCCTGGGTGCCACCTCCGGATGCCGGCGCTCCAGGGCAATGGCCCGGGTGATGTGCGGCGTGGCCGCGTCGACGTCTCCGGCCTGGTAGTGCAGCTCGCCCAGGTTGTGCTCGGCGAAGTACTCCCAGCCCACCATGCCCAGCTCGCGCCCCAGGTGCATGAAGCGCTCCTGGTCCTTCAACGCGTTGGCCAGGTCTCGCCGGGCCACCCAAAGGTTGCGGCGGTTGTTGATGGCGCTGCCCAGGTGGAACAAGTCGCCACGCTCCGTGCACGCGGCGATGACCTCCGTCAGCACGCGGTCCGTCTCGTCGATGTCCCCCAGGTTGGGGAGCATCACCGCCAGCAGGAGCTGTGACACCACCTGCGTCTCATAGCCCGCGTCACCCAGGCGCCGGGCAATCTCCGCCGCCGCCTCCAGGGGCTCGCGGGCCTCCTGCCACTCACCCTTGCGGAACAGCGCGCGGCCCACGGCGAGCAGCAACCGGCCCTGCACGTACGCCGAGCCCACGTGCGCCGCCTTCGCCTGGGCCTCCAGCGCGCGGGCCTCGCTGGCGGGATAGTCATTCACCCAGTCCAGCGCCATGGCCTCGTCCAGCAGCAGCTCCACCTCCGTCCGGATGTCCCCCAGCCCGCGGGCCCGCTCCCGCGCGGCGGCGAAGTCGGCCAGCGAATCGTCATAGCGGCCGATGCGGATGCGCATCAGCCCGCGCCCGCGCAGGGCGGTGAGGCAGCGCAGCTCGTCCGAGCTCTCCAGCAAGTCCAGCGCGCGCGTGTACATGGCCTCCGCGTCGAGGAACGCATGGCGACCGCGCGCGGACTCGGCCAGGTCGATGGAGAGCGCGGCGGCCTCGTCGCGCAGGTCCGCTGCGGCGGCATGCAGCGCGAGGCGAGGCAGGCGCTGTCGCTCGCTGGCGCCCGCGGGGCCCAGGAAGTAGCGGTACGCGGCGCGGTGGATGCGCTGTCGCTCGGCGGCGGGGAGGGTGGCGGCGACCGCGTCGCGCAGCAGCTCGTTGCGGAAGCTCAGTCCCTCCTGACGGTGGGACACCAGCAGCCCGGAGTCGAGCAGCCGTCGCGTCGCGTGCCCCGCGTCCAGCGGGAAGCCCCCGGCCGCGCCGTCGCGCTCCAGCTCTCGCACCACGCCCTCCGCCGTGGCGGCGGTGAAGTCCGTGCCCAGCAGGGCGCACAGCCGGGCGTGCGCGGCCAGCGTCGACGGCAGCGCGCTCAGCTCGCGGTCCGCCAGCCACTCCACCAGCCGCAGCTCGGGCACCTTCTCCACGCCGTCCGTGACGAGGTACCAGCTCCCGCCCGGGGCGCGCTGGCGCACCAGTCCCTGGCGCTTGAGGCCGCGCACCAGCTCCACCATGTAGAGCGGCACGTGCTGGGCGCGCTCGACGATGCGGTCCACCGCCTGCGCCGGCACGTTCTCCACCGGCTTGAGGAGCATGCGGCACAGCGCCTGCGCCTGCTCCGCGCCCAGCGCGCGCAGGGCCACCGTGGCCTGCCGGGCCGCGCGAGCACCCCACAAGGGTCGGCTCTTCTCGAACCCCGGGCGCGCCAGCACGCACACCCAGATGGGCACGCTCGCCTCGGCGAGGCACGCGTACTCCAGCGCATCCAGCGCCGTCTCCTCGGCGAAGTGCGCGTCGTCGATGACC
Organism: Corallococcus terminator; assembly: GCF_049194865.1. Taxonomy (GTDB): domain Bacteria; phylum Myxococcota; class Myxococcia; order Myxococcales; family Myxococcaceae; genus Myxococcus; species Myxococcus terminator_A. The sequence goes on along the minus strand of NZ_JBLZWL010000109.1, from coordinate 73,042 downwards.
AGGCACAGCGGGCGCTCGCGGGCGGTGGTGGCCAGCAGCTCGCCGGTGGCGCGCATGGCCAGGGAGCGCAGCGCGCCCGGGGCCGCCGCCCAGCTCTGCAGCTCCGGCCCACCCGGCGCATACCATCCCAGCGTCGCGGCCACGCCGGGCCACAGCTCCGTGCCCAGCGTGGGCCCCAGCCGCTGCATGATGGCCGCGCGGCCCTGCTCCTCCGTGTCCGTGTTCTCGCTCTCGAAGGCGTTGAGGGCGCAGCGCAAGAGCGTGCGCAGCGTGCCGTCCGGGTCGCCCTGGACGGGCTCGCGCGAGCGCGTGGTGTAGATGCGAGTCAGTGGCAACTGCATCTGGAGTTCACGCGCGAGCGCGGCGGCGAGGTGGCTCTTGCCCAGCCCCCGCTCGCCCAGGACGGTGACGAGGGTGGGGGCCGCCTCGCCCACGGCCGCGCGGGCGCTGTCCACCAGCGAGGTCAGCTCCGCCTCGCGGCCCACCAGCACCTCGCTGCCCAGCTGGAGCACGGTGATGTCGGGGCGCGGCGCGGCGCCTGGGGACGCGGGGCGCAAGAGCCCGGGGTGGCCCGGCACCTCGGTGCAAGGCACCTCCGGCACGGCCTCCGCGGCGGCCGGCGACAGCAGGAGCCCATGGGTCTCCGGCCCGGTGGGGTAGCGGTCCGTGCGCGAGAGGATGGCGCCCAGGTAGCGCGGGGTGCCGGTGGGGCGGCGCTGCACGGTGACGGCGGACACGTCGACGAGGGCGCTCGCGGCGAGTCCCCGGTCGGCCAGTCCCTCGGCGGCGCGCATGGCCCGGCGCACGGGGTTCTCTCCCACGTCCGGGTCGAACACGGCGGCGATGCGCGGCCCATCCGTGAAGGCCAGATGCCCCCCGTAGGAGGCGAGCCCCTTCTGCAGGCTGACGGGGTTGGCGCGGGACGTCAGGAAGAGCACGGCGACGGAGCGGCGCACCTGCGCGGGGCGGGGCTCTCCGGGCGAGGCGGGCCTGGGCGTGAGGGGCTCGAGGGGACGGTGCGCATGGGTGAAGGCCTCGCGCAGCGCGGTGGCCAGCGCGGCGGCGTCCTCGGGGCGGCGCGCGCGCTCCTTGGCCAGACAGCGCAGCACGACCTCCTCCAGCGCCGGAGGCACGGGCGCGAAGTCGGAGGGCGCGGGAGGGCGCAGGGCCAGGTGCGCCTGGAGCACGTCCGGCGTGGGGCCGAAGAAGGGCGGTCGGCCGGTGAGCATCTCGTAGAGCAGCACGCCCAGCGCATACACATCCGTGCGCGCGTCCACGTCCGAGTTGCCCGCGCACTGCTCCGGCGCCATGTACTCCGCGGTGCCGGCGAAGCCCGACGAGTCGCTCGTCGTCGCGCCCTCACCGGGCAGGGCGGAGCCTTCCTGGGGCGAGGTGCCGCGCACCAGACCGAAGTCGAAGACGCGGACCTGTCCGCCGCCGTCCTCATTGAGGAAGAGGTGCTCCGGCTTCAAGTCGCAGTGGGCGAGCCCCCGCGCATGGACCAGGGCCACGGTGTCCGCCACCGACAGCGCCAGGGCGGCCAGCTCCTGGGCCGGCACGGGTCCCGCGGCGCGCGCCAGTCGCTCCGCCAGGGTGGGCAGCGGGACGTGCTCCATGACGAGGAAGCGTATGCCTCCGGAGAGCACGCCCTCCTCGTACAGCGCGGGCACGATGGGAGGCCCCAGCGTGCGCAGCGCCTCCGACTCCCGGATGAGCTGCGCGCGCGCCAGGGCATTTCCGGTGCGGGCCAGCTTGATGGCCACGCGCTGCTGGTCCGTCTCGCGCCAGGCGTTCAGGAGCACGCCGAAGCCGCCGTGCGCCAGCACTCCCTCCACGCGATAGCCGGGGATGAGCGGTGGGGCGGGCTCGACGACGGACGTCACACGTCCCGCCCCGTCGGCGGGTGAGCTAGGCGGGCACGGCGCGTGGGAGCCTTCCCAACGCCGCCCACATGTCTGGCAGCGCGGCACCGGGCAACTCTACGCCAAATGCAATGGGGATTCAGGTCACCCCTCGGTTACCCCGGGGGTCGGTCGCGCATCACCCGGACTCCAGGGCCTCTTGCTTGCGCGAACGCACGTTCATTGCCCTGGCTCCGGAGGCGATGCTGTCATGTCCGCTTCCACCAAGGAGGAGCACGTCCCGTGAGCCTGGCGAAGAAGCTGAACTTCAAGGAGGGCATGAAGGCCCGAGTCATCGGCAAGCCCAAGGGAGTCGACCTGGACGATGTCGCGACGACGTCCTCCGTGAAGGCGGAGGCGTTGCTCCTCTTCGTGCCGCGGATGGAGGACGTGGACGCGAAGTCCGCGCCCGTCATCGCCGCCGCGAAGGAGGACCGCGTCACGTGGGTGGCGTATCCGAAGGCGGGTCAGCTCGACACGGACCTCAACCGGGACATCCTCGCCAGGCGCCTGGAGCAGGAGGGCATCCATGCCGTGCGGCAGGTGGCCATCGACTCCGTCTGGAGCGCCCTGCGCTTCCGACCGGGGACGTGAGCGCTTCGCGCCGAGGTGTCGGAATCTCGTCGTGATGAAAGGATTCTGCCAGTGCTTCGAGGAGCGGCGTGGTTGACTTGCCGCTCTTCTCGCTGCTGGAGGTTGGCATGTCCTACGTCGACGGATTCGTCTTGCCGATGCCCACGAAGAACCTCGCCGCCTATCGCAAGATTGCTCGCAAGGCAGGGAAGATCTGGCGCGAGCACGGCGCGCTCCAGTACTTCGAGTGTGTCGCCGACGATATCTCCGAAGTCCCGCTGGCCCTGTTCGCGAAGAGCGTGAAGCGCAAGGAGGGCGAGACGGTGGTGTTCTCCTTCATCGTCTATGCGTCGAAGGCTGACCGCAATCGCATCAACAAGCTGGTCATGAACGACCCCCGGCTGGCGGACCAGAAGACCATGCCCTTCGACATGAAGCGGATGATGTACGGCGGCTTCAAGCCCATCGTCTCGATGTAATTCTCTGACTTGAAGGCGCCTGACGCGCGGCCTGCTACATGTCCTCCACGGATGCGGCCCACGTCCGGAACCGTGGACCGAAGCTGAGCCGCGTCATGGCTCGAAGGGGTCAGGGTGTTGCTCGACCACCTATCTCCGGGAAGCGCTCATAAGCCCGCAGGAGCGCTTCCCGGTGGGCAGGGTTGTCCAGGTCGAGCGGCGCGTCCGTGAGTCGTACGACCCAGCCGCCTGATGCCGTGCGCCGGGCCCGTGACAGCAGGTCCGTGTCGCGGGTGAGGTCTGGGAATCCGATGGCGCGTGCGGCGGCGGCCGACCAGTAGTTGAGCCACCCAAGGCGATGCGGAATTTCCGGCAGGCGCATGGCACGAGGGGATTTGATGACCGGGAGTCCCCGAGGAGGAGCTTCCAGGTCGTCGGGCAAATTCTTTGTCTGGCGTGCGATGTCCACGCTGGCACGGAACGGCGTGGCATGCCCCCAGTATGCGCGTGCGCCATCCGCCACGGCCTCCAGCACGTCCGCCACCGATGTGCCCTCGACGGAGTCGGGTGGTAGCTCCGCATGGACCTCGAATTGTGCCTGACCTCCTGGAGAGCTGTCCGCTGGCATTTCCCACCCGGAAATCATCACGGGGTAGCCCTCGTCACCGTTGCACACGAGAGGAAATCCCCCGTCTCGGGTCTCTTCCGCGAGCCACGTGTCGCGGTGAGGCAATGCGATCGGCTGCCCGTCTTCGGAAACCCTCCACTCCAGGCGCAGGCCAGGGAGCGCACGCTCCATTCCGTGCACCACGACCACAGGGCGATTGTCGTCACCCATGAGCTCTGGCGCGTAGACGATGAGGGTGATTTTTCTCGGGGCGGTCATCTCAGCACCAGTCCATGACGACGATAAGGCCTTTGAGGTCCGGGGCTGCGTCTTCGAGTGCTTCCTGATGCGCTTTACTGCGCACACCGACCCGGAAGTCAAAGCCGCAGGCCAGTGCGAGGGCGCGCTCACTCCTCATCTTCGGCACCTGGTCTCTGACTACACGGCCTCGGAGAAAGTCACTGTATGTGTCGAAGTTGTCGGTCTTGATTTCCCAGAGCGTGCGGTGGGCCAGTTGCAGCGCGTCGAAGTTCTTCCCATTCACGAACACATCCCAGCCGGGGAAGCTGTTGTTCGGAATCCTGTCGGCGCAGTTGTTGTGTGGATCATTACCACCCCGGTGATTCACCCGACGTGGCTGGCACTCCGGGCGGCGCTCGCGTCCCATCGGCTCGGTCGGCACCGGGGGGAACCCATCCTGCCCTGCTGGCTCAAGCTTGGGCTTACGATTCGCGGAGGGCTCTGGCAGGGCGGGTTTTGTCTGAGGCGCGGACTCTACTTCCTCCGAGCTATTCCCCCTCAGCTCATACGCATCCAGCGCTTCCTTGATGGCGACTCCCACCACCACCAAGCCCATGACGACCACGGCACCCACGACAATCTCGGGCGCAGCCAGGATGCAGAGTCCGGTTCCCAGCACCATCGCGCCCGCCGAGGCAACGGTGCACCTGCCCGTGGGATCATTGAACCGGACCCGGTCATGGTCGAGTGCCTGGTAGCACCGCTCCGCCAACACGGGCCAAGGCTGGGACGCCTCACGGACGACGCACCGTCCTCCGTCTGTCCAGGGCAGCTCTGCCGCTCGCTGGAGGTTGGCAATCCTGGGGTTCTGGGGCACGCGCGCTTTCAGGCTCGGAGTCGATGTCGCGCACGCCGAGAGGAAGAGCAGGAGTGCTGCGCAGGCACGAAGTCTGACGGTCATGTTCGCCCAGTCTAGCGAGCGAAGGAGTAGGGCTCGCCGCTCGTGGACTCTGCCAGCAACCACCAACGACAGGGGTGCTCAGACTCGCCTTTCGCGAGTTCCGGGCGGGTGTCCCTCAGGGAAACTGGGAGCCATTCCGCGAATGGATTGGAACGCACCCCGTAGAAAACCTCAGCGGCGTCCGGCGGGTGGGAGGGAAGGCCCGCCGGACACCGTGAGGGACTACGGAATCTCCAGGGCCCGAAGCACCGTGGATTCCGAGTCCGGGGCTCGCACGCGCAACAGGAGCGCGGCGCCCGACTTCGCGGAGGACAGGGTGTTGGCCGCGTCGGACGCGGTGGACACCTTGCCGTCACCTACCTGCATCAGCACCATGCCGGGCATCAGGCCCGCGCGCTCGGCGGGGCTGCCGGGCTCCACCTCCATGATTTGAGCGCCGCCGCCCTCCGCGTCTCGCAGGCTGATGCCCAGCTTGCGCGTGGCGGGAGCGGTGGAGTTGCGCGGCGTGATTTCCTCCTCGCCGCGCTGGGCCGGACGCGTTCCGAGCGTCACGTCCAGCGACATGGGCTTGCCACCGCGCACCAGCTCCACCTTCACGCGGCTGTCGGGCTTGAGCAGCGCCACGGCGCGGGTGAGCGTTCCGGCGGACTCCACCGCGCGACCTCCGACGGAGGTGATGATGTCCTCTTCCTTGAGGCCCGCGCGGTCTCCAGGGCCTCCACGGGTGATGCCGGACACGACGGCGCCCTTGGCCGCGTCGACCTTGAGGGCGCGCGCCAATTCCGGCGTGAGGTCCTGGATGGCCAGGCCCAGGAATCCACGGCGCACCGCGCCCGTCTCCTGGAGCTGGGGCAACAGCGCGCGGATGAGGTTGCTGGGCACCGCGAAGCCGATGCCGCTGGCGCCACCGATGATGGCGGTGTTCATGCCGACGACTTCGCCCTTCATGTTGAAGAGCGGGCCGCCGGAGTTGCCGGGGTTGATGGCGGCGTCCGTCTGGAGGAAGTCGTCGTACGGGCCGGAGTGGATGTCCCGGGCGCGAGCGGAGAGGATGCCGGCGCTGACGCTGGAGTCCAGGCCGAACGGGTTGCCGATGGCCATCACCGCGTCGCCCACGCGCACCGCGTCCGAGTCACCCAGCGGCACGAAGGGCAGGTTGTTCGGCGCGCCCTTGAGCTTGAGCAGCGCGACGTCGGTGAGCGGGTCTCTCCCGAGCACCTCCGCTTCGAACGAGCGGCCATCCTCCAGCTTCACGCGCACCACGTCCGCGCCCTCCACCACGTGGTTGTTGGTGAGGACGGTGCCCGTCGCGTCGATGATGAAGCCCGAGCCCAGGCCCTGGCGTGGCTGCGGGTTGCCCTGCATGCCCGGCGGCATCATGCCGAAGCGCTCGGCCATGCCCGGAGGCAGGCCCTGCATGCCGGACATGCGCTTGGGGCGGGCCTGCACCTCCACATAGACGACGGAGCCCTTCACCGAGTCGACCAGGGGCGCCAGCGAGGTGACGGTGCCGGACGTCGCGGGGTTGAAGCGCGCGGGCTGCACGGGCGCGCCGGAGGGCGTCGCGGCGGCCGTCGCCGTGGCCGCGACGGTGGCCGTGGCTTGAGAGGAATTGGAAGAGCTCAAGGCCTGTGCTTGTCCGCACGCGAAGCCCAGCGTCGCGGCGGGCAGGAGGGCCAGGGCACCGAGGAAACGGCGAGAGGGGAGCGAGCAGGCCATCGTTCGTTCTCCGTGAGACCGGAGTCAGTCCGGTCAGGAAAGAGTGATTGAGAATCGGTTCAGATGTGGGGAGGACGCGGAATGGCTCCCCCTGGAGGTGGAAAGGTCTGCCGCTGGTCGTCCCCCGACTCCCGACGGCTGCCATTGCTCGGGGCTCGTTCCGCGAGTCCCCACATCCGAACCGATGCCAGACCCTTGTGCATGTGCCGGGCCAGGGCCTCGCGAGGGGTGTTCTCCTCTGAGGGTGAGGGCGGCGGGGCAAGGAGCGCGGGGCAATGTGCCCCGGCCGGGGCAAATGTCCCCGGGGCGAAGTGCCTTCTCCTGCTGGGGAATGAAGTGGCACGTCGAATGCTCTGCCCGGGTCCGCTCGTCACGTTCCGTGCTTCCTCGAGGAAGGCGGGAGGGCGGGCAGCCCACCACGCAGGAAGGAGTCGACCTTGATGGGGCCAGACGAAGAGCAGGAGCAGTCGGGAGCGCTGCCGTGGCCGCTCCTGCATGTGGAGCGAGGGCAGCGTCCGCGAGTCCTCGTCGCGGAGGACCAGCCGGAGATGCGCGCGTTGTTGCGCAGGGCGCTCCATCGCCAGGGCTATGAGGTGGTGGAGGCCTCTGATGGGCCTGGCCTGGTGCAGGCCATCGTCGACGGCCTGCTGGCGGACCAGACGCAGGTGCCGGACCTCATCATCACCGACGTGCGCATGCCGGGGTACTCGGGGCTGGAGGTGGTGGCGCGGCTGCGGCGCGAGGGTTGGACGACGCCGGTCATCCTCATCACCGCGTTTGGAGATGCGCAGCTGCATCGTGACGCGGAGCAGCTGGGCGCGGCGCGGGTGCTGGACAAGCCCTTCGCGATGGAAGACCTGTGCGCCACGGCGGAGGCGCTCGTCCCGCCGGCCCGCTGAGTCCCTGCCTGCCCGGCGCGGGCGGGGACTCAAGCAGGTGCGCACTGTCGAAGGGTGCTCTCTCGGACCCAATTGAGGCGAGCGCTCCTCGCCCTGCTCCCCATGGTGTTGCTGGCGCTGGCGTTCATCGTGATGCGCCACGAGCTGCGCGAGCTTCGAGGCGTCGACGTGGCCAAAGGGCTGGCGTCGATTCCGCGCGAGCGCATCGTGTTGGCGGTGGTGTTCGCGGCGAGCAACTACCTGGCGTTGACGCTCTATGACGTGCTGGCGCTGAGGCACCTGGGGCGCAAGCTGCCGTATCGGCAGGTGGGCTTCACGTCCTTCGTGGGCTACGCGTTTGGCCACAACATCGGCATGTCGTTCCTCACGGGGGGCGGCGTGCGCTACCGGCTGTATTCAGCGCGAGGGCTGACGGCGCTGGATGTGGCGCAGGTGGGGACGTTCAACGCGCTGACGTTCTGGGCGGGGCTGCTGGCGGTGGCGGGTGTGGCGCTGGTGGTGGATGCGGGGCAGGGGGCCATGTCGGCGCTGTCGCTCGAGCCCGGGATGGCGCGGGGGCTGGGCGTTGCCCTGCTCGGGGTGTTGCTGGCCTACCTGGTGTTGTGCGCGCGGGTGCGGCGGACGCTAAAGGTGCCCCGGCTGCATCTGGAGTTGTCGTTGCCCACGCTGCGACAGGCGTTGGAGCAGCTGGTGGTGTCCTGTCTGGACTGGACGTTGGCGGCGATGGTGCTGTGGGTGTTGTTGCCGTCGGGGGCGGGGATTTCGCCGCCGAGCATGGTGGCGTTGTTCGCGGTGGCGCAGCTGGTGGGCATCGCCAGTCAGGTGCCTGGAGGGCTGGGGGTGTTCGACTCCATCATCCTGGCGGCGCTGACGCCGGAGGTACCGGCATCGATGCTGCTCGGCACGCTCGTGGTGTACCGCATCGTCTATTACCTGCTGCCCTTCGCGGTGGCGGCGGTGATGCTTGTTGTATATGAAATCCTGTTGCACGGCGCCAAATTCAATAAAGAATAATGTCGAGGTGGCGCTTGTTTGCCCTTGTCTGCGTGTATGCTGAACTGTCTCCCAGACATTGGGCGTTGTTTTGGTGTTATTGGATGGTCAGAGGGGGTCGTCATCATTTCGATGCAATTCTTTGGCTATTCGTATGTAGGTGTGCTCTGGCAAGGCATCGTCGAAACGTTTTAGTCCCTTTCGTTTGAGCCAAGTTATAAGGGCATGAGGTGTGATATTTGTAGTTTCTGCAGCGGCCTCTTCGGCAAGACTCGACAAGTTTCCGATAGAATTGCGCGGGTTAGCGGTTTTAGCGTGATGCCCAATGTCTGAGATGAAGATGAGGCGTAGCATCAGAACAGCCCATTGAGCGATTTCTATTTGGCGCGGAAGTGGAATTGCCAATTCCACTCTAATGTCGTTTATCGTGATCTCGGGCTCTTGAGTTAGGCGGCGCCGTGTCCACCACAGTATATGAATGCCGCTTGTCCAGGAGCCATTGCGTTCGATACACCTCCGTACGTAGCTGCGTCCCATGCTGAGCATCGCAATTTCCGCGCGGACACCTTGAAGTTGCTTCAGGCGAGCTAGCGACTCGATCTTGGCGCCTAGCAGGCCATAGTCGGCGACTGCATCTCCAACGGCATCTGTACGCAATGGAGCTGCATCCCGTTCAATAAAGCCAGCCGCCTCGGGGCTTACTGATCGCTCGCGTAAGAAAGCCACCCGCGCACGGGAGTACAGCTTGCTATGCTGCTCGTGTTCGCGTTCGGAGGATACAAATGGTAGATCTTTTCGGAATTGTCTGCCGCATGTCAGCTCTTCAGCGAAGCGTAGAATCTTTCGGTGCTCTACGCAGTAGCCAAAAGATGTGCCGATCGTGTCGTGCTGAAGCCCATTGAAGCAACAGTTAGCGCATGAAAGAGGCAGCATCTACGGTACCTCGAAAAGTTCATGAACAAGCTGCTCAAGCTGCTCCTTGGGAGTTTTCTTGTGGTCTCTGAAATCTAGTAGGTGTTCCGACCATTGCTCGACGTATTTTCTGGCTGTCATAGTCTCAAGCGCGCTCGGCCATTTAGCGGCCCCCTTACCAGAGCCACGAAGCATGGCCAGCAGGTCACTCATGGATATATGGTGGACATTCTTGGATTTGATGTGTTTCACCAATGTCTTCCATATCTTTCCGTCGCGACCAGCAAAATGGCTTGCTGCACTTTGGGACTCTGAGGTTGAAAGATAAGGAGTCTCTCGCCCGGCGCCGTCCAGATAGAGCACATGCCTCACGATGGAGTCGTTTGACAGGGGGGTAGGCACCTGGACTCCTTCTTTATGATCTCCTCGAAATAGAGGATCTCGATGGATGTTCCATCGGGCCCCGGTGGATTTTCCGCCCGCTGATTTCTTTGGTGCGATGGTCTGAGACCTCCTCTTCCATGTTCTAGTCCGAAGGCAAGGACCTGTAAATTGGACTGTCCTGGACCGAATCCGGTCACCTGATGTGACTCGTTTTGAGGCGCCCTTTCCGGATGCGTCCTTTGTAGGTGCCGAGAGGCTCGTTCGGCCATTGAGGCCATTTTCTGCAGGGGCGTTTTCTACTGATTTGTAGGCGCCACGGCTCTTCTATCGTGGAGGATTTTACTTTAGATTATGAAAAGAGTTCTGTTGAGACCCTGGTAGGTTGGACCCTCTGATAGGGTGTCACTAGTTCGTTGTTTAACGAATTTCATGTATGTTACATTGGTCCCTTATTTCCTGCTTGCGTGGCCCCCGCGATGCACGCGAATCAAACAGCATGGGTGTCGGCGCTCTGTGTCCTGGGCATGGGGATGGGCAACGGCTGTAGCTGTGGCCCCACGCAGCGGCGCATCACTCCGGACTCCGGCCCCGTGCGCAAGGTCGCCCGCATCGTCCAGGAGTATCCGCATTCGACGGAGGCCTTCACGCAGGGGCTCGTCTTCCATCAAGGCCGCCTCTTCGAGAGCACCGGCCACGAAGGCACGCTGCGCGAGCTCTCCCTCCAGTCCGCCACGCCCGTGTGGATGGAAGAGCTGGGCAACATCTTCACGGAGGGACTCGCCAGTGACGGCGAGCGCCTCTACCAGCTCACCTGGACGGAAGGTCTGCTCTACACCTGGAGCGGCCTGCCCCCTGTACGCGAGCGCACCACGCGCTACTCCGGTGATGGCTGGGGCCTGTGCTTCTGGGAGGGCCGCCTGGTCCGCAGCGACGGCAGCTCCACGCTGACCTTCCACTCGCTCGAAACCTTCGAGCCGCTGGGCTCGGTGGAAGTCACGCTGCAAGGCCACCCCATGGACCAGCTCAACGAGCTGGAGTGCGCCAACGGCGTCATCTACGCCAATGTCTGGCACTCCTCGAGCGTGCTGGAAATCGACCCCGCCACCGGCCAGGTCGTCGCCATCATCGACGCCTCCGCCCTGACGCGCGCCGTGGCCCCCCAGCTGGACAACCGCGAGGCCGTCCTCAACGGCATCGCGGTGGAGCCCGGCACCGGCCGCATGCTCATGACCGGCAAGCTCTGGCCGAAGCTCTTCGAGGTCCGCCTGGAGACCCTCGACTGACGCTCAGGGCTTCTTCGCCTCGTCGTCGCGCTCCAGCTTCCGGTACAGCGTCTTCCGGTCCACGCCGAGGATGCGCGCCGCCAACGTCCGGCTGCCACCCACCGCCTCCAGCACGCGGTGGATGTAGCGCCGCTCCAATTCCTCCAGCGTCACCAGCTCCGACGGGTCCGTGTTCTCCGGCACCACCTTCGGCTGGCTGTAGTTCCGGATGCGCTCGGGCAGGTCATCCACCGTGAGCTGCTCGAACGACGTGAGCGCCACCGCGCGCTCCATGCAGTTCTGCAGCTCGCGCACGTTCCCTGGCCACCCATAGGCCAACAGTCGCTGCGCCGCTGACGGCGACAACCCCACCACGCGCTTGTTGTTGCGCGCGGCGAACTGCTCGATGAAGCGCTGCGACAAGAGCAGCACGTCATTGCCCCGGGCCCGCAGCGGAGGCAGCTCCACGCCGATGACGTTGAGCCGGTAGTACAGGTCCTCGCGGAACCGGCCCTCCTCCACCGCCAGCTCCAAATCCCGGTTCGTCGCCGCGACGATGCGCGCGTCGAACGGTATCTCCGTGTCCCCGCCCACCGGCCGTACCACCCGCTCCTGGAGCGCGCGCAGGAGCTTGGGCTGGAGCGTGAGCGGCAGTTCGCCCACTTCATCCAGGAACAGCGTGCCGCCATTGGCCTGGACGAAGAGGCCCGTGCGCGTCGCCTTGGCGTCCGTGAAGGCGCCCTTGGCGTGGCCGAACAGCTCGCTCTCCAGCAGCGCCTCCGGCATCGCCGCGCAGTTGAGTGCCACGAACGGCCCCGCGGCGCGGCGACCCCGCGTGTGCACCGCGCGCGCGGCCACTTCCTTGCCCGTGCCGCTCTCGCCGGTAATCAACACCGTGGAGTCCAGGTCCGCCACCCGGTCGATGAGCGCATAGGCCTGCTGCATCGCGGGGCTCTCGCCCACCACTGCGCCGCTGTCCTGCTGCCGACCCAACTGCTGCCGCAGCCTGCGCACCTCGTCGCGCAGGGCCCGGTGCTGCACCGCGCGCTCCAGCACCAGCACCAGCGCGTCCAGGTCGATGGGCTTGGTGACGAAGTCATACGCGCCCGCGCGGATGGCGGCGACGGCCGTCTCCAGGCTGCCGAAGGCCGTCAGCACGATGACGGGGATGTCCGGCCGGTTGAGGACGATGCGCTCGCACAGCGCCAGCCCGTCCATCCCGGGCATGCGCAGGTCCGTCAACACCACGTCGAAGTCCTCGCCGGCCAGTCGCGCCAGCGCCTCGTCGGCGGACGCGAGCGCCACGGGCGTATAGCCCCGGCGAGTCAGTCCCTTCTCCAACATGGCGCGCATCTCGCGCTCGTCCTCGACCATCAGGACGCGGCCTGGCATGTGTCCCCTCCGCTCGGCAGATAGATGGAGAAGCAGCTACCGCGTCCCAGCTTGCTGCGCACGGCAATCCAACCGCCATGGTCCCGGATGAGACCATACGAGACGGACAGCCCCAGCCCCGTGCCCTCGCCCACGTCCTTCGTGGTGAAGAAGGGCTCGAAGACATGGCCCAGCACGTCCGGAGGGATTCCGCCGCCCTCGTCCTCCACGTCCACCCGCACGTAGCTGCTCTCCGCGCCCCCTACGTCCGTGGGCGGCGTAGCGCGCGTGGGGGTCGCGTGGATGCGCACGGTTCCGGGCTTGTTCATCGCCTGCAGCGCGTTCATCACCAGGTTCGTCAGCACCTGCTGCACCTGACCTCCATCGGCCTCCAGCATGACACCTGGAGGCACGTCGTCCACCAGGGTGATGCTCTTCTTGGAGGCCATGGGCTTGAGCAGCGACAGCGAGCGGTCCACCAACTCCCGCACGTCCTCCGGGGCCCGGTGGGGCGCGCGGCGCCGCGCGAAGTCGAGCAGCTGCCGGATGATGCCCGTCATGTGCTGGGCCTGCTGGTTGATGATGCGAGCGCACTCGCCCACCTCCTCGCCCTCCGCCTCGCCCGACGAAATCATCTTCGCGCGGCCCATCACCACGTTGAGCGGAGTGCCCAGTTCGTGCGCCACGCCGGAGGCGAGCTTGCCCACGGTGGTGAGCCGGTCGGCGTGGCGCAGGTGCTCCACCGCGGACAGGCGCGCGACGGTCTCCGCGGACAGGCGCGAGCGCGTCTCCTCGAGTTGCTCGCCCATGCGGTTCATCGCGTCGGCCAGGGTGGTGATTTCGTCGCCGCGACGCTTGGTGGGCAGCCGCACGCGGGCTGTCAGGTCGCCCTGGCCGAAGCGGTTCGCCAGTTGGACCAGCTCGTCCACGGGTTCGCCGACGAGCTTGCGGCCCATGGCCATGGCGGCGATGAAGAAGGCGAAGGTGATGGTGCCGGTGGCGACGATGGTGCCCACCACCGTGACGAAGACGTGCTGCCGCTCCTCGCCCAGCGACTCGGTGATTTCGATGGCGCCGAAGCGCGGGCCGATGCGCACCGGGGTGTACGAGTGCAGCAGGCCGGGCTCCGGGCTCGGGTCCACCATGGAGCCGTCCAGCCCCTGGCGCAGCGTGGCCAGCAGGCGCGGCGGGAAGCCGATGAGCGACGGAGTCCCGGGGCCGCCATCCAGCCAGACCCAGCGCAGGTGGACCTGTCCCTGGTAGCTGTTGGACTGGTTCAGGATGGTGAGGGCTTCACGCTCACCGGCGAGCTGCCACGCCTTGCCGAGGGCTCCGGCGAGCGTGTGACCGAGCAGCCGGTGGTCATGTTGCATGTCGAGCGCCGAGCGCTCCAGCTCACGGCGGACCTGGATGAACTGCAGCCCGGCGATGACAGCCACGGCGAGCAGGACGAGAGCGAGGGTGAACTTGCGAGCGAGTCTCACGATGGGTCGAGGCTATTCCGGTCCATGCACCTGGGAGGGGTCGAATACGCATGGACCGGAAGGAAGTACTCACAACGTACCGCGAGTGCCGAGAGAAGAGGTCAGTGTGTCGCGCCGGAGTCCTTGGTGGGAGTGGGAGCGGCCGTCGAGTGGGTCGCGTGCTCCGCGAGCCTTGAGCATCCGCCATGCCAGGGCGGTGTTCGGCGCGACTTCCCTCGGAGGACCGCGTCTCGGCGGGACGGGATGACCCGCCGGGACGGGGGCACATTGCCCCGTCGGGGCGAAGTGCCCCCGCTTCACGGCCTCAGGGCAGGGCCACCACGTCGCTGACCAGCGAGAAGCCGCTCGCGGGGCAGGCGGCGATGGGGGGCTCCGACGTGTCCAACAATCCCCGACGCTCGACGAGCGTGCTGCCCACGACTTCGTGGACGAAGATGCGCCCGCCGTGGGTGTCGCCCAGGTACGAGCGATTGCCCACCACGGCGAAGCGGCCGGCGGCCGGAATCGGACAGGTGCCGATGCCCGGCGAGCATTGGATGGGCGCGGTGGACACCACGCGGTCCTGTGCGTCGAGGAGCACCAGTGACGAGCGCTCCACGGACAGCAGCTGGAAGTCGGAGTCATAGACGGCCTTGCCGCCGCAGCTGACGAGGAGCTGCTCGCCCACGGGAGCCACGGAGCTCGGGTTGAGGCAGCCTTCACCCAACTCGATGAGGTCCACCGCGCGGCTCGTGGGGTCGATGCGTGCCAGCAGGCCAGGCCCGCCCGGGCTGTACGTGATGGGGTTCAGGTTGTTGAGGGCGACGTACAGCTTGCCGTGGTGGCTGGTGATGCCGGTGGGCGTGGACAGCGTCGTGTTGTCGGGGAAGGGCTTCAGCGCGGCCCCCGAGGGCAGTTCGATGGTGTCCATGACGACGGGCGTGGAGAACTCGTTCAGCGAGACACGCACCACGCGGCCTCCGGCGGACGGGTCGCCCAGCAGATTGCCGTAGAGCGTGACCCAGAGGTCGTTGCCCAGCCTCGTCATGGCGAAGGGATTGGTGTTGGCGCCGAAGCTCACGCTCGCGATGTCGGCGAGGGTGATGCCGTCGGGGTAGTGGGAGCCCCGGGGGCCGGGGGGCAAGGGGGCTCCTTCGCGACGGAGCATCTGGAGCGTGTTGTCGGACGAGTTGAGGATGTAGAGGTACGGGTCCAGGACCAGGATTTGGTTGGGTGCGCGGCCCGTGTCGTTGCGCGCGGGCAGCACGCCGTAGTCGCTCAGGCGCGCCTGGACGAGCTTGCTCGTGGCGTCGAGCACCAGCAGCGCGTTCATCATCCGCGCCGCGCTCTGCGGAGACGAGGACACCCCGGTGTTCGGGCCCTTGAAGTCCGAGCCGGACTGGATGCCCACCACCTGCCCGGTGTTGAAGCACGTGGCCACCACGTCATAGGTACACACGCCGCCCCGGCAACCGCGGGCGTCTCCGCAGACGTTGCCGCAAGCGCCACAGTTGTTGGGGTCGGACTCCCCGCTGATGCACGCGTTGCCGCACTGAAGGAATCCCCCGGCGCACTTCCCCTGGCAGTCGCCCTGCATGCACACCTCGTAGCTCTTGCAAACCGCGCCGCCTTCGCCCGCGCAGCCGCCGCAATGCTCGGGCGAGGACTGGGTATCGACACAGGCGCCGCCGCAGGCCGTGGCGCCCTGCTGACAGCGGCACGCGCTCTGCGCGCAGAGCTGTCCGGCGCCGCAGGTGTTGCCACACTCGCCGCAGTTCGCGGACTCGCTGGTGAGGTCCACGCAGGTGTCACCGCAGCGGGTGAGCCCCTCGCTACAGACGGCGCCTTCGTTGGGGCAGCCCGTCAGGAGCAGGCATGACAGCAGGGAGACCAGGGCCGCGAGGTGTCGCCCGGGAGGAAGGGGTGAGGCATTCATGGGGTGTCCGCCTTTCGATGAGAAGAGAGAGAACGCCAGCGCGGGCCGACGCTCCACTTCTGCTGCGATAGCAGACACGCGGCGCCGTTGTGGCTCGACGCGCCAATCCCCAGCACTCACGGAGCGCCGGGGCCCGACGCGGGGAGGCTCAGTTCGCCGGAGCGGGCTCGGGTCTCAGCGAAGGTGCCTGGGGCGGAGCCATGGTGGGAGCCTGCTTGCGAGGCCCGGGAGCGGCGGGGGTGGGCACGCCGACGTTGAAGAGGTTGACGAGCACTCCCACGGCCGCGAGCTGGGACGTGGTCGGGTTGTAGTCAATGGCCTCGCCGAGGGGGAAGTCCACGGAGCTGGAGGCCTGGACCTGGAGCTGCCCGTCGGGGGTGACGAGGACGGTCCACAAGAGGCCCTCCTGCGTGGTGGCGAAGACGTACGGCTGACCGCCGACGCGGGCCATGGCGGCGCGGAACGCGAAGGACTGGGGCAGGGCCAGGTTCTGCTTCAGGTCCACGGAACCCTGGGACTGAATCTCGGCGGGTCGCACGCGGAAGAGCCACGTGTTCTTGTCCGTGGAGCCCACGGAGCAGGCCACGGCGACCAGGTGGTCATCGAGGATGGCCAGGCCGTTGATGCCGCGCTGGGCGCTCGGGTTGTAGCGCTTGCGGGCGAGCACGTTGCCCTGGGGAAGCTGGAGCATCACCAGGTCGCCGTCCTCCGCGCCGGTGATGACGATGCCATCGCGCCACGAGACGATGTCGCGCACGTTCCAGAGCTGGAAGGGGCTGGGGATGGGGTCGGGGGAGCGCACGTCGAGCTTCTTCAGCACCGCGAGCTGGCGGCCGTTGCGCGAGACGCTCCAGATGAGGACGAAGCCGTTCTCGTGGCCGGTGACCAGGTACTCGCGATTCGCGTGGGTGACGAAGACGCCGCTGTTCGCGGTGCCCACGTCCGCGTCGTAGGCGAAGTTCTCGAAGCGGAACGCGCGGGGGAGCCTGTCCAGGTGCGCGGGCTCCGCGTCTTCTTGCAGCGCGGAGTCCCGCTCGCGCCAGAGGGTGATGGTGGTGTTGTCATTGGAGGTGACGAAGGTCCGCGCGTCGCGGACGGCCATCATCTCCACGCCCCGGTTGGCGGGAGTGCGCAGGACCTCGGTGAGCATGGGTCCCCACTCGGTGGGACCCGGAGGACGGAAGAACGTCATGGAGCCATCCAGGCGCCCGACGATGAAGCGGCCGGAGTCCAACCACTGCAACTGCTGGGTATAGGGGTACGTGGTGCCCACGGGGGTGAGCACCTGGGCGGTGAGGTTGCTGTCGGCGGTGCTGACCTGGGCCTGTTCCTGTGCGTAGGCCTCGTGCTGACAGGCCAAGGCAAACAGCAGCACCACTCGTGGCAGGACACGAACGAATCCATCGAGCTTCATGTTGAGCCTCCTCCTACATGCGCTTCAGTCGGGAATCCTCAAGCGCCCCTCGGCGGGATGGAGTCAGGCAAAGGTTGTCATGTGCTCGGCCAGGGCGGCTGCGAGGCGATTGTAACTGTCCTCTCGACGGGTGTCATGGTTGCACAGGGGCGCTGTCAGGACTGGCAATCCCTTGCGCTGGCGCAACGAGTCGATGAACGCCCGACTGAGGCGGGGGTTCTTGAACAGGTCATGGATGAACGTGCCGAAGATGGGCAGTCGCTCATGCACCGCTCCGTCCACGCCACTCGCATGTGTGTAGAGCGGCCTCGCGCTCGCGTACCTGACGAGTCCGGAGTGAATCTCATACCCTGACACTCCGCCCGCGCTCGCGAAGGGATTGTCAGACGTGGGCGTGTAGTGACGATTGAAGACCGTCTTGCCGGGGAGGAACTCCACGTCGATGTCCAACAACCCCAGGCCCGTGGTGCTGCCATGCTCGGACTCCTGGCGCCCCTCGTCGAGCAACACCCGCCCGAGCATCTGGAAGCCCCCGCAGATGCCGACGATGGGCGTGGTGGTGCTCAGCTCCTGGAGCGCCCGCTCGAAGCCGATGCGCCGCAGGTGGTGCAAGTCCCCCACGGTGTTCTTGGTGCCGGGCAGGATGATGGCGTCCGGCGCGCCGAGCTGGTCCACGGAGCGCACGAACCGGACGCGCACGTGGGGCTCCTCCTGGAGGTAGTCGAAGTCCGTGCTGTTGGAGATGTGCGGCAGGTACACCACCGCCACATCGATCTCCGGCGCGCCGTGCATCCGGGGTTGGACGCGGTCCTCTTCCTCCAGCGCCAGCGAAAGGTAGGGCATCACCCCGACGACAGGCCGCTTCGTGTGGTGCTCGATGAAGTCCACGGCGGGCTGGAGCACCTGCCGGTCTCCTCGGAACTTGTTGATGATGAAGCCCGCGATGCGCTCACAGTCCTCCGGCGCCACCAGCTCCAGCACCCGCAGCGTGCCGAGCAGCTCCGCCGCGACGCCGCCCTTGTCGATGTCCGTCGCCACGTACACCCGCGCGTCGAGCCGGTGCGCCACCTCCATGTTCACCACGTCGAACGGACGCAGGTTGGGCTCCGCGCAGCTCCCCGCGCCCTCCGCGATGACCAGGTCGTAGTGGCGCGTCAGGTGGTCGATGGACTCCTGGATGGCGGAGAGCTTCAGCGCGCGGTGGATGTCCGAGAGGAAGTACTCCCGCGCGTCGACGTCCCGGTGTGGTCGGCCGTGGATGATGAGCTGACTGACGCTGTCCGACTTGGGCTTCAGCAGCAGCGGGTTCATGTGGACGATGGGCCGCTGCCTCGCCGCGAAGGACTGCACCGCCGTGGCTCGGGCGATTTCCTCGTTCTCCTCCGTGACGAAGGAGTTGAGGGACATGTTCTGCGACTTGAAGGGGGCCACGCGGAGCCCCTTGTTGGCATACAGGCGGCACAGGCCGGCGACGAGCGTGGTCTTCCCCACGTGCGAGCCCGTGCCTTGAATCATGAGGTGGGGATGCTTCGGCATGGCGGGCCTCCTGGCGCGCGTGCACTATAGGGCGCCAACCTCTCACGGGTTCCTCGCCGCTCATGTCCGTCGCGCGCTCTCTCTCCCTGCTCGTCCTCTCCCTCACGCTCCTCATGGGTTGCCAGCGCTCGGCGCCGGCCCAGACTCCGGACGCGGGGACGCGGCGAATCGTCTCGCTGTCGCCAGGAATCACGGAGACGCTCTATGTGCTGGGAGCGGGCGAGCAGGTGGTGGGCCTCTCCGACTGGGCCTCCTGGCCCCCCGAGACGGCCTCCGTGCCCAAGGTGGGCTCCACGCTGTCGCCCAACTACGAGGCCATCGCCCGACTCAAGCCCACCCTCATCATCGATGAGCAGGTGAAGCAGGCACCCGCGGGCTCCCTGTCCGCGCTCGCCCCGGTGAAGGTGCTGCCCTGGCTCTCCGTCGACGACGTGGCCAACGGGATTCGCGAGCTGGGCCGCCAGACAGGACGCGAGGACGCGGCCACGAAGCTGGCCCAGCGCGTGGAGACGACGCTGAAGCGAAAGGCGCCACCGGATGCGCCCCGGGTACTGCTGGTGATTGGAGACGCGGAGGCCGCGCTCTCCAGCATCTGGTACATCCGCAAGGGCTCGCTCCACGGCGCGGCCCTCGAAGCAGCGGGTGCGCGCAACGCCGTCGCCGAGGACCCCGCTGGTCCGCCCAACATCTCCATCGAGCAGCTCATGACGTTGGACCCGGACATCATCCTGGTGCTGCAAGAGGGCCCGCGCCCGACGCCGGAGGCCGAGGCGCGTCAGCTCGCCGCGTGGAAGCAACTGACGGTGCTGCGCGCGGTGAAGGAGGGAAGGGTGAAGCTGGTGGCGGGCCCGGGCGTGCAGTCCACCGGCCCGCGCATCCTGGACGTGGTGGAGCAGCTCCAGGCCGCGCTGCGCTTCGACGCGAAGACCCCATGACGTCTCTTCTGGAGGTCTCCGGGGCGACGGTGCGCAAGGGTGAGCGGACGCTGCTGGAGGATGTGTCCCTCCGCGTGGCGCCGGGAGACTTCGTCGCCGTGGTGGGCCCCAATGGCGCGGGCAAGACGACGCTGATGCGTGTGGCGCTCGGGCTGCAACGCCCCGACGCGGGCCGCGTCACGATGAATGGAAGCGACGCGGGTTCCCTCTCGCCCCGGGAGCGCGCCGCGTTCCTGGCGTGGCTGCCCCAGCGCGTCCAGGTGTCCGAGCCCATCACCGCGCTGGAGCACGTGGCAGCCGCGCGCTACCGCTTCAAGGAATCCCACCGGCGCTCGGAGGAAGCCGCGCTCGCGGCGCTCGCCCGCGTCCAGGCGGAGGCGCTCGCCTCGCGACGCATCACCGAGCTCTCCGGCGGCGAGCAGCAGCGCGTCGCAGTGGCGGCGCTGCTGGCGCAGGAAGCGCCCCTGGTGATGCTGGACGAGCCCGCCAACTTCCTGGACCCGGCCCAGCAACTGGAGCTGTACGCGCTCGTGGGGCAGATGTGGCGCTCGGGGCTGGGCGTGCTGTGCATCACCCACGACATCAACGTGCTCGCCCATGCGACGCGCGCGGGCGGCGAGGGACGGATTCGGGTGCTGGGCTTGTCGAAGGGCCGCGTCGCCTTCGAGTCGCACTACGACGCACCGGACCTGGGCGAGCACCTGGGCCGGGTGTTCTCCGTGCGGATGCGGGGCGTTGAAGTCGAGAACCGCCGGGTCTTCGTGGGCATGTCCCTGGAGCGTGGGGAATGAAGACGCGGCTGGTGGTGATGTTGGTGGTGTGCGCGCTCGTGGTCGCCGTGGCGCCCTTCGTCGGGCCGCCCATGCCGCCGCACGCCCAGGACTTCATCCTTTGGCAACTGCGCATCCCCCGGACGCTGATGGCGCTGGTGGTGGGCGGCACGCTGTCGCTGGTGGGCGCGGTGTACCAGTCCCTCTTCTCCAACCCGCTCGCCGCGCCGAGCACCGTGGGCACCACGGCCGGCGCCACGCTGGGCGCGCTGGTGGCCATCGTCCTGGGCGCTCGCGCCGCGCTGTGGGGGGGGCTGCCGCTCATCACCGCCGCCGCCTTCGCGGGCGCGCTGGGGGTCAGCCTGCTGGTGGCCGCCATCGCGGCGGGACGCAACGTGCGGATGAACGACCTGGTCCTCGCGGGCATCGCCTTCTCCATGGCGGCGGGCGCCATCTCCACGGGCGTGCAGTTCTCGGCGGACTCCGCGGAGCTGCTCGCGGCCATGCGGTGGACCATGGGCCACCTGCCGCAGGTGGGTTATCAGAACGTCGTGATGTTGCTGCCCATCGCCGCCGTGTCGGTCGTGGGCCTGCTGTCACTGACGCGGGCGCTGGAGGTGTTCATCGCTGGCGAGGAGCACGCCGAGTCGCAGGGCGTCCACGTGCGCGCGGTCCGCATGGCGTCCATCGGCCTGGGCGCGCTGGGCGTGGCGGGCTGTGTCGCGTGGTGCGGCCCCATCGCCTTCGTGGAGCTCATCGTCCCCCACATCGTCCGGAGGACGCTGGGCGTGAGTCGGCGCGTGCTGTTGCCGTGCTCCGTGGTGGTGGGAGCCAGCTTCCTCGTGCTCTGTGACGCGGTGGCCCGCCTCATCCTGCCCGGCAAGGAGCCTCCCGTGGGGATGGTGACAGCGGCCCTGGGCACCCCGCTCCTCGTCTACCTGGTGGCGCGCAAGTCGCCCTGAGCCGAGGGGTCAGGGCTCCGCGTTCATCAACTTCACCACCGGCTCGTCACCGTGGAAGTCGATGACATTCACGGCGGCGTGGACCTGGTCCAGTCGGAACAGGTGCTGGTCCGCCATGCCCAGGGACTCGGCGAGGAGCGTGCGGTTGACGCCTCCATGTGACACCAGGGCGAAGCACTGACCGACATGCCGTGCCCGCAGCGCGCGTCCTCCTTCACGGACGCGCTCGCGCATCTCGGAGAAGGTCTCTCCCTCCGGAAACCGCACCCGCTCGGGATGCGCCATCCACTCCGCGTACACCGCGGGATGCAGGCGCTCCGCCTCCTCGTAGGTGAGGCCCTCGAAGAGGCCGAAGTCGATTTCGCGGAAGGCCTCCTCCACGCGGAGGTCCATGCCGCGGTCCTCGGCCAGCCGTCGCGCCGTGTCGAGCGCCCTGAGCCGGGGGCTCGAGTAGAGGGCCTGGAACTCCACCTGGGCCAGCAGGCGCGCGGCCCGCTCCGCCTGGACATGGCCCTCCGGCGCGAGGCCCACGTCGAGCCGCCCGTAGCACCGGCCCTTCATCTCCTCGGAGGGTCTGCCGTGCCGCACCAGAATCATGCGCGTCACACCGCTCGGCATTCGCCAGTCCACGCCGCGTTCCCTTCCTTCCGAGTGACTCAGCCGAGCGCCAGCACCAGCACGAGCACCAGCGCCTCGCACACCTCGGTGTTGGCGCCCATGGTATCGCCGGTGATGCCGTCAATCTTCTTCCGGCACCAGAGCCCCTGGAGCGCCGACACGCACGCCACCAGCACCAGGGCCGCGCCGCCCTTCCAGCCCATCAACCCCAGCGCGAAGCCGAGCGCCAGCACCGTGGCGCCCACGACTTCGACGCGGCCGACATGGTCGGTGATGGCCATGCCGAGGCCACCGCTCCGCCGCGCATAGGGCAGCAACCACCCTTGAGGGACGGAGCCCCAGCGGCCCAGCACCAACGCCACCACCAGCGCTGAGTCCGCCTGTCCGCGCTCCAGCAGCGCCGCGAGCGCGCTGGCCTTGAGGCCCACGGTCAGCAGCAGGGCGACACCGCCATACGCGCCGATGACGTGGTCCCTCATGATGCGCAGCACGTCCTCCTTCGTGCGCCCGCCGCCGAAGCCGTCCGCCATGTCCGCCAGCCCGTCCAGGTGCAGCGCGCCGGTGAGCAGCGCGTAGACGGCGAGCAGCAGGTAGGCCGTCACCATCGACGGCAGCAAGGGGTAGAGCGCCAGTCGCACGCAGACGAGCAGTGCGGCCAGGAGCGCGCCCACCAGCGGAAAGCACAGCGTCGCGCGGCCCACGTCGGCGGCGTCGAACGTGGCGGCTCCAGGGACGGGGATGCGGGTGAGGAAGGAGATGCTGGCGAGGAGTCGCTTCATGGGCGCGGTGCGTGCCGCGACTCCTGCCACGTTTCGGCCAGCGGAGCGAGCCTCAGCGTCGGCTCTTCTCCGCCACCCCCGCCGAGGCGAACGTCGCCATCTCGTGCAGTATGTGCAGGCTGCTGTCCACCAGCCCCATCGCCATCACGGCGCCAGTGCCCTCGCCCAGTCGCAGGCCCAGGTCGAGCAGGGGGCGCAGCCGCAGCGCCTCCAGCACCCTGCGGTGGCCCGCCTCGCGCGACATGTGACTGGAGAGCAGGAAGGGCATCACCTTGGGACACAGCCTCGCGGCCACCAGCCCGGCGACAGAGGAGATGAAGCCATCCAGCATGACGGGGACCCGTCGCGAGGCCGCGCCCAGCGCCGCGCCCGCGAGGCCCGCGATTTCGAAGCCGCCCACCTTGGCGAGCACGTCCAGCGGGTCCGCCGCGTCCGGCTGGTTCACCGCGAGCGCGCGCCGCACCACGTCCACCTTGCGCGACAGGCCCGCGTCGTCCACGCCCGTACCGCGCCCGGTGGCCATGTCGGGTGACACCCCCGCGAGCACGCACGTGAGCGCCGCCGACGCGGTGGTGTTGCCGATGCCCATCTCACCCAGGCCCAGCAGCGTCACGCCCGAGTCCGCCAACTCCAGCGCGAGCGCCGCGCCCACGCTCAGGGCCTCCTCGGCCGTCTTGCGTGACATGGCGGGGCCTCGGGCGAAGTTGGCCGTGCCGGGGCCCTGGCGGTGCATGCGCACGCCCTCCAGTCCATCCACCGGCACGCGCACGCCCATGTCGACGACCTCCACGCGCACGCCGTACTGTCGCGCGAGCACGTTGATGGCGGCGCCACCCCGGGCGAAGTTGGCCACCATCTGCGCCGTGACTTCGGTGGGGTAGGCGCTCACGCCTTCCTCCGTCACGCCATGGTCCGCCGCCATCACCAGCAGCCCCTTGCGAGGCATCGCCGGCGCGGGCTCGCCACGCAGCGCGGCCCACTGACACGCCAGCTCCTCCAGGCGTCCCAGGCTGCCCTGCGGCTTCGTCTTCATGTCCAGCAGGCCCTGGCACTGTCTGCCTGCCTCGGCGTCAGGTTCGGGAATCCTGGCGAGCACGTCACGGTACGCAGACATGGAGCCCCCTTCGAGGGAAACCCCTTCAAGCTAGGCGCGCGCGAGGCCACGAGGCAATGTCCGTCGGCGGAACCGGGTGCACGGCCCTGAACGATGGTGGACACAAGCCCGCACGCACGTGTGCTGTCGCGCACTCCACGCGGGGCCTGCCTTCCAGGGCCGTGTGAGCCGGTGGGCCGGGTTGCCCCGTGAGGCGGGCGCACCGTCGAGCAGTGAGGGGTTGAGCGCCAGCGCGTCGGGTCCGTGACAGGCCGGATGCGCGGACCCCTGGCGCGCGGCGCGGCGCGGATGAAAGTGCGCGGACCGCTGCACGGCTGTCCCGGGTTCTGGGGTGGCGGGGGGATGCGCTCGTGAAAAGGAATGCACGATGGTGGTGGCCCGCGCTGCTGGCGCTCGTCGCGAGCTGCAAGTGCGAGGGCGAGACGGAACCGACGGGCACGGGAGGCAGTGGAGAGCCTCCGCCCCTGGTGGAGGTCAAGACGCCGAGCGGTAGCGAGCCGGTGTCGCTGGCCATCATGGAGGCCTTCACGCGCCGCGAGGGCACGCCGACGCGCACGTCGTTCGTGACGAGCGAGGAGCTGGTGGTCCGCGCACGCGTCACGGGAGGCGAGGCGGGGCTGGTGGACCGCATCAAGTGGACGGTGGCGCCGGTGGGCACGCGCACCGGCCCCCCGGAGCCCGCCACGGCGACGGGCGCGGAGCTGACGTTCCGTGGCAAGTCCTCGCAGTCGGTGGCCGGCAGTCGAGACCCCAATCCTCCGCTCGAGTACGAGGTGGTGGGCACGCTCGACCTGGACGATGGCGGGAAGCTGGAGGTGAAGCTGCCTCCGTCGTCGTTCCTGCGCCAGGACGAGACGGACACGCTGAGACAGGAGTACGTGGATTACGACACGGACTTCCAGCCGACGCTGGCCAACGTCCGCGTGCCGGGGAACACGACGCTCAACCGGGGCAACTACACGCTCATCGCCGAGGAGACGCCGGGCGACCTGGACAAGCTGCTCCAGGACGTGGACGCCGAGCTGAACAAGCTCCTCAAGGATGACGTGCAGGTGGTGCCGGTGGGGACGGTGACGAGGAGCTCCGCGACGGTGGTGGTGTCGCCCGGGCCCTCGGTGCTGATGCTCGGACCCCTGGGGGACACGACTCCCAGCGGAGATGACGTGTGCTCGGGGCTCCGCGTGGGCGGCCTGTGCGCGGGCTCCATCCTCGCTGGACCGAATCGGCGGGCCGACACGAGCGCGAACAACCGCGCCACGACCATCAGCATCGAGCCCTTCATCACCAGCGCGTTCCGCAACCCGCAGCGCAACCGGTTCATCGGCTCGGGCTCCATCAACAGTCGGCACACCCGGGGGCGCGCGCTCGACATCGACCCGCGCTCCATGGTGATTCCGGGCAGGGATGCGCGGCAGCTCATGTGCCTGGTGGAGCTGGCGGGCATCCGGGTGGTGGGTGAGGAAGACAGCTTCACGGAGAACGGGCCGGTGACGTTCCTCGACTGCAATGACCCGGCGGCGGACCACGTCCACATCCAGCGTTGAGCCAGGAGGACAGATGAGCGCGAAGGTTCTACTCGTCGCGGGGTGGGGGTTGCTCTCGCCCGTGCTGGCCCAGACTCCACCATCCCCGCCGCCCTCCGCGGCGGCCAAGCCCTCCGTGGCGACACCCGCCACGCTGTCGCCCACGGCGAAGGAGGGCATCCGACTGGCGCAGCGAAACTGTCCCTCGGACGGCTTCGACAAGGCGGGCTGCGCGAAGGCCATCGGCCTGCTCCAGGAGGCGGCGGCGGAGAACCCGGACCAGCAGGACGTGCAGCTCGCGCTGGCGCAGGCGTACTGGAACACGTCGTTTCGCGAGTCACCGCAGGCGCGCTCCCAAGGGGACTTGCGGCAGCGCGCGTTGGACATCTACCGGCGACAGGTGGAGCTGGGGTCGAAGGACGCGAGGCCGTACTGGGAGCTGAGCCTGCGACAGAAGGACGAAGCGGGGCGACTGCCGCTGCTGCGGCGCACGGTGGAGCTGAACCCCGCCCATCCGCAGGCGAACCGGGAGCTGGCGCGCACGGAGCTGGCGGTGGGAGAGGTGGACGCGGCGGTGCGCAGCTACCAGAAGCACCTGGAGGTGAGCCCCTATCGCGACTCGAGCGACGCGCTGGCGCACCTGGACTTCGCGAAGCGGCTGGAGGACGTGGGGCGCCCCAAGGACGCGACCCAGGTCACCGAGCGCGTGTCGACGCTCATGCAGGGCGAGCGTCGCGCCACGCGCTGCGAGGTCTGGCGGGCCGCGGACCCGAAGCTGTACGAGCAGAAGACGGAGCTGTCGAAGAAGGTGAAAGCGCTGCTCCCGTACTGCACGGAGACGGCGTCACTCCAGCAGGCCACGGAGCTGGAGCGCCAGGGTCGGGTCGACGAGGCCATTGTCGCCGCGAAGCGACAGATAGAAGAGAACCCGAAGGTGGAGGGGGCGCACGTGATGCTGGAGCGCCTCTATCAAGACAAGGGCGAGCCGACGCAGGCCGCGCAGGTGGCCACCCAGCATCTGGAGCAGGAGTCCGACTCGAAGGAGAAGTGCGAGCGCTTCAAGGAACTCGCGCCCGCCACCGTGCGAGCCATGCCCCAGGACCAGGTGGAGACCCTGCGGCGCGACTGCCGTCAGCCGTGAGGTCCGGACTTCAGCGCTCCACGCTCTCCGGTGCCGACGGCTCGCGCTCTCCGAGGAAGCGTCGCCGCAAGGTCTTCGTCACCTCCGCGTCCCAGCGCGGGGACAGCAGCTCCACGAACGTCCTTCGCCAGCGAAGCGCGCACGCGAAGCACGCCAGCGTGGTGAAGAGTCCGATGACGGCGTTCTGCCACGAGGACAGGTTCCACTGCCCCTGCCAGAACCACTCCCGGAAGCTGATGGGCCAGTAATAGTAGATGGGCCACCCGGGCCCGCTGCCCGCGAGGTCGCAGAGCAGGTGCAGGTGGAAGGTCCCCAGCGCGAGCAGCCCCACGCGCAGCCGCTGTCGCCCCAGCGCCATGCACGCCGCGGCGGTGACGAGCGCGCCCACGAAGCCATGGAACAGCACGTGGTGATAGCGCACGTACAGCTCCTCGCCCCCGAGCAGCGTGAGCCCGTCCAGGTCCGGCGCCAGCCCCGCGCAGGTGACGAGGATGCGGTCCCTGCGCTCGCGCAGTCCTTGCGCCGCCAGCCACGAGAACTCCGCATGGACGAGGGGATTCATGAAGCCCCGAGCCTACGTCAGCCGCAGGGCCTCGCGCTCACGTGGGCACGGGCGAGCGCCGGGGCGTGCCCAACAACTCCAGCGTCCGCACCGCCACGTCCGCCAGCGTGGCCGAGCACGGCTGGCAGCCTCCACCACAGCACGGAGACCAGTCCCCCTCCGGGTCCCTGAGCAGGCCGTACACGCAGCTGCGCAGGTAGTCCGGCAGCCCGGCCTCCTCGGAGGCACGGCGCAGCGCCTCCTGGACGGTGGGGTCCTTCACGTCGAGCACGCCCCCTTCATAACGGTGCACGTGCCCCTTCGGGGGCCTGGCTTCATTCCAGGGCAGGCGAGCAGCCCTGCCTGTCTCTTTCTGGAGCCCCCCTCGCGGATTTTTGTTGCGCGCACTAGTTAGGGGCCTTACGACTTGCGGGCGACATTCTTTCGCCGGGCATCGAGATGAGCGTGAGTCCTCCCATCACCCGCTTCGAGCGGTTGCAGCGACTGGCGAAACGCTTCCCGCAGCTCGACTCGAGCGGGCTGGAGACGTGCATCACCCTGCTGCGCCTGTCGAACGACTTGTCCGACGCCTACGACGCCAGCCTGGCGCGGCATGGGCTGTCGAAGGGGCGCTTCACCGTGCTCGTCCGGCTGTTCTCCACCAGCGAGACGGAGGACGGCCGAGGGCTCATTCCGGCGGAGCTGGCGGAGAGCTCATGTGTGAGCCGCGCCACCATGACGGGCCTGCTCGACACGCTGGAGAAGGACGGCCTCATCTCCCGGGAGGACCACCCGGAAGACCGCCGCATGTACACCGTGCACCTCACGCCGAAGGCCCGGCAACTGCTCGAAGGGATGCTCCCCGAGCACTACCGTCGCGTGGCCGCGCTCATGTCGCCGTTGAGCGAGCAGGAGCGCGCCACCCTGCGCGAGCTGCTGGCCAAGGTCTCCACCGGCATCCCGGCCTTCCGGGAGCCCTGAGCCACCCCCTGACCCCTTGATTCCCCTCTGCCAAATCCGGCGGATGACCCGCCGCAGCCAGATGGTTAGCCACCAAATTATCGACTCGCTGAACCTTTGAGAACCACCATGAGCACTGCTTCCCCTTCCTTGGATGCGCAGGACCCCGATGTTCCGAAGAACCTCCCCTCCGTCGCGAAGGAGCCCGCCGCGCCGCGCTCGCGAGCGAAGAAGGTGTTGCCCGCCCTCGTCGCGCTGGCGCTGGTGGGAGGCGGCGCCCGCTGGGTGCTGACGCGTGGCCACGAGTCCACGGATGACGCGCAGGTGGAGGGCCGCATCGCCAACGTGTCGCCTCGCGTGTCCGGCATGGTGGCCAAGGTGCTGGTGAGCGACAACCAGGCGGTGAAGGCCGGCGACGTGCTCGTGGAGCTCGACTCCACGGACCTGGACGCGAAGCTGGAGGTCGCTCGCGCGGACGTGTCGAGCGCGGAGGCGCAGGCGTCCAACGCGCAGTCGCAGCTCTCGCTCACCGAGGCCAACGCCGGCGCGAACCTGCGGCAAGCGCGCGGTGGGGTGGTGCAGGCGAGCAGCGGCATCAGCTCGTCCAGGGCCGCGCAGGACCAGGCGCACGCGGACGTGGCGGCGGCCGAGGCCCGCTTCAAGCTGGCGGACGCGGACATGACGCGCGTGAAGGCGCTGAAGTCGGAGGGCGCGGTGACGCAGGCGGACCTGGACGCGCGGCAGTCCGCGTATGACCAGGCGAAGGCGTTGCTGGACGTGTCGCGCGCGCGATTGATTTCCACGCAGGCGGGGGTGCAGGGCTCCTCCGGTGGACTGGAGACGGCGCAGGGGAAGCTCGCCGCCGCGGAGACGGGGCCGGTGCAGGTGCAGGCGGCGCAGGCGGCGGTGAAGCTGTCCGACGCGAAGCTCAAGCAGGCCCAGGCGGCGCTGCACCTGGCGGAGCTGGCCGTCTCCTATACGCACGTGCGCGCGCCGGTGGACGGCGTGGTGAGCCGCCGCACGGTGGAGGTGGGGCAGATGGTGGGCCCGGAGCGTCCGCTGATGGCGGTGGTGCCGCAGGACGACGTGTGGGTGGTGGCCAACTTCAAGGAGGACCAGGTCGGCGAGATGAAGGCGGGTCAGCCGGTGGAGGTGGAGGTGGATGCGTTTGGCGGCCACGCCTTCAAGGGCCACGTGGACAGCCTGGCCGGCGCCAGCGGCGCGCGCTTCGCACTGCTGCCTCCGGACAACGCGTCCGGCAACTTCGTGAAGGTGGTGCAGCGCATCCCCGTGCTCATCCGCTTCGACGGTGAGTCGAAGGTCGCGCTCAAGCCGGGCATGAGCGCCGTCGTCACCGTCGACACGAGGAGCAACTAGTCGTGAAGGGCGACGTCATCACCGGCTCCAAGGCCGGTATCACCATCGCCGCCATGGCCGCGGCGCTGATGTCCGTGCTGGACATCTCCATCGTCAACGTCGCGCTCAGCGATATCCGCGCGAGCTTCGGCACGCCGTTGGACCAGATTGCCTGGGTGTCCACCGGCTACATGATGGCGAACGTGGTGGTCATCCCGATGACGGGCTGGCTCCAGCGGCGCTTCGGCTTCCGGCGCTACTTCACCGCGTCCATCCTCATCTTCACCGCGGCCAGCGTGCTGTGTGGCCTCGCGTGGAACCTGCCTTCGCTGGTGGTCTTCCGCATCCTCCAGGGCATGGGGGGCGGCGCCATCATCCCCACGTCGCAGGCCATCCTCTTCGCGCGCTATCCGCAGAAGGAGCACGGCATGGCCGGCGCGCTCTTCGGCCTGGGCGCGGTGACGGGGCCGCTCCTGGGGCCCACCGTGGGCGGCCTGCTCATCGAGGTGGCGAGCTGGCATTGGATATTCCTCATCAACCTGCCGGTGGGCCTGTTCGCCGCGTACATGGCGTGGCGCCACATCGGGCAAGAGGACTTCGTGCCCTCCACGGCCCGCGTGGACCGCTGGGGAATCGCCCTGCTCGCGGTGGGCATGGCGGCGCTCCAGTTCGTGCTGGAGGAGGGCACGCGCGAGGACTGGTTCGACAGCGTGAAAATCACCGTGCTCGCCGTGGTGGCGGGCGTGGCGCTCATCACCTTCGTCGTCCACCAGCTGGAGACCCCCGAGCCGGTGGTGGACTTGCGGGTGTTCGCCAACCGCTCCTATGCGGCGGCCACGGGGGTGAACTTCCTCGTGGGGACCGCGCTGTTCGGAGGCTCGTTCCTCTTCAGCCTCTTCTGCGGCACGGTGATGCACTACTCGGCGCTCGACATCGGCCTGGTGTTCCTCAAGGGCAGCTTTATCCAGGTGCTGTTGATGCCGCTCATCGGCAAGTTCGGCGGCAAGCTGGATGGGCGCTGGCTGGTGGGCCTGGGCATCGTCGGCATGTGCCTGTCGCTGTGGACCAACGGCCACTTGAGCAGCACGGCGGACGAGGCGGCGCTGATTACCCCGGTGTTCATCCGCGCCTGCTCCATGGGCTTCATCTTCGTGCCCCTGTCGGTGATGGCGCTCAGCAACCTGCGGCCGGACCAGCGCGGCAACGCGGCGGGGCTCTTCAACCTGACGCGCGAGCTGGGTGGCTCCATCGGCACCGCGTGGATGAGCAGCGCGCTCAACCGGCTGACGAAGGTGAACACCACGGCGCTCACGTCGCACGTGGACCCGTACAGCCAGGTGACGCAGGAGCAGCTCGCCGCCCTCAAGGCCGCGGTGGGCGCTCGGGTGACGGACCCGCTGTCCGCCGCCTACGGCCTGTTCAGCCAGCGCATCAACATGCAGGCGCTGGTGCGGGCCTTCAACGCCAACTTCACCGTGCTCACCGCCATCTTCGCGTGCTCACTGGTGCTGGTGTTCCTCCTCCAGCGCGCCAATCCCGGCGTGAAGGTGGAAGGCGCTCACTGAGGCCCCGGCGGCTCGCGCCGAACACGCGCTGAAAACAAGAAGCGGGTCCGCTCTCGAGGAACGGACCCGCTTTCGTTTTCCAGGAGGCGGAAGAGAGTCCGCCGGTTCGTCTCAGCGCTGACGACGGGCGCGGACTTCCACGGGCTTGCGACGACGGCTCAAGAGCCCGGCCATGGCCAGCAGCGCGGTGGCGGCGACGAACGGCGCCCCGCCCGTGGCCGAAGCACCACAGCCCTGCGGGCCACTCTCGTCCATCGGGTTGTTGGTGCCATTGTCATTGTTGACCACGCCGACGTTCGGCGCGCCGGTGCCGGGCAGCGTGGGGACGGAGATGACCGGCGGCGTGGGAGTCGGGGTAGGGGTGGGCTCCGGAGTCGGAGTCGGAGTCGGCGTGGGGTCCGGCGTCGGGGTGGGCGTGGGAGTCGGCTCGGGGACGGGCTCGGGCACCGGCGCGGGCGGCATCACATCCTCGAGTGCGGTGCTCATGGTGAAGCCGTCGTGGTACACGCTCGCCTCGGGCTTGATGCTGTCCTCGCGGTACAGGCCGAGCTTCAGGTAGTTCATCTCGCTGCCGAACTGCGTGGCGCCCATCTTCTTCGGCAGCGCCACCTTCCCGTTGTGCCAGAGCTGAACGAAGCCGACCTTCGCGTTGGACGACCACTTCACCTGGAGCACGAAGTCGTGCCACGCGCCCCGGGACAGGGGGCCTTCCCAGGCGATGGGGGCCTCGGAGCCGCCCACGCGCAGGAACATCCGGTCTCCCTTCACGAAGAACTCCAGTGGCGGCGAGCCACAGCAGCCCTCCTGGTGCCACTGCGCGAACACCTGCCACCCGTCCGACAGCGGGTAGTTCTGCGGGAACAGCGTGCTCCACTTGTAGAAGTACGTGGAGCCCGTCTTCTCCTCGCTGATGTAGAGCAGCTCGTTGCGGTGGCCGCTCGCGCCGATGGGGTCATCGCCCTGGCGAACGGTGGCCTTCAGGGCATAGCGGCCTTCGCGCACCATGTCCGTCACCACCTGGAGGCGGCTGTTGGAGACGCTCTGCGAGCGCGTCCACTGCGAAATGTTTCCGGTCTCGAAGTCGCCCTTCCACACCACTTCAGCGGAAGCGAGTGAGGGAACCACAAACATCAGGGCGGCGAGTCGAAGGAATGCGGTCAAACGAGGTCCTTTCATTCCGGGTTGGCGCATGGGGACACCCGGCCGGGCGTGCTACTTCCCGCTCGTGACTGGCTGCCAACCCCCAGGACTTCGAGGCCTCGTCTGCTTGCTCGGAGTGGCACGAAGCGACACGGCGCCTTCGTCCTCGCTCGCCAATTGTCATCCGCGACAGTGATTTCCGGGGGATGGAGCGCCGCGTCGTGGGTGGGTGCTCGGGCCACCTCGCGTCGCGTCGTGCTCGTCTGCTGCTCGGCCTGAGGAGGTGTCGTTGTCCCGCACGTCTGCCGTTGCACCGGAAATCCAGACCTGCGTCATCACGCACGCGAGGATTCGGCCGGATGTCCGTTCGTACGAGACGGACGTGGACTCCCGAACGTCGTCCTCGTGGGTGCGGGTGTCTCATTTCCGTCGAAAGTCGGCGGCAGCAGGAGGGTTGGTGTAGAACCCAACGCGTGGGCGGCTGCTTGGGGGAGGCCGCCCGAGGGGGCAGCATGTTGAAGTCGACTTACGACAAGGCCCTGGTCCTGGCGTTGGCCGCGCCCGTGCTCGTTGTCACCTTCCTGCTCGCGCGCACACCGTCCGGGGGGAACGGGGTGGAGACGCGATTCTGGGCCGAGCGCCGAGCATCCGCGCGCATCGAGGCCCGACTCACCTATCCGGAGGCCGACCGCTATCGCCCGCGCGTCTCCGCCGGTGGCTGTCTCATCCCTCCCGAGCCCATCCCGTTGAAAGAGCTGGCCCGGCTGGAGGAGGACGGCGACTGGGCGGGCATCGCCGCCGCGTACGGCTTGCAGGGCGAGTGGAACCAATCCGGCTCCTTCCTGGAGCGGATGACCGCGTCCCCGGACCGCGACAGTGACCTGGCCGCCGTGCACCTGGCGAAGGGAGCCCACGAGCAGGCGCTGCGCCTCTTGGACGGCGTGCTGGCGTCCAGGCCCCAGCATCCGCAGGCGCTGTGGAACCGCGCGCTGGTGCTCCGCGACATGGGCCTCACCATGAAGGCGGCGGAGACCTTCGAGAAGGTGGCCGCGCTCGGAGAGCAGGGGTGGAGCCGCGAGGCGAAGGCGCACGCGCTGACGCTGCGCGAGGAGACGCAGGAGCGGGCCCGCAGGTGGCGCGGCGCGCGCGACGCGACGCTGGCGCTGATGGACGATGCACAGGCGCCGCTGCCCCTCCACGAGGCGCGTCAGAGCCCGGGCGTCGTGCGACAGCACTTCTATGACGTGGTCCGCGCGGCGCCCTCCAAGGAGCGCGTGCTGGCGCTGATACCGCTGGCGCGGGAGCTGGACCGCATCCAGGGGGGCACCTCGCTCGGGGACTACGTGACGCGCGTCGCTTCCCGCGACTTCGCCCGCCGGGGGGAGCTGGCGAAGGGCTACGCGGAGCTGGTGCGCAAGCGCGTCAGCGCGCCGGAGTCGTTGGTGGAGTCGGTGCGCGCCTCGGGGGAGGACGACCTCTTCGTGGGGCTGGCGCTGCACAACAAGGCCGCGCTGCGCTACCTGCCGGACCTGGTGTCTCGCGCCCAGCGTGAGCAGGACTCCTGGTTCAACCTCTTCCTGGAGCGGGAGCTTGCGCGCAAGGAGACGGCGGACGGCGAGTGGTGGAAGGCCGAGCAGCGCCTGTTCAACGCGCTCCAGCGCTGCCGCGAGGGCGCCTTCTCCACGCGCTGCGTGGAGCTGGAGATCCGCCTGGGCATCCTCTACGCGGACCTGCGGCGGCTGACGGAGGCCGAGCAGCACACGCGCACCGCCTGGTCCTGGGCGCGCCAGCTCCAGGAGTGGGACTTGGAGCTGACGGCGCTGGAGAACCTCAACCACATCGCGAGAGACCGCGGCGACTTCTCCAGCGCCATCGCCTACGTGGAGGAGTGGTCCGCGCGCGGCGGTCGCATCGACACCTGCTACTGGCCGCACATCAATCGGGCCCACACGTACTACCTGTCGCTGCGTCCGGAGGCCGCGCGTGACTCGCTGGCCGCCGCCGCCGCGTGCCCCCAGGCGCCGCTGGACCTGATGTTCGGAGCGACGTTCGCGGAGATGGCGCGCGCGCGTCCGGACCCGAAGGACGCGGAGCGGCTGCGCCATGTGTTCGACGTCGCGCGGGTCAACAACCCGATGCCCGGCGACGCGGTGTACGCGCGCTACATCGAGGGCCGCTTCGCGCTGGACCGGGAGCACGAGCGGGGCGTGGAGTTGCTCACGCGCGCCATCGAGGACGCGCGGAAGCTGCCGGCCACCGACGTGCTGGCGCGCGAGTCCTGGACGCTGAGCTACTCCTCGCTCGTCACCGACGCGGGGCGCACCGGCGACTACGCGCGCGTGCTGGAGTTGATGGCCCAGCAGCTCGGCACGCAGGTGCCCGCGACGTGCGCGCTGGCCGCCGCCGTGCACAACGAGCGCTCCGTGGCCGTCGCGCGGGGCCCGGGCGGTGAGCTGGTGGGCGACTACCAGGGAGACCGCAAGGCGCCCTTCGCCGCGAGCACCAGCGCGCAGCTCGTCCCCGAGCGCCTGCGGCAGGCGCTGCGAGGCTGCCCCCAGGTGGACGTGCTGGCCTGGGCGCCCATCTTCGGACGCACGGACCTGCTGCCCGCGGAGCAGCCCTGGAGCTTCCGCATGGGACGTACGCTGCCGCCTCCCGGTGGGGCGCCCACGTCCCGACGACTGGTGGTCTCCAGCGTGGAGGCGCCCGCGCTCCTGCAACTGCCCCGGCTGCCCACGTGGACGCCGCCGACCGGGTCGGAGCCCGCGGAGCTGGAGCTGCTGTCGGGCTCGGAGGCCACGCCCTCGCGCGTGCTCTCCCGCATGTCGGACGCGACGGAAATCGAGATTCACGCGCACGGCATCAGCGACCCGGTCCTCTCCGACGCCTCGCTGGTGGTGCTGTCGCCCGAGGGCAACGGCCGCTATGCGCTGACAGCGGACATCGTCCGGAAGCAGAAGCTGGCGGCCTCGCCGCTCGTCTTCCTCGCGGCGTGCAGCGCGGGCCGGCTGGCCTCCACCACCACCCACGAGCCCTTCAGCCTGCCTGCCGCCTTCATCGAGGCGGGCGCGCGCGCGGTGCTCGCCTCCACCGTGGACATCCCCGACGCGGCGGGCCGCTTCTTCGACGGCGTGCGCCAGCGCATCCGCGGAGGCACCGCGCCCGCGGTGGCCCTGCGCGACGAGCGCCAGCAGTGGCTCGCGCGCGACGCCCGCAACGGCTGGACGCACCACGTGCTGCTGGTGGAGACGTCCGACTGAGCCCGCGCGCCCTCAGAGGGGCGTGGGCAGGTACGTGTTCCCCTGGGGCACGAGGAAGTGATGGAACGTGACGGACGCGCTCACGTCGAGCGCGTGCACCCAGTGCCACCAGCCCACGGGGATGAACACCAGCTCCCCGGGCTCCAGCACCGCCTCCACCACGTGCGCCTCCGAGTACAGCGGGAAGCGCTCGGTGTCCGGCCGCGCCGCGTCCACGTGGCTGAACGTCCCGTAGCGCGGGTACATCAGGTGCCGCTGGAAGGAGGGGATGAGCTTGATGTGCTTGCGCCCCATCACCTGCGCCAGCATCACGTTCATGTTGTCGTGGTGCAGCGGGGTGACGGTGCCCGCGGGGCCGAGCAGCAGCGTCATCATGTCCGGCCGGAGCTCTGCGTCGATGATGCCCGGGGGCGCGCGCACGTCGTCGCGCAGGGGCTTGAAGCCGTCGCGCTGCCAGTTCTCGTTGCGCGGCACCATGTAGTAGTCGTTCGTCGTGCCGCCCGTCGCCACGCGGTGCACGTAGTCGGCGAAGCGCATCGTCTCGCGGTGCTTCTCCGGCTCGGGCGCGTGGTCCGGGTTGGACTCCCGGCGCGTCATCACCTCCACCTCCGCGTCGCCCACGCGCTCGGCCAGGTACGGCAGCGTCCAGCGCTCCAGCGCGGGCCAGTCCTTCATCTGCCCCGTCAGCACCACCGGCCGATGCCCGAAGTAGTAGCGCGTGAAGAACTCGTCCGCGCTCAGCCCCTCCCGCCGCTCCAGCGCCGCATGCCCGCCCGACTGCCGGTGCAGCGTGCCGTAGACATCCATCACGGACTCCAGCCAGCCGTAGCGCCGCCCCAACCGCTGACACGCCTGGAAGAACGGGTGCGCCTCCACGCGCGCCACCTCTTCCCTGGCCACGTCTTCACTCACGCCCACGCCCACCAACGCGCGACACGCCTCCTCCCGCGTCACTCCCAGCGCGAGGTTCTCCACCAGCCAGACCTGCCACTCCAAAGCCAACCGGGACGTATCCGCGCTCATTTAGAAATCCTTGGATTTCATGACTCAAACCACCCCCCGCCCTCTCACGGAATCGCAGCGGAGCATGTTAAGGACGGCGACAGCTTCAAAGTTTCATCCACCAGCAACTTGTACGTGCTGCCTGTATCCCAGCACGAGGAGCGAGCGCATGACGCCTGGTTCCAAGCAGTCCCCGAGTGCGAAGGTCGTCGAGTCGAGTGCCGCGGATGCCCACGTGAAGAACAACTACGTGGACTGCGCCACCGAGGTGGGGGTGCAGCGCGAGCGCAAGCCTCTGCCGATGCCGTCCACCCCCGCCCTGGCCTCCGCTCCGGAGCCCCGCTAGGCCGCCTCCCTCACCAGCGGCGGGGCCCGCACCCCACCCCTGGAGATCCATGCCC
Source organism: Corallococcus terminator (assembly GCF_049194865.1). Classification (GTDB taxonomy): domain Bacteria; phylum Myxococcota; class Myxococcia; order Myxococcales; family Myxococcaceae; genus Myxococcus; species Myxococcus terminator_A. The sequence continues at coordinate 36,346 of NZ_JBLZWL010000109.1, read as the reverse complement.
GGACGGGAATGACCCCCCTCCGGGCATTTGCTTGTCTGTGTCCTTGCACTTTTTTCTCAAGGAACGGGCGCCTTCGCGTCTTTGACTGGGAAACCTGCCGCGCGAGCATGTAGGACAACATGGCAAATCTCTTCAACCGGGAGCGGAGGCGCTACGAGGCGTTCATCCGACAGCACCGGCCCAGTCTTCTGGGTCTGGCGCGCCGGTTGTCCGCCCGCTCGAGCCTGGAGGCGGAGGACCTGGTCCAGGAGACCTTCGAGCGGGGGATGAACGAATTCGAGGCGTTGAAGGACCGGACGGACGCGGCGGCGGCGGCGTGGTTGTGCACGACGATGACCAACCGCTTCCTGGATTATTGCCGCAGGCAGCGTACGGAGTCGCGGGGGATGCCACACCTTGCCCTGGTGCAGGAGGGGGTGGCGCAGGGGGAGGCCCAGGAGAACTGGGAGCTGGTCAGCACCGAGGAGTTCCAGAAAGCGGTGGAGCGGCTGAAGCCGCACCTGCGCGACGCCTACCGGCTGCACGCCGAGGGCAAGCGCTACAACGCCATCGCCGAGCATTTCAACGTTCCCGTGGGCACGGTGGGCAGTTGGCTCACCCTGGCTCGCAGGGACCTGAAGGACTTGCTGCTGCCACAGGTAGCGGTGGCCCGGGAGCGGGGGGCAACGAGCTCATGACGACGCCATGCACCAACAACCGACTGCACCTCTTCGTGGACGGAGAGCTTTCCGCCACGGAGGCGGAGGCCTTTCGCCAGCACCTGACGCGGTGCGCGGAGTGTGAGTCGGGGCTGAGGGATTTGCTGCAACTGGAGCTGCTGGCCGCGCGGGCGCTGGGTGGCGCCGCGCCGGTGGCCGAGACAACGGACGTGGTGGCGCCGGTGTCCGCGAAGGTGGTGCCGCTGCGGGCCAGGCTCCATCAGGTCTACCGCGCGGCGGTGCCGCTGGCGCTGGCGGCGGGCCTGGCGGCGGTGGGGGTGTTCCGCTTTCAGGCCCCGCCGGAGATTCCGGGCGAGGTATGGCTGGCGAGCGCGGACTCCCGCACCTTCGAGGCGCGGTTGAGCCACCCGAAGGCGGACCGCTTCCTGCCCTACAGCCCGATGCGCGGCACCAGCCAGGCGACAGAGATGTTGCCGCTGCGTCCGCTGGCGGAGCTGGAGGAGCGGCACGACTTCCGGGGCATCGCCGCGGCGTATGCGCTGCGCGGAGACTGGCAGCAGGCGGAGGCGTTCCTCGGCCGGGAGCCGGAGTCCGCGGACAAGGCGAATGACCAGGCGGTGGTGGCGCTGAGCCGGCAGCGGTACGAGGAAGCGCTGGGCCTGCTGACGAGCGCGCTGCGGCAGAACCCGAACCACGCGCAGGCGCTGTGGAACCGCGCGCTGGTGCTGCGCGAGCGGGACTTGTTGGACAGGGCCGCGGCGTCGTTCGACACGGTGGCCTCGCTGGGTGAGGAGGGCTGGAGCGCGGAGGCGCGGCGGATGGCCGCGGAGCTGCGCACGCAGCTGGCGGAGGAGCGGGTGCGGTGGCGGCGGCAAGTCTCGGATGCGTGGCTGACGCTGACGGGGGACGCGCCCTGGGACGCCAAGCAGCTCGCGCAGCGGCCGGTGGTGGCGCGCGCGGCGCTGTACGAGGCGGTCCGCACCGTGACGACGAAGGAGGGCGTGGAGGCGCTGCTGCCGCTGGCTCGGGAGCTGGACACGCTGGGTGGGGGCTCGGTGCTGCAGGACTACGTGCGGCAGGTGGCGACGCGGGACTTCGCCGCGAGGGCGCCGCTGGCGCAGGGGTATGCGGGGCTCTTGAGGGAGCGCGAGACGAAGAAGGACGCCACGGCGCTGTTGGAGTCGCTGCGTCGCTCGGGGGAGCGGGACATCTACTTCGGGGCGCTGGTGCAGACGGGGAGCGCGGTGGTGGACGCCACGGCGCTGACCGCGCTGAAGGGCTTCGCCGAGGGCACGCCGGACCCGTGGCTGCACCTGCTGGCCGAGCGCGAGGGCATCCGCCGCGAGCTGGCCGCGGGCCACACGGCGCTGGCGGAGAAGCAGCTGATGGACGCGATGCTGACGTGCAACGGGCTGGGCAACATCGTCCCGTGCATGGAGCTGAACTGAGCGGACGCGCCGTTTGCTGAGCTGTCGAGGGGTCGGTCCTTCCGGGGCCGGCCCCTTCTTCGTTCTGGGGCGTCGCGCTGTTGTCCACCGTGCGAACGCGGCGCGGCGCGAGCACGGGGGCCTCTGGTGCGTGGCAGGCTCGCCCGCATGCCTCCGTCCGCGCCTCGCAACATGAGCGACTACGCGGCCACCCACCGGGACTTCCGGTGGGAGCGGCCCGAGCACTTCAACTTCTCCTCCGACGTGGTGGACCGGCACGCCGCCGAGCGCCCGGAGTCGCTGGCGCTCTTGTGGTCCGACGAGTCCGGCCGAGAGCAGCGCTTCACGTGGCAGGGCGTGCGGCAGCGGTCCATCCACGCCGCGCAGTTCCTCGCGGGCCTGGGGCTGAAGAAGGGCGACCGCGTCTTCATCATGATGCCCCGGATACCGGAGTGGTGGTTCCTGGTGCTGGGCTGCATCCGCGTGGGCATCGTCTTCATGCCCGGCACGCCCATGCTCACCGTCAAGGACATCCGCTACCGGCTGGTGGCCGCGGACGCCAACGCGGTCATCGCGGACATGAGCTGTCTGGAGCGCTTCGAGGGACTCGCGGGCACCGGCCGCGTGGAGACCTGGGTCGCGGTGGGCAAGGGCGCGCCCGCGCCGTGGGTCTCCTACGAGGCGGGCACCATGGGCACCGGCGCGCATGGCCAGGTCTTCACTCCCACGCGGGCGGAGGACCCGCTGCTCATCTACTTCACGTCCGGCACCACCGGCATGCCGAAGCTGGTGCTGCACACGCACGCCAGCTACGGCCTGGGCCACGTGATTACCGGCCGGTACTGGCTGGATTTGACGCCGGAGGACCGGCACCTGACGTTGAGTGACACGGGCTGGGCCAAGTGCGCCTGGGGCAAGCTGTTCGGGCCGTGGAGTCAGGGCGCGTGCAACGTCGTCTATGACTTCCGGGGCCGCTTCGACGCGGGGAAGATTCTGAAGATGCTGGAGTCCCAGCGCGTCACCACCTTCTGCGCGCCGCCCACCGCGTGGCGCGCGTTGGTGCTCCAGGACCTCAAGGGCGTTGACCTGTCAGCGCTGCGCCACACGGTGAGCGCGGGCGAGCCGCTGAATCCGGAGGTCATCGACTCGTGGAAGGCGGCCACGGGGCTGCACATCCGCGAGGGCTACGGGCAGACGGAGACGGTGGTGGTGGTGGGCATGTTCCCCTCGGTGGAGCCGCGCGTGGGCTCCATGGGCAAGCCGTCCCCGGGCTTCACCGTGGGCGTCATCGACGACACGGGACAGGAGGTGCCGGACGGGCAGGAGGGTGACATCGCGGTGCGCGTGGCGCCGGAGCGGCCGGTGGGGCTGTTCCAGGAGTACCTGGGGGACGACGCGGCCAACGCGGCCTGCCGTCGGGGCGACTGGTACGTCACCGGGGACAGGGCGCTGCGAGACGCGGAGGGCTACTTCTGGTTCGTGGGCCGCGCGGACGACGTCATCAAGACGTCCGGCTACCGGGTGGGGCCGTTCGAGGTGGAGTCCGCGCTGCTGGAGCACTCGGCGGTGGCGGAGTCGGCGGTGATTGGCGTGCCGGACGACAAGATTGGCCAGCGCGTGAAGGCCTACGTGGTGCTGGCCCCGGGCTTCACTCCGTCACAGGAGCTGGCGAAGGAGCTCCAGGAGCACGTGAAGCGGACGACGGCGCCGTACAAGTACCCGCGCGAGGTGGAGTTCGTCACCGAGCTGCCCAAGACGGTGAGCGGCAAGATTCGCCGCGCGGAGCTGCGCGCCACGCCGCCGAAGCCGGGGTGAGGACGTCACCCCGGCGCCCAGGCTTCCAGGCCCGGCTGCGTTGCTAGCTGTTCCAGTCCGAGTGCACGAAGCCGGCGTCGGGCTTGTCCCGGCGCTGGTACGTGTGCGCGCCGAAGGCGTCACGCTGGGCCTGGGTGAGGTTCTGCGGCAGCTCCGGGCTGCGGTAGCTGTCCAGGTACGCCAGTGACGAGCTGAACACGGGCACGGGGATGCCCAGCTTCGTCGCCGTGCCCACCAGCTTTCGCCACGACGGCGACAGCTTCTCGAGCACCGGCGCGAAGGCGTCCGAGACGAGCAGGTTGGGCAGCTCCGGCTGTTGCGTGAAGGCCTCGCGCAGCGGGGTGAGCAGCTTCGCGCGGATGATGCAGCCGCCTCGCCAGATGCGCGCCATCTCCGCCAGGGAGATGTTCCACTTGTACTCCTGCGACGCCGCCTGGATGAGCCGCATGCCCTGCGCGTACGTCACCACGCGCGCCGCGTACAGCGCGTCATGGACCCACGCGGCCAGCTGCGCCTTCTCCTCGGCGGACAGCGCCTCCGAGGGGCCCTTCAGCTTGTGGCTCGCCGCCACGCGCTGGTCCTTCATCGAGGACAGGTTGCGCGCATCCAGCGCGGCGGCGATGGAGGGCACCGGCACGCCCAAGTCCAGCGCCACCTGCACCGTCCACTTGCCCGTGCCCTTCTGCCCGGCCTTGTCCAGCACCAGGTCCACCAGCGGCTTGCCCGTCTCGGCGTCCTTCTTGCGCAGCACCTTGATGCTGGTCTCCAGGAGGAAGGACTCGGCGATGCCCTGGTTCCACTGCGTGAAGAGGTCCGCCACGCCCTCCGCCGACAGGCCCAGGCCCCGGCGCAGCACGTCGTACGTCTCCGCGAGCAGCTGCATGTCCGCGTACTCGATGCCGTTGTGCACCATCTTCACGAAGTGGCCCGCGCCATCCGGCCCCACGTGGGTGACACACAGGCCCTCATCCGTGCGCGCGGCGATGGCCTCCAGCACCGGCCGCACCAGCGCGTACGCCTCCGGAGGGCCGCCGGGCATGATGGACGGGCCGTTGCGCGCGCCTTCTTCTCCGCCGGACACGCCGATGCCCAGGAAGTGGAAGCCCTTGGTCTTGCACAGCTCCTCGCGTCGCCGCGTGTCCTGGAACCAGGAGTTGCCCGCGTCCATGATGACGTCGCCCGGCGACAGGAGCGGGAACAGCCGCTCCATCATCTGGTCCACCGGCGCGCCCGCCGTAATCATCAGCAGGATGCGCCGGGGGCACTCCAGCCGCGACACGAACTCCTCCAGGGACGCGGTGCCCTTCATCTCCGGATGCCCGTACTTCTTGTGCATCTCGTCGATGCGCTCCGGATGCCGGTCCCAGGCCGTCACCCGGAAGCCGTGGTCCGCGATGTTCAGGGCCAGGGCCGCGCCCATGACGCCCATTCCCGCCACGCCGAATTGCGCGCCCGCCTGGGCGCTCGCTGCCGCACTCATGGTTCCTCCGAAGATGGCCCGCTCACCGTCCCGCGGCGGCGGAGTCCAACATCCACTGCGCATTCGTCACCCGGGCCGCTGGAAGCGCCGGGTCGCCCGCGAGCGCCCGCCGCACCGTCTCCCGCTTGCCCGCGCCCGCCACCAGCATCAGCACCGCGCTCGATGAGAGCAGCGTCGGCATCGTGAGCGTCATCCGCCAGGGCGGCGGCTTGGGGCCCACCAGCGACAGCACGCGCCGGCTCTTCTCCTCCAGCGCCGGGTGGCCGGGGAAGAGGCTGGCCGTATGCCCGTCTTCTCCCATCCCCAGCAGCACCACGTTCAGCATCGGCGGCAGGCGCGCTTCGTACTCCCGCGCGGCGACCTCGCGGTCCCCGCGCTCGCCCTCCATGCGGAACACTTGCGAAGGCGACAGCCGCAGCGGAGCAATCAGCGTCTCCTCCACCATGCGGTAGTTGCTCTCCGCGTCGTCCGGCGGCACGAAGCGCTCGTCCACGAAGTACAGGTCCACCCGCTCCCACGGCAGCACCAGCCGCGACAGCTCCCGGTACGCGGGCCCCGGCGTGCCTCCCCCCGACACGGCCAGGCTCACCCGCCGGTTCATCGCGAGCGACGTCTGGAGTGAGCGCGCCATCCACTCGGCGGCGGCGAGGGCCAGGTTCTCCGGCGGGACGATGCGCGGAGGCAGCGCGGTCATAGCTGCGTCCACCGTCGCCCGTCGCGGGCCAGCAGCGCGGCGGCGGCCTGCGGACCGGAGGTGCCCGTCGTGTAGGGGTGCACGGTGCCGCCCTCGCCGGACTCCAGGGCCTGGAGGATGGGCGTCACATAGGCCCACGCCTGCTCCACGCTGTCCTGCCGCGCGAAGAGGGTGGCGTTGCCGCGCATGCAGTCCAGGAGCAGCCGCTCGTACGCCTCCGGCACCGGCTTCTGGAAGCTCTCCTCGTAGTTGAAGTCCATGGTGACGCCCGCGATGTTGACGTCCTCGCCGGGGACCTTGGACTCGAAGGAGAGGGCGATGCCCTCCTGGGGTTGGATGCGCAGCGTGAGCACGTTGGGCTGCAGGCGCTGACAGGTGGCGCCCTCGCCGGAGAACAGGCCGATGGGCACCGACTTGAAGTGGATGGACACCTCCGTCATGCGCTTCTTGAGGCCCTTGCCCGCGCGCAGGTAGAAGGGCACGCCCTCCCAGCGCCACGAGTCCACGCTGAGCTTCATGGCCACGTACGTGGGCGTGCGCGAGTCGGGCTTCACGCCCTTCTCCTTGAGATAGCCCTCGTACTGGCCGGCCACCACGGAGCGCGCCACCTCCTTGCCCTCCACCGGGCGCAGCGCGCGGAACACCTTGTTCTTCTCGTCGCGGATGTCCTCCGCGCCGAAGGACACCGGCGGCTCCATGGCGCACAGCGCGAGCACCTGGAGCAGGTGGTTCTGCACCATGTCCCGGATGACGCCCGTCTCGTCGTAGAAGCCGCCGCGGCCCTCCACGCCAATCGCCTCCGCCGCCGTGATTTCCACGTGGTCGATGTGGTTGCGATTCCACAGCGGCTCGAAGATGGCGTTGGCGAAGCGGAAGACCAGGATGTTCTGGACGGTCTCCTTGCCCAGGTAGTGGTCGATGCGGAAGATCTGCTTCTCGTCCAGCACCGCCGCCAGCTCGCGGTTCAGCTCGCGCGCGCTCTCCAGGTCGTGACCGAAGGGCTTCTCGATGACCAGCCGCCGCCAGGGCTTCTGGAGGGGGTGCTCCTCGCGCTTGACCAGTCCGGCGCCGGCCAGGCTGTGCAGAATCTGGGGGAAGGTGGAGGCGGGCGTGGCCAGGTAGTAGAGCTGATTGCCCTCGGTGCCCTGGCGCTGGGCGACCTGCTCCAGCCGCTCGCGCAGGCGCTTGAAGGCGGCCGGGTCGTCATAGCCGCCGGAGATGCCCTCCAGGCGCGGGGCGAACTTCTGCCACGTCGTCTCGTCGAGCGGCTGCGTGCGCGCGAACTTCTTCAGCCCCTCCTTGACGTGGTTGCGGAAGGCTTCGTCGTCGAGCTGCGAGCGACTGAAGGCGACGACGGAGAAGTGGTCCGGCAGGAGGTTGGCGCGCGCCAGCTCGAAGAGGGCGGGGAACAGCTTGCGCTGCGCCAGGTCTCCCGTCGCTCCGAAGAGCACCACCGTGCACGGGTCCGGGCGCGTGGCGCGCAGCAGCGGGTCTCCCTCTCGGGGGTGCGTCTCGATGTGCAGGCCCTGCGCGTCCATTCCGCTGCCTCCTCCGAGTGACTTCGTGGGCGGCCACCATACGCCGCTCTCATCGCCTCGCGGCAAGCCAGAGTGCATGCAGTGATGTGCGCATGACGTCTGGCGCGTCCGAAAGCGCGCCCGAGGCGGCCCCGTCGCCATCGAGGGAACTGCTCTAACAGGGGGAAGCAGAGGCCGCACGGGTCAACCGAGCCTTGGTAGCGTTCCCGTCATGAAAAGACTGCGTGGCGTCCTGGGTTGTTGTGGGAGCGCGTTGTTGCTGTGGGCCTGTGGCGGCGGGGAGACAGGGGAGGCTCCAGGGGGCGGCCTCGGGACGCGGACCCAGCCCATTGTCGCCGAGCAGTCCGGCGGCGTGGCCGAGGCCGTGTGGCGTTGGTACGACGACCCGGACATCGCGAAGTCCAGCTATGCGAGTCCCGTCTGGTATCAGCCCGGAGGTGGCACCATCATCTGCTCCGCGTCGATGATTGGCCCCAACTTCATGCTCACCGCTGGCCACTGCGGCGCACCGGCCAACGTGACGCTGAGCTTCCTGACCTACGGGCAGGACAACAACACCGCCAAGCGCTTCGAGGACTTCAACTGCAAGATGCTCTACAGCACCTGGCACAGCTCCGACCTGGTGCTCTACCACTGTCCGCCGAATGCCTCGGGCGTCAGCCCCGGTGACAAGTACGGCTACCTCGACTTCGACACGGGCACGCTGAGCGTGGGCGCTCCCGTCTACAGCATCTGGGGCAACCCGCTCGACACGCCCACGCCCGCCCAATACGACGTCCGCTTCCTGTCCAAGGGCGTCATCACCTCGACGACCGGTTGGGGCACCTTCACGACGGACCCCGCCAACGTCCAGGTCAACCCCTCGACGGGGTTGCCGGACTACACCACCAGCAACGAGCGCCCCATCGGCATCAGCACCAGCCTGTGGAGCAACTACGGAGCCAGCGGCTCGGGGCAGCTCAGCGCCACCTCCCACAAGCTGGTGGTGGGCCCGCTGTCCACCGGCGTGCCCGACGGAGCCGGACGCAACGCGCTGTCCATCGCGCGCTATCTGCTGGATGGCACCGTCGATGGCAGGGACCCGGCGACTCGCAACACCGCGAACATCTCCGCGCTGGGCCTGACGCCGGCGAACTACACGGGCCTCATCGACAAGGACGCGGACAAGCTCATCGACCTCCAGGAGGACCTGGAGCGCCTGCGCGGAGAGAACGCCCGGACGTGGTACGCGCTCGACTTCGACAGCGAGCGGCGCAATGTCCTGTGGACGCCCGGCACGGACCCGGGAATCACCGTGACGTTCAACACCACGGACCGCACGGCCCACCTCGTGAAGGCGGGGACAAGCCCTGTCACCCAGCCCATCCTGAGGCATCAGCGGCTCAACCTCGCGGCGGGCACGTACCGCCTCTCGCTCCAACTGGACACCGCGTCGGCGCTCTACGATGACGCCCTCTGGTTCGGCATCCGCTGGGTGGACCCGGTGACCAGCGCGACGCATGTCCAGGGCAACTGGCTGTGGAGCCCGCCGGGGACGGGCTGGAGCATGCACGCCATGGAGGTGACGCTGCCCACCGTCAATGGCGCCGAGGTGATGATTGGCACGGAGTCCTGGGTCACCGCGCGGGTGGCGGCCGTCAACGTGGTGCGCAAGGGCGCGATGATGAACCTGGACACCGCCGACCTGCGCTTCCACTGGCGCAACGACGTCACCGGCGGCCGGGGGCGCGTCGTCCCGCGAGGCGTCAACTCCGGCTCCCAGACGGACTGGGCGCTGCGCGTGAAGTACGACGCCAGCGCCCCCACGGGTTGGCCCATCCGCAACCGGCAGTTCGCGCTGGTGGGGGCCCACCGCTACCGCCTCTGCTTCGACCACCGTCAGGAGTCGTCGGGCATGGGCGGTGTCATGCGCGTGGTCTCCTCCGGTGAGGAGCGGGTGCGGCAGACCTTCAGCCCTGGCGCATCCTGGGCCTCGGCGTGCACGCCCAGCTTCCGGGCGAAGACGAACGACAACAACGTCCAGTTCGGCGTCACGTCGGGCACGGGCTCATACCTGGTGGACAACATCGACATCCAGGACCAGCCGCGCTTCACCGTCGAGCCGGGCATCGACCGGCCGGGCTCGGACATCCGCTTCTTCAACATGCCCGTGGCGGACCCGGTGCTCTGCGAGGACGCCTGCGCGAACGAGACTGGCTGCCTTGCCTACACCTATGTGGCGCCGGGCATCCAGGGGGTGCAGGCCCGGTGCTACCTCAAGAACGCGGTGCCTACGTCCTATGCGTTCAGCGGGTGCCATTCGGGGTATCGTCTGCCCTGAGTCGCTCGCCCTCCGGGCAGGCGTCTGCGCGTGTCCGGGCGGAGGTGGCTGTATCACCCCCTCCCGGCACGCTATGTCCGGTGTCCGATGATGACCTCCCGCCTCGAGCCTTCTGGCCCTCCTCGATGAAGTACCTCGTCACCGTCTGGTTCTGGGTTGTCTTCCTGCTCACGGCGCCCGTGCTCTTCACGCTGGGCGCGCTGCTGCTGCTCGTCACGTACCCCATCGACCGGGACCGCCGGATGTTGCACTGGTTGGTGTGTGGCTGGTGCCACTGGCTGTGGCTGCACGCGTCTCCGGGCTGGCGCACGCGCTTCGAGGGCAAGGAGCACCTGCCCAAGGGCCCGTGCGTCATCGTGGTCAACCACCAGTCCGCCATGGACATCCTCGCCGTCATGGGGCTGAACCACCCGTACAAGTTCGTGGCGAAGGCGTCGCTGTTCTCCCTCCCGGTGGTGGGCTGGATGATGACGCTCCTGGCCTATGTGCCCATCGTCCGGGGCTCGTCCAACGCCATGCACCAGTTGCTGGACCCGTGCCGCAAGTGGCTGCGCCGGGGCATGCCCGTCCTCATCTTCCCGGAGGGCACCTATGCGAAGGGCGACCAGCGGCTGCCGTTCAAGCGCGGAGCCTTCCAACTCGCGCTGGAGGAGCACGTGCCGGTGGTGCCCATCGTCGTGGAGGGCACGACGCAGCTGCTCGATGGAGATGGTCCCTGGATGAACGCGCGGGCGTCCATGCGCGTGCGCGTGCTGCCGGCCCTGCCGCCGGAGTCGCTGGGACAGGACGCGGCGGAGCTGGCGGAGCGGGTGCGCACGCTGTACGAGCGCACCCTCGCCGTGGGCCGCTGAGTCACGCGCATGGGCTGGTTGCTCTGGAGCGTGGAGACCTGGCTGGCGGTGGTCGCCGCCTGGGCGCTGGCCTCCGCGCTGCTGCGTGAGCGCTCCACGCCGGAGCGCTGGATGGCCGCGCTCCTCTTCGGCGCCGCGAGCATCCTCACCTGTGTCCAGGGACTCGGCCTGCTGGGACAACTGGGCCGCGTGCGGCTCGCCGTCGCGGGGCTCGTGCTCCACGGGGCCATGTTCGCGGTGGCGGTGCTCCGCGTCGGTGTCGCGGAGCTGTTCGCCCGGCTGCGCGCGGACCTGGGGGCTCCGGTGCGGCTCTTGCGCGACGTCTATCGGCGCCAGGAGCTGGCCGCCTGGGCGCTGCTGCCCGCGGCGTGCGCGCTCGTGCTCTCCAGCGTCATCGCCTGGTACTTCCCCAACTGGGCCTGGGACGTCGTCTGGTACCACGTCCCCAAGACGAACTACGCGGTGCAGACCGGTGGCATCACCTGGGTGGACACCTCCGTCTGGTACGTCAACGGCTACCCCGAGCTCACCGAGCTGCTCTCCGTCTGGAACGTGCTGCTGCCCCGGCACACGCGCCTGGATGACTTGTCGCAGGTGCCCTTCGGTTTGCTCGGTGCGCTCGCGGTGGCGGCGTTCTGTCGCCGGGCGAGCGCGAGCCCCGCGCTGTCCGCGTCGCTGGGGGCGATGTGGCTCGCCCTGCCGGCGGTGTTCCTCCAACTGCACACCTCGCACGCCGACGTGGTGGCGGGCGCGCTGTTCATCACCGCCTTCTACTTCCTCACCGAGAAGGACTGGAGCCCCGTCGCGCGCACGCTGACGCTGCTGGCGCTGGGCTTGTACGCGGGCACCAAGGTGACGGGACTCTTCCACCTCGCGCTGTTGTCGCCGCTGCTGCTCGTGCGTGGGGGGCTCGTCCTGCGGCGCGCGAAGGGCGCGCGGTGGCGGACGCTGGGGCAGGCGGGGCTCGCGGTGCTGCTGTTGCTCTGGCTGGGCGCGCCCACGTACGTGGAGAACGCCGCGCGCACTGGCAATCCGTTCTGGCCCGCGCGAATGCGCGTGCTGGGCCGTGAGCTGGTGGGCCCCATTGGCGCGGACGAGATTGCCGGCCCGCCGGCCTTCTTCGGCGCGCCCGGGGCCTTCGAGCGCATGGTGGACAACTGGAGCGCGCGAGAGGGGATGTACTGGCCCGACGTGCGCGAGCGCGCGTTTGGCTGGCTCTTTCCGTACCTGCTCCTGCCCGCGCTGCTGTGGGTGAGCGCGTCGGCCCTCTTCAGTCGCGAGCGCTGGTTCCGGCTGTCGCTGCCGCTGCTCGCGGGCCTGGCGGTGCTGGTGCCCGCCGCGTGGTGGGGCCGCTTCACGCTGGCGCTCCCCGCCGCGGGGCTGGTCGCGTTCGCCGTGCTGCACCGGCAGTTGGGCACGCGCTACCTCCAGGCGCCGCTGTCCGCCCTCGCGGCCTTCCTCTGCGTGGCGTCCTTCGCGAAGGCCGCCGTGGGCTACCGGGTGTTGCCCACGGTGGGCCCGCGCGCCGCGCCGGACGTGCGGGACGAGGACCGGATTCGTCTGCAGATTGGCTGGCTGTGGCCGCTGGAGGCGATGCGCTTGCGCGAGCAGGAGCTGCGCCCCGGTGACGTGGTGGCCTACGACAGCGCGACGTCCTTCCTGGGCGAGTACTGGACGGAGGACCTGCGCAACCGCGTCGAGTACGTCAATCACGAGGGCAATGACGGCGTGTACCTCGACCAGCTTCGTGCCCTGCGTCCGCGCTGGGTGAGCGTGCGTCGAGAGAGTCCCGCCGAGCGTCTGCTGCGCGCACGGGGCCAGGCCTTCGAGCGGCTCTTCGACTGTCCTCTCAGCTCCGCCGTCATGTATCGGGTCACCGGCACCGACTGGTAGGTACGGGGTGCGCGCTCTCCGTGCTGTATCTTCCGGGCCATGCGCCACCTCTTGATTCTGCTCCTATTGCTCGCCGCGCCAGTCTGGGCCGCTGTACCCACCGGCTTCACCGAAACCGTCTACACGTCGAGCGCCCTGAGCGAAGCCACGGGCATGGCGTGGGCACCCGACGGCTCCGGGCGCTTGTTCATCACCATCAAGTCGGGGGCCATCCGGGTGGTCTCGACGGTGAACGGCCTGCCGCAGACGACGCAGGCTGGTGGCACCGCGCTGGTGACGAGCCTGTTCGCGACGGAGCCGACCGTCCACACCAACAGCGAGTGTGGAGTCATCGGCATCGCGTTCGACCCGAACTACACCGTCAACCGCTACGTCTACATCTTCGTCACCGTCTCCGCGACGGAGCAGCAGATTGTCCGCTACACGGACTCCAACGGCACGGGCACGGCGCGCACGGTGATTGTCTCCCGGCTGCCCACGCGCGGAGAGAACCACGACGGTGGTGGCATCGGCTTCGGGCCGGACGGCAAGCTGTACTTCGCCGTCGGAGACCTGGGCAACAGGACCGGCGTGGACGCGGACCTCACGTTGATGGCGGCGAAGGTGAACCGCGCCAACCGCGACGGCACCCCGGCGAATGACAACCCGTTCAACGATGGCGTGGGGCCGAACAACGAGTACGTCTGGGCGCGCGGCGTTCGCAATCCGTTCACGCTCACCTTCCAGCCGAGCACCGGCCTGCTCTGGGTCAACGTGGTGGGCGACGGCTACGAGCAGACCTTCGTGGTGAACCGGCGCAACCACGCTGGCTACGACGACTACGAGAACAACCAGCCGTCCGGAAACGACTACATCACCCCTGTCATCAAGTACCGCACCAGCAACCAGGACACGCGCAACCTCACCCCGGCGGGCGCGGTGCGCGCGGGCGGCATCGCCACCTTCACGACCACGGGCAACCACCTCTTCCGCAAGGGCGAGAAGCTCACCTTCGAGGGGGTCACGGACGCATCCTTCAACGGGGACTTCTACGTCGCCAGCGTCCCCAGCGCGACGACCTTCACGGTGACGCAGGCGGGCCTGCCCGATGTCAGCAGCGGCGGTGGCACCGCGAAGACCCAACGCCTGGGCGGCTGCATGAACGGCGGCGTCTTCTACGACTCCACGCTCTTTCCGGCCGAATACCGAGGCAACTACTTCTTCGGCGACTACGTCTCCACCAACTTCATGCGCGCCACGCTGGCGCAGGACAACTCCGTGGCGACGGTGGACCTCTGGGGGACGAGCTTCAGCGCGTATGTCGACGCGTCGGTGGGACCGGACGGGGCGCTGTACACCATCGGCGTCTCCGGCGGACACCTGCGCCGCATCGTTCCCACCATGACCGGACAGCGTCTGGTGGTGACCGGGCTCTACCCGCGCGTCGTGGAGGGCGGCCGGGCCACCTTCACCGTGCGGTTGGCGGAGGCTCCCTCGGCCCCGATAGTCGTGGATGCCTTCCGGGCGGCGGGCGGCAGCACCGACCTGCGCCTGTCCGGCGTCTCCACCTTCACCTTCACGCCGGCGGATTGGAGCGTTCCCCGCGTCGTGACCATCGAGGCGCTGGAGGACGCGGACGCGGTCGTGGACACGGCCACCTTCACCGTGGCGTCGAGCGGGCTCACCTCCGAGTCCGTGCTCGCGACCACCATCGAGGACAACTCCGCGCAGCTCGTGCTCTCGTCCAGCAACGTGAGCATCACCGAGGGTGGGACGGCGACGTTCGACGTGTCGCTGACCCGCGCGCCCGTGAGGAACGCGACCGTCACCGTGGCGCGCACCGCGGGCGACACGGACCTCTCCGTGCAGTCCGGAGCCTCGCTCACCTTCACGACGGCCAACTGGAACACGCCGCAGACCGTCACGCTGAGCGCCGCCCAGGACGCCGACAACGCGGATGGCGTCGCCACCTTCACCGTGTCATCCACCGCGTCATCGCCGAGCCTGGATTCGCGCACCGTGACGGTGACGGAGGTGGACGACGAGCCACTGGCCCCCGTCATCACCTCCACGTCCCTCACCACCGCGGTGGTGGGCAACCCGTACCGCTACGACGTGGAGGCGCGCGCGCGGCCAACGCCCACGTACTCGCTCACCACCTCGCCGCCGGGCATGTCCATCGACGCGGCCACGGGCCTCATCTCCTGGACGCCCACCACGGCCATGACGGTGGAGGTCGTGGTGCGCGTGGCCAACACCGTGTCCCCGGACGCGACGCAGACCTTCTCCATCGTCGTTAAGGAGGACGAGGCACCCCGCGCGGTCCTCACGCGTCCCACGGCGGAGGAGCGCGTGTCCGGTGCGTCCTCGGAGTTCTACGGCGACTGCATCGACGACTACGGCTGCACGCGCGCTGAGTTCTTCGTCGACGGAGTGCAGCGTTACGTCGATGAGCGCACGGACAACCACTTCCACTTCGGCGGCGAGCACAACCGCTGGGACACGACGGACCTGTCGCCTGGTGGCCACCTGGTGAAGTTCGCGGTGGTGGACACCGCGGGGAACCGGAACGAGGTCGAGGTGAAGGTGTGTGTCGGTGACGGCGACTGCACGCTGGTGCCGCAGCAGCCGGACGCGGGCTCGGAGCCGGACGCGGGAGTGTCACCGGATGCGGGTGCACAGCCGGACGCGGGAGTGTCACCGGACGCGGGTGCACAGCCGGACGCCGGGCCCGTCACTCAGTTGCCGGGGGAGGATGACGGCTGCGGCTGTGGCGCCGCGCCGGTGGGCCCGCTCGCGTGGGTGGCCCTGGCCGCGCTGGCGATGTCGCGCCGCCGTCGCCGTCAGGACTGACGAACGCGTGCCTTGAGCACCGGTGCTCGCCCGGCCGCCTGAATCAGGGTGTCGGCCAGGGCGAGCGCCGGAGCGATGTGGGTCTCCAGCGCCTCGGTGGACTGGGGGACGCCCCGGTGCTCCGCCTCCAGCAGTCCGGCGACGATGGAGCAGCGCTGGTAGTGACGATGGGCGCGCAGCAGGTGCTCGCCCACCTGGGGCGTGGTGAGCAGGGCGCGCGACTCGGGCGAGAGGCCTTTCAGGTCGAGCGCCGAGTCCAGCGCCACGTCACCCAGCTCCTCGTCGCGCGTGCCGAACAGCTTCAGGAACTTGTCGCCCAGTCCCTCGGTCTCCAGGGTCAGCTCCTGGGGGACGAGGTCGCTCACGTCCAGTCGCAGCACCATCACCTGGTACGTGCCCTGGCCCCGGCCGCGGACCTCGGTGAGCAGGGAGAGCTGCCGCTCGTGGTGGAGCCCCTGCACCTCCATGAAGTCCTTGGAGCTGGTGAAGCTCCAGCCTCGCCGCGTCGCGAAGACGAGCCACGCCTTGCGCTGCCGACGCTTGTCCCTGGCGGCGAGGGCGAGGACGAGCACGGCGAAGAGCGCCGTGCCCAGGAGCGCGAGCACGGGGAAGAGGGGGGATTCCATGGAGGAAAGCATCCCCCCGACGGGACGGGCTCGGCCAGTCTCCCCTGGGGGTTCACCGGGCCTGTAGGACGCGTGGGGCCGGGTGGGGCCGCAAAGGCGCGAAATTCCAGGTGCTTGCCCGCATGTCAGGGGGAGCGTGTAAGGGAGCAGGCGCCCGGCGCTTGGAGCAGGCGGCTTCCCCGGAGGAGGCTGCCGGGCGGCCTGAGTGCCGAGGGGTGAGGGAGGGTGAACGCGGGATGCGCTTGCTGCACACGTCGGACTGGCACCTGGGACACACGCTGTACGACGTCTCGCGGGAGGCGGAGCACGGCGCGTTCCTGGAGTGGCTGCTGGACACGCTGGAGGCCCAGGCGGTGGACGCGCTGCTGGTGGCCGGCGACATCTTCGACACCTCCAACCCCAGCGCGGAGGCCCAGGCGGCCTGGTACCAGTTCGTGGCCAAGGCCCGGCGGCGGCTGCCCCGGCTGGACGTGGTCGTCATCGGTGGCAACCACGACTCGGCGGCGCGGCTGGACGCGCCGGACCCGTTGTTCGCGGCGCTGGGCGTGAAGGTGGTGGGCGGGCTGCCGCGTGAGCAGGGGGCGTTGAAGCTGGAGCGGCTGCTGGTGCCGTTGCACGACGCGAAGGGGCGCGTGGGGGCGTGGGTGGCGGCGGTGCCCTATCTGCGGCCGGCGGACCTGCCGCCGGTGGCGGAGGACGCGGGGGACCGGTTGGTGGAGGGCGTGCGCGCGGTGTACTCGGAGGTGCTGGAGGCCGCGAGGCACCGCCGTCAGCCGGGGCAGGCGCTGGTGGCCATGGGCCACTGCTACATGACGGGCTCGGAGCTGTCGGTGCTCAGCGAGCGGAAGATTCTGGGCGGCAATCAGCATGCGCTGCCCGTGGAGCTGTTCTCGGACGACGTCGCGTACGTTGCGCTGGGGCACCTGCACAAGGCGCAGCGCGTGGGCGGGCGCGAGGGCGTTCGCTACAGCGGCTCGCCCCTGCCGTTGTCGCTGTCGGAGGCGGGGTATCGGCACCAGGTGTTGCTGGTGGACTTGAAAGGGGACGTGCTGGAGGGCGTGCAGTCCCTGCCGGTGCCGCGTCGCGCGGAGATGGTGCGCGTGCCGGCGCGGGATGCCGCGACGCTGGAGGACGTGCTGGCGTTGCTGGAGGCGCTGCCGGCGCTGGAGGCGGACGCGGAGGAGTGGCGGAGGCCCTACCTGGAGGTCTGTGTGTCGCTGCCCCGTCCGGAGCCGTCGCTGCGGCAGAAAGTGGAGAAGGCGCTGGAAGGGCGCGCGGCGCGGTTGGTGAAGCTGACGCCCGCGTACACGGGCACGGGAGGCGCGCTGGCGGAGGTGAGTCCAGGGCTGTCGCTGCGAGAGCGCACGCCCGAGGACGTCTTCCGGGCGCGGTATGCGCGGGACTACGAGGAGGCGCCCTCGGAGGTGTTGCTGGAGGCGTTCCACACGCTGCTGACCCAGGTGCAGGAGGACGCGCCATGAAGGTCCTCTGCATCCGGGGCAACAACCTGACGAGCTTCGCGGGGAACTTCGCGCTGGAGTTGGACCGGCCGCCGCTCGACAGGTTGGGGCTGTTCGCGATTACGGGCGCGACGGGCGCGGGCAAGAGCACGCTGCTGGACGCGCTGTGTCTGGCGCTGTTCGACCGGACGCCGAGGTTGGGCGGACGCGGTGGTGTGCCGGTGGGGCGCGCGGACGAGGAGGAGGAGGCGAGGCTGTCCGCGTACGACGTGCGCGGGATGCTGCGGCGGGGCGCGGGCGAGGGCTTCGCGGAGGTGGACTTCCAGGGGAAGGATGGGAAGCGCTACCGGGCGCGCTGGTCTGTGTGGCGCGCGCGCAGTCGCGCGGAGGGGCGCTTCCGGCCGCAGGAGATGACGCTCACGGAGGTGGCCACGGGGCAGCAGTTCGGCCGCACCAAGGGCGAGGTGCTGGCGGCCATCCAGGAGCGGCTGGGGTTGTCGTTCGACCAGTTCCGCCGCTCGGCGTTGCTGGCGCAGGGTGAGTTCGCGGCGTTCCTGAAGGCGGATGCGAGCGAGCGCGCGGAGCTGCTGGAGCGGATGACGGGCACGGAGGTGTACAGCCGGCTGTCCATGGCCGCCCACGAGAAGAACAAGGGTGAGCAGGAGGAGCTGGCGCGCCGCGAGCAGGGGCTGGCGGCGATTGCGTTGATGGAGGCGGGGGAGCGCGGCGCGGCGGAGGGGCGGCTCGTCGAGGAGGCGCAGGCGCGCAAGGAAGTGGAGGCGCGGCTGGGGGAGGCGGAGGGCGCGGCGGCGTGGCACGCGGAGCGGACGGCGCTGGTGGTCGCGCAGCAGGAGGCGGAGGCGAGGGAGGCGCGCGCGACGGAGGCCCTGACGTCGGCGGCGCCTCGGGCGAAGAAGCTGGAGGAGGTCCGCGCGGCGGAGGCGTTCCGGGGGCCGGTGACGGCGGCGGAAGGGGCTCGGCGGCGGCGGGAGGAGGCGGACGTCGCGCGCCGGACTCGAGGCGCGGAGGTGGAGGAGGCGAAGGCTCGGACGGCCGGGTTGTCGGGGGCGTTGCGGGTGGCGGAGGAGGGGCGGGGGACAGCGCGGTCGGAGTTGGAGGTGGCGACGCCCGCGTTGGAGGCGGCGGCGGAGCTGGATGCGCGGAGTGCGACGGCGACGCGTGAAGCGGAGGAAGCGCGAGCGCGGGCGCGGGTGTCGGAGGACGAGGCGGCGAAGGCCCGGTCGGTGCTCGAGGAGGTCGTGGTCCGCGAGGAGGCCGCGCGGGTGGCGGGTGAGGGGGCTCGGGTCTGGTTGTCGGAGAAGGCCCACTGGGAGCCGCTGGCGAGGGAGTGGCCGCGCTGGCAGCGCGAGCTGGAGCGGTACGAGGTGGCGCTGGGCGAGGGGCGGACAGCGCGGGCGACCGTGGAGAAGCTGCGCGGGGACGTGGACCTGCTGCGAGACGCGGAGCGCTCGAGGCGTCAGGAGCGGGACTCGGCGGCGGAGGCCGAGGCGCGGGTGCAGGCGGCGGCGACCCATGCGGAGGCTTCGCTGGGTGAGGGGACGGGCGTGGAGCGCCGGGTGCAGCGGGAGTCGCTGCTCGCGAGGCAGGAGACGCTGCGCGCGCTGGAGTCGGCCCGTCAGGGGTTGTGCGCGGGGGAGGCGGAGGCGCGAGACGCCGCGCGTGAGGCGGCGGCGGCCCAGGAGGAATCAGAGTCCGCGTCGGGAGCGGTGCGAGACGCGGGGACTCGACGGCTGGAGCGTGAAGCGGCGCTGAAGGAAGCGCGTCGTGCGCTGTCCGTGGCGCAGGCGACGCAGGGCCACGTGGCGCAGCGGGCGCTGCTGCGCGAGGGCGAGGCGTGCCCGCTGTGTGGTGCCACGGAGCATCCCTATCGGCACGAGGTGCCTGCCCTGGCGGGGTTGGTGGCGGAGTCCGCCGCGCGCGTGGAGACGCTGGAGTCCGAGCGCAACGAGTGCTCGCGAGAAGAGGTGGACGCGAGCGCGAGGCAGGCGGCGGCGAGAGCGCGAGTCACGCAAGCGGAGTCACGGCGCGAGGGCGCGGCGGCCCGCTGTGTAGAGCACCGAGACGGGTGGGCACGGGGTCGCGAGCAGTGGCGACGGGTTCAGGCCCAGGGGGCGCACGGTTCGGCCTCATTGGATGGGGAGCAGGAGGCGATGGCTCGGGTGGGCGCGGAGGCTGCGTCACGGCGTGGCGAAGGCGTGCGCCCGCGGAGCGTCGACACGCGCGATGCCGCGCCTGAAATGGGCTCTGCACCAGAGGCTGGAACCTGGCTGGAGGCGATGGTCGCTGACGTTCTGGCGAAGCTGGCCGCGCTGAAGGCCCAAGAAGAAGCCGCCGAGGGACTGGCTCGGACGGCGCGCGAGGCGCGTGCGGCGCTGGAGGCGCAGCGCAATCGACGTGAGGTGGCCTCCGAAGCGCTCCGGCGCGCGGAGGAGTCCTTCACTCGAGCGGAAGGTGCGCTGAAGGAGGTCCTGACTCGGATGGAGGTGGCGGACGCGACGGTGCGCCAGGTCCTCTCGGACGTGTCCCCCATCTTCGCCTCGGACGCGGGATGGGAGGCCAAGCTGGAGACCGACCCCGCGGATTTTCGGCAGAAGTGCGGCAAGCGCGTCTTCATGTGGAAGGACCGAGAAGACACCGTCAAGAAGGCGAAGGACCTTGAGGAAGCGGAGCAGCGAGACCGCGCACGCGCCCAGGGCTCGTTGGACATGAGTGCTCGTCGCGCCGAGGAGGACGCCGCGCAAGCCGCGCTCAAGGAACAGGCCCGGGATGCCGCGACACGGGCTCGCGCGGCGCTGTTGGATGGGCGCCCCACGGAGGAGGTCCGCGCGGAGCTGCGAGCGAAGGTGGACTCCGCGCTGGCGGCCTACGAGAAGGCGCGCGAGTCGGCTGAATCAGCGCGTCAGGCGGAGGGCGTGGCGCTGGCCCGTGAAGAGGACGCCGCGCGAGACCTCGCTCGGGCGCAGGAGTCCCTCGCGCTGGCCCACGAGGAGCTGGAGCAACGGCTGGCGGCCCAGGGTGTCTCCCTGGACGTGGTGAAGGCGCTGCTGGCGAACGACGCCGCGTGGTGCGAGGCGGAGGCTCGGGCGCTGGCCGTGCTGCGCGAGGCCCAGGCCCAGGCGCGCGCGGTGCACGACGAGCGTCGCGAGCGGCGCACGAGTCACGAGGCGAGCGGCCCGCCGCGCCTGTCGGAGGAAGAAGCGACCACCGCCCGTGAGCGTCTTCGTGGAGACGTGGAGGTCCGGCGACGAGCGGAGGCGATGCTGCGTGCGCGGCTGGAAGCGGACGACTCGGCCCGGGCCCGTCACGGCAGTGAGGCGCAGGCCATCGCGGAGCGCAGGCGCGCGGGTGAGGTGTGGAAGGCGCTGGGCGACCTCATCGGCTCGCATGATGGAAAGCGCTTCAAGGTCTTCGCCCAGAGCCTCACGTTGGATGCGCTGTTGCTGCACGCCAACGCGCACCTTCAAGAGCTGGCGCGGCGCTACCGGCTGATGCGCGTGCCCGGGCATGACCTGGACCTCCAGGTGGTGGACGGGGACATGGGCGACGAGGTGCGCGGCGTGGCCAGTCTGTCCGGTGGTGAGAGCTTCCTGGTGTCCCTGGCGCTCGCGCTGGGGCTGGCCTCGCTGTCCTCGGAGACCACGCAGGTGGAGACGCTCTTCATCGACGAGGGTTTCGGGACGTTGGACCCGGAGACGCTGGAGGTGGCGCTGGCGACGCTGGACGCGCTCCAGGCCACGGGGCGACAGGTGGGCATCATCTCCCACGTCTCCGGACTGGCCGAGCGCATTGGCGTGCAGGTGCGAGTGGTGAAGCAGGGCGGCGGCCGCAGCCGGCTGGTGGTGGAGGGGGACCTGGGCCTGCCGTACGTCGCGGTTCAGCAGCTCGCGTGAGGCCCGCGCCTCACGTGCCCGTGCCCATCAACCCCCGCACCACGGCGGCCACGGCCAGCGGGGTGGCCACGCGGTCATCCGAGAGCGCCGCGAGGGCTCGCGCGAACTGCTCCGCGGAGCTGAAGCGCTGCGAGGGATGGGGCGCCAGCGCGCGGTCCAGCACCAGCGCGAGCGCGTCCGACACCTCGGGGACCTGCATCCGCACCGGCTTCACCCGGCCATGCCGGATGGCGGACTCCACTTCCTCGCCGGGGCCGGAGGGGAAGGGGGACTCCAGCGACAGCAGCTCGTACAGCAGCACCGCGGTGGCCCACAGGTCCACCGCCACGGACACCTCGCCCGCCAGCAGCTCCGGCGAGCGGTAGTGCTGCTTGCCCAGGCGCCGCGCATCCAGCGCCATCCCCGCCCGTGAGCGCGCCACGCCGAAGTCCGCCAGCTTCACCTCACCGGTGCGCGACAGCAGCACGTTGTGCGGCGACACGTCACAGTGCACGACGCCCAGCGGGCGGCCCGTGGTGCTCGTGGCCTTGTGGGCGTGCGCCAGGGCCTCCAGCACCTGCCGGACGATGAGCACGGAGATGTCGATGGGCAGCTCGATGTGCCGCCGCCGACACTGCGCCAGCACGCGTCCCAGGTCCGGCCCCTCCACCAGCTCCAGCGCGAGATAGCCGCCGTCGGGCAGCTCACCGTACTCGACGAAGCCGACGATGTGCGGGTGGCGCAGGCACCGGGCCAGCTCCGCTTCATGCAGGAGCTGCTCATGCGCCTCGTCGTCGCGCGAGCGCTCGGGACGCACGCGCTTGAGGGCCACGTGCTCTCCGGCCCTCGGGCCCTCCTTCACGCGCGCGAGGAACACCTCCGCCATGCCGCCGCGTCCCAGGCGGGACAGCAACTCGAAGCGGCCACAGTCCCTCGGCCAGGTCTCCACCACGACGTCCATGACTCAGTTCGCCCCACCCACCAGGCTGGCCAGGTAGCCGTCCAGCGTCCGGGAGAAGGTGGCGTCGTCATTGAGGAACGCGAGCCCCACGCCGCCGCTGTAGGGGTCATCCAGCACGTGCACCACCACGGCCTCACCCTGCAGGTGGTCTCCGTTGGGCAGCCTCACGTCCACGGTGACGACGCTGTCGGGCGGAGGCCGGTGCGCGGTGCGCACGAAGAGTCCCCCGTTGGAGATGTTCAGCGCGTGCTCCCGCACGAAGTCCAGCTCGGTGCGGAACTCCAGCTCCAGTCGCACCGCGAAGCGGCGGCCCCGCCGCTGGGGACTCCCCAACGGCGCGGAGGGCACACGGCGTGGATCATCCTCCGCCATGGGCGTGGCCACCGCGGGCGGTGTCGCCGGGGGCGCGGGAGGCGCGGGCGCCTCGGGCCGGGTGCCCAGCGCGCTCACCTGCTGCTCCAACGCGCGCGCGGCGGCGGTGCGCTCGTCACCCCCAAAGGCGCGTCCTCCCGCGAAGGTGTTGTTGCGAAGCGCATCGCGCTCCGGCTTGGGCAGGCGCCACAGCTCCACGAAGGTGCCACCACTGCGCTTCACCTCGTCGGCGAGCCGCTCCACCGCGGCACGCGGATAGCCAGGGGCCTCCACCTTGAGCTCGATACCGGCCTGCTCGGCCTGCACGGCGACCACGAGCTGCATCGATTGAGCGGAGGGCAGCAGCTCGCCAAGCCCCTCCACCACCGCCGCGGCGCGTTCTGGTGAAGCCCCTCTATTCCACAATGCCGCGAGACCGAAGACAGGCACGAAAGAGACGATAACCGACGCTTCCCACCCCGCGAACTCTGTTCGCCAACAGTCATGGCGCAATCCGCCCATGAGGTTGGACAGCGAGCATACGAAGAGCGACGGAGAACTCGTACGCAGGGGAATAGTCCCTGACCAAAAAGCCCAAGTCTTCATAGACTTCGGTTTCCCCTGACTCATCGCAACCCCCCCGGAGTCAGGGCCATGGAGTCGAATGATGCGCATGCCCTTCGCCCGGCTCATTGCCTGCGTGCTCGTGTCAGCTTCGTTGCTGGCCGGCTGCGGTGATTCAGACCCAGACCCCAAGCCCCCCGGAAATGGTGACGACGACGCGGGTACGACCATCCCGGACAGTGGCCCGCCGCCGCCGGAGGACGCGGGCGTCGAGCCTGACCCGGACCCCGACCCGGGGACGGTGCCGACGGATGTGAACGACAGCAAGAACCCGACCAAGGACTCCGACTGCGACGGCCTCACGGACGCGGAAGAGTTCGCCAACGTCTACGCGGGTGGGTTGAAGACGGACCCGGGTAAGCGTGACACCGACGGCGACGGCATTCGCGACGGCGTGGAAGTGGGTCGCACCTCCAGCATCAACACCGGCTGCTCCTTCCGCGCGGACATGGACCCGACCTCGGTGACTTCGCCGGTGAAGGCGGACACGGACGGCGACGGCATCCCCGACGGCCTGGAGGACACCAACCGCAATGGCGCCCGGGAGGTGGGTGAGACGGACCCCAACGCCATCGACTCGGATGGTGACGGGCTGGCGGACGGCATCGAGGACGCCAACCAGAGCGGCACGGTGAGCCCCGGCGAGACGGACCCGCGCAAGCGCGACACGGACGGCGACGGCCTGTCGGACAGCCAGGAGCGGACCATGGGCACCAACCCGCTCAATCCGGACACCGACGGCGACTCGTGCAGCGACGGCGAGGAGGACCGCAACCGCAACGGCGTGCGGGACAGCGGCGAGACGGACCCGAAGGTGGCTGACTGCGCCGCCTCCATCCCCGACGCGGACTTCGACGGCATCCCCGACGCGGTGGAGATTGCCACCGGCACCAACAAGGACAAGGCGGACACGGACGGCGATGGCCTGAACGACGGCATCGAGGACGAGAACAAGAACGGCAAGGTGGACGCGAACGAGACCGACCCGCGCCTGACGGACACGGACTGTGACGGTCTGCAGGATGGCTCGGGCAGGGATGGCTTCCTGGGTGAGGACGCCAACGGCAACGGCAAGGTGGACGGGAGCGACACGGACCCCACCAACCCGGACACGGACGGCGACGGCCTGCGCGACGGCCTGGAGCGCGGTGTGACGACGGCCGCGGCGCCGCGCAAGGACTGTGGCTACGCGGGGGATGTGGACCCGAGCACCACCACGAGCCCCACGACGGCGGACTCGGATGGTGACGGCATCGCGGACGGCGCGGAGGACGCGAACCAGAACGGCCAGGTGAATCAGGGCGAGCTGGACCCGAAGAACCCGGCGGACGGCGCGCCCAACACGCCGGCGGGTCAGGCGTGCCGCGCGAACAACCTGCGCCCTGTCACCTTCAAGGAGGACAACGGCGCGGACGTGCGGCTCGCGCTGCCCGCCACCTTCAAGAACGCCAACATCACCAACATCACCGTGGCGGGCTCCACGGTGGGCGTCATCGGCTGGGACGACACGAAGCAGGTGACGCTGATTGCGTACAAGCGTCCCCAGGTGGGCGGCTCCACCACGCCCGCGGGCGACGAGGCGGGCATCCGCGGCAGCGCGTTCTCCACCGCGACGAGCGACTACGCGCAGACCTTCACCACCTGGGACGGCTACGCGGCGCTCGCGGCGCGCTACTCGCTGGCGGGCGGCGATGACCTGAAGGAGCAGACGAACACGCTGGTGCGGTCACTGGTGCCCAACAGCGCCGGCTCGCTGGCGGGCACGGCGGGCATCAACGGTCCGTTCACCATCCAGGCGCAGTACGTCCACCGCTCCAACGACAGCGTGCTGGTGGTGCTCGCGATTACCCCCACGACTCAATACAACGAGCAGGGCAGCCTCTTCGCGCTGGCGGACACGGCGGGCGGCTCGGCGCTGGCGCAGTTCGGTGACGCGGACGCGGTGCAGTGCGAGCTGTTCACCTCGCGCCAGGCGGTGGTGGACTTCCTCTTCGTGGTGGACGACTCCGGCTCCATGTCCAGCTCGCAGCAGTCGCTGGCGGACGCGGCCACGGCCGTGGCGAACAAGCTGGCCAACTCCACGCTGGACTGGCGTCTGGCGATGATCACCACCAGCTACACCTCCACCAACAACAACCACGTCAACCGCAACCTGGTGCGTGGCTTCACGCGGAACGTCAACCAGTTCCGTGCGTGGCTGACGCAGAACAGCACCTGCGCCACCGGCCAGTGCAACAACCTCACCATCCCCACGGGGACGACGCCCACCACCTGTACGAACAACCAGTCGTGCTGGGTGGGTTTGAGCGGCTGGGGCGATGAGAAGCCCATGGACGCGGCGCGGTCCGCCATCAACAACGTGCTCGTGCCGAATGGCACGTCCTCGGACTCGCGCATCCGCGAGGGCGCCAAGGTGGTGGTCGTCATCCTCACGGACACGCACGACTACTCGTCGGACTCCATCGCGACCTTCGAGCAGTACTTCAGGAGCACCGGCACCACGCCCGCGACGAAGAACCCGCTGAACCAGGTCATCCAGGTCCACGGCATCATCTGCCCGCCGGAGTTCGCCACCAGCAGCACGGCGACGTGGTGTCACAACCAGGAGGACCCCCGCAACCCGAAGCACCTGGACATCATCCAGGCGACGGGCGGCGTGGTGGGCAGCATCCGCAACTCCACCTCCATCACCACGACCATCAACGGCATCATCGACAGCGTCATCGCGTCGGTGGGCTACCGCACGCAGCAGCCGCCCATCGGCGCGTCGGTGAAGGTGTCGGTGGCCGCGGTGGCGGACGCGGTGGCGTGCCCCACGGCGTCGGACCTGCCGCGCAGCCGCACCAACGGCTTCGACGTGGATGGCATCAACCGCACGCTGTCGTTCTTCGGCGGCTGCCGCCCGCAGGCGGACACCACGGGAGCGGCTGTGTCCTACCGCTACTGGAGCGACCGGACGACGAACGCCAACGGCGTGCCTCCTCCGTGCCGCGCGGACCCGTACTACGACGCGACGGAAGCGGACTACTGCGACGGCAAGCTCTCCTGCAACCGGACGACGGACAAGTGCGAGTGCCCGTCCGACTGCGGTGGTGGGGGTGGCGCTCCGGGCCAGGTGTGCAACACGGACCCGGCGGTGTGCGCCTACACGTGCGCTTCGGACTGCGGCGGGACGTGCGGCACGTATGAGTCGTGCAACTCGGCGACGTGCGCGTGCTCGTGCGTCCAGACGGCCACGTGCGCGGCGGGCTACAAGTTCGACCCGAACGTGTGCGCCTGCGCGTGTGACACGTCGTCGCTGAGCTGCGGCTCCACGGCTCAGCCGGATGCGGCCTCGTGCTCCTGCGCGTGCAAGGCGGACTGCGGCGGCTGCCCGTCCAACACGGCGTGCAACCCGAGCACCTGCGTCTGCGAAGGCATCATCGGCTGACGGTGACGTGAAGCGCCGGCCTTCCTCTTGAGGGCCGGTGCTTCCTCGAAGCATGAAGAAGGCCCCGGTGGCGGCGCGCCTCCGGGGCCTTCGTGTTTCAGGGCACTGTGAGCCCGGGCGACGAGGCCCGGAAGCCCCTTGGCTACCGGCCGGCGGTGAGGCCCGTGGGCGCGGTGGCGGTGCGGAGGATGGGGTAGACGCGGTGCTGAGTGTCGCGAGCGGGGTGGCGCTCGTAGAAGAAGCGCAGGCGCGCGCGCGGGTCCTTGGCGAAGTCGGGGTCCTTGAGCTTCGCGTCCCACTCGGCCTTCACGGTGGCGTCCTTGGCGAGCAGCTCCCGCGCGAAGGGCTCCAGCACGTAGTCCTCGACGTACTCCTTCTGCTCGAAGTGGGCGTTGAAGAAGCCCCACGCGAGGAGCGAGTCCGGCGCGGTGGGCTCCAGCAGGTGGGCCACCAGCTCCACGCCCGGCTGCGCGGTGGGGACGTACAGCGCGCCCGCGGCCAGTGCCTGGGACTGCTTCTCCCACGCGCCCTTCACGGAGAGCGTCTGCCGGCCCTCGTTGGACTGGGGGCTCCACTTCGCCTCGGTGGCGCGGAAGACCTCCACGTCGGAGGCGGGCGTCGGGCGGGACAGGCGCTGGAAGCGCAGACCGTGGGTGGTGAGCTTCTGGGCCACCCAGGCGGCGTGGGACGGCGGCACCAGGTAGCCGCCCGAGGGGATGGAGAGGGTAAGCGCGGGCTCCACCTTGTCGAAGTACGGCACGTTCCACACCTGCGGCTTGGAGTCGTCGTAGCGAATCCACGTCTGGCCCGAGACGTCAGAGGCGCCGCGCTCGTAGGCGTAGCCTCGGAAGGCGATGGGGTGACTCTGCGACGTGTTCTTCCACGCGACGACGACGTCGCGCACCTTGCCGGCCTGGGCCTCCGCGTCCACCGCCTTCACGGCGCTCATCAGCCCGGCGCCATCGCGGGCGACGAGGCGCAAGAGGCCGGCGACGACGTTGCGCGTGGCCTTCACGCGCTGCGCATAGGGCTTCCACGAGTGCGTCTCCACCAGCACGCCGAACCGGTGGTGCGCGGCGGCGTAGGCGTGGCTGAAGCGCGGGGGCGGCACGCCGTAGGCGAAGCCAGACGTCGGGTCATCGTCCTCGAGGAACGAGGGGTAGAACTCCAGGGGCTGGTGCCCTTGCGTCTCCAGTTCCTGGAACAGCTCCTGGCGCAGCTTCACGCCCAGGGTGCGCAGGCTCTCAGGGCCGGACTGCTGCGGCTCGATGGCGACGGCGACGTCGGGCTCGAACTTGGCGCCGTCGGTGACGTGCAGGTCCGCGTAGACGAGCGCGTTCCAGGAGTGCAGGTAGCGCAGCAGGGCCACCATCTCCGGGCTCTCCGCCTTGGCGTAGTCGCGGTTGAGGTTGAGGTTCTGCGCGGTGACGCGCCAGCCCATCTCCTCGGGGCCCACCTGGTTGGGGCGGTTGTTGGGGCCGAAGCGCTCGTGTCCGTCGACGTTGAAGACGGGGACGAAGACGGCGGTGACGCCCTTGAGGACCCCCGGCAGCGTCTTGTTGGAGAGGATGTCGCGCAGCAGCGCGAAGCCCGCGTCCTTGCCGTCGATTTCACCGGCGTGGATGCCGCCCTGGAAGAAGACGACGGGGCGGTTCTTCTTCGTGTTGGCGGTGGGCGTGAGGGTGCCGTCGGCGCTGGCGACGAGGGCGAGCATGGGCCGGCCCTCGGGCGTGGTGCCGAACGTGTCGCAGCGCACCTTGCCGGGGAAGGCCTTGGGGAAGGCGCGGCAGAGCGACTCCACCTCGGGGTAGCGGCCGGTGCGAGTCCAGCCGCTCTGCTCGGACGCGGTGGTGAGCGGCGGTGGAGCCTGGGAGAGCGCCAGGGAGAGGGCGGTGGCGAGGAGCATGGCCACCCCTCAACACAGGCCCCGGTGGGTTTCAACCGCCTCGCACGGTGAGCGTTCCACCCACCGGTAGGACGTGGACGCGTTCTTGTGGCCAGCCTCGGCGGTTCCACTCGGCGTCCAGGCGGCGGGGCGGCTCGTCGAGCGGCTCGTCGGTGAGCTTGAAGGTGCCCCAGTGCATGGCGAGGAACTCCCGGGCGCCGAGCGCCTCGAAGGCGCGGACGGCCTCCTCGGGGTTCATGTGCTGGCGGCTCATGAACCACTCCGGGTCATACGCGCCAATGGGGAGCAGGGCGGCGTCGAGCTTGGGGAAGCGGCGGCCAATCTCCTGGAAGCCGTCGAACCAGGCGGTGTCACCGGAGTGGTAGACGCGGGCGCTGGAGCCCTCGACGACGAAGCCGCCCCAGAGCATCTCGTTGGCGTCGTTGAGGCCGCGTCGGCTCCAGTGCTGCGAGGGGACGTAGTGGACGGTGACGGGGCCGACTTGAGTGGACTGCCACCAGTCCAACTCGGTGACGGCGAGCTTGGAGCCCTTGAACACGGGGGCGTGTCCCAGGCCGGTGACGATGGGGGCGCCCACGTCGGTGAGCGTGGGCAGGTCCAGGTGGTCGTAGTGGTTGTGGGAGACGAGGCTGGCGGCGATGGGCGGCAGCTTGTCGATGGGGACGCCGGGCGGGACGTTGCGGTGGATGACGACGTTGATGGCGTCGCGCAGCACGGGGTCGATGAGGAGGGACAGGCCGTCGAGCTGGACGAGCCAGCTTGCGTGGCCCAGCCACGTGAGGCGCGCGCCCTCGCCGGGAGCGGGGGGCGTGGCGAGCAGGGCGAGGTCCGGCTCGACGCGGGGGACGGGCGCATGGTCGGGCGACTTGCGGCGGCGGCCGGAGAGCTTGTCGGCCACTGCCCATTTGAAGACGCTGCTGAACGGCTGAGGGCCGCTGCCGTCCAGGTTCTTGAAGCGTAAAGCCATGATGCGTGCTCCTCGAAAGACACCGGAGCCCGAGGCTCCGCGCGTCTGTCATGCTCGCGGGACGGTGCAGTTCGCAAGGGGAATGGAGCCCCTACCATGGTCGACATCACACATCGCACGCTCGAGACGAATGGGATTCGCCTTCATGTCGCGGAGGCAGGGAAGGGGCCACTCGTGCTGTTGCTCCATGGGTGGCCGGAGTCCTGGTACTCGTGGCGGCATCAGCTTCCGGCGCTCGCGGCCGCGGGCTATCGCGCCGTCGCGCCGGACGTTCGAGGCTATGGACGCAGCGACAAGCCGGGGTCCGTCGAGGCGTACAGCATGAAGAACCTGGTGGCGGACTTCGTGGGGCTGCTGGATGCGCTCGGGGAGAAGACGGCGGTGGTGGTGGGGCACGACTGGGGTGCGGCGATGGCGTGGACCTGTGCCGCGCTTCATCCGGACCGCTTCAGGGCTGTTGTCGGCATGAGTGTTCCGCATCTGGGGCGTACGCCCATGCCGCCCACGCAGCTCTTCAAGGCGGTGTTTGGAGAGAAGTGGTTCTACATCCAGTACTTCCAGCAGCCCGGTGTCGCGGAGGCGGAGCTGGAGGCGGATGTGTCGCGGACGGTGCGCACGGTGCTGGCGGGCAGCGTCGCGGGCTTCGACACGACGTCGGAGTTGGTGCGCGCGAGGAAGCAGGGGGACGGGTTTCTCACGGGCCTCGAGACGCCCAAGACGTTGCCCGCCTGGCTCACGGAGGAGGATGTCGCGTACTTCGTGAAGGAGCTCGAGGGCAGTGGGTTCCGGGGTGGGTTGAACCGCTATCGCAACATGGACCGGGACTGGGAGGAGCTGCCGGAACTGGCGACGTTGCGAATCGAGCAACCGGCGCTGTTCATCACGGGAGAGAAGGACCCGGGGCGCGCGCTGGCACCGGTGGAGGTGATGAAGCCGCTGGTGCCTCATTTGAAGGACGTGCTCGTTGTTCCCGGCGCGGGGCACTGGGTTCAGCAGGAGCGCCCTGCCGAGGTCAATGCGGCGCTGTTGTCGTTCTTGAAGTCGCTGCCCGCGTGACGTCGAGGTGGGCTCGGGTCTGTCACCAGTCGGGGTGACAGACCCAGGGACTGGAGGGGCGGCGCTGGAAGCAGCGGTAGCCTTCGTCGCAGGTGTTGGGGCCCTTGGGGTCGCAGGGCTGCTCGCAGGACCAGCCGTCGCAGACGCGGCCATCGGGGCAGGGCGGGAAGTCCTTGCCGCAGCGTTGCTCGCACTCGGACCAGATGCGGTCGGGTAGATGGGATGCGTGCATGAACTCGCACGTCTGGCCCGAAGGGCAGGGTGTCTGCTGGCACTGGGGGCCGAAGACCCTGGCGCACGCGGAGGCGCCTTCTTCGTGGCGGATGCAGTGCTGGCCTTCGGGGCAGCCGTTCTTCTCGCAGGTGGGGAGGCAGAGCGGTTCGGGTTGAGTGTCCGCGCAGAAGGAGTCTTGAGCGCAGCTTTCCGGCTCGGTCAGTGCACAGGGGCGTGCACAGAAACCTCCGCGACTTCCGCAGAGCAATCCAGGTGCGCAGGCTTCTTCCCGAGTGGCAGGAACCTTGATGCATCGTTCTCCTTCCGAGCGGATACCTGGTGGCAGGCAGTAGCGCACCATGGGGCCTTGGCCCTCCGTCGCGAGGAGTTGGCAGTGCTGCCCATCCGGACATTGCGCATGGGTGATGCACTGGCTGTCGGCGCAGTACTGGGCATGTGCTCGCGCATCCATGAGGCAACCCAGCGGTGCATCGCAGTCGGTGCTCCGGGCGCAGTTCCGGTGATAGGTCCGCAGGGTGCCGTGTTCTTCCTTTGAGAGAAGGGGACTGACAGGGCGCCCTCGATGATGTTCCGGCCGCTCAGGTTGAAGTGTGCCGCCGAGGATGAGTACCAACGGCAGTGGAAGAAGCAGCGAGACACCGACCCACATGGGTGTTCGCCAGTTCATTCCGCTTCACCACAGCGTTGGATGCATTCCGGGTCGTTCGCGGCCTCGCCGCCGCAGTAGCGCTCTAGCTCCACGCTGGAGCAGCGCGTGGGGATGTTCTCCAGCGCATCCTGATGCGAGGCCCGGTCCACGAGGCCGTCACGCCGGTGGACCTCGGGACAGCCCAGGACGGCGCAGGACAGCGCACAGACCCAGATGGTCAGCCACGGCATCGCTGTGTCCCCCGGGAGAGGATGCGCTGCGAAGTCAGTTTGCAGAAGGCTGGCTCTTGGCTGCCGAGGGGGCTTCGCGACTGTGTATGGAAGGACACTGCGAACTCTCCTTACCAGTGATTCATGCGGAGTCGCGCGGTTGTTTGTGGCTATCGGATTGAGTTGAAGGGAACGGCGTCACCAGTCGGGGTGGCAGACCCAGGGATTCGAGGGACGGCGTTGGAAGCAGCGGTAGCCTTCGTCACAAATGTTGGGACCCTTGGGGTCGCAGGGTTGCTCGCAGGACCAGCCGTCGCAGACGCGGCCGTCGGGGCAGGGCGGGAAGTCCTTGCCGCAGCGCTCTTCGCACTCGGACCAGATGCGGTCGGGGAACCGGGAGGCGTGCCTGAACTCGCACGTCTGGCCCGAGGGGCAGGGTGTCTGTTGGCACTGTGGGCCGAACACCCTGGCGCACGCGGAGGCGCCTTCTTCGTGGCGGATGCAGTGCTGTCCCTCGGGGCAGCCGCTCTTCTCGCAGGTGGGGAGGCAGAGCGGTTCGGGATAGTCGTCCACGCAGAAGAAGTGGGATGGGCAGGTGTTTGCGTCATCCAGACTGCACGGTCGCCCGCAGAAGCTTCCTTCACTGGAGCAACGCAGTCCGGGGCCACAGGCGCCTTCCTGGGTGTCGGAGATCTCCACGCATCGCTCGCCTTCCTTGCGAATGCCCACGGGCACGCAGTGTCGCACCACGGGGTCCTGTCTCGCGGTGGCGATGAGTCGACAGGCATGGCCATCTGGGCACTGCGCATCGGTGAAGCACTGGCTGTCCGCGCAATAGAGCGCGCGAGCACGCTCATCGAAGAGGCAACCCAGTGGCGGTTCGCACCCCACTTTTGCACCGCAGTTTCGATGGTAGGTCTGGAATCGTGAGCGTTCTTCTGGCGTGAACACTGGACTGACTCGCCGGCCTTTGACGTATTCAGGAAAGTCTGGTTGCAGCAGGCTGCTTGTCGTGAGGACAAGGGGGAGCGGTATCAACAATGCGATGCCTGCTCCCAACATCGTTCGCACGTTCATTGCTCGCCGCACCTTCGGATGCACTCTTCGCTTTGCTCGCGACCGTTGGTGCAGAAGCCCCTGAAGTCGTCCGCTGAGCAGTTCGTGGGAATGCTCTCCAGCGCATCCTGATGCGCGGCCCGGTCCACGAGGCCGTCACGTCGGTGCACCTCCGGGCAGCCCATGACGGCGCAGGACAGCGCACAGACCCAGATGGTCGGCCATGGCATCGCTGTGTCCCCCCAACTGAGGAAACGACACAGGCATTCTACCGAAGGTAGGAAGTCCCGGAGCCAACCTGGGTGATGGGGCGAGTGAGACTGTGCACGCGCCGACATCGCTCACCCACACGGCCTCGCACTCCCTTATATAGAACGCGATGCTGCCCACCTCCGGCTCCACGACTCGCAAGCTGCTGCTCGCCTTCGGGGCGCTGGTGGCGCTGTTCACCGCCGCCTCGGGCTTCGCGCTCGCTCGGCTGGCGGACATTCACGATGCGTCGCACGAGCTGCGCGAAGCCGGCGGCCGGGTTCGTGAAGCACTCGAGCTGGCCACCGCCGTCAGAGACCAGTACGCGCATCTGGCCCACACCATCATCCTCGGCAACGCCAGCCACGTTCACTTCCACGAGGAGTCGCGAGCACGCGTCGAGACGCTCACCCGTAAGCTCCGAGAGCAGGCTCAAGACGCCGAGGAGCGCGCCTGGGTGGCGGACATCCAGGAGAACGGTGACGCGCTGGACCGCCTGTACCGCGAAACGCTCCTGCCCGCCGTGCTGGCGAAGGACCACGCCGCCGTCACCGCCGCCCATGGCCGCGCCCTGGAGCGCGTGTCCCTCATCCAGGCCCGCGCGGAGGCCCTGGCTCGCCGCTTCGACACGTCCATCGGCTCCTTCGAGGAACACGTCGCCGCCGTCGAGCACACCAGCTTTCGCTGGGCCTTGCTCCTCCTCGGCGGCGCCACGCTGTTCGCCGTGGGCGTGGGCATCTACATCGGCAACTCCGTGGCCCGCCCCGTCGCACGTCTGTCCGAAGGCGCCGCGAGACTCGCCCAGGGAGATTTGGACATCCGCATCCCCGAGGACGACCCGGGAGAACTCGGCAGACTCGCCGCGCAGTTCAATCGGATGACCGAGGCCCTGCGCACGCATCAGGCCCAGCTCGTCCAACACGAGAAGCTCGCCAGCGTCGGCCGACTCGCGGCGGGTGTCGCGCACGAAATCAACAACCCGCTCGGCGTCATCCTCGGCTATGTGCGCATCCTCCAACGCAAGGCGGAAGGCGCCCTGGCGGAGGACCTGAAAGTGGTGGAGGAGGAGGCCGTGCGCTGCCAGCAGATTGTCGAAGGACTCCTCGACCTCTCCCGTCCGGGCCAGGGCCCGGTGGAGCAAATCCCCCTGCGCGAGACGTGTGAGGACGTGGTGGCGAGGCTGCGTGAGGCCGAGAGACTCGGGCAGGTGGACGTGCGTGTGGAGGGCTCGGCGAGCGCGTGGGCCCAGCCCTCGCGACTGCGCCAGGTGCTCCTCAACCTGGTGAAGAACGCCGCCGAGGCCGCCGGAACCGGTGGCACCGTCGAGGTCCGAATCGCACCCGCGAAGGACGGCGGCGCCAGCGTGGCCGTCTCCGACTCCGGCCCCGGTGTGAAGCCCGAGGACCGCCGCCGCCTCTTCGAGCCCTTCTTCACCACCAAGTCCACGGGCACGGGCCTGGGGCTCGCGGTGAGTCAGGCCATCGCGGAGGCCCACGGAGGACGCATCGAAGCGGACACAGGCCCGCTGGGAGGTGCGCGCTTCACGCTGCGCCTGCCTCCCGTGTCAGCGGAGCGGGAGGCGATGGCGTGAGCACGCAAATCCAACCGGGTGTCCTGGTGGTCGACGACAAGGAGAACATGCGCAAGCTGTTCTCCCGCATCCTCGGCGACGCCTACGTCGTGACGGAGGCTGCTGACGGCGAGCAGGCCATGTCCCTCCTGGCCTCGCGCGACTTCGACGTGGTGGTGACGGACATCCAGATGCCCGGAGCAGACGGCTTCGCCGTGCTGCGTGAGGTGAAGCGCCGCGCGCCCGACACGGAGGTGATTCTCGTCACCGCGTTCGCCAGCATCCCCAAGGCCGTCGAGGCCATCAAGGAAGGCGCCTACGACTACCTCTCCAAGCCGTTCGACCCTGACGAGGTCGCGCTCGTCGTGGCACGTGCGCTGGAGAAGCGTCGCCAGGGACGTGAGGCCGCGGGACTGAAGGCCCGGCTGGCGTCGGCCCCCGAACTTCACGGGCTGCTGGGTGGGAGCGCCGCGATGCACGCCCTGCACGGCCTGCTCTCCCAGGTCGCGGCGAGGGACCTCACCGTGCTGCTCACGGGTGAGACAGGCACGGGCAAGGAGCTGGCCGCGCGGGCCGTCCACAAGGAGAGCCCCCGTGCCGCGAAGCCCTTCGTGGCGGTGAACTGTGGCGCGCTCCCCGCGGACCTGGTGGAGAGCGAGCTGTTCGGCCATGCGAAGGGTGCCTTCACTGGCGCCACGGTGGCGAAGCCAGGACTCTTCGAGGAGGCCCACGGCGGCACGCTCTTCCTCGACGAGATTGGCGATCTGCCGCTGCCCGTGCAGGTGAAGCTCAACCGGGCCCTCCAGGAGAAGGAAGTCCGCCGCGTGGGCACCACCGTGCCGGTGAAGGTGGACGTCCGCGTGGTGGCGGCCACACACCGTGACTTGTCCGCCGAGGTGGCCTCGGGCCGCTTCCGCGAGGACCTTTACTACCGCCTCAACGTGGTGACGGTGCGCCTGCCCGCGCTGCGAGAGCGACGCGAGGACGTCCCGCTGCTCGCGATGCATTTCCTGTCCCGCTCCGGGCGGCCGGAAGTGGAGAGCTTCACCCCCGAGGCCCTGCGCGCGCTCGCGTCCTACGACTGGCCGGGCAACGTGCGCCAGCTCGAGAACGCGGTGGCGCGAGCCGTGGCCGTGGTTCGAGGCACCCGCATCACTCCCGAGGACCTCCCTCCCGAGGTGGCCACGTCACGCGGTGTCACCTCGGGCGCCACGGCTCCGGGCGTGAGGGCCACGGCCGAATCCCTGGCGAAGCTGCCCTACCGCGAAGCGGTGGACGGCGCCCGCGACACGGTGTCCCGCGAGTACCTCACCGCGTTGATGCAGGAGTTCAGCGGCAACGTCACCCACGCCGCCGAGCGCGCCGGCATGGAGCGCGAGAGCCTCCACCGGTTGCTCAAGCGCTACGCAGTGCGCTCGGAGGACTTCAAGCGCTCCGAGTGACGTGCCACCACACGCCTCAGAACGCTGGCACCACCGCGCCGCCGTACTGGGACTCGATGAAGCGGCGCACCTCGCCGGACTGGAGCGCCTTGAGCAGCACCCGGACCTCGGGGCGGGACTCGTCGCCCTTCCGGACGACGAGCACGTTCGCATACGG
>NZ_JBLZWL010000104.1:0-311050 GCF_049194865.1 Corallococcus terminator | reverse complement strand
GCGCGAGGCGAGGGCGGCTTCTTCAGCTTCCTGGGCGACTCGCCCGCGACGATTGAGGTGGTGGAGGGGGACGCGCGCATCTCCCTGGAGCGCGAGCTGGAGCGGGGCGAGCCCGGCAAGTTCGACGTGCTGGCGTTGGATGTCTTCTCCTCGGACTCCGTCCCGGTGCACCTGCTCACCGAGGAAGCCTTGGCCCTGTACAAGCAGCACCTGGCCCCGCACGGCGTGCTGGCGCTGCACATCAGCAACGTGCACCTGGACCTGGTGCCGGTGACGCTGTCGCACGCGCGCCGCCTGGGCATGTACGCGGCCTTCGTCTTCCACGACACGCAAGGGGACGCGCTGCGCAGCAACTGGATGCTGCTCAGTCCAGACCGCGAGTTCTCCTGGGGCCCCACCTTCACCCGAGCCACCGCGCGCGTGCGCCGCCTGGGGCTGCGCGAAGAGCAGGCCTTCGCCTGGACGGATGACCGCAGCAGCGTGCTGCGGGTGCTGCGCCAGATTGGCCCCGATAAGAACGTCCTGGATGTGGAGGCGCCCTCGGGACCGCCGAAGGTGCCTCCGGCCCGACCCGCGCCGAAGTGACTCAGGCGCGCGAGGTCGGGTCCGGCTCGCGTCGCGTCCACCCCGTGTCAGCGCCCCGTTCGTCCGGGGCGCATCGCAGGTCTGCTCAGCCTGGCGGCCAGAGGAGCGGCCGACCGGCCAGCAGGTGCAGATGGATGTGGAACACCGTCTGCCCGGCGTCGCGGTGGGTGTTCATCACCACCCGGTACCCGTTGCTGTCGTGGCCCCGCTCCTTGGCCAGCTTGGCCGCGGCCACGAAGAGGTGGCCCACCGCCGCCTCGTCCTCCGCGGTGATGTCGTTCACCGTGGCGATGTGCTTGCGCGGGATGAACAGGACGTGCGTGGGAGCCTGAGGGTTGATGTCCTCGAAGGCCAGGCAGGCGTCGTCCTTGTAGACGACCTTGGCCGGGATGAGGCCGTCTCGAATCTTGCAGAAGAGGCAGTCGGACATGGGCCGGGGCTTAGCAATGCGCGGGGCGGGGGGAAATGGCCTCGGCGCTCATTGTTGAGGTCCCAAGCGATTGCCCGGACGGCGGCCAGGCCTGCGCTCGGGTGGGCTATCGGGGGTAGAGGTGGGGGACGACATGCCAGGTGGGCACTTCGCCTCAAAAGGTCCCACCGGTGATATTCCAGGCCCCGACGATGAAATCCATCCGCATCTCCCAGCTCATCGAGGACCACGACTACGACTTGCGCCTCACGCTCATCGCGGGCGCGAGCGGGCTGACGCGGACGGTGGACTCGTCGCGCATCCAGAAGCCGGGGCTGGCGCTGGCGGGCTTCACCGAGCACCTCCACCCCCACCGGGTCCAGGTGTTCGGAAACACCGAGATTTCCTACCTGGCCACCCTGCCGGAGTCGCGGCAGCGGGAGGCGCTCTCCAAGCTCTTCGAGGAAGAGGACCTGGCGTGCGTCGTGGTGACGAAGGAGCTGGAGATTCCGCCTGTCCTGGTGACGGCGTGTGAGTCTGGCGGCCTGGCGCTGATGAAGACGCCGCTGCTCTCCAGCGAGTTCATCACCCGGGTGCAGTCCTTCCTGGAGGAGGCGCTCACCGAATCCAGCAGCCTGCACGGCGTGCTGATGGATGTCTTCGGCGTGGGCATCCTGCTGCTCGGCAAGAGCGGCATCGGCAAGAGCGAGATTGCCCTGGACCTGGTGATGCGGGCCCACCGGCTGGTGGCGGACGACATCGTCGACGTCACCCGGCGCAAGGGGGCCGTCTACGGCGCGGGCAACCCGGTCATCAAGCACCACATGGAGATTCGGGGCCTGGGCATCATCAACATCAAGGACCTGTTCGGCGTGGCGGCGGTGCGCGAGCAGAAGAAAATCGAGCTCGTCATCGAGCTGCAGGAATGGGACCCCCATCAGGAGTACGACCGACTGGGCGTGGAGGACAAACATCTACAGATTGTGGGTGTGGACATCCCGCTGTCGGTGGTACCCGTGCGTCCAGGCCGTAACATGGCGACCATCATCGAGGTGGCCGCCCGCAACCAGTTGCTGAAGCTTCAGGGCCACCACTCGGCAAGAGAGTTCGCCGAGCGGCTCAACCGAGCCATCGCCGAAGGGGCGATGCGCCGCACCCTGGGAGAAGAGGTCGAGTGACCGCGCCCGCGAAACAGTTGGTCGTCATCACCGGCATGTCCGGCTCCGGCAAGTCCACCGCCATCCGTGCGTTGGAGGACTCGGGGTTCTTCTGCATCGACAACCTGCCGGTGCTGCTGCTGCCCAAGCTCACGGAGCTGGCTGGTGGGGGCAACATCGAGCGCATGGCGCTGGTGATGGACGTGCGCGAGGGCGTGTTCCTCAAGGACGCCCCCCGGGTGCTGGACGAGGTCCGCCGCGCCGGGCACCACGTGGAGGTGCTCTTCCTCGACTCGAGCGACGACAGCCTCATCCGTCGCTTCAGCGAGACGCGCCGCCGCCACCCGCTGGCGCCCAACGGCACCGTGGCGGACGGCATCAAGGCGGAGCGCCAGGAGCTGCGTGACTTGCGCGAAATCGCCGACCAGGTCATCGACTCGTCGGTGCTGAACGTGCACGACTTGAAGCGCATGGTGCAGGCGCGCTTCAGCCCGGAGCCCGCGGCGGGGCCGAGCCTGTCGGTGATGTCGTTCGGTTACCGGTACGGGGTGCCGCCGCAGGCGGACCTGGTGCTGGACGTGCGCTTCCTGCCCAACCCGTACTTCGTCCCGGAGATGAAGGGGCTGACGGGCAAGGTGCCCAAGGTGGCCGCGTACGTGCTGGACCGCGAGGAGGCGCAGCAGTTCCTCGAGAAGGTCGTGGACCTGTGCCGCTTCCTCTTCCCTCGCTACCAGAAGGAGGGGAAGGCGTACCTCACGGTGGCGCTGGGGTGTACGGGTGGCAAGCACCGCTCCGTGGCCATCGCCGCCGAGCTGACCAAGCGGCTGGCCGACGAGAACACCCGCGTTCAGCTCTGGGACCGCGACATCGAGAAAGAGTAGCGCGTGGCGTCCCTGACCCTGCTTCTGCTCTCGCTCGGGGTGGCGATGGACGCCACCGCCGTGTCCAGCGGCATGGCCATTCGTGGCGCGCGTCCGCCGGATGTCCTCAAGCTGGCGCTGACGTTCGGCCTGTTCCAGTTCGGCATGTCCCTGGGCGGTGCGCTCGGGGGCAGCGTCATCCTCACGCACTTCGCCGCGGTGGACCATTGGATTGCCTTCGGGCTGCTCGCGCTCGTGGGCGGGCACATGATTTGGGAAGCGTTCTCCCATGACGAGGAGACGCGGGCCGCCACTGGCATTCCGCTGCCCATGTTGCTGACGCTCGGCGTGGCCACCAGCATCGACGCGCTCGCCGTCGGCGTGACGCTGCCCGCGTTGGACTTGAGCATCCTCCTGTCCACGGGCCTCATCGGCGTGCTGACCTTCGTGCTGTCCATCCTCGGCGCCTGGGCTGGCAAGCGGCTGGGAGAGCGCTTCGGCACCCGCATCGAAATTCTCGGCGGCCTGGTGCTCATCGGCATCGGCCTGAAGACGCTCGTCGAGCACCTGACCGCGTAGGCCTCCTGGCGGTGGGCTCGCGGCCTCCGTCCGAGGCTGTCCCTCATGCGACACCTCGCCCTCCTACCTCATGCATGCGTCATGATTGCGAAGTGACTCATGACGCGCCATGCTGAGAGTCCGTAGCGCGGATTCCCACTGGAGGCGTGGATGTCCCTTCCCCTGACTCGGCACTTCCACGTGGCCATCGCGGGCAGCGGGTTCGGCGGCCTGGGGATGGCCATCCGGCTCAAGCAGGAGGGGCTGGAGGACTTCGTCGTCTTCGAGCGCGCGGAGGACGTGGGCGGCGTCTGGCGGGACAACGCGTATCCGGGGTGTGCGTGCGATGTGCCCTCGCACCTGTACTCGTTCTCCTTCGCGCCGAACCCGAAGTGGTCCCGGGCGTACTCGCCCCAGGCGGAGATTCACGCGTACCTGCGCGACTGCGCGGAGCGGTTCGGCGTGTTGCCTCACGTGCGCTTCCGTCACGCCGTGGAGGATGCGCGCTGGGATGACGAGGCGGGGCACTGGCGCCTCCAGACGTCGGAGGGGCTCTTCACGGCGGATGTCTTCATCCTCGCGGCGGGAGCCTTCGGCGAGCCCGTGCAGCCCGCGCTCCCGGGGCTGGAGCGCTTCCAGGGCAAGGTGATGCACTCGGCGCGGTGGGACCGTGACTACGCGCTTGCGGGGCGCAAGGTGGCGGTGGTGGGCACGGGCGCGTCCGCCATCCAGTTCGTCCCGGCCATTCAACCCAAGGTGGAGCGGCTGGTCCTCTTCCAGCGCACGCCGCCGTGGATTCTGCCGCGCAAGGACCACGCGATTGCGGGC
Organism: Corallococcus terminator; assembly: GCF_049194865.1. Taxonomy (GTDB): domain Bacteria; phylum Myxococcota; class Myxococcia; order Myxococcales; family Myxococcaceae; genus Myxococcus; species Myxococcus terminator_A. The sequence goes on along the minus strand of NZ_JBLZWL010000104.1, from coordinate 306,653 downwards.
TGGAAGCAGTGGCTGTACGCGCGGGTTCCGGGGGCGCGGTGGTTGATGCGCGCGGGCATCTACGCGGTGAAGGAGCTGTCCGCGCTGGCCTTCATGAATCCGTGGATCATCCGCCTGGCGCAGCGGGGGGCGTGGCGGCACCTGAAGCGGTCCGTGAGAGACCCGGTGCTGCGCGCGAAGCTGCTTCCTGGCTACACCATGGGCTGCAAGCGGGTGCTCGTGTCGGACGACTACCTGCCGGCGCTGACGCGGCAGAACGTCGAGGTCGTCACGGAGGGGCTCCAGGAGGTGCGTGAGCACTCCGTCGTGACGACGTCGGGCGTGGAGCATCCGGTGGACACGCTCATCTTCGGCACGGGCTTCCAGATAACGGAGCCGGCCTTCGCCCGGCACATCCGGGGGCGTGACGGGCGCACCCTGGCGGAGACGTGGGCGGGGAGCATGAAGGCGCACCTGGGGACGTCGGTGAGCGGGTTCCCCAACTTCTTCATGTTGCTGGGGCCGAACACGGGGCTGGGGCACACCTCCGTCATCCTGATGATTGAGAGCCAACTGGCGCACGTGCTCAGCGCGCTGCGCTACCTGGAGGGCAGGGGGCTGGCGGCGGTGGAGCCGACGGCGGACGCGCAGGAGGCGTTCGTTCGCGAGGTCGACACGCGGATGGCCCGGACGGTGTGGATGCGGGGCGGGTGTGTGAGCTGGTACCTGGATGCCACGGGGCGCAATTCGACGCTGTGGCCGGGCTTCACGTTTGATTACAGACGCCGCGTCTCCGCCTTCGAGCCGACGGAGTACGTCGCCTTCGCCCGGCGTGGGCGCGCGAATTCAAGGGCCGGGGCGAGTCCCCGGAAGCTGGCACATGGCTGATGAGACGACGCTCACCTTCCTGGAGCGACTGGAGTACCGGGTCGCTCGCGCGCTGTTCCGCCTGCCACCGGGGATGCTGGTGCGACTGTCCGGCAAGCCGCCGGTGACCCATGAGGGGCTCTGCCTTCATCCCGAGGTCCAGCTCCTGCTCTCGTTGCGCGAGCGCCGGGGTGTGCCCCAGAAGTCCTCGCAGCCGCTGTCCGAGGCACGAAGGCGGTTGTGGCGCGAGGCGCTCATGCACGCGGGCGAGCCGGAGCCCGTGGCGTCGGTGACGTCCCGGGTGCTGGAGACGAGGCACGGCCCGCTGCGGGCGCGTCACTATGTCCCCCTGGGGGACTCACGGCGACGGCCGCTGCTGGTGTTCTTCCATGGCGGTGGTTTCGTGATGGGGGATTTGGACACGCATGACGCCCCGTGCCGGCGGCTGTGTCGCCATGCGGACGTGCACGTGCTCTCCATCGAGTATCGGCTGGCGCCCGAGCATCCCTTCCCCGCGGGGGTGGAGGACGCGCTCGCCGCGTTCGACTGGGCGCTGGAGCACGCGGAGGAGCTGGGTGCGGACCCGGGGCGGGTGGCGGTGGGTGGAGACAGCGCGGGCGGAAACCTGGCGGCGGTCGTTGCGCAGCACGCGGTGCGCGAGGGCACGCGCAAGCCGGTGCTCCAGTTCCTGCTGTATCCCACGCTGGACCGCACGGGGGACTGGGGCTCGCTGTCGCACTTCGCGGAGGGCTTCTTCCTCACGCGCGCGGACATCGACTGGTACCAGGAGCGCTACATGACGGGCAGCGGGACGCCCCTGTCGGACCCTCGCGTCTCGCCGTTGCGCGAGAAGACGCTGTCCGGAGGGCCTCCGGCGCTCATCGTCACCGCGGGGTTCGACCCGTTGCGGGACGAGGCGGAGGCGTACGCGGTGGCGCTGCGGGAGGCGGGGACACCCACCACGCTGCGCCGCTTCGATGGGCTGGTGCATGCGTTCGCCAACATGTCGGGACTGAGTCGGGCCTGCCGGGACGCGACGGTGGAGCTCGCGCTGCTGCTGCGACGAATACTCGACGAGGTGGAGTCGGGTGGCGCGCGAAACGGAGCCAACACATGAAGACGGTGAAGGACAAGGTCGCGGCAATCACGGGCGCGGGCTCGGGCATTGGCCGGGCGACGGCCGTGCTGCTGGCGAAGCAGGGCTGCCACGTCGCGATATCGGACGTGAATGTCCAGGGGCTCTCCGAGACGGAGACGCAGTGTCGCGCGCACGGTGTTCGCGTCCGGGTGGATCGGGTGGATGTCGCGAAGCGCGAGCAGGTGCACGCCTGGGCGGACGAGGTGGCGCGGGAGTTCGGCGCTGTCCACATCATCGTGAACAACGCGGGCGTGGCGTTGGGCGCCACCATCGAGGACACCCGATACGAGGACTTCGAGTGGCTGATGAACATCAACTTCTGGGGCGTGGTGTATGGGACGAAGGCGTTCCTGCCGCACCTGAAGGCGGTGGATGAGGGGCACATCGTCAATGTGTCGAGTGTCTTTGGACTGATTGGGGTGCCGACGCAGGCGGCGTACAACTCGGCGAAGTTCGCGGTGAAGGGCTTCACGGAGGCGCTGCGGCAGGAACTGGAGGTGGAGCCGGGGACCATCGGCGTCACCTGTGTGCACCCTGGGGGAATCAAGACGAACATCGCGCGCAATGCGCGGGTGACGCCTCGGGCGGGGTGGACGGACGAGCGGTCGTCGAGTGACTTCGAGAAGGCCTTCGCCACGACGCCGGAGCGGGCCGCGGAGGACATCGTCACGGCGATTCGGAAAAACCGGCGGCGGCAGCTCATCGGCGGGGACGCGGTGCTCATCGACCTGGTCCAGCGGTTGTTGCCGACCCTGTACCAGCGGGTGCTGGTGGCGGGGATGCGGCGGCGGCGGCGGAAGATGCTGAGTGCGGCGACATGAAGCGGACGCGCGTGAAGGACTCGCGGCGCGCGACGAAGGAGGCACCTTCGAGGACGCGTCGGCCGGCGTCGAGAGAGAAGGCGCGGGGGAGGGTGACGCCGCTCTCGCGGCGACTGGAGGTGCCCTCGCGGGCGACGCCGCAGGACCTCTTCGCCCTGGCGATGCGGTGGTGGAGCGAGGGTGAGCGGTTCGACATCGGCCGGATGGCGCAGGAACTGGGCGTCAGTCGGGCGACGGTGTTCCGCTGGGCGGGGACGCGGGAGTTGCTCTACGGCGAGGTGTTGTCCTTTCGGTTCGAGGCCGCGCTCACCGCCGCGAGGAGCGAGTTCCAGGGGAACGGGCCGGCGTATGTGGCGGAGGTCACCCAGCGCCTCATCCACTTGATTGTCGAGGACGCGTCGCTGCGGCGCTTCATCCAGCAGGACTCCGAATACGCCATGCGCGTGCTGATGTCGAAGAGCAGCCGCGTGGAGGAGCGCTGCGCGGCGAGCATCCGGAGAGCGCTGGAGGAGGGCGTGAGAGACCGGCACCTCCGTCCGGCGATGAGCCTGGACGCGCTGTCGAACGTCATCGTCCGGGTGGGGCAGTTCTTCCTGTACCGGGATGCGCTGACGGGAGACCCGCCGGATGTACAGGCCGCCATCACCGCGACGTTGATTCTGCTCACAGCTGAAGCAGGGGACGCGCGGTGGAACAGGCGGTGACGATGTGGCGTGAAGCGGGCGTCAGGGGATGACGGGACGCGTGAGTGAGGCCAGGGCACTCCGCGACAGAGCGTCGTGCCTGCCGCGGAGAGTGCGGCACTACCTCCAGACGCCGTTGCAGCACGAGGCGTAACACTGGCCGCTGGCGACACAGGCCTTGCCAGCGAAGGGGCCACCCATGCAGCGGCCATTGACCTTGGCGGAGCAACCCGTGGTCCCATCGTCCGGGTAGTACTGCCCATCGGCGTACGTCACCCCACGGTACGTGCACGTCTGGCAGGACTTCGTGACGCCGTCACAGGTGGCGAAGCCCGTGGGGCCATTCTGCGCCGAGCAGGTGGACGTGCCACTGCACGTCAGGGTCGTACAACTCCCGCAGACGGCCGTGGCGGTACAGGCAGCCAACTCCGAATCGGTGGACAATCCCTCGGAGGACTCGTCGAACTGACTCGATTCCTCGACAGGCGCGGAGGGTTGCGTGGGGCTAGGCTCGGAGCCGCAGGCGGACAGGAGCGCCGAAAGTAGGGCAGTGGTGAAGAGAGTGCGGCCAGTTCGCGACATGACGGGAGGCCTTCCAGGACACCCTCAGTGGGTGCCCATGTAGGTGTGGATGGAGACAGCGGACAAAGACGGTCCGTCGCCTGCTGTCGCTCCAGGTACACCCCATCGGTCGGCCTTGCGTCCGTCGGTCCAGGATGGTGGACGGGCGCTGTGACGGAATCAAATGAGAGGCCTCAAAAATCGCGAGTGCTCTTCAAAATGCAACTGTCCATCTCATGATTTTGAATGGCTAAAGCACTTGTATTGCAAAAATTGAATGGGCTTTACTCACTTGTGCAGCGCGAGCCCCTTCACGGCCTTTTCCACCTGCCTGCGTTCACCCCGCAGCGCCAGGCCCACGAAGTCGAAGTCCTCGGGGTTCTCCGCGCGGAACGCGGCCCGATTATCCGTGTCGTCGCCCGTGGTGAACATCGCGGCTACGTAGACAGCGCTCGTCAACCCGCGCTCCACGGCAACCCGGTGTGCGGCCTGGAGATGCTCCCGCGTGGCGCTGAACACGAGCATCGGCTGACCCAGGAGCCGGCTGTACTTCCTTCCCGTTGCGTCCTCATACGGCTCGCCAAGCATCTCCGGTGCGGATGCGGCCATTCCGGTCGCCAGGAAGGCGGTGACGTTCAGCTTCTGCCAGACGGCGAGGTCTTCGCGGATGACGATGGCGATCTTGGTCGTGAACAGCTCGGGCATGGAGGTCTCCTCTGTCGCCGTTCATCCTCGACAGGGGAGCGCTCCAGGTCTGGAACGTTCGTGCACATCGCGCGGTAGGCGGCGGGAGTCAGTCCATACGCCCGCCGGAACCACCGGCCCAGGTGACTCTGGTCCGCGAAGCCCACCGCCGCCGCGACACTCGCGGGTGTCTCTCCCTTCGCCAGTCGCCCTCGTGCCGCCGCGAGACGAAGCTGCACCAGGTACGCATGTGGCGGCAGCCCATAGGCCGCGCGGAACGCTCGCGAGAGCTGGAAGCGATTCGCTCCGCACTCCCGTGCCAGCTCCTCCAGCCCCAGGTCCTCCTCCATCCTCGCTCGCAGGAACTCCCGCGCCCGACGAGCGGACCGGTGCGCCGCCTCTCCCAGTCGAGTCACCACCGACGCCCCGAGCTGTGGGTTGAGCGCCGCCGCCAGCTCCTCCAGCGCTTCGTCCCGCGCCAGCCGCGAGCCCGTCCCGCGCAGTCGCCAGAACGCCCGTTGGATGTGGGCCGCCAACCGAGGCTCCTCCGTGAGCGTCGCCCGGAAACCCGGTCCCTGTGCCACTCCACGCCAATCCGCCACCCGCTCACACGCCCGAGCAAGCCACGACGGCTCCAGGTAGAGCATCAGGTACGTGAAGCCCGTCTCACCCCGGGCATGCCCGTCGTGCGTCTCTCCGGGTTCAATCAGGATGACCCGCCCTGGGGTGCTCCGGTGCAGGGCCCGCCGACACGAGAACTCCTGGAGCCCTTGTTCCGTCACTCCCACGAGGTACGCGTCGTGGAAGTGAGGGTCATACGCATGGCCCGCGAAGTGCGCCCGGATGCTCTCGATGCCCGTTGCCTCGTCACGCGCCACGTCTACCCAGTCCCGCTCGAGTCGGAACGCTGGGGAGCAGCTCGGACAGGACGGACGCGCACCGGACATCTCGCGCGCAACCCTAACACCGCGCCCGGGCACAGGCCCGCTCCCCGGAAGCAGGGAAGCGGGCCCCAGGCTCGGAGTCGGCGGTGCGCGCGCGGCCGGCCCGCGGCTCTTGTGCTGCTGGCCCGCGTTGTTGGCATGGAACCCGGTGGGGTCTGGACGCTCCCGTCCAGTCGAGTGTTTCCTTCAATGGGCTTGAGCCGCACGGTTCGGGCTCTGTGTTGATGACCCGGAGGGGGCACGTCTTGCGCCTGCTGACCTTGGGAGTGTTCTGGGGCGTGGCCTTCCTTGTCATGGGCTGTGGCCGCGTCTCGCGAGTGGTTCGTCTGGAGACGGGGCGTGAGGAGGTGGTCACCTTTGTCTCGTCCCCCGCGAAGGCGGTGGTGATTGCTCCTGACGACTTCAAGGAGGCAATGGGGGGACTGGCCAGGGACGTTCGGCCTGCTTCTTCACCGAGTCTCTTCGCTCACCGACTGCTGGCGAGTGCCTCGCGAGATGGCCGACAGCCGAACACGCGAGGGCACTTGAGGTTGGTGTCCGGGGGCATCGCGGACTCGCGGCGGATGGTGGAGAACGATAGGACTGAGGGGGCGGGCTTCGCGCTGACGCGTGAGTACCGGAGATGGTGTGAGAGGAAGGGGACGCCCGGTGATTGCCTGAGCCTGCTTGTCAGTTCGCCCACCCTGGATGAAGAGGGACGGCGCACCCTGGCCCTCTCCATTGCGTTGGATTCGGTGTGGTCCGAGACGGCCGAATCTCTCGATGCCATGACGGACCCGGGTGCGGTTCGAACGGCGATTGTCACCTCCATGGCCGTGTACCTGACGCTGTGGTTGCTGCCAGAGCCGGTGTCGAAGGGGGTGGCAGCCGTCCTGACAGCAAGCCTCATCGCCTGGTTGGGCATCGACTCGGTGTGGGGGCTCATCGGCGGGTGGCTCCGCCTGACGGATGCGGTGAAGAACGCCACGACCTTTGACGAGGTGAGCGTGGCCGGCGAGCGGTATGGCGAGGTGATGGGTGCCAATGCCGCGCGCATCTTCGTCATGCTCGCCACCGCCGCCATGGGTAGCACCGTAGGGCTCGCCATGAAGGTACCAACACTCCCTGGCTACTCCCAAGCAGCGCAGGTCGCTGCTCGGCAGGGTGGTTTCCAGTTGTCGTCCGTGGCCCAGGTGGGAGCGGTCGCCATCTCGGAGGGGGCGCTCACCATTGCTCTCGCGCCCGGTGCGCTGGCCATGTCGGCGAGTCATCAGTCAGGAGGCGGTGGATTCAGCAACAGCGGCGTTCCACGCGGCGAGGCAGAAGCTCGGACGCTTCCGTCAGAAGCTCCCGACCCGAATGCGACTCCCAGTGGTTACAGGCCACGCATCTCCCCGGAAGATGACAAGGCAACCCTCCGCTCCTTGATGAGAGAGAACGAATCCGCTGATCTTCTCGCGAGAGCGGGCTTCAAGGTCGAACAACGACCACAGGTCGCTGGAACCACCAGAAAGCCTGACTTCCGAGTCGAGGGACGTGTTTTCGACAACTACGCTCCGAGCACATCGAACCCACGGAACATCTGGGCGGTCGTCAACGACACGAAGGTCAATCCCACAGGGAAGTCGATGCAGGCCGACAGAATTGTTCTCAACCTGAGAGATAGCGGTGTGGACCTCACGGCGTTGAAGCGGCAATTCACCGAGTGGCCGATGCCCAACCTCAAGGAGGTGCTCGTCATCTCGCGAGAGGGCGGTATCGTTCCCTTCTGGCCGTAGCCCGGGAGTCAGCACATGTCGCTGGACTACAACTTCCGCATCGCCACCACGCTGGAGCCCGAGAGGGTGCTCTCGGTCGTTCTCGAAGCCCTGGGGCTGCGCCGAGGTACTGGTGCCTCGGGCGAGGAAATCGCGGGGCCAGGGTTTCTTCTCGCTGCCGGGAATGTTGCGCCGTCGAGCAGGGAGATGGTGGCAGAGGCGCTGGGGTTCTCCCCCTCCGTTGACCTCCAGTTCTGGCTGGATGAAGGCCAACGGCACGCCGCGATGACCGCCATGCTCCAAGGCGTACTTGCTGTGCTGCGCGAGGTTCGAGGCGACGCGACGCTCCTGTTCGGAGGCGACACCGTCCTGCTCCTCCGTCGCGAGGGACAACTGGTCCTCGATTCAGGGACAGGCGCCTGGACGCCCGAGCGTCTGGCGTTCGCGGTCGTACCGTACGAGATGCGGGAGTTGCCCTCGCTGTAGCGACGGCTCGGAGGCCCGTGGCCTGGGCACAGGCCCGCTCCCCTCAAAGCAGGGAAGCGGGCCCAGGCCTCACGGCTAGTTCGTCGTGAAGTACAGGTTGTCCAGCAGCAGTGCGTTGCCCGAAGGCCCGCCGCCCGCGATGAACACGAAGGGCGACAGCACCGCGCCCATGCTCACTCCCGCCGCGGAGAAGTCCGACAGCGGAATGGCCAGGTGGTGCCACTGCCCGTCATTCACATACCCATACTTCGCCACGTCGAGCTGCACGCCCTCCGTGTCGCTCATCCCAATCTTCACCGAGGAGAACCCCGGGTCCGACGAGTTGAGGCTCACGTGCAGCGTCTTCCACGCGTCCAGGTTGTGGCCCGTATCCCAGTGGATGCCGAAGCCCAGCCACCCCTTGCCCGCGTGGACGATGCGGTCCGCCGTCTTCCCCTCGATGCGCGTGTTCGAGGCCTCAATCGTGACGGTGCCCTCGTACAGGTAGAGGTGCGTGTCCACGTCGTTGATGATGATCTCCTCGGACCGCCCGCCCTCGTAGAAGCCCACGAACAGGCGCCGCTGGCCCGCCTCGAACGGGAACGGCCCCGGGAGCACCTCGTCCTGGGGATTCGACCCGGCGTCATCCTGCGAGGACGGCTGGTGGTTCTCGTAGTCGTTGGCGCCCGGGTCGGGCCGGCACGCCGCCAACGTCAGCAACAGCACTCCCAGGGTCCGCTTCATGGCCGCACCGCCCTTTCACCACCACTCGTGGTCCGCACCAGCACCCAGCCGCCCGTCACCGTCCCACCCATCTCCACGATGGCCTTGTAGGACGGCGTCAACAGCTCGTAGGGAATCGTCCCCGTCGAGTCGTACGTCACCGCGTCCGGGAAGTTGTCGAGGACCGACTGGTACGAACGGATGGCCATGTCCCGCACCACCGGCAGGTCCTCCTGGCGGGCCAGTCCGTTCTGGTACACGCCGAGCAGGTTGAGGCCGACGTAGTACTGCGCCTCGCCATACGGCCCTCGCGCGAGCACGGTGGCCCACGAGTAGAAAGCCGCCACCGGCCCCGCGTTCGCCTGGAGCACCCACTTCGTCTCCGTCCCCGGCGTCGAGTCCGCGAACGGATTGTTCGGGTCGTCCAGGATGGCGGTGCTCGGATACACGCCCATGGCCGGATCGTGGACCGCGAGCGTCAGGTCCTCCAGCGACTCGCCATAGACATAGCTCGCGCGGTCATAACACCCGAAGGTGCTCAAGGCCGCGAGGAGCACGAGACACGTCCTCATACGTCGTCCCTCAGAGCGAAAGGATTGCATACGCACCCACCTCGTATTCGCGGCCCTTGAGTCCCTCGGCGATGGCCATCGTGCTCATGCCCTCCGAGTACTCGTCCAGCATGCGCACCAACCCTCGCAGACCGAAGCGCGTGGACACCGCGCCCAGCACCGGCCGCTTCAGCCCGTAGGACACGTCGCCTCCGAACTGCACCGGATACGTGAGGTTGAACACGCGGTGGTAGTCGTACGGACCCCAGTCGTTGAACCGCAGCTGCGTGGCCAGCAGCAGCGTGTCGTACAGCACGTTGGCGTCCAGGCCGAAGCGGCGCACCTGCCGCGCGTCCTCGCCTCCGGACTGCACGCTGCCCACGAAGGCCGTGCCGTACAGCTTCAGCCGCTGCGAGGGGTTGCCCACCATGCGCAGCGTCGTCTCCCACTCGTCGCGCGCCGGCGGCGCCCCGGCGAAGGCCACCGCGCTGCCGTCCGCGAGGATGGCGATGCTCGCATCCCGTGACGTCGGCTGTCGGCGGTACACCAGGTCCAGGCCCGCGGCGAACGGAGCGTCCTCGCGCATCTCCCGGTCCCACGCCCAGAACCACGTCCCCGGCGTCGGGTCGAAGGTGATGAGCAGCTCCGCGCCCAGCGTCTCGCGGTTGTCGAGGACGGTGAACGCGTCCTGCAACACGTTGCGCGCGCGCACCGCCGGGAAGTACGTGCCCGAGTCCTGGTCGAACGTGTCGGGGATGTTCGGGTTCGGTCCGATGAGCGGCTTCTGGTACAGCACGTTCGGAGCCACCTCGATGGTGCCCAGCTGGAAGGCCGCGCCCGCCTGCGCGCCGAAGTGGTTGCCGCGTCCGCTCTCCCGCAGGCTCCAGCCCGTCAGGACGATGCTCGGCTCGGGACCGCCGTCAGCCACCAGCCCGCGGAACGAGCCCTGGGCGTACAGCCGCACGCCGCCCAGGTCATACGTGGCCCGCGCCTTCGCGCCGAGCGTGTCGAGGAACTGCACCTCGTCGCGCAGCACCTCCTGGCCCGTGCCCATGTAGCTGGCGCCGCCCTTCGACTCGCGCGTCCAGGTGAACTCTTCACCAATACGCTGGGGCGCGGCCAGGATGCCGCCGATGTCGAGCGCCAGCGGACCCTTGTTCCACTCGAAGGTCAGCGCCGTGCGACGCGCCACGCGCTCGCGGATGACGGAGGCCGTCTGCTGCGTGGCACCCCGGGCGATGTCCTCCTGGTGCACCAGCGTCAGCGCCATGTCCCCGAAGCCCTTGCGGTACTTGGCGACGATGGACGGGTTGGCGCCCCAGTACAGCTCCGGACCCACCGCCAGCTTGAAGCCCTCGAAGGAGCGCTTGCCGCTGAGCACCACGCCGAAGGGCGCGTTGCCGTGGTAGATGTCGATGTTCGGCCCGTAGTTGGCCTCGCGGTACAGGCCGAAGAAGTCGCCCTCCTCGCCCCAGTGGTAGTGGCCGACGCGGTAGTAGCCCTCCAGCGCGAAGTCCGCGCGGTCCAGCTTGAACTCCGCCTGGTACAGCGCGAAGCGGTCGAAGCCCGACACGCCCGGCTGGGACACGCCCGGTGTCGGCGAGCCCGTCGTCGGAGTCGTCGGCGTCGGCGTGGTGCCCCGGTTCTCGTAGAAGAGGTTGTTGAGGCGGTTGGTGGCCACGTTGCCCACCACGTTGAACGACGCGCGGCCGTACACACCCGTCGCCGGCTGGACCGCCAGGTCGAAGAAGATGGACTCCGTGTGGTCCGCCGTCGTCAGGTTGGGCCGAGTCGTCGCGATGCTCCCGCGTGACAGCGAGCTGTCCATGACCAGGCGCAGGTTGGACACGCGCACCATGCTGAGCTCCTCCGTCTTCGCCAGAGCGATGGAGGACTCGTAGCTCTTCGACATGTCGGAGGGACGCAGGGCGGAGAAGTGCGCGTGGATGCGGTCCAGGTCCGTGTCCGCCGCGTACGGGTCCAGGCGGAAGGCCGCCTGCAACATGTAGTAGGCCGTGCGCGGTTGGATGCGGGAGATGCCCGCGTCGTCCGGCTGGCCCAGCGCGCAGATGCCGAACCACTCCTCGTTCATGTTGTTCTGGCCGGGCACGAAGTCCGCCGCGTAGCCGCCGTTGGGCCACGACGCCGTCGTGTCGTGCAGGGAGAGGTTGGCCTCCTGGCCCATCTTCCACCAGCCATCCACCCACTGGAACACGAAGCCGCCCAGCGCGTTGCCCACGCGGCCCTGGCCGTACGTCTGCGTGTAGATTTCCTCCCACTGCTGGCGCAGGTACTCGGCCTGGGACAGGTGGTCCTCACGGCCGTCCCGCGCGTTGAAGGCGTCCGCGCCGAACTCCGAGAAGAGCACCGGCTTGTCCACCTTGCGCAGCACCTCGTCGAACAAGTCCCGGACGCTGGGGCCCCGGTAGACGTTGGCGCCGAAGATGTCGATGTCCATGGCGTGCTTGGCGACCAGGTCGATGTACTGGAGGTCGCCGTTGGCCAGGGCCACCGGGTGGTTGACGTCACGGGCCTTGATGGTCCGCGCCGCCTCGCCCATCAGCGTGTAGAGGTGCTCCGCGCGCGCGGCGTCCTCCTGGCCCGGCAGCGCCTCGATTTCGTAGCTGGTCCAGTGCAGGCCGTAGTTGTTCTCGTTGCCGAGCAGCCACATCAGCACGCCCGGAACGCCCCGGTACACCTCCACCTTCTTCGCCAGCTCCTCCAGCAGCGCCTTGCGGTGCGTGGCGTTGGAGTAGTCGATGTTCGGCACGAAGGCGCCGTTGACGGTGGCGCCGTAGCGGCCCATCAGCGGGTTCACCACGGTGGTGATGCCGTAGTTCTTGAAGATGAACTCCACCCAGCGCGGGGGGATGTCGTCGAACTGGCGGATGGAGTTGACGCCCATGTCGCGCAGCAGCGTCATCTCCCGCGCCAGCACCGCGCGCACGAAGTCGTCGGGCTGGTTCCAGAGCGAGTAGCGGTAGTTCTCTCCAATGGGCGTGTAGCCCCAGTTCATGCCGCGCAGCAGGAAGTCGCGGCCGTCCACCTTCAGCTTGAAACCACGCTCGTCATGCTGAATCTTGACGACGGTGGCCTGCTCCGCGCCCGCGCTCACGTCCACGGGCTGCAGGGTGAGGGGCTGGGGCGCGGGAGACGGCGTCGGGCTCGGAGGACCCGAGGGCGTCGTCGTGGTGGCGGCGGGAGGCGCGCCACCCGGGGGAGAGGCGGCCGGCGGCGTCGACTCCACCGGCGCCGTTTGAGGTTGGGCCCCGCCGGGCTGGACGGGCTGCGCGTCCTGCCCGGCATGGACGGGGGCCTGATACAGCGCCACCGCGAGGAGGGGTGCGAGGAGCAGGGTTCTCACGCGGCCAGCTCCACATCCAGCCCGTTCTGGGCCACCACGGCGCGGTACAGGTGCGCGCTGTCCTTGGCGATGCGCTTCTGCGTGGCGTAGTCCACGTACACCATGCCGAAGCGCTTCTGATAGCCGTAGGCCCACTCGAAGTTGTCCAGCAGCGACCACGCGAAGTAGCCCTTGAGCGGCACGCCCTGATTGATGGCCTCCAGCGAGGCCTCCAGGTGCGAGCGCAGGTAGTGCACGCGCTTGGCGTCCCTCACGCGGCCATCCGCGTCCGGCGTGGTGCCGTAGGCGGCCCCGTTCTCCGTGACGTAGAGGTCGCCCGGCTTGTAGTCCTGGTGCAGCCGCACCAGCAGCTGCGTGAGCCCGTGGGGCGACACCTCCCAGTCCATCTCCGTCTTCTCGGAGCTGACGTGGACGGTGCGAGGCGCGTTCTGCGCCTCGGGGATGCGGTCGCTGCGGATGACGCCGCGGTTGTAGTAGTTGACCCCCAGGAAATCGAGGGGGACGGCGATGTCCGTCAGGTCACCCTGGCGCACGAAGGGCAGCGTGTCCGACTTGAGTCGCCCCTCGGCGACATGGTCGTCAATCACGTCGCGCGGGTAGCCCTTGCCGTAGAGCGGGTCCAGGTACCAGCGGTTGAAGCCACCGTCGAAGGAGCGGCACGCGTCGTGGTCCTCCTTGCTGGGCGACGCGGGCTCCGCGGGCACCAGGTTGAGGGTGATGCCGACCTCCGCCTTGGGCACGTTGGAGCGGATGACGGGGACGGCCTGACCGTGCGACAGCAGCACGTGGTGGGCCGTGGCCAGCGCCTGGCCCCAGTCCTTGATGCCGGGCGCATGCTCGCCGTTGGCGTACCCCAGCACGCTGATGCACCAGGGCTCGTTGTGCGTAATCCACCGCGACACCCGGTCCCCGAGCTTCTGGCTCACCGCGTCCGCGTACTCGACGAACGCGCTCACCGTGTCGCGCGAGGCCCAGCCGCCCTTGTCCTGGAGCGCCTGCGGCAAGTCCCAGTGGTACAGCGTGACGGCGGGGTCGATTCCCGCCTCCAGCAGTCCGTCGACCAGCCGCGAGTAGAAGTCGAGTCCAGCGGTGTTCACCTTGCCGCGTCCGACAGGGAGCACGCGCGGCCAGGCGATGGAGAAGCGATACGACTTCAACCCCATCCAGCGCATCAGCTCCACGTCCTCGCGCCAGCGGTTGTAGTGGTCGCAGGCGACGTTGCCGTTGGTTCCGTCGGCGATTTTACCGGGCGTGGCGGCGAACCGGTCCCAGATGGACTCACCGCGCCCGTCGGCGTCGGTGGCTCCTTCAATCTGGTACGAGGAGGTGGCCACACCCCACACGAAGTCATGAGGAAACTGCCGCATCGTCAGGGACTCCTTTCGAGGACTCGAGATGGCAGCGGACGTGGTGCTCCGCGGCCGGAAGGTGAAAGGGAGGAAGCGCCTCGTGGCACCGCACGTCGGCGTGAGGACAGCGGGGCGCGAAGGCACACCCCAGGGGGGGCGCGGGCGTGGTCGCCACCCGCGCGGGAAGGGGCGTGCGCAGGAAGTCCGCGCCATCCGGCACCGCGGACAACAGCAGCCGCGTGTACGGGTGACGCGGCGCCTGGAGCACGTCGCTGGTGCGGCCCGTCTCCACGACGGAGCCCGCGTAGAGCACCAGCACGCGGTCCGCCAGGTGACGGGCGCTCGCCAAATCATGGGTGATGAAGAGGATGCCGATGCCGCGCTCGCGCGTCAGGCCCTTGAGCAGCTGGAGCACACCCCGCCGCGTGGACACGTCCAGCATGGAGGTGGGCTCGTCCGCGATGATGACGTCGGGCTCCACCGCCAGCGCCCGAGCCACGGCCACGCGCTGACGCTGGCCGCCAGACAGCTCGTGCGGATAGCGCTTCGCCAGCTGCTCCGCGGGCGTCAGGCCCACCGACTCCAGCAGCGCATGCACCCGCCGCGTCAGCTCCACGCCGCGCGCGCGCCCGTGGCGCACCAGCGAGCGCTCCAGGTGGTAGGCCACCGTGTGCACCGGGTTGAGCGAGGCGAACGGGTCCTGGAACACCATCTGCACGCGGCCCCGGTAGGCCAGCGACGCGGCGCCGCCCTCGTGGGCGAGCACGTTCTCTCCGCTGAGGAGGATGTCGCCCGAGTCCGGCGTGTCCAGCCGCGCCAGGAGGCGGGCCAGCGTGGACTTGCCGCTGCCGGACTCACCGACGAGCGCGAGGATTTCTCCGCGCTCCAGCGAGAAGGACACGTCCGTCAGCACCTTGCGGCGCGCGTGGGACAGGAAGCCTCCCACGGGGAAGCTCCGGTTCAGCCGCGCGGCTTCCAGCAGGGGAGGGCTCATCGACGACCTCCGGGCAGTGCGGCGAGCGGGGACTTCAGCGCGCTGGCGGCCTGCTCCAGCACGTCGGGCGTGGGCGCCTGCGTGTCGGTGGCGCCCAGGTGCGGGAAGGACGACAGCAACAGGCGCGTGTACGGGTGACGGGCGTCCGTGCGCAGCCGCTGCGCGGTGTCCACCTCCACCAGCTTGCCGGCCTGGAGGATGCCCACGCGGTCCGACAGCGCGAGCAGCAGCGGCAGGTCATGGGTGATGAAGAGGACGGCGAAGCCCAGCCGCGCCTTCAGCTCCAGCACGCGCTGGAGCAGCTCCTTCTGCACCACCACGTCGAGCGCGGTGGTGGGCTCGTCCATCACCACCAGCCGGGGCTCCAGGGCCAGGGCCAGGGCGATGCCCACGCGCTGGCGCATGCCTCCGGAGAGCTGGTGGGGCCAGGCGTTCACCAGCTCGGGCTTCAGGCCCACCATCGTCAGCAGCTCGCGGCCCCGCGCGTACGAGGACGCGCGTGAGGCTCCACCGTGGGCGGCGAGCGTGTCGTGGAACTGCTCGCCCAGCGTGAGCACCGGGTTGAGCGCGCTCATCGCGCTCTGGAACACCATGGACACACGGCTCCACCTGAAGGCGCGCAGCGCCTCCGGCGACAACGCGGTGACGTCCGTTCCGTCGAAGTGGATGCTTCCCTGGGTGATGGCCGCTGAAGAGGGCAACAGGCGCAACAGCGCGTAGCCCAGCGTGGACTTGCCGCTGCCGGACTCGCCCGCCAGGCCGAACACCTCGCCCGGAGCGATGTCCAGGGACACCTGGTCCACCACGCGGGAGGGGCCCGCCTGCGTCATGTACTCGATGCTCAGCTCGCGCACGCTCAACAGCGCGCCGGGCGTGGCGGCTTCCTGTGCGGGCGTGGCGACGGCGCGCACCGCCGCGGTCTTGGGCGCCTTCGGAGGAGCGCGCAGCGAGGGGTTGGTCAGCTCGTCGATGGCGGAGCTGAGCAGCGTGAGCGAGAAGCCCACCAGCGCGATGCACATGCCCGTGGGGACGAAGATCCACCAGGAGCGCGTCAGGAGCGCCGCGTCGTTGCCGGCCCAGTAGAGGTTGGTGCCCCACGTCACCGAGCCCACGTCGCCCAGGCCGAGGAACTCCAGGCCCACCTGCGCGCCCACGGCGTACAGCGTGTTGCCGATGAACGACGAGGCCACCAGCGACGCCATGTTCGGCAAGAGCTCGCGGGTGACGATGCGCGCGTGGCTCTCTCCGGCGACGACGGCCGCCGCGACGAAGTCCCGGCCTCGCAGCGCCAGCGCCTCCGCGCGGAAGACGCGCGCGTTCCAGGCCCAGCCCGCGAAGGTGAGCACCACCACCATGCGGAACGGACCGGACGGCAGGTACGCGCCCAGGACGATGGCCAGCGGCAGGCCGGGGATGACCAGGAAGATGTTGGTGGTGAGCGTCAGCGCGTCATCCACGCGGCGCCCCAGGTAGCCGGCGGTGATGCCCACCAGCGCGCCCACCAGCGTGACGAGCGCGCCCACCGCGAAGCCGATGGCCAGCGTCTCGCGCGCGCCCACCACCGTCTGCGCGAGCACGTCCTGTCCCTGGCCCGTGGTGCCGAACCAGTGGGCACTCGAGGGCGGCTGGTGCGGCTGGCCCACCAGCTCCGTGGGGTCCATCACCAGCCACGGGCCCACCAGCGCGAGCACGAGGAAGCCCAGGAGGATGGCGCCTCCCACCGCCGCCTTGCGCTGGCGGAGCAGGCGTCGAAGGGTCTCACGCATGGGCGCGGGTCCTCGGGTCCAGCCAGAGGCAGAGCAGGTCCACGGCGAAGTTCGCGGCGAGCACCGCCAGCGTGATGACCAGGAAGAGCCCCTGCATCAGCGGGTAGTCCTGGTTGCGCACCGCGAGGATGAGCAGGTAGCCGGTGCCCGGATACGAGAAGACGATTTCCGTCAGCAGCGAGCCGCTCAGCACGAAGCCCAGCGCCATGCCGAAGCCCGTGACGTTAGGTAGAAGCGCGTTGCGCGCCGCATAGCGCAGCATCACCTGGCGCGGCGGCAGGCCCTTGGCGTGCGCCAGCCGCAGCGTGTCCGTGCCCAGCACGGCCACCATGGTGTTGCGCATGCTCAGCATCCACCCGCCGAGCGTGGCCACGACGATGGAAGTCGCCGGCAGCACCGCGTGCCGTCCCACGTCCGCGATGAACGTGAGCGTCGCCCCGGGCTCCACGTCGTGCGAGTACGCGTGGCGCAGCGGGAACCAGCCCAGCCCGAAGCCGAAGAGGTACAGCGCCAGCATGGCCAGCCAGAAGTAGGGAAAGGCCCCCAGGAAGGCGAGCGCGGGCGCCAGCGCGGAGTCCAGCCAGCCGCCCCGGTTCCACGCGGCCAGCACGCCCAGCATCGTCCCCACCGCGAAGCTGATGATGACCGCGCACCCGGCCAGCCCCAGCGTCCACAACAGGCCCGTGCCGATGACCTCCGACACGGGCGACGGGTAGTACGCGTACGACAGGCCCAAATCGCCCGTGAGCAGGTGCTTCAGGTACGTGAAGTACTGGAGGTGCAACGGCGCATCCGTGAAGCCGAAGGCCGTCTTCAAAGCGACGAGCGCCTCGGGGGAGATGCGGCCCTCGAAGCGGGCGAACATCGCCGTGGCCGGGTCTCCGGGCGCGAGCCTCGGGATGACGAAGTTCATCGTCAACGAGGCCCACGCCGCGAGCAGGTAGAAGCCGAGCCTGCGGAGCACGTAGCGCATGGTCAGGGCGCCTCTCTCGGAGTGAGCGCCGTCAGCACCAACAGGCTGTCGGGCTCGGCGTGGGGCGACAGCCGGGCGTAGGGGTTCGCCTCGTTGGGGAAGCCCGTGAAGCGCTTGGAGTTGGACTCGCCCCAGGACGGGTTCGGGAACAGGGGGATGGCCGGCGCGGTCTCGGAGAAGCGACGCTGCACCTGCGCCATCAGCGCCTGCTGCTCCTCGCGCGAGTCGGTGACCTCGAAGCGCTCCAGGAGCGCGTCCGTCTCCTTGTCGCCGTAGCGCTGCCAGTTGGCGGCGGCGACCTCGCCCACCGGGCGCACCGTCGCGGACGACAGCATCCACTTGTAGAAGGTGTACGGCGTGGGCCCGTCCAGCGACCAGGAGATGGCCAGCTGGAACTCCCCCTTCTGGAGCCGCGCCTGCCACGCGCCGAACTCGTACGTGCGCAGGTGCGCCTGGAGGCCCAGCTTGCGCAAGTCACGCGCGACCACCTGCCCCGCGCGCACCCAGTCCGACCAGCCGCCCACCACCTCGATGTCCAGCGTCAGCGGCGTGCCGTCCGGCTGGCGTCGCAGCCCGTCGGGGCCCAGGGCCAGGCCCGCCTCGTCCAGCAGCCGCGCGGCCTCCTTCGCGTCGTGGCGCACCCACGCGTCGTCCGCGACGTCCGCGTCCCGCCAGCCCGTGTACGCGTCATTGAGGCCCGTGGCGTCCGCCGGCCGCGTGTAGCCATACATGGCGATTTCGACCAGCCGCTCGCGGTCCAGCGCCATGCTCAGCGCCTTGCGCACGCGCACGTCGTTCAGCGGCGGCCGGGTGGTGTTGGGGTAGAGGAAGACGGTGCTGCCGAAGAGGGGGAACCAGCGCGCGTGGTGCTTCGGGTCCTTGGCGACGAAGGTGCGGTCCACCGCGGGGACGAAGTTGCCCGCCCAGTCCACCTCGCCCTCCACCAGCGCCAGGTTCGCCTGGTCATTGGTGGGGAAGGCCAGGAAGCGCAGCGCCCGGACGGCGGGCTTGCCCGGCTGCCAGTAGTATGGGTTGCGGCTCAGCTCGTACACCTGATTGCGGAAGACACTGACTTGCGTGAAGGGCCCGGTGGCCACCGGGCTCGGGTTGGTGAACGTCACCGGGTCGGCGACGAGCTCCCAGATGTGGCGCGGGACGATGGGCTGCGCGGCCAGGTCCCCGAGGCCCGGGATGAAGGTGCGGGAGAACTGGAAGGCGACGGTGTGCGGCCCTTCGGCGCGCACGTCCGAGAGGAAGCGCCACACGCCGCCCGCGTCCAGGGCCGCGTGCTTGCGCAGCAGTTGGAAGGTGTAGGCCACGTCCTCGGCGGTGAAGGCCTTTCCGTCGGACCAGCGCACGCCCTCGCGCAGCGTGAAGCGAAGGGTGCGGCGGTCCTCGGACCACGCGTGGCCGGTGGCCAGCCATGGCTGGTAGTCACCCTTCGACGGTGTGTACAGCTCCAGGCACTCGTAGATGCCCGCGCGCGTGGGCCAGCGGGAGCCCGCGCCCGGGAAGAGCGGGTTGAAGTTTCGCACCCACGCGCTGTGCTGCTCCACGGAGACGAAGAGGGTCCCCGGCGGACGCGGACGGGGCTCGTTCGAGCACGCCGCGCACAGGAGCAGGAGGAGGGCGGAGGCGGCGAGGCCCGCGGGCCTCATTCCACCCTCGTGTAGGCGCGCACGTAGTCCACTCGCATCTGCTGAGGGAACTGCGTGGTGCCGTCCACAGGTC
Organism: Corallococcus terminator; assembly: GCF_049194865.1. GTDB lineage: Bacteria > Myxococcota > Myxococcia > Myxococcales > Myxococcaceae > Myxococcus > Myxococcus terminator_A. The sequence goes on along the minus strand of NZ_JBLZWL010000104.1, from coordinate 287,324 downwards.
CCACGAAGCCGCCACCCACCGCGACGTTCAGGATGAGGAAGTGCGGATGGTCGAACACCCAGCGGGCGTTGCCCGGCAAGTCCCGGGGCGTCACTTCCATGAAGGCGATGTCATCCACGAACCAGCGGATGCGGTCCGGGTCCCACTCCACCGCGAAGAGGTGGAAGTCCTCGTAGATCTTGCCGCCGGCGACGACATGCTCCTCGCCCACGTTCTCGCCGCCGGAGTAGCCCGGCCCATGTAGTGAGCCTCGGACGATGGCGGGCAGCTGGCCCCGGTGCTCCATGATGTCGATTTCGCCGCAGGTGGGCCAACCCACCTGGCCGAAGTTCGCGCCCAGCATCCAGAAGGCCGGCCAGATGCCCTTGCCCGTGGGGAGTTGGATGCGCGCCTCGAAGCGTCCGTAGGTCCGCTCGAACTTGCCGCGCGTGGTGAGGCGCGCGGAGGTGTAGTCGTTGCCCTGATAGCGCTCGCGCCGCGCGGTGATGATCAGCCGGCCTTCGCCGTCCAGCGACGCGTTCTCCGGCCGCGCGGTGTTGTGCTCGTACTGGCCGTTGCCCCAGCCGTCTCCTCCGACGTCCGCGCTCCACCGGTCCGCGGAGGGCCGCGCCCCCGCCGGTCCGTCGAACTCGTCCTGCCACACCAGACGCCAATCCTGACGCTCGGGCTGTTGAGTGGTGGGAGGCGGGTCCATGCGTCCTGAGCGGGCCGGGTCACAGGCCAGGCTTCCCAGGAGCGCGAACCACGGAAGGAGTCGGCTGGGCGTCATGCGGATTTTCCGACGTGTTGGAGGGGGAATAACGTGCGGTCCCGAAGGGCCGCCTGGAGCACGAGTGTGGCTGCGCCCACCGCGATGGACTTGTCGCCCAGCGCGGAGGTGACGATGCGCGTCTCCGCCATGGACGTGGACAGCGCGCGCTTGCGCACCGACGCCCGCAACGGGTCCAACAAGAGGTCTCCCACCGAGGAGATTTCGCCGCCGAGCACCACGATGGCGGGGTTGAGCAGGTTGAGCAGGCCCGCGACGGCGACGCCCAGGTACTGGCCCAGCCCGTCGATGATCTGTCGCGCCGCCGGGTCTCCCGCGCGCGCGCCTTCGACAATCTCTCGCACCGTGGGCGCCTTGCGGCCCTTGGTGCCCATCAGCTCCCGCGCGCGCTCCACCAGCGCCCCGGAGCCGATGAGCGTGACGAGGCAGCCGCGCAGGCCGCACAGGCACGGCGGGCCCGCCGAGTCGACGGCGATGTGGCCAATCTCTCCGGCCGTGCCTCCGGCGCCGCGGTACACGTCGCCGTGGATGATGTGGCCGGAGCCGATGCCCGTGGCCAGCTTGATGTACGTCAGGTCCTCGCCGCCGATGCCCGCGCCCCAGTAGCACTCCGACAGCGCGCCGAGGTTCGCGTCGTTGTCCACGAACACCGGCAGGTCGAACGTCGTGCTCAGCGCCTCGCGCACGTCGTAGCCGCGCCACGCGGGCAGGATGAGCGGAGACATCTTCCCGGGCGCGGACGGGTGCACGGGGCTGGGCGCGGCCACGCCCAGGCCCACCACGGAGCGCCGGGGCACGCGCTCGGCGTCCAGGCACTCCTGCACCAATGTCCGCACCGTCTTCAGCGTGCCCTCCGGGTCATTGCGAACTTGCTGTGAGGCCGTGCGGTGGGTGCGCACGCGACCTCTCAAGTCGGTGAGCACCACGGTGACGTGGGTGGCGCCCATCTCCACGCCGAGGATGCTGAAGGCGTCGTCGCGAAAGCCGATGAGGGTGGGGCGGCGACCGCCTCGGGAGACGCCAGCGCCGATGCTGCGCACCAGCCCCGAGTGCTCCAAGTCCGCGACGATGGCCGACACGGTGGACGGGCTCAGCTCCGTCCTCCGGGCAATCTCCGCCCGGGAAATCTGGCGCTCGCGCCAGATCATGTTGAGCAACAGGCTGCTGTTCTGCGCCCGCATGCCCGCCGCGTCGACCGTCAGTGCCGCCGTTCCCACTTTCATCGTCCCCTTACGCTCCATTCCGCCGCGCGGAAGGCGCGGTGGGTGTCATCTCCACTGGATGTCGTCGATGTAGATGACGACCGGGGAAGGCTTGCTCCCCGCGACCCAGCCGAAGCCACCCACCACCTTCCGGTATCGGACGCGGCTGACGTCGATTGTGTACTCCTTTGGCTCCGCCGTGAGCGTCTGGTCTCCGGTATCGAGGGTGAAGCCGTCGGCCTTGGTGTTCAGCCCCACCAGGAACTTGACGACCTCGCCTCCCTGGGCGCCCCACGCATAGAAGGACAGGACGGAAGCCCCCTCGGGGACCTCGAAGCCCGGCAGGTCACCCCAGTTGCTCTCGGGGTACTGCCACCACACCCCGCCCCAGCCGTTGGTGCCCGCCGTGTAGGTGAACTTGTGGCAGTCGCCCTTGCCCGTGCCCGGCCGCGTCGCGGCGCACTCAGGGGCGGAGACGATGGTGCCCTGCTCGCCGTCACCCATGTAGCCGCTGGGGGCCCAGTGGCCATCCACCGTCAGGGGCAGCGCGATGGTGGGGCCCGCGTCGGGAGTTCCGGAGTCGGGGGGGCCCGCGTCGGGGGTTCCGGAGTCCACCGGCCCCGAGTCAGGCGTGCCCGAGTCGGGAGTCCCGGAGTCCACGGGCCCCGAGTCAGGCGTGCCCGAGTCGGGCTTCGTCCCCGCGTCGGTCTGCGTGTCCGGCGGATTGTCGTCGTCCTCCGGATCACACGCTCCAAGCAGACTCATCGTGGCGAGCATCCCCGCCGCGGCACACGTCCAGGCGAAACGCTTGTGTTGCATGGGCTTCCCCTCCCTGCTGGAAAACTTCGTTCGCACTGCGAAGAAACCAGTCGACGCAGCGAGCCCGCGCTCGCGTGGTGCGATGCGTCATGAAAGCGCTTTGCTTCAGAGGAGAGTGAGGTGACTCACGCCGTGCCCATCCGCCTAAACCCCCGGGGCCCACCGTCACTCCGTCACGAACCCGTGCTTCATTTGTTCGAGTGACGAAGAAAGTACCAGCGACGTTGGTTGGATTGCAAGACACGGTGTCAGGCGTGTTCCAGCTCAATGCCTGACGCGACGCGGCGATGGCGCGTGAGAGGGATAGGCGCGCGCGAGCGGTTGAAGGGGGCTGGAGGTGCGCCGGAAACTTTGTTCGGACGGCGAACTAAGTTGGGGGCGGGGAGTGTCGGGTCATCCTGGAAGGGCACTGGACGGGGTGCTGCTCACGTCCGGCTCAGAGCGGAATGACGACGGCGAGGGCCACCATAGCGTGGGGCCCTCGCCTTGAGAAGTTTCATCCAACGAGAAGAGGAAGGCCTCAGCGGGGCGCGGCGCTCGTGGTGAGCAGTCGCGTCATGGAGAGGGTGAAGTCGTAGTAGGCGCCACCGTAGGGCGGCGGCGGCGGGTTCTGCGTCATCCAGGTGGCGAGCTGCTCGGGGGTACCCTGGGGGAGTGCCGCGCGGGCCTGCTCGAAGTAGCCCATGAAGTATCGGAGGTCGGTGTCCGACGCCGTCAGCGCGCCTCGGGGGGCGAAGAGCCCCAGCATCTGGTCGACTTGCGTCGCATCCAGCTCGAAGGCGCCGGCCAGCTTCACCAGGCTGCTGGTGTCGGTGATGCCCTGGGCGATGAACTCCCGCATGCCCGGGTAGTCGATGCCGAGCGTCGCCAAATCCCTGACCTGGTTGGGATGGTCCATGACGAGGTTCACCCGGGCCGCCGCGTCGGGCACGCCCAGCTCGGTGGCCCGGCGGATGACGGCCTCGCGCACCTGGTCGTCGTGGATGCCCTGCTCCCACGCCTTGCCAATCTCATTGAGGATGAAGAGGCCGACGGAGACCGCGATGCCCGTGCCGCCGGTGAGGACGCCGCAGAAGGACAGCGCTCCCGCGGCGATGGTCGCCGCCTGCACGCCCACCTGGAGATAGGTGCCGTTGTTCTTCTCCTCGCGCGACAGGAGCTCCAGCGTGTTGATGCTCGCCGTCAGCGCCCCCAGGATGTTGCCCGACTTCCCGATGAGCCTGGCGAGCGCGGGGGCCTCCGCCGCGAAGTCGGCCGCATGCGCCGCGGCGCCCGCCGTCGACGGGAAGCGTCCAGCGACAGTGGCGGTGACGCGCTGGAGCACCGACGCGACGGTGGTGAGGCTCCCGCTGATGGCTGCGGCGCCCATGCCCACCCTGCTCATGGGGGCGGCGATGCTCTTGAGGACGTTCGGCTCGGCGAGGACCTCCGGCCGCGTGAGCATCGCGACCGACAGCGCGGAGGAGAACAGCGCGGAGGCGCCCTGGGTCCCCTGCGCCGCCGCGTGGGTCGACAGGGCGGTGAGGGCGGCGACATCGCCGGTGACGGCCCGCGACAGCGTGTCCAGCGTCGCGGTGGGGTCGCTTCCGAGGATGCTCGTCCGCACCCCGGGAGGCATCCGCTCGATGAGCGCCCGACTCGCGGCCACGGCCTGCTCGGGCGACTGGCCCAGGGCCATGGCGTCCGCCATGGTGGCGTTGAGCGCCGGGCCATAGACGTCGCGCTCCAGGTCATGACCGGCGCCCGCGGCCACGCTCGACAGCAGCGCGCCTCCCTCGGCCAGGAAGTCCACGGCGGCGCCGGCTCGCGGGGAGTTGGCCACCAGGGCCAGTCCCTCGAACAGCGGGATGGCCGCCGAGGGCGTCGTGTAGGGCGAGCCCTGGTAGTGGGCGTCCAGGTAGCCCTTGATGGCGTCGCCCTCCGTCTCCAGGTGCGTGGCGAAGTCGGCCACGGCCGCGTCGCGCGCGGCATAGGTGGAGGCGTTGCTCTCGCGGTAGGCGGTGATGTACGCGTCGCGCTCCTGCTGCGTCATCGTGGGGCCGAGCAGCGCGAGGTCATCCGTGAGCTGGACCTCCACCGCGTCGACGGCCTGCTGCGCGCCAGTGGCCGACGCTGACAGCGTCTGCATCCGGGCGTAGGCGTCCGCGCCCGTCAGGCCCGGGGCGACCTGCGCGAGCGAGGAGGTCGCGACGGTGGCGCTGTCACCCCCTCGAGTGACCAGTCCGCCCTGGCCCAGTCCGCCCAGGCTCGAAAGGCCCTTCGCGCCTCCGGCCTTGGACACGGCGTCGCCGGCCCCGTCTCCGTTCCGCGCGGCCCACTTGCGCGCGGAGGCCTTCCGGCTGTCGGCGGGCTCGAAGCCGCTGTCCTCCTTCTTCTGGTAGCGAGGCGTGGGCGGCGGAGGAGGTGGGGGTGGCGGCGTGGGCGGATTCGGGCGGACGGTGGTGGCGTCCTGATGGTGCGTCGGGGCGAAGGACGGCGTCTGGCTCTGCGGAATCCGGGGCATCGGGCGCGACCTCGCGGTGGAAACTTTCATTTGAAGTGTCGCGGCTCGCCCGACGCGGGGTGAATTAAACCGAGTTAAATCCGCGCACGCTCGGGGCCCGGCGGGACAGGAATCCGGGCGCGGGTCACCTGTTGTCCGCCTTCATGAGCGCGTTGAGTCGACGTTCCGTCGTGCTGGGATTGGGGTCCTGCGCCGTGGGCGCGGTGGCTTGCACCTGTGCGTCCCAGGCCGAGGCTGTCCCCGTGGCGCCCCGCGTCAGGGAGCGGCTCTACGTCTGCGAGGGCTGTGAAGCAGTCGCCGAGCGGGCCCCGGGGCGTTTGACGCCCACCGTCCAGTTGGCCAGCGCCGAGGAGCCGGGAGCGCGGATGACGCTGACGGGGCGCGTGTTGAGCGCCGAGTCACGCGAGCCCGTCGCGAAGGTCGTCATCTACGCGCATCACACCAACGCGGCCGGGCTGTACGCGAATGGCACGTTGGAGTCCGAGTGGAGCCGTCGTCATGGCCGGTTGCGCGGGTGGGCCAGGACGGGTGCGGATGGCGTCTATACGTTCGACACCATCAAGCCCGCGCCCTATCCGAACGACACCCTGCCGGCGCACGTGCACCTGTTCCTCGGCGAGCCTGGACGACCTCCGTACTACGTCGATGACGTCGTGTTCGACGGAGAGTTCGGCGTGACGCCGCGGTACCGCGCGCAGCAAGAGTTGCGAGGTGGAAGCGGCATCGTGAAGCTGTCACGCACGGCCGCCGGCGTGTGGCTCGCGAGCCGGGACATCGTCCTGGAACGGCACCCCTGACGCGAGCGCGCGGGGCGCTCAGAACGGCGCCAGCTGGAAGGCCTCCATGAGGAGCGGCAGGGGTCGCGCGCTCCACAGCACGGCCCACTGTCGTTCATTCACGCCGCGCATATGGACGTCGCCCACGTACATCGCGACGGCGGCGCGGGCCTCCAGGTCGATGAGGAGCGCGCCTGTCTCACCCGACACCTCGAAGGACCGGTCGTCCGTGGCCGCGACGAGCACTTCGTTTCCGCCGTTCTGGCCCACGGAGATGATGCGGCCGTGACGCAGGCCTCCCCGGTAGGAGTACTTCATCACGGTGCTGCCCACGCGGGGCGCCGCCACGCGGGGCACCCAGGGCACGGGCGGGTACTCGTCCGTGCCGCGCTCCTCCGGGTTCACGGGCGCGGCGATGCATGCGCCAAGCTGTCCCGGGGGGTTCCACTCCCTGGCTCCCGTGGCCACCACCTGGGCGACCCGGGTGTTGGTGGTGACATGGCGGAGCCAGCGCCCCTCGGCACGGCGGTCCACGATGCCGTCCTGGGCCAGCGGAGCGGCTCCAGGTTGTGGCACCAGGCCTCCCATCGCGAGGCCGGGCGCCGGTGGGAGCATGGGTGGTCCCAGCCGGTGCTCCGTGGTGAGCAGCACGGGGGCGCCGGACGCGCGCTGGCGGAACCAACCTCCGAGGGACGTCTCGTAGGGACTGCCCTCCTCGCTCAGCGGCTCGCCGGCGATCAACCGGGGGCCTTTTCTGAAGCCGCGCATGCTCATGGTCCTGACTTCTACAGCTCGCTCAAGCCCGGGTCGAACAGGTAGCTGAGCTTGACGAGGAACTCGCGGGAGAACACGGGCATGGGCGCGTGGCCGCCGTTGTACGGCTGGGCGATGCGGAAGTTCGTGCCGAGCAGGTTGTAGACGCCCGCGCCAATCTCCAGCCCCCGCGTGCCCACGTTCTCCGCGCGCACGTAGAGGTTGAGCAGCAGCTGCGTGGGAAGCTCCTCCACCGCCGAGGCGCCTTCGTCGTCCGGCACGTCCACCGCGAATCTCCGTCCCACGAGCACGGCCGTCGGATTCACGGACAGCCACGGCTGCACCTTCAGGCTGCCCGCCAGCGAGGCCTTGTGCGTGGGCATGCCGGTGAAGGCGTTGGAGTGCCCGGGCACCTGATAGTCCGCCACGTCGTTGCGGCCCGACGGCGCATAGAACGAGTAGCTGAGCGCCGCGCGGCCCCAGCTCCCCTTGACGTGGTAGTCCAGCTCGATGCCCCGGCTGCCCAGCCGTCCCAGGTTCCGGTATGCCTCTTCGTTCGTCACCGCGTCGTACGAGTAGATGATGGGGTCCGACACGCCCACGTCGAAGGCGTTGGCGCTCAGCGCGTGGCCGTCACCGAAGCGCAGCGTGCCCTCCAGCTCGTACACGGTGGTGCGCTCGGGCTTCACGTCCGCGCCCAGGCTGATGTTCTCGATGCCCGGCGCGCGGAACGCGCGGCTGAAGAGCGCCTTGGCGCTGAACGGACCAAAGCCGCGCAGCAGCACCAGCCGGGGGACGAACGAGCTGCCGAAGTCGCTGTGGTTCTCGTACCGCGCGCCCGCGACGACGGTGACGAAGGGGTTCTCCGAGAACGCCTCCACGAAGCCCGCGACGTTGAGGTACGAGACGCTGAGGGTGCCGTCCTCGCCAAAGGCCGTCTGGAGGCCCACGTCCGCGGGGCCCTTGAGCTTGCCCTGGTCCGACGCCACGTCCACGCCGCCGGTGAGCTGCAGGAAGTCCAGCGCCGCCCAGCGCGCCATCGTCCGGCCGCGCAGCCGCATCACCCGCTTCTCGTAATAGAACTCGGAGGCCTGGTCCGCGTCGCGGAACGGCTCGGCGAGCGTCAGGTTGAAGCGGGGGATGATCTCCACCCGCTCGCTGGGACGGAAGCGGTTGCTCAGCTCCGCGTGGAAGGACTCGAAGTCGGAGGACGAGGGCGCGTCCAGCACCTCGTCGAAGGCGACGATGGCCGACGTCGCGAAGCGCTGGTACAGCACGCTCAGCTGGAGGTCCCGGTAGCCCACGCCCGCCTGCACCGTCGTCGGGTCGAGCTTCGTGTTGCCGCCCATGTCGGCGGTGTTGCCGAAGAAGTCCTGGAACTGGGCGTCGCTGCGCTGGCCCTGGCCCAGTGACGCGGAGGCGAAGACGCTCAGGCCAGGCGCGGACTCGAACACCTTGCGTCCCGACAGCGTCAGGCTCCGCCGGCCGTTGACCTTCTCCAGCTGTCCGTACGTGCCGGACACCATCAGGTCCGTGCTGCCCTGCACGCCTCGGGTGATGACGTTGATGACGGCCAGCTCCGCGTTGCCGCCGTAGATGACCGAGCCGGGGCCGCGCACGACCTCGATGCGCTCGATGAGCTCCACGGGCAGCTCGTTGCCCAGCTGCATCGTCGAGTAGAGCTGCTCGTTGAGCTCCTTGCCGTCGACGACGAGCAGCACCTTGCCCTCGTAGCCCCACAGGCCGCGGAAGCCGGGGCCGACGGCGCCCTGGGTGTCCACGCCGAAGAAGAAGCCCGGCACCTGGAGCAGCAGGTCCATCAAGTCCCGCGCGCCCGAGTTGCGAATCTCCTCCGCCGTCATCGACGTCACCACGGCCGGCGAGTCGCGCAGTTTTGTAATCGCGAACGACGCCACCTGGCTGTGCACGTCGGACTCCTCGTCGAGCGGGAGGTCCTGGGCCTCGGCGGGCGTCGGCGCGGGCGCGGTCTCGGAAGGAGGCTCGGACGTCTCCAGCTCCCACTGGGCGAGGGCGGAGGGAGCGCCGCAGAGCAGCAGCGGGAGCAGCAGGGGACGTGGCCAGCGAAGGCGGAGCGGCATGGGGGGTGGACCTCAGGGCAAGGACGGGGCGTGGGCGGCCAGGGCCCGCGTCCGACAAGGATGGGGAGACAGCGGTGCGCGGTGGGGTTCAGCGCACCCGGACGGCCGTGCGACGACCCGGCTCGACCTCGACGCTCATGCGACGCTTCACCTCGCCGTTGACGCGGACCTCCACGCGGGCGGGGCCGGCGGGGAGGTTCTGGGCGACGAGCGGCGGAAAGCCATAAGGGCGGTTGTTGACCCAGACCTCGCCGTAGAGCGCGGGCGAGGTGATATCCAGCTCACCCCGGCCCGTCGCGGCGGCCTTGGCGACCTGGGGCGCGGCGGCGGCCACGGGCGTGGGCGCGCGGGGCTCCACTCCAGCGGCGGGCGCGGCGACAGCGACGGGCGGGGTGGGCGCGGCGGGCCGCGCGGCGACGGGCTGAGGCGGGGCGAGCTGCTCGCTGACGTCGCGGTTGATGGAGCGCACCGCGTCCTCCTCCAGCTCCACCGTCTCCTCCACCAGTCGCCGGTCGCCCTGCGCGAGCGCCACGCGGTAGGTCCCCGCGCGCAGCGGCAGGCGCGCGGGCGTCAGGTCCACGGCCTTCCCATCCACCTGCACCACGAGGCCCGGCGGCGTGGACGTCACCAGCAGCAGGCCGCCGCGAGGCTCCTCCAGCACGGTGGGCTCCTCCTTGGGCTGCGGCACGCGAGCGGAGGTGGGAGTGGTCCTGGAGGCACGCGTCCGGGCGGACTGTCGCGCCGGAGATTCCCGCGTCGCCTTGGCCTGCTCCGAGCGTCCCCGGTTGCGCTCGCGCGACTGGAGGTCGGTGGCGATGCGCAGCAGCTCCACCAGGTCTCCGCCGGGTGTCTTTCGCAGGCTCAGCGCCTCGGTGAACTCGCTGACGGCGGTGTCGTAGTCCCGGTCTTCCAGCGCGGCGAGTCCGGCGGCGCGGCGCGCGCGGGACAGGCCTTCGCTCGGGTCATCCACGGGAGGCGGAGGCGGGGTGGTGGCCGTGGCGGACTGCGTCGGGGGCGTGGCGGGAGCGGCGGTGGGAATAGGGTCATGCGTGCGGCGTTTGCGCACCACCACGTAAGCCATGGCGTTGACGGCGAGTGTTCCGACGACGATGACGGCAATCCAGTTGTTCTGTTTCATCCGCTTCTCGGTCTCACCGCACGCGCCACATCAGCCCGGGCACGAAGGCCGTCACGCTTCAGACGACGAAGTACCAGAACAGGGCACTGGCGCAGGCCGCGGCTCCCGCGGTCAGCACGACGGGCCAGGGGAAGGGCGGCTCGCTCAGGTCCACGGGGATGGACACGGGGAGGGCGGCCACCGGGCTGCGCATGGTGGGCGAGGTCCGCTCCTCCACGGGGGGCGCAAGCCGCGAGATGGGGCTCGGCGTGCGCTCGAAGGGGATGCTCCCACCGGACATGCCGCTGCCGGGCGACGAGCCGAACGCGGACAGCGCGGTGACGTGCTGCCCCGTCGTGTCGGCGGGGAACAGCGACGTCACCAGCGCGGCCAGCTCGCGTCCGCCCGACGTCCACTGCTGCGAGGCGCGGAAGCGCTCCAGGTCCATCGCCAGCTCGCGAGCGCTCTGGTAGCGCGCGTCGGGCTCCTTCTCCAACAGGCGCAGGATGATGCGCTCCAGCTCCGGCGCGAAACCGGGTGACACCTGCGAAGGCGGTGTTACCTGCACCTGGGTGGCGGCGACGATGGTCTGCTCCACCGTGTCGCGCTTGAACAGGCGGCGCCCGGTGGAGGACTCGTAGAGGACGATGCCCAGGGAGAAGAGGTCCGAGCGGTGGTCCAGCTCCCGGTTGGTAATCTGCTCCGGGGACATGTACGCGTACTTGCCCTTCACCACGCCCACGCTGGTGCGCTCCACGTTCACCGCGCTCTTCACGATGCCGAAGTCGGCCAGCTTGATGATGCCGTCGCGCGACACCAGCACGTTGCCCGGCGTGACGTCGCGGTGCACCAGCTTCAGCGGCGTGCCGTCCGGCAGCGTCTTCGAGTGCGCGTACGCCAGCGCGTCCGCCACCGCGATTCCCACGTCCACCGCCACGCGCTGGCCCAGGGGGAAGTGCGACTTCCACGCGTGCCGCAGCACCCTGTCCAACGCCTGGCCCTGAATCCACTCCATGGCCAGGTAGTACTGGCCATCAATCTTCCCGAAGTCGAAGACCTGCACGATGTTCGGATGCGTCAGCAGCGCGGCGACCTTCGCCTCGTCCGCGAACATCCGGCTGAACGCCTCCAGGTTGGCGTACTCCGGCAGCACCCGCTTGATGACACACGGCTTGGAGAAGCCGTCCGGTCCGTCGATGGAGGCCAGGAAGATGTGCGCCATCCCACCCGCCGCGAGCCTTTGCAGAATTCTGTATTTCCCGAAATAGACGTCTTCAACGGGAACCGGCACTGGCGCGTCGAGCCTGTCCAACTGTCGCCTCAGGAATTAGCTGTAAGGCGAGAAAGATACAGTTGGTTTGCCTACCCCACAAGTTCGCGACCCTCGGGTGTCAAGCCATTTGGGGAGCAAACTCCGGGAGTTGGGTGGGTCATCCGCGTCGCGGCTTGCTCCGCGTCTTGCGACGGCGTTTGCGTTGGGGGGACGGAGGGGTGACTTCGGCGAAGCGGAGGCCGGAGACGCCCGCGTGCTCCAGGGCCTCCTTGATTCCCTCGGAGACGATGAGGCTGACGGGCCAGCCCCAGGTGCGCAGCACACGGGCGCCCTGGGTCTTCGTCGGGTCGATGCGCAGGCCGCGGACGGTGCGGTAATGACCCACGCGCTCGGGCATGCCGTCCTCGGCGGTGTAGAGGGAGACCTCCGCGCAGGCGCGCTCGTCCAGGCAGGGGATGAGGCGGGTGGCGACGAGGATGAAGAAGGGCTCGGGCTCGTTCTCGACTTCCACGGGGATGAGCTGCACGTCGTCGGGGGCCAGCTCCCGGAAGACGGAGGCCACGGTGGCGTGGACGATGGGGGTGAGGCCCGCGCCCGCCAGGGAGAAGTCCAGGGGGCGGCCGGGGGGCTCGGCGGTCAGCTTCAGCCGGCCCCGGTGCTGCACGGGGATGCCGGAGGTGAAGGACCAGACGGAGCTCTGCTTGCGCCCGCCCCGTGGCACCGGGTCGCTCAGCTCGCGCCGGGCCGGGTTGCGGAAGTCGTCATGCAGGTCGAAGTAGCGGGCCGCGCGCTCTGACTGCTGCGAGGCGCGGCGGGCGGCGGGTGCTCGGCGGGTGCGGTCCGGAGCCTCCTCGGAAGGTACCTCGCCGCCGCGTGGAGTCCCTTCGTCGGAGCTCGGACCCGGAATGCTCCGCGCGAGCAGCCGGAGCGCTTGGGTGAGCCGCCTGAACATCCCGCGATGTTACTTCGCCCGTCCCGGGTGGGAGCGAGCGGAACGTGAGGGGGCCGGTCCGTTGCCTGCTTCACGTCCCGCCCTGCGGGCGGCCTACCAGGACGTGTGGAGCGCGTACTGGCCGGCGCGGGTGTCCAGGCTGAGGAAGGAGAACTTCCCCTCCGAACAGGTGCCGCTGTTGAGGAACAGCCGGCTGCCGTGCTCCACCTTCATTCCCCTGTGCGTATGGCCGGTGACGACGATGTCCGCGTTGCTGTCACTGGCGCGCGCCAGGGCCCACTGCTGGAAGGTGCACCGCGCCGGGTCCGGCAGCGCGGGCATCAGGCGGGCGTCCAGCGCCTGGAACATGCGGAACATCGCGCGCAGGTGCATGCGCCGCAGCCACCCGCCCGCCCACACCGAGGCCTCCGAGAACCAGCGCGCCTTGCGGATGACCCAGTCGTGGTGATGCCCGTGGGTGAACAACATCCGGATGCCGTCGGCCTCGAGCACCAGCTGCTCCGGCGCGCCGAGCGCCGTGCCGGCGACGAGGTCATGGTTGCCGTGGACGTAGTGGTACTGGGGCTCGGCGAAGCGGCGCACCAGCTCCGGGTGGGCGGCGCGCGCCGCGGCCAGCTCGGCCGCCTGGTGGCCGGGGGCGCGCGAGGTGAGCGTCTCGAAGATGTCGCCCAGCAGGACGATGCGCTCGAAGTCGCCTTCCAGCGTGCGCAGGAAGCGGACGAAGGAGGAGTCCTCGTGGCCGAAGTGGTCCGCCACGTCGCGTCTGCCCAGGTGGAGGTCCGAAATCACCGCGATGCGCATGCAGTATTCCCCTCCCGCGCGGTTGCAAGGTCGGGGCCCATTTCCATGAGTAACGGGGCCAGGGCTTCCCCGCAAAGCTGCGCACGCCCGTCGCATTCGTCCACGACTCGAGGGCCCCGATTTCGATTTGCAATCGTGTTCTTTGGACACTAAGACTGTGTTGAAGATACACGAAGCAGCGAGGGCGGGCGCATGGTCATCGGGTACATGAAGGCGGCACCGACGTCGTACGTGATGCGGTTCGAGGACGGGAAGGTGGTGCGAGAGGGGGCGGGGCTCTCGTTCTTCTACTGGAAGCCGTCGGCGACGCTGGTGAGCGTGCCGCTGTCGAGCGTGGACGTGCCCTTCGCCTTCAACGAAATCACCCGGGACTTCCAGGCGGTGACGTTGCAGGGGCAGCTCACCTACCGGGTGGCGGACGCGCGCAAGCTGGCGTCGCTCTTGGATTACTCGCTGGGGCCGTCGGGGCGGCACCGCTCGGAGGACCCGGAGAAGCTGCCGGAGCGGCTGGTGCAGGTGGCGCAGGTGCGCGCGCGCACGGTGGTGCAGGGGATGGTGTTGCGCGAGGTGCTGGTGGGCGCGCAGACGATTGAGGCCCAGGTGCTGGCGTCGCTCTCGACGGCGGAGCCCATCCGGGCGCTGGGGGTGGAGGTGATGGCGTTCTCGCTGTTGTCCGCGAAGCCGACGCCGGAGATGGCGCGGGCGCTGGAGGCGGAGGCGCGCGAGGGGCTGCAGCGCCTGGCGGACGAGGCCATCTACGCGCGGCGCAACGCGGCGGTGGAGCAGGAGCGCCGCATCAAGGAGAGCGAGCTGGCGACGGAGCTTGCGGTGCAGGAGCGCCAGCGGCAGCTTCGCGAGGCGAAGATGGCGGGGGACATCGCGGTGGAGGAGCAGCGCTCGGCGCTGATGGAGCGCTGGGCGCAGAACGAGAAGCAGGCCGCCGACGCGCGGGCCTACGCGCTGGAGAAGACGCTGGCGCCGGTGCGCGGGGTGGACTGGAAGACGCTGATGGCGACGTCCGCGAGCGGCGGTGACCCGGCGCTGAACATCGCGCTCGCCTTCCGGGAGATGGCGGAGAACGCGCACCGCATCGGCGAGCTGAACGTGTCGCCGGACCTGCTCAGCTCGCTGCTGAGTGGCGCGGGCTCGAAGCCGCCGCAGGGCAACGCGCGGACCTCGACGCACGGACCGGCCCGCGAGCGCTGAGCCACCAGGAGGGGAGGGGTCATGTTCGAGAAAATCCTGCTCGTCACCCGTCGCACGCGGCTGGCGGGGCTGGTGGAGCGCTTCAACACGAAGAAGCAGGCGAAGTTCTACGTGGAGCACGCCGGGCAGGACTTCGACGAGTTCGAGCGCGAGGACGACGCCTACCTGCGCGCGGTGGACCGGCTCCGCGGCTCGCTGGACGTGGGGCTGCCGGTGCAGCAGGTGGACCGGAGCCTGGTGCCCACCTTCCTCTTCAGCGGGAAGGAAGTCGTGGTGGTGGCCGGGCAGGACGGGCTGGTGGCGAACGTGGCCAAGTACGTGGGCGAGCAGCCGCTGGTGGGCGTGAATCCGGACCCGGAGCGCTTCGACGGTGTGCTGCTGCCCTACGAAGTCGCGGGGGCGCGTGGCGCGGTGCGCAAGGTGCTCGAGGGCAAGGCCCGGGTGCGCGGCGTCACGCTGGCGGAGGCGCAGCTGGAGGACGGGCAGCGGCTGCTGGCGTTCAACGACTTGTTCATCGGCGCGCGGACGCACGTGTCGGCGCGCTACAGGCTGAGCCATGGAGGGCAGGAGGAGTCGCAGTCCTCCAGTGGCGTACTGGTGTCCACGGGGGCGGGCTCCAGCGGGTGGCTGTCCTCCGTCTTCACGCTGGCCCGGAGCCTCACCGCTCAGACAGGTGGTGTGCCGGGCGAGGCGTGGCGGCTGGCGTGGGAGGAGCCCCGGCTGGCCTTCGTGGTGCGCGAGCCCTTCGTGAGTCGTCACTCGGGCGCGGAGGTGGTGGGCGGCTTCGTGACCGCGGAGCAGGAGCTGGTGCTGGAGTCGCGGATGCCGTCGGGGGGCGTCATCTTCAGTGACGGGATGGAGGAGGACTTCCTGGTTTTCGGCGCGGGGGCGCGGGCGCACATCCGTCCCGCCCGGCAGCGCGCGCGGCTGGTGGTGGGCTGAGTTTTCGGGGGGCCGCGTTCCTCGCGGTATGGTGACGCCTCGCGGACGGACGCCTGATGCGTCCCGCGCTGGAACACGCACCAGGAGAGGCTCATGGCCAGGACACTCGCGGTGATGACGTCCGGCGGGGATTCGCCGGGGATGAACACGGCGCTGCGCGCGCTGGTGCGCGTGGCGGCGGTGCGCGGCGTGCGCGTGCTGGGCGTGGAGTTCGGCTACGAGGGGCTGATGGAGGGTCGCTTCCGCGAGCTGACCCGGCCCGATGGCGAGGGCGGCCCGCTGGTGCCGGAGCCGGAGCTGGATGCGAGCGGCCAGCTGGGCGGGACCATCCTCGGCAGCGCGCGCAGCCAGCGCTTCATGACGCCGGAGGGACGCGCGGACGCGGCCCGTCGGTTGGAGGACTTGTCGGGGCTCGTCGTCATCGGCGGCAACGGCAGCCTCACCGGCGCGCACCTGCTGGCGCGTGAGTGCAAGACGCCGATAGTGGGCATCCCCGCGTCCATCGACAACGACATCGGCTGCAGCGCGTCCGCCATCGGCGTGGACACCGCGCTCAACACGATTGTCGAGGCGTGCGACCGCATCTCCGACACCGCGCGCGCCCACCGTCGGGCCTTCATCGTCGAGGTGATGGGGCGGCACTGTGGCTACCTCGCGATGGCGGCGGCCGTCTCCGCTGGAGCCGACGCGGTGCTCTTCCGGGAGCAGGGGCGAGGCGAGGCGGACATCCTCCAGGCGCTGGAGGACCTGGTGCGGCGCAACCTCGCGGAGGGGCGCACCAAGCGCCGGGTGCTCGTGCTGAAGGCGGAGGGCGTGGAGCTGCCGACGCCGCTGCTCGTCTCGCGGCTCCAGGAGCGCTTGAAGGACCTGAAGGGCGTGGAGGCGCGCGGCATGGTGCTGGGCCACCTGGTGCGCGGCGGCAGTCCCACCCACCATGACCGGATGATTGCGGGGCGGCTCGCCTTCGCCGCCGTGGAGGCCGCGCTGGAGGGTGCCACGGACTTGATGGTGGGCTGGCAGTCCACGGTGCCCGGCGGACAGACGACGCCGGACCCGTACGTGAAGCGCTATCCGCTGGAGCAGGTGCTGTCGGAGACGGCGGCGCTGCTGGATGGCAGCAGCCCCGTCACCCAGCGGCGCGTGCGGATGATGGAGTCGGTGCAGGGCGTGCTCGCGCTGTAGCGCGCGAGCGCCCCGTCGCGCCTTACGTGACAGTCACCACGACTTCGGGGCACTTCAGCGCCACGTCGTGGTACTGGCCCGCGAGGGCGGGGACCTTCGACTGGTCCGAGGTGACGTCCATCAGCGGTCCCTGGAAGGTGATGCGGTAGGTGCCCGGCTCCTGGAGCCCGTACGCGGGCGACACGTCCACCGTGCCCTCCACCGACTCGCCAGGCGCGAGGGTGGCGTAGGAGGAGGCGGTCGGCGGAGCGCGCTTCATCATGGGCCCGCCGTAGGGCTGCGCGGAGGCGGCGCCGTCGCGCGACACCAGGAAGATGTCGTTGCGGATGCCCTCCAGCGGCGTGTGCCACTTCAGCACGTACAGGGGCGCCTTCGTGGTGTTGGTAAGCTTGAACACCAGCTCCACCGGCTCGCCCGCCTTCACCCGCGCGGGGCCCGTCAGTGAGCACTCCAGCGTCTTCGCCACGGCTGCCTCCTCTTGCGTCCGCGCATCCGCTGGCGGCGCTGCCTCTGGTTGCGTCCGCGCATCCGCTGGCGGCGCTGCCTCTTCCTTGCGCGTCGCACAGCCCGACCCGGTGATGGCCAGGGTCAACAGCGCGATGCGGCCCACATGTCCACGCGTCATGGCTTCCTCCGCACTCGAAGACGGCGCGGGGCCCGGGGCCTCGCGCCGTCCGGAAAAGAAAACGGGGGCGCCGGCCGCACCCCCGCTTCCCGTCACATCATGTCAACGACGGCCTGTCACGGCAGCGCGGGGGTGTTCTCCGCGAAGTACTCGTGGCTGTCCGCGTTGTCGCGGGCGCGCGCGGAGTTGGTGCTGGTCAGGCTGCGGCAGGCGCTCTGGCCGTAGGCGTGGTCATCCGTGTCCGCCACCACCGTGAAGTGGCTCATCTCGTGGATGAGCGTGCCGCCCTTGGAGTCGGTGCCGGACATCGGCGCGCTCCAGAAGGCGTTGCACACGTAGATGCGGTACGGGCTGTTCTTGTAGACGTACGCGTAGGCGCTGTCCGAGCACGCGCAGTCGACGATGACCGACCGGGTGTCGAAGGCGCTCTTGATGGACGCGAAGTGCGACTTGATGGTGGCCACGTTGCTCGCCGTGTTCGGACCGAACCACGTGGTGAAGCGCGTGCCGATGGTGCCGTTGAGGTAGCTGACGGAGTTGTTCGTCATCGACTGCGCGGTGCTGAACGCCGTCGTCACCGTGGCGGCGGGACGCGAACCCGTGCAGCTCGACGTGCTCAGCGCCTGCGCGGAGACCGTGTCGGAGCCCCAGGCCACCGGGGCCTGGAACTCACGGCCCTCGACGAAGAGCTCCACGCTGTCGGAGCGCAGCTGGGAGATGCCCTCGTGGCCCACGTCCGAGTGGTGACCGTCCGAGTCGTAGCGGATGCTGTAGCTGCCCGTCTTCGAGAAGTCGTAGATGGTGCCCAGGTCCACCGTGTACGAGGCGCTCTCCCCCGCCGCCAGGCGCAGGAAGTCCGTCGCCACCGGCGTGGCCCACTTGTAGTGACGGCCGTTGTACTCCGCCTTCGCGCCGTCCACCGTCACCGCGAACAGGTCCTCCTTGAGGCCGTCCGTCGGCGTGTGCCACTTGAGCAGCCGCACCGTGTCCTTCGACACGTTGGTGAGCGTCACCGTCACGCTCACGCTCTCGCGGGCCGCCAGCGACGAGCGCGGCACCGACAGCTTCACCGCCACGTCTCCGGCGACGGCGTCGCGCGCCGACTCACCCTCGGTGGGCACTTCACCCGCGCGCTCCTCCGGAGCACCACAGGCACCCAGCAGCGAGACACTGACAACTGCACCCATCCACCAATTGAGGCGACCACCTGAGCTGAAGCTCATGTCGGGGACTTCCTTTCGGGGGAATGCTTTTTGGGGAGTGACTTCGCGGAGTACGCGGCGGTCCTCATTCAGAGAATGCGGCCCTGTCGCGGTATTCGCTTTATACTCCCGCCCCGGGAATCCCGTCCAGACCCCGACAGATGGGTGTGACTAGGGGCGGGCGTACGACACGAGCAGCGCCACCATGCACGCGGCGTAGCCGAGCACGACGGGGCCGAGCGCGAAGAGGACCGTGTCGTAGAAGCTTTCGGGTTGGGTGTTCATGGGGGCGTGTTCCTTGCGTCGTGCCGCGCGGTCATCGCGTGGCATCCGGACACAAAGCAAGGCCTGGGCCATGGGCGTTACGCGGGTGGAAACCCAGGCGCTTCGCGGGGTTGGCTCGGTGGAGCGGGGCTGCGCGGCCGGGTGCGCCGCGCAGCCTGTTCGCGAATGGGACGCGCGCGCGCGGCAGCGACATTCGAAGGCCCGCGCACGCGCATCCGCTGCATCACTTCGCTGTGGCGGGCGCGCCTTCACCGGCGAGTGAGCGGACGAGCTCCAGGGAGCGCCGCACGTGTTCGCCCACGCGAATCTGGGATTCGAAGCTGTCGCGAATGACTCCGGCGCGGTCGACGACGAACGTCACGCGGCCGGGGAGCAGGCCCAGGAAGGAGGTGCTGACGCCGAAGGCCTCGCGCGCCTCGCCCTTCTCGTCGCTCAGCAGCACGAAGGGCAGGCGGTGCTTGGCGGCGAAGCCCTGGTGGGACGCGGAGGAGTCACCGCTGATGCCGACGACTTCCGCGCCCGCCGCGACGAAGTCCTCGTACTGGTCCCTCAAGCCGCACGCCTGCACGGTGCAACCCGGTGAATCGTCCCGGGGGTAGAAGTAGACGACGAGCACCTTCTGCCCGGCGAGGTCGCGCAAGCGCACCGGCTGGTTGCCTGCTCCCGTCAACGTCACGTCCGGCAGCGCATCCCCGGCTTTCAGCAGCTTCTGCTTCGCCACGCAGTCCTCCCGCATCGCCGGAGGTGGGGCCCGGCGCGCCCGAGGTGCGGCAGTCAACCATGCCCGGAGGGGAGGGGCGAGCTTGCGGACGAGCCCTCCTGGCGAGTGAGGTGCCTGCCCCCTCGCTGCCCGAGGGTGGAGGGGGCGTGGGCGCGCGCCGGTTGGCACCGAGCACCTCCACCACCCCCGCCGCATCTCATGTACGTGGGGGATGCGATGGCGCTCCCCCGTCCGGCAGGCGACAGCCCTGCGCGAGGCCGGACCCGAAATTTCGGGCACGGGAGGCAATGGCGTCTTACCTTTCGAGACAAGACGTGAGAGCTTATCTAGGGTACAGGGCGGAAACTTTCGCCGGAGTTGCGCAACTTCGTGTTCAGGCGTAGGACGCGATCTCCGGGGGGTTGGTCAGGAGTGAACATGGTCGGCCTCGTCGTCGCATCGCACGGGCGTTTGGCGGAGGAGCTGGTCTCCACCGCGGAACAGATCGTGGGGAAACTCCCCGCGGTGGCAACCTGCAACATCGAGCCGGGGACTCCCGTTGAGGATATCCGCGCGAAGATGAAGCAGGCAGTGTCGCGCGTGGACACCGGTGACGGTGTCATCATCCTCGCGGACCTGTTCGGAGGTACGCCCTGTAAGGAGTCGCTGATGATGTGTCAGCGCATGAACCTGGAGGTCCTGGCGGGCGTCAACCTGCCCATGCTCCTCAAGGCGAACTCGCTCCGTTCCGAGCAGCTCACCCTCCCTGAGATGGCCAACCAGCTGGCATCCCACGGTCAGCGCAACATCACCTGTGCATCCGCCCTGCTTCGCGAGGCCCAGCAGCAACCGCGAACTTGACGGACCCGCGCGGGTCGGCGATTCGAGACTGCCGTGATCACCCTGGTCCGCGTCGACAACCGCCTCATCCACGGACAGGTCGTCGAGGCCTGGCTGCCACACCTCAAGGTGTCCCGCGTCGTGGTCGCGGATGACGAGGCTGCTTCCAGCCCCCTCATCCGCGCCGCCATGGCGCTGGCGGTGCAGAGCGCCATCGAGGTGCAGATCCTCGCCCTGTCCCAGGTGGACTTCGCGGCCCTGTCCAAGGACGGGGTGCGCACGCTGGTGCTCCTGCGCGACGTGGCCTCGGTGCCCTTCGCGTACGCGCACGGGCTGAACCTGGGAGAGCTGAACCTGGGCAACGTCCACTTCGGCACCGGCCGGCGGCAGGTGTCCCCGTCCGTGTTCCTGGCGGAAGCGGAGCTGCGCACGCTCCAGCAGCTCGCGGAGCAGGGCGTGCGGGTGGAAGCGCGCGCGGTGCCCGCGGAGAAGCCGGTGGAGCTGCCGGACCTCTCCGAGCGGTGGGCGAAGGCCGGGTGAGCGCGTGAGCGTCGTCTGGGTCCAGGTGGCGCTGGCGGGAGTGTGGGGCGGACTGGTGGCCGTGGAGCGCAAGGCGTTCCTCCAGGCCATGCTGTCCCGGCCGCTCGTCGCCGCCACCGTCATGGGGCTGCTCCTCAATGACGTGCCCTCCGGGCTGGGCGTGGGCCTCTTGCTGGAGCTGTTCTTCCTGGGCACCGCCAACCTGGGCGCGGCGCTGCCGGAGAACGACACCCTGGCGGCCACCGCCACCAGCGCCGCCGCGGGCACGATTACGTTGGCCTCCGGTGCGGGCTCCACGCCGGCCATCTGGTCGCTGGCGGTGCTGCTCTTCATCGGCATGGGCCGGGTGGGGCGGCGCGCGGACCGGCTCCTGGAGGGCTACTCGGCCAGGCTGGCGCGGGTGGCCCTGGCGTCCGCGGAGGCCGGCAACCTCACGCGCGCCATGCGGCAGAACCTGTGGGGCATGTGGCCCCACTTCGTGGTGTACGGCGTGCTGACGTCGCTGTGCGCGCTCGCCGGCTTCTTCGCGGAGCCGATGCTCCAGGCCATGCCTCCCATGATGGTGCGCGGGCTGGCGTGGGCCTGGCCCGCCATGGCCTCCGTGGCGGCCGCCATCGCCGCGCAGGGCAGCCACGCCAGGCGCGCTCCCCTCTACGCGGCGCTGGGCGCGGCGGCGGTGACGGTGACCGTGGTCTTCCTGCTGCTCCAGGAGCGCACGTGAGCGCTCCGGACGCCGCGCTTCCCTGGACGGTGCTGCTGCGCGTCTTCATGCGCTCGCTCTTCCTCCAGGCGTCGTGGAACCCCAAGGGCATGCAGAACCTGGGGCTGGCCTACGCCGTCTTTCCCGCACTGGAGCGGCTGTATGCGTCAGGCACCGCGCGCGAGGAGGCCGTCCGCCGGCACCTGGTCTTCTTCAACACCCATCCCTATGTCGCCGCGGCCATCGTCGGCGGGGTGGTGTTCCACGAGGAGCGAATCGCCCGGGGCGAGGAGACCCCGGACAAGGTCGTGGCCTTCAAGGCGGCGCTGATGGGGCCGCTGGCCGCGCTGGGGGACGGCTTCTTCTGGCTGTCGCTCAAGCCCGCGGCTGGCGCGGTGGGCGCCGCGCTGGTGCCGCTGATGGGGCTGTGGGCGGTGCCGGTGTTCCTGGTGTTCTACAATCTGGTGCACCTGCTCCTGCGGGTGCGGTTGTACTGGCTGGGGCTCACCCTGGGAGACCGGCTGGTGGAGGCGGTGGCGCGGGCCAACCTGCCGGCGCGAGGGGCGCGGCTCAGGACGGTGGCGGCGCTGTGCGCTGGCGGGCTCGCGGCCTGGCTGGCGGTGTCCTTCGGGGCCAACGCGGGCGGGGCCCATGCGCCCCTGCTGGCGGCCGGGTGCCTGGCCCTGGGGGTTGCATCCTACGTGCTGGTCAGCCGTCGGGTGCCCAACTACGTGGTGCTCTACCTCGCGGCGATACTGGCCGGCGCGGCGGGTGCCTTCCTTTAAGAAGCAAGACGAGAGGTAGGAGTCGCGATGGCAACCGAGGCCGTAGGAACATACGAGATCATCAACGAGCTGGGGCTCCACGCCCGGGCGGCGGCGCAGATGGTCAAGGTGGCCAATCGCTTCAAGAGCGACGTCTTCATCGAGGCCGAGGGTCAGAAGGCCAACGCCAAGTCCATCATGGGCGTGCTGATGCTCGCGGCCGCCCAGGGGTTCAAGGTGAAGGTGACGTGTAAGGGAGACGACGCCGAGGCGTGTCTCCAGGAGTTGGCAAAGCTCATCGCCGACCGTTTTGGCGAGTCGAAGTGACGGGTGAGAATGGAAATGCGGTAGGACGCGGAGGGAAGAAAGACACGTGAGCAGCCAGGCCACCCCCACACTGAGGTTGATGGGCATCGGCGCCTCACCCGGCGTGGCGGTCGGCCACGCCTTCATCCTGGACCGCAAGCGCATCCGCACGCCGAAGCTGAGGCTGGCGGAGGCGGAAGTCGAGCCCGAGCGGATGCGGATGAAGACGGCGGTGGACTTGTCCGACCGCCAGCTCGCCGAGCTCAAGGAACAAATCACGCGCACCGAGGGCTCCGACCACGCCCTCATCCTGGAAGCGCACCGGCTGATGCTCCACGACCCGATGCTGGTGGACGCCGTCAACCAGCTCATCGTCGAGGACCGCATCAACGCCGAGTGGGCCGTCCGCCGCGTGGCCCGCAAAATCAAGCACCTGTTCGACAACATCCCGGACGAGTACTTCCGCGAGCGGCGCTCCGACGTGGACTACGTCGCCGACCGCATCATCCGCAACCTGATGGGCCAGGTGGTGGACGAAGAGGTGGAGGTCCCCGCGGAGGCCATCGTCGTCGCACATGACCTGCCCCCGGCTGACGCCGCCATGATGGCGCGCAGCGGCCGGGTGGCGGGTTTCGTGACGGACCTGGGTGGCCAGACGAGCCACACGGCCATCGTCGCCCGGGCGCGCGAGACGCCCGCGGTGGTGGGCGCCGGAAGGGCCAGCGAGCAGATATCTCCCGGGGACCTGGTGGCCATGGATGGCACCCGGGGCATCATCCTGGTCAACCCCACGGAGGAGCAGCTCCAGAGCTTCCGCGAGGAGCAGCGCCGGCACCAGGAGGCCGAGCAGGTCGCGCTGTCGACGAAGGATTTGGAGGCCATCAGCACGGACAGCTTCCGCATCCGGCTCAACGGGAACATGGAGTTCCTGGAGGAGATTCCGTCGCTGCTGGCGCACGGCGCGGAGGGCATTGGCCTGTACCGCACCGAGTTCATGTTCCTGGACCGGAAGACGGCGCCGACGGAGGAGGAGCACTACCGCGCCTACCGTCAGGTGCTGGAGGCCATGGGTGGGCGCCCCGTCACCATCCGCACGCTGGACCTGGGCGGCGACAAGGTGCCGGGCAAGACGAAGCACGAGAAGGAGCCCAACCCGGCGATGGGCCTGAGGGCCATCCGCTACTGCCTGTCCAACCGCGAGCTGTTCCGCACGCAGCTGCGCGCGCTCCTGCGCGCCAGCGTGCACGGCAACCTGCGGCTGATGTTCCCCCTCATCTGCGGGGTGAGCGAGCTGCGCGAGGCCCGGAGCGAGCTGGAGGCGTGCCGCACGGAGCTGGGTCGCGCGGGCGTGCCCGTGGGCAAGCGCTTCCCGGTGGGCATCATGGTGGAGACGCCCAGCGCGGCCATCATCGCGGACCGGCTGGCGCAGGAGGCCGACTTCTTCTCGGTGGGGACCAACGACCTCATCCAGTACTCGCTGGCCATCGACCGCCAGAACCGCGAAGTCGCCTACCTCTACCGGCCGCTGCACCTGTCCGTGCTGCGCATGCTGGACACCATCGTCGCCGCGGCGAAGGCCGCCAACATCCCCGTGTCCATGTGCGGGGAGATGGCGGGAGATCCGCTCTACACGCTGGTGCTGCTGGCGCTCGGCTTCGACGAGCTGTCGATGACGTCGGGGCAGATTCCGGCCGTGAAGCAGTTCATCCGCCGGGTGAGCCGGGTGGAGGCGTCGGAGCTGCTGCGCGAGGCGATGGAGCTGACCACCGCCGAGGAAATCGAGCGCTTCATGCGCACGGAGATGGACCGGCGCTTCGCCAATACGCTGCCGGAGCGCGCCGCGCCTGACGACACCGGCGCCGCGCCTTCCGGCCGCACCACGGGCTGAAGCACCGCGTCCTTCGCCGGGGCGCGGTGTGGGGGCCCGCTCGCCCGCCTGCCCGGCGTGAGACCCGTGCCGAGGCGCGTGGGGCATGCCCAACTTTCAGGTCGAGCAGGTCAACACCTGACCTGGGAGGCGGGCGTGTTCAATCCAGCGGACATCCAGAAGGGCATGACGACGCGGGACAGGGACGGGGAGAACCTGGGCCTCATCGTCTCCGTGGACGCGGCGGGCTTCTTCATCGAGAAGGGCGGCTTCTTCCATCGCGACTGCCGGGTGGCCTTCTCGGAGGTGTCGGACATCGACCGGGACGACGTGTACCTGCGCGAGGACCTGGCGAGCCTTCCAGGCGTCAGACCGGACGTGCTCGCGGCGCGCGGAGAGACGGCCCGTCACGCGGCCCTGTACCACGACGCGACGGGTGCGCTCGGTGTCGCGCCCGTCGACCGGGGGAGGACCCACGCGGAGGGCGAGGATGACGTGCCGCAAGGGGTGCTGCTGGGCAGTCCTTCGGAGCGCTCCGAGGAGCGCCGGCTCGAGCCCGAGGCTTCCGGGCGCCACGCGGGCCTCCCCTCCGAGGGTGACTCGCACACGCGTCGCTGAGTCGCTCCCGCGAGCGTCCATGGGGACGAGGCCACGAGCCGGGCCTGGCGACGGGGGCGCGCGCGCCAGCTCGTCGGCAGTGGGTGCTTCAGTCCGGTGCATCCTCGTCGTCGGAGGCAGCGGGCAGGGAGCCCTCCACCTTCAGGCCCCGCTTGACGCGGTGGCGTCGGATGGCGCGCTCCACGGGGCGCAGGCCCGCGAGGGCCAGGAGGGCGATGGCCACCGTGGTGCCGGCCGCCCAGTGGAAGCCCATGCCGGTGGCGAGGCCCACGGAGGCGGTGAGCCACAGGTTCGCCGCCGTCGTCAGTCCCTTGACGCGCCCCTTGTCACGGATGATGGCGCCCGCGCCCAGGAAGCCGATGCCCACCACCACCTGGCTGGCGATGCGGCTGACGTCCGCGCGCGAGCCGTCCGGGGAGCCGCTGCCCAGCGTCCACTCGACGAAGACGCTGGCCAGCGTGAAGAGACAGGCGCCCAGGGACACGAGGATGTGTGTGCGCAGCCCGGCGGCCTGTCCACGCAGCTCCCGCTCCAGGCCGAGCACGGCGCCGAGCAGCGCCGCGACGCCGAGCCGCAGGGCGATGAGTCTCTCGTCCACGAAGGACGAGCCTACTCACCCAGTTCGATTTTCTCGTCCTTGTCCGCTTCCGTCAGTTCGGGATTGGGCAGCGTGTCCAGCGTGGCCGCCAGCAGCTTCGTGGTGGGCACGACGTAGGGCGCCACTTCCTCGCCCAGCTCCTCGCTGAACTTCGTCACGCGCGCCGCGTAGTCCTCGTCGCGCGAGCCCCAGCTGCCCGCGGCCTCCGCCGCCCAGACCTCCTGGCCGTCGGTGCACCGCAGCAGCTGCGCCTTCACCTCGGCCTCCGCGCCGTCGCCCTTGAGGCTGATGCTCGGGTCCAACCAGAGCACGCCCTCCACGCCCTCCACGCACAGCCCCTTGAACGTGGCGTCCGCGGGGCGGCCCGGCAGCGCGACGTTGTCCTTCACGATGAAGTCGCGGTTCTGGTTCACCCACTGGCGGGCGATGAGGGTCCACAGCTCACCCACCGCGGGCTTCTGGTCGGGCAGCGGCTGCGCCACCACCACCAGCCGCTTCGTCGCCTTGCGGTCCACCTGGGCGTAGTCGCCGCGCACGCGGTGCGTCTTCACCGCGGAGCAACCCGCCAACAGCCCCAGCCCCAGCAGGGGCGCCCATCGCATCATCCTCATGATGTCCCTCTCCCGGCCCCCTTCGTCGGAAGGGGGCCTCGTGTTACCGCGCCGTGTACCGCGTGCCTCAGGCCGCTCGCGTGGAGCTGTCCTCACCGCCGCCGGCCTGGGGCGTGCTGCCTCCCGGGGACGACTCGCGCCGCCGCCGGTCGTGCATGAGCTGCATCACCGCGGCCAGCACCGTGAACGACACCACCAGCGTGGTGATGAGGCCGATGCAGGCCACCATGCCCATGGAGCGCAGGCCGTTGTGCTTGGCGGCCAGCAGCGCGGCGAAGCCCGCCACCGCCGTCAGCGTGGAGGACGCCACCGCCGCGCCCACGCTGCGCAGGGCGACGAGCGGCGAGGTGCCCTCCAGGAAGCGATGCAAGAGGTACAGGCCGTGGCTCACCCCGAAGCCCAGGAGGATGGGCAGGATGATGATGTTCATGAAGTTCAGCCGCAGGCCCGTCAGCGACATGATGCCGAGCATCATCGCCACGCCCACGCCCAGCGGAATCACCGACGCCAGCGCCAGCTTCGCGTTGCGGAAGTCCAGGAAGTGCATGGCCAGAATCCACAGCGCGGTGAGCACCACCGTCACCTTGCCGTCCCAGAGGACGATGCGCGCCAGCTTCGCGTAGAGCTGGGTGGCGCCCGCGGCGCGGAACTCCTTCTGCGCGGTGGGGCCCGGCGGGTCGAAGTCGTCCTTGTCGAAGCGGCCCGGGTTGTACGTGACGGGGATGCCGCGCGTCTCGTCGGCGAACTGCATCATCTTCTGACCGTCGAACAGGTCCACGCTCGAGTAGATGAACGTGAGGTAGCCCTTGTTCTGCGCGGTGGGCAGGTTCTTGAACTGGGCCTTGTAGTTGTCCGGCACGCCGTGCACGTCGAAGGGCTTGGCATCCAGCACCTTCATGAAGAACGTGGCCTTGTCCTGCATGTCTGGCGGCAGCGCGGAGATGGAGAAGCCGCGCGCCTCCAGATTGGCCATGTCCTGCTTCCACTCCTGGAGCACCTTCTCGTTGGCCTTCGCCGTCGCCTCGGGCGGCACGAAGGTGAAGATGCTCACCACCTGGTCGATGGACGGGTACTTGTGCGCGTTCTGCGTCAACTCGCGGTACACGCCCTCGGCCTCGTCCAGGTCCTTGGTGTAGACGGCCATCGGGTCGCTGGAGATGTTGAAGCGGACGTTGATTTCGTCCTGCAGCAGCACGGACGACATGCCGTCCGGGATGAGCGCGCGGGTGTTGTAGTTGAAGCCCACGCCGTGCTTCACGCGGTCGAAGAAGCTCAGCTTGCCCTCGGGCGGCTCGCCCGTGCCCGCCCAGGGGACGGCGGCGGCGCAGATGAGCGCGACGATGGCGGTGCTCACGCCCAGCACCAGGCCCGGCCGGGGGATGCGCAGCTCCTCGCCGCTGGCGGAGTTGACCGGCGGCGGCTTCATCTCGCCGATGAGCTTCTTGGGCCACGCCGGGTTGATGCGGCCGACCAGCGCCAGCAGCGACGCGCTCCACACGAAGAGCGTCAGGCCCAGGATGAGCGTGCCGCAGCCGGCCAGGAAGCCGAACTGGGAGAAGCCGCGGAACTCGCTGACCATCAGCACGAAGAAGGAGCCACCCGTCACGATGGCGGCCACCGCCGCGGGGCGGCCCGCGTTGACGAAGGCGTCGATGATGGCCACGTCGTACGGCTTGCCCGCGCCCAGCTCCAACCGCGTGCGGAAGGTGAAGTGGATGCCGTAGTCGATGCCGAACCCCATCAGGATGCCGCCCAGGATGGAGGTAATCATGTTGAGCTCACCAATCGTCGCGTAGGTGAAGCCCAGCGTATAAATCGTCCCAATCACCGTGCCGCTGACGACGATGAAGGTCGGCGCCAGCTTGCGGAAGAAGAGGATGGTGATGACGAAGATGGTCATCAGCGCGATGACGGTGACGGGCTGCAGGGACTCCTCAATCGCGAAGGAGTCGTCCACCGTCGTCTTGTACGAGCCGGTGTAGCCGTAGGCGATGAGGTTCGAGTCCCCCATCGTCTGGTAGTCCTCGACGAGCTTCACCTTGCCGGGCTGCGTGGAGTACGCGGCCAGGTCCTTGTTGAGCTTGTCGAGGTAGTCCTTCGTCTTGCCGATATCCGTGGTGTCCCACATCGGCTTGACGAGGATGAGCACCATCTTCTTGTCGCTGGAGATGTTGTAGTCGTCGCGGATGCTCTTCTTGCCGACGGACGAGTACTTGTCGACCAGGTCCTGCATGTCCAGCTCCACCGGCTTGGTGGCGCCCATGTCGATGTAGAAGGGGTTGCTGCGGCGCAGCTTGTCCTCGAGGAAGGCCATGATGCGGCGCTTGCCTTCCACCAGGTCCTCCGTCTTCACGAAGAGGACCATGTTCTGCTGGATGAAATCGACGGGCAGCTTGTAGGAGACGGTGCGGACGTTCTCCTTGTCGGCCTCGAGCATGACGGCGATGTCGTCGGCGGTCCGCTTCATCGCGGCCTCGTCCGTCGAGCGCAGGGCGAGCATCAAGAAGCCGCTGCCCCCCACCATGTCGATGACCTGCTTGACGTCCTTCACCTCCGGCAAATCCTGGGAGATGAGGTCGAGCTGGTTGGAGTTGATGCGCAGCTTCAGCGTGGCCCACGTGGACACGGCGAGCAGGGTCAGCAGTACGGCCAGGATGGTGCCTGGACGACGGACCAGCAGCTCGGCGAAGGCGTAGGCGAAGCGAGAATGCGAGTTCGGGTTTCGAGGAGCGCCGCTCATTCGCGGGCGACCCTACCGACAAACGCGCTGCCCCGGAAGCACGGCCCACCTGCCCGCCCGGCTTCCTGGCCACGTGGAAATCCCGGAGCGGGTTCGGGAATAATTGACAGGGTGCCGACGAGCCCTCAGCGCCCCCCCTCCACGGGGAGGGCGGCGGGCAGCGGCTCGGGCGGGGCCCGGGGGGGCAGGAAGAACGAGCGGGGGTCGGCGAGGAAGCGGGCCCCCACCGCCCGCAGGAAGGGCAGGGCCTCCCCCACGGGCACGTCGCGGGCCCTCACGGCCACTCCCAGGGCCAGCGAGAAGGACACGGTGAAGTTCATGACGCCGATGAGCCCCACGCCCACCAGGGCCATCAGGAAGTCGGACTGGAGCACCGCCTGGGGGCCGAGCGCGCCGCCGGCCATGGCCAGCGAGCCGAGCGCGAAGGTGACGTGGCGGATGTCCAGGGGCAGCCCGAAGAAGCGCCCGAGCACGCTCATCAGCGCCAGCAGGAAGCCCAGCGTCACGTTGGCGCCCAGGCCGGAGGCCGCGTGCACCAGCCCGTCCGCGAGCCGCTGTGCGCCGCCCACTCCCAGCACGCGCCGCAGCACGCGGTGGTGGGCCAGGGCCTCCGGCAGCCGCCGGTAGACCACGAAGTTCTCCAGCCACCCGCCCGCCACGCTGGACAGCCAGAGCAGCACCCCGGTGAGGGCCGCGTACGGGAGCGCGCCGCTCCTCCACGGGTGCATGGAGGCCACCGTGGCCTGGGCCTTGGCGGGGGTGAGGAAGGGCGTGCCCCGCGCGGCCTGCCACGCCAGGGCGATGGCCACCGCCGCGGGCAGCACGCAGCCCAGGTTGCCGGTGAAGGCGGCCAGCTGCGAGCGGATGATGCGGGGGATGAGGTCCACCAGGCTCGACAGCCGGTCGCCCCGGGCGCCCTCGGCCACCGCTCCCGCCAGCGTGGCCGCCGTGACGGACGGCTGCTTGGTGGCCAGCGTGAAGCCCAGCGCCTGGATGAGGAGGAAGGCCACCGCGTAGTTGAGGCCCACGGCCAGCCACGAGAAGAACGGCGCGAGCGCCATCGCCGTGAGGGCGAACTTGCCGGCCACGGCGACGGCCGTCACCAGCCCTCCGCCCGCGGCCGAGTGCACCATGGCGTGGAACTCCGCGCGGGTGCTGGTGATGTAGTGCTCGCCGGAGTGGCCCGCGCGCTCGATGATTTTGCGCGCCAGCATCCGCGCGTTGCGGCGCACCAGCTCGCCCACGGAGCGGTCCGCGTGCGCGCGCCGCAAGAGGTCCGACAAGAGCCCCAGCGCCTCGCGCCAGCGCGGCTCACCCCGGGGCGCGCCCAGCACCCGGGCGATGGCCTCCATGCGCTCCAGGCTCCGGCGGATGCGCTCCAGCCGGTACACCAGGTCCACGCTGACGCCCGAGGCCTCCAGGTGTCGCGACACGCTGACCACCACGCGGCGGCAGTCGTCCACGCAGGTGGACACGTCCTTCAGCGTGTCCTGGGCCGCGTCGCGCGCCAGCACCGCGTCGCACACCAGCCGCAGGCGCAGGAAGGGCGAGGCGCGAAAGGACATCTCGGGCGTGCGGTCCCGCATGTCCTCCAGGGTCCCCAGCGCCGCGGTCTGCACCGCCAGCAGCATCAGGGCGTCGAGCAGGTCGGAGCGCACGCGGGCGGCGGGCACCGGGGCCGGCGGTCTGGGCTCGCCCACCAGCGCGGCCAGCTTCGCCATCCAGGCGGGCGACAGCCGTGCCAGCCACGCCGCGTCCTCCGGCACGGGGAACAGGCGCAGGAGCAGCTCCGACAGCTTGCCGGGCTCCGGCGCGGAGGGAAGCAGCGTGCGGGCCAGCCGGTCGGACGCCTCCGACAGGAAGCCCTGGCCCGCGGGCAGCCCCACCTGCGCGAAGAGCTTCAGGCCCCGGCTGCCATCACACACGGCGGAGACCAGGCTCGTCACCGCCGCGCGCATCGTGGGCTCTCCCTCCAGGATGCGCACCATCAGGGCCAGGCGCGTGTCCGCGGGGGGCGCCTCCGGCTCGGCGGGGTCCACCAGCGCGTGGGCGGGGATGGGCTCTCGCAGCCACGTCATCCAGCGCTCCACCCAGTCGAGCCTCGACTCCAGGCCGTCCTCGGGCACGTCGCGCAACAGCCGGTACACGTCCCGCACCGCGGGGTGCCCCGGGGCGCGCGGCGCGTACTGCACGCAGAACGCGTCCACCTCCCGCTCGGAGGGAGCGTGGGAGGTGCGGCTCGGAGTGAGCGGAGCGGGGGCGGGGAAGGTCATCGACCAGGCAAGAGGGGGAGGGCGAGACTACGCCATGCGTCGCCCCCTCGGAACCCCTCCGACGGCCGGGGGCCTGGTGGCCTGGCCGCCGGGAGTGGGTGCGGCGGCTACTTCTTCGCCAGCTCCAGCCGCATGCGCTCCAGCAGCTTGTCCCATCCACCCTGGGCCAGGAGCGGCTGCACCTGCGTGTCGCGGATGTCCTGGAGCATGGAGGAGCCCAGCACCGTCACGTCCACGACCTTCCACGCGGCGGCGTCCTTCACCAGCCGGTACTTCAGCTTCATCTCCTGCGTCTTCAGCGGGTGCTTGATGAAGACGACGGAGTCCACCGTGGCCTCGTTGCCCTTCACCTCGGCGGGGGAGTAGACGATGTCCTCCAGCGACTTGAAGTTCTCCCGCACGCGCGGGAAGGCGATCTTCGCGAACAATCCATGGAAGAGGGTGATGAACTCCTTGCGCTGCTCATCGGTGCCCTTGGCCCACGAGTCGCCGAGCAGGAACTTCCCCTGCTCCTCGCCGCTGAAGAGCTTGAGGGCCGCCGCGTCGCGCTCGTAGCGCACGGACTGCACCACCGTCTTCACCGGCTTGACGACCGCGTCGTCCTTCTTCGGGGCCGCGGCCAGTGCGGGCACGGACAGGGTGAAGGCGACCAGGAGGGAGAGGGTACGGAAGCGGGCGTTCATGTCGGGCGAGTCCTCCACAGCGAATGCTCGGCGTTCTGTTAGCCCAGGAGAACGCCGGGCGCCTCGCGAAATTCAACCCCGGATGCAGGGCGAGCAGGCCCCGTGCCCGCCCGCTCCACATGCTGGACACTCGAATGAAGCCGCCGCGCTGTCCGTTTGACTCCCTTGGGACCACACTTTAGTGTCCGCCCGCGCGCGCGGTATGCGCCCCCCTTGCTCTGAGACGACATGCCTACCGACTACCTGTTCACGTCCGAATCCGTCACTGAGGGCCACCCGGACAAGATCGCCGACCAGATCTCCGACGGTGTCCTCGACGCCATCATCGCCAAGGACCCGCAGGCGCGCGTCGCCGTGGAGACGCTCGTCAAGACGGGGCTCGCCATCGTCGCGGGCGAGGTGACGACGAACACCTACGTGGACATCCCCAAGATTGTCCGCAGCACCATCTGCCGGATTGGCTACACCGACAGCGCCATGGGCTACGACGGCAACACCTGCGGCGTCATGGTGGCCATCGAAGGGCAGAGCCAGGACATCGCGCGCGGCGTGGACAACAAGAAGGAGCAGGGCGCCGGTGACCAGGGCATGATGTTCGGCTTCGCGTGCGACGAGACGCCGGAGCTGATGCCCGCCCCGCTGCACTACGCCCACGCGCTGACCCGCAAGCTGGCGGACGTGCGCCGCAAGCAGCACGACTGGATTCGTCCCGACGGCAAGAGCCAGGTGACGGTGGAGTACCGCGACGGCCGCCCGGTGCGCATCGACGCGGTGGTGGTGTCCACCCAGCACTCGGACGAGGTCTCCAACAAGAAGATCCAGGAGGCCATCCGCGAGGACGTCATCGCGAAGGCGCTCCCCAAGCGGCTCGTCGACAACAAGACCAAGTTCTACATCAACCCCACGGGCCGCTTCGTGGTGGGTGGCCCCATGGGCGACTCGGGCCTCACCGGCCGGAAGATCATCGTCGACACCTACGGCGGCATGGGCCGTCACGGTGGCGGCGCCTTCAGCGGCAAGGACCCGTCGAAGGTGGACCGCTCCGCCGCGTACATGGGCCGCTACATCGCCAAGACGGTGGTGGCAGCCGGCCTGGCGCGCCGCTGCGAGGTGCAGGTCTCCTACGCCATCGGCGTGGCTGACCCTGTCAGCGTCATGGTGGAGACCTTCGGCACCGCCACGGTCCCCGAAGAGCGCATCGCCAAGGCCATCCGTCAGACGTTCGGCCTGCGGCCGCGCGAAATCACGGAGCACCTGGACCTGCTGCGGCCCATCTACCAGAAGACCGCCGCGTACGGTCACTTCGGCCGCACGGAGAAGGAGTTCACCTGGGAGCGCACGGACAAGAAGGACGTGCTCCGGGATGCGGCGAACAGCACCGCCACGGGTCGTCGCCTGAAGGTGGTTTGACGCTTCGGAGCGAAGTCCTCGGCTGACGCTGGGCCGAGATGGGCCGCCTTCCCACACCGGGGGCGGCCCATCGTCGTTTGTGCGTCGGTGTTCGCCGTGCCCCGTGACTTCCGCTGGCGGAAGGTCATTTCCTGACCGGGAGCCCGGGAATACTTTCGCGGGAGAGGGACCGCACCGATGGCCACCCAGTTCCCGCACCTCGAGCCCATCCACCGCGACTTCATCCTGCGCCAGCGGATGTTCTTCACGGCCTCCGCCGCCAGCGCCGGTCGGGTGAACCTCTCACCGAAGGGGCTCGACTCGCTCCGTGTGCTCGGCCCCAGCGAGGTCGTCTACCTGGACCTCACCGGCAGCGGAAACGAGACCGCCGCGCACCTGCGCGCCGACGGACGCCTCACTCTCATGTTCTGCGCCTTCGAGGGGCCGCCCATGATTCTGCGCCTCTATGGACGCGGCCAGGTGCTGCGCCGGGGCAGCACCGAATACACGCGGCTGCTGGCCTCCGAGTTCGGCGGCGTGGAGCCACTGGGGGCTCGGCAGATGGTGAAGCTCGACATCGACCTCGTGCAGAAGTCCTGCGGCTACAGCGTGCCCCTCTACGAGTTCACCAGCGACAGGCCCACGCTCACGCGCTGGGCCGAGAACAAGGGCGAAGAGGGACTGGCGGAGTACCGGCTCAAGAAGAACGCGCGCAGCCTCGACGGCCTGCCGACCGGCCTCTTCGACGAGGACGACACACCCGCTGGCGAGACGTAGGACGTGTGGCAGGGGAGCAGGAGCGCCGGTGCTCCCGCCCCCCGATGTCGCTCAGAGCAGCCCGTGCGCCTTGAGCGCGTCGATGGCCGCGGGGAGTGCCGGCGAGCGCGACGGGGCCTTGCCCGCGGGAGAGCGCACGGCGCTGACGAAGACGTGGCGGCCCTTGGGCGAGGCGACGTGGCCCACCATCCAGGTGACGTCACCCTCCTTCTTGTTCGGGTACCAGCCCGTCTTGGCGCTCAGCACCGCGCCATCCTTCCAGGGGCCGCCCAGGTTGATGCCGTCGCGGACGCTGGCCACGGTGTCTGGTCCATGCGTCATCGTGCCCTTCACCTTCTCCAGCACCTCGGGGCTGACGGGGAACTCTCCCCGGAACATGCGCGCGAGGAAGTCGAGCTGCTCGTCGGGAGAGATGAGCAGGGGACCTCCCAGCCAGAAGAGGGTGATGTCGCCGGAGGCGTCCTGCGTGCCGTAGTGGAAGCGCTTGAGCCAGTCCTCCATGCGCTCACGGCCAAGCTGCTTCGCCGTGCCCTGGAAGAACCACACCGCGGAGCGGCGCATGGCCGTGTCCAGCGTCTGGTCCTGGTTCCACATCGCGATGGAGTGCTTCGTGCCGTCCCACTTGCGCACCTCGTCCACGCTCGACACGACGCCCGTCTCCAGGGCGATGAGCGCGTGGGGCACCTTGAAGGTGGAGGCAGGAGGGAGCCGCGTGGCGCACTTCTCCTTGTCGTTGCGAGTCACCTTGCCTGTCTCCAGGTCCATCAACAGGAAACAGCCTGGGTGGGCCGCTGGGGCCTTGGGCGCGGCGGCGAGCGCGCTGGAGGTGGCGAGGGTGAAGAGGGCAAGCAGTGTCGAGGGGATGCGGAACATGGGGCTCCGGTTCGTGCGCGACGTGGACAGCGCTTCGCGCGTTGGGGCCGGGGCGAGAGCAAGGCCCGCGCCAGGGTTCGTCGCGGGGTGCGTGAGGAAGAACCCGTAGGGACGCGTGGTCCGCCGGACACGAAGCCGTGGCACCTCGTCCACGGGCTCGTGGCTCGAAGCCCACGCGCGCGTCAACTTCGACGGTGCAGGTGGAGCCGCGGGATTCATCGACATCGCGACGACGAAAGAAGCGGCGTAGCGTTCTGGCGGGAAGATTCTGGCGACCCGCCGTTGGGTGGGCATGGGCTGCCAGGGCACATACGCGGGGAGTACGGCGGTGGATGACGGGTCCTGGTCCTGGATTCCGCGGCCGAGGTGGGCCGCGCTCGTGTTGGTGGTGGGTGTCGCGGGAGCCGCCGCTGTCGTCGCGGGCGTGCGCTCGCGGCTGAGTCCCACGCCCGTGTCGCCGGAGCTGTTCCTGACCGGCGCGCCGGTGCGCACGCTGGAGGCGCGGGTGAGCTATCCCGGCGCGGACGTGCACCGTCCCTACGGACCGCTGCGCTCGGGGGACGCGGGCGGACCGACTCCGGCGCCGCTGCGCGAGCTGGCGCGACTGGAGGCCGAGGGCGACATGCATGGCCTCGCGGCGGCCTATCTGGTGCGCCGCAACGCGGAGCTGGCCGCGCCCTATCTGGCGAAGGCGGGGACGTCTCCGGACGTGGCCAGCGACAGGGCCATCATGGCGTTGGACCAGGGGGACTCCGCCACGGCGCTGGCGCTGCTGGAGGGGGTGCTGAGCGCTCGGCCGAATCATGCGCAGGCGCTGTGGAACAGGAGCCTGGTGCTGCGGGACCTGGAGCTGTGGGCGCTCACCGCGCGCTCCTTCGACGCCGTGGCCGCGCTGGGGGAGCCGGGCTGGGCGGCGGAGGCCAGGACTCGCGCGGACGCGGCGCGCGCTCGGCTGATGGGCACGGAGGACCGGCGCAAGACGTCGGCGCGAGGGCACGCGCTCGTGATTGAGGGCGAGCCCGTGTCCGCCGAGGTCCTCCGTGCGCAGCCCGGCATGTTCCGCATGTACTTGTACGAGGCCATTCGCGCGGCGCCCTCGGTGGAGCGGCTGCGCGCGCTGGAGCCGGTGGCCGCGGTCCTGGATGCGCGCGCTGGCGGCACGGTGCTGGGGGATGCCATTCACAGGGCGAGCGGACGTGACTTCCGGGGCCGCGCGCCCCTGGCTCGTCGCTACCTGGAGCTGTACCGCACGCATGACGTCGCCGGTGGACTCGCCGCGTTCCTGGAGGAGCTGCGGGAAGCCGGCGAAATGGACCTGTACCTGGGCGCGTTGGTGCGCGAGGAGAAGGTGGGGGAACGGCTGGAGGAACTCGCGCCGCTCATCACTCAACTCGCGGACCCGTGGTTCACGCTCCTCTTGGAGCACGAGCGCGCCAGCGTGGCCATCTCCCGAGGAGAGCTGCTCCAGGCGGAGCAACACCTCCTGAGCGCCGCCTCGCTCTGCCAGCAACATCCCTTCGGCTACCGCTGCATCCCGATTGAAGCGGACCTGGGTGACGTGTATCGCCAGCTCCACCGACTGGCGGAGTCCCACCGTCACCTCCAGGCCGCGCGCGCCCTGTACCGCACGGACCCGAGGTGGGGAGAGACGCAGCTCCTCCTCCAGCTCGGGCAGCTCGCTCGCTATCAGGGTGACGCAGCGCTGGCGCGGGCCTACCTGGAGGAAGCACTCGCGCAGCGTCCCGAGGACTGCACCATCCGCCACTTCGTCCGCTCGAACGATGCGCTGGCCTTGCTGGGGACCTTCTCCGTGGAGCAGGCCCGGGAGCGCATGCGCGAGGCGCTGTCCTGCAAGACGCCCTTGCTGCTCTCGGGGGCGAAGACGCTCGCGGACCTGGCGCGGCTGCGGCCGGACCCGGAGCAGGACGCGCGGCTGGTGGCGGGCCTGTCGGAGCGGCGCCAGCAGCACACGCTCACTCCGGGTGAGGCAGCCCTGCTCACGCACATCGAGGGGCGCTTCCTGGTGGAGAAAGACAGGGTGCGAGGCGAGGCGTTGCTCCGGCAGTCCATCGCGGAAGCGCGGCGCCTTCCGCCCACCAGCGTCGATGCGCGCAAGGCTCGCGCGTACAGCTACACGTCGCTGCTCTTCGCGGCGGCCCAGGCGGGAGAATCCGAGCAGGCGTTCCGACTCTTCGGTGAGGAGCTGGGCGGCGCGCTTCCCGAGCAGTGTGTCCTCGCCGTCACCGCGGATGTCGAGCGGACGCTGGTGCTGGCGCGAGGCCCGGATGGCCGGCTCGTGGAGCACCACGATGCGAACCGCCGTACACCGCTGGATGAGGAGCTTCAGGGACTCGTTCCCGAGTCGGTGACGACGCTGCTGCGGGCGTGCCCGACGGTGGAGGTGGTGGCGCGTCCTCCGCTGCATGGGCGCGCGGGGCTCCTGCCCGAGGACCTGGCGTGGGCCTACCACGTGGTGAGGCCGCAGCCGGTTGTGCCGGCGACGAGCACGGGGCGTCGGCTGGTGGTGGCGGAGGTGCAGGCGCCCGCGTCGCTGGGGTTGCCCGCGCTCGGCGGATGGGCGGGGCTGCCCGGGGATGACGCCACGGTGTTGCTGGGACGACAGGCCACTCCTTCACGCGTGCTGGAGGCGATGGCGGATGCCTCGCAAATCGAGGTCCATGCCCACGGCCTGATGAACCCGGATGTGTCCGAGGCCTCGCTGCTGGTGCTGTCCCCCGAGGCGGGTGGTCGCTATGCGCTCACCGCGGGCGAGGTGCGCGCGACGAAGCTGCGAGGCCAGCCCCTGGTCATCCTGGCCGCGTGCCGGGCCGCGCATGGCACCACCTGGACGTATGAGCGCTTCAGCCTGCCCGTCGCCTTCCTGGACGCGGGGGCGCGCACGGTGCTCGCGGCGACGGTGGATGTGCCCGATGCCGAAGCGGGACCTTTCTTCAATGCGGTGCGCGAGCGGATTCAGCGTGGAGAGCGCGCGGCGAATGCACTGCGAGATGTGCGGATGACGTGGATGCGGCGAGACCCGAGCAGCTGGGTGCGCTCCGTCCTGGTTTTTGAATGAGGGCGGGATGGGCCCGCCTGGTTCAAGTGGAGGGGGAAGACGATGAAGAACATGAACAAGTGGATGATGTGCCTGGTGCTGGTGGGTGCGGTGACGGGATGCCGCACGTTGGGCACGCGACCGGTGACGCCGAGCCCGTCGTGCCCCACCGAGCCCGGCCCGAGGCCGAAGACTCCCAAGGTCCAACCCCTGCCGCCCAACGCGCAGTTGCCCGAGGGTGCCACCCAGATGGTCATCGGGCTGTGCCCCAGCACGGGCAGGTTCCTCGCGCTGGGCGTCAACCCTGGCACGAAGACCTTCGCGTATGCCGTATCGGGTGACCGCGCCTCCAGCGAGGCGTTCTTCGCGCAGGTCCAGCGCAAGGGCATTCCCACGACGACCTTCACCGCGCCGGTGAGAGTCCGGGGCGAGGGCTCCGTGGGGACGGGCGCCGTCGACACAGACTCCAATCCGCAGCAGGGCAATCAGGGTGGAAACGAGGAGCAGAGCGCGCCACCGCCGTATGACCCCTGCACCAACCAGTCGGATGAGATTGGGGACAAGCCGCCTCCGGACCCGGAGGACGAGGGGGGTGCGGTGCCGGATGGCTTCGCCGCCGTCGCCTGGAGGACCGCCAACGCCGTCGATGACACCAGCGCCCCGGCGCCCGCCGCCAAGCCGTCACCGCCTGGAACCACGGTGCCTCGCTAGTCGTGGGTGAAGTGACGAGGCCCGGAGATGTCACGCCGGGCCTCGTCGTGCTCCTCGCGAGCGCGTCAGGGCTCGAGTGTGCCTCCGAGCGCCAGGACTCGTCGCTCGACGTCAACCTTCACGGCCGAGCGCAGCCGGTGGGTCATGGTGAGCTTCGAGCGCTTGAGTCGCGCAATCTGTTCGAGTCCGGCGAGGAGGTCGTCGCGCACGAGCTGCTCGTAGGGCTCGTTCATCGTCGTGGTGAAGAGGTGGACCGCGTGCTTGCCACTCGGCTCACGCACGAAGCGGAAGCCGCAGCTCCAGTCCTTGGTGTCGTTGCGCACCAGTCGGAAGGTGATGTCCGGGACGTTCAGCGTCGGCACGAGCGAGAGGAACTCCAGCTCCGTCGAGGGGACCTGGGCGCTCACGTAGATGCGGATTTGGAGTCGCTCCAGC
This sequence comes from Corallococcus terminator, assembly GCF_049194865.1. Lineage (GTDB taxonomy): Bacteria > Myxococcota > Myxococcia > Myxococcales > Myxococcaceae > Myxococcus > Myxococcus terminator_A. The sequence goes on along the minus strand of NZ_JBLZWL010000104.1, from coordinate 248,338 downwards.
CGCGACACGAGGGGAGTCACCAGGAAGTCGGAGACCCACCCGAGGTAGAGGAAGATGTCCAGGTGGCGCAGCGCGGGGAACGCGCTGGGGTCCTGGCCCAGCTCCGTCCATAGGTCCAAGGCGCCACGCATCGCGAGGGACTCGAGCCAGGGAACCTTCGCCAGGTCCTGCGTCCGCACTTCGCTGTTTGAGAGCGAGCGCAGCGACTTCATCACCGGGTGCGTGGTGATGTCGTAGTCCCCGCGACCTTCCAGATGCTCCACCGTGGCCCACAGGGGATGGCCCGCCGTCTTCTGGATGGCGCTCCGGATGGCGCGCGCGCTGCCTTGCTTCAGCGCGGCGTGGGACAAGAAGCCCCGCGTGAAGACGCAGTCGGGCTTGAGCACCTCGTCGAGCGGGCCGAGCAGCTCCTTTCGGGCGCTCTTGAGCAGCTCCCGCTCGCGCTTTCGCTCGGCGGCGGTGAGGGTCCGCCGGGTGGCTTCGAGCTGGAGCGCGATGAGCTCGCCGCGAGGGTGGCCCTGCTCCAGCAGCACGTCGGCCAGCACGGCGCGGGCCTCTTCGTCCTCGGGTTTCGCGAGCACCTGGGCCAGCAGGGACTCCGCGTCCGCGGCGTTCCGGGGCTTCGGTGGCGCGGCCTCCTGGAGGGCCGCGTCGAGCTGGGCGAGGACCTTCGCGTCGCCAGCGGGAAGCTCTGCGTCCTTCGCGGCTTCGAGCTGGGAGCGAATCCGGTCGACATGGCCAGCGAGGAACTCCTCGAAGTCCTCCTGCTCGTCGTAGCCCGCGCGCGCCTTCAGCATCGTGCTCGCGGCCTGGGCATCCTGGATGCGGCGCGCCAGGGGGCCCAGTCGGGTCCAGAACGGACGGGCCGAGGAGCTGGTGAACGGCGGATCCACGAACCGGCTCGCGACCCAGCGGTCGATGCGCGGGTCTTCGGGCCAGGCCGCGAGTGTCTCCAGCCGGGCCCGTCCCTTCACCGAGCCCTTGTCGAGCAGCGCGGCGAGCAGCGTCGTGAGCTTCGCCGCGTCGGGCTTCTTCGCGAGCGCATCCCAGTCCTTGGGCGGGGGAGTGTCGCCGGAGAGCTTCTGTCCCACGGTGACGATGCGGTCGGCCAGCGCGGTGTGGGGCGCGGCGCGCCACGCGGTGAGCAGACCATCCAGGACGCGGCTCCAGTCGTCCTGGCTCGCGGCCTTCATCAGGGAGGACAGCTTCGAGGGCGCGGCGGGCATCGAGGTTCCTTCGAGGCGCGAAGAGGACCTACCTGGGAAACGTCGCGAGCGTGAGGGACTCGGGAGGGACGGTCAGGTCGCTGAGCATGAGCGTGTCCCCGGAGAGGTAGCGCCAGCCGGTGCCGTCGTGGCGGAAGTCGGACCGCTCCACGAAGGAGCGCTCCTTGCCCTTCTCGAACACCTTCGCGAAGAAGAGCACCTGCGCGGTGCCCTGGGCGTCGGGGGCCTGGCGGTCCATCACCACCAGCTTGGGGAACTGGTGGGCCTGCGCGAAGGCGCGCAGCTCGCGCACCACCACGTCCTCGGGCCGCGCGCGGTCCGGGTGGCTGGGATGAAGTGTCTTCCACAGGTACGTCGGCTCGCGCTGGGCGAAGGCGCTGTAGCGGCTGCGCATCAGGCGCTCGGCGTCCGGCGGTTCGGCTTCGCCTCGGTGGAAGGGGGCGCAGCACTCGCGGTAGCGCAGGCCAGAGCAGCAGGGGCACGGAGGGGCAGGGGGCATGGCGCGCCCTTCAGCCTACCTGGACGGGGCGCCCAGGGGGACGCCGCGTGCTCTCCCAGCCACACACGCCGAGGTTCGCCCTTGCTGGCGGCGGTGTCCGGGCATACATCCGGGGACCGCGCCTATGAGCCTCCTTGAAGCCATCGTCCTGGGACTGGTCCAGGGTCTCACCGAGTTCTTGCCCATCAGCTCCACCGCCCACCTGCGCATCGCGCCGGAGTTGTTCGGGTGGAAGGACCCGGGTGCCGCGTACTCCGCGGTCATCCAACTGGGCACGGTCGCCGCGGTGCTCATCTACTTCCGCAAGGACATCGTCTCGCTGGTGACGGCCTTCTTCCGGGGGCTGGCGAAGCGCGACCCCTTCGGCACCGTGGAGTCCCGGCTGGCGTGGTTCGTGTTGGTGGGCACGCTGCCCATCGGCATCTGCGGCCTGGCCTTCAAGAAGGCCATCGAGACGCAGTTCCGCTCGCTCTACGTCATCTCCGGCAGCCTCATCATCCTGGCCATCATCCTCTTCGTGGTGGAGAAGCGCGCCTCGCACAAGCGGACGCTGGCCGACATGACGTGGCGGGACGGCATCCTCATCGGCCTGTGGCAGGCGCTGGCGCTCATCCCCGGCTCGTCGCGCTCGGGCACGACGCTCACGGGCGGCCTGTCGCTGGGGCTCAAGCGCGAGGACGCCGCGCGCTACTCGTTCTTGCTGTCCATCCCCGCCACCTCGCTGGCGGGCATCTTCGAGCTGAAGCACCTGCTGCAAGCCACCGAGCGACCCAGCGCCGTGTCGCTCTGGGTCGGCACCCTGGTGGCGTTCGCCTCGGGCATGGCGGCCATCGCGTGGTTGTTGAACTACCTGCGCTCGCGCACGACGCTGGTGTTCGTGGTGTACCGCGTGGCGCTCGGCCTGCTGCTCCTGGGGTTGCTCCAGGCCGGCGTGCTCAAGCCGCTGTCGGGCGTGGAGAACCTGGACGTGCCGCGCGAGCCGGGGAAGCAGCAAATCGAGAAGCAAATCACTGACTAGTCTGGAGGCTGGCGTCGTGAGCGTGGAGGCGTTGTTCCAGGGGGTGGAGGCACGGCTGTCGGCGCGTCCGGCGCGCAACGTGGACCTGCCGGGGCTCGTGCTGCGCGAGGCCTCCGTGCTGGTGCCGTTGTTCGAGCGCGACGGCGTGCCGCACGTGGTCTTCACCCGACGCCCGGCCACCCTGCGCACCCACGCCAATCAGTACAGCTTCCCGGGCGGAGGCCGCGACGCGGAGGACCTCACGCCGCTGCACACCGCGCTGCGGGAGACGGAAGAGGAGCTGGGCATCGACCGGCGCGGCGTGCGCGTGCTGGGCATGCTGGACGAGGTGCCCACCATCTCCCAGTACCGCGTGCGGCCCTTCGTCGGCGTGATTCCGGGCGACGGCAAGTACCAGCCCAGTCCGGAAGAGGTGGCCTTCATCCTGGAGGTGCCCATCGTCAGCCTGATGGACCCGGCCATCCTCCGCGTCGAGCGCAAGGAGGTCTTCGGCGCCGAGCGGGACTTGTACTTCTACACGTACGACTCCCACGTCATCTGGGGCGCCACCGCGCGCATCCTCCGCGACTTCCTGGGGCAGCTCGCGCAGGTGCCCGGCCTGGAGGCCGTGCTCACCGCGCCTGCCCGGCGTCAGAACTGAAGGTACACGTACGGCCGCGTCTCCACGGCCGACAGGTGGCGGATGCCCAGGCCCAGGACGACGAGCGCCACGGCGCGCACGGGCACCGGCATCCGGACGAACAACTCCGACGTCACCGTGTAGAGCTTCATCGGCACCGCGTGGAAGAACACCGCCGCCGCCAACATGCCCCACACCAGCGGGCTGACGTTGGCGATGCCCGGCACCCCCTCCATCATCCGCGCGTAGAACTCACCCGCGTGCGTCATCGTCTTCGCGCGGAACACCACGCGCGTCAGCACGACGATGGTGAAGGTGGCCAGCATCCCCAGCGCGATGCGAGGCACCCCCGGTTTCTCCGGCTTGCCCACCCACCACTCCCAGCACCGTGACAGGCCCAGCACCGCGCCGTGCACGCCGCCCCAGACGGCGAAGCGCCAGTCCGCGCCATGCCACAGGCCGCCCAGCACCATCACCGTCATCAGGTTGAACAACACCCGAGGCTTCGACACCCGGTTGCCGCCCAGCGGCCGGTACAGGTAGTCCCGCAGCCAGGTGGACAGGCTCATGTGCCACCGGTTCCAGAACTCGCCCAGGTTCTTCGCGAGATAGGGCCGGTTGAAGTTCTCCGGGAACTTGAAGCCGAACAGCGCCGCCACACCCAGCGCGATGTCCGAGTAGCCCGAGAAGTCGTAGTAGAGCTCGAAGGTGTAGGCGATGGCCGCGACGATGCACTCGGCGGAGGCGTACTTGTCCGGCGAGGCGAACACCGGGTCCACGATTCCGCTGCCCAGCACGTCCGCGATGACCAGCTTCTTCACCAGGCCCACGGCGATGCGGAACATCGCCTGACCGCCTTCTTCCGGCGTCAGCGTGGGCACGTCCTTGAAGCGCTCCAGCAGCTCCGACGCGCGGATGATGGGACCGCTCACCACGCGCGGGAAGAAGAGCATGTACAGCAGGTGCTCGATGAACGAGTGCTCGGAGCTGGCCTTCCCCCGGTACACGTCCACCGTGTAGCTGATGGCCTGGAAGACGAAGAACGACAGGCCCAGCGGCAGAATCAAACTGAACGGCGTCTCGCGGACGTGGAGGCCCCAGGCCTCGGGCACCAGCTCCAGCGCCGTCTTGCGCAAGAGCTCCAGGTACTTGAAGCCCGCGAGCAACCCCAGGTTCGACACCACGGACAGCGTGACGAACAGCTTGCGCACGCCCTGCGACTTCGCGCGTCCCATCCCCTTGACGAGCAGGTGGTCCACCGTGACGCCGACCAGGAAGATGATGAGCGGGAAGGGCGTGAAGGCCGCGTAGAAGTAGACGCTGGCCACCAGCAGCACCAACAGGCGCGGCCAGTAGTGACGGTGCACCGCCCAGTACAGGGCGAACACCCCGATGACGAAGACGAGGTACTGGAGGCTGTGCGACAGCACGTCAGTTCCCCTCCATGCGCGCGGTGGGCTCGGTCTTCTTGCGCAGCTCGTACGCGGCCAGGAAGTCCCGCGCGAAGCTCGCCGCCAGTCGCTCGTAGCCCTCCGGCGTCAGGTGCACGCCATCCGCGTGGCCCAGCACCGGACGGGAGCGCTGCCAGCGCAGCATCGCCCGCTCACCACCCATGGCCGCGCGCGGAGACCAGTACGCGCAGCCCGCGTCCCGAGCCACCCGAGGCAGCGTGTCCAGCACCGACGCCAGCGCGGGCGCCTCCGTCCAGCGGCCATTCGCGTCCTGCGTCAGCCGGTCCGTGGGGCCCAGCAGCAGGCACTCGGCGTTGCCGGTGGCCTTGCGCAGCCGGGCGATGAGCGCGGGGTAGTCAGTCGACACCGCCGCCGCGTCCAGGTCCGACCTTCCAGCCTCGTTGGTGCCGTACCAGAAGATGAGCAGGTCCGGCCGACGCGAGGCGAGCTGCGCGTCCACCGCCGCCGCATCCATGCCCCCGAGCGTGGAGGCCATGGCCCCGGGCAACCCCAGCGCGTCCATCACCACACCCGGCGTGTCGTACTCCAGCGCGGCGCCCAGCACGGTGACGCCGCTGCCCTCCGGAGCGATGACTTCCACCTCGTGCGAGGGGCCGGTGACGGGGAAGGAGCGGATGCGCACCATGGGCGCTGTGAGCGGCTCCGGCAGCGGCGCGTCGGGAGGCATGTCCTCGCCATCCACGCGGATGTCCGGCGCCTTCGTGTCCGGCACGTCGAGCGCGTACAGGTCGAGCCGCCCCGTCGACGCCTTCGTGTCCTTGCAGTCCTTGCAGAACTGGATGCGCAGCTTCGAGCCCGGCGCGCCCACGGCGCGGATGCCGGTGAGGCCCCACAGTCCGCCCGGCTCGGCGTCCAGTGCGTCCTCCACCTTCCAGTCGCCCACCAGCTCGCGGGCCACGCGCGCGTTCTCCAGGCGAGGGGACGCCTTGCCCGCGGCGATGAAGCCCCGGCCCGCGTCACCGAAGCGCTTCGTCAGCACCCCGCGCACCGCGTCCGTGAAGTAGTGCGACGCGGTATGCGACGCGCCGAGCTGGGCGATGCCCACGCGCAGGGCCTCGCCGGACTCGCGGCGGCGCAGCCGGTCGAACGTCTTGGTCAGCGCGGTGCCCGCGTCCTGCAACCCCGGCGTGTCCGCCACAGGCACCAGCGGCGTGTGCACCTTCGCGAACCCGCGCTGGAGCGCGAGGTCGAACAGGTGGCCCAGCAAATCAGAGCCCTTCGCGCGCGGATGCACCAGGTCCTCCAACATCAACCCGGCCTCCAGCCACCGCAGGGCCGCGCCCTCGCCACCCATGGCGTTGTACGCGTCCCAGAAGGCACAGCCTCCCAGGCGCGCCTCCTCGCGGAAGATGTCGGAGACCTCCTTGGAGCCCCGGCGCGGCACCAACTCGCCGCCCATGGTCCGCACGCCCGCGTCGATGGGCGACATGACCAGGCACGCCGCGTCCGGCACGGTGGCGCGCACGCGCGACACCAGCTCCTTCATCTGCGCGCGCACCTCTTCGAGCGTGGTGCGGTCTCTCGAGAAGAAGAACGCCTCGTTGCCTCCGACCATCAGCACCACCATGGCCGGCTTGCGCTGACGGAGCTGCGCGCGGAAGGCCGCGGGCTGGGCTCGCAGGTACACCTCCGCCATGCCGCCGAGCAGCCCCACCGTGTCGTAGATGACGCCCGGCGTGCCCGTCTCCAGCGTCACGCCGTGCAGCTCCACCTTGCCGGACGTGGTGAGCGACAGCGTCTTGGCGCCCTCGGGCAGATTCACCCGCGCGAAGGCCGCCTCCGACTTCGTCTTGGAGAAGCCGCGCGTCTGGATGCGCTGCAGCGGCCGGCCATCCACGGAGAGCTGCACGGAGCCGCTGGAGGGCTGGGCCAGGAAGAACAGCTCCGCCACCCGCGAGCCCTCCACGTCGTACTTCGTGCTCTGCGAGCCGCCCGCCGAGGTGAAGGCCACGCCCGTCCAGCCCACCCTGTCGCGGGGCCACTTGGTGTCCACCAGCCGGGCAATCTCCCAGCCGTCCGAGCCCCGTCCGGAGCGCGTCCACCGGCCCGCGCTGGCGGGGCGGGTGATGAAGAGGAAGCCCTTGCCGCCCGAGCCGAAGCGCTCCTGGAGCCTGTCTCGCACCACGTCGGTGATGTAGTCCGACGCGACGAGCGAATCTCCCAGATGCACCACGCGCACCGGTGTGCGCCGCGTGTCCGCGCGCAGCTCCGTCAGCGCCCGGTGGAAGGGGGCCAGCCCGTCCTCTTCACAAGTTCCGTCCGCGCGCGTCTTGCGGCAGTTGGGTTCGATATCGACATGCTGGGCGCTCATCCGCTCGCGCAGCGCCTCCAGCTCCACGGCGCGCGCCAGCGACGGCGCGCTCAGCTCCTCCAGGCCGATGCCCGGCACGGCGGGCACCGCGGGCGTGGGCACCGCGTCCACCACCGCCGTCCCCGCGTCCTCCGCCGGGTCCTCTTCTGGCGCCGCGCCCGGCTTGGGCGTGTCCGAGGCCACCACCTCTATCTCCGGGGGCGGGGCGGGACGGCCTCCGGTGAAGGACGACGGCACCGCCAGCGCCACCAGCTTCGGACCCAGGGGGCCTCGCTGGAGACTGGGCAGGGGGCGCCACGACTCCGGAATCGGGGCGAGCGAAAGCCCCAGCGCCAGCGCGACGGTGAGGGCGAGCGTCAGCCCGGTGGTTCTGGCCTTGAGGAAGTCCAACAGCGCGGCATGAGACTGGCTTTTCGGGGGCGGGTCAAAACTCTCGCCGCTCGGAGCCGCTTCATTGTCCGGGGGGCGGACAAGCGGGCTCGGAGGGCCTGAAGGTGGGAGGCGCAACGGCCTGGGCGGGGGCTTCATGGGAAGCGGCTCCCCTCTTTCCCGGAAAGGCCGAAACGGTATGGTGCGCCGCCATCCACGCTGGGGGAAGACCCTGGCGCCTCCCGCTGGCGACGAGCCGGCACTCGCAGGAGTCGTACCCCGCATGGCCCTCTATCCCGTCATCATGGCCGGTGGCTCCGGCACTCGCTTCTGGCCCCTGTCCCGTCAGGCGCGGCCCAAGCAGTTCCTGCCCCTGGCCTCGAAGCTGCCGCTCATCACCGACACCGCCGCCCGTCTCAAGGGCCTGTCGACGGTGAAGAACACCTTCATCGTGTGCGGCCCCCTGCACGCGAAGGCCGCGGCGAAGCTGGTGAAGGGCCTGCCCAAGGCGAACATCCTCGTCGAGCCGGTGGCGCGCAACACCGCGCCCGCGATTGCGTTGGCAGCCTTGCACGTGGCCGCCCGGGACCCGAAGGGCATCATGGTGGTGCTGCCCTCGGACCACCACGTCGCGGACGTGGCCGGCTTCAAGCGCACCCTGGAGGAGGCGGCCCGCATCGCGGAAGGGGGCCACATCGTCACCCTGGGCATCCAGCCCAACCGCCCGGAGACGGGCTACGGCTACATCCAGGTGGGTGACGCGCTCACGGGCGGTGGCCGAGGGGTGAAGGCGTTCAAGGAGAAGCCCGACGTGGAGACGGCGAAGGCCTACGTCTCCTCGGGCGAGTACCTGTGGAACGGCGGCATCTTCGTCTTCCGCGCGGACGTCATCCTGGCCGCCTTCGAGCAGCACATGCCGGAGATGAAGAAGGGCCTGTCCGCGCTGAGCAAGGTAGCGGGCAAGCGCACGTTTGGCCCGGTGCTGAAGAAGGTCTTCCCGAAGCTGCCCTCCATCTCCATCGATTACGGCGTCATGGAGAAGGCCTCCAACATCGCGGTGCTGCCCGGAGACTTCGGCTGGTCCGACGTGGGCTCCTTCGCGGCCATCCCGGAGGTCCGCCCGGCCGACGAGAACGGCAACGTCATCTCCGGCGCCTCGGCGGTGGTGGTGGACTGCAAGGGCTGCATCATCCTCGCGGACAAGCGCCCCCTGGCCGTCGTCGGCCTCACTGACGTGGTGGTGGTGGACTCCGGTGACGCGGTGCTGGTGGTCCCCCGCGAGAAGAGCCAGGACGTTCGCAAGGTGGTGGAGGCCCTCAAGGCGCGAAAGCTTCAGAAGTACCTGTAGGCGCAGGCGCCCAGTGTGCGCTGGAGAAACTTCCGACCCCGGGGCTGAAAGAACTTCCGCTCCGTGGGTAACGGGTTTCCCCGGGTTCTCGTCCTGGCGGGAGGTTGTCCTGTCCAGTGGGTGACGAAGCCGGGGGTGCACGGGGGTTGCAGTGTCGTCGCCGCCTGCCCCATTCCGGGGCGGCAGGGGCGGTGGGCGAACATGGCATGCAGGCACTGCGCGGTGGAGCATCCGGTGGGCACGGGCTGTCCCCAGGCGCCTTCGCTGGAGGGGCAGCGTCACGGTCCGCTCGTGCTGCGCCAGTCGCTGGGCGCCGGGGCGCTGGGCACGGTGTACCTGGCCGAGCATCAGCCCACGGGCCACCGCTTCGCGGTGAAGGTGCTGCACCCGCACCTGGCCGCCCAGCCCGTGGTCCGCGCGCGCTTCCAGGCGGAGGCCCGGGCGCTGCGCACGCTGAAGCACCGCCACGTGGCCCGCGTGCTGGACGTGCGCCGGGGCCCCGGCGGTCTGCCCTGCATGCTGATGGAGTACGCGGAGGGCGAGCCCTTCTCGCGCCTGCCCATGCCGCTGGCCTCGGCGGAGGTGGTGCTGCTCTTGGCCCAGGCGCTGTGCGCGCTGGAGACCGCGCACTCGCGAGGGCTGGTGCACGGTGACTTGTCCGCGGACAGCCTCATCCTCACCTGGGACTCGCGCGGTGAGCGGCAGGTGAAGGTGCTCGACTTCGGCACGCAGGCGGTGCTCTCCGCCAGCCTCTCCGCGGAGGAGCGCGCGTGCGGCATGGTGGTGGGCTCGCCCGCCTTCCTCGCGCCCGAGCAGTGGGCGGGGGACACGGTGGATGGGCGCGCGGACCTGTATGCGCTGGGCGTGGTGGGCTACCTGCTGGCCACCGGAAGGCTGCCCTTCGGCTTCGGCCGGGTGGGCGGGATTTCTCCCACGGAGCCGCACGTGCTCAACCCGCGCGTGCCTCCCGCGCTCTCGGAAGTCCTGCTGCGCGCGCTGTCCCAGCGCCCCGGGGAGCGCTTCCCGGACGCGCGCACCTTCCGCGAGGCGCTGCTGGAGAGCCAGGGCATCGGCCGGCTGGAGCCCTCCATCCCGTCGCGCACGCGCACGTCGAAGGGCGGCGTCTCCATCTTCGGGCACATCCTCCCCGAGGACGGGGCCACGCCGCTGCACGCGGCGCTGCGGGACGCGGCCCATGGCAACGCCGCGCCGACGGAGGTGAAGCCGCCGCGCATGGAGTCGCCGCCGGGGCTGGGCGTGCGGCTGGGGCTGGCGACGGACACGGAGCTGGTGCCCGTGCGCGTGGGCGACGTGACGGTGGACGGCTTCTTCGCGACGTGGGCGGGGCCGCTGCCGGAGCTGGCCGCGCAGCTCCCGGTGGAGCTGTCGCTGGGGAGCCGCAAGGTGGCGTGTGACTGCGACGTGGTGCGCCACGTGACGCGCGACGAGGCGCGGGCGTGGGGCGGGGCGGCGGGCCTCTATGTCCAGTTCGCGGGCGAGGCGGCGCGGGGGCTCCTGGGCCTCGCGCTGGGCGTGGGCGTGACGCGGGGGACGCTGGACGCGGAGCCGGTGCCGGACGCGGAGCTGGGGCGGCTCCTGTCGCGCGCGGCCTCCGTGGCGAAGGACCCGTATGCCCTGCTGGGCGCGCTGCCTCACGAGGACTTCGAGCAGGTGCGCCGCCGCGCGAGCGCCACGCTGCGCCGGCTGAACCTGTTCCGTCAGCGCGCGCTGCCGCTGGGACAGCGTCAGGCGCTGGAGTCGCTCCTGCGCCGCGTGGAGGCCGCGGGCCGCGTGCTGGGCGAGCCCGTCGCTCGCGCGGGCTTCGATGCCACGCGTGGCAACCTCGTGGGTGTGGCGCGCTGCCTCGACGCGGGCCTGTCGGAGACGCAGGCGGACGTGCTGCGCCAGGCCTTCCTCGCGGCGCGTCCCCTGGCGGAGTCGCGGGCCCGGGCCCTCTTCACGCAAGGGCATTCACTGGAGGCGCGAGGCTCGCTGGACGCCGCGCTGGAGCGCTACGCGGAGGCCCTCTCGTTGGACCCGCTCAACGCCTCCTGGCTGCGGCACTACCAGGAGCTGCGCGGGCGGGTGCGCCAGGGCGTTGTCGCCCGGAGCGTCGTCGAGGCCCAGGGCGTGGAGGCCACCACGCACTGAAGTCCTTCCGAGGACTGAGAATGCAGGAGCCCCGGAGCGTGAACCGCCGCCTGCCCCACAGGCGGGCTTGACCGGGGGTTGATTGGCACCCCAGGGACTTGAAGGGTCCCCGAGGGGCCTCCGTTCAGCAGGTTGCGCCCCTGAGTCGGCGGGTGCCGGGAATCCTGGCGCTCGTGTAGAGTCCGCCGCCCTCTGTCATGCCCTCCGGTTTCGCGAGGGCGGGGACACCTTCATGAACGCGCATATCTTCCGCGAGTACGACATCCGGGGTCTGGTGGATAAGGACCTCACCGCCGAAGTGGTGGAGCTGCTGGGCAAGGGCCTGGGCACCATCATCCGGCGCAAGGGCGGCCGCTTCATCGCCGTGGGCCGCGACTGCCGCGAGTCCTCCACCCGCTTCCGTGACTCGCTCTGTGCCGGCCTGACGTCCACCGGCCTCAACGTCTTCGACGTGGGCGTGGTGCCCACGCCGCTGGTCTACTTCGCCGCCAACACCCTGCCGGTGGATGGCCTGGCCATGATTACCGGCAGCCACAACCCGCCGGAGTACAACGGCTTCAAGGTGGGCGCGGGGAAGACGACCTTCCACAGCCACGAAATCCAGGCGCTGCGCAAGCTCATCGAGGCCGCTGACTTCGAGGTCTCCGCCACGCCCGGCACCGTCACCCCGTTCGACATCATCACCCCCTACAACCACTTCGTGAAGCAGACGGTGAAGGTGGGCCGCAAGGGGATGAAGATCGTCATCGACGCGGGCAACGGCACCGGTGGCGCCATCGCCGTGCCGCTGTTCGAGAGCATGGGCTTCGAGGTGGTGCCCCTGTTCTGCGAGATGGACGCGACGTTCCCCAACCACCACCCGGACCCGACGGTGGTGGAGAACCTCCAGGACCTCATCGCCGCCGTGAAGCGCGAGAAGGCGGAGGTGGGCATCGCCTACGACGGCGACAGCGACCGCATCGGCGTCATCGACGACCAGGGCAACATCCTCTGGGGTGACCAGATCATGGTCCTCTTCAGCCGCTACGTGCTGAAGGACAGCCCGGGCGCGGCCATCGTCGGCGAGGTGAAGTGCAGCTACACGCTGTACGACGACATCGCCAAGCGCGGCGGCAGGCCCATCATGTGGAAGGCGGGCCACTCCCTCATCAAGGCGAAGATGAAGGAGGAGCACGCGGAGCTGGCCGGCGAGATGAGCGGCCACATCTTCTTCAAGAACCGCTACTTCGGCTTCGACGACGCGGTGTACTCGTCCGCGCGCCTGCTGGAAATCCTCACCCACGAGAAGCAGAAGCTGTCCGAGCTGCTCTCCGACGTGCCCAAGACGTTCGCCAGCCCCGAGCTGCGCTTCGACACGAAGGAAGAGAAGAAGTTCGAGATGGTCAAGCGCGCCACGGAGACGCTGCGCGCGGCGGGCCACGACATCATCGACGTGGACGGCGTGCGCGTGACGTTCCCCGACGGCTGGGGCCTCATCCGCGCCTCCAACACGCAGCCCATCCTCGTCCTGCGCTTCGAGGCCAACACGGAAGAGCGTCTCAAGGAGATCCAGGCGCTCATCGAGGGCACCGTGGCCCGCGTGCAGAAGGAAGTGGGTGGGTGAGCATGTCGTCGCCTCGCATCCTCGCCCTCAGCGGCAGTCTCCGTAACGGCGGGTTCAACCAGCTGCTCCTGGCGGTGGGCGTGGAGAAGGCCCGCGCGCTGGGGGCCGAGGTCGATGTCGTGGACCTCAAGTCGCTCGGCGTCCCGTTCTATGACGGCGACGTGGAGGCGCAGGGGCTCCCCGCGCCCGTCGTCGCGCTGCGCGAGCGGGTGGGAAAGGCCCAGGGCTTCCTCATCTCCAGCCCCGAGTACAACTCGTCCATTCCTGGCGGCCTGAAGAACGCCATCGACTGGGCGTCGCGCGCGCCGGGCCGGCTGTTCCAGGGCAAGTGGGCGGCCATCATGGGCGCGAGCCCGGGCAACTTCGGCACGTCGCGCATGCAGCCGCACCTCCGTCAGGTGATGTCGTCGGTGGGCGCGCTGGTGCTGCCCAACCAGGTGCACCTGGCGCGGGCGATGGAGGCCTTCACGCCCGAGGGCAAGCTGAAGGACGAGGCGAAGCAGAAGGAAGTCGAAGCGCTGGTCACCGAGTTGGTCGAGCGCGTGAAGGGCTGAGAAAGGACACCGCCATGGCGACGCTTGGAATCGACCTGGGTGGAACGTTTGCCCGGGCCGCGGTGGTGGACGAGGCGGGGAAGATGCTCGCATCGTCGAAGGTGGCCCTCGAGGAGCGCAGTCCCTCCGGCGTGGTGGAGACGATTGCTCGCGCGGCGTCCGAGGCGGTGAAGTCCGCGGGCGTCGTGGTGGGCGGCTGCGGCGTGGGCGCGGCGGCGCAGATTCACAAGGACTCCGGCGTGCTGTCGGTCGCCCCCAACCTGGGCTGGCGCAACGTGCCGCTGGGCCAGCTGCTCACGGACCGGCTGGGGCAGAAGGTGAAGGTGGTGAACGACCTGTCCGCCGCCGCCTGGGGCGAGTTTCACGCGGGCGCGGGACGCGGCGCTCAAGACTTGCTGGTGGTCTTCGTGGGCTCGGGCGTGGGCAGCGCCATCATCGCGGGTGGGCAGCTGCTGGATGGCGCGGGCGGCGTGGCGGGAGAGCTGGGCCACATCAAGGTGGTGCCGGACGGCCGGCGCTGCGGCTGTGGCGAGCAGGGGTGCCTGGAGGCGTATACCGGCGGGCACAACCTCATCGCGCAGGCGCGAGAGCTGCTGGCGGCCGGGAGCTCGCCCGCACTGTCGGAGCTGGTGGGGGGAGATGCCTCGAAGCTCACGCCGGTGACGCTGGAGCAGGCGGCGGAAGCAGGCGACGCGGCGGCCCTGGAGGTGTATGAGCGGGCCGCGCGGTTCCTGGCACTGGCGGTGGCCAACCAGGTGACGGTGTTGAACCCGGCGCGACTCATCCTGGGCGGTGGGGTGTTGAACCACTGCCCCGGCATGCGGCGCCGGGTGCTGGAGGGTGTGCGGGCGTGGGCGTCCCAGACGTCCCGCGAGGGGCTGCTCATCGCCGACGCGGAGCTCGGTGACGACAGCGGCCTCATTGGTGCGGCGTTGCTGGCCGCGTGATGAGAGGAGCGCGGGTTCATGGCCGAGTTCAAGAACCAGGTCACCTACCGGGGAAGGCCGGTGACGCTGGAGGGGGATGGACAGGTGCAGGTGGGCGACGTCGCGCCTGACTTCACTGTGTTCAAGGGGTTCTTCGAGTCCCATCAGTTGTCGGAGCTGAAGGGGCAAGTGGTTGTGTTGAGCGTGGCGCCCAGCGTGGACACCAAGGTCTGCGCCATCCAGCTGCGCATGTTCAACAAGCAGGCGACGGAGATGGGGCCGGACGTGAAGGTCTGGTACCTGAGCCTGGACCTGCCCTTCGCCCTCAACCGCTTCAGCGCGGCGGAGGGCATCAACAACGTCGCGGTGCTGTCGGACTACAAGAACCGCGAGTTCGCGCGGAAGTACGGCCTGTTCATGAAGGAGCTGGGCCTCCTGGCGCGCAGCACCTTCGTGGTGGGTCGTGACGGCAAGGTCGTCTTCCGGGAAATCGTCCCGGAGATGATGCACGAGCCGGACTACGACGCCGCGCTGGAAGCGGTCCGCAAGGCGCTCTGAGTCGTCGAGCGCCGCGCCGCTTCCAGGCGCGGGTGTGTTTCATGGCGCTTCAGGCGGGCACCACGCGGGCCTGCTTGACGGCCATCAGCTCCAGGCAGGTGAAGCCCGCCACGGCAATGGCCTGTACCAGGGTGAAGGCCTGACCCCAGAGGGTGGGCTGCACCCAGCCCGAGGCGAGCAGGACGAAGCTGTCCACCGTCCACAGCACGTTGGCGACGATGATGGCCCAGACGAGCGCTCGGTGAACGAGCGGGCGCATGGCCAGGAAGACGAGCAGCGCGGCGAAGGGAAGCAGGCTGAAGCCCGCCGAGCGCAGCAGCGTGACGTGCAGGCCCAGCAAGTCACTCAAGGGCCCGGCGGCGAAGAACATCAGGGCCCCGGTGGCGCCGCTGATGAGACCGTCGGCGAGCAGGACGTGGCCCAGCAGGGTGCGGGAAGCGGGAATGGCGCTCATGGAAGTGTCCTTGGCGAAGCGGCGCCGGAGCATCCGGTCGCCGTGTGAGACACAAATTGCGCGCCGGGGGATTTGAAGTCGATTACGTGCGAGGTAATTGGAGCGCTTCCCCCGCGTTCCTAGTGTCAGGGGCATGATGATGCCGAGCCGTCCGGTGGGAGAGTTGCTGCGGGAGTGGCGCCAGCGCCGCTCGTTGAGCCAGTTGGACCTGGCGTGCCGCGCGGATGTGTCCGCGCGCCATGTGAGCTTCCTGGAGACGGGGCGCTCCACGCCGAGCCGGGACATGCTGCTGCACCTGGCCGAGGAGCTGGACGTGCCGCTGCGCGAGCGCAATGCGCTGTTGGTGGCCGCGGGCTTCGCGCCTGTCTATTCGGAGAACGAGCTGGATGGGCCTCGGATGGGGGCGGCGCGCGAGGCGGTGGAGCTGGTGCTCTCCGGGCATGAGCCGTATCCCGCGCTCGCGGTGGACCGGCACTGGCAGCTCGTCACGGCCAACCGCGCGGTGGGCGTGCTGCTGGAGGGCGTGCCCGGGGAGCTGCTCCAGCCACCCATCAACGTGCTGCGGCTGAGCCTGCATCCGGAGGGGCTGGGACGGCGCATCCTTAATTTGGAGCAGTGGCGCGCGCACGTGCTGACGCGGCTGCAGAGACAGGTGTCGAGCACGGCGGACGTGACGCTGGCGGCGCTGCTCGACGAGCTGCGAGCGATGGGGGCGCCTAGCGGGGCGGCGGAGCCGGACTTCGCGGGCGTGGTGGTGCCGCTGCGAATCCAGACGCCGCGAGGCATCCTGTCGTTCATCGGCACGACGACGGTGTTCGGCACGCCGGTGGACATCACCCTGTCGGAGCTGGCGATTGAGTCGTTCTTCCCGGCGGACGCGGCGACGGGGGAGCTGTTGCGCAAGGCCGCGGCCGAGGCGGCGCGGCACTCCGACGCGTGATTCCTGCTCGGCTCGGCGAGGAGTGGCAGTGCCAGGTCAATCCCGGTACCGCTCTGCCTCACGGAAGAACTGGGTGAGCGAGTAGTCCAGCAGTGCCTGGCGGGACTGCATGTACCGGCGGGCGCGGAGGAACGGCAGCCAGACGCGCTTGCCCACGCGCACCTGGGACTCCTCCCGCTTCTGGCGCAGCACCCACGTCCCGCCCAACCGCCGCACCAACACGTCACCCAGATAGCGGAACCTGTCAAC
This sequence comes from Corallococcus terminator, assembly GCF_049194865.1. Lineage (GTDB taxonomy): Bacteria > Myxococcota > Myxococcia > Myxococcales > Myxococcaceae > Myxococcus > Myxococcus terminator_A. Next base: position 232,041 of record NZ_JBLZWL010000104.1, on the reverse strand, counting down.
GCGGATGAGACAGAGAATTGGTGAGAATACTGCGTGGTCTACTGAGAGGCGGAGAGCCGCGCGGGGTCGTTTATCCAGACGGCGTTCGGAAGCGACTGAGGCTTGGGAGGGCCGCGGGGGAAGCGCTCGGGGTGAGAGGCGTAGGCGGCAGCGAGCACTGCGGCTCGGGTGGCGATGCGCTGGGCAGCCAGGCCGTGGTGCACGTCGTAGGGCGTGAGCAGGCCGAGGCCCGCGTGGTGATGCTCCTGGTTGTACCAGCCGAAGAAGTCACCGCAGAAGCCGCGAGCGTCGTGGAGGCAGCCGAAGCACTGGGGGAAGTCAGGCCGGTACTTCATCGTCTTGAAGTGCGCCTCACTGAAGGGGTTGTCGTTGGAGACATGAGGCCTGGAGTGCGTCTTGGTGACGCCCAGGTCGGCCATCAGCAGGGCCACCGGCTTGGAGGTCATCGAGGAGCCTCGGTCGGCGTGAATCGTCAACTGGCCGGGCACTATCCCCTGGCGTTCGCAGGTCTGCGCCAGCAGCTTCTGGGCCAGGGTGGCCGACTCGCGATGCGCCACCATCCAGCCAACGACGTAGCGACTGAAGACGTCCAGGACGACGTAGAGGTAGAAGTACGTCCACTTCGTCGGGCCGTGCAGCTTGGTGATATCCCAGCTCCAGAGTTCATTGGGTTTCGTCGCGTGCAGTTGGGGCACCGGGTGGTTGGGGTGGCGCAACTGGTTGCGTCGCTCGCGCACCTCGTGGTTGCTGGCGAGCATCCGGTACATGGTGCGCTCCGAGCACAGGTAGCGGCCCTCGTCGAGCAGCTGCGCGTAGACTTCCGCGGGCGCGGCATCCGCGAATCTCGGCTCATGCAGCACCGCGAGCACCTCGGCCCGCTGCTCGGGCGGCAGGGCTCGCGGTGGGCTGGCCCTGGGCACCGACTCCTGCTTCGGCTGGGCCCCTCGGTAGAAGGTGGCGCGAGCCAGGCCCAGTGCCTGGCACACGGGCGCCACGCCCCACTGGCCAACCGCCTCCCTCGCCACTTGCATCAGGGCTCCTCGTCGGGCTTGGGCAGTTCCACTCCGAGGATTTCCGATACTTTTTTTTGGAGGTCCAGCAGGGCCTCGGCTCGCTTGAGGCGCACCTGGGCCCGGGCCAACTCCTTCTCCAGCTCCGCGACGCGCCGGGCACTCGCGTCGGGGACCTTCGCCGGCGGGCCGCGCTTCTTCGGATTCTGCGCCGACAGCTCCCCTTCATTGCGCTGGCGCCGCCACACGCTCAGCAGCGACGAGTACAGCCCTTCCCGGCGAAGCAGTGCTCCCACTTCACCGGGCTTCGAGCAGCGGTCTGCCTCCGCGAGCACCCGCAACTTGTACTCTGCCGTGAAGCCTCGGCGCCGCGCCTTCTCCTCCACCTCGGTCTCCCTGACCCGCGCTTCTTCCACCACCGGTTTCATCGTCCCTGCCTGGGTCGCCCTGCACACTAAACTGCTCGGTACGGACTGTCTCACTCACGTTGGCAGAGAGGGTAGGCCCCGAGCGCCGGTGTGGTGTGCCCATCGATGAGTTGCCGCTCGTACCTCTCCGGGAAGCTCTCTTGCCAGAAGTAGAAGTCCAGGTCCGTGAGGGACTCAGGTGTCGCATCCATGATGGAGGGCACCTTCGTGTGCAGCACCGCCACGAGGCCCTCGGACAGGTCTCCGTAGGAAGTGAGGACGCGCTCCGGGTTCTCCACGTCTGACGGCAACGCGACTGGCAGCCACTCCTCCGGGTCGGGTGGCCGGAAGGCGTTGAGTTCGGCGATCTTCCGTTGTCGCTCGCTGATACCGAACTCGTCCGGAAGCCGAGCCAGGAGCGGCGCCAGGTCAGGGTGGAAGCGCGGCTCGACGGGGACGAATGCGGCGCTGCGCTCCCTCAGTGTGCGCAGCACTGTGTCGAAGTCGAGGTCCGGCCGCAGGTGGACATGGGCTCGGGCCTGCGCCACGCGCGATTCCTCGCTGTCGAAGTCCGCGGCAGTGGGCCGCAGCACCAGGAGGACGGAGCCGTTGGGGAGTTCCTCCACGAGGTACGCAGGCGTCGAGAGCATCCGCTCTCGACCCACGGTCTCCACCAACTTCGGGCCAAAGACATTCAGCCAGCACACCGCATAGACCTTGTCGAAGCCATCCCTCCGAGATACCTCGGCTTCACGGTCGAAATGGGGGAAGCCCGCCAACTCACGGTCAGCCATGCTGTGAGCCGAAGCATATGGAGTCGGGTAGTGGATGGCCCAAGCCCGGACCATTTCGATGAAGCTTCTACAGCCTGCCTTCTCTGCGAAGAGGGCGAGGGGATGCACGTCGATCCAGACTTGGAGGCTTGGATGAAGCGGCGGAAACCTGAGCCGGAGCGACATATCCAGCACAGGCCACTTCTTGCGATAGAGCCCAACGGAGGTGCTCCGTTCGCCGCGCTCCTCCCTCAGTGCTTTCCAGAGGGCAGCACGCGAGTAGCTCTGTCGCCGCTTCCCCTTGACGATGTCCGGCATCCACTCGCCGGCACCCGACTCAAGAGCTTCAAGGAAGGGCTCCAACTCGCGCTCGAGTTCTGCCTGATGATCAAAAGCGCCGTCGAACGAAAGCAGGAGATGGTCGTCCATGTTCGCTCTACGAGACTCGGGCCTGCTCATTGGAACACCACATCCACCCCATCGACGTCCTGTCTGACAGCATCCAGGGCGGCCTCCAACGTTTCCAGCTTCATGGGCTTGAGTTGATGACCTTCATAGACGAGGCGGACCCTTTGAACCTTCATCTTGAGCTGGAACCCAGGTCGGCGGATGTTCACCGGGTGCGGCTACGCGGGGCCGCCGGTGGCGAAGGCCGACGACACGCCGACGTCCAGTCCCACCGAGGACCGGTGCGGGAAGCGGCTCTCAAGCTGCAAGGCGCGGTTCGGGGCTACGGCAGTCCTTCCGTATGGAGGGTTTCCGGGGGTGGGGCTGCTCCGGTGATGTGAGCCGTCCGCGCTGGTCGCGCTCACAGTGTGCGTGAGCGGTGGTAAGATTGGAGTCGAGCTTTGACGTCCGTGCGCGACTGGGTGGGGCTATGCCTGAAAACGAAACTGTGAAGGTGGTGTGTGTAGCCTGCGGTGGGAAGGGTCGGAATCACAAGGTTCTTCGCGAGCACATTAATACGTGGGAAGACCTGTTCATGTGGGGTGGCGAAAAGTACCAAATTGTTCAGTGCCTCGGGTGTGACGCAGTTCGATTCCGGGCTGCGTCCTGGGACTCCGAGAACCTTGACCCAAATGAGGAAGAACATGGGGCCTCTATTAAGGTCTACCCGGAGTTCGCGGCGAACTCGCGCGAGGCAGTAATTGCCGACTCGGCGGGATTGCCTCTTGAGGTGTATCGCATTTACAAGGAGACTGTCCTGGCTCTCAATGCTGGGACTCTTATCCTTGCAGGCGCTGGGCTTAGGGCGATTGTTGAGGCGATTTGTCTAAATGCAAGTGCGCCTGGTGGAAATCTTCAACAGAAAATCAATGGCCTCGTCAGCCAGAACCTTCTTGCTCAGCCGCAGGCGGATCTCCTTCATGAAGAGCGGTACCTTGGCAATGCAGCAATTCATGAGGTCGAGCCGCCCTCCAGGAAGGATGTTGAAGACGGCTTGGCGATTGTTGAGACTCTGCTGAATACAATCTATATCGCTCCGGCGAGTGCGGCGCGTCTGCGGGAGGGACGCATCAAGAAGCAGACACAGAAGGCTAGGGCTGCGGCGCGGGCGAGTGGTGCGAAGAAGAAATAGAGTTAGCTGCCCGATTCGCCCGTTGCGCTGGGCGACGACATGCCCACTGAGGGATACAGCCCAGGACAGGTGTGGGAAGCGCGCCTCTCAAGCTGCAAGGCGCGGTTTGGTGCCACTGCTGTGCTGCCGTACGGGGGCTTTCCGGGGGTTGGGCTACTGCGGTGAACGTCGGAGGTGGCTGATTGGGCTTACGGCTTGATGGTGGGTTCTGTGGATGCTTCCTTGGGATGGAAATCCGCTTCCATAATTGAAATTCGCGGAGATGCGCGGCTGCCAGAGCTGTCGGATGGAGCCAGGTCGATAAGTCGTGGGTAGAGCGTCCAGTCGCCATAGACTACCTTCTCTGGCAGATCAACCAATGGGCCTGCTCTGCGAAAAACTACGAAAAACGCTTCGCGTATTGCATAGTGAGAGCCACGCAGACGGCCAATCGTCTCGTGCATTTGGTGAATGCCCCTGATGAGGTAAGACCTGGGGCTGTTGCCCTTGTACTGTTTTGCTTCGACATATAGCCGGGTGGGCTCCAGAATGTCGGGTCGCAGGCCGGCCGTCGGAACTTCGGAAATCGGGTTGAGTCCCTGGTCAAATAGGTATCGAACAAGCTCTTCGGTGAGGATCGTCTCCGTCTGGGACTTCTTGCCCTCTTCAGCCATCTCGTCTGCGAGGGCAGACATTCGACGCCGATCGTGCCACTCACAGCGGATCTTGAAACGATCGAATACTGCAAGGAGAGACCGCGCCGTGCCAATGCGCGTGATTACGATCTGGGAAAGGCGGTCGAGTGTCTCTTTGAGGGCAGTGACGGCCATGGTCAGTTCCTGCTTGTCGGCGGTAGTGCTCTTTTCGTACAGAAACTTATGAAGCATGTAGGGGTGAGGAAGGTTGTGCACTTCTCGGTAGTGTTCGATGCTGGGAGTCAAGGTGTGGTAACGGTCCGAGATAAGGTGGTCGAGGAAGCTTTCGATGTATAGCACCGCAACACCGGGGGAACTTGCCTCTGTATCTCTGTGGAGGCGCCAAGCTCGTGTGTGGGATGTCGCAAGTTGAGCTCGTCGTTCCTCAAGTGCTTCGAGATTCTCGCGAAGACTTTCGTTGTTTGTTGTGACTTTGAGGTGTTCGATTCTGCGGCGCAAGATTATGAGTAGAGATGCGGGGGGGCTCCAGTCGAGCATGTCGGGAATGACCTGAACGGATTCCCCTTTGGTGATTGCGTTGAAGCAGGAGAAGGTGTCCAACCATGGGTCGCCCCAATGGAAGTCCGTGGGTCTTTCGGTGTCTGAGTCGTCGCTAGTGGGGCACAGGGTTATGAACTCGTCTTTGATGGCGGATAGTTCTCTTGCGTGATCTGCGCATTGTTGCGCGAACTCCTTGAGTTCGCGGGCTGCTGACTGCTTTTCATCATCGAGAATCGCGGCGATGCGAGGTTCACGGCGAAGTGCGTCAATTGTGCGCCGCAATTCTCGCAAAAAGGCTGTGTCGCTTTGGCGAAGAAGGAATGCCAGCTGCCGGCTTACGAGTTCGACTAGGTCTGTGTTCATGGGATGAGTGCTTTCATGCGCCTTGAGGAATCTCGGCGCTGGAGACAGCTCCAGGTGTTCCTGACTCATGTCGACAATGGACTGTGTCCACGCAGTAGTCGATGACTGGACCTCGGCGAATACGCGAGTCGCCTTGGAGTCTGTGGATGCTACCCGTTCCTTGGCAGGAGTTTCCCCAGTTCATCGTTCTGGCGAGCCTAGCGCACGCATGGGCTGAGTACCCCCGTGAGTCTTGCGGATTAGTTGTGCGAGTCGCGGGTGAGCTGACGTACCGGCCCTATCGGAACCTCGCTGAGGGCCAGGCCCACTTCCACTTGGCGCCCGAGGACTTCGCTCGGGCCGAGGCGGACGGGGAGGTGGTGGCCGTGGTCCACTCCCACCCCAATGCCGCCCCGGAGCCGAGCGAGGCGGACCGCGTCATGTGTGAGCGCTGGGGCCTACCCTGGCTCATCGTCAACGTGCCGGTGGGGCACTGGTGTAACGGACCGGGGTAATGGATCGCAGGCGGGTCACCCAAGCTGTTCGTAGCGGGGTCGGCCAAGCGGATCTCCCCGGGGTCGGCCAAGCGGACCTTGAGTTGGAGCAGTCGGGACGGCGGTCCGCACACCCCTGAGTGTTGCCGAGCACGCTTGTTGATGGCCGGGTGAGCCGGCTAGATGATGGACGCCGGAATCCCGAGTCGGTTCAAGGCCCTACGGCCGCCTGGCGGCGGTGCCCGCCGGGCAGCCTTGAGCCGCCTCGTGCTCCGGCTCAAGCTGCAACCGTCGATTCCCCAAGGAGAATCGCCTCAAGAAGAGGCCATCATCGGCGGTGACACCCGGCCGCGCACGTTCGTGATGGACTCCAGTGGTTTCGCGCGTTTGCTGGAGGTGCCCATCAACGAGCCGGTCCGTGGAACGCCGTGGAACCATCAAAAAGCGTGCGCGGCAACAGTAGTCCGGGTTGCCACGGTTGTTGTACCGGCGCACCAGGTGCCCGGACAGCAACGTGTAGGACTCCAGCGCGCCCACCCACAAGAAGTTCGGCGCGTCGCCGCCCACGGTGAGACTGCGCACCACCTGCCCCCAGTCGGACAGCGTGTCCCAGTCCTCCCTCCTCACCGGGCCGGCGCCTTCTCCACCGCCCCACAGCCGCAGCCGCACCGGTGCCCCCAGGTTGAGGCGAAACGTCCCTCGCTTCGCCAGCCGCACGGTGGGCTCCAGTTGCACGAGGCCCTCGTCCTCCCGCGCGCCGCGCCGTGGCAGGAGCGTCAGCGACGTCGCCTCCATGCGCAGCAACCTCGTCCACCGCGAGCCCGCCTCGGTGGTGTCTGTTGATGGAGGTGCCGCCTCGGGTTCAAGCTCACGCGCCTCGGAGACCGGTTCGAGCGGCACCTCCTCATCCCGCTCGATGGCGAGAGCGTCCCCTTCCGGCACGACGTGGGGCGTGGTGCTCGCCTCCGTCCACGCCACGCTGGGGAGGAGCAGCAGCAACACCACGGCCCAGCTTCGACGCACGAACATCGACGCCTCCTGTGATTGCCCCGGCAAGGGAGAAAGACAGAGGTTCTCTGTTCGGTCCGACACGTCGGCGGACGCGGCGACGGGGGCGCTGTTGCGCCAGGCCGCGGCCGAGGCGGCGCGTCACTCCGACGCCTGAAAATAGGGACGCCCCGTTCCGGCCATAGGGGAGCCGGAGCGGGGCGCGGGGTGTGGCGACAGCGACTACAGCGTGGGGGTACCCACGCGATTGCTGCAGTACGCACTGGAGCCGCACGTGGTGCCGACGCTGGTGTACCAGGCCGTCTTGCGGGTGCCGTACTGACGGTTGTCCGCGTGCACGTGCGCGCCAGTGGAGTTGCCCGTGGAGCCCACGAGGCCCAGCGCGCAGCGGTCACACGTCTTGGAGCCGGAGGACACGTTGGAGTTCAGGTGGAGCTGACGGAAGTCCCAGCCAGTGGCGCCGGTGACGACGTAGTAGTTGCCCGCGCCACCGTTACAGGTGGTGCCTCCACTGCAGTTGTTCGCACAGCCGCCGTAGTAGGCGTAGTAGCGGCTGACGTTGATCATCCCCCGGTGGTTCCACTCGCTGCACGTGCCGTTGCTCATGTCGAGCGCGTTGTGGCTGCTGCCCGAGCACGAGTAGTACGTCGTGGAGCCCACGCGAGCGGCCGTGTCACAGATGGCGCCCACCGCCGTCGCGGACATCGCGCTGGTGGCCCATCCCGCCACGGTGAGCGCCACCGTGGCCAACATCCACTTCATTCCCTTCATGAAAACCTCCTCTGAGTTGTTTCGCTGCGGTGATGCAGGGGTCACCTCCGCAGCCGCTGCTTCTCGCGCAGCAGCAGGTGCCACTCCTGGAGGTTGAGCTTCAGCGCGGACAGCCACGCGTCGATTTCCAAGTCCATGCTCGCGTCCACGCCGCGCAGTGACTCCAACAGGGGCCGCGCGGAGGACTGACCCAGCCGGGCGATTCCCTCCAGCGCCGCCTTGCGCACCGCCGGATTCGTGTCGCGCCGGAAGGCCTCCACCAGCGAGCGCCGCGCCCCCTCCGCCTCCGCTCCCGGCACGCCGCCCAGCGCCGTGGCCGCCGCCGCGCGCAGGCCCGGGTCCTCCGATTTCAGCTGTCCGGTGACGCGCTCCACCGCCTCGTGGCCCACGGCCTCCATGGAAATCTCGCCCAGGAGCTTCGCCGCCACCGCCGGGTCCTCCGTCGAGGTCGCCACCGCCACCGCCGTCTCCGACACCGCGCGGTCATGGCCGGAGTACACCTGCGCGCTCTCCTCCAGCAGGTTGTCGGCCACGGCCCGGCGCACCTCGGGGGACGAGTCCCGCGCGAGCTGCTCGTACGTCACCACGCCGCCGTTCTTCGCCATGAACTCCACGGAGGGCGTGGCCCGCAGAGCACGCACCGCCGCCGCGCGCGCGGCCGGGTCCGCGTCTCCAGCGGCCCGGGCGAGCAGCGGCTGCACCAGCGTGGGTGACTCGGCGTGGCTCGCCTTGGTGGCCAGCGCCGCGCCCAGGGCCTCCAGCACCTCCGGCTCGCGCTCCCGCTCCAGCGCGGCTTGCAGCTCCGCGACGGGCAGGGCCAGCGCCGCCTCGCGCAGCCGCACCTTCACGTAGCGCCGCAGCGCGGGTGAGCCGTCCTTCAGCGCCGCGCGCACGTCCACCAGCATCGTCTCCACCGTGCACGTGGAAGGTGTCAGCAGGGGCGGGGCCGCGCTCGCGGGCAGCGCTCCGGACACCAGGGCGGACACCAGCAGCGCGCGCCCCAGGTGCTTCCTCACGAGGGCGTCCATCAGTGCGGCGCTCCTTCCTCGACGAGGCACGCGTGGTGCTCGCCCTTGCCCAGCCAGATGCGGGCGAAGTCCACCGCGCCCGAGGCATAGAGCTGCTTGAACTCCGCGTAGTCGCGCTGGAAGCGCGGGTCCTTCGCGGCGAGCCTCGCCAGCAGCGGCAGCGCCTGCTCCCCGGCGGCGCGCACGGCGAAGCGGAAGATGGCCCAGCGCACGCAGACGTCGTGCTCCTTCTCGAAGGCCGCCTCGTAGATTTTCAAGGCCTCCTCCGGCTCACGGGTGACGCCGAGCCGGAAGGCGGCCATCTCCCGCACGTCGCGCTCGCGGTCCGTGGTGAGGATGCGCTTCAACTCATCGAAGGACTCCGAGCCGATGAGCGGGTTGGAATACGACGGCATCTCCAGCGCGAGCAGCCGCACCGCCATGTCATCCGACTGCCCGGCGATGGAGAGCAGCTCCTTCCAGTACGGGGCATGAGTCCCGGTGCGCTCGAAGTCCTCCTTCATCACCCGGCCCAGGGTGCGAGTGGCCACCCACGCGGTGGAGTCCGTCGTCTCGTCCAGCGCCACGGCCTTCAGCCGCGCGAGGTCACCGGGGGACAGCCGACGCTGCGTCTCCAGCGCGTCCAGCGCCGCCGAGCGGTTCTGCAGCGGCAGGCTCTTGTCCTCGCCCAGCTTCAGCAGCGCCTCCGACACCTTGGCGTCGTGCACGGCCGGCGCGGCCTTGAGGGCGTCCAGGTAGAGCCCCAGCTGCGGAGGACTGGCCTGCTTCGCCCACTCGACGACTTGGAGCGCGCGGCCCGCGTCCTGGCCCACCAGCTCCGTCAGGCGCTCCTGGAGGTACGCCGCCAGCAGGTTGTCCCGATTGCCCACCGCCACGGCCAGCGCCTCGCGCAGCGAGTCCAGCGTGGCTGTCTTGTCGAGCTGTCGCAGCCCGTCCCAGCACCCCGGCATCGGGAGCTGCTCAATCGCCGGTGTCGGCTCGGTGGGAGGCGACGCGCCCGAAGGCGTGCCGACCAGGACGCCGCTCGAGGTGGGCTGCCTCACGGCACTCACGGAGTCGGTGCTGTCCGCGGAGGAAGGAGGAGTCCCGCGGAAGAGCAGCAGCGCGATGGCCGAGGCCACCAGCACCGCGCCCACCAGGGCCCAACCAGGCTTTCTGAAGGTCATCAGGAGAAAGTCGATAGGTGGTTAAAGCTGTGAATTCTTGATTACTTGGAAAATGCGCGAAGGGCAATGCCTTTGTCACGAGCGGGTGACGATGCCTGCTCCCTCCGAGGGCGGGCGTGGGGCGCGAAGAGGAGGCGGACATAGCTTTAAGCCTCCCATCACCGCCGATGCCTGGCAGGGGGAGTCCCATGCATGAGCCGCCACCCGCCGCGTCTGGAGAGGACGCCCGTGCGTCTTCTCGTGGAGCCGTGCCCTGGCATGCCCTGCCGCCCGAGCGCGTGTTCGAGCAACTGGAGAGCGGCGCGGAGGGGTTGACGGACGAGCAGGCGCGAGAGCGGCTGCTGCGCCACGGGCCCAACGTGCTGGAGCGCCAGAAGGGAGAAGGGCCGCTGCGGCTGCTCTGGCGTCAGGTGAACAGCCCGTTCATCTGGGTGCTCATCGTCTCGGCGGTGCTCGCGGTGGTGATGGGGAAGGTGACGGACGGGCTGGTGGTGGCGGCGGTGGTGGTGCTCAACACCCTCATCGGCTTCGTGCAGGAGTTCCGCGCGGGCAAGGCCATCGAGGCGCTGAATCGGATGGTGCCGGAGAACGCCACGGTGGTGCGGCATGGCGACAAGCGCGCGGTGCCGGCCGCGGAGCTGGTGCCTGGCGACGTGGTGGAGCTCGCCTCGGGCGACAAGGTGCCCGCGGACATGCGGCTGGTGTCCTCCCGCAATCTCCAAATCGAGGAGGCCGCGCTCACCGGTGAGTCGGTGCCGGCGGCGAAGCAGCCCGCGTCCGTCGAGGCGGACGCGGAGCTGGGCGACAGGACGAGCGTCGTCTTCGGCGGCACGCTGGTGACGTCCGGCGCGGCCACGGCGGTGGTGGTGGCCACGGGCGGCGCCACGGAGCTGGGCCGAATCTCGGAGATGCTCCGCGGCGCCACGGACCTCCAGACGCCGTTGACGAAGGCGCTCGCGAGCATCGCCAAGGTCATCACCGTGGCCATCCTCGTGGTGTCCGTCCTGCTGCTCGGGGTGGGGCTGTGGCGCGGCTACGAACTCAGCGACGCCGTGGTGGTGGCCATCACCCTGGCGGTGGCCGCGATTCCGGAGGGGCTGCCCGCCATCGTCACCATTGCCCTGGCCATCGGAGTGCAGCGCATGGCGGCCCGGCGCGCCGTCATCCGCAAGCTGCCCGCGGTGGAGACGCTGGGCAGCACCACCGTCATCTGCTCGGACAAGACGGGCACGCTGACGCGCAACGAGATGACGGTGCAGGCGCTGTGGACGCCGACGGGGCGCTACACCGTCACCGGGGTGGGCTACGCGCCTCGGGGAGAGCTGCGCCGGGACGGGCCTCCGCTCAGCGCGCTGCTGGTGCCGGAGGACGTGCGGGAGCTGCTGCTCGCGGGCGCGCTGTGCAACGACGCCGAGCTGCATGACCAGGACGGCGACTGGCGGATGACGGGAGACCCCACGGAAGGCGCGCTGGTGGTGGCGGCGGAGAAGGCGGGCCTCGGCGTGGAGGAGGCTCGCGAGCGCTTCCACCGGGTGGACGCCATCCCCTTCGAGTCCGAGCACCAGTTCATGGCCACCCTGCATGACGATGGCCAGGGAGGCCGCGTGCTGCTCCTCAAGGGCGCGCCCGAGGCCGTGCTGGCGCGGTGCGCGCCGGAGGGCGCCGCGTCGAGCGAGGAGGTGCTCGCGGAGGTGGAGCGCCTGGCGCGGCGGGGAATGCGCGTGCTGGCCGTGGCCTCGCGCGAGCTGCCGGAGGCTCGGGACACCGTGGCGATGGAGGACGTGGAGGGCGGCCTGGAGCTGCTGGGGCTGGAGGGGATGATGGACCCGCCACGCGAGGAAGCCATCGAGGCGGTGCGGGCGTGTCACGAGGCGGGCATCGTCGTGAAGATGATTACCGGCGACCATCTGGCGACGGCGGAGGCGATTGGCGCGCGGCTGGGGTTGCATGAGCCGGGGACGCCCGGTGTCGTGGGCGCGAAGCTGGGGGCGCTGAACGACGAGGAGCTGGCGGACGTGGCCGAGCGCACGAATGTCTTCGCGCGCGTGGCACCGGAGCACAAGCTGCGGCTGGTGCGCGCGCTCCAGCAGCGGCGGCATGTGGTGGCGATGACGGGGGATGGCGTCAACGACGCTCCCGCGCTCAAGCAGGCGAACATCGGCGTGGCCATGGGCATCACCGGCACGGCGGTGTCCAAGGAGGCGGCGGACATCGTCCTCGCGGATGACAACTTCGCCTCCATCGCGGCGGCGGTGGAGGAGGGGCGGCGCGTCTACGACAACCTCATCAAGTCGCTGGCCTTCGTGCTGCCCACGAACCTGGGCCTGGCGCTCATCCTCCTGTGCGGCGTGGCCTTCTTCCCCATCCAGGACTTCGGCGGCGGGCCGGTGCCGCTGATGGCGATGCTGCCCACGCAGCTGCTCTGGATAAACCTGGTGGCCACCGTGTCGCTCGCGTTGCCGCTCGCGTTCGAGGCGCGCGAGTCGGACATCATGCGGCGCAGGCCCCGAAGTCCGGACGCGCCGGTGCTCAGCCACTTCATCGTGATGCGCACGGGCCTCGTCGCCCTGCTGATGACGGCGGGCGCCATTGGCCTGTTCCTCTGGGAGTACTCGCACGAGGTGCCGGAGGTGGGGCACGCGCGGGCGCTGGCCGAGGCGCAGACGATGGCGGTGAACACCGTCATCAGCTTCCAGATTTTCTACATGGTGATGTGCCGCACGCTGACCGGCTCGCTGCGCAAGGTGGGACTGTTCAGCAACCCCTCCGTGTTCATGGGGATTGGCACGCTGGTGCTCCTGCAGCTCGCCTTCATGTACGTGCCCTTCATGCGGCGCATCTTCGGCACCGCGCCGCTGTCACTGGATGCGATTGGCCTGTCCGTGCTGGTGGGCGCGGTGGTGGTGCCGGTGGTGGGGCTGGAGAAGTGGCTGCGCGGGCGCAAGGACGGCGGTCCGGTGGGGCACTCCGGCTCGCACGAGCGCGAGGATGAGGAACACACGCCGCCTCCGGGGCCGCGTCAGCGCCTGCCGGCGTGAGGGACCTCAGCGCGCCGTGCGCGAGGGGCGCGCGGCGGCGTCCGGGAGCTCGGTGTCTTCTGGCTCGAAGACGATGCGGCAGCGGTCCAGCTTGGGCCCGCAGGCGTGGTCCAGGTCGGCGCGGGTGTCGCAGCCGGGGCGCTCCTCGCAGGTGTCGGGCAGGAAGGCCCAGACGAACTGGAGCACGTTGCCCCGGCGGCCCTCGGGCAGTGCGGCGAGGAAGTCCTCGCGGTAGGTGTCGAACAGCCGCGCCAGGTGCACGGTGTCCCGGTCCAGGCGCACGTGGCGCTTGTCGCCCACGAAGCGGCGGCTGGCCTCGTTGAGCTGCGCGTCGAGGTACTCGGGCTGGAAGTGGGAGCTGTCCATGCGCGGGCCGCCCCGGGTGGCGTGGAAGAGCGCGAGGTGGACGCGCGGGTCGGCGAACTCACCGGAGAGGATGCGGTGGCGCAGCGACCACAGGGTCATCCGCCGGCCGCCCACGGGCCACGAGCGCGCCCAGAAGAAGCGCCCCGGCCACGGCTGCTCCACGCTCTCCAGATAGGGATACCCATCCACCACCTGCTGGAGCACGAGCGCGTGGTAGGTGTTGAGCCAGAACGCGAGCGCGTCCTCCGACGTGGGAAAGACCTCCGGCCGGTTGTGCGGAGAGAACGAGGCGAGCGACGCGACGAAGCGGTCCAGCTCCTCGCGCTCGAGCCCCATGGAGGAGAAGTCCACGTCGCCGTCCGGCCGGACATGCCGCAGCACCTTCTCGAAGCCCTGGTAGTGGAAGGGCTCATCGGCGGAAGGCACGGAGGCGGGGAGCAGCCCCTGCACGTACAGCGTCGCCAGTGCCGCCAGCATGCTCATGCTGGCGAAGAGCACGGCGGCCACCAGGTAGCGTCGTCGGGAGGGCAGGGGAGCGTCCACGCGGCGTGCAGCATAGACCAGCGCGAGGCCACGCCACCTGCCCCCACTGGTCTCCCGCCCGGCGAGCACACAAATGGACGCCATGCCCACCGGCCACCCACCTTCGGACTCCTACGACGTCCGTCGAGTCCGCGCCGAAGTTGGCCGCTGTCTCGTCGCAACAGGGGCCGCCGCCATCCCGACGCCGAGGACTCCGCGCCGAAGTCGGCCGCTGTCCCGCCGCTACAGCACCAGCCGTTGCCCCGACGCGGAGGACTCCGCGAAGCTGTTCAGCAGGCGATGCAGCTTCAGCGCGTGCTCGAAGCCCGGCGCGAGCGACGTGCCCTCGGCGAGGTCCTTCGCGAAGGCCGAATAGAGCTGCGCGGTCTGGTGCGCGTCGTCGGTCAGCGCGCCCTTGGGGCTCAGGGTGTACTTCTCCGGCGTCGGCAGGGGCTGGAGCGGCTGGTTGTCGCCCCGCGCGCCGGACACGGTGAGGTCCTGCGACAGGTACAGGTCTCCCTCGGTGCCGGTGATGGTGCAGCCGATGACGCCGCCGTTGCGCTTGCCGGACTCGACATGGGCGGACAGCACCGCGCCGCTCTTCAGCGTGCCGGTGACGAGCACCTGGTCCGGCGCGGTGACGGGGATGACCTCGCCCGTCTCCGCCAGGGTGGTGCGCTCGAACTGGCGCGCGACGAGCGCGGCCACGCTCTGGAAGTCCCCCACCGCCGCCAGCACCGTGTCCAGGAAGTGCGCGGTGATGGTGGCCAGCACGTTGGCGCCCTTGCTGGCGTCCGCCGTGTAGTCATAGGCCTTGGGCCGCGTGTGGCCGAGCATCGACGTGGACACCTGCAGCGTCACCGAGCGCACCTGTCCCACGTAGCCCTCCTGGAGCAAGTCCCGCAGGTAGCGCGCGCCGGGTGCCAGCCGCCGCTGCAATCCGATGACGGTGCGCACGCCCGCCTCGCGAGCCAGCGCCGCCAGCTCCGTCGTCTCCTCCAACGAGGCGCCCAGCGGCCACTCGCAGAACACGTGCTTCTTCGCCGCGATGGCGGCGCGTACCAGCCGCGCGTGCTCGGCCGCGCGCACGGAGACGACCACGAGGTCCACCTCGGGGTGCTCCACCAGCGGCTCGAAGCTCCCGAACGCGTGCGGCACGTCGAACTGGCGCGCCGTCTCGTCAGCGCTCACCTGCCGCGTGGTGCTCACCGCCGTGACGCGGTAGCCCGGCAGGGTCCGCAGCGCGGGCAGGTGCGCGTACGTCGCCCAGCCCCACTGCGGGCTCGCTCCAATGATGCCCACCCGAATCCTCTCCGACGTGCCCATGGCGCCACTCCCTCGTTGGTGACAGGCGGCGCCTCCTCGCTCGGCGGACGCCACCCTGGCCGGCAAGGTAGCGAGCGACCTCGTGGGATTCAAGACGACTGGTCATATTCATGGAAAACCCATGGAGAATCATGGGGTTGGGGGTGATTTCCGCTGGGTTTTGACGGCCCGGGGCACGGGCCCTAAAAGGGAGCGATGCCGAGAGTCAGCGTTCGCGAGAAGCTGCTCGCCGCCGGTCTGGAGACCCTGCGCACGCAGGGGTTCAACGGCTGCGGCGTGCAGGACATCACCGACGCGGCCGGCGTGCCGAAGGGCTCCTTCTACAACCACTTCGACAGCAAGGAAGCGCTGGGCGCGGCGGTGGTGGACCAGTACATGCGCGCCAGCAGCGCGGACCTGTCGCTGCTGCGCGACACGTCCCTCACGCCGCTGCGACGGCTGCGCGCCTACTTCGCCGCGCAGGTGGAGTCGCTCGTCGCGGGCAGGTTCGAGTGCGGCTGCCTGCTGGCGAACTTCGCCGCGGAGATGGCCGACCACAGCCCCCTCATCCGCGAGCGCGTGGCGGCCTCCTTCACCGAGTGGTCCCTGCACCTGGAGGAGGTGCTCCGCGAGGCGCAGGCCGCCGGAGAGGTCGCCCAGGACGTGTCGCCCGCGATGCTCGCCACCTTCATGCTCGGGGCCTGGGAGGGCGCCGTGCTGCGCAGCCGCGTGGAGAAGGGCCGGACTGCGTTGGACGCCTTCCTGCGGCTCGCGTTTGACCGCACGCTGGAGCAGGGCACCCCCGCCTGCACTGTTTAATTAGGGATTGTTGCTTTCTCGCGGGTTGAGACAGAGTGCCTCCCGAATCACGGGAGGGAGTCAGCTTTGTCCATACGTGTAGGTCTTGCTCGCGGGCTGTGTCTCGCGGTCCTGCTCATTGGCGCGGGCGCATTCGCGCAGGGCGTCTCGGTCATCACCGGCACCATCACCAGCGCGGATGACAAGCGGTCGCTCGCGGATGCAGTCGTGACGGCGACGTCACCGAAGCTGCAGGGTGAGCGGGTGGTCGTCTCGGACACGAGCGGCCAGTACCGGCTCGCCCAGCTTCCGCCGGGCACGTACACGCTGCGCGTGGAGCGCGATGGCTTCGAGCCCTTCGTGCGCGCCGACATCGTCCTGCGGTTGGACCGCACCATCCGGGTCAACATCCAGCTGTTGCCCTCGTCCTTCGGCGAGGAGATTTCGGTCAGCGCGGCGCCCACGGTGGACGTCGGCTCCAGCACGACGGGCCTGAGCGTGGACGCGGACTTCCTGCGCACCATGGCCGTCATCCGCCCCGGCTCGAAGGGCTCCGCGTCGCGCTCCTTCGAGTCACTGGCGGAGCTGGCCCCGGGCGCCACGGAGGACCGCTACGGCGTGAGCGTCAGCGGCAGCAGCTCGCCGGAGAGTCAGTACGTGGTGGATGGCCTGTCGGTGAATGACCCGGGCGTGGGCACGCTGGGCACGCCGCTGTCCGTCGAGTTCGTCCAGGAGGTCAACGTCATCACCGGTGGCTACATGCCGGAGTACGGCCGCTCCACGGGTGGCGTGCTCAACGTCGTCACCAAGTCCGGCTCCAATGAGTTTCACGGCTCGGTGTTCGCCAACATGGCGCCCGGTGGGCTGCAGCGCAACGGCACGGTGGTCCGCCAGGAAGGCACCGTCATCTCCGCGCAGGGCCAGCCGTGGAACCAGGGTGACTTCGGCTTTGACTTGGGCGGCCCCATCCTCAAGGACAAGCTCTGGTTCTACGTGGGCGTGGCGCCGTCGTTCAATCGCATCCGCGTGGACCGGCAGCTGAGCACGCTGGACTTCTGCACGGAGGTGGACCCGGCGGCCGGCTGCGCCGCGGTGGGCCAGCGCCGCAGGGACCCGGAGACGGGCTTCGGTCAGGTGACGCCGATTGAAGGCTCGCGCACCACCCGCTTCGCCGACGAGCGCAGCATCCAGTACATGAGCAAGCTGACGTACCTCTTCAACCCGGACCACAACCTCTCCATCTCCGTCTTCGGCACGCCGCGCTCCTCCGGCGGCGACGGCAAGTATGCCTTCAGCGACGACGGTGACCCGGAGGTCTGCGTGGGCCTGTCCTGCACCGGCTTCGTGCAGGGCTCCTACGACTCCATCGCCACCCGGCGCTCCAACGGCGTGCTGGACATGGTCGCCAAGCAGTCCTCGTCGTTCTTCGACAAGAAGGTCCTCGTGGACGCGACGCTCGGCTGGCACCACCAGTCGGACAGCACGCTGCCGTCGGATGGCTCCGGGCTCTTGTCGACCACGGGCCTGTCCTCCCAGCCCAACATCGCCTGGCGCCGCACCCGCAACCCCGGTCCCCACACCATCACCGAGTTCGAGTCGCTGGGGGACCCCTCCGTCTGTGGCGCCACCGAGGCCGAGCAGCGCCGCAACTGTCCCGTCACCGCCTACTCCACGGGCGGCCCCGGCACCATCAGCGAGCAGGAGCTGGACCGGGTCCAGGGCAAGGTGATGGGCACGTACCTGTTCCAGGCGCTCGGCCACCACATCGTCAAGGCGGGCTTCGACGCGGAGCGGATGAGCTTCTACAACAACCGCGCGCGCACCGGCGGCGCGCCCTGGCAGGAGTGCACTGGCGGCGATTGCTTCTACACCCTCAACCAGTACGGCTACCTGGCTGGGCCGGACTCGCCGGTGTTCCTGGCCAGCAAGGAGGGCACGTCCACGTCGATGACGGTGGGCGGTTTCGTGCAGGACAGCTGGTCCATCATGGACACCGTCACGCTCAACGCGGGCCTGCGCTACGACGTGCAGACGCTGTGGGGCCTGGACGACAAGGTGGGCCTGCACCTGCCCAACCAGTGGTCTCCGCGCGTGGGCGCCGTCTACGACTTCACCCAGCAGGGCCGCTCCAAGCTGTTCGTCAACTACGCGCGCTTCTTCGAGAACGTGCCGCTGGACATGGCGGACCTGTCCTTCCCGCAGCAGCAGCTCCTGTCCGCCACGTACGGCGCGCCGTGCAACCCCAGCGACCGCAACTCGCTGGTGACGGACTGCGTGGCCAGCCGCAACCGTCAGCCTGTCGGCAGCCGTGAGAACCCCAACCAGGTCTGGAACGCGCAGGGTGGCGACCGCGTGCCGGTGGACCCGAACATCCGCGCCCAGTCCGCGGACGAAATCATGGTGGGCGGCGAGTACGAGGTGCTGCTCGGCCGCTTCGGCCTCCAGTACACCCGCCGCCAGCTCAACGACGTCATCGAGGACATGAGCCGCGATGACGGCAACACCTTCTTCCTGGGCAACCCGGGCAAGGGGTACTCGTCCGACTTCCCGGAGGCGGTGCGCAAGTACGACGCGGTGAACCTGTACTACCAGAAGGGGTTCTCCAACGGCTGGCTGGCCCAGGCCAGCTACACGTGGTCCCAGCTGCGCGGCAACTACTCCGGCCTGTTCCGCGCGGACACCGGCCAGCTGTCGCCCAACCTCACGCGCGACTTCGACCTGCTGTCGCTCACCACCAACCGCGATGGCCCGCTGCCTGGAGACCGCACGCACTCCATCAAGGTGTTCGGCGCGCGCGAGTTCCAGGTGACGAATGGGACGAGCATCAACATCGGCGGTGGCTACCGCAGCCGCTCCGGCACGCCGCTCAACTACCTGGGCGCGCACCCCCGGCGCAGCGGCTCCGAGACGTTCATCCTGCCGCGCGGCAGCGCCGGCCGACTGCCCTGGGTCCACAACATCGACACCCACGTGGGCGTCAACCAGAAGCTGGCCAAGGACTACACGCTGACCCTGTCGCTGGATGCGTTCAACCTCTTCAACTTCCAGCAGTACACCGCGGTGGACCAGACGCTGACCTTCACCCGCGTCTACGCGATTGAGCAGGGCGGGAAGCCGGCGGATTTGACGGCGTGCCTCACGGCCAACAACCCGGGCTGCAAGGTCATCTCCACTGCGACGAACCTCCCCATCCTCACCTCCGACATCAACCCCAACTTCAAGCGTCCCACCGCCTACCAGGCGCCGCGCTCCATCCGTCTGGGCGCGAAGCTCAGCTTCTAGGCCCCCACCATGAAAGGACAATCACCCATGAAGACTCGTTGGATGGGATGGGGACCAGGCGTCGCCGCGTCGCTCCTGCTGCTCGCGGGCTGTGGCGTGGAGGACCCGGAGCCCCAGTGTGTCGTGGCGCGCGCGGTGAGCGACGGCTCCATCGGCTCGTTCGCCACCGTGTACACGCTGTTGCCCGGACAGAACCCGGACCAGCAATGCGCGCAGCTCAAGCCGGAGGCGCTGGGCCTGCAGAAGTACTACAGCGAGGACGCCAACGCGCCGGACACCGTCGGCGTGCGCAGCTCGCGGCTGGGCAAGCTGGTGACGGTGGACTTCAAGGACCGCCCGGACCTGGACCCCTCGCACACGCCCTACTCGGTGGGCGCGCTGTCCAGCGAGGGCCCTGGAGCGGACCACTTCTGCGACGTGCCCCAGCTGAGCCCCACGCGGCTGGAGGTGCCCGCCACGGACACGCTGCCCGCGCAGAGCTTCCGCTACGAGTGGTCCAACCTGCGCATCTACAACACGCCTGGGATTCCGGGCACGCAGTTCAAGGCGGACCTCAGCTACACGGAGAACGGGTGCACGGCGACGTACCAGGCCAAGGGCATCTGGCCGGTGGTGAGCTGTGCCACCGCGGGCAAGCCGGACGAGACGAAGTGCGACCCGTACGCGGACTACTCCGTGGGCCGCCTGCGCGGCTCCGGCATCAACCCGGTGTTCCCCGTGACGTGTGACCCGGTCGCGCTCATCTGCGTGCTCACGGGTGACGTGCCGTCCGACGAGACGCCCTGAGTCGTGGTGAGGCAGGCCCCTTCCGTTTCATTGAGCGGAAGGGTGCCCGCCGGGCTCACTGGAACGGGGTGGACTGCTGGTCCACGCCGGAGGACTTGCGCCAGTCGGTGAGGTTCGTCTCCTCCTGGGGGTCCACCTTGAACGTCCCGTTGGAGCCGTACCGGTTCCGGTCCATCTTCAGGCCGGGCCGGTGCTGCCGCTGCCCCAGGCGCACCAGCCGGCGCCCCTGGATGCTGTTGCCCCGCACCGTCAGGTCCTCGCTGGGCGCGCCGTTGGAGCCCAGGCCGAGCATCATCCCGTAGCCCTGCGTGCCGGAGATGGCGTTGTCCACCACCTGCACCCCGCGCGAGTTCTCCACGCGGATGCCCGTGCCGTCGCTGCCGCCGCTCTGGGTGATGTCCCGGATGACGTTGCCGCTCACCACCACGTTCACGGGGCTGGGCTGGTCGCCGATTCGCGAGCCGCCCACGGAGATGCCCCGGCCCGCGTCGTAGATGATGTTGTCCTCCACGCGCACGTCCCGCGCGGAGTAGTGGATGACGACGGCCTCTCCGACGGACGTGGGGGACTTGCGGAAGCCGTACATCGTGTTGTCACGAATGACGACGCGATGGCACGTCTTGACGTCCACGCCGTTCTCGTCGTTGCCGTGGAGCAGGTTGTTCTCGATGAGGATGTCGCTCGCCGGAGCGTCTTCCGGCTTGTCGGGCAGCAGGCACTGCACGGAGTCACCTGAGTTGTCGTGGATGTCGTTGCCGCGCACCGTGATTCCGCGCGACGTGGCCTGGATGACGATGCCGTGCGAGTCGCCCTTGGGCTGCTTGCGGAAGTCGTGGATGTGGTTGTTCTCGATGAGGACGTCCCGGGCTCCTCCGTAGGTGGCGATGCCCGCTCCCAGGGTGCCGTGGTGGATGTCGTTGCCGGTGAGGACGGCGCCCGTGGTGTTGCCCTCGAAGAGGACGGCGAAGCGGGGCTGGCCGCGCACGTCGATTTCGAAGCCCTCGATAATCCAGTAGGGCTTGCGCACCTGGACCAGCGTCCCGCCTTTCGGCGTCGGGACGATGCGCGGCCGCCCCTCGCCCACCAGGGTGATGGGGGCATCCGCGCGGCCCGCCTTCACCGCGTTGTCGATGAGCAGGCCCTCCGCGTATTCGCCGGAGCTGACCCGGATGGCCTCGCCGGGGCCCGCGGTCCTCAGCGCGCGGCCGATGGTGCGGAACGGAGCCTGCTTCGTCCCCGCCGCCGTGTCCGAGCCCGAGGTGCTCACGTGCCACTCCCGGGAGAACTGTTTCGGCCGGCGCGTGGCGTGCCGCACGGTGTCGCCGTTCCCCTGGCCGCTCTCCTTCTTGGCGGACGGGGGCTTGTTCGCCGCCCATGCGGGGCTGAACGCCCACAGCGCGCAGGCAAGGCCCCATCCCAGTGTCAGCTGGCTGACCCTCATCCCCATCCCCTCCCCGTCAGAAAAACCCCGCTCCCCAAGTTGCGCACGATGGCGCGCCTGGGAAGCGGGGAAGGGCCCTTTGCCCGTCACACTGGAGACGGGCGTGGATGTGTGGGGCCGTCGTTGCCCCGGGGGCTCAGGGAGGGGCGGGCGTCTTGAACTCGGGGATGAGCTCGCCGGTGAGGCGGATGCTCTTGAGGACGGCCTCGTGCGAGAGGGCGCCCACCTGGTGGAAGGACATGAGGGCGTCGATGCCCAGCGACTCGTAGCGCTTGAGGCCCTGCCGCACCTGGTCCTTGGTGCCGACGATGAGCGAGTCCTGCGCGCTCAAGACCTCCCAGACCTGCTCGTCCGGCACGGCCTCGCCGGACATGATGCGGCCGAGGATGCGCTGGGCCTTGGACACGGGCGCGTTCGGGTCCTTGCCGCGCAGGTACTGGCCCGTGAGGCCGCCACCGGCGGGGTCCTTGGCGAGCGCCTCCAGCTCCGCGGCCGACCTGACGAAGAAGTCCTTGGCCTCGAAGAAGGTGAAGGAGCCGTTGGTGTACCAGGCCGCGGCCTTCGCGGCGCCGTTCTCCATGGCCTCGCGCTCGGAGTCCGCGCAGTGCACGAAGGTGAAGAAGGCCACCTGGTCGTTCACGAACTCACCCACGGGCTCACAGCGCGTCTTCAGCGCCTCGCGGTAGATGTGGATCATCTCGCCGACCTGCTCGGGAGAGGCCCACAGCGTCACGCCGAGCGCGCCCACGCCGTTGCGGCCGGCCTGCTCGAAGGACGCGGGGCTGGAGCACGCCTGCCACAGGGGAGGGTGCGGCTTGCGGTAGGGCTTGGGGATGACGCTGATGTCCTTGACGCGGAAGTCCGGCGTGTCCCAGGAGAACTTCTCCTGCGTCCACATCTTCGGAACCATCTCGAAGGCCTGCTGCATCTGCGAGCGGGTGGAGTCCGCGTCGATGTTGAAGACGCGCCACTCGGGGATGGTGCTGCGCGCCATGCCGAGCTGGAAGCGTCCGCCGCTCAGGTGGTCGATGAACGCGGAGCGCTCGGCGATGCGGATGGGGTGGTTGAAGCGCGCGGGCGCGAGCGCGGCCGAGTGGCCCACGTGGATGTTCTTCGTGCCCATCGCGATGGCGGTGAGCATGATTTCGGGCGCGGAGCTGTGGCTGAACTCCACCGCGGTGTGGTGCTCCACCTGCCACCAGACGCCGTAGCCCATCTCATCCGCGAGCCGCGCCTGCTCCAGCGTTTCACGGATGAGCCGGTGCTCATGGTCCGGCTGGGTCCAGTGTTCCTTCGGGTGCTGCATCTCCGAGAAAATATCGAGTCGCATGTCGGGTCCTTCCCCCTGTAGACCTCGGGTTGATGCGACTGTAGCACCGGGAGTGAGGCTGTCTTGTCCCATGGGTCAATCCTTGCCATGCGAGGGTCCGGGTTGACATCCGTTGTTTGTGTTGCATGGGGCCGCTGCGGGAATGCTCTACTCCGCCCGCCCGCACCTGCCTCCCTCGGGGAGGTGCGGGCTCAACAACGGCCCGTCTCCCTTCCCCTCACCTCGCGCCCCATCTCGCTGGGGAGCCCGGCCGATTCCTGCTCATGCTTGGAAAAGGAAGCTCGAATGCAAATGCAAGGCAAGGCGCGCTGGGGTTGGGCCTGTCTCATCATCGGGATGCTGGGAGTCTCCCTGGGGTGTGGCTCGTCGGAGGAGACGCAGTCGCTGGGAGCGGTGGAGTTCGTGGGGGCTGTATCGGAGGCGCTCGCGGGAGAGGACGTCACGCGAGTCACCGTGACGCTGACGGCCACGGGAGTCCCGGCGTCCACGGTGGCGCTGGTGCAGGACGCGGGGGCGTGGCGGGGGACGTTCCATCAGATTCCCGCGGGGACTGCGCGGACGTTCACCGCGGAGGCGTTCGATTCACAGGGCGCGCTGCGTTATCGCGGCGTGGCGGAGGGAGTCACGATTGTGGCGGGTGCGACGGCGGTGGTGGCCATCACCCTGCAATCCCTCTCAACGGGGACGCCGTTCGACAACACGGTGCCGTGCATCGACTCGCTGGTGGCGTCGTCGAGCATCGTGCTGCCGGGTGGCGACATCGTGCTGCGGGCCACGGCGCACGACAAGGATGTGACTGACACGTTCTCCTATGCGTGGAGCGCCACGGGTGGGGTGTTCACCACCACGGGCACGTCGACCACGACGTGGACGGCGCCGCAGGTCTCCGGGGAGTTCGCGCTGACGTTGACCGTCACGGACTCACGCGGCGCGGCGACGAGCCTGCGCATCGATGTCCGCACGATGTCGACGGACGGTGGGCCGAACTCGGGCGGGGCGAGTGTGAGCGTCGCGTTCAACATGGCGCCGACGGTGCGGGGAATCACGGTGACGCGTTCGCCGGTGCCGGTGGGACAGAGCACGACTGTCACGGTGGACGCGGTGGACGCGGATGGGGACGCGCTGACCTACCAGTGGGCCACGGTGTGCGCGGGTGCCTGGACGCAGGCGACGTCGTTGTCGGCGTCCTTCACGCCGAGCGCGGTGCCGTCTGGAGACCCGTGTGGCAACTGCGCGCTCAACGTGACGGTGTCGGATGCCAAGGGTGGGAAGGGGCAGGGGACGCTGCGCGTCTGCGTGGGTCCGGGCACCGGCCCGAGTGTTCCTCCGCGCATCGTGCTGGCGAACCAGTCCGCGAGCACTGTGGCGGGTGGTGGGGCTGTCACGCTGCGAGTGCTTGCCGAGGATGGAGATGGTGCGGCGCTCACGTTCGGCTGGGCTTCGAGCGTGGGAACGCTGGGCACGGCGACGAACGGCTTCACGTCCAGCGAGGTCCGCTGGACGGCTCCGGCCTGTGTGGCGCAGGGCAGCGCGCCGACTGTCACGGCGACGGTGACCAACGCGCGGGGCTTCTCCGTGGCGCACACGTTCAGCGTGAGTGTGGTCAACGGGCCGGACTGTGGCAGCGGCACGGTGGCGCGGTGGGATGCCACGGGCAGCATGCTCGGCGCACGAGTTCGATTTGGAGCCGTCCTGCTTTCTTCGGGCAAGGTGCTCGCGGTTGGCGGCTACTACGGTTCGACGTTTTTGGCGTCCGCCGAACTCTACAACCCGGAGACGGGGGCCTGGACCGCCGCTGGCGGCCTGCGGAGGGGGCGCTACAGCCACACGATGACCGTGTTGCCTTCGGGCAAGGTGTTGGTGGTGGGTGGCTCTGTCTCGACGCTGTTCGCTTCGGCGGTGAGAGATGTCGACCTTTATGACCCCCAGACCAACACGTGGACCGCAGGGGCATCAATGACCTTTGATCGCAGCGGCCACACCGCGACTTTGCTGCCCTCAGGCAAGGTGCTCGTCATTGGTGGGATAAATAGCTCGGAGAGCATGGCCCGTATCCCGGAGCTGTATGACCCGGAGACCAACACGTGGACGCCTGTCGCGAGTATGGTGTTGGCATTCAATCGAATGGGGCACAGCTCCACCTTGCTTCCCTCGGGCAAGGTGCTGGTTGCTGGAGGTAGCTATGCGGCTGAACTCTACGACGTGGCAACGGACTCATGGACACCCGCTACGGGGCTTACGGGAGCGTCCGGGCCAGAGGCTTACCTCCTGCCTTCAGGCAAGGTCCTGCTTCAGTCCGGCGTCTCGCTGGTGCTGTATGACCCGCAGCTCAACGTCCAGAGTGTCGTTGGCAGATGGACGCATGGTCGTAGTTCTGGGTTCCAGTTGATGCTGCCCTCGGGGCGACTGATGGCGACGGGCGGGTCAGAAACCATCAGTGCTACCACCGAGCTGTTCGACCCCACGACTGGCCTTACCCAGTACTCCGTGAGCATGCCCCACGCCCGGTACAACGGACAGCCTGTCCTGCTCCAGAATGGCAAGGTGCTCATTGCCGGAGGGATGAGCACGGAGGCTGTCTACAACACGGCGGTGCTCTACACTCCGTGAGCCACGCGGAAGTAACCACCTTCGTTGGGTGACACACGCCGAGGATGACGTCCGCCTCCCGGGTACCCGTCCGCTTCCCAGGCCGGGTGCCCGGGAGGGCCTACGTCTGGAGCCTCCTGACACGGCGTATCCGTCGCAGCAGCTATTTTGTACATGTTCGCCGCGCCCCAGCCTGTCCCGTCACGGGGGGAGACGGCGAACATGTACGACAGCTCCAGCTTGGGCCCGAGGCGCCCGCGTCCGACACCTCCAACTCGGCCTGGAGGGCGCCACCGCGAAGCACTGCAGCTCTAGCCCGGTGACTCAGCGCGGAGATACGCGCCCGCCAATCTCCGGGAAGCGCTCATACGCACGCACGAGCGCATCCAGGTGCGTGGGGTTGTCGAGATCGAGCGGCGTATCTGTAAGTCGAACGATCCACCCGCCCGTCGCGGTGCGTCGCGCCAGAGAGAGCAGGTCCGCGTCACGCGAGGGGTCCGGGAAGCCGATAGCCCGAGCGGCAACATCGGACCAGTAGTTCAGCCACCCGAGGTAATAGGGAATCTCTGGCGCGCGGATATCCTTGAAGAGCTTCAGGGCAGGCAGCCCCCGGCGTGGGGACGGCGGCCCTTGCCGCGTGGGTGCTGTCTGATACGCGATGTCCACCTTGGCGGCGTACGGCGTTGCACACCCCCAGAACGCGCGTGCCCCTTCCGCCACGCCTTCCAGCACATCCGCCGCTGCTGCGATGCCGACCACATCCAGCGGCAGTTCTGCATGGATATCGAGCAACGGCTGGCCGCCCGGCGCTTGGAGTCCGGAGGTCCGTAACCCATAAACCGTCACCGGGTAACTCTCGTCGCCGTTACACAGCATCGGGAAGTCCCCGCGCAAGGCCGCCTCAGCGAGCCATCGATCGCGTTGCGTCAATACGACGGGCCGCCCCGCCTTTGTCAGCTCCCATTCCAAGCGCACACCGGGGAACGCCCGTTCGATGCCGTGGACGACCGCGAGCGGGCGGCTGTCGTCACCCAGGAGCGCTGGTGCGTAGACGATGAGGACGAGGGAATCTTGAGGGGTCATCGTATGCATCCCGTGACGACGATATCGAGGGACTGATCCTCGGCGAGCAGAGCGTCTTTGTGCGCTTGGGTGCTCACCCCAACGACGAAGCCATATCCACATGCCGCCGCGAGATCCTGTTCTTCCCGCAGCAACGGCAGTTCCTCTTGGATCGTCATCCGCCGGATGAAGGCATTGTACGTGTCAAATCGATGGGTCTTGATCTCCCACAGCACGCGCACGCCGACTTGCAGCGCATCAAAGCGCTTACCGCCAACGAGCACGTCTTTGCCGGGGTAGCGGTTCGGCGGAAACTTGTCTGCGCACTCGTTATGCGGGGCATCCTCGCCCGCGTGCGGCACCTGGATGGGGTCGCACTTCAGGCGGCGCTCCGCCATCACCGGGGCAGGCGGGTCCCTCCTGTTCGCGCTGGACTTCTCCGCTGTGGGGTTCGCCTCCGGTTCCTTCGAGGATTGAGGAGCATCCCCGGCCCAAAGACCCGGCTCCAGGGTGGGCGGCAACACGCGCTTGTTCGGGCTCCTTGGCAGGGGCTGGGGGCGAACCTGCCCTGGCTGACCGGGGGTGGGGAGGCCCGTTCCGGGCACAGCGGGTGGGCGTACAGGCGCCCAAGCGTAGGTCGCAGGCGCCTCCTGAGTTTCAGGCATATCTTGAGAAGTGGCGCACCCAGCCACGACAACGGCAACGGCTTGGAGGAGTGCGCTGAAAGTTCGGAAGTTCATGCCACGTCCTTTCAGCGTGATGGGCGTGGCCCGGTTCCGTCGACAGGTTGGCTACGCTGCCAGCCTATTCGTTGTGGCCATTCGCTCGAACTCGATAGGGCCGACATAGCCCAGGGAGGAATGACGCCGCTTCCGGTTGTAGAGCACCTCCATGTACTCGAACAACGCTCGCTTCGCTTCCTCACCTGTACTGACGCGAGTGGTGTAGACGAGCTCCAGCTTCAGCGCGGAGAAGAAGCTCTCGGCTACCGCGTTGTCCCGGCAACCGCCCTTGCGCGACATGCCGCGCTCCTCGAGCAACCGGGCCAGCTTCTCGCGTTCCGCTGTCGTCAACGCGCCGGGCTTGCCTCGCCCCTGTCCGTCTTCGTCTGCTTCACCCACAGCCGCAGTGCCGACCCCGTCAGGTCCAGGTCGCGGGTGACCTGCGTGAGGGACTTGCCCTCCACCAGCAGCAGCCTCACTGCCCCGGCCTTGACCTCCTCCGTGTAGCTACGTTGCAGGCGTCGTGGCTTCTTTACTTCCTTCATGTCGGACACCGTACCTGCCTCTTCGTTGGTGTCCACTGAAGCGGCTCTCCCGCACTTGTCCGTCTTGGCCTGCTCCACCCACCTGCGGAAGGCCGTCTCGGTCAGGTCCAAGTCCCGCGCCACCTCCGCGACGGACTTGCCCTCCTCCAGCACCAGCTTCACCGCCCCGGCCTTGAACTCCGGGCTGAAGCTCCGCCGCTGCCGTCTTTTCTTCTCGCTCTCCGACATCGAACACCCTTCCATCACATCGGGGGGGTCCACGGAAGCGGGGGACTCTCACCTTGTGGCCTCACGGGCCAGGACCTGCGCGGCAGGGAAGCGGGGAAGGGGCCCTTGCCCATCACATCGGAGACAGGCAAGGGTGTGTGGGGCCGTCGTTGCCCCAGGGGCTCAGGGAGGGGCGGGCGTCTTGAACTCGGGGATGAGCTCACCGGTGAGGCGGATGCTCTTGAGGACGGCCTCGTGCGAGAGGGCGCCCACCTGGTGGAAGGACATGAGGGCGTCGATGCCCAACGACTCGTAGCGCTTGAGGCCATGCCGCACCTGGTCCTTGGTGCCGACGATGAGCGAGTCCTGGGCGCTCAAGACCTCCCAGACCTGCTCGTGCGGTACGTCCTCGCCGGACATGATGCGGCCGAGGATGCGCTGGGCCTTGGACTCAGGGGCGTTCGGGTCCTTGCCGCGCAGGTACTGGCCCGTGAGGCCGCCACCGGCGGGGTCCTTGGCGAGCGCCTCCAGCTCCGCGGCTGACTTGACGAAGTAATCCTTGAGCTCGAAGAAGGTGAAGGAGTTGTTGATGTACCAGGCTGCGGCCTGGGCGGCGCCGTTCTCCATGGCCTCGCGCTCGGAGTCCGCGCAGTGCACGAAGGTGAAGAAGGCCACCTGGTCGTTCACGAACTCGCCCACGGGCTCACAGCGCGTCTTCAGAGCCTCGCGGTAGATGTGAATCATCTCCCCGACCTGGTCGGGAGACGCAAGCATCGTCACACCGAGCGCGCCCACGCCATTGCGTCCAGCCTGCTCGAAGGACGCCAGGCTGGTGCACGTCTGCCATAAGGGAGGGTGCGGCTTGCGGTGGGGCTTGGGGATGACGCTGATGTCCTTGATGCGGAAGTCCGGCGTGTCCCAGGAGAACTTCTCCTGCGTCCACATCTTCGGAACCATCTCGAAGGCCTGCTGCATCTGCGAGCGGGTGGAGTCCGCGTCGATGTTGAAGACGCGCCACTCGGGAATGGTGCTGCGGGCCATGCCGAGCTGGAAGCGTCCGCCGCTCAGGTGGTCGATGAACGCGGAGCGCTCGGCGATGCGGATGGGGTGGTTGAAGCGCGCGGGCGCGAGCGCGGCCGAGTGGCCCACGTGGATGTTCTTCGTGCCCATCGCGATGGCGGTGAGCATGATTTCGGGCGCGGAGCTGTGGCTGAACTCCACCGCGGTGTGGTGCTCCACCTGCCACCAGACGCCGTAGCCCATCTCATCCGCGAGCCGCGCCTGCTCCAGCGTCTCACGGATGAGCCGGTGCTCATGGTCCGGCTGGGTCCAATGTTCCTTCGGGTGCTGCATCTCCGAGAAGATGTCGAGTCGCATGTCGGGTCCTTCCTTCTGTAGGCATTGGGTTGGTGTGACTATAGCATCCAATGAGTCAGTCATTGTCATGTGGGGGTCGTGGTTGTCATCCATTGTTTGTGGCGCATGCGGTCGCTGCGGAAATGCTCTGTTTCGCTGGCCCGCACCTGCTTCCCTCGGGGTGGTGCGGGCTCACGACCGGCTTGTCTTCCTTTCCTCACCTCGCTGGTGAGCCCGGCCGACTCCTGCTCACGCTTGGAAAAAGGAAGCTCGAATGTAAATGCAAGGCGCGGTGGGTTTCGCGAGGGCTGTCCTTGATGCGCTGTCGCTGGCAGGGGCGTTTGGGTGCGGGCCATGGGTGCGGGCGTCTATGATTGCCTCGAATTCGCGGTGCCGAGTCCGCGTGTTCAGAGTTGAACTGTGCTGATTGGCTTGTGTCTATTCATGGCTTGTTCGATTTCAGGTCGTGAGTATTCTCGAAGTCCCCAAGGCAAAGACATCGCACGCAGCTCTGGCGAGATTCAATCCCGGCTGGGATGGCCCGGTCGGACTCGGCTTGGTGGATGTGATGCCCATGGACTGAAAACCAGGTGGCGCCCTGCTTTTCGTATCACCTACCCGAGGTCGTGGAGGTCGTACTCCGATGAGCAACAGGCTCAACCTTCTGACTCCCGAGTTCATTGAGAACCCGCATCCCTACCTGGCGGAGCTGCGGCGCAGTGGACCCATCGTGCAGGTGGACCCGGGAGGCATGTGGGTGGTCACCCGTTTTGACGATGCCCAGTACGTGCTCAAGTCGCCCCAGCTCTTCTCGTCGCAGGGGCTGCGGATGGGCCTGGAGCCTGCATCGCTCGGGCGCCCCAATCCCATCGTGGACTCCCTCATTTTCCAGGACCCGCCAGAGCACGGACGCCTGCGGGTGCTGGTCAGCCGTGCATTCACCCCCGCGACGCTGGCGCAGTTGGATCCGCGCATCCGTGCTGTCACCCAGGCACTCGTGCGCCGCATGATGGAGGAGCGGAAGGTGGACTTCGTGGACGCCTTCGCCGTGCCTCTGCCCGCCACCGTCCTCGGCTGGTTCCTGGGGTTGGACCCCTCCCTGCAACGTCACTTCAAGCGCTGGACCCACAGCATGGCCGCCATTGGCGCCGCCCGTCCGGAGGACACCGCGCTGATGGAGCAGTGCCGCCGCACTCTCGGAGAGATGGAACAGTATTGCCAGGGCGTCCTGGCCGAGCGGCGGCGGTCCTTGGGGGATGACATCGTGAGCAATCTCCTCCGAGTGGAGGTGGACGGGGAGGCGCTGACGGACCGGGAGCTGATGGGCTTCTTCTTCCTGCTGATCTCCGCGGGACTGGAGACGACGACCAGCCTGCTCTGCCATTGCGTGCGGGTGTTTGCCATGAACCCGGGGTTGCTGCTCCGCCTCAGAGAGAATCGCGCACTCATCCCTCGCTTCATCGAGGAGACGTTGCGCTATGAGCCCAGTTTGATGACCACGATGCGCCTGTGCCGCCAGGATGTGAAGGTGGCCGGCGTGGCGCTGCCCCAGGGGGCCCTGGTCCTGGTGTCGCTGGCCTCCGCGTCGCGCGACGAAAAGTACTTCCCCGACGGTGACCGCTTCGTCCTGGAGCGGGAGGGTCCGCCGCAACTCTCCTTCGGCCATGGCCCCCACTTCTGCCTGGGTGCGATGCTTGCTCGACTGGAGGCGCGCGTCGCCCTGGAGGAAATGGTCTCCAGCGTGGGCCGGCTGGAGCTGTGGACGGAGCACATTGAGTGGACGCCCTCCTTCCTCGTCCGTGCGCCGCAGGCGCTGCCCGTCGAGTTGTTTCCTGTCTGAGTCGTGAACGGTGGCTGCCGGGATGCGTCGTGTGGGCGGCGGGGGCTGTCTGGAGTGTCTGTAATTTCTTGGGGCAGGAAGTGGTTTGCTGAATAGAAATTGGCCGAGAGGCAGGAGACCGACACATGTTAGAGGCGGAGCTTCATCCCAGGCTGACTCGAATCAAGATTCAGGAGTTCCGGACTGAAGCGGAGAGTGCTGTCCGCTCGGGTGAATTACGAAAACTGATAAGGCTGCTCGGCCCCGTGCCAGGAGACCCGCTCCCTCAGGATGTCCCCGCCTTCCAGCCGACCTTCGACGTGGCTGAGATTGAGCGAGAGGCGCGTGTCATCCGAGAGGGCGCACTGGCCCGGGGCTTGGACATCAGTGAGCAATTCACCCAGGCCATGGTCTTCATGCGCCACATCATGGTCCCCGTCAAAGACCCCGCACTGGGGCTGGCCCTCAGCCGTATCTGGAGCATCGTGTTATCGACCGACCTCGAGTCCGAGTATGAACGAGACTTGAGCTTCCTTGTTCTCAAGCACGCGAGCGGAGTGGCCCATCAACCCTCGCCGTTGACCGACTACATCGACCACGCCTTCGCCGAAATAGGCCACTATTGCGATACGGAGTTCCTCGCTCTCTTCAAAAGTCTATTCTACCGGGCCTACGTCGGATTTCTCTTTGAGGTGATGGTGGTCCAGGCAGGCGCGGAGCGCACCGCCCACAGCGCCCGGTACATCCGCGACCAGAATGGGTTCGGCGAATTCTGGTACATCACGCTCCAGTTCATCGACGAGCGCCTGAGCTTCTCTCGTAACCCGATGTTCTGGGTGGATACCATCGAAGCCGGGCGGGACTTCATCGGGCTGGCGAACGACGTTTTCTCTTTCTACAAAGAGGCGCTGGCTCCGGCGGACTTCGAGAACAGCTATCTATTCAGGCAATCCGCGGTGCAGAAGCGCCCCTTCCTGGATGTCTTCAAGGAGACCGTCGACACGACGTTGAGGAGTTACCAGGCCATCCTGGAGGCCGCGTCCTCCGGCCCACCTGAACTTCGCGCCCATGTGGAGTATTACTTGAAGAGCTTCCTTTTTTATCACGTCCGGAGCAGCCGGTATCAACTGAGGGATGTCTATCCCGAGCTGCGCTATTGGGATGAACTCCCCCCTCCCGCACCCGGGCTGGTGGGCTGAACCCGCCTTGAGGAGGACACCCTGTATGCTGAGCGCATGAGCCGCGCTGACTCCCGTGGAATCCTCTTCGACCTCGACGGCACGCTGGTGGACTCGCTGCCGGACATCATCGACAGCTTCCTGTACGCCTTCCCAGCGAATGGCCTCCAGGCACCCACCTACGCGCAGGTGCGCGCCCTCATCGGCCTGCCGCTCGACATCATGTACGCGGAGTTCGCGCCCCAGCACGTGCCCGCGCTGTGCGCCTCCTATCGCGAGCACTACCCGCTGAACTTCCACAAGCGCTCCCGCCCATACCCCGGCGTCCTCGAACTGCTCCGCACCCTGCGCGAGCGCGGCTACCTGCTCGCCGTGGCCACCACCAAGAAGAGCCCCATGGCCCGCCGCTTCGTCGACGCCATGGGCCTGGGCGAGGTGCTGCACCACGTCCAGGGCACGGATGACTTCCCTCACAAGCCCGCCCCCGATGTCCTCCTCCGCGCCCTCGCCGCCCTGGGCACCCAGGGCCTGTGGATGGTCGGCGATACCTCCCTGGACCTCCGCGCGGGCAAGGCCGCCGGCCTCCGCACCTACGGTGTCACCTGGGGCACTCACCCCGTGGAGGACCTCGCCCGTGAAACACCGGACGAACTCCAGCCCGACCTGCGCCGGTTGCTGGAGCACCTTCCTCCCCTGTCCTGAGTCGCTCGCTATACTTGGAAAGTATGGAGCCACTGCCCGACGTCCTCCGTCACTTCCATCCCGTGCTCCCCGCCGCCTCGCTCCGCAAGAAACCCGTACGGGTGGAGGTGGCCGGTCGCGCCTACGCCCTGTTCCGGGACGCGGAGGGGCGCCCCGCCGCGCTCGCGGATGCGTGTCCCCACCGCTTCGCGCCCCTCTCGAAGGGCCGCGTGCGCCCGGATGGTCGGCTCCAGTGCCCGTACCATGGCTGGCGCTTCGACTCGCGGGGCCAGGGCGCCAACCCCAGCCAGCCGGAGCTGCGTCACTGCAACGTGCAGAGCTTCCAGGTGGCCGAGCACCGAGGCTACTTGTGGCTGGCCCACCACGACACGCCGCTGTCCGCCCTGCCGGAGCTGCCCGCCAACGAAGGCTATGTCTTCGGCGGCAGCTTCTCCGTCCTCTTCGAGGCACCGCTGCACGTCGCGCTCGACAACTTCAGCGAGGACGAGCACACGCCCTACGTCCACACCCGCCTGGGCTGGGATGACCCCCACGCGGGCCAGGTTCAGTTCGAGGCGCACAACCGCGAGGACCACACGGAGGTGCGCTACCTCGCGCCTCAGCGGCCCGCCGCGCTCATGAAGCTCCTGGGCGTGCGCGACGGTGACTTGTTCCGCAACGAGTGGGTGACGCGCTTCGACCCGGTGCACACCCAGTACACCGTGAGCTGGGAGACCCCCTCCGGCAAGCAGCGTCCCTTCATCACCCGCGCCAACATCTTCTTCGTGCCGGAGACGGCGAAGACGACGCGCCTGCACGTCTTCTCCTTCCTGCGCTGCGTGCAGCCGCTGCTCACCCCCTTCCTCCCGGTGGCGGCCCGCGTGGCCCTGGAGCTGACGCGCTGGGAGGTCATCGACGACGCGCGCTTCATCCCCACCGTCGCGGGCACGCCCTACAGCCACAAGGGCATGCGCCTGGACCGCTATGACAAGCCGCTCGTCCACCAGCGCCGGCTGATGGAGCGCATCTACTTCCACCAGTCGCGCGCCACCACCGAGGACGAGGTGCCCGTGACGCTCGCCCGCGAGGCGGTGGGCTGAGGACCGCATGAGCCTGGACGCGCGCGTCGTGGAGAGCCTGGTGGCCCAGCGTCGCCGCTTCCTCGCGTTCCTCGCGCCGCGCGTGGGCAGCCCCGAGGAGGCCGAGGAGGTCCTCCAGCTCGCCCTGGTGAAGGGGCTGGAAAAGGGCGAGGGCCTACGCGACGAGGAGAGCGCGGTGGCCTGGTTCTACCGGCTGCTGCGCAACGTGCTGGTGGACCGCCACCGCCGCGCCCGCCGCGAGGAGCGCGCCCTGGCCGTCGAGGACGTGGAGGCCCCCCGCTCGACGGAGGACACCGAGGACCTGGAGTCCTCCGTGTGCGCGTGCGTGGCGGGGCTGACGGACACGCTCAAGCCCGAGTACTCGGCCGCCATCCGCCGCGTGGACCTGGAGGGCACCAGCGTGACGACGTTCGCCCGCGAGGAAGGCCTCACCGCGAACAACGCCGCCGTCCGCCTGCACCGCGCCCGGCAGGCCCTGGGCCGTCGCCTCATCGAGCTGTGCGGCACCTGCTGCACCCACGGCTGTGTGGACTGCGCCTGCGAGCCGGGCCGCCCCCGCGTCACCGGAAGTCCCTGACGAATTGTCGGTGTAATGCCGCCCGGAGTCCGAGCGTCAGCCCTGGCATCAGGGGCGGGCGGGTGCTCGCCCCCTTCGTCGAGGACTCCCATGGACGCCGAATCCCTCCACCGCCTCGCGCTGCCCGTCAGCGCCGTCGCCTTCCTCCTCTTCGCCCTGGTGCTGCCCACCGCGCGGCTGAGCCGCCGCACGGGCCGCGCGGCCTTCGTGCTCCACCGCCGCGCCAATCCCTTCCAGCGCGTCATCGGCGTGTGCATGGGCCTGTTCATCCTCGGGCTGACGGCCTGGAGCGCGCTGTACGCGGCGCTGGGCCCGGAGTCGCTCGGCGTGTGGCCGGTGCCGGACGCCCTCCGCTGGCTGGGCTGGGCCATGATGGCCGCGGGGCTCGTCCTCGTGCTGGTGGCCCAGGTGCAGATGGGCGCCTCGTGGCGCGTCGGCATCGACCGGGAGCCCACGGCGCTGGTGACGGACGGCCTGTTCTCCGTCGTCCGCAATCCCATCTTCGCGGGCATGTTGTGGGTGGTGGTGGGGATGGCCTGCGTGACGCCGAGCGCGTGGACGTGGATGGCGTGCGCCGACTACGTGCTGCTCGTGTCTCTTCAAGTCAGGCTGGAGGAGGAGCACCTCGCGCGGCTGCACGGCCCGGCGTATCGCGAGTACGCGGCGCGGGTGGGTCGCTTCCTGCCAGGGGTGGGGCGATTGGCGGCGGCTGAAGTCACGGCCTGACGGGCCGTCTTGCTTCGTGGAGTCTCGTGCTCCACGAAGTCTCGACGGGAACCGCTGGCCGGTGTCAGTGCGCCGGTTGGACGGGTTCCTGCTGCTGCTGGGGTGCGACGCCGGTGCGGGCCTCGAACGCATTGCAGCCGCTGGCGCCAGAGACCTTCAGGTCGTAAGCACTCAGGTCCGCCTGCATGCAGCGTTGTGTTTCGTTGTCACTGGGATTGGCGTTGCCGCTGGCGAAGTAGCGACAACTCTTGCAGTTGCCCCACGGTCCTTGCGCCATGATGACCTCCTCGGAGAAAGGGGTGCTGCTGTCTTCCTTCCGAGGGTGGGGTCGGTGACGGAGCCTCACAAGCGGGGCTCACACCACCGCCCCAGGAGGCGGTCGGTCCGGCGCCTGGGGTTCAGGCGCCGGACGGTGAAACCTTACGGCTGCTCCACGGGCTGCTTCTGCTGCTCGAGCTGCGCGTCCGGCGGCACCTGCATCCCCGCGGGGTTCTGCTCCGTCGCGCCGGGCAGGGGCTGCACGGTGGGCGGCACCGCCGTCTCATCCTTCAAATCGGAGTCGAGCGAGCGGGCCTCGAACGCACCCACCGAGCGCAAGAGGCGCAGCGCGGCGACCGAGGCCTGGAGGCGCTCGCTCACCAGGCCGATCTCCGCGTTGGTCAGCGCGGTGTTCGCGTCCGCCACTTCCAGGTACGTGGCCACGCCAGCCTTGAAGGAGACGTCGGTGAGGCGCTGGGACTCGCGCGCCAGCTCCACCGTCTGCTCCGCCTTGAGGCGGTTGGCCAGGGCGCTCTCCAAATCCAGCTGCGAGCGCTTCACTTCCTCGCGCGCCGTCAGCTCCGCCTTGCGGGCGTTGGCCTGGGCCTCGACGATTCGCGCGGACGCCTCCGTGAGGTTGGCCTCGCGCAGACCGCCATCCCACAGCGTCCAGTTGGCGCCCAGGGTGATGAGCCAGATGTCCGCGCGGCCGGCGAAGCCCGCGGCGTTGGCGACGCGGTAGGTGCCGGTGAGCCCCACGGTGGGCAGGTAGCTGAACCACACGCCGCGCTTGTTGATGCGCGCCAGCTCCGTCGTCTCACGGGCCGCGGCCACGTCCGCGCGCTGCTCCAGCGAGCGCTGCACGAGGATGTCCGAATCCGTCTTCACCGGCACCTGCGGCTCGGGCGGCGGAGCCACCTCGAAGTCCGCGCTGTCCAGCGCCAGCAGCGTGGCCAGCACCAGCTTCGCGGACGCCAGCGCGTTGCGGGCGCGGATGAGGTCCTGCTCCGCGCGGGACAGGTCCTGCTCGGCGCGCAAGAGCGCCACGCGCGTCACCGTGCCGGCGTCGAAGCGGACCTTGGTGTCCTTCGCGCGAGCGCCGTTGAGCTCCACCAGCCGCTCCTGCACCGTCACGGCCTGTGCCTGCGCCGTGGCGCCGTAGTACGCCTGCGCCACGCCGAAGAGGATTTCGCGGCGCGCCTGCTCCACGTTGAGCGCGGCGACCGTCTCGCTCTTGTAGGCCGCCTGGATGCCCGCCCACAGCTGGGGCGCGATGATGGCCTGGCGCAGCTCCGCCTGGAACTGCCGCTGCACCAGGGGCTGGATGACCACGGGCTCGGGACCCAGCGGGCCGGGAGGGATGACGGCCGCGTTGGAGTTGCGGACGATGGCCGCGCCCACGGCGATGGTGGGCAGATAGCCCGCCCACGCCTTGCGCGACGCCGTGTCCGCCTGACGCAGCCGCGCCTGCGCCGCCTTCAGGTCCAGGTTCTCTTTACGCGCCTGGATGAGTGCGTCTTCCAGGGTCAACACGGGGGGCGGTGCCGCGGCCAGGGTGGCCGCCAGGGTCAACGCCAGAAGTGAGCTCATAACCGCCTCTGCCTCCTCGTGGGGTCCGCGCCGGCGCGAGCCCCATGGGTCCTAGATGGACCAACTACGGGTTGTGTCTTGGGTCCGCGCTCCAGGCGTTGTGCCCAGGCGCGTCATGAACGTCAGGAATTCAGCGCGAAGGGCCGCCCCGGCTCTTATGAAGGTCTTCCGCCGCCGCATTGGCTTCTTCCACGGTCCTGTTTCGGGTCGGCCCCACATAGGCCATGTCGTTAGATTTTGGAAGCTCCGGAATGTAGTAACCCTCAATAGTTGATGAAGTCAATTGTTTAGGTGTCCGGGGTGAATTACCATGAGTGACATGAGTGGAAGCAGCGAGAATCTGGAGCGACGGGGCAAGTCACCGCACTCCGGGCCGGAGGCCCGGGAGGACGAGCCGGGGGACCTGCCCAAGCAGGCGTGGACGCTGCTGTTCGAGCTGATGCACGCCCACATGAGGAACTTCCCGGCGCTGGCGGCCGAGTTCGAGCTGTCCCCGGTGCAGGCGCACGTGGTGCGTCAGCTCGGCGAGGGCCCGCTGGCGATGAGCACGCTGGCCAACTACCTGTCGTGTGACGCGTCCAACGTCACCGGGCTGGTGGACCGCATGGAGGCGCGGGGCCTGGTGGAGCGGCGCAGCAGCGAGCAGGACCGGCGCGTGAAGATGCTGGTGCTGACGGAGCCGGGCGTGGCGCTGCGGGAGCGGCTCCTGGAGCGGTTGGCGGAGCCACCGGAGCTCATCGCCGCGCTGTCGGATGATGACCTGCGCGCGCTGCGCGACATCATGCGCCGGGCGCTGCGTCCGCAGTGACACGCGCGCGGGCCCCAGCCCTCCCGGAGTGGAGGCGGGGCCCGGCGTGCCTCAGTCCAAGAGGAACGTGTACGAGTACTTCATCTCCGTGGAGACGGCCTCGCCCTTCTTGATGGCGGGCTTGAAGCGGAAGCGTTTGATGGCGTCTCGCGCCGCTTCATTGAGGCCGTAGCCGGGGCCGGAGAGCACCTTGGCGGCGACGACGCGGCCCTCGTTGTCGATGGTGATGGACAGCGTCACCGTGCCCTCGATGCCGGCGCGGCGGGCCTCTTCCGGGTAGGGGACCTTCACCTCGGAGGCCACGGTGGGCTCGGAGTCCACCTGGTAGATGGGCGTGTACTTGGGCGCGGAGTAGCCCTTCACGTCCTTGGGGTCCTTCGCGATGCCATCCGCCTTGCCGTAGGCCGTGTTGCCCACGGGCGCGGCGAACGAGCCCGCGCTGGTGGTGGAGGACATCGTCATGCCCACCACGAGCGGCGGCGGCTTGGCCTGGGGCGTGGGCGGCGGCTCGTTGGGGGGAGGCGGCAGCTGCTCCGGCGGAGGCGCTTGCGGCTTGGGGACCTCCGCCACCTTGATGGGCGGGGGCTTCACCGCCTTGGGCTTGGGCGGCGGCGGCTTGGGCTCTTCCTTCTTCTCCTCGGGAGGAGGCGGAGGAGGCGGCTTCTGGACCTCCACCATGACCAGCTCCACCGGGCGCTGGACGACGGGGCGCGGGCGCTCGGCCATGAGGTTCAGGTACCAGAACCCCACGCCGTGCAGCACCAGCGACACGAGGAGGAAGATGCCCACCACCATGAGCGAGCGCTCACGGCGGGGGAACAGGGGAGGGGAGGTGTCGACGGCCGCCTGGCTCATGCGCTGGGCCTTGCGTCAGGGTGTGGCGGGCGCGGCCGCGGGGGCCACGTCCTTCTCGATGTTGAGCGCGAACTTGGCGATGCCCTGGCCCTTCACCGTGTCGATGAGCCGCATCACCTGTCCGTACGCGATGCTCTGGTCGGCGCTGATGATGGCGCGGGTGTCCTTGTCCTTGGCGATGGCCTCGGCCACCTTCGCCCTGAGGTCGGTCTCATTCACCGGGGCGCCGTCGAAGTAGAGCTTGCCCTCCTTGTCGAGCACCACGTTGACGAGCCCCTGCACCGTCTCGCCGCCGTTGGCCGCGCGGGGCAGGTCCACCTCCACCGTCTCGCGGACGATGAAGTTGGCCGTCACCATGAAGATGATGAGCAGCACCAGCACGATGTCCACCAGCGGGGTGACGTTGATGCCGGTGATTTCCTCGTCGTCCTGCTGTGCGCCTCCGGCCATGGGCTAGCGGCCCTCCGCGGCGCGAGCGGCCGTGTCGGGCGTGCGGCCCTCGGCGCGCATGCTGCCCACCAGCGCGTAGCCCAGGGCGTTGGCGCGGCTGGTGAGCGTCTTGAGCTGACGGTTGAAGATGTTGAAGGCGACGACGGCCGGAATCGCGACGGCCAGGCCCACCGCGGTGGCGACGAGCGCCTCCGAGATGCCGCCCATGACGGTCTGCTGAATCGCCGCGCCCTTCACGTTGGCGGAGCCCAGGTCATGGAACGCCTTGATGATGCCGAGCACCGTGCCGAACAGGCCGATGAACGGGGCGTTGTTGCCCAGCGTGCCGAGGAAGGACAGGAAGCGCTCGTACTGGGGACGCTCGCGGGACATGGTGGACGCAATCACCTGCTCCACGGTGTCCGCGCCCTGCGGGGCGGAGGCGAGCGCCTCGCGGATGATGGCGGCCTCCATGCCCGTGCGGCCCTGCACGGCCTTGCGCGCCGCCTCGAAGTCACCGCGCGCCAACTGCACCGCGAGCGCCTCCGAGTTCGGCAGGCGGTTGCGGGCGAAGTACACCGTGCGCTCCAGCATGATGGCGATGGAGAGCACGGAGAGGACGACCAGAATCCAGAGGACCCACTCGGCGGAGGTGAGCGTGACGCCGAGCAGCTTGCTGCTGAGCCAGCCGAGCTCGGGTTGCCCTGTCTGGGCCAGGAGGAGGGAAAGCGTCATGAAGGGAAGCCTGGGGGGAAGTGGGTGACGGGTGTCGGTAACCCGGTTGCCAACTCGTGCGCCCATCTCTTGTTCCGTCGGCCCGGAAAGTCAAATGGATCAGCCTGTTTGTCCGCTTCCCGCGCCATCTGGCACCGACTGGAAACACATTTGTCGCCCGGCCGTCCGCCTTCGTTCCGGGTGGCTCCACGCGAGGGTGCTCGCGCCGCTCCTGGCCCCGTGGCTCAGAGCGGTGCGCCAGCGCGCGGGGTGACCTTGAGCAGTCGGCCGTTCGGCGCGTCGGTGAGCAGGTAGAGCGCGCCCTCGGGGCCTTGGACGACGTCGCGGACCCGAGCGTTCCCCGCCGGCTTCAAGCGCTCCTCTCCGATGACTCGGTCGTTCTTCAAGACGAGTCGGATAAGGGCGTGGCTGGACAGGCCGCCGATGAAGAAGTTGCCCTTCCATTCAGGAAAGAGGTTCCCCGAGTAGATGGTCAACCCAGACGGGGAAATCACGGGGTCCCAGTAGTAGACAGGCTGCTCCATGCCCGGGCCCTGGGAGCTCTCGTGGATGGGCGCGCCGGAGTACTCCTTGCCGTAGCCGATGGTGGGCCAGCCGTAGTCGTTGCCCGGCTCGACGAGGTTCAGCTCATCGCCGCCCAGTGGCCCCATCTCCACTTCCCAGAGCCGGCCCTGGCCGTCGAGCGCGGCGGCGAGGACGTTGCGGTGGCCCCGCGAGTAGATTTCCGGGCGCGCCGCGGGGTTGTCCACGAAGGGGTTGTTGGCGGGCACGGTGCCGTCGGTGTGGATGCGGACAATCTTGCCGAAGTGGCTGTTGAGCTGTCGGGCCTGGACGCGGCCGGTGAGGATGGAGCGCTCGCCCAGGGTGACGAAGAGGGTGCCGTCGTTGGCGAACACGAGGCGGCCTCCCGCGTGCCACCGCGAGTCCAGCGTGGGCTTCATGCGGAAGATGATTCGGAGCGCTTCGATGCGTGGCTGCGGGCCGTCCCTGAGCCTCCCGCGTCCCACCGCGAGCCCGTTGCCGCCTTCGCGTGGCTCGTAATAGGTCCAGTAGATGAGGCCGTTGGTGGCGAAGTCGGGGTCGACCTCCACGTCGAGCAGTCCTCCCTGCTCGCGGCCGTCCACGGGAGGCAGCCCTTCGACGGGCGCGGACTTCACGCCCTGGGGCGTGACGATGAAGAGCTTCCCGGTGGGCTTCTCCGTCACGAGCATGCGCTGGTCCGGCAGGAAGGCGACGGACCAGGGGTAGTTGAAGCCGCCGGCGATTTCGGTGACCTGGTACTGCGTCTGGGACTGCACGGCGGGCGCGCGCGTCTGGCCTGGGAAGGCCGGGTCGAACGCTGACACGTTGGGAGGCGCTGTCCGTGGACCTTGCGCGGCGTCCTGGGCCCAGGCTGTTCCCGCGATGGACAAAAGGGTGGTGCAGGTCAGGGTCGTCCACAAGACACGCAGGTGCATGGGGTTCCTCACGGGGGTGGGGAGAGGGGTGAAGCAGACAGGTATTGGCCCTGGAGCGCGTGCCGCCCATTGGACTCGCGGAGCGTTGTGCGCGGGGCAACACGGCATGCGTGGAGGAGTCAGCAGTGGAGGAAGGGACGCGTCCCTGGCATGTGTCCACTGGTGAAGTGGTGCCCCCGCAGACAGACGAGCGATGACCCGCATGGACTCGGACAAGCTGCTCCTGGTGCTGGACCTGGACGAGACGCTGATTCACGCCCGCGAGTCGCCCTTGGAGCGCCCCGCGGACCTCCGCGTGTTCGGCTTCCACGTCTACCTGCGGCCCCACGTGGAACGGTTCCTCGCCGAGTGCGCGGCACGGTTCCGCCTCGCCGTCTGGTCGTCCGCGTCGGAGCGCTACGTCGAGGCCATCGTCCAGCACCTCTTCCCGCCGGAGCGTCGCCCCGAGTTGGTCTGGGGCCGCGGCCGGTGCACCTTCACCGTGGACCATGCGCGGAGGCTGGAGGAGGGCGGCATGGACTCGGCTTCGCACTACGAATATGCGAAGAAGCTCAGCAAGCTGAAGCGTTTGGGGTTCCGGCTGGAGCGCATGCTCATCGTCGACGACACCCCCGCGAAGTGTCTGCACAACTATGGCAATGCCATCTACGTGCGGCCCTTCGAGGGACAGGAGGATGACGCCGAGCTGCCGGCGCTGTCGGACTACCTGGCCACGCTCGCGGAGGTCCCCAACGTGCGGGTGCTGGAGAAGCGGGGCTGGAGGAATCCGCGCGGCTGAGGGACAGTTCGGCTTCCCGACATCAGGAGCGCATATGACGAAGCCACCGCCGAGGCCCCCCGGCATGCCGCCGCCGCGTGGCGGGCCATCGAGGGACCCTCGGATTCCGGAGGACAGCGCGGACTACTCCGCCGCGCTGGTCGATGCCTCCGCGTACAAGCGCGGCGACATCTCCTTCGACGAGCTGCAGCGTCGAGTCCTCGCGCGGGAGCTGCCGCCGCATCGG
Organism: Corallococcus terminator; assembly: GCF_049194865.1. Taxonomy (GTDB): domain Bacteria; phylum Myxococcota; class Myxococcia; order Myxococcales; family Myxococcaceae; genus Myxococcus; species Myxococcus terminator_A. The sequence continues at coordinate 189,722 of NZ_JBLZWL010000104.1, read as the reverse complement.
CTCGGCGATGCCTATCTCATGATGTCGCCGCCGCCCCCGCCGCCGGGCGTGCACTACGACCCGCTCGTGATGCCCTATGACTGGGCCGGCACCTGGGGCGAAGTCGCGATGACGCTCTTCGCGGGAGAGCTCACGCATCCCGAGTACCAGCGGCTGCACGCCGCGGCGCATCCGAAGTGCCCGCGTTGAGCTGAGGGACGCGGGCGGGGAGCGTCACTCCGGATAGGTGTTCTTCGCTCCCTTCTTGCGCTCCTCTTCCGCGCGCTCGCGCTCCCTGCGCTCGTGTTCGTACGCGTTCGAGCGCTCGCGCCGTTCACGGAGTCCATCGGGGTACTGCGCGGCGATGAGCGGGGCGAAGTGGTAGAGCGCGGCCTTGAGTTCGGGGAAGGGCACCTCGTCCTTCTCGACCAGGACTTCCCAGGGCTCGGACATGGAGCCTCGGGTCATCTCGAAGCCGACGTTGCTCCAGGTCGACGGGACGCGGATGGTGACGGACATGAAATCGCCCGCCGTGCAGGTCCTCGTGAAGACCGTGTCGGGGTGCTTCCGGTGACCCCGCTTGTCGCGCGTGTTGTAGGTGATTTCGCAGGCCTCGAGTGGCCGGAGCTGCTCCTGGATGGACGCCAGCTCCGCGAGGCCGCCCACATCCGTGGTCGTCAGGAAGCCCCCCTTCTTGAGGCCCACGCTCACCACACCCAGTCCGATGCCAACGAAGAGCGTGCCCGCGATGAAGAGGAGCACTTGCGTGCTGGAGTACTTGTTGACGGGTGGGGACCCCGAGGTGCTCTGGGAAGATGGCTGTTCCATTGCCGGAGACGATGCGCCATCCCCGAGCGAAGCCTCAAGGGGATTCCGTACCTCGGAAACATCAGGAACTTGAGCGCTCGAGACTCGGAGTACCGTGCGGCCTCATGGCTCGATACACCGTTCGACTCGACACCGCCCCCGCAGGTCACTCGCTTCCCCCGCTGCTGGTGGACTTCGGGAAGTGGCTCGGCACGCAAACCTACGGGAGCCTTGGCGACTTCGAGCTCATCGCGACCGCCGTGCCCCAGGAGTGGAACCCGAAGGTCGCCGAGCGGCTCCAGCGGGACGCGTTCTGTTTCCTGAACCTGCCGGATGGCTCGTTGCTGGCGCTGCTCCGCTTCGACGCGGAGGCGCCTTGGGCGGTGGTGCTGCTCGGCTCGGAGGGTGAGTCGCGCACCATCTCCTCCAGCCTGGAGGGATTGCTGCACGCCATCGCCGAGGGGAACACGGACATCTCCGATATCGACGATGACGGTGACGGGCGCGAGGCGCTGTCGGACTGGCTGGATGATGCCCGCGTGGATGTGCCCGACGTGGCCGACGCGCTGGACTTCAACGTGTATCTCTCGGCGGGATGACGACACACCTGGGCCTCGTGGACCCGGCGACCGCCGTGCGTGGCTGAAGACGGCGTGAGGTGCTCACGCCGCCTGGCCGGCGCGACGGCTACTTGCAGATCTCCTTGGTCAGCTTGTCTCGCTGGGTCTGCTCCGCCGTCGCCCGCTTGACGGCGTCCTCCATGGCGTCATCCGCCTTCTCCAGCGAGTCCAGGGCGCGGCTGTGCGCGCGCCCCTTCTTCGCGGTGAGCACCACGTCGCGCATGTCCTTGCGCGCCTTCTTCAAGGTGGTGAGCTGTTCCTCCCGCTCCGCGAGCTCCTTCTTCGCCGACTTGCATTCAGGAGACTGGGCGGAAGCACTCGACGCGAACAGCACCGCGGTGATTACGAACCAACGCACACGCCACCTCCAGAGGAAGAGCCTGGAGCGAGTATAGGGCGGCGCGGGAGGTCGTTGAACCGAAGCGCACCGACCTGCTCGTCCTCGCGCTCCGGCGTCAGTGGCTTGTCGCGCGACAGCCGTGCTTCAAATCTTCCGGTCGGGCACTTCGGTGAGGGCGGGGTTGCGCTCGACGACGGGGCCGAGCACCTCGTCGATGCGGCGCATCAACTCCGCCTCCAGCTTCACGCCGGCGGCCTTCGCGGTGTCGTGGACCTGCTCCGGGCGGGAGGCGCCGATGATGGCGGAGGAGACGCCCTTGTTCTGGAGCACCCACGCGACGGCGAGCTGCGCCATGGTGAGCCCCGCCTGCTGGGCCAGCGGACGCAATTGCTGCACGCGGGTGAGCACGTCGTCCTTCATGAAGCGGGCGATGAAGCGCGAGCCGGTGGGGTCCGTGGCGCGGCTGCCCGCCGGAGGAGGCTGGCCGGGGAGGTACTTTCCGGTGAGCACGCCCATGGCCATGGGGGACCAGACAATCTGACCCAGGCCTTCCTCGAGCGACGCGGGGATGACCTGCTCCTCGATGACGCGCCAGAGCATGGAGTACTGGGGCTGACTGGAGACGAAGGGGATGCGCAGCTCGCGGGCGAGCGCGGCTCCCTGGCGAATCTGGTCGGCGGTCCACTCGGAGACGCCGATGTAGTGGGCCTTGCCCTGACGGACGATGTCCGCGAAGGCGACCATCGTCTCCTCCAGCGGCGTCGCCGTGTCGAAGCGGTGGGCCTGGTACAGGTCCACGTAGTCCGTCTGGAGGCGGCTCAGGGAGCCGTGGATGGACTCCATGATGTGCTTGCGCGACAGGCCCCAGTCGTTCTTCCCGGGACCGGTGGGCCAGAACACCTTGGTGAACAGCTCATAGCCCGCGCGACGCTGGCCCTTCAGCGCGCGGCCGAGCACGGACTCCGCGCGGGTGCCGGCGTAGACGTCCGCCGTGTCGAAGGTGGTGATGCCGACGTCCTGCGCGGCCTTCACGCAGGCCAGCGCGGCGTCCTCTTCCACCTGGGAGCCGTGCGTGAGCCAGTTGCCGAACGAAATCTCACTGACGGCCAGACCGCTGCGACCAAGATGACGGAAGTGCATGGGACGCCAGCCTACCAGCGATTCCTAGACAGGATGACCGCGCTGTAGGCCCCCAGTGAGAGCGCGCCGCGCGCGGGCAGCCCGTCCCGTCCGCCCCATTCCCCCCAGACATCGTGCACGGCGGTGTCTCCGAAGTCCGGCGAGTAGCCGCGCCAGTCTCCATTGAAGCGCACCCGCCACAGCCCGTCCGAAGGCAGGCCCAGCTCGTACCCCGTGAAGGCGCGGTGCCCCAGGTTCACGATGACGACCACGTCATCGCCGGGTCCGCCGTGCTCCCAGCGGTGGAACGCCATCACCTTGTCCACGTGGTTCAGGTGGAAGACGTGGACGTGGTCGCCGCGCAGGCCCGCGCTCGTGTCGTGCCAGTTGCGGCGCAGGCGGATGAGGTCCCGGTGCGCCTGGAGGATGCCGCCGAACCAGCCCGGCTTGTTCCAGTCGAGCGGATCTCCATCATCGAAGTGGCCATCCTCCAGGAACTCCTGCCCCATGAAGAGCATGGGGATGCCCGGCGCCGTCAGCGTCAGCACCGCGCCCAGCAGCGCCTTCTTCTTCGCGAGCAGGTCGCCCGGGTTGTAGGGCGACACCTCCGTGGGCAGCCGGCTGCGCCCGTTGGCCACCTCGTCGTGGCTCTCCGTGAAGATGACCCGCTGGGTGGCCGCGCCGTTGTAGTTGAAGTACAGCGCGTCACGGACGGCGTTCAAATCCCGCCCCTCGTCGAAGGGTGCGATGAGCGCGGCGCGCACCGGGTGCACGAAGGCCGCGTCCCACTGCGCGTCGAAGCCCGCTCCTTGTGGATGTGTGACGGCGGGGTCGGCCGCCATGTCCTCCGCGATGAGCAGCTTCCAGGGGAACTCGCGCTTCACCGTCTCGGTGATGGAGCGCAGCAGCTCCCAGCCCGCCGGGTTGTCCACGCCGCTGGCGGTGCGAATCTCCTTCGTCGCATCCAGGCGCAGGCCATCCATGTGGTACTCGCGCAGCCACATCAGCGCGTTGTCGCGCAGGTAGTCGCGCACCTCGGCGCGGCCGTAGTCCGGACGGGTGTCACCCCAGGGTGTGCTCGCGCGCCAGTCCGCGTAGAAGTACACGCCGCCCCGGCCGAACGTCTCGCCGTCGAAGTCCCAGTGTGGCAAGTCGCTGGGCCCCAGGTGGTTGTAGACGACGTCCATGATGACGCCGAGACCACGCCGGTGCGCCTCGTCCACGAAGCGCTTCAAGTCATTGGGCGTGCCGTAGGAGCTCTCCGGCGCGAAGGGGAAGGTGGGGTTGTAGCCCCAGGAGAAGTCCCCCGCGAACTCGGCAGAGGGCATCAGCTCCACCACGTTGACGCCCAGCTCGCGCAGATAGTCGAGCTTGTCGATGGCGCTCAGCCAGTGGCCGGGCCCCCAGCCGGGCGCGTCGTTGAACGTGCCGATGTGCAGCTCGTAGATGACGGCCTCGCGGAAGTCCGGCATCTGGAAGTGGCCGTCGTAGCGCCAGACGAAGTCGCGATGGTCCAGGATGACGCTGTTGCCCGTGGAGTTCGTCACGTCCGCGGCGCGCGGGTCATTGCGCCAGCGCCAGTCGCCGTAGCGGCCCTGGACGACGAACTGGTACTGCTGGCCGTGGCCCGCGCCTGGGATGTCGCGGGAGAAGTTGCCGGAGGGCTCGCGCGCCAGCTCCACCGCGTGCCAGTGGCTGAAGTCGCCCACCACCTGCACCCGCTGCGCATGGGGCGCCCAGACGCGGAACGTCGCGCCGCCGTCGAAGGGGATGACGCCCATTCCCGGCCGCCAGGAAGCCTCCGGCTGTGGCTCCAGCGGGACGAAGGCCGTGAGGAAGCCCGGCGCCTGGAGCTGGTCCGCGGGACCGAACAGCTCCGGCGCGGAGCGAGAGCGCGTGGTGCGCTGCAACACCTGGTTGCCGCGCTGCTTGCACGCGGCCTCGCTGAAGTCCTTGCGCGACCCGCGTGACTCGTCTGGTTTCGTCTCTCGTGTCGACATGCTTCCCTCGCTCCGCGGACGCCGCGCGATGCGCCGCATTCCGACAGCGGGAGGGCCCCAGGGTAAATCCTCCCCAGGGGGCCGACGCTCGTTCAATTCAAGGCACTGGTGGGGTCGTCCGCACCTGCCCAATTCCTATCGTCCCAACTTGCAAGGATTAGTCTGGAGCGGAGAAAAAGGTAAATCGAAAATTAAATGAAATTCGTATAGAGGGCGTTGCGCGACGCGATGTAGCTCCTCGCAGTACAAAGGATGTGTATGAATCTGTTTCGGAAAAGTCTGCTGTCAGTGTCATTGGTCCTTGGGATGAGTGGTTGTGGTGTCGCCGAGATGCCGCAGGACGAGATGGCCACCCTTGACCAGGAGCTGGCGACCGCGGACGCCGTGCCCCTGCCGCTCCCGGTTGGGTGCCTGCTCACCTCGCTGGACACGGACAAGGATGGCATCTGCGACATCGTCGAGATGGTCCTGGGCACCAATCCCAACAGCACCGACACGGACGGGGACCGCCTGAGCGACTACGCGGAGACGTTCGGCTTCGGTGGTATCGACCTGGCCGCGCTCGGGTCGAACGCGCGCAAGAAGGACGTCTTCGTGGAGTTGGACTACTACCCCGGCCTCCAGCCCACCCAGGCCACGTTGAACCGAGTCATCACGGCGTTCGCCAACGCGCCGGTCAGCAACCCGAACGGCACCACGGGCATTACGCTGCACCTGGTGGTGGACCAGCAGATTGCCGCGGCGGACGCGGACGCGGACCTGAACCCCGTCTGGACGGACTTCGACAAAATCAAGTCCAAGTACTTCGCGGCGAGCCGGGGGCCGTTCTTCCACTACATGGTCATCGCGACCCGCTACGACGGGGGCAACTCCAGTGGCATCTCTCGCGGCATCCCCGGCCATGACCTCGTGATGACCCTGGGCTTCGCCGGAGGCGGCTCGTCGCTGGACCAGGCCGGCACCATCATGCACGAGCTGGGGCACAACATCGGCCTGCGCCACGGCGGCACCGACCACGCCAACTTCAAGCCCAACTACCTGAGCATCATGAACTACGAGTACCAGTTCCATGGGTTCAGCATCGGCGGGGTGGCCAACGTGCTCGACTACTCGCGCGTGCAGGTCGCCGCCTTCAACGAACTGGCCGTCAACGAGGGCGCGGGCTTCGCGCCCGTCGCCCCCACCACCGAAGCGGACCTCGCCCGCATCAGCGGGCTTCGCTTCAACGGCGTGTCGGTCGTCGGCAACGCGAGCACCAACACCGACTTCAATGGCAATGGCGTCCTCGACGCCGCGACCTACAGCCGGGACTTCAATCGCAGCGGCTTCGCGGACGTGTTCCCCGCGACGCAGAACGACTGGACGGCCCTGCTCTATGACGGAGGCGGGCAGATTGGTGACGCCGGCCTGGGCATCCTCCGGAGCCTGAGCCGCCAGGAGCGGTTCCTCACCACCCCGGATGAGATGGAGCCCTGCCAGACCGTGAACGAGAGCCGCATGCCGTAGTCCCTCGCTCCACGGGAAGCTTCACATCCCAAGGCCGGGTCCTCCTTCGTGGGGGCCCGGCCTGTTGTTTTTCAGTTCGAGGCGGAAGTCTGGCAATGGGGCGGAATGGTCCTGTTCAACTCTTGACGGTGATGGATTTGTCAGTGTTGTCCGGCCATTGCACTGACTTGAATCCGACAGGGATTGCGCGCCGCGCGGAATGCGCTGCCCGACGTGATGCGAATCCTCGCCGCGAAAGGAAGTGTATGAGCCAGCTTCAGAAGGCGCTGCTGACAGCTTCTCTGATGTTCCTTGGGTTGAACGGATGTGGTGGCACCGAGGTCCAGGAGGCACGGACGGCGAGCACCCGTCAGGACGTGGCCCTGGCCCCGCCGCTCCCGCCCGGGTGTCTGCTCGAATCCCCGGACACGGACCAGGACGGAATCTGTGACGCCGTGGAGGCCACCCTGGGCACCCATCCCAACAGCTCCGATACGGACGGTGACCGTCTGAGCGACTACGCGGAGGCGTACGGACTCGATGGCGTGGACCTGCCCTCCCTGGGAGCGAATCCGCGCAGGAAGGACCTCTTCGTGGAGGTGGACTACTACCCCGGCCTCCTGCCCGCGCAGACCACGCTGGACCGCGTCACCTCGGCGTTCACCACCGCGCCGGTCATCAACCCGGATGGCTCCACGGGCGTCTCGTTGCACCTGGTGGTGGACGAGGAGATTGCCTCGGCGGACGCGGACGAGGACCTGGACCCCGTCTGGACGGAGTTCGACCTCATCAAGGCGAAGTACTTCGCGGCGAGCCGGGCGCCGTTCTTCCACTACCTGCTGCTCGCGAACGAACACAGCGGGGGGAACATCAGCGGTAGCTCTCGAGGCATCCCCGGTCATGACCTCGTGGTGACCCTGGGCTTCGCTGGCGGTGCCACGGCGCTTCAACTGGCCGGTACCCTCATGCACGAACTGGGGCACAACCTCGGCCTGCGCCACGGGGGGGACGACAACGCCACGTTCAAGCCCAACTACCTGAGCATCATGAACCACGAGTACCAGTTCCATGGCTTCACCCTGGGCGGGGTGGCCAATGTGCTCGACTACTCGCGCGTGCGGGTCGCTGCCTTCAACGAGGCGGCCGTCAACGAGGTCGCGGCCTTCACTCCGGTCGCTCCCACCACCGAGGGGGACCTCGCGCTCATCGGAGGGCTTCGCTTCAACAACCGCCTGGTCATCGGCAACGCGAGCGCCAATCTCAGCTTCAATGCCAACCTCGTCATCGAGGCCACGAGCTACGCCCTGGACTTCAACCACAACGGCGTGAAGAACAACGTGTTCCCCGCGTCGCAGAACGACTGGCTGGCCCTGGTCTATGACGGCGCCGGGCAGATTGGCGACTCCCAACTGGGCGCCCTCCGGAGCCCGAGCCGCGAGCAGCGGTTCCTCGTCGCCCCGGACCAGATGGAGCCCTGCCTCACGGTGGACGAGCGCCGCACTCCGTAATCCCAAGGACGGGGCCTCCTTCCTGGGTGACCCGGCGCTCGGTTACCGCTCCGCGTGGCTTGTGGGGGCCGTCCGAGTGTCCGACACTGCCCTTCCTCATGGCCGCCAGCGAAGAACGTCGCCTCCAGGCTCTGGTGCTCGCCCCGGTGCGGCGCGTGCAACGGCGTCTCAACGCCGTGGCCTGGGCCCAGGCGAGCATCGTTCCCTTGTGGGTCACCGTCACGGCCTGCGTGCTCGCCCGGCTGCTCTTGCGTGACGCGTGTGTCTGGGCCCTGCCGCCGTTGGTCCTCGCGGGACTGACGTGGGGTGGGCTCCGGGCTCGCGCGCGCGGCGTTTCGTTGGAGCAGGCGGCCGTGCTCGCGGACCGCTCGGCCAACGCGGGCGGGCTGCTCCTCACCCGCCTGGAGCGTCCCGTGGGCGAGTGGGAGCTGACCGTCAATCAGCTCGTCCGCGACGTGAAGCCGCCCGTGGTGGCGTGGCGCCGCCCCGTGGGGGCTCTGCTGGGGGCGCTGCTGTTCCTGCTCGTCGGCTTCCTGCTTCCATTGCCCGCGCCCCGGGGACCCCGCGCCGTCCACGCCGCCGCCGCCGCGAAGGTGGACGCGGTGCAGGCGCAAGCGGAGGCGCTGTCGCGCGAGGAGCCGCTGGGCGAGGCCGTGGAGGACGAGCTGCGCCGACTGGCCGAAGAGGTCGCCGCCGGTCGCTTCGACTCCGGTGATTGGGAGGCCGCTGACTCATTGGAGCGACGACTCGCCGAGCGCGCCGCCGAGGCCGCCGCCGAGCTGGCTCAGGCCTCCGAGGCCGCGCGGGATTTGGAGGAGGCGCTGGGCGCGGCGGGTGGCGCCGAGGCCGCTTCACGCGAGCGCGAGGCGCTGGAGCGCGCTCTCATGGGGTTGAATCCCTCGGAGTCGGCGAGCGGCGAGTCTCAATCGGAGGGCGAGGACTCTCAGGGGCAGGGTGAGGCCTCGGCCCGTTCGGGCGAAGGACAACAGGGTCAGCAGGGCCAGGACCCGAATGGGACGCAGGGCACCTCTGCGTCGGGACAGCAAGGCACGGCGGAGTCGGAGGGCTCGAAGGAGCAGGCCCGCGCTCAGTCAGCGGGCTCCCTGGACCAGATTTCGGAACTTCGCCAGTCGCTGGAGCGTCGACAGCAGTCACTCGCGCAGCGCTTCGAGCCGCGTGAAGGCCAGGGCCAGCAGGCGAGCTCACGACGCTCGGGCTCGCGTCAGCGGCAGGGCGCACGCGAGCGGGGTGAAGGCGCGCCGCGACCCGGCCAGGACGGTGCGCAACAGGGCGAGGGGCAGGGCGAAGGCGAGGGGCAGGGCGAAGGCGAGGGACAAGGACAGGGGCAGGGGCAGGGGAATACGGGCCATGCGAGCCGGGGGACACGGAGCGGCATGGGGACGGAGGGCGGAGGGCCGAGTCCTCTCGTCTTCGGCGGTGAGGCGGAGATGGACCCGGACCGGCTCGCGTTCGAGCCGCTTCCGGAAGGACAGGGCGGCGAGGCCGGAGAGCTCTGGGGGCTCGAGGCGGCGGACCCTCGCAAGAACACGGGGGCGGCGGGAGGGGCGGGCTCGAAGGGGACGAGCGCGCGGGGTGAGGCGACGGCGGGGCCGGGAGCGCAGCCGTTGTTGCCGCGCAATCGAGACCTCGTGAAGCGGTACTTTGGTGGCGAGTAGTCCGGAAGGGGAGACACACGTGGCAGCGGAGCTTCTCAGTCCCGCCGAGGCACAGGGGGCGGCGGAGGTGGCGGCACGGCTCAGGGACAGCCTGAACACGGTGCTGTTGGACCAGGAGTCCGTCGTCGAGCAAGTCGTGGTCGCGGTGCTCGCGCGCGGGCACGTGCTGCTGGAGGGCCTGCCCGGCCTGGGCAAGACGGAGCTGTGCAAGTCGCTGGCGAAGCTGCTCGCGCTGCCCTTCCGTCGCATCCAGTTCACCCCGGACCTGCTGCCCGGAGACATCACCGGCACCTACGTGCTGGAGGGCGAGGGGCGCCGCGAGTTCGTCTTCCGCGAGGGGCCGCTGTTCGCGAGCCTGGTGCTGGCGGACGAAATCAACCGCTCCAGCCCCAAGACGCAGTCCGCGCTCCTGGAGGCCATGCAGGAGCGCCGGGTGACGGTGCTCGGCCAGACGCGCACGCTGCCGGACCCGTTCTTCGTGCTGGCCACGCAGAACCCCATCGAGCTGGAGGGCACCTACCCGCTGCCCGAGGCGCAGCTGGACCGCTTCCTCTTCCGCATCCAGGTGCCGCCCGTGGGCGCGAAGACGCTGCGCGCGCTGCTCACCACGCGCGTGCGCGGCGCGCCGCCGGAGCTGTCTCCCGTCCTCGACGCAGAGGGCCTCGCGCGCCTGTTCGCCGCAGCCGACCGCGTGCACCTGCCCGGGCCGGTGGCGGACTTCATCGGTCGGCTGGTGGAGGCCAGCGACCCGCGCCAGGCCTCCGCGCCCGACGCCGTGCGCCGCTTCGTGCGTTACGGCGCCAGCCCCCGCGCCGCGCTCGCGCTCGCCGCGGCCGGACGCGCGCGTGCGCTCTTGAGTGGCCGTCCCAACGTGGGCTTCGACGACGTGGTGGCCGCCGCGCCCGCCGCGCTCAACCACCGGTTGGTGCTCGCCTACGAGGCCTCCCTGGAGAAGGTGTCATCGCCGGACGTGGTGCGCGCGCTGCTCCAGGCCGTGCCCGAGGTGCCGCGTGACTAGCGTCGCGGTGCTCTCGCTGTGGCTCCTGCTGGGCACGTCACCCCCGCCGCCACCTCCCGGCAGTCCCGCCGCCATCGCCGAGGAGGCCGCCGTCGCCGCCGAGGCCGCCATGGCCGACAAGGCGCCCTTCGGCTATCGCGACGCGAGTGGCAGCGCGGACTCCGTCACCCAGGGCCCCCTGCGCGTCACGCTGCACGGCGGCGCGCTGAAGCCCCAGCGCGGGTACTGGGCGACGCAGGTGGTGCTGAACAACAGCGGGGCCCAGCCGCTCCCGGTGCGCCTCTCCTTCAGCCCCGCGTATGGAGACACGTCGCGCTCCGTGACGCGCGAGGTGGAGGTGGGGCCCCGACAGCGCGTCGTCGCCTGGGTGCCGCTGCCCGTGGCGTGGCACTCGGTCGTCGTGCGAGTCCTGGCCCCCGGGCTGGAGCCCATCAACGAGTCGCTCTACGCGGACTCCGACCGCTTCGAGCCGGTGCTGGTGGTGGGGACCTCGGGGGACTTCGAGAACGCCACCGCGCTGACGAAGGCGGGAGAGCAGGACGAGCCGTTCTTCTCCACCCGCTTCCTCGACCCCCGGGATGCACCGCGTGAGCTGGCCGCCTACGTGGGCTACGAAATGGTGGTCGTCACGAGCGAGGCCACGGCGGTGCCGGCGGATGTGTGGGCCGTGCTGGAGGCCTACGCCGTGTCGGGAGGGACGCTGGTCATCACGCGTCCCTCGCGTGACTTGCGTGAGCGCCTGCCGCTGCTGCCGGAGGCGACGGCCTCGGAGATGCCCTATGCCTTCGGCAAGGTGTGGACGTGCGACGGCGTCGAGCTCGAGTGCCAGGCGCGGATTCGCGGGGGCGTCAGCAACATCGAGCCGGCGGCGCGGGGCGCGGTGATTCCCGTGGGCTCGATGCCTCGCTGGGTGTCGCCGGTGCTGGGCGCGCACCGGGAGGCGCTGCCCTTGCTGACCAATGCCCGCACGCCCGTGGGGCGCTTCCTGCTGGTCATCTCCGCCTTCGCGCTGGCGGTGGGCCCGGGGGCCTGGTGGTTGGCGAGACGCCGGGGGCCGGTGGCGGTCCTCATCGCGGTGCCCGCCATCTCCCTGGTGACGTGTGTGGCGCTCATCTTCTGGTCCGTGCTGGTGGATGGCTTCTCCGTGCACACCGCGCGCTACAGCTTGACGTGGCTGGACGGAGCACGCTCTCGCGCGGTGACGGTGGGCTTGAGCGCCTGGTACGCGAACCTGTCGCCTGATGTGCTGCACCTGCCCTCCGCCAGCGTGCTCCTCCCGCCCCCTGAGCTGGAGGATGCGATGGCGGACATGGATTGGACGGGAGGCCTCACGGTGGGCGACGGCTTTCTTCCCCCGAGGACGTATCGCGAGTGGGGAGAGGTGGCCGTCCTCCCGTCGCGCGCCCGGTTGGTGGTGAAGCGCGGAGGGGACACGCCCCGCATCCAGAACGCCTTGGGGGCGCGGGTGGAGGAAGGGTACTTGCGGCTGGAGGGGAAGCTGTGGCGTCTGCCGGTCCTGGCGGAGGGCGAGGAGGGCGCGCTCACCATCATGGAGCCCGAATATTTCTCGGCGAGCGAGCGGCTGGGAGAGGGCGCCGAGCTCCGGCTGTCGAATGCCCTGACGTCGTTTGGCGCGAACACTCCCGAGAATGGCTTCATCGCGCGGCTGAGCGGAGCGGGGTTGATGCCGACCAGCGGCCTGCCCGCCGAAGTGGAGGCCGGGGTGCATCTCATCCGGGGGGAGGTGCAGCCATGAGTCCGCTGCTGGAGGTGAAGGGGCTGCGACGCGACTACGGCGCGCTCAGGGCGGTGGATGACGTGTCCTTCCAGCTGGAGCGGGGCAGCATCCTGGGCTTCATCGGTCCCAACGGCGCGGGCAAGAGCACCACGCTGCGCATCCTCGCGACGCTGGATTCGCCCACCTCGGGAGAGGTGTTGCTGGGCGGCCACTCGCTGGTGGATACGCCGGACCGGGTGCGTCCGCTCATCGGCTACATGCCGGACCGGTATGGCACCTATGACGATGTCACCGTCTTCGAGTTCCTGGACTTCTTCGCGCGCGCGTATGGGCTGACGGGCGCGAAGCGGCGCCAGCGCGTGGAGGCGGTGATGGGCTTCACGGGGCTGGGGCCCCTGGCCGACAGGCTCACCACGGCGCTGTCCAAGGGCATGCGGCAGCGCGTGGCGCTGGGGCGCACGCTGCTGCACGACCCGAGCCTGCTGCTCCTGGACGAGCCGGCGGACGGCCTGGATCCGCGTGCTCGCATCGAGCTGCGCGAGCTGCTGCGCGCGCTGGCGGACCAGGGCAAGGCGGTCATCATCTCCAGCCACATCCTCACGGAGCTGGCTGAAATCTGTGACACGTGCGCCATCATCGAGCAGGGGCGCCTGCTGGCCACGGGCAAGGTGGAGGACATCCTCCGGCAGGGCACGGGCGTCGCCGCGGTGGAGTTGATGGTGCGGCTGGCGGTGGCCTCGGGCATGGATGCGACGTGGGCGCGGGCGGAGCGACTGCTCCTGGAGCAGCCGCGCGTGGCGCGTGTCTCGCGCGAGGGTGAGTCCTTGAGGGTGGAGCTGGAGTTGGAGGCCGGTGGTGGCGCGGGGCAGGTGGACGCGGCGGCGGCGGCGCTGCTGGCGGCGCTGGTGACGGCGGGCCTGCCGGTGTGCTTCTTCGGCACGCGGGAGCGCAACCTCGAGGACGCCTTCATGACGGTGACGAAGGGGAGGCTCGCGTGAGCGCGCCGGTGGAATCGAGCGCTGGGAGCACGTCCTTCCAGGAGCGGTGGGGAGATCGCCTCAACCCGCTGGTGGTGAAGGAGGTCCGTCAGGGGCTGCGCACGCGAATCTTCTGGGCGAGCTTCGGCTTGAACCTGATTGCGTGCGTGGTGATGGCGCTCGTGGCCTACGTCCAGACGCGGGAGCTGTCGTTCTCCCATCATGGCCAGGGCTACTTCTTTGCGTTCTTCATCTGCCTGGCCGTGGCGCACTACTTCGTCATTCCGTACGGCGCGTACCGCTCCCTGGCGCGAGAGCGCGAGGACGACACGTGGGTGCTGCTGGTGCTCACGGGGCTGGGGCCTCGCAGGATTCTGCGGGGCAAGGTGGCCTCCGCCCTGGTGCAGGCGGGGCTGTATGCCTCGGCGGTGGGGCCCTTCCTGCTCTTCAGCTACTACCTCAACGGCATCTCCCTGCCCTCCATCCTCACGGTGCTGGGGTTGGGTGGGGTGTGGCTCGTGTTCCTCACCGTGGTGGCGGTGTGCGCGGCGACGCTGGCGGACGGTCGGATGGGGCGCGCCGCCGTGCACTTCCTGGTGCTGGGTGGGCTGGGCATGGCCTTCAGTACGGGGCTGGGGGTCGCGGGCGCGATGAGCGAGTCGGGCAGCCGGCTGTTGAGCCAGTACGGGGTGCGGCTGACGATGGCCGTGGGGCTGGGGGTGATGCTCCTGGATGGCTGGCTGTTGTTCGAGGTGGCCGCGTCGCGGCTGTCGCTCTCCACGGAGAACTACACGAAGGGGCCTCGGCGGGCGGTGGTGGTGCAGATGGTGGTGGCCGTGTTGGTGGGCCTCGGTTTCTGGTGGTACGAGGACCGCAAGCACGTGGTGACGGAGATCTTCTCCATCTTCGGCACGGTGCATCTGACGCTCGTCGGGCTGTTCATGGTGTCGGACGTGGATGGGCAGGCGCGTGCGCTGCGCGCCGGCACGGGCCCGTTGTCCCTGTTCCGCCCGGGGGCGCTGCGTGGCTTCAGGCTGACGGTGCTCCTGTTCGTCATCTGGGCCGGCGCGTGGGCGGTGCTGGCGTTCATGTCGGACGACACGAACACCAACAGCGAGGCCATGCGGATGTTGATGGTGGTGATGCCGGCCTATGCGGTGCTCTATCTGTCCCTGGCGTTGGTGCTGGGGCGGATGCCGAGCTCGGACCGGTTCTCGTCGCCCGCGTCGGTGCGGCTGCTCTTCGTGGCGGCGGTCGGTGTGGCGGCGGGCTTGCCTCCGCTGCTGGCGGAGCTGGCGGGGTTCGAGATGGGAGACCCACTGCTGAACCTGCTGAATCCGGTGGTGGGCATCGCGAACTTCGGGACGTATGACTACTCCTCGAGTGAGCCGGAGATGACGTGGCCGCTGGCCACCTTCGTGGTGGGCGTGGCGTTGCTGGTCGCGTTCCTGGCGGACCGGGCGCTGGTGATGCGTGAGAAGCGGGCCCAGCTGCCGTGAGCGAGCGCCTGGACGAAGCAGCGGTGGGACGGCTGGCGCCGGGGCTGGCGCTGGCGTTGCCGCGAGGGCCTCATCGGGGACGCGTGGGCGAGGTGCGCGCGGCGTCCACGGGAAGCTCGCTGGAGCTGCATGACTTCCGGGCGTACCAGCCGGGCGATGACCTGCGGCAGCTCGACTGGAACGCGGTGGCGCGCACCGACGAGCTCATCCTCCGGGTGCGGCAGGACGAGGTGTCTCCGCGCGTGGAGGTGGTGCTGGATGGCTCGCGCTCCATGGCGCTGTCCCCGCGCAAGGCGGCGTGCGCGCGGGAGCTGGCGTTGCTCGCGTGTGAAGTGGGGGCGCGACAGGGCTTGAGCCCCACGTTGTTCGCGACGGGGGTGCGGTCGGAGCGGGTGCAGGGGACGGCGTGTCGGACCGCGCTGCGGGCGCTGGAGTTCGATGCGGGGGATGACCTGGTGACGGCGCTCGGGAGGCTGCCTCCGCCGAGGGCCTGTGGGTTGCGTGTGGTGGTGAGCGACTTCCTGTTCGAGGCGGACCTGGCGGCGATGGTGGCGCGGCTGTCTCGGGGGGCGGCGGGGTTCTTCCTGGTGCAGGTGCTGGACGCGGAGGACCTGGCTCCGTCGGGCGGGGAGGGTGCGCGGTTGGTGGACTCGGAGAGCGGCGCGGCGCTGGAGGAGCTGCTGACGGAGGACGTGCTGGCCGCGTACGCGAGGCGCTTCGAGGAGCACCAGCGTCAGTTGAGGGCGGCGGCCCTGCGCTCGCGCGGTGCGCTCCTGACGGCGCCCGCCACGGAGTCACTGGATGCCCTGGTGCGGGGCGCTCTGCGGCCCTTGTTCGTCGCGGGGGGGCACGCGTGAGCGGCCGCTTCCACGGGGCGTGGAGAGGACGTGGCTCGCCTTGCCGCCGCGTCGTCGGGGGAGGTGAGGCGTGAGCTTCGGCTTCCCGTGGGGCTTGCTGGCCCTGGGCGCGCTGGTGCCGCTCGTGGCGGCGTACTTCCTGCGGCGCCGGCAGAAGCCCGTCGTGGTGAGCGCGCTGTTCCTGTGGCGCACGCCGCGCCCTCGCGCGGAGGCGGGGCCTCGCTGGGAGCGCTTCACGCGGGAGGCCTCGCTGCTCTTGGAGGCGCTGGCGGTCATCGCGGCTGCGCTGTACCTCGCGGACGTGCGCCTGGGCGAGACGGCGCGGACCAGGCACCTGGTGCTGGTGGTGGATGGGAGTCTGTCCATGTCCGCGCGCGGCCCCGACGGCGTGACGGTGCTGCAGCAGGTCCGTCGCGAGGCCGCGAAGCGTGTCGAGGAGGAAGCCGCCACGCGGGTGACGGTGCTGGCCACGGGACTGACTCCGCGGGTCATCGCGGGCCCGGAGGCCGAGCCCTCGCGTGCCCTGGGGGAGCTGGAGTTCTTCGACGCGCTCGGCGCGGACCACGACCCCATGCCCACGCTCCTGTGGGCCCAGGAGCTCGCGGGCGCGGGAAAGCACGTGGCCTTCTTCACCGACGCGGCCCCTCGGGAAGGACTGGTCATCCCAGCCCCCGTGCGATGGACGGCGCTGGGAACGGCGCGCGACAACGTGGCGTTCATCTCCGCGCAGCGCAAGGACGAAGGTGGCGCGGCGACGGTGACGCTGCGAGTGGCCCGCTTCGGCGCGGGCCCCGAGTCCGTGGAGGTACGTCTCAGCGCGGTCCCGGGGCCCGGGGCGAAGGAGGGCACGAAGCGTGTGGAGAAGGTCTCGCTCCAGGGAGAGGGCACCGCCACGGTGCGCGTCACGTTCCAGAACGCGGGCAACATCCAGGCTTCCCTCACGAGCGATGCGCTGCCGGATGATGGTCATGCACGGCTCGCGGTCTCACCCACGAGGCCCCTCGCGGTGAGTCTGGCCCAGGGCATGGGCTCGCTTGAACGCGACGCGCTGGAGCGCTTCCTCGGGGCCTCGCCTGAGGTGGCGCGAGACGGCGCGTCGGGCGAGGTGTTGCTCATCGGTCCACGTGGCACGGACGCGAAGGTGACGGTGGGCGCATCGGGCAAGTCGCGGACCTTCGTGGGGCCGTTCTTCTCCGAGAAGGGCCACCCGTTGCTGGATGACGTTCAGCTCGCGGGCGTGCGGTGGTCCGCGGGTGAGAATCCTCCGGGACGGCCGCTCGTCACGGCGGGGGACGCGGTGCTGGTGTCCGAAGAGGACGACGGCCGTGTGCACCTCAACGTGGACCTGTCCCGCTCCAATGTTCAGCGCGTGTCCGCCTGGCCCGTGCTGTTGGGCAACGTGGTCCGAGAGGCACGTCGCGCACGCGAGGGCTTCGTCCGACGACAGCTCTCGCTGGGTGAGCCGCTCCAACTGGTGACGCTGCCAGGGAAGCGCTACACGCTGAGGGGCCCCGGTGGCGGCAGGCCGGTGTTCGGCGCGGGAGCGGTCAGCCTTCCACCCCCCGCGGAGCCGGGACGCTACGTGCTGGAGCGCGACGATGGGGACGAGGTGGACTCGGCGGACGTCTTCGCGCTGGATGCTCGGGAGTCGGACCTGCGTGGACGCGGGAGCGTGGACGTCCCCGCGAAGGAACCGGGAGAGGACGAGGCTCGCGCGAACGCCTCGGACCGGACGCGCTGGCCGCTGGTGTTGTTGCTGCTCGCGCTGGTGGGCGACTTCTACGTCACGAGGCGGGTGTCATGACCTTCTCCCTCCCCCAGGCGTGGGTGCTGTTGCTGCCGCTGGGCCTCTTCCTCTGGAAGTTCGGTCGGCGACCCGGCCCGCCCATGTGGCTGCGCGCCACGCTGCTGGTGCTGACGGTGGGCGCGCTCGCGGGCCCGGAGCTGCGGCGAGCCGATGCGGGCAGCGACGTGGTGGTCGTGGTGGACCGCTCCGCGTCGATGCCTCGGGACATCGACCGCACGGCGCAGGAGCTGGTCTCCCATCTGGAGTCACAGCGGCGTCCCGGTGACAGGGTGGGCGTCATCGCCTTCGGCCGCGAGCCCCGCGTGGAGCAGCCCCTGTCCACGGGAGGCTCCTTCGGTGGCTTCACCCGTCAGGTGGACGCGGAGTCGTCGGACCTGTCCGCCGCGCTCGATGCCGCCAACGCCCTCATCCCCCAGGAGCGCACCGGCCGGGTGCTCGTCCTCTCTGATGGACGGGCCACGGGCACGGACGCGCGAGGCTCCGCGCGAAGGCTCGCGGCGCGCGGAATCGCCGTGGACTGGCGTCAGCTCGCCAGGCCCGCGCCTCCGCTCGATGTCGCCGTCGTCTCGGTGGACGTGCCCACCGCCGTGGCCGTGCGTGAGCCCTTCCAGTTCTCCGCGAGCGTCCATGCCTCGGCGGCGGTGACGGGCACGGTGCGGTTGGAGCGCAATGGCCGCCTGCTGGTGAAGGGGCCCTTCGACTTCCAGCCCGGCCCCAACGTGCTGCCCCTGAGAGACCTCATCGACGAGCCCGGCCTCGTGCGCTACCAGCTCACCGTCGAAGTCCCTGGCGACGGCGTGGTGGAGAACGACAAGGGCCTCGCGGTGCTGCGCGTCGAGGGTCCCCGGCGCGTGCTGCTGGTGACGAACCAGCCCAAGGGCACGCTCGCGAAGGCGCTGGAGGCGACGGGGTTGCTCCTGGAGGTCCGCGCGCCCTTCCGCCTCACCCTGGATGACCTGGATGGCGTGGGCTCTGTCGTCCTGGAGAACGTGGACGCGAACACCCTGGGCGAGCCGGGCCTCAACGCGCTCGCGTCCTATGTGGAGCAGGCGGGCGGCGGGCTGGTGATGACGGGAGGGCGTGAGAGCTTCGGCGAGGGAGGCTATCGCCGCTCCCCCGTGGAGCCGCTGTTGCCCGTGTCCCTGGAGATGCGCGAGGAGCAGCGTCGCGCGTCCATCGCCATGAGCATCCTGATGGACTGCTCCTGCTCCATGGGCGCCACCGTGCCGGACGGCCGCACGAAGATGGAGGTCGCCGCCGAGGGCGTCGTGGCCGCGCTCACCCTGCTCAACCCGCAGGACGAAGCCTCCGTGCACATGGTGGACACGGAGTCGCACGAAATCTTCCCGCTCCGCTCGGTGGAGGCGGGCCTGCCCTTCGACAAGGTGGCGCGCGGCTTCAGTGGCGGGGGTGGCATCTACGTGGGCGAAGCGTTGCTCACGGGCCGCAAGCAAATCCTGCGCAGCGAGAAGGCCACCCGCCATGTCGTGCTCTTCTCCGACGCGGCCGACTCCGAGGAGCCGGGCGACTACCGTCGCATCCTGTCGGAGCTGCAGGGGCAGCACGTGACGGTGTCCGTCATCGGCCTGGGCACGACCAAGGACCCGGACGCGGCGCTGCTGAAGGAGGTCGCCCAGCGGGGCGGCGGACGCATCTACTTCGCCGAGGATGCGATGAGCCTGCCGCGCATCTTCAGTCAGGAGACGCTCGCGGTGGCCCGCGCCACCTTCATCGACGAGCCCGCGTCCATGGAGGCCGCGCCGGACCTGCCGCTCCTCGGGCGGTTGCCTTCCGAGGGACTGCCCCAGGTGGGCGGCTACAACCTCACCTATCTCCGCCCTCGCGCCAGCGTGGCGTTGCGCACGCTCGACACCCATGCGGCGCCCGTGCTCGCGATGTGGCCGCGCGGCGCGGGGCGGACAGTGGCCTTCACCGCGGAGGTGGACGGGCCGTTCACCGGCGAGCTGCGCCAGTGGGGTTCGCTGCGGGCAACTCTGGAGGCGATGGTGCGCTGGACCATGGCGGGCACCGCGCCGCTGGGCGAGGCGGTGGTGCGCTCGGAGCGTCGAGGGCACATGCTGCGCGTGACGTTGGACCTGCCCCCGGATGAACCGCTGCCCGCGACGCTGCCCACGCTGATGGTGCTGTCGGGGGACGGAAGGTCCGCGCCCACCGAGCATCTCATGCGCTGGGAGGATGACGACCGGCTGGTGGCGGAGCTGCCGCTGGAGGGAAGCGGCACGTGGCACCCGGTGGTGCGGGTGGGCGAGCGCGCCCTGCGTGCCCCGCCTGTCGCGTTGCCGTATGCCCCGGAGTTCGAGCCGGGGAGTCCCAAGGAGGGGCTGACCTTGCTGCGCTCCGTGGCCGCCGTCGGCGGTGGCGTGGAGCGGCTGTCCATGACGGGGCTCTTCGCGGAAGCGCCCGAGTCCGAGGGACTGCTTCCCCTGGCGCCGTGGCTCGTGGCCCTGGCGCTCGCCGTGTTGCTGGCCGAGGTGGTGGTGCGCCGGTTCCTCTCGGGGCCGCGCGTGCGAAGGCCCGTCGTGGCGACAGCGCCCGCTTCGAGCGCTCCGTCGATGCAGCAGTCGGTGCCGCCCGAGAGGACCGCGAAGGCTTCCGCGCGAGGTCCTTCGACAGCGCCCGACGCGACTCCGGCGGAGGCGAAGCCTTCTGGAGCGGAGCCGAAGTCCGGAGAAGGCGGCGTGGACTCCGCGCTGGAGGCCGCGCGCGCCCGCTCCCGTCGTCGACTGGACCGGTGAGCGGCGAAGCCGAGGCCCGCCGCCCACTGGAAGGTTGCTAGAGGTACGGCGTGCCGCTCACCGGGTTGCCGAACTCGCTCTGCAGGGTGATGCGGATGGAGGAGCTGAGCGGCCACCGCCACGTGTGCTCGAACACGTCAGACAGGTTGACGCCCGCGGCGCGGCTGGCGGCGAGCACGAAGTTGTCCGCGGACGAGTACGGGCTCGTCACGGTGCCCAGCTGCTCCACCTTGCGCCAGAGCTGGAAGATGAAGGGCCAGCCGTGGACGTCCTTGAGCTTCAGCACGAAGGAGGCGAACAGGTCCGTGGTGCCCAGGCCGTTGATGCCCTGGTTGGTGAGCAGCGTGTTCTGCCAGTCGTGCTGGTAGCACGTGGAGCTCCCCGGCCCGATGGGCGTGTTGCTGGCGCCCGACGTGCCGCAGGTGGCCGTGGTGGTCCGGTACGTGTACGTCAGCGCCTTCACGTTGGTGTAGAGCGTGGAGTGGCTCGAGGAGACAGGCAGCCCGTGGTACTCCATGGCCAGGAAGCGCATGAGCACCGCGTAGCCTGTCACCATGGCGTGTTCATAGCTGGGGTTGTTGGACTTGAGCTGGTTGCCATAGAACCAGAAGTTGCGGCCCAGCTCGTAGAAGCCCACCTGGTTGTGCAGGCCCAGCGCGGCGTCGGTGCAGATGTTCGAGTTGTACAGGTCGTACTTGAACTCGATGCCCGTGGAGCCGACGTGGCCGCAGGCCGGGTCCGAGGCACTTCCACAGCCCGTCACATGGCCAGACGGAAGCACCGCGAGGCTGGCCAGCCCCTGGTAGTTGCGGAAGAGCGAGGGAGTCCTGCCGGTGACGTCCCTGTAGAAGGTGTAGCCCTTGTCGAGCCCATCCACCAACAAGGCGATGCGGGGCAGGTCGCAGGTGGTGACGTCCGGGGTGCGCAGGGCGATGTACTGCCCCTTCCAGGCATACAGCGAATGCACCATGTTGTTCTGCGACGTGTAGTTCGCGCGCAGCTGGCAGTACCAGGAATAGGGGTCGCTGAAGTTCCGGTACACGGCTTGATAGCCGTTGACGTGCTGCGTCTGGCAGGCCTGGTTGAGGTCCATCCCCAGGTACTGGCCATTCTTGTAGCAGGACCAGCCATAGGCATTGTTCTGGGTCAGG
Organism: Corallococcus terminator; assembly: GCF_049194865.1. GTDB lineage: Bacteria > Myxococcota > Myxococcia > Myxococcales > Myxococcaceae > Myxococcus > Myxococcus terminator_A. The sequence continues at coordinate 168,385 of NZ_JBLZWL010000104.1, read as the reverse complement.
GTCGCGAACGCCCCCGAGCCATAGCGCTGGACGCAGTGCGCATTGAGGTCCATGGGCGGCAGGTACAGGGCGGCCAGGGCGCTCCCCGGCGCGGCCACTCCCAATACCAACAGCACCGCTCCCACGGCGTTACGACATGAGCGAGCAATCGCGGAGCGCTCAGCGCTCCACGGATGGTTCTTCAGCATGTAGGAATTCCCCCTCTACGGATGTGGCACGGGCCGCCCCCGACTTGGAGGTGTCATCACGATGAGGGGGGCGGCCCGCTCCCTATGAAGCTCACAGGGTAAAGACGAGATACACGGAAAGAACGGTTACCACAACTGGGTCAAAATAATTCCCCCCTACCGAAATCCGGGAATGGGTAGGGAGGCCTCCGCCCGTCCTGGTGGGCGAGGCCGAGGGCGCCGGGGATTCGAGGTATGAGGCGCCGATGACGTACGCACGTTGGGGGCGCCTGGGACTCGCGTTGGCGCTCCTCGCACTCGCCCTCCAGGCCGCGCGGCTGGCGTTGCACAAGGGCTTCAGCATCGACGAGTTCCAGTACGCGCACGCGGCCTGGCTCGTGTCGAAAGGGCAGGTGCCCTACCGGGACTTCTTCGAGGTCCACTTCCCGTTGCTCTACCAGGGGCTGGCGCCGCTGTTCTGGCTGATGGGTGATGCTCCTCGGGGCGTGCTCGCGTTGCGTCTGTCGATGCTCGTGCCGCTGGCGGGAGCGTGTGTCTCGGTGGCGGTGCTCAATCGCCGCGAGGGCCGTGTTTCGATGTGGCTGGCTCCGGTGCTGCTCCTGGCGCTGACGCCGTTCACGCGCTTCGCCACGGAGATTCGTCCGGACGCGCTGGCCTGTGCCTTGTTTCTGGGAGGGCTCGCCGCGTTGTCGGTGCGGCCCGGTACACGGACGCTCGGCTTCATGGCGGGGTTGTTGTTCGCCGCCGCGCTGTGGTCGTCGCAGAAGGTGTTGTTCTACGGCGGGGTGGTGGGCGCGGTGCTCGCGGTGGATATCGTGTGGCGGTGGGGCAGGGCCTCGGCGCTCGTGGCGTGGCCGAGCGCGTTCCTCGCGGGCGCGGGCGTGGGGCTCGCGGCGGTGGCGGCGTATCTCACGGTGACAGGCTCCTGGAGCGACTGGTGGCAGTGGTGCTTCGTGTGGGCGGCGGAGCATCAGCGGCACTACCCGGGCTTCTCGTGGCGGGACTACCTGCTGCCCATGGTCCGCGAGCAGCCCTGGCTCTTCGTGTTGGCGTTGCTGGGGCTCCTCGTCTCGGTGCGCGCGTGGTGGCGCTCGGGAGCGGAGCGCTGGGGGAGCGCGGACCTGCTGTTGCTGCTCGCGGTGCTGGCGACGTTCGGCTCGTATGCGCTCCAGCGCGCGCCTTTTCCGTACAGCCTGCTGCCGTTCCTGGGCGTGCTCGCGCCGTTCATGGCGCGCGGCGTGGTGGCGGCCTTCAGTGGTTGGAGTTCGCCCCCCGCGCGAGTCGTCGCGAGCCTGGCGCTGGGGATGTTGCTCTGTCTTCAGCTCTGGCGACTGGAGGCCCTGCTGGACGGAGGGGGCAATGCCAGACAGCAAGACGTGCTCGCGCGCATCGGCACTCTCACGGGGCCCGGGGATGTCGTCTACGACAACTCGGGGGGCTACGTGAGCCGGCCGCACGCGCACTTCTACTTCTACACGGATGCCTATCTGCGGGGCTCCATCCCGGAGGTCCTGGCGCGCGAGGTGCCCCAGGCCCTGGTGGAGCGCGGCTGCGTGCTGCGCGTGGATGACCTGCGGACGTCGGGATTGCCGCCGTCGCTGCGAGGCTTCCTCGACACGCATTACCAGCCCTACGACGGAGACCTGTTCCTGTGGGGGCAGCGGTACGACGTGTCACCCGGGAGCGCGCTGGAGGACCGCTTCCTGGCCGTGCGTGACGGGCGCTACTTCGTCCAGCCCGCGTCCGCGCTGGAGTCGGGTGCGCTGTTCATCGATGGAGCCCGCGTCACGGAGGTGGAGTTCACGTTGACGCGAGGCGAACACACCGTGCGGTACGAAGGCCCGGTGGAGCGCCTGTATGTGTTGTGGCTCCCGCGAGACGGACAGCGCTGGGTGCCGCGTCCCGAGGCGAAGCCCATCTACTCGCGCTTGTTCTGAGCGACGAGGCCGCGCGAGCAGCCATCCTCTGGCCTGGCGCTCCGTGACGGCGCCCGTCGCGCCTGGGTGCCTCCGAGCGGAGTCCCCGGAAGCACCCGCCTGCCCAGGTGACTGCTACGGCGCGCAGGGCGCCTGACCACCGGCGCGCTTGTAGGCATTCACGCGGTTGGACAGGTTGCCGTTGTCGGTCTCCGGCGAAGTCTGTCGGCCTTCACCCGCGCCGAAGGAGAAGCCGACGGAGTGCGCGGCGGCCAGCTCCGCCGTGTGCGAGAAGAAGTAGTCCACGCGGTTGTCCTTCCACCGCTGGTGGGTGTTCGGCAGGTTCATGTTGCCCACCGGGAGCTGCCACCAGAAGTTCGGCTTGTTGAGCCGCTCGGAGATGGCGCTGGCCCAGGTGAACGCCTGTCGGAAGTGGGGCAGGGTGGTGTTGTTCGCGTCCCACCACGTGTCCTCACCGACGCTCTCGTAGAAGCCCGCGTCGCGGTCCGCCGCCTCCACGACGATGAAGTCCGTGTCCGCCGCGCCCAGCTTCAACAGGAAGTCGGCCACCTTGCGACCCTCCCCCGCGATATCGAAGGACGCGTTGGTGTTGAGGTACACGTCCGTGCGCGTCGACCAGGGGCTGGCGTGCAGGCTCACCTTCGCGTTGGGCGCGTACTTGCGAGCCATCGCAATCATGCACCGGCTCACGCCCACGGCGTTGTTCGGCATGCCCGAGCAGTCCGTGGCGTTGGCGCTCGCCACCTGCGCGGGCACCGTGGCCGGGTCTCCATTCGTGGCGAAGAACTGGAGATAACCCCACAGGTCCGGCTCGATGTGGAGCAGGGCGCGCTCGCTGCCCACCTGCTGCAACGTGAAGCGCCAGTCCGCGAAGTAGCGCCGCATGATGGCCACGTCGTTGAGCGACTGGAGCTGCTGCTCGCCCTCACGCGCGGGCCCGACGCCGCCCAGCAGCTGCTGGTAGTAGGTGATGAAGGGGAGCTGCTGTCGCCCCTTCGCTCCGGACACGTGGCCGCGCACGTACGCACCCGGCGGCTGCGACACGTCCTGCCAGCATCCCCACCACGCGCACGACGCGCCCGCGCAGGACGTGCCGGACGTGGTGCAGCCCGTGGTGCACGACGTGCAGATGTTCGTCGAGTCGACCAGGCCACTGGCGACGTACAGGTAGTGCACGTCGAAGGGCGCGCCGGCCGCCGTGCTGTCCTCCATCTGCGCGCCGACGAGGAGCCGGTTCTTCCCCAGGGACGTGAGGAACGCCTCGCCCATGCATCCGGTGACGACAGGGCCACCGTCCGGCGTCCCACCACCACCATCCGGCGTGCCAGTGCCTCCGTCGTCGGGGAGGTTCGTGCCCGCGTCCGTACCCGCGTCTCCCGAGGGCGAACGTCCATCATCGTCGGAGCTGGAGCAGCCTCCCAGCACCAGCAGGCAGAGGGTGAGAGGAGCGAATCGCTTCAGCCACGTCGAAGTGTGCATGCGCATGACGACAGTCACGCTACTCCGTCACGCCCTGCACGGCTCAAGCACCCGAGACTCCGGGACAGGGGGCCGCCATGACTGCTTCCTCGCACGACATCCAGCCTCGCGATAACAATCTGTTAATCTTTCAATTCAAGAAATTCTTGAATCGCGGTATTCGCGCCGACTACACGTGAGGGTTCCCCCCTGTCAGGCCCGCCAGGTGGCCGGGCTTCCTCGCGGGCGTGGCACATCCCCTCGAGGCCGTGATGAAGACGCGACTGTGGTGGCTGGTGGTGCCCGCATTGCTGGCGGTTGGCTGTGGTCCTGTCGACGACGGAGAAGGCGAGGTCATCGACGAGCTGACCGGGCAGGTGCTCCAGCGGGCCACGGTGAAGTACGACATGCACCGGCTCCTGGAGGACACGCATCTGTTGGGGTACCAGTGGATCACCACCGAGCAGGTGCAGGCGTTCCTGACGCAGCAGGGCTCGTACCTGGCGAACTACCGGGACCCGGCGTTCAGCAACAAGACGGCGGCGGCGCTCATCGTCGAGCGCTCCAAGGCGTACAACATCAGCCCGCTGTACATGCTGGCGCGGATCCAGGTGGAGTCGAGCCTGGTGCAGAGCGGCACCTCCACCAACCTGGCCAAGGCCACCGGCTGTGGCTGTCCGGACAGCAGCGGGTGTGACGCGCAATACACGGGCTTCGGCAAGCAGATTGAGTGTTCGGCGAAGAAGCTGCGCGGCTACTTCACGGACCTGGACGCGGGGCGGGCCACGGTGTCCGGCTGGAAGGTGGGGACGACGAAGGCGACGTTGGACCCGTGCTCGGCGAAGCCGGTCAACAAGGCCACCGCGGCGCTGTACACGTACACGCCCTGGGTGGGCGCGTACGCGACGCAGTGTGGCCGGACCACGGTGGGCGGCTCGTCGCTGGTGGCGGTCATCTACCACCGGTACGCGGACGGCGGCTTCAACTGGGATGCGCCCACGACGTCGGGCTGCGTGTCGGAGACGGCGGGCACGACGGTGCCGAACCTGGGCTGCGTGCAGAGCTCGTCGGACGCGGTGTGGCGGCAGTGCGTGTCCGGCGTCTTCACGGCGGGCAGCACGACGAAGCCCACCAACTGCACCCAGTCGTGGCCGTGGTGCTCCTCCGCCACGCTGGGCCGCACCGTGCCCGCGCGCACGTGCGTCCAGTCCTCGTCGGACCAGCAGTGGAGCCAGTGCGGCGTGGGCGGCGCGTGGGTGAGCTCGCCCATGGCGCCCAACAGCGGCGCCGGCCCCGTGGGCGCGTGCTTCGAGATGCACTGGCTGTAGTCAGCGGCGTCAGTACTCGTTGGTCCAGATGAGGTCCAGGCCACCCGAGCGCGCGTCGCCGTACTGGCCTTCCAGACTCCAGCGCGGTCCGAACTGGTATTCGAAGCGGACCGCGTTGGAGTTCTCTCCCTGCTGGATGTTGGCGCCGACGCGTCCGGTGTAGCCGACGTAGATTTTGTCGGTGACGTAGGTGCCCACCTCCAGCTTGGTGCCGGCCATGCCCGCGCCGCCGGCCTCAATGGAAAGCACGTCCAGCGGCAGCTTCGCGGCCAGGGCCTTGCGCGCCTCGTTGGCGACGAGCGAGCCCACCACGGAGGCGGCCTGGGCGCTGGCCGTCATCGACGCGCCGGAGCCGCGCTCCAGCGTGCGGCGGCCGGTGGCGAGCAGCGTGTAGATTTCGGACTCCGGCAGCGGCGGCTCACTGGTGGGCTTCAGGGTGATGTCGCGGCCCTGACCTCGGATGGTGACGAACACCGTGATGTTGGAGCTGTCGTTGCGGTGCTCCGCGGTGACGTTGATGTACGGGACGGTGGGCGGCCCGGTGAAGCTCACGATGCTGTCGCGCTGCACGTCGAAGCGCCGGCCCAGCACGTCCACCCGGCCGCGCAGCACGCGCACCTGACCGAAGAGGCGCGCCACGTCGGTGTATTCGACGCGGAAGTCCTCCGACAGCCCCAGCTCCACGTTGAGGTCGGAGCCCTTCACCCAGATGTTGCGCGGCGCATTCACGTTCACCCAGTACGCGCGGCCGGGGGGCGTCTCGTCGCCTCCTTCCTCCAGGTCCTCCTCGGAGCCTGGCGCGGGCGGAGGCTCGGTGGAGGGCTGCTGGTTCGGCTCGGGGGCTCCGGGCGAGGGCTGCTGCGCCTGCTTTCGCTTGCGTCGCTCGATGGGCGTGCCGTTGCGCACCAGCACCACGTCCCCGGGGCGCTCCAGGTCCTGGAGGTCCTTGCGCTTCACCTCGGGCAGCTCGATGGTCGCCTCGGGGATGGACACGTTGCGCAGGTTGACGAGCCGCTCGGAAATCGTGCCCTCCACCTTCGCCTTCATGCTCAGCACGGCCATGAGCTGGTCGTCGAAGACGATGGGGAAGTCGCGAGCCATCAATGGATAAGGCTTCCCCGCGGGGCTGGTCAGCTCGTAGTCGCCATTCTGGGTGCGCGTCGCCGTCAGCGGAGCGTCCAGCCACACCGTGCCGCCACCGGCCTTGGCGGACAGCGTCTTGATGGCCAGGGCCTCGCGGCTGGCCTCCAGCGCGAGCTGGATTTCGCGGTACTCCCCCAGGCCCATCAGCCCGAGCTTGCCGTCCTTCCACGCCAGTGAGCCCTGGAAGGTGGGAACGGCCGGAGTGCCCGCCAGCTTCGCGTCCGCCTGAATCAGCCCGCCGATGCTGCGCAGCATCTCCACCGCGCCGGAGAGGAAGGACGGGTCGAAGTCGCGCGCCTTGAGCGTCACGTCCAGCGGCGCCTTCGAGGTGTCGAGGCCGCGCTGAATCGCGGGCAGGGACACGTCCAGCTCCACGCCCCCTTCCACCAGCAGGGTGCCTCCCGCGGGCGCGGTGAGGAGCAGGTCGAAGGCGGAGCGCGCGTTCTGGTAGCCGTAGTGCAGGCGCGCCTGTCCCAGGGCCAGCTCGCCCATGCCCAGCTTCTGCACACCGGCGGTCAGCTCCATGCGCGGCGTGTCCAGCGTGCCGCGCGCGGCCAGCTCCACGGACAGGTCGCCCTGGATGCCCTTGGACGCGGCGCTCGCCTTCTGCGCGGCGGCGCCCGTCGCGCGGGCCTTCGCCACGCCGGGCAGGTGCTGGAGGGCCACCGGGCCCAGGCGGCCCTTGAGCTGGAAGGGGATGTGTCCGTAGACCTCCTGGTCCTGCAGCGCGCCCAGCGGCGCGTCCAGCGTCACGTCGAGCTGGACCAGCGGCCCTTCGTCCCGCTGCGCCGCCAGCGTCACCTTCACGTCCTGGTCATCGCCCACCACGCCGAGCTGCCCGTTCACCGGCGGCAGTCCGTACGCGGTGAGGCCCGCGGCCTTCACGCTCAGGCGCGCCTGCGGCACCAGCGCGGAGCCGGAGAGGGAGAGCTGCGCGGACACGGTGCCCGCGGGCTTCTGCAGGCCGCCCACGCCCTCGAACTGCGCCAGGGGCAATTCAGCGACGAGCGCCTCCAGGTCCACCGAGGCCGCGAGAATGTCATCGGCCGTGGGAGGCCGCGCCATCATCCCGCCCAGCGTGAAGGGCGTGTGCAGCACCACGTACGTCTGGGAGGCCAAGCCCTGCACGTCCACGCGTGCGTCCAGGGTGGCGTCCTCGCGGTCCGACGCCATGCGCAGCTCCACGTCCAAGGGCTGCTTCAGGGCGAAGCCGGGGGGAGGCGCGGTGTAGTTCAGCTTCCGGCCGCGCAGCACGAAGTCCAGCCGCGGCTCGCGCGCGGTGCCGTCGATGCGCAGCTCGCCGGCCACCACGCCGCTCACCGGCTCCGTGCGGCCCAGGAGCTTCATCGTCGCGGCGAGGTCCAGGTCCTCCAGGTCGACCTTGAGGGAGAGCGCGTCCTTGCGTCGCTTCAGCACGCCCTGCACCGGCACGTCGAAGTCCGCGAGGACCTTCGCCACCGGCAGCCCCGCCGACAGCGTGCCCGTGGCGCGGTCCTTCAGGTAGCGCGCATCCAGCGCGAGCTGGAGGTTCTCGTAGCCCTTCACCCGGCCGTCCTGCCAGCGCAGCTTCGTCTCCGCGTCCGGCCGGGGCAGCTTGCCCTTCGCGGTGACGAAGCCCGACACCGTGCCGCCCAGGCCCAGCGACTCCGGGACGGCGATGCGCGGCAGCAGTGTGAGGTCCACCGCCGCCAGCTCCACGCGCGCCGTCACCTGCTCGTTGACGAACGAGCCGAGCACGGACAGCGACTGCTCCCCCGACGCGAGCTTCATCGCGGGCTCCACCTTCACGCCGCCACCGCCGAAGCCGACATGCGTGGGCGCCTGGAGCTTCCACGTCGCCTCCGGCCATGAGAGCACCAGCGATTGGATTTCCAGGCCCTGGTTGTCTTCATCCACCAGCCCGTTCAGTCCCAGGCCCAGCGTCAAATCGCCCAGCGCTCGCACGCTGACCTCCAGGCGACGCTCTTGCGTGGTGATGGTGGCGGACACGTCCCGGAAGGAGCGCTCGCCGGAGCGCAGCGAGCCCACCACCAGCGTGGCGTCCGTGGTGAGCGGACGGGTGACGTCCGGGACCTCGGCCTGGAGCGTGAGGTTCTTCACCGCGATATCCCCATAGGAGAGCGCGGTGAAGTTGCCTTGGACCATCACCCCCGGCGTGCGCGCGGGGCCCTCGGCGCGGAACTCCAGCGTGCCGCTGCCGGACAGCGGCGGCACGGCGCCGGGGAGCAGCTTCGTCAAGGTGTCGGACAGCATGGCGAGGTTGCCCGCCGTCAGGCTGCCATCCACGCGAATCGCATCGAGGGTGCCCGCGCCCTTGGCCTGGAGGGACGCGCCCGGCACCAGCACCAGCAGGCGCGACAGCGTGTAGTTCCCGTCCTTGGCGCGGGCATGCAGCTCCACGGGCCCCAGCGGCTGGCCCCGGAAGCGCGAGGGCGACACCGTCAGGTCCACCTCGCCGTCGAGCGTCTCCAGGCTCGTGCCGCCGCCCTTCGCGTCCAGGTTCGCGGAGAGGCTCGTCTTCGGTCCCTCCTTCACCAGCGCGGACAGGTCCACGTCGCGCGCCTTCACGGAGACGCCGCTGGAGCGCATCCGCTCCAGGTCCAGGTCGCCCTTCACGTCCAGCTTCGAGTCCGCGGCCGTCCCCTGCACGTCCACCTTCGCCAGGTCGCCGTCGATGCCCGCCTTGCCCGCGAGGTTCACCGGCACCAGCAGCGGCCACGTGGGCAGGAAGCCGCGCGTCAGCTCCGGCGGCACGGTGAGGCGCCGCACGTCCACGTCGGCCTTCAGCGCGCCCGCGGGCTGGCCCGGCGGCGGCTCGGGAGGAAGCTGCGTGGAGGCGCTCGCGTCGAGCAGCAGGCCCGCGAGGTCCAGGTCCACGTCGGCCTTCAGCGCGCCCTCTTCCCCTCCGCCCTTGAGCGACAGCCGCAGGGGGCCCTTGGCGGGCAGCGCGAGTCCACCGGTGGCCTCCAGCGTCGCGTCGAAGCCCTGCGTCGCCGCCGCGAAGTGGCCGGACGCCTTCGCGTCGAAGTCCTCCAGCCGCACGTTGCGCTCGCCGCCTTCTTCCAGCTCCTGCTTGAAGTCGACGTAGCCGTCCTCGAGCACCAGCTCGCGCAGCTCCACGCGCAGCTTGCCGCGAGGGGAGGGTGGCTCCTCGGGCTTGGGCACGCGGGGCGCAATCGCTCGGGTGAGGTTCAACCCGCGCTCGTCCTGGGCCAGGTAGAGGCGGGGCTTCACCACGCGTGCTTCGGTGAGGTCCACGTGCTGCTGGATGAGGCCGCGCAGGCGCACGCGCGCCTCGACGCGGGCAATCTCCGCCACCAGCTCACCCTCCGGGTCATACAGCTTCACGTCGGTGAGGACGGCGCCCGGAGGCGCCAGGTCCAGCCCACCGACTTCCAGCCGACCGGAGAACTGCTCGTTGGCCAGCTGGAGACCCTTGCGGACGAGCCAGCCCTCACCCGGGGAGGACGTCGCCCAGACGAGCGCGCCCAGCACGGCGAGCACCACCAGGCCCACCACGCCGAGCAGTCCCCACAGCAGTCGTCGTGCCCAGCGTCGCCCCTTCAAAACGCCTCTCCAATCGACAGGTGCAGCGCGCACTGACCGTCAGGCGCTCCCGCGAAGGTGGCCCCGCGAGAGGTGGGGCCGTCGGGCTTCCACTTGCTGCCAATGCCGAAGCAGCCTCCGGACGTCGGATAGATGTACCCCGGGGTGGCGACGGGCAATCCCTGGCCCAGATTCAGTCGTCGCGCGATGTCCAGGCGCACCGGGCCCACCACCGTGAGGTAGCGCAGGCCGAAGCCCACCGCCTGGTAGTGGTCGGGACCGAACAGTCGCGGCGCGTCGCGCGAGTCGAAGCCCTCCACGCCCACCAGGCCCGTGTCCCAGAAGGCCGCGAGCACGATGCTGGTGGAGATCTGATAGCGCAGCTCCAGCGACGTCTCCACGAGGCTGTTGCCGCCCACCGGCACCGTCTCCCACTCCTCCGTCTGCGTTGTCTCCGGCACGCCGTCGCCGTCCAGGTCCTCCTCCTTGGCCAGCGCCGCCAGGGGCGACAGGCGCTGCCCGTTGAAGCCGCGCATGGAGGTGGCGCCACCGGAGAAGAAGCGCGTGACGATGGAGCTCTGCGAGCCGCCCGCGGGGTTGAGCGTGCCCGCGCGCAGCTTGCCCGCCAGCACCAGGCGCTTGTCCTCGCCGAAGGAGTAGTAGAAGCGCAGGTCCGGCAGGATGCGGATGTAGTTGAAGTCGCCGAAGAAGATGCTGCCGCCCTTCTGCACGGACAGGCTCAGGTAGTAGCCATCCCGAGGCTCCACCGGGTCATCCCGCCGGTCCCACGAGAAGGCCACCTCCAGGAAGCTCAGCGCCACGTCACACTGGATGGTGTTCTCGCCACAGCCCAGCACGACGGGCGGCACGCGCGAGTCCGCGCTCACCCTGCCGGACAGCCGATAAATCTGGAGGTTGTAGGAGGGGAACACGGAGAAGTTGCGGTGCGGCTGCCAGATGACGCCTGTCTGCAACCTGCCGCCGTAGAAGTCGTAGGCCTGCTCCAGGCCCTTCTCCAGCGTGAGCGACGTCTGCTGGCGCAAGTCGCGGAAGAGGAAGCGCGGCTGCTCGTACTCCCCCGTGATTTCAAAGACGGGGCCCTGCTTCGACGGCGACAGGACGTGGGGGATGAACGCGTAGCCGGCGCGGCCTCTCAGGGTGACGCGGCGCAGGCCGCCCAGGAAGTTGCGGTTGGTCCACTCACCCAACACGCGCGCTTCCTGACGGGCCGCGTCCACGCCGATACCGCCGCCCAGTCGCACCGAGCGGAAGGGCGCCTCGCGCACGTCCACGACGACGGGCACCGTGGCGGACTCCCGGTCTGGCGCACCGCGGTTCACCTTCACCGCGCCGAACACGCCCATGCGGAACACGCGCGCCTGGGCCTCCGCCAGCGCCGTCTCGCTGTACCAGTCGCCCTTCTTCAGCGCGCCCTGCACCTGCTCGATGATGCGGCGCGGCGGCACCTGGGGGTTGGCGTCCGTGGCGACGAACGTGTTGCCAAAGCGGTAGCGCGGCCCTGGCTTCACGTCGAGCCGCACCTTCGCCTGGCGGGTCTCCACGTCCACCTGCACCTCGCCCGACACCTCGGCTTCCGCGTAGCCCAGCTCGCGCAGCTGCTCCTGCACCCGGGCCTTGGTCTCCTCCCAGGGCGCCTCGCGGAAGACCTCGCCTGTCTTGAGGGGCAGGTCGTCCATCACCCGCTCGTGATGCTCCTTGCGGTGCTGCTCCGGCAGCGTCTGGAGGCCCTCCACCTGGATTTCGCTGATGCGCGTGGGCTCGCCCTCGCTCACCTGCACCTGCAGCTCCACCTCGTTCTTGCCCTTGGGCTTCACCGCGCTGTCCACCACCTCCGCCTGGTAGAAGCCCTGGGCCTGGTAGAAGCGCTCGATGCGGCGCAGGTCCGCCTGCCACGCATTGGGGTCGAAGTAGTGGGGGCTGCCAAAGGGCCAGAACGCCCACCATGGGGTCTCCGAGGTGAGGATGCGGTCCTTGATGTCCCCCTTGCGCACCTGTTTGGTGCCCTCGATGTCCAGGCTGGAGACCTTGGGGCCCGGGGGCGGGGTGGACGTGGTGGCGCACGCCGCGACGCTCAGGAGCGAGGCGACAGTGGCGAGGCGGAGGAGTCGGAGAAGGTCAACGGCCACGGACTGTTCATACAAGGAAGGCAAGCGGCTGACGCGTCCTCTGGCGGACGACCTCATCCCTTTGTCGCATTCCAACGTCTCATCGCCCGGTCCTGTCGGCTGGTCCTTGCTGGACGGACACGGAGACGTGCAAGCCGCGCCAAGGTGCGCCAGATTGGGGGCCATGCTCCTGTCCCGGCGAATCAGAGTCCTGGTGTTCTGCGTGGTGTCGGCGCTCGCCACCGCCGCCTGCGGCGTGGATGATGACGAGGTGGTGCGCGTGAAGGAGGGCGAGAGCCTGGCCGACGCGGACTACTGCGGCTCCTTCGGCTGCGCGGACTCGTTCGAGTTCTGCGCCGAGGTATTCCTGGAATTCGGCCGCTCGCCGCCCATCTGTGTCACCGAGGACGTCTGCGCGCGGCTGGAGTGCGCCAACGCGAACCGCCGCTGCGCCATCTTCGATGGCTTCCCCGGTCAGGTGAAGTGCATCGACTGACAGCCGCGGCGTGAGCACGGCCGCGTCCGGGAGGAGCTCCCCCCGGACGGGCCAGCACCGCCCGACACGTCAGCGGCGAGCGGAGGCGGTGAGCCAGGCCAGCTTCTCGGCCGCTTCCTTCGTCGTGGAGTCCGTCATCAGCGCGCCCACGTCCTGGGTGATTCGGTACGCCCAGTTCGAGTCGCTCATGGAGCCCGGCAGGTTGATGCGGTCCCGGGTGCCGAGCACGTCCTGCCAGGGCAGCACGCACAAGTCGCTGCTGGAGTTGAGCGCCGAGGCCAGCAGGCCCCGGTGCACCTCCGGAGTGAACTCGCGCGTCACCGTCACACTCCGCAGCTCCGGCCAGGCGCGCGCGGCGGCCTGACGCTCGTCGTCGCGGGCGCCCTCCCACCACTCCGCCATCGTGTCGGTGTCATGGGTGCCCGTCGTCACCAGGGACACGGTGGGGAACTGGTGCGGGTCGCGGTAGACGCTGTCGTCGCGCTCCCAGCGCATCACCCGGTAGCCGGGCAGCTTCAGCTCCGCGAGAATCTGCCGCACGAAGGGGGGAATCACGCCCAGGTCCTCGGCGACGATGCCCGCGCCCTCGGAGAGCAGCTCGAAGTGCTTGCGTCCCTGCCGCTTGTGGCTCTCCTCGTCCGCGGGGATGAAGCGCCCGGTGGGCGTCTTCTCGTCGCGAATCCACTGCCGGAAGTAGCCCACCGCGTGGTCCACGCGGCGCAAGTCGTAGTAGCTGGCCGCCTTCTTCGCGCGGGCCTTCAGCCACGCGTAGTCGTCCTTCTGCATGGCGGCGAAGTCGAAGTAGGGCAGGCCCCAGTCCTGGCCGGTGGCGGAGAAGTCATCCGGCGGCACGCCCAGCCGCGCGTCGCGGCGGAGGATGGTGGGGTTGGCCCAGCAGTCCGCGCTGTCCTGGCCGATGATGAAGGGCTCGTCGCCGCACAGCAGCACGTCCTGCGTCCTGGCCCTGGCGCGCGCCGCGTCCCACTGCTGCTCGGCCACCCACTGGAGCCAGGCGTGGTAGCGCACCCGGCGCTCCAGCTCCGTCCCCTTGGCGCGAAGGGCCTCGGGCTGGCGCGTGCGCAGGCCCTCCGGCCACTCCCACCACGCGCGGCGCTGCTCCTGCTCGCTGATGGCGGTGAAGAGGGCGTAGGTCTCCAGCCAGTCCGCCTGGGCCTCGCGCCACTGGCGGAAGGCGCGGGCGCGCTCCGTCTGCTTGGACCAGTGCTGCTCCTCGAAGGTGTCGAAGGCGCGCGCGAAGGCGGCGTCCTTGAGGGGGAAGACCAGGTCGTAGCGGACGCGGGGGGCGGAGCGGGCCTCGGCGAGCTGCTTGCGCTGCTCGTCGGAGAACGCGCCCTCGCCGCCGGAGGAGATGAACTCCGGCAGCGCGTGCAGGTCGATGAAGAGCGGGTTGAGGCCGAAGGCCGACCGGGTGGCGTAGGGGCTCGAGTCACCGGGCGCCGTGGGCAAGAGCGGCAGCAACATCAAGAGCTTCTGGCGCGCGGCCTTCATCCAGAAGAACAGCCCCTCCAGGGCGCCGAAGTCGCCGATGCCGAAATCCGTCGGGGCGCGGAGGGAGAACAGCGGAAGCAGGAGACCGGAGAGCCGGCCGGGGGTGGACATGGTGCGGCGCAATCTGCACCACCCCTGCCCCGGAGTGAACTGGTCCCGTGGCGAGAAATGCGCTGCGGGTTTTCGCTGGCGGACGGAAGCACCTTCTCCGGCGCACCCATGTGTTGGCCGGTACAATCCCGGGGTGACCGTGACTGCCTTGCCCCCTTCCTTCTATGCGCGGCCGGCCCTGGTGGTGGCCCGTGAGTTGTTGGGAACCCTCCTCGTGGTGGTGGACGCCGCTGGCCAGCGCCGGGTGGGTCGCATCGTGGAGACGGAGGCGTACATCGGGGAGCATGACCTGGCCTGCCACGCCGCCAAGGGGCTCACCCCGCGCACGGAGGTGATGTTCGGCCCCCCCGGGCGGGCGTACATGTACCTCGTCTACGGCATGCACCACTGCTTCAACGTCGTCACGGATGCGCCGGGAGTCGCGGCGGCGGTGCTGGTGCGCGCGGTGGAGCCGGTGGAGGGCCTCACGGCCGGAGCGCGCACGGACGGGCCGGGCAAGCTGTGCAAGGCGCTGGGGCTGACGCTTCTGCACAACCGGCTGGAGCTGAGCTCTCCGGGGCTGCACCTGCTGCCGGGGGTGGAGGTGGCGGAGGCACGGGTGGAGCGGGGGCCGCGCATCGGCGTGGACTACGCGGGGGCGTGGGCCCAGGAGCCCTTCCGGCTCTGGGTCCGGGACAGTCAACACGTCAGCAAGCGGCCTTCGACGAGAGCTCGCAACCGGCCTTGACGAAGGCGCTTCTGGCTGGTTGGGTGCGCCCCGCCATGCCCGACGAGGTCGCCACGGAAGATGATCGCCAGCTCCTCGCCCGCGCGCAGGCTGGGGACATGTCCGCCTTCGAGGCCCTGGTGGAGTCACACCAGGACAAGGTGTACGGTCTCGCCCTGCGGATGACCCGCTCGGAGGCGGACGCCGCCGAAATCACCCAGGACACCTTCCTGTCGGCCTACCAACATCTCAAGGATTTCCGCGGGGATGCGGCCTTCGGCTCCTGGGTGCACCGGATAGCGGCCAACCATGCGCTCATGCGCTTGCGCCACCGGCGGGTGACCCAGGCGGCCGAGGCGGAGCTCCAGGGGCCGGAGTTCACCCCCCGGGGTACGCTGGCGGACTACCCGGTGTCGGATTGGAGCCGGGACGCCGAGGAGAAGGCCCTGGACGCAGAGCTGGGTCAGGCCATCCGGCAATCGGCGGATCGGCTGCCCGAGGGGTATCGTGAGGTCTTCCTCTTGAAAGACGTGGACGGCCTCAGTTACGAACAGATTGCAGAGGTGACGGGGGATTCCATCCCCGCCATCAAGAGCCGCCTGCACCGGGCTCGTCTCGCGCTCCGGGAGGCGATCGACGCCTTCTATAACCGGGACAATCGCGGGCCGTGAAACGCAACCGGGGGGCTCCGCATCTTCCGAAGCGAGGACGAGGGCGTGCCGCAGCCAGCCGAGGTTCGGATGTACACCTGTAAAGACTCAATCAACCTCCTGCTGGAATACCTCGAGGGCGAGATGTCGCCCGAGGAGTCGCGCCACCTCCAGGAGCACCTGTCGGGGTGCTCGCCCTGTGAGGAGTTCTTGAACACGTACCGGGCGACGCCCAGTCTGTGCAAGCGCGCGCTGGCGGCGAGGATGCCGAAGGAGGTCAGCTCCAAGCTGACGGAGTTCCTTCGCACCAAAATCAAGTCCGCCTCGTGAACCTGAAGCAATTGTCGCTGCCGGAGCTGGCGGAGGCGCTCGCGCCCTTCTCCCCGTCCCCCACCGCGGTCCGCAAGGTGTTCGCCGCCGTCTTCGCCCACGGGCTCGGCTCGGTGGAGGAGGTCGCCCGCTCGCCCCAGGTGCCCCGGCGGGTGGCGGACCACCTGAAGGCCCACGCCGAGATGCCCAGCCTCCAGGTGGTGGAGCGGCGTCGGGCGGACGACGGCTTCGTGAAGTACCTCTTCGACTCGCCGCTGGGCGGGCGGATTGAGGCCGTCCGGATTCCCATCTTCGATGAGAAGTACGTCCTCTGCGTGTCCAGCCAGGTGGGCTGCGCGCTGGCGTGCGACTTCTGCATGACGGGGAAGTTGGGTTTCAAACGCAACCTCCAGACCTGGGAGATTCTGGACCAGGTGCTTCAGGTGCGGGCGGAGGCGGACCGGCCGGTGCGGGGTGTGGTGTTCATGGGGATGGGGGAGCCGCTGCTCAACTACAAGGAGACGCTGCGGGCGGCGGGCATCCTGTCGAATCCGGCGGGCTTCTCGATTTCGGGGCAGTCCATCACCTTCTCCACGGCGGGGCATGTGCCGGCGATTCGTCGCTACACGCGGGAGGGGCATCCGTACCGGCTGGCCTTCTCGGTGACGAGCGCGATTTCCGAGAAGCGGATGAAGGTGCTTCCGATTGAGAAGACGCATCCGTTGCCGGAGTTGATTGAGGCGATTCGCGAGTACAGCCAGGTGCGGCGCGAGCGGGCGATGATTGCCTATGTGGCGATATCGGGCTTCAACCTGGGGCGGGAGGACGCGGAGGCCTTGAAGGTGGCCTTCGAGGGGATTCCCATCAAGGTGGACCTCATCGACGTGACGGACCCGACGGGGAAGTACCTGCCGCCGTCGGCGGAGGAGCTGAGCGCGTTCCGTGATTACTTGCAGATACTGAAGGCGCCGGTGGCGCGGCGGTATTCAGGGGGCAAGGAGATTGGAGCGGCGTGCGGCACGTTGGCTGCGACGCAGTACGGGGGCACGGTGATGCCGGTGCCCGTGTCCGAGTCGACTTCGCCCACCACGTGACAGTGTGCCCTGCTGGGCGAGCCGAGGGTGCGGGGTGGGGCGGTTAGGGTGCCGTCGTTTCCGGGGCCCTCCGGCTGGTGCAACGGCATACGGGGAGCAGGCCATCCGGTGACGGAGGTGTGTTCCCGTGTCCCTGCTCTCGGAGTTCAAGCAGTTCGCCCTGAAGGGCAATGTCGTGGACTTGGCGGTGGCGGTGGTGATGGGGAACGCGTTCTCCGCCATCGTGACGGCGGTGGTGGCGGACCTGGTGATGCCAGTGGTTGGCGCGGTGCTGCCGGGAGGTGACTGGCGCAACGCGACGGCGACGCCGCTGAACCTGCGGCTGGGGCACCTGCTGGGCGCGGTGCTCGACTTCATCATCATCGCGTCGGTGCTGTTCATCGTGGTGGCGAAGGTGGGACAGGCGTGGGCGAAGCGCGGGAAGAAGGGTGAGCCCGCGCCGGCCACGACGAAGGTGTGCCCGGAGTGCCGTGAGACGATTCCGTTGGAGGCACGGCGGTGCAGGGCGTGCACTTCGGTGTTGGTGACGGTGTGAGGGATTGAGTGCCTACTGGGTGGGCTTCTTGGAGAGACCTTGGCGTGCCTGGGTGCTTCGTGGCTTCTTGGCGAGGTCGGCCTGTCGGGGCACCCAGTGAGGGGAACCGGAGTGGTACCACTCCTGGTTTCCGAGCCAGTCGTCGTAGCGGTGGAAGATGGTCCTGGGGCCGTCAATGGATTTCCTCTCGGCGAGGAAGGTTTCGAGGGTGTCGAACAGGAAGACGACGTTTTCGGGCTTCTCTTCCGTGGGGTCGAACTCCGGATGACCTGATTTTCGTGCCAGGAGAACCACGAGCCCTGGCCAGGCGAAGTTGGACGCGCCGTCGACTTTGACGATCAGCCACTCGCGAAATCCGAAGAGAAGCCCACCAGCCCAGGCGGAGTCGAAGCCCTGGACGAAGTCGGCGCAGCCGTCGAAACTTGGGCGTGCGACATACATCCCCGGAGTCCTTCTGACTTGGTCCAGGACTCGGGGCAGGTGTGAAGGGTTGGGCGGGGTAGAGGAAGCACCCTTCTTGCTGTTGCCTCGGCGACGTGAAGTGGATGGCGGCACTGTGGGAGTCTATCCGATCCGGTGAAGGAGCTACTCTGCGGCAGGGGCCAGGTGCGCGCGCGCGAGATACTCAGTGCCTTCGTCAACGCCGAGCACAAGTGCCTTGTTGATGGGCTCGTCGAAAAAACGCTCATCATATCCTTCGATTCGTTCTGCTGGGGAGGCTCTTGCCTGCTTGAGCCACAAGACAAGGATTCGGAGTGCCGCGGTCCGCAGGTTGAAGTCATCGTGCTCGCAGAGACCGGGTAGCGTGAGTGCAAAACGCGCTCGTCCCCAGCCCCGCATCTTCGAGGCCATCAGGAGTGCGTTCTTGAGTTGTCGAGGAGTGCCGGTTCGTTGTTCGATGATGTTCATCAGGAAGTCAAAGGACTCCTGTTTCAACGAAGTGAACTCGCGCTGGATGGGGCCGGGCAGCGGCCCCTCCCTGTCTAATTCCGCTGTAAGGCGTCTCCATGGGCTCTTGGGAGTGTTCATGATGGAGTCTGGATGCACCTTTCGGGGCCACGGGCAATTCCCGGGCTTCACTCAACCCCTTTCAGTGCCTCGGGAGCGGTTCAAGTATCGCATCCAGTGCGTCGTCAGTCAGATTCCCTCGAAGCATCAATTCCACGACTGTGCGGGAGAGTCGTGCCATGAAGTTCGGGCTGGAGCCCACCGGCACATGGGCGGCCGTATGGTCGCGAAACCGACAGCGTGAATCAAAGGCGCTGTCGACCCCGCGGATACCACTCGGCTGGCTATGCCTGATGCATCCATCGGCGTCGCGGGGTGACCCCAAGCCAAACGTTCGTGCGACCAAAGCGACCAAATTCAAGAGTCCTCATGGATTCTCACAGAGCGTGCGCCATGCTGAGCTGCTGCTCGGCGCGAACTCTTCGAATCCCGCAAGGTGTCGTCCGGAAGTTGCTTCAGTCAAGCGAGCGGCTGTCCGGGCTGGGCCCATATCAGGTCCTCGCTGCTCCTGTCTTCGGGGTGGGCACAGGCCTGATCTGGAACCGTGGCCTATGCCCCTACTGAGGAGGCCCCGCGATCTGGAAGACCGCGAGCCCATCCTCATCTACCCCGGAGCCGATCTTTCAGCCGACATGGTTATCGAATTGTGTTCGCATCCTCTTCATTGTGCAGGTCGAAGACGGTGCCCTTGCCATACTTCTCCGAGAGAAGCATGTAGGCTTCTTCAATGTCGGTTGCCATCACGGTTACCCGCAGACTAGGCTCAGTCTGAGCGCTGCCCCCGATCTGGATGATTGCTCGGTACTCTCTCAACTTCTTTTCGGTCATGTCGTGTCTATCTGAAGGGTGCGAGGCAGACATCACTATAGCAGAGGCCTTCGACGATGGTTCCCTCACCTCGCAGGATGCTCGTAATCTTGTCGGGCGTCAGCCTGGTGACATCATAGACTTTCACGTTGAGGGCATCTCTCCATCGAAATGTGTCATCCCTGAGGAAAATTGGCGCCGAAGTGATCAGGCCCCCGCGCGAGCCGTGAGCCCCCGAGAGAATGTGTACATCGCCCTTCTGGCGGGCGCTTTCCACGAGGTGAGCGAAGTCAAACTGGATGATCTCCCCGTTGGAGGTCCAGACCTCTCCACCTGCTGCGTTCGTGGTCATGGAGAAAGAGCCACGGGGCGGGGGGGCGCGAGCCCGGAATGCTCGAGTTAAATCGTCCAGCGCGCCACGAGCACTCCTGACGGGGGTTCTGAGCGCGGATGCAACGCTACCTCCCGATTCGATGGCGGAAAAGATGCTGGCGCCAGACGCGAGTGTGTAGAAGGCCGTCTTCCCTGCGCCGACGACGCAGCGGCCCGTTTCCCCGTTGCCGCAGGCTGACCTGGTTTCGAGATAGCTCTCACCCGCTGACACGAACGGGATGAACTCGTTGATGGCGAAGCTGGCTGCGGCGAGCTTGCTGACAGGGGCGTACCTGTCATATGCCGCCGACGCATTCAGCATGCTGTCGAATTGCGAACCAACGATGGCTTTGCTTGCGCGGCATCCCAGGTGAGGTCCACAGGGGACCATCTCCGCGCCTTCGTTAAAGCTCGCGGAAGCCTTGGTCAACAGGGACGTCAAGGCTGACTTGGAGGAGCCGGAACTCTGCCCGATGTCGTTCGTGTGGCGCGCATCGGGCTGGGCCTTCGCGTCGTCGAGGGTCTCGACGCTTGGAACCTTGAGGTCGATGCTGGGCAGGTACAGGTCCGGCCCTGTCGCGGACTGGTGCCAATCCAGGGCACTCATCATCATGATCTGGTTTAACTGTGTTGTCCCCGTCAAACCTCCATCCCATCGGCTCACCAGGTCTCCACCATGGGGTGAGAAACCACTTGGGTCCGTGTAGCGCGTGGGATTGTTCAGCACGTAGGAGTAGGCGTTGTGCGCCTGCGCCGAGCCCGGTTCAGCGATGACCGGGTCCACGCTGAGGAACTTCATCAGCCGTGGGTCATAGACACGCCCACGCATGTTGATGAGGCCCAACTCGTCGTCGTGCTCATGCCCTGTGAATCCCCTTCGTGCCCCGAAGTGGCCCGTGGTGAAGGACTGAGCCAGGTTGCTCGACTGTCTCCTGGCTCCGAAGGGCTCATACTTGATGCGCTCGAGCACAGTGCCCGAGGCGTCGGTGACGGTGTCGGGACTGCCCTGCGGGTCATTGAGGAAGTATCGCGTGGACTCCGTGGCGGAGCCTTCATTCCAGGAGACCTCGGCAATGACGCCCTCTGGACTGGGGATGCTGAGGATGTGGGTGGTGGTCAGTCCCTGCTTGCGACGCTGGTAGAGACCACCGAGATAGACGGTCTCCTCCTGGCCATCCGCAGAGCGCTTGCGGACGCGGCTGCCGGAGGCGTCGTAGTCGAAGCGGACAGTACCGCTCGAGGCGGTGACGCTCTCGGGGAGGTTGAAGGAGGTGTACTGCACCGCCCGAACCAGGGCGCCCTGGGCATCACGCGAGGCAATCTGGTTGCCGCGGTGGTCGTATTCGTAGGTGAAGGACTCGGCGCCGAGCTGGGCTTGTTTGACAGCGTGAGGGCCACCCGTGGGGCCTGACGTGTAGTCGAGCGTTGCGGAGGGCTCCGCGCCGGTGACGGGAGCGCGGCTGAGCATATTGCCGAGCTTGTCGTACTGAAATTGGACGTCGAGATTCGGGCAGTTCTGCTGCACCTTCCAGCGCTCGAGGCGGTCGAGCGCGTCGTAGGTGTACTTCTGAGTGACGCCGAGTTCGAGGTCGTGACGCTCTGAGAGATTGTCGTTCTCGGTGTACTCGTAGGCGAGCCGCTGGACGTTGTTGCCTCCGCGCTTGGCCTCCGTGAAGCGCAGGCGGCCCTGGGGGTCATAGCGGAAGAGGCGTGCGACACCGTTGCCATAATGGGCCGTCTTGAGCCGGCCCATGCTGTCCTGCTCGTAAGCCCGCCAATAATTGGTGATGGAGTTGCTCCGGTAGATGCTCGAGAGGTCTCCTCGGTCCGTATACGAGCGGTTGATCGAGAAGGGCACGCCATTGAGCGCCACCGGATAGGTGAGGCGGCTCGTGCGGCCGTAGTCGTCATACTGACGGCTCGTCACGAGCGTCTCGCCGCCCACGCGCTGCGCGAGGTCCGTCTCGCGCCCGAAGGCGTCGAAGACGTAGTCCGTGATGACGACTCCACTGGGGTTTCCGACAGGGGTACGGGTCGCGCGCGTCAGGCGGCGCATGGCACCAGGCCCGTCGTCGTACACATACTCCAGGCTCTCCTTCTGACTGGAGGAGGCGAGGACGCGACCGAGAAGGTCACGCTGGTAGGTAGTAGTGAGGCGCCCGGCCGCACCGGGGGGCGCGTCGGACTGACTCTTGAGCTCGCCGAAGGCGTTGTAGAGGAAGAAGCGAGTCCCCGCATTGGGGTCGACGGTGTGATCCAGGCGACCCTCGGCGTCGTAGATGAGGGAGTTACGATTGCCAGCCGGATCAGTCATGAAGTCCAGGCGACCGAAGGGGCCGTAGGAGTACGTCATGGTTGCTTCCTTGGATGTTCCCACGGCCTCGGTGGCGTGGGTCATCAGCCCACGGAAGTCGATGAGCGTCTTCTTCACCTGTCCGAGTGCATCCGTGGACATCGCCTGCGAGGTGTAGGGCGCGGGCAAGGAGTAGCTGAAGCTCTCGACGAGCTTGCCAGAGAGACCCGTGGTGCCATCGCCGAAGCGACGAGCGGCGACTCGGTTGAGCGCGTCGTACTCGTAGCCTTCCCACGCGGACTGCTCGCCGCTGGTCCGGGGCATCTCTCGCTTCACCACGCGCCCGAGGATATCGTAGGTGACGGTGGATCTCACTGTCTGCCCGTCGAAGCGTGCGGACTGGGTCGTCACTGGACGTCCCATCGCGTCGAAGCGGGTAAGGGTCTCATCCTTCACGGAGGCGCTCGTAGCCACCTGGGTCCGGTGCTGTGGCAGGGGCCCGTTCCATTCGTAGTGCGTCTCGACGATGGACTTGTTCGCGGGTGCCATGGAGGGGCCCCGGTACATTGGCGTGACGATGCGCTGGCGACCGAAGCCGTCGTACTGGAAGCGCACGTGGACTCCATTGGGGTCGGCCGTCTGCGCGAGGACCCCCAGGCCCGGATGGAAGAGGTAGCGCCAGGTGGCGCCCTCCGCATCCGTGGTGGTGGAGAGCTGCGTCTGGTCGAGGCCGTCGTATGTCACTGACTCAGCGCGGGTAATGCCGCTGCCTTGCTGAGACACCTGCTCGACGAGGCCCTTGGTGTTTCGGGTGAAGAGCGTCTTGAGGTACGTCTCGGAGGTCGTGGGAGTCACGGCCTCGCCGACGAGAGACGGCTCGTTCTCGGCGCTTTCGACCTGACCGCGCGAACCGTAGGTCACCTGCTGAGTCCGAACATTGTCGGCAGTGGGCTGCCCTGCGCAGCCGACCACGGGCGACCTGGCGCAGGACATCCAAGACGTGGTAACGCTCCAAGTGCCCTGGGGCAGCCAGGTGCTGGTGTTGAAGTTCGGCACGGTGACCGTTTTCACCTGCTCGGTCGTGCTCGCTCCGTGGATGAGTGCGGTCTGAGAGAGAGGGGTGCCGTAAACATCCAACTCGGTGAGCGTCTCCGACTCGGAGACCACCGTCGAGGAGCCGTTCCTGATTTCGCGAACCGTCTCGACGATGCGGTTGGCATACTGCTGGTACGTCGAAGCATGGATCGCTGGCGTGCGGGTATAAAACAACTTGCGGTGCGTCTGGAGATGGGTGTCCGCATCCATCGGTACTTCGACGGTCTCCTCCTGAGGCAGGTGTGCCAGAGGTGCCTTCGCTTGGCGGTGCAAGCCTTCGATTGTCGTTCGGTTGTCGTAGGTCGTTGTGGTGCGAATCCCCGTCACCTCGTCGATGACAACGCGCTGCCCGAAGCCCAACCAGCCCAGGCCGCGCGTGTCTGAGAGACCGTCCCGATAGAGATGGCGCCAGCTCTGCACTCGCTGCTCATTGGAGTTGAGTGACAGGCGTGAAACGACACGCATTGTCTCGGGCGGCAGTCGCAGCCACGGCGGCATAGGCAGCCACGGCGGCATGGTCGGATCCGCGGTGTAGCTCTTGGCGTAGAAAGGCTCGCTCGGCGTGACGGGCCCGTGCGGGTTGCTCTGGGAGAGCGGTGCGTACTCGAACGAGTAGTTCAGGCCTGAGTAACCCTGGTACGTGGCGAGCTGGATGTTGCCATGCACCCGCTTGAGCTCATCCACCGGCTTGCGCCGCCGAGCGATGCGCAACTCGTTGCCCACGCGGTAGGTGAAGTCCAGGATGCCGTCGTTGTTGACGTCGATGACCTGCGACCAGTCCTTGGTGTCCCCGCTGGGGACATTCGACAGGTTCATGAGCTGGGTGAACTCACCCTGGGGGCCCGCGAGCAGCAGGTGGACCGGCGAGCCCGGCCGGAAGATGGCGAGGTCCACGCGGCCATCCCCATCGAAGTCGCCGTGCTCCGTCTTGGCATTCAGCAACACGGTGCTGAAGTTGCTGGGAAGTACCGTCTCGCGCGCCTCGGTGAAGCCCCTTCCGGTGTTGAGCTGAATCAGGAACTTGAGCGTGGCATCGGTCGCCACGGGCTGTCCCAGCGTCACCGCGTCCAGGAGGCCGTCACCGTTCACGTCGATGAAGTCGAAAGTGAAGGCGAACAGGTTTGGGAAGACTGGGGCAAAGTTGGGGGGCCTGCGCAACGTGGTCGGTACGACCTTCAGCTCACCGTCGGAGTAATGGCGAGATGGGATCTCCCGGAACCTGACCGCGTCCAGGAACATGCTCGGGCTCCGGCCCAGGCCCACCAGACTCATCTTGCCGGTGCCATCGAGATCCGTTACGCGCAAGCCGAGGCGAGAGCTCTGGTAGATGAGCGACTCTGACATGGGGCTCAGCCGGGCGTAGGGCACCATCGGCTGTCTCATCGTGGAAGGCGGAACAGGGTTGTCGATGACGACACGACGTCTGACGGACGGGTCCGGGTCGTTCGGGTTCGGATTCTTGATGTCTACCTCGTGTCGCCCCACCCACACGCGTTCATTGCGGCGGTCACCATCCAAATCCAGCCAGTACTGCGGATTCGGCTCGGAGCCGACTACATAAATCTTCTCGCCTGGGAGATTGGATTTATGGCCATACACGGGAGTGTAGTTATCAAGGCCCCGGAACAAGCCCCAATGACAGGAGAGCCCGACGACGGTGGAGTGACCGGCACCATCCCAGTCTGTCACCATGGGATACAGATTGCGGTCTTCGCGATCGCCGCAGAAGTGGTTCTCATCGCCGCCACCGAAGATGCCCCCATCGTTATTGAAGTAGGGATCCCAGCGGACGCGGCCGTTGATGTCAGAAGTATCGAGCGTAGTAGAGGTGGCGTCCGGGTACTGCAGCAGCCGCATCCGGTCCTCCCAGTTCTGCACGGTGTTGTCCGTGGGATAGTCGTAGTCTGTCTCGTCTTTGAGGACGGAGCCCGTGAAGTAGGCGAGGCCTTGTCGGCCGGCCCCCAGCCCGAAAGCATTGAGACCCGCGCCCGCCTTGGCATTGCTCACGTTGCCGGCCGGCAGGTAGTCGAAGTCCCAGGAGCCCTGCTCCCAGTCGAAGCGAATGGGCGTCTTGCAGACGTCGCGGCCATCGCACTCGCGCAACTCCGTCAACAGACTGCGCCGACTGACGGTGCCGGGGTGGTACTGCAACTTGTAGGAGCGCAGCAGGACCGTGGAGACCGTGTTCCCATCTGGAGAAAGGCTCGGGCCGTTCATGTTGATGCGTGACAGCCGGAAGTCGCGTCCGACCTTCACCCCCGAGAGGTAACCGGTGAAGGTATCGGGCCGGGACTCGTACTCGAAGGCGACCTCACGTCGGCCGTCTTCGCCAGTGACCTGCGTCGAACCGGTCTCAGGGTCGTCGGCATCGCGGCGGAAACTGGTGTAGACGATGCGGGACGGGCGATGCCAGGCGACGGACGTCTCGTCGACGGCGGGCGCTTGGTCATAATACACATCCATCTGGTTGCCGAAGCGGTCCCTGATGGAGGCGAGCGCCCAGGTGATGGTCACGACACCTAGGTCGGTTGTCTTGATGCTGCCTGTCTCGAAGGTGCCTGCATCGAAGATTTCATCGAAGGTCTGACGCTCGAAGCCCCTGTGAAAGCCTTGAATGAGTGCGTCATCTCGCGACGCTCCCTGGACCGTGGTCGTGCGCCCGTAGGTTCGGATGAGTCCATCGCGTCCACGCACCTCGAAGGTCTTTGGATTGGCGGGATTGTCGCTGTCGGGGATGTGGATGCTGATGTAGGCGTCCTGCTCCATCTTGAATTCACGAGTGCGGCCAGCAGGCGCCAACCGCGCGCCGTCCAGGCAATAGACTCGCTTGTAGAAGTCGAAAGCTCCGTCATCCGACGGGAGAACCCAATGGCGGAAGTCCACGGCCTGAAGGATGCCGTCGCGTGCGAAGGAGTTGGGGCAGAGGGTGATCTGAGACAGGCCCGCCAGGTTGAAGCCCGGGCCGAGCAGTCCGTCACTGCCCTGGCTGTCATAGACGACCGAAAGCGAGGGTTGGATGCCCGCACGTCCCGGGGGAACCCAGAGCGGGATCGAGACGGCGGCCGAGCCGGTGGCCGTCACGTTCGCAGTGAAGGGGGTGATGCCAGGCGCTTCGGGCGTGGCGGAGGTGGTGTCGAGAATCGTGTCGGGGCGCAGCTCGAAGGGAATGGTGTCGAGCGCCGCCCGGGCGCGTACGACCTCTGATGAGTCGCTTCCATCCGAAGGTGAGTCCGCGGGTACGCAACCGCTCAATAGCTGCGTGCCGTAGAAGAACAGCGTGAGGTTCGCCGCGAAGCGCTTGATGCGCCCCGGGGGACGTGGGGATTGAGAGTCGTGTCTCATGATCGATACTCGCGAACGAAGAATGCGGGTTATTGGCAGAGGGACTGGTCGCAGACGTTGCCTTCGTCTGTCGACCCCGAGCAGTTGTTGTCGATGCCGTCGCAAATCTCGACGGCGCCTGGTCTCATGTCAGCCTGGGTGTCGTCACAGTCTCCTCGAAGCCGGGATGTATTCGCGGGCTGTCGACAGGCGCTCAGGGGCTCCCAGTTGGCGCCATAACCATCATGGTCCTGGTCCGCGAAGAACTGGACCCATGTGGAGGTGTCGCTGGCGTCATCAGGCCAGCCATTGCAATCGTCGTCGAGGCCATTGGCGCAGACCTCCGCACGAGGTTGACCTGGGACGCAGACGCCATGGTCCCCCCATTCGCACACCTGCCTTGGAGGTTTGCCGTCCTCGGTCTCTTCCTCCCAGCATCCCATGGCACATGCGGGAACGCTGCGAATGCAGGCACCCACGCCACACGTCTTGGGCGGAACGTCGTCCACTTGCCCGTTGCAGTCGTTGTCGATCTGGTCGCAGGACTCCGTCTCGGGAGGGCGCGGAGTACAGGTCTGCTCGGTGCCGTTGACGCAGGCCTGGACGCTGGTTGCGCAGGTACCCACGCCACAGTGCTTCAGGGCACCTGGATGCACCGCTGCGTTGGCATCGTTACAGTCCAGGCCGCTGGAAGACTTCCCGGCAGGCACGCTGCAACTGGTTCCAATCGGAGCCCCCGCTCCATGCCCATCGCCGTCCCCGTCGCGATAGAGCGTCAGCAGGACGCCTTCGTCTGTGGTTCCATTGCAGTTGTCGTCCGCGCCGTTGCAGACTTCGGCTCGAGGCGTGCCCGGCTTGCAGACATTGGCTCCCCAGGTGCACACCTCAACGGGTGGCTTCCCATCGCGAGACTCTTCCCACTCGCAGTGGTTGGCGCAGGCGGCCACCGTTCGCAGGCAGAGGCCCACACCACAGGAGACCGGCGGCAGGTCATCCACCTGTCCATTACAGTTGTTGTCGACCTGGTCGCACACTTCCGTGGTCGCGGGCTTGGGGATGCAAGCTGACTCGGCACCGTTGACGCATGCCGGGATGCTGTTGGTGCATGCTCCAATCCCGCAGGACTTGAAGGCACCGGGTTTGATGGATGCCGACCCATCGTTGCAGTCCGTGGCATCCGTGACGTAGCCAGCAGGCTTTCCGCACGCATCCTTCCAGTTGCCCGGAGCTCCGAAGCCGTCACCGTCCGCGTCGCGGTGGTACCTCACCCATTGCCATAGGGAGGAGTTGTTGTCGTCGCAGTCACTGTTGTTGGTGACCCACCCTTGGGCAAGGCAGCCTTGTCGGCCAGGGCCGGCGCCTTTCTGGTCTCCATCCGCATCTCGATAGAGGGTGAGGGAGACTCCTTCGTCGATGAGGTCGTCGCAGTCGTTGTCGCGCCCGTCACAGCGCTCGGGCTCGCAGACCTCTTCTGGCGGTTCGCAACCATTGCAGCCCATAGGGGCCGCGATTGCTCCCGCATCCAGTGATTGCGATGTGGCTGCCGGCTGCGCCGCCAGCGTCGGGAGAGCCATCGTGATGATGAGGAGTGCGATCCGGCAGGCATGGAGGCGCCATTGCCGCGTGTCGGCACGGGAGATTCGAGGCATGGTGAGCTTTCAGGGCTGGCGAGGAAATCGTCTCGCGAGGCGCCTGGCTGTGGGCCGAATCTGCCCGGCTCGCGCCGGTAGAGGACTCAGCGGTCGCCAGATGCGCTCGCGGTGTCCACGTGTTCTGCAATGGACGCGCCGAGAGCTCTTGGAGGAGAGTGGCTTCGTCGCTGGCGAGCAGTCCGTCCACGGGACGGGACGTGCATCCAGCCAGGGTGAGGGGTGGACACAGACCTACGTGGAGGTCAGCGCGGCTCGTCTGCACGCGAATCGCTCATGACGGTCGATGTACCGTGAGCGGGCAGTCAGGGGAGGGGTTGTCCAGGCGGGCGCCGCAGCAGGTCCTCGCCGATGGACTTGAGCTCCGAGAAGCGGAGGCTCCTGTAGACGATCTGCCCCGCAGCGCGTGCAGCCTCGGGGAGGTCGCTGAGTCGCACGGGGACTGCTGGTGCGGCGGTGAGGTGATAGGG
Source organism: Corallococcus terminator (assembly GCF_049194865.1). Classification (GTDB taxonomy): domain Bacteria; phylum Myxococcota; class Myxococcia; order Myxococcales; family Myxococcaceae; genus Myxococcus; species Myxococcus terminator_A. Next base: position 140,234 of record NZ_JBLZWL010000104.1, on the reverse strand, counting down.
GCCGCCGTGGAACGAGGAGTCGAAGGCATAGAGCCCCCCTCGCGGCCATCTGTTGCCATGGGTCCCCAGGCTCGAAGAGTTGCCCAGGTTCGGGTATCGGTTCCGTGTTCGACGCTAGGGACCGGATGACGGAAATCGCCTGGTTGTGTGCGGCGACATCGTGGAGGAGTTCGTCCGGCGCGTAGCCCCCGCCAGCGGTGCTGAAGAAGCCTACGAATCCGTCCTCGTCGCAGGCCAGCCAGTCGTACTCAAACCCCTGATTTGCGTCGAGTCGTTGGAGCCTTCTTGGCGCGCTTGCGCGAAGGCTGCTTCGGTGCTGGTGGTGGGAGCCAGTAAGGCGTCGGCGGGTCGTACCACTTATGTCTCCTGAGCCAAGCCTCGTAGTGGAAATAGATGGTACTCAGTCCGTCGCGAGACTGCTGCACCTTGAAGAACTCATCGAGGGTGTCGCAGAGGAAATCGATCCGCTCCCTCTCTCCCCACTCACGGGCCTCCGGATTTGAAGCGGCTCGTTGGTGCATGAGCATGCTCACCAGCGTAGGCCAATGGAGATTGGTCCCGTCCCGAACCTGGGTGATGAGCCACTCGCGAAGGCCGGTGAGTGCTCCTCCGCCGGTTGCTACATCGAACCCGAGAATGTACGCGACCAAGGTGTCGTAGCCCTCCGTGGGCATGAACCCCAGCTGCATGGTCCGCAGACGACCGACGAGTTCCGACAGAGGTGTCAGCTTCATCTAGAATCCGGAGTTGAGAGTGTCACGATAAGGACAGAGATTTTTGTACTCCTCAAGGGGCAATCCCTTGTGTGAAGTTACACCGGTTCAGGTGAGTCCGTTCCTCTGTGGGAGAAGGACTGAGCGAGACTGAAGCAACTTTATCAGCGCTTTCCTCCAGGTTCGAAGCGGGCGAGGAAGACCTTGAACTGCAGTGCGACGAAGATGGGACGCGGGGCCACCAGTGAGGCCTGGGCGAGCATCGCGAACAGGGCCGCGTCGGATTCGATGGGACGGATCTCCACCATGCGCTTGCGCCGATTCTCCAGCGCCTCGGAGGGGATTCCATGGGCCCGCAGCCGCCGGAACTCCACGTTCGTCAGCTCGGGGTCATTGCCGACGCGGCAACCCACGACGAAGGGCGCTCCGGGCTTGAGTCTCCGGGTCACCTCTCGCAGTAACTCAAGCCGGGCTTCCTCGCCCTCGACATGGTGCAACACACCCATCATCTGCGCGCCGTCGAACAGTGGGCCAGGAGGCAGGGTCTTCAGCTCGCCCACGTGCAGCTGCGTCCGAGAGAGCAGGCCCTCGGTCTCCAGGCGCTTACGGGCGACGTCGAGCATGGCCTCGGACGGGTCGACGCCCGTGAATCGCCAGCTGGGGACATCGAAGCGCAGATAGGGCAGCAGCTCCGTGCCAGTGCCCATGCCCACGAAGAGCAGGGAGGCCGCCTCCTGTCCGTCGAGCTGTGCGGTCAGCGCGCTGACACCGAGTTCATACATGGCCTGGGCACCGGCGAGGTTGATGGCGGCCTGGGCGTCGTAGTGGGTGGCGCGGTCGGCGCCGAAGCCCGGCACGATGTGGTGGGCGGAGTGAGCGGCGTGTTCATGGGCCATGACGTGTCCTCGATGGGCCCGCTGGAGGCGGACGATTGTTCGAGGATGCGTGTCGGGAGGCCGAACCGGTAGGGCGGGGATTCAGGCCGCATCGGCGGATTGTCTGGCCAGTTCGGGCTCGCCATGCGCGTGAATGCGCGGCGCGGGGCGCGACCGGGCAGGTGTCTCGTTCCAGCGAGGGACTACGGCCCCGGCTGTCGCCACTCCGGCCTTCGGCGCGCATACAGCACGAAGGGCACGGCGGCCAGGGTGAAGACCAGTCCTCCCAGTCGCGCCACATAGGCGATGGGTTGTTCCACCTTGAGCTGCTTGGGCGGCACGAAGCCCACGATGAAGGCCAGGGTGCAGGACACGATTCCCACCCAGGCGAGCAGGGGCAGGGCGGGCGCCCGGTAGCCTCGCGGGATATTGGGGCGCGTGCGTCGCAGCTTCAACGCCGACACGAACAGCAACCCATACATGGGGATGTAGAGCTGCGTCGTCATGGCGGAGAGCGCCCAGTAGACTTGATTGACGTCCTTCGCGACGAAGAACGCCAGGGCGAGCAGCGCCACCAGCACGGCCTGCGTGGCCAGGAGCGCCGTGGGAGTGCCATGGCTGTTGGTGCGCTGGAAGAGCGGCGGCAGCAAGCCCTTGCGCCCCACCAGCAACAGGCTGTGATTGGGGCCCAGCATCCAGGTGAGCACCGTGCCCAGCGTGGCGAGAAGGAACAACAGCGCGAAGACCGAGGCCACCCGCTTCAAGCCATAGCCGGACAGGTATGTCTCGAACGCCTGGATGAGCCCCGCGCTCAAGTCCAGTTGCTTGCTCTGGACGGCCACGGAGACGCCCAGCGTGGCGAACACGAAGATGAGCGTGGCGAGCAGCGCCATCAGCACCATGGCCTTTGGATAGCCATGGCGCGCGTCCTTCATCTCCCGGACGTGCACCGCGCTCACCTCCACGCCGCCGTAGGCGAGGAAGTTGCCCACCACGAGCACCAGCCCTCCGATGCCGGACCACGGCGGCAGGAAGTGACTCGCCTCCAGCGGCGTCGCCGACGCGTGGCCTCCGAGGAGGTACAGCACCGCCAGCACCGTCAACAGCACCGTGGGGAGCACGATGCCGAGCACCACGCCCCACACGGAGAAGCGCGAGGCGTGACCCACGCCATGCAGGGCCACCGCCGCGCACAGTCCGAAGCCCGCCATCACGAAGGCGCCATTGAAGGGGCCGCTGCGCGCCAGCTCCGGTGACACCACGTACGCGAGGTTGCCCGCGGCGAAGGACAACAGCAGGGGATAGAAGATGATGTTCTGCGCCCACTGCTGCCACGCGGCGCAGAACGCCCACTTCTCACCCAGCGCTTCGTGCACCCACGTGAAGACACCTCCGGGCCAGGTGCTGCCCAGCTCGGCGGCGATGAAGGCCGCAGGCAACAGGAAGACCAGCGCGGGGATGAGGTACAGCACCACCGAACCCAGCCCATACTCGGCCATCGCCGCCACGTTGGTCAGGTTGATGACGGCCGAGGCCGACAACAGCCCCATCGCGGGCCAGCTCATTCCCCGACCAGGGCGGCTCGCGGGAGTCTCGGGGGACGGCACGGTCATGTCGGTCAACCTCTCGTCAGGGAGGTCCCACTGACGCTGCCTTGCGTCAATGACGCCACCTCGCTCGACGTGCGCGATTGAAAGTCCCGCTCACCGCAATGGGGTGTGCAGTGCGTTCCCTCGCACTCCGGGCCGCCCCAAGCGTTGGCTGTCATTCTTTTTCCGCGCCACCGACGACGCCTGTTCCTCTAGGCTCCCCGGCCATGAATTCGACGGTGAGCGCGCTCCTCGACGAAGTCAGCACTTCCTCCGGTGTGAGGGATCTGCTCCCTCGCGTCGAGCGACTGGGCGAGCAGGGTGACTTCGAGACGTTGGTGGCGCTCGCCGCCGGACTCGAGGCGCGCCAGGAGTCCACACCCCCCGAGGAGCGCTGGCGACTGCACGCCCTCTCCGACCGGGTGGGAGAGGTGCTCGCCCGCGACGGGCAGCTCGAGAGCGCCCTGGCCCTGCTGGAGCTTGCTCGGCAGCCCCGTGACTCGCGCTTCCAGGGACGGCACTCCTCCGCGCGACGGGCTCGGGATTTCGCTCACCTGCTGGCCGCTCATCGCTCCGCCGCGACGTTCGTCGAGCTGCTCGCGCGGCGTCAGGGCCCCGAGGACCTCACGGAGCTGTTCGCCTGCGCCGCGCAGGAGCTCGTCCTTCGCGGCGCCGCGCTGGACGAAGAGCCCTTGGTGCGCGAGCTGTGGGCCGCGCTCGCCGACCGGGAACACCCGCTGGCGGTGCTCCCCTTGACGCGCATGCCCTGGGAAGCCTCCCTGGGGAGGGACGTGGGCGTCGACGACCTGGCCTCCGCGGTCGACTTCCTCACCGTTACCATCTCCAATACGTCGAGCGAGGACGACGAGGACGAGATGACCACGCCCAACGTCAAGCTGACGCTGCGGGACGAGCCCGTGCCTCATTCGCTCGCCGCCGTCATCTCGGGACGGGGTGATGATGGCTTTCCCAGTCAGGTCGAGCAGCGCGTGCTGAGGCTGCGCCCCGCGCTGCCCATGGCCCCACCCGACAGCATCACCTCGCTGCTCGTCGACCTGGACCTGGCGCTGCTGCGCGGTGATTCGCACGTGGACTGCGAGCGGACGAAGCCCGATGCGCTGGTGTCGGAGCTGTTCTCGCTGGCGGCGCGGGGCGCGCGTGGCTGGCAAGGCGCAGAGGGCGCGGCGTACGGTCGGCTCGCGTTGTGGCGCACGCTGGCGGGGCTCAGTGGCTTTGACGCACCGCTGGAGGCGTCGGCCCTGTCGGCCCGACTGAAGGTCTGCAGGTGGTACCGGTTCCAGGTGCCGTCGGATGAGCCCATGCGCGGAACCCCAGGCCTGGGGGTCGCTTGTCTGCGCCCCGGGGGCACGTCGCTCGCGCTGCTCGCGGTGCGTGACGAGCCCGAGGCCCCGTAGGGCCGCGCGTCACGCGGGCGTGTTCCTGCGCTTGAAGAGGAGGAAGGCGCGACTCGACGAGCGTCCCTCCGGGTCCTTGGGGTGGATGGACCGCACGAGTCGCTCGCGTATCAGCTCCGCGGCGATGAAGCTCACCGGACCGCTGCCCGTGGGGTGGTCCATGTCCCGGTTCTCACGGACGACGTCCTCGAAGAACCGCAGGCCCTCCTCCGAGTCCTCGGCGAACCCCTGGTAGACGAGGAACCGCCACGCCTCCTCGGGATTCCCGTTGAAGTCGACGGCGTGCAGGGTGGCGGTGAGCCTGTCCCAATAGAGAGGAGGAATCATGGCGGTGGGCGCGAAGCATAGCCGACGTCCCGGCACGTTCGCTCACACGACTCTGTTCACCAGCCACCAGCAACGCTTTCCCCTCCGCGGGTGCTGCCTTATGACGGATGTCTGGCACCTGGAGGAGGTTGTTCGCGCGGATGGTGGAATACATCGACCAGCTCATCGGAGCGCTCGGCCCGCTGGGGCTGCTGGTGCTGGGGCTGGCGGCGGCGCTGGAGTACGTCGTGCCACCCTTCCCCGGAGACACCATCACCCTGCTGGGGGGCGTGTACGCGGCGCGCGGCGCGCAACCGTGGCTGCTCGTGTTCCTCGTCGTGACGGGGGGCAGCGTCGTGGGCGCGGCCATCAACTACATGGTGGGGCACTGGCTGGCGGGGCGCTTCGACAAGCATCCTGGCCGCAGCTACTTCGGAATCACCCACGCGCGCCTGGAGCAAGTGCAGTCCCGGATGCGGCGCAACGGGCCCTGGCTGCTCCTGGCCAATCGCTTCCTGCCGGGCATCCGAGGCCTCATCTTCGTCGCCGCGGGCGCCGCGCGCATGCCTCGCGTCAACGTCCTGGGGCTGGGCGCCGTGTCGGCCATGGCGCACACGGGCCTGGTGCTGGCGCTGGGCGTGGCGGTGGGCGGCAACCTCGAGAAGCTGACGGCGCTGATGAGCCGCTACCAGTACGCGGTGGTGGGGCTGGTGGTGGTGGGCGTGGTGGCGGTGCTGGTGCGCATGTTCGCTCGGCGACGCGCGCCCTCTCCCGAGCCTTGAGTCCTTGGGCGGACGGCCTCTCACGCCGACGTTGCGCATCCCCGCCTGGGCGCGCTTGAGTCGGCTCCATGGCCTCGCGCATCCACCCAGGGACTTCGTTGCTCGTCGCGCTCGTGCTGTCCGTGGCGGGTTGTCGCTGTGGAGATGACCCGGGTGTGGGCGGCGCGCGCCAGGGCTTCCGTCCCCAGGAAACGGCGGTCGACTTCGGTCGAGCGCTGGAGGGCTCGCTGACGCGTCGTCAGGTGACGCTGCTGGCCACCGGGCGCGCCAGCGTCACGGTGAAGGCCTCCTCGGACGCGCCCTTCAGCGTGGACGTCGCCGAGGTGACGGTGCCGGGCAGCGGCACTGTCGCTGTCTCCGTGGACTTCCTCGCGGGCAACGGCGCGGCGGAGGGCACGCTGTCGTTGACGGGCGCGGGACGCACGGAGACCGTGCGCCTCACCGGGCTCGGCGTGAGGCCGCTCAACTGTGTCCCCTCCAGTCCCTGTCACGAGTCGAGCTTCGACCTGGCCACCGGCACCTGCGTGGAGCGGGCGCTGCAGGACGGCGCCACCTGCATCCCCACCAGTCGATGCCAGGCGAACGGCCGCTGCGAGTCGGGCGCGTGCGTGGGCAGCCCTCGCTCGTGTGACGACGACAACCCGTGCACGGTGGATGCGTGCTCGCCCACCCTCGGGTGTGTGACGTCGCCCGTCGCGTGTCCGGTGCCGAAGAACCCGTGCAAGGTGGGCGTGTGCGACCGCGACAACGGCTGCGAGGAGGTGGACGCGAAGGACTTCATTCCGTGCGGGTCGGTGGACTGCAAGACGTCCAACCTGTGCTTCGGGGGCTCGTGCAAGGAGGTGCCCACGCCAGATGGCATGACCTGCGCGCCCGCCACCGCGTGTCAGGGTGAAGGCACTTGTCAGGGGGGCGAGTGCGAGAAGCCCGACGCGGGAGACCTTCCGGTCGACTTCAGCCAGGACCTGGGCGGAGAGCCCGTGGGCCAGCCCGCGCTGCTCGTCCAGGACGGCGCGCTGTTCACCTCGTTGTGTGGCGGTGACGCGGGCTGCCGGCTCGTCTCCTTCACGCAAGGTGGCCTCCTGCGCTACGAGTCCTCCTATCCCGATGGCGGCACCCGCGCCCTGCTGGCCGCGTCCGATGCGGGCGTGGTGGTGCTCGCTCCGGAAGGGCTGGAGTCCTATGCCCCTCGTGGACCGGGCGCGCGGCAGTGGGAGGCTTCGTGGGAGTCCATGGGCGCCCCCTCGGATGCGGGGCCCTGGTTGGGACACATGGAGGCGGGACAGGTCGCGTTGACGTCGGAAGGAGACGTGGTCGCTCACGTGGCCTGGGGACCCGTGCCGGATGCGGGCGCGGATGGCGGAGTGACGCCTCCGCTGGCGCCGGAGGGCGCGCGGTGGGTCTGGCTCGCCGGACATGAGGACGCGGGCTCGGTGGTGCGCGCGGGGCCCGTGGAGCCCTGGCGCGGTGAGGCGCGGCTCGCGCTCGACGTGGAGGGCTCGGCCTATCGCTACACGGTGGATGGACGGCTGGAGCGCGCGGACTTCGCGCCCGACGGTGGCACGGAGGTCCTCATCTCCGCGCTCGGAGACGGAGGCGTGCCGGGCGGGAGCGCGTCGCTGGCGGTGGCGGGAGGGACGCTGCTGGTGGGCACGCGGGCCTTCGTGTCCACGGACGGTGGCGCGCAGGTGGCGGTGGACTGGGATGCGGGCACGCGCACGTTGACGCCTCGGGCCGAGCCCGCGCTGCTGACGGCGGCGGGCACGCCCGGCTATCTGTTCGCCCAATCCTGCGACCGCGTGGATGGTCTGCCGTGCACGCCAGAGGAGGAGCGCACGGTGCTGCGCGCGGTGGACTCGGCGACGGGGCAGACGACGTGGGAGGTGGACGTGCTGCCCTTCGAGGACCTGCCCGGGACGCTGCACGACGCGGCGCTGATATACGGCGGCGCGGTGGGCGTGCTCTCGGACGCGGCGCTCCCGGATGGGCGGCAGGTGTGGCTCCAGCTCTTCGCGCGGGGGCAGAAGCTGGTGATGTGCCCGCTGCCGGGCCGCCCGACGGTGGTGGCGGGCGCGTCCTTCTTCCAGGACAAGCTGCTCGTCGTGCTGGAGCGCGACGGCGTGTGGAAGCTGGAGTCCTACGGAATGGGGCCCGGCGTCCAGGTGGAGCCGAGCGGCTGGCCCTTGCGACACGGGACGCCGGGCGGGACGCGGCGCGAGTCGCCGTGAGTCACTCGGAGCTGTTCGGGTCCACCCACAGGTCCTCGTAGCGGACCTGCGGCGGCGTCTGGTGCAGGCGCAGGCCCTGCACCGTGGCGCTGGCCGCCGCGTGGACTCGCTCGTGGTACAGCGGGATGAGCGGACAGTCGTCGCGGAAGAGGTGCTCGGCGCGCACGTAGAGCTGCTGACGCAGCCCCGGGTCGATGGACACACGCGCCTCGGCGGTGATGCGGTCCAGCTCCGCGTTGCGGTAGCCCAGCGGGTACACCGTCTGCGCGCTGGAGTGCAGCAGGAAGTAGAGGAACGTGTCCGGGTCCGGGAAGTCCGCCAGCCACAGCGTGCGGAACGCCGGCACCCGTCCCTCGCGCAGCCGCGCCGAGTACTCCTCCGGCGCCATCTCCACGTGCTTCAGCTCCAAGAGGCCCGCCTGCAACAAGGGGCGGAAGAGCACCGCGTCCTCGGCCGACGTGTCCCGGCCCGCGGGGTGGTGCAGCGTGAGCCGCAGCCGTCGCAGGCCCGCGTCGCGCAACAGCTGCTCGGCCAGCGCCACGTCGGGCGCGGGCAGGGGCCCCACCTCCGTGCCGCCCATCAGCTCCGGCGGGGTGAGCGTGCGCGCCACGCGGGCGCCCGGGTGGAACTGCTCCACCGCGCCGACGATGTCCATGCCCGCGCGCAGCGCGCGTCGCACGCGCACGTCGTCGTAGGGCGGCTCGCGCAGGTTGAGGGCCACGAAGGCGGTGGAGGGCGTGGTGCTGGCCAGCACCTGGAAGGCCTCCAGGCCCGGCACCTCCACGTGCTCCGCGGAGAGGAAGGACACCAGGTCCGCGGCGCCCTCGCGCAAGCGCGTCATGGCCTCCTGCCGCGAGTTCACCAACTGGAACTCCAGCCGGTCCAACAGCGGCGTGCCCGCGCGCCAGTAGGACGGATTGCGCTCCAGCACCACGCGCTCCGGCTCCAGCGACATGACGCGGAAGGGGCCGGTGCCCACCAGCCTGCCGCTCGAGTCCACGCGCGCCACCGCCGTGGGCGTCAGCGCCATCAGGTGCAGGAAGAACGCCTTGGGCTCGCGCAGCCGGATTTCCAGCGTGGCGTCGTCCAGCGCCTCGATTCCCGACACCTCGCGCGCCATGCCGGACGTGTACTCGGGCGCGCCCTCCACGTCCTCCAGGAGGCTGCGGTCCGGAGAGCGCACCGCCGGGTCCAAGAGCCGCTCCAGGTGGCGCTTCACGTCGCCCGCCGTCAGCATCGCGCCGTCGTGGAAGGTGACGCCCCGGCGCAGATAGAAGCGGTAGCGGCGCGCGGAGGGGTCCGCGTCCCAGCGCTCGGCGAGGTCCGGCTCCAGCCCGCCGTCCTCCAGGCGCACCAGTCCGGAGAACGCGCACGCGGTCAGCTCGGAGAGCTGGTTCTCCACGCTGAACAGCGGGTCCACCGCCTGGCGGTTTCGCAGCGAGGCCGCCTGGTGCAGCACCACGCGCAGCATGCCGCCCGTGCGCGGCTCGGGCAGCCGGAAGCGGAAGACCTCCGTCTCCAGGCCCAGCGCCTCGTGGCCCAGCTGGTCCACCGTGCGCGTCAGCCCATCGCCGATGCGGATGACCCGGCGCGCGTCCTCGCGCACCTGCGCCACCTCCTCGCGAATGGACGAGTCCGCCTTGGTGAGCACCACGTTGGCGGTGCGCAGCTCTTCAATCGCCGCGCTCAGGCGCACCACGGACTCCGACAAGTCGCGGCCCGTGCGTGCCTGGTCCTCCGCCTTCTGCGAGGCGCCATGGCCCACGCGGGCCATCTCCTGCGTCTGCCGCACCAGCTCGCGCGCGTGGCCCGATTGTTCAATGGCCATGCGCGTGACGTCTTCCACACGGCGGGCCACGCGGCGGCTGGCCTCCACCACCGTGGCGCCCTGGGCCTCCAGCCGCTGCGTCTCCATCACCGTGGCCTCCACGGCGCTGAAGGTGCGCTGGGTAATCGAGCGAATCTCCACCAGCGCCTCGGACGCGCGGTCTCCCAGGGCCACGCCCGCGGTGGCCTGCTCGCGGCCCTCGTGCACCAGCGTCACCGCCGTCAGCACCGCGTCACGGACGCCGGACACCATGGCCGCGATTTCGCGCGTGGAGCGCGTGGTGCGCTCGGCCAGGTTGCGAATCTCGTTGGCCACCACGCCGAAGGGCCGGCCGTGCACGCCCGCCTGCGCGGCGATGATGGCGGCGTTGAGGGCGAGCAGGTTCGTCTGGTCGGCGATCTCCTGGATGACGTCGACGATGCGGCCAATCTCCGTGGAGCGCGAGCCCAGCGTGCCCATCAGCTCCGCGGCCTTCCGGACGGTCTCCTCCACCCGGTACATGCCCTTGACGCTGTCGCCCACCAGCACTTCACCGCGCTCGGCCGTCGCCGTCACCGCGAGGGCCAGCTGGTTCGTCTCGCTGGCGCGGCGGCGCACGGAGTCGATGCCGCCCTCGACGAGCGCCACGAAGTCCTCGGCCTCGCTCGCGAAGCGCGCCAGCTCGTCACCGGAGGAGGCGATGTTGGCCAGCCGCTCGCTCATCGCCTGCATCAACGACGTGGTGTGATTGGCGAAGTCGTTCACCTGCGACAGCGACTCCACCACCTGCTCCAGCCGCTCGGTCATCTCCAGCAGCGCGCCCGTCGTATCGACGGCGAACACCTCCAGCTGGTGCACGCGCTTGCCCACCACCTGGAGGCTGCCGCCCATGCCGCTGACGGAGTGCAGCGTGCGCTCCACCGCGCCGCCCTGGCGCCGCGCGGCCTCCAGCAGCATGCGGGCCTGCTCGCTCACGTCCGTGCTGGTGCGGTGCAGGTTCGCCGTCACCCGCTGCACCTGCGACAGGGCGCGGCGCAGCGACAGCACCAGGCGGCGCACGTCCTCGTGTCCCTCGTACTTGTGCCCGCCCGTGGTGGTGAGGTCGCCCTCCGCCAGCCGGGCCATGACGCGCCGACGCGCCAGTCGCCGCAGCGCCGCCCAGCGGAACCACGCCAGATACCCGCCCGTCAGGTACAGCACGGGGGTGGCCACGACGAGCGCCAGCCAGGAGGACGCCACCATCCGCTGGCCGCTCAACTGGAGGATGACTCCCAGCGCGAGCGCGGACAGCAGGCCGGCCGCCAGGCCGAACGCGAAGAGGTACCGTTTGGCGCCCATGGACCCGCCGAGGCTACCCCGCCTTCTCGCGCCGGTCCTCAAAACGCCGCAGACTGGGCAGCCTCGTGTCCGTCCTGCTCGCCCTCCTCGCCCTCGCTCTCCCCGTGAATCCCGCCAGTCCTGAAAGTGGAGGCGGCGCCCGGCTCACTCGGGGGGAGGAGGCGCGCTTCGTCTTCTCCTGGCGCGGGGTGCCGGTGGGGACGGTGACGTTGACGCAAGACGCCGGACGTTTCACGTATCAAAGCCGGCACCTGCACACGCGAGGGCGTGAGTACGGGGAGCGTCGGCGCGAGGCGGTGTTGGAGGTGGACTCGGCGGGTCGGCTGGCGGGGCGGGCCGTGGTTCCCCAGGCGCTGTGGCTGTGGCGGGGGCCTCCCGCGCCGGGCTGCGTGACGGGGCGTGAGGAGCTGTCCGGCCGCGAGGGCCCGCACTGCGTCACGGGCGGCACGGCGCCATGGGTGGAGGGCACGCTGCTCGGGGCGGCGTTCCGGGCGCGCTACGACGTGGGCGGGCGCATGGACGTGCTGGAGGTGGGCGAGTCGCGCTTCACCGTGGCGGCGCCGGGCGAGCGGCTGCGCGCCCCGCCGGACTTCTTCGCCAAGGGGCTGCCCGTGGAGGGCGAGTCGGGGGCGCTGGCCCTGGTGCCGCCGCTGGAGGTGCCTCCTCGCCTGGAGGGCATGACGCCCTGGACGCTGGGGGCGGCGCGGGCCCTGGCGGCGCGGGTGCACGCGGCGTTTCCGGAGAAGGGGCCTGGCGCGGCGGACTGGAGCGAGGACGGCGCGGGCGAGGCGGGGGCGTGCCTGGCGCACGCGCTGCGCTTCGCGGCCTGGGCGCGCGAGAAGGGCGTGAAGGTGGCCCTGGTGCACGGGCTGCTCGTGGTGGATGGCGGGCCCGCGCGGCCTCACGCGTGGGTGCGCGTGGCGCTGGTGGGCGGGGGCACGCTGGAGCTGGACCCCACGTCGCTGGATGACGTCCGGGCGGACACGCACCTGCCGGTGGCGCTGGAGGACGCGCGCGGCCCGGCGCTGGAGGCGGGCGCGCGGTGGCTGTCGCTCCTGCGCGGGACGCACCGGGTGGTGCGCCGTCGGTGAGGCGCGCTACTCGAAGGGGATGATGGACAGCTTCGCGCCCGCGCTGGCGCCGAGGATTTCCTTGGCGCGGGCGGGCAGGTAGGCCACCTGGTTGTCGAGCCGCGCTTGGCAGCGCACCGAGCGGAAGCGGTTGCGACCGGACTCTCGCTCGAACGCGACGAGGATGTCGTCGCCCTCCAGCTCGAAGTCCTCGTCCGCCAGCTTCACGGTGCGGTACTTGCGCACCAGCGACACGTCCGCGGTGTTGGCCTCGAAGTGCGGCCCCCCGTCGAAGGGGTCGATGCGCTCCACGTACCGGAAGCCGATGCGCTCCAGCATGCGCTGCACGCCGCGCGTCTGCGGCCCCACCTCGCCGAGCACCTTCTGCACGCGGTCCGGGAAGAGCGACGCGTAGATGTCCGACGCGGGGAACAGCTCCTTGATGAACTCCTTGTTCTGCCGGCTGAGGCGGTCCGCCTCCAGGTACGTCAGGCCGGTGAACTTCTTGCCGCACGCCTCCCACAACAGGCTGCGCCCGTCGGGGAGCAGGGGCGGGAGCAGCTCCGCCAGCACGCGCGGACGGAAGATGCGCCGGTGCATGGCGAGGAAGAGGAAGCGCACGTAGGACAGCTGCTTGCCGGGCTTGTCCGGCGTGGCCCGGTAGGGCGGGTCCACCACGAGGCCGCCGATTTCGGTGGGGCCCTCGTAGTTGTAGGCGATGGACAGCACCTTGTGCCGCAGGTGCCGCTCCAGGGAGGCGGAGTAGTGCTCTCGCTCGCTCACCTCGTAATAGATGTGCGGCGCCTCGTACGTGCCGTGCTGGGCGATGATCATCGACGTGCCGATGATGAGCCCGTTGCGCACGTCTTCGAGGACGAAGAGGTACTCCCGCTCGAAGGGGTTCTTCACCTTGCCGGCGAAGCTCTTCACCGACTTGTCGATGATGTTCTCGAGCGTCTCCTCGTTGTTCGGCAGGTTCACCGTGTTGAGCACGGCGGCGAGCCGCTTGAGGCCGGCCAGGTCGGTCTTCTGGACGTCACGCAGGACAAGCATGGGTGCACCCGGGACGCCCCTGGAATGGGCGCCGGAAGGGGTGGGGACCATACACCACACCACCTGCCGGCGGTCAGCTCACGCTCGCTTGTTTCCTTGCGTGACGCGCCGAGTCATTAGGTGAACTATCCGCCCTGGCAGGCACGCGTGGCCCTCTGCCGGGGCTCGCGGGGTGAAACATTTATCAAACGTCCAACCCCTTGCCTGGAAGCTCGCCCTGTTGTCAGGCGAGTGGGAACAACCCGAGGGGGGAATGAAGCCTGGAAGGGTTTCGGCTACGGTGCGTCGACCGTTTGCCTTCAAACCTTCGCAAGGACGCGTGCCTTTGAGAGTCTTTGTTCCTGGATTGCTTGCGATGTGGATGGTTCCCAGCCTGGCGTTCGCTGGAGTCGTGTGGCGCGGCGACTTCGAGACGGGCAACCGCTCACAGTACTCAGGCGAGCAGGTGGTCAGCTCCGACCGCCTGCTGGTGGTGACGAACCCGGTGGCGGAGGGCAAGTACGCGCTCAAGGTCACGGTGAAGCAGGGCGACGACCCCATCAACTCCAGCGGCAATCGCAACGAGCTGGTGTACCAGGGCAAGGAGAAGGAAGGCTCCGAGTACTACTACCGCTGGAAGGTGATGTTCGCGACGGACTTCCCCAGCGTGGACACGTGGCAGCTCTTCACGCAGTGGCACCATGACGGGTGCTGCGGCTCACCTCCGCTGGAGTTCTACGTGCGCGGGGAGGAAATGCGCATGGCGCTCAACTCCGACTCCACCATTCCGTGGCGCGGCAAGCTCCAGCGCGGCGTGTGGCACGAGTTCATCCTGCACGTGAAGTGGTCCGCCAAGGCGAGCACGGGCTTCGTGGAGCTGTGGCACAACAAGGAGAAGGTGCTGGCGAAGCGGAGCGCCGCGACGATGTACTCGGGCCAGAACAACTATTTGAAGCTGGGCCTGTATCGCAGCGACACGGTGAAGCCGGTGGGCGTGCTGTACCACGACGGCTTCATCCAGGCGACGACGCTGGCGGACGTGCTGGACACGACGCCCACGCCCACGCCGGACGCGGGCTCTCCGACGGATGCGGGGACGCCCACGGTGGACGCGGGTTCGGACCCGAAGCCGGAGGAGCCCACGGACGCGGGCACGCCGCCAGGAAGCGATGCGGGCACGTTGCCGGAGGAGGGGCCCGGTGGAGTGCTGCCTCCCTCGGGTGTGTCTCCCGACAGCTCGGACGGCGAAGCCGCGGGGTGCAACAGCTCCGGCGGGCCGCTCGCGGGGCTCGCGCTGCTGGGGTTGATGGGATTGGCGCGGGTGCGTCGTCGGCGCGCTTGAGGCTCACGCCGGGGCGCTGTGCTCGGCGATGTGGACTCGGGGGCTCGTCGTTGAAGCTCCCGAGTCTCGGGCCACCGCTCACAGCTCCCGGGTCTGCTCGCGCTTGCGCTCCAGGTCCAGGTCTTGTGTCGCGGACCGCTTGCTCAGGTGGGGCTCCAGGTAGCGGCTCACGTAGTCCAGGGTGAGCTGCTTGGAGTCATCGGGCTGCTGCCAGCCGGAGAGCTGGAGCTTCGTCTCCGAGTCCTTCCACGTCTTCTCCAACTGGTAGTCCGTCTTGGCCGCGAGGGCATCGATGCGAAGCCGCTCCTCGTAGGCGTGGTCGTCCCCGGTGGTCCTGGAGTAGCGGGTGCCCTCGCCCAGGCTCCGGTTGTAGGACTCCGCGCCGCGCAGTCGCTCCTCCGCGTCCTCGGCCGTGTCCCGCCGTGAGGTGGGCGCGCCATACTTCATGCTCAAGAGCTCCGAGAGCGCGCCGAAGTCCTCACGCAGGGGCGCGTCTGTGTCGAAGCGCAGCGACACGGCGGCGAGCTTGTTCAGCGTGAACTTGAAGTCCACCGTCGCCGGGCGCTCCGTGACGCGAGTGGCGACGCGGAGGTCGCCTTCGGACGAAGTCGTCCGGGCCTCGGGATAGAGCGCGCGGACCTCGTCGGGGGACATGCCCCACCGGGTCTCCTGAAACCCGCTCGTGCCGCGGAAGTTGGCGAGCTCCTCGGCGGCGAAGGCGTCATTGGAGGTGCGGATGGCCTCCCGGCGCTCCAGCAGCGCCTGGTGTCGCGCCGAGGTTCCGCACGCGGTGGCGAGCAGACACAAGGGAAGAAGTCCGACGAGGGTGCGACGCATCACGGGCTCCAGGAGGCGAGGGTGCGCTCCTGGGACGCCACGGGCCTCCAGAAATTCACGGGAGTTTTGGAAAGGCGGGAGATGCTGTTTGACAGTCATCTGTCAGTCAGACAGCCTTCTGTCCATGGCGAAATACACCACGGCCGGGTCGACGTTCACGGACCTGGTGCTCGAAGTCTTCCGGAACAACGGCCTGCTGCTCGCGGCGGGTGAGCGCCTCTCCGAGCCGTCGGGGCTCACGAGCGCGCGGTGGCAGGTGCTGGGGGTGGTGGACCATGAGCCGACGCCGGTGGCGAACGTGGCGCGCACCATTGGATTGACGCGGCAGAGCGTGCAGCAGACGGCGGACGCGCTGGAGGCGGAGGGGCTGGTCGAGTACCAGGAGAACCCGCACCATCGCCGGGCCAAGCTCATCGCCCTGACGACGAAGGGGCGCGAGCGGCTGCGTGAGGTGGAGGCGCGACAGTTGGCGTGGGCGAACAAGGTGGGAGGCCGGGTGTCCGTGGCGTCGCTGAAGACCGCGCTGGCGGCGCTCCAGGAGGTCCGTGAGGCGTTGGAGCAGGACTCCTCCGTGGCCAGTGAGGCCTGAAGCCATGGATTGGCCCCGGGTGTTCGAGTTCATCCAGCAGCGAGCCCCGGCGTTCCTGTCGGGCCTGGAGGGGGTGCCAGACGCCGCCATCTCGGCCCTGGCCGCCGAGCGGGGCGTCACGCTGCCGGGCTGCTATGTGGAGTTCTTGCGGCGCATGGGCGGCGACAGCAACGGCTACCGCCCGTTTGGTGCCACGCAGGACCATCGCTTCTCCATCATCTCCGAGCGGCTCCGCGAGGAGGACGACGCGCCGGACGACCGCGTCTTCCTCGTGGCCGTCGAAACAGACGAGTCCCAGGTGGCGTTGTACGACCATCACCTCGACCTGCGGCATGTCGAGGATGATGACACGCCCCTCGTGCTGCTGGAGCAGGGGATTCCGTTCGATGGGCACTCCCAGGTCGAGTATCGAGAGACCTTCGGTGAGCGCATCACCGCGAGCGTGTTCAACCACTTCGAGCTGAGCCGCCGTGCTCACCACGAGGTGGTGTATCAGAGCGGCGGCGTGTTGCCGGAGGCCGTGACCCTGCTGCGAAGCGCCGGGTTCGCGCCTGTCCTTCCGTTGCTGGGCCGCGTGGCCTGTTTGCAGGAGGGTGCGCTCGGCGTGCATGCCCAGGTCAATGAGGAGTACGGGCTGCTGTCGCTGCGGCTCGGCGGAGATGACCCGAAGGCCGTGGAGGCGCTGGTCACCCGGTTGCTCGCGGAGTTGCCCGAGGCGCGGCGGCCGACGAGGCCGCGTGGAAGGGGCTGAAGCCGAGGCGCTCCACCGCGCTCATGGAACAATCACACGCACGGTGAATACAGGGCGGCGGTGTGCGTCATCAGGCGCATGCACGACACATGGAGGGTGTGCACGACATCAGCGAGGACGGGCGACACCTCATCCTGAACGCAAGGGGCGGTGTCATCGGCGTGTACGACAACGACACGGACGAGTTCGCCTGGTTGAGGAACCTCAACAAGGTCACCGACGCGGGGTTTGTCGATCCGCGCTGAAGCCGCGGGGGCACGCCAGCGCTGGAGGTGCTGGCGTGCAAGTCGAGCCCCTGCGCGCGATGGGGCTCACCAACCGTGGCGGTCGAGCCAACCCTGGAGGGCGCGGGCGATGTCGTCGGGCGCGTCCTCCGGTGCGTGGTGTCCCGCTGCGGGGAGTGGAACGATTTCGAGGCCTGGGAGGGCCTTGCGTGCCCACTCGATGACTCCGGGGGCACTGAGGCCGGCGTCGCCGAAGGTCAGCAGGAGCGCCGGCTTCGCGGACGGCTGTGCGAGCCACGCGTCGTAGCGCTCGACGACGGCGACGACGTCGGCCGGCTCGCCGTCGATGGGAATCTCACGCGGCCACTGAAGCATCGGGCGCCGTGACGCCGCGTCGGGATAGGGGGCGTAGTAGGCCTCGCGGGCGCTCTCGGTGAGGCCCGTCTTGACGCCATGGCCGAGCGAGCGCACGAGGAATTGATTCTGCTCGAGCACCAGCTTCTCTCCGACGCCGGGCGTGCGCAGCGCGCGGAACATCTGCTCACCCTCGGGCGACCAGTCGCTCCAGTGCATCGGTCGGAGGAACGTCTCGAAGACCACGACGCCGCGCACGCGGTCCGGATGTCGTGAAGCCCAGTCGAGGGCGAGCACGCCACCCCAGTCGTAGCCGACGAGCACGACGTCGCGCAGGCCCAGCGCGTCGAACCAGGCGTCGAGGTACCGCGCGTGGTCCCCGAAGCGATAGGCGATGTCGGGCTTGCCGGAGCTCCCCATCCCGATGAGATCGGGCGCGAGGCAGCGGCCCCGGTCCGCGAGCTTGGGAGTCACGTTGCGCCACACGTACGAGGACGTGGGGTTGCCGTGCAGGAACACGATGGGGGAGCCGGCTCCTTCCTCACGATAGGAGATGAAGGAGTCGAGGACGGGGACCTGGTGGGTGGAGGGCATGGGCGTGCGCTGGGGAAGGACGGGTGGAGAGGCGTGGCACGCGATGAGCGCGCCGGTGAGGAGCCAGCCGAGCAGTCTGTGCATGCGCCCAATATGCGGCCGGAGAGACCTTCCTGGCCGTGATGGTTCGTGAGCGGTATCCTCACTGAAAATGAGCATTCAGATAGGGGCCATCGACCTCAACCTCCTCCTGGTCCTCCACACCGTGCTCGCGGAGCGCAGCGTGGTCCGCGCGTCCGAGCGGCTCCACGTCACGCCGTCGGCCATCAGCAACAGCCTGGCCCGGCTCCGCACCCTGCTAGGGGACCCGCTCGTGACTCGCAAGGGGCGTGGCATCGTCCCCACTCCGAGAGCGCTCGCGCTGGCTCCGGCCATTGGACGCGGGCTTCGGGAGATGGAGCTCGCGCTCCATGAAGTCCCCTTCGAGCCGCCGCGGTGCAAGCAGACCTTCACCCTGGCCGCCGCCGATGCGGGACAGCTCACGTGGGTGCCACGCATCGCGGCGCTGATGCGCGAGGAGCTGCCGAACGCTCGACTGAGCGTGGTCGGTATCGATTCCCTCGTCTCCCTGGGAGACCTGGGGGCGGGACAGGTGGACTTGCACCTGGGTGTCGCGGGGCAGGGGACGGGCTTGCACATCGAGCCGTTGTTGACGGAGCGCACCCAGCTCGTGGCGCGTCGAGGGCATCCCATGCTGGGCAAGCGGTTGTCGGCGCGAACGCTGGGCGGACTCCGGCATGTCCGCGTGGAGATGGTGCCGGGGAAGAGCTTCCGTGACGCCGTCGGCGCCGCCTACGCGCGCGCGGGCATCCCGCGAGAGGTCGTCATGACGGTGCCTTCATTCACGGCCGCGGCGGCGGTGGTCGCAACGACAGAGCTGGTCGCGACGTTGCCGGAGTCACTCGTGGTGGAGCAGGGGGCGCGCTTCACGGTGCAGCCGGTCGACGCACCCTATCCCGCGCACTCCGTCAGAATCTCCATGTGCTGGCACGAGCGCACCCACCTGGACCCGGCGGCGCGCTATTTCCGCGAACTGGTGCGGAAGGGTGTCCTGGCCGCGTGAAGAGGACCGCGCTGGAGCAGGACGCTGACGTCGAACAATCACACGCACGGTGAATACAGGGCCGGTGCGTTCGTCATCAGGCGCATGCCCGACATCTTGCGCAGCACGGTGCTCACCGCACTGCTGGCCACGTCCGCGACGGCGTGGGCCGAATCCTCCGCAGCTCCAGAGCCCACGGTGTCTCCGGTGCCTTTGATTGCCTTGGCCCCGGGGAAGGTCGTCTACGTCGACCCGGAGGGCTCTCGAATCCTCGCGGACTGCGAACAGGTCCAGGAGTCGCGGATGCTGTCGGGGCCCGACAAGGGCAAGGTGAGTCGAGAGCCCAGGCCCTGCCCGCTCTCGTTCCTCGCCGTGCATCCCCCCACGGGGCGCTGGGCGATGGGTGCGACGGTCAACGGCGATATCTCGTGGCGCCGAACGGTGAGCATGACGGTGGCTGGCCGCAAGGTCGTCATGCCCACCGACAAAGCGGGGCGGGTCAAGGACGGTTTCATGCTCGTGATGGGGGACCTGGAGGGCGTCGTGGCCATCACTCCCGGAGTTCCGGCGCAGTGGACCGACGGCAGTGTCGTCCATTTCCAGGTCCCCGAGCAGTTCACGGCCGACGGCTCACGCGTGCTGGTCTCGAACGGGACCGTGAGCACCAAGGAGTGGTGGAGCTGGAGCTTCGGGCCCAAGCCCGAGGGGATTCGCGTGCTCCCGGCGGGTGTGACGGATGTCGGAGGCAATCGCCTGGTCCTGGGGGAGTCGCGCACCGTGGTGAGGCATGAGCGCGGTGGAGTCCGGGTCGCCACGTTGGACCCCACGGGCACGAAGCCCTGGAAGGTCGGCCCCTCTTTGAAACACAAGCGGAAGGGATTCCTGACGCCCATGGTGCTGGGCGACACGCTGGTCTACTACCGCGAAGGTGTATGGGATGAGGGTGGCTGCGACGAAGCGAACCCCGGCACCTATCGTCGCATCGACTTGCGCACCGGTGAGGAGAAGGTCTGGAGGACTCACGAGACCTGGTGCAGCTCGGGCGAGTTCAAGGCGGCGAACCCGCGGCGCAGGACGCTGATTTTCGCCGAGGGCAATTACTACTACGAGGGCACCATCAAGTTGTTCGAGTACTCGCTCGACCGGGATGAGGTGCGTGAGCTCAAGATTCCACCGACCGAGGGCGTGAGCGACATCAGCGTGGATGGGCGGACGCTCACCCTGCTCGCGAGGGGTGGGGTCGTCTCGGTGTACGACGTCGACACGGAGGAGGCGACCTGGCTGGAGGGCCTCGAGAAGGTCACCGACGTGGGGCTGCTCGACCTGCGCTGAGGCGGCCCGTGCACGCCAGCGTTCGAGGCGCTGGCGTGCGGACCGACGAGACGTGGTGTCAGCGCTGCCCGGACTCCAGGCCCGGGCGGTCGTCGAAGAGCTGGACCCAGCGCCCGTCGAAGCCACCGCTCGTCGGCGAGTACCACGCGCCCGGCAGCCAGAAGCCGTGCTCCACGCCGTCCTTCGAGTCCGTGAAGCCCGTGTGCACGAAGTAGTCGTGCTGCCACCAGAAGGTACCCGGCGACGTGCCGAAGCCGCTCGCGCTCGCACGCGTCCTGCCGCGAGAGTCCGCCACGCTGCTGGCATAGGCATTGTCGTGGAACGCGTTGGAGCCACCGCCGCCGAAGTCGGAGGCGCTGTCGTTCAGCTCGAAGGTGCCGAGCAGCCACTTCTTCGCGATATATCCCTCGCGGTCATCCTCGTTCTCGATGTCGCGCGTCTGCGGGAAGAAGCGCTGCATCCCCGCGCTCACCTCGGCCTGACCCACCTCGTTGACGATGGGGCTCTCCAGCCAGAAGTCGATGGGTGACGTGTCCTTCCAGTGCGTCGTGTAGCCGCCGTATTGCCAGTGCGTGGGCAGGATGTCCGCGAGGTCCTGAAGCTCGTACGTGATTCGCTTCACGTTGGGCCAGGTGATGGTCTTCCCGTTGTCGTAGCGGCTGGCCAGCGCGTCCGCCGTCGCATACGTGAGCGCCTGCGCGCCGAACGCCGCCACCGCGTCCGCCGAGCCCTCCGGCACGAAGGCATAGTGCACGTTCTTCTTGCCGTCGTTGTTGACCCCGGCCTCCGCCTTGCCCGCGCTCGCCATGCGGCCCGCGAAGAACGAGTAGGGGTCCGTGCAGAAGCGCAGCTCCTGGCCGTGCGCAGCAGCCAGCTTGTCGGACCACTCCGCCTGCCAGATGAGCAGGTGCTTGCCCGTGGCCGTCTGCATGAAATTGAGGTCCACGTGCCCTGCCCGGCGCACGACGTTGCGCTTGTGCTGCGTCACCACCGCGTACGCGACGGACTCGCCGCTGCCCGGGTTGCCGACGACGTTCTGGACCAGCATCTCCACCCGCTCCCAGTCGTGGAGCTGGTAGTCCCCAGCCGCGTTCTTATCGAGCGCGTGATACACGTGATAGATGAGGACGAGGTTCTTCCCACCGTCCATGAACTCGATGAGCGACGTGTACAGCGTCGGGCGGACGCGCCAGCCGGAATAGGCGCTGGGGCCCGTGCGCGACGCATCGACGTACTGGGGGATCTGCTTCCAGTTCAGCTTGTTGTTGGAGAAGTTCGCATCCTGGTCGAAGTCGAAGTTCGTCACCCAGTCGTAGCCGTGCCGCCCATCGTTTCCGTTGCCTCGCTTGAGGACGACGGGCGCGTAGTACTGGAGGAACGCCTGTCGCTGGGCGCTCGTCAGGGACCACGCCTGGGCCTGGGCCTGTGAGGGCCAGCACAACGCGGCGAAGGTCAGCGCGAGCACGGCGTACAGGCCGAGCCCTCGATACATCGGTGCACGTCTCGTGGTGTCTGGGGTCATGCCCGGAGCAAACCATGAGTCTTCCCATATCAATGTACGGAAAACGTGAATAAGTCCGTTTCCTGAAAGGATGGCGCCGTGCGTCGCTTGAAGCTTCACGGGGCCCGTGCCAGGAACCGCGCATGAGCGACGACTCGACTGGCGGTGATGGAGGCGTGCCCCACCTGAGTCCGGAGGAGTTCCGGAAGCTCGGTCACCGGATGGTGGACTGGATTGCCGACTATCAGGCGCGGCTGGAGTCCTTCCCCGTGCGCTCGCAGGTGGCGCCCGGTGGCGTCGCGTCGAAGTTGCCCGCGCATCCTCCCGAGGATGGGCTCGCGGGTGAGTCCGGTTGGGAGGACATCTTCAAGGACCTGGAGGACATCATCCTGCCGGGCCTCACGCATTGGCAGTCACCGTCCTTCTTCGCGTACTTCCCGGCGAATGCCTCCGGGCCCGCCGTGCTCGGAGAGCTGCTGTCCGCGGGCCTGGGTGTGCAGGGCATGCTCTGGTCCACCAGTCCCGCCGCGACGGAGCTGGAGACGCGGGTGGTCGACTGGCTCGCGGAGCTGACGGGCCTGCCCGAGGACTTCCGCTCCACTTCCGCCACTGGGGGCAGTGTCATCCAGGGCACCGCGAGCGAGGCCACGCTCGTCGCCATGGTGGCTGCACGCGAGCGTGCCCGTCGTCACGGCGCTCCCGCGGACTCCGAGTGGGTGGCCTATGCGTCCACGCAGGCGCACTCCTCCGTGCTCAAGGCGGCCATGTTGTGCGGAGTAGCGCATGGCGCCGAGGACACGACGCATGTGCGGCTCATCGAGACGAATGCTCGCTATGGGATGCGGCCCGAAGTGCTGGAGCGTGCCATCCGCGAGGACCTCGATGCGGGGCGCAGGCCCTTCTTTGTCTGTGCCACCGTGGGGAGTACGTCGTCTGGGGCGGTGGACCCGGTTCGCGCGGTGAGCGAGGTGATGGCGCGCACGCCCATGCGGTCGTCCGGCGGCTGGCTGCATGTCGACGCGGCCTGGGCGGGCGCGGCGCTGGTGTGCCCCGAGCATCGCGGCTTGCTCGATGGAGTGGGGGGCGTCGACTCGCTCGCGTTCAATCCACACAAGTGGCTGCTCACCAACTTCGACTGCAATGCCTTCTACACGCGGGACAGGAAGGCGCTGCTGGATGCGCTCAGCGTGACGCCGGAGTACCTGCGCAACGCCGCGAGCACGAGCGGCGCGGTCATCGACTATCGTGACTGGCAGGTGCCGCTGGGACGCCGCTTCCGCGCGCTGAAGCTGTGGTTCGTGCTGCGTCACTATGGCGCGAAGGGCCTGCGGGCCCACATCCGTGAGCACGTGCGGCTGGGGGAGTGCTTCGAGTCGTGGGTGGCGGCGGATGCGCGCTTCGAGGTGGTCGTGCCCCGCTCCCTGTCGCTGGTGTGCTTCCGCTTGAAGCCGCTTCAGGGAGAGACATCCCAGGCGACCGATGCGCGCAACCGGGAGCTGCTGGAGCGGGTGAATGCCTCGGGCAAGGTGTTCCTCTCGCACACCGTGTTGCCGACGGTGGAGGGGGCTCCTGCTCGTTACGTGCTTCGGATGGCCATCGGGGCTTCGACGACGCAGGAGCGCCACGTTCGCGCCGCATGGGAGCTCCTCGCCTCCGCCGTCGGCTGACGTCCTCCGACAACAGGGCCAGGGGTTCGACCTCGTCCGGCCCGCCCCCGCCGCGCCCACCGCCCGCTGAGGCGCCTGCTCCCACAGGTCCTCGCGGCCCGGGCCATGTGGCATCATGCGTTCGCTCATGGTGCCGCACCGTCCTGTCTCGCTCGTCCTCAGCTATCAGTACCCGGGCAAGTACGCCTTCACCGTGCTGGCGGGCGCCGTCGAGTCGGACCCGGCGCTCGCGGACGTGAAGCTGTTCTTCCCTCGCGATAGGGAGACGCTGCTCTCCACCGTGAAGGAGCGCGCCGACGCGGGCGACACCGTGGTGGCAGCGTGGTCCTTCTACTCGGCCAGCTTCGCCGTCTCGGTGGCGGAGCTCGCGTGGGTGCGTGAGCGACTGGAGGGCCGCTCCGTCCTCTGCATCGCGGGTGGGGTGCACGCGACAGCCGAGCCCGTCCAGACGCTCCAGGCGGGCTTCGACCTCATCGCGATTGGGGAGGGGGAGTACTCGCTGCGCGAGCTGCTCGGCCGCGTACAGCGCGGAGAGGACCCGCGTGACACGCACGGCGTGGCGCACCTGAAGGACGGCAAGCTGGTGCAGCACGGCCGCGGTGAGGGCGTGAAGCTCGACGACTTCCCGCCCTTCGCGGCGCGTCACGCCATGTACGGCGCCATCGAGATTACGCGCGGCTGTATCTACGCGTGCCGGTTCTGCCAGACGCCCTTCATGAGCAAGGCGCGCTTCCGCCACCGCTCCGTGCCCAACATCGCGCACTGGGCTCGGGAGCTGCGGCGCTCGGGACGGCGGGACATCCGCTTCATCACGCCCACGTCCATGTCCTACGGCACCGGCGACGAGACGATGAACCTGGCCGCGGTGGAGGAACTGCTCGCCGCCGTGCGCGAGGCCATGGCTCCCGACGGGCGCGTGTACTACGGCACCTTCCCCTCGGAGGTCCGCCCCGAGCACGTCACGCCCGAGGCGCTCGCGGTCCTCAAGCGCTACGTCCACAACGACAACCTCATCATCGGCGGCCAGTCCGGCTCCGAGCGCATCCTCCAGGCCACGCGCCGGGGCCATGACGTGGAGACGGTGGTGCGCGCCACGCGGCTCGCCGTGGAGGGCGGCTTCATCCCCAACGTGGACTTCATCCTCGGCCTTCCCGGCGAGGCGCCCGAGGACGTGGAGGCCACCGTCGTCCTCATGGAGCGGCTGGCGGAGCTGGGCGCGCGCGTGCACGGGCACACCTTCATGCCGCTGCCCGGCACGCCCTATCGCGACGCCGCGCCAGGGCGCGTGGATGAGGAGACTCAGCGCAAGCTGGACAAGCTCGCCTCTCAGGGGCGGCTGTATGGCCACTGGAAGCAGCAGGTGGCGCTGGCGGAGGGCATCGCCTCGCGCCGCAGGCCTCGGGCGGGCTAGCGTCCCCCTCGCATCACTTCGTCGGGCCCGCGAGCGCCCAGGCGCTTAGGATGGAAACGCGATGTCCTCCGACGAGACCCCTCCCTACTGGTTGCTCATCTCCGTCCTTTTCAGCTCCCAGCCGCTGACGCCCTCGCTCGCCATGACGCTGCACCAGACGGCGTACGAGCTGCACGAGCGGGGAGAGGGCGCCAGGGACGTCGCCGGGGACATGCTGAGCGGCAAGGTGCGCAACCTGCGCAAGGACGTGGCGCTCGGCGGAATCGCGGGGCCCGCCTTCGAAGCGGACATCGAGACGGAGCGTGGCTCCGGCCTGGTGCGCTTCATCCTCACGCGCCAGGGCCTGGAGATGATGCGTCAGCAGCCCGCGACGCCGCCTCGCCCGAAGTACCTCAACTGAGGTGACGGGGGCCTGGTCGCCGGCCCTCTCGCTGCGCGAAGTGTCTGGTCGTCCCCACCTTCGAGTCACGGGCTGAAGGCACCCTCGAAGGAGCGACACCCATGGACCCGAAGGAATATCTCCAGAAGTCACTCGGCATTCCGCTGGACCCCGAGAAGCAGAAGGACCCGGAGGCGGATGGCGACCACGTCCCCGCGGAGGGACGCGCCGAGTTCCTCAACGACGTCGGCGGCCAGGACGGCGGCCAGCGCACGGAGGTGGGCCACCCGTATGACGGGGCGGGGGACCTCCAGCAGGGCCAGCGCGCCGAGTACCTCAAGCGCTCCGAGAAGAAGACGAAGAAGCGCTAGCTCTCCAGCGACACCTTCGTGCGGTTACCCATGTGGAAGATGGAGTTGCTCAGCGTCGCGGCGGACAGCTCCGCCAGCTCCATCATCACCTTCTGCTCCTCCGCTTCCTTGGAGCCCGCCGCTGGCGTGGACGCGGCCTGCGCGCCGTCCGCGGAGCTGGCGTCCTTGGTGACGGGGGGGCGGCCCACGGCCGACAGATAGGAGTTCAGCAGCCCGCCGTGTGAGGAGCCTCCCACGGAGTTGAGCGCCGACTGCACCACCAGGCCGCCCGTGGACATCGACGGGTCACCCGGACGGTTCGCCGCCGACATCATGTTGTTGTTGTGCTGCTGCATCACGGAGCCGAAGGCCGTGCGCGAGGACGCGGCGCTGGCCTGCGGCGTGGGGACCTGGACCCGAGGACCGGTGAGGTTGTTGATGCGGCTCATGGTGGGCTCCTTGGCTATCCGAGGGCGCACGAAGCGCGATTCTCGGAGGTCTGCCCACATTATCGCCCGAGGCCCCGGGAAGTTGCGTCCGGACGCGCGGAGCCTGCCTGCTCGGCGGAAAAACGACCGAAGGCCGCGGACTTACGGGCAGGGTGCCCTTGGTCCACGGCCCTCGGAGGGATCAGCGGAAAAAGGCGCCGCTTAGAACTGGTGGGCCTCGGTGGACTCGTGCAGGGCCAGGGTGCTGGCGGAGCCGCCGGAGATGACCTCGGCGACCTGGTCGAAGTAGCCGGTGCCGACCTCACGCTGGTGACGCGTGGCGGTGTAGCCGTCCTTCTCCGAGCCGAACTCGCTCTGCTGGAACTCGCTGTAGGCCGCCATGCCGCGGTCCTTGTACTTGCGGGCCAGCTCGTACATCGAGTGGTTCAGCGCGTGGAAGCCGGCCAGGGTGACGAACTGGAACTTGTAGCCCATGGCGCCCAGCTCACGCTGGAACCTGGCGATGGTGGCGTCGTCCAGGTTCTTCTTCCAGTTGAAGGAAGGCGAGCAGTTGTAGGCCAGCATCTTGTTGGGGAACTTCTCGCGGATGGACTCGGCGAACTTCTTGGCCTGGGCGAGGTCCGGGGTGCTGGTCTCGCACCACACGAGGTCCGCGTAGGGCGCGTACGCGAGGCCGCGGGCGATGGCGCAGTCGAGGCCGCCGTTGAGGCGGTAGAAGCCCTCGGAGGTGCGGCCGTTCTTGCGGTCGATGAAGGCGTGGTCGTACTCGTCCGAGTCGCTCATCAGCAGCTTGGCGCTGTCGGCGTCCGTGCGGGCGACGAGCAGGGTGGGCACGCCCATGACGTCGGCGGCGAGGCGCGCGGCGGTGAGGGTGCGGATGAAGTGGCTGGTGGGCACCAGCACCTTGCCGCCCATGTGGCCGCACTTCTTCTCGCTGGCGAGCTGGTCCTCGAAGTGGACGCCCGCTGCGCCCGCTTCAATCATGCTCTTCATCAGCTCGAAGGCGTTGAGCGGGCCACCGAAGCCGGCCTCGGCGTCGGCGATGATGGGCGCGAACCAGTAGCGGTCGCTCTTGCCCTCGGCGTGGTCAATCTGGTCCGCGCGGCGCAGGGCGTTGTTGATCTTCTTCACCACGGTGGGGACGCTGTCCACCGGGTAGAGGCTCTGGTCCGGGTACATCTGCCCGGCGGAGTTGGCGTCGGCCGCGACCTGCCAGCCGGAGAGGTAGATGGCCTTCAGGCCCGCGCGGACCATCTGCACGGCCTGGTTGCCGGTGAGCGAGCCGAGCGCGTTGATGTATTCCTCGGTGTGGAGCAGCTCCCACAGCCGCTTCGCGCCGACTTCCGCCAGCGTGTAGCTGATGGGCAGGGTGCCACGCAGCTTCAGCACGTCCTTGTCGGTGTAGTTGCGGGTGATGCCCTCGAAGCGTCGAGCGTGGAGCTTGGCGTTGGGAGAGGTATCCGGGGTCGTGGTGGTGGCGTCGTACATCGCAGGCTCCTCGGTGCGGCAGTGAAAGGTTGAAGAAGAACGAAAAGCTTTCAGCGAGTGGCATCCAGCGCCGCGTAGGCGGGCAGGGTGAGGAAGTCCTCGAAGGTGGAGGCGGTGGACAGGCGCTCGAAGAGCTCACGGGCGCGCGTGACGTGGTCGGCGCCGTACTTCGCGTTGACGCCTTCCTGCTCCAGGTGGGCCATCTCTTCGCCAAGGAGCGTCTGGAACAGCTCGGGCGTCACCTTGCGGCCGTCGTCGAGCGAGGCGCCGTGGTGAATCCACTGCCAGACCTGGGCGCGGGAGATTTCGGCGGTGGCCGCGTCCTCCATGAGGTTGTAGAGGGGCACGCAGCCCAGGCCGCCCAGCCACGCGGCGGTGTATTGAATCCCGACGCGGAGGTTGTGGCGCAGGCCTTCTTCGGTGCGCGTGCCGGAGGGGACCTTGAGCAGGTCGGCCTCGGTGATGCGGACGTCCTCGCGCTTGTTGGAGAGCTGGTTTGGGCCCTTCATGTTCGCGTCGAAGATGTCGCGGGCGAGGGAGACGAGGCCGGGGTGGGCGACCCACGTCCCGTCGTGGCCGTTCTTCACCTCGCGCAGCTTGTCGGCGCGGACCTTCTCGAGGACGGCCTCGTTGGCGGCGGCGTCACCCTTGATGGGGATGAACGCGGCCATGCCGCCCATGGCGTGGACATTGCGGCGGTGGCAGGTCTGGATGAGCAGCTGGGAGTAGGCGTTGAGGAACGCCTTGTCCATGGTGACCTGGCCGCGGTCCGGGAGGACGACGCTGGTGTCGGACTGGAGCGTCTTGATGAAGCTGAAGATGTAGTCCCAGCGGCCGCAGTTGAGGCCGGCGGAGTGCTCGCGCAGCTCGTGGAGGATTTCGTCCATCTCGAAGGCGGCGGGGAGCGTCTCGATGAGGACGGTGGCCTTGATGGTGCCGCGCGGGATTCCGAGGGTGTCCTGGGCGAGCAGGAACACGTCGTTCCAGAGGCGGGCCTCCAGGTGGCTCTGCATCTTCGGCAGGTAGAAGTAGGGGCCGGTGTCGCGCGCGAGCTGCTCGCGGACGTTGTGGAAGAAGAAGAGGCCGAAGTCGAAGAGGGAGCCGGAGATGGGCTTGCCGTCGATTTCGACGTGGCGCTCGGGCAGGTGCCAGCCGCGAGGACGGACGAAGAGGACGGCGGGCTTGTCGTTGAGCGCGTAGTGCTTGCCGCCGTCGGCGGTGAAGGAGATGCGGCGGCGGACGGCGTCGCGGAGGTTGAGCTGGCCGCGGACGACGTTGTCCCAGGTGGGGCTGTTGGCGTCCTCGAAGTCCGCCATGAAGACATTCGCGCCGGAGTTGAGCGCGTTGATGATCATCTTCCGGTCCACGGGGCCGGTGATTTCGACGCGGCGGTCCTGGAGGTCCGGCGGCAGGGGAGCCACCGTCCAGTGGCCGTCCCGGATGGCCTTCGTTTCGGCCAGGAAGTGGGGACGCTCGCCCTTGCGCCAGGACGCCTGGACCGTCTTGCGGCGCTCCAGGAGGGCCTCACGGCGTTCGCCGAAGGCGCGGACCAGGCGGGCGACGAAGTCGAGGGCGGCCGGGGTGAGGACCTCGGCGTAATCGGGGTGCCACGGACCCTTCACGGCCACGCCAGCGCTGAAGGCCGGGGTCTTCGAAGAGGGGGCATCCGAGGTCATCGAAAACTCCTTGGCATGCTGCGTTGTAAATCACCTTCAACGGGTCGGAAAATGGATCTTCCGAGGGAGGAAGGGAAGTGTCGGTCAATTTGTGCCTGCTCGGCTGTAATGCTGTCAACACCCTCCGGATTAAATCTGTAAATCAACAGACGTGGCGGGGGTTTGGCGGGGAGGGGGCGACGGCCGGGCAGGAGGCAATCAGCGACGCCAAGGTGCGTAGGTAGGGATGAGGGCGCCTGGCGCCAAGGGGCCAACCCCCTCTGTGGAGGCAGGACATGGACTCGATGAAGCGGTGCTCGGGATGCGCGGAGGAGATGAGGGCGGAGGCCGCGAAGTGCCCCCGCTGTGGCACTCGGGTGGAGCGGCTGCACCGGGGCGTGGGAGGGCGGGCGTTGACGGGCGTGTGCGCGATGCTGGCTCGCGAGCTGGGCATCGACGTGGCGCTGGTCCGCGTGGCGCTCGTCGTCGCCACCCTGTTCTCCGGCGGGACGCTGCCCCTCGTCTATCTGCTCCTCTGGGGCTTCACTCCCGCGTCCGCCGTGGGACAGGCTCCCTTGCAGCGCACGATGGAGTGGCTGTCCGGACTCGGGCAGTCCTCTGACGCTCCTCGCCTCGAGCGCCGCGTCTGAGGGCGCGGAGGCGCAGTGGCGGCACGGCCACGGTGGGCACGGCTCGCGGGCCCCTCGGCTCGGCGTGGGTCCCCCCGTCAGCGGACGGGGCCCCCCACGCCGGCCGTCCCGCTCCCTTGCGTCACGCGGCCCCCGTGCACATCGTCTCGCTCATTTCGGTGAGCACCGAAACGTTCGTCCTCGGAGACCCGTAGAAGCGCCTCACCGCCTCGCACTCCATCCCGGTGTGCACGGCGGCTCGAGGACTCCGGATGTCTCCCCCACTGGACCCCGTCGCCGCCGCCACCCACCCGGACCCGTACCCTTTCTACGCGGACCTCGTCTCCCAGCGCCCCCTGTACTGGGACGACTCGCTTCACCTGTGGGTCGCTTCCAGCGCGGAGGCCGTTCAGGCCGTTCTGACCCATCCCTCCTGCCGCGTCCGCCCTCCCTCCGAGCCCGTACCTCGGGCCCTGCTCGGGTCGGCCCCCGCCGAGGTGTTCCGACGCCTCGCTCGCATGAACGACGGCCCCTTTCATGCGCTTGCACGACAGGCCCTCGTCGGCCTCCTGGCCACGCTCGATTCACCTCGGCTCGTTGATGTCTCCCGGCGTTGGACCCTTCGGCTCGCGCTTCCGGAGTCGGCCCATTCGCTCCCCTTCCTGCTCCCGACTCATGTGCTGGGTGAGCTGCTGGGACTTCCCTCCGAGTCGCTTCCACGGGTCGCCTCCTGGACTCGGGACTTCGTCCGCTGCATCGCTCCAGGGGCCCCCCCGGACACCCTGGAGGCGGCCTCCGTGGCCACGCGGTCGCTGGGCTCCTGGGTGCGCTCCTCCCTGGAGGCGCAGCGCTCCTTGGACGCCGGGGCCCTGGCCCTGCTGGCTCGTGAGCTGACGGCGCTGGGACTCCAGGATGATGCCTCGGAGGTCGCGGTCGCCAATGCCATCGGACTGCTGTTGCAGGCACATGACGCCACGGCGGGCTTGTTGGGGCAGGCCCTTTGCGTCCTGCTCTCGGACTCCTCGCTGCTCGGTGTCCTGCGCGAGGACCCGTCGCTGCTCCCCTCCTTGCTCGACGAGGTGCTCCGGTTCGAGTCGCCCGTCCAGAACACCCGACGGTTCCTGGCCACGGACGCCGTCGTCGCCGGACAGGCGATGGCCTCCGGTGACGCGGTGCTCGTCGTCCTCGCCGCCGCCAACCGGGACCCTTCTCTTCACTCGGAGCCACAGCGGTTCAATCTTCGTCGAGCACAGCCTCGGGGACTTTCGTTCGGCGCGGGCGCTCATGCCTGCCCCGGCTCGGCGCTGGCGAAGTCCATCTCCCAGGGCGCCCTCATGGCACTGCTCCCCTCGGAGCTTCGCGCGCTTCTCGGGGCCCCCCTTCGTTTCTCCTGGATGCCCTCGCTCAACGCTCGCGTCCCCGTGTTCGCCGCCCCTTCTTCCCTGGAGGCTCACTCATGATCGCCGTCATCTTCGAGGCCCGGCTCAGCGCTGACGGACAGCGCGAGTACCTGGACCTGGCTGCCCAACTCCGGCCTTTGCTTGCTCGCATCGATGGGTTCATCTCCATCGAGCGGTTCCAGAGTCTGTCCTCTCCCGACCGGCTGCTCTCCCTGTCGTTCTGGCGCGACGAGGAGGCTGTCCAGCAATGGCGTCAGCTGGAGGCACACCGCGCCGCCCAGGCCCGGGGCCGGGACTCCGTCTTCGCCGACTACCGCCTTCGCGTCGCCACGGTCCTTCGCGACTACGGACCTCTTGAGCGCGAGCAGGCCCCCGACGACAGCCGACGGGCTCACGGCTGACCCCCGGACTGCTCACGGACCGACGGTCCGCGCTCCTTCCAGGTGCCGACGGCTCCAGCCTGTTATTCGTGGGCTCACTGACGACTTTCCACCAGGAGCCCCGCGCGTGAGCACCCAGAACGTTCGCATCGAGAAGGACACCTTCGGCCCCATCGAAGTCCCCGCCGACCGCCTCTGGGGCGCGCAGACCCAGCGCAGCCTCCAGAACTTCGCCATCTCCACCGAGCGCATGCCCCCCGCCCTCATCCGCGCGCTCGTCCTCGTCAAGAAGGCCGCCGCCCTCGTCAACGTGGAGAACGGAAGCCTGGCTCGCGAGAAGGGCGACGCCATCGTCCGCGCCGCCGATGAAGTCCTCGCCGGCAAGCATGACGCCGAGTTCCCCTTGAGCGTCTGGCAGACCGGCAGCGGCACCCAGACGAACATGAACACCAACGAGGTGCTCGCCAACCGCGCCTCGGAGCTGCTCGGCGGTGAGCGCGGCGAGGCCCGCAAGGTCCACTCCAACGACGACGTCAACAAAGGCCAGAGCTCCAACGACGTCTTCCCCACCGCCATGAGCGTGGCCGCCGTCACCGCCGTCGCCGAGCACGTCCTCCCCGAGCTGAAGGCCCTTCGTGACGTCCTCGCCGACAAGTCCCGCGCCTTCATGGACGTGGTGAAGATTGGCCGCACCCACCTCCAGGACGCCACGCCCCTCACCCTGGGCCAGGAGCTGAGCGGCTACGTCGCGCAGCTGGACCTCGCGCGCTCCCACCTGGAGCGGACGCTGCCCCACCTGCATGAGCTGGCGCTGGGTGGCACCGCCGTCGGCACCGGCCTCAATGCCCCCAAGGGCTACGCCGAGCGCGTCGCGAAGGAGATTGCCCGCCTCACCGGCCTCGCCTTCGTCACCGCCCCCAACAAGTTCGAGGCGCTGGCCGCCAACGACGCGCTCGTCCAGGCCCACGGCGCCCTCAAGGGCCTGGCAGCCGTCCTCTTCAAGGTCGCCAACGACATCCGCTGGCTGTCCTCCGGCCCCCGCTCCGGCCTGGGCGAAATCACCATCCCGGAGAACGAGCCCGGCAGCTCCATCATGCCGGGCAAGGTCAACCCCACCCAGAGTGAGGCGCTCACCATGCTGTGCGCCCAGGTCATGGGCAACGACGTCGCCGTCTCCATCGGCGGAGCCTCCGGCAACTTCGAGCTCAACGTCTTCAAGCCCCTCATCATCCAGAACGTCCTGCAGAGCTGCCGCCTCCTCGCGGACGGCATGCGCAGCTTCCGGCTCAACTGCGCCGTCGGAATCGAGCCCAACCGCGCCCGCATCCAGGAGAACCTGGAGCGCAGCCTCATGCTCGTCACCGCCCTCAACCCGCACATCGGCTACGACAACGCGGCGAAAATCGCGAAGCTGGCCCACAAGGAGGGCAAGACGCTCAAGGAGGTCGCCGTGGCGCTGGGCCTGCTCACCTCCGAGCAGTTCGACCAGTGGGTCCGCCCGGAGAAGATGACCGGCCTGTAGGCAGCCCCTGTCCTACACCTCGCCCGGACGCCCCACCGAGGGGCATCCGGGGGGCCTTCCCCCGTCCCAACCGTGGGCCAGCACACGCTGGGACAAGAACGAGCGGGCGCGAGGGCGACAGGACGATTAGGGTAGGGGAGCCATGAACGTCCCCTTCGTCATTGAGACCACGCACCGCGGCGAGCGGGCGTATGACCTGTACAGCCGGCTCCTCAAGGACCGCATCATCATGCTGGGCACGCCCGTCAACGACGACGTGGCCAACATCATCGTCGCCCAGCTGCTGTTCCTCGAGTCCGAGGACCCCGACAAGGGCATCAACCTCTACATCAACTCGCCCGGCGGCTCCGTCACGGCCGGCCTCGCCATCTACGACACCATGCAGTACGTGAAGTGTCCGGTGTCCACCATCTGCGTGGGACAGGCCGCCTCCATGGGCGCCCTCCTCCTGCTGGCCGGTGCCAAGGGCAAGCGCTACGCCCTGCCCAACAGCCGCATCATGATTCACCAGCCGCTCGGCGGCGCCCAGGGCCAGGCCACGGACATCGACATCCAGGCCAAGGAAATCCTCCGCCTGCGCAGCTACATCAACGGCCTCATCGTCAAGCACACGGGCCACACCGTCGAGCGCATCGAGAAGGACACCGAGCGCGACTACTTCATGAGCGCCGAGGATGCCCGGCAGTACGGCCTCATCGACGAAGTGGTGGAGAAGCAGCGCCTCATCTCGCCGCCGTCGTCCACCCCCGCGAAGTAGCGGCGCGTCGCACCGCCCCCCGCTCTCATGGCGGAGCGGGGGCCGGGTGGGCACTTCGAGCCCGCTCGCTGATTCCCGCCACCCGCCGCGCGCAAGTCCTCCGCTGGTGCACCGAGCAGGCGCGAAGCCCACGCGCCGCCGTGCCCGCTTCCCCGGCTGCGGGTGGCATGGTCGATGCCCAAACTTGGACACATGTCCTGGCCTCGCTCGCGCACCCTCCGTCGCCTCCTGCTGCCCTCCGTCCTCCTGGTTGGAGCGGGTTGCGCGGGGCCCACCGGTCGCCCGCCCGTTCCCCCCTCCTCGGCCTCCGTGCAGGCGGAGCTGGGCGAGCGCGACGTCATCCAGGCCGGTGAGGAATACGCCCGCAACAACAGCTTCGTCCTGGCCCAGGCTGGCGAGGCCGTGGAGATCCGCCCCAACCTCTGGCGCATCCGCTTCGGCTTGAAGGACAAGCCTGGCCGGGGCGTGGAGCTGGAGTTCGACGAGATTGCCCGCCGGGTGACGCGCGCCCAGGAGATTGAAATCCTCCCGGGCTCCACCACCACCCCCGAGAACGTCCCCGGCCAGGGCGAGGATGTGCCCGCCGGCGGTCAGGGGCGCGGACCCATCCCCTGACACCGCCGGAGGCCGCCGCTACGGCAGCACGGTGACGCGATTGAGCGCGGGGGCGGGCAAGGGGCTCGCCGCGCTGCTGTGCGCCTTCAGGTAGGCCTCCATCGCGTCGCTGTCCACGTCGCCACCCAGCCGGTTCGTCCCCTCGGCGAGCAGCTCGAAGCCATCACCCCCACTCGCGAGGTAGTTGTTCGCGGTGACGCGGTAGTTCGCCGCCGGGTCCACCGTCACGCCGTTGATCCGGATGGACGCCGGGTTGACGCGGTTTCCGATGGGCGCCGACGCGCTGAACGCATAGGTGAAGCCCGCCGACGGCAACAGCATGAGGGTGGCTCCCGACGGCCGCCACTGCCACTCCAGCAGTTGCTCGATTTGCGCGCCCGTCAGCGTCAGGGTGACCAGGCTGTTGCCGAACGGCTGCGTGGCGAAGGCCTCGCCGTAGGTGACCTCGCCCTGGGCGATGTCCGCGCGCAGGCCGCCCGGGTTCATGAAGGCCACATGCGCCCCACCCAGGTTCGCGGGCTTCGTCGCCTCCAACTGCGAGTCCGCGATGACTGAACCCAGGGTGGACTGGCCCGCGGAATCCGACTGCGATCTGAGCGCCTGTGCCACCCAGCCGATGACCCGGTTGGCCCGCGCCGTGACGAGCTCCTGGTACTTCGTCACCAGCTCCTTCACCGCGCCGACCTCCTGCACGTCGCGAGTGACGATGACGTTGTTCGCTCGCGCCCCCACGACGTCGCCCGTCGCCTTGCTCAACGTCAGGTCGATGTCCGTGACGAGCCGCCCCAACGACGAGGCGCTCGTGACGACCTTGCCATCGATGACGCAGTTGTAGGCTTGATGCGTGTGGCCGCTGACGATGACATCCACCGCGTCGTTGAGGCCCTTGGCGATGCCAACGATGGCACCTGAGATGAGGCCGTCCGCGCCCGAACCCTTGCATTCGTTCACCAGCGCGTTCGGGCTCGGATTGCCGCCCTGGTGCACCACCACGATGATGGCTTCGATGCCCTGCTGCCGCAGCTCTGGCACCAGCGCGTTCACCGTCTGCACTTCGTCCTTGAAGGTGAGCCCCGCCACGCCCGTGGGCGTGACGATTTCCGGCGTGTCCTCCAACGTCATGCCGATGAAGGCCACCTTCACGCCCTCGAACTCGCGCACGTCGTAGCGGGGGAACAGCGTGCGGTCCACGCCCGTGGCCACGTTGGCCGCCAGGAACTTGAACTTCGCGCCCGGGAAGCCATCCCCGTCCAGGCAGCCATCCACCGGGTGGCAGCCGCCCGACTGCATGCGCAACAGCTCCGTGCTGCCCTCGTCGAACTCGTGGTTGCCCACCGCGACCAGGTCCAGGCCGATCAGGTTCATCGCCTCGATGGTGGGCTCGTCGTGGAAGAGCGCCGACACCAGCGGCGAGGCGCCGATGAGGTCTCCCGCCGCCACCACCACCGTGTTCGGATTGGTGGCCCGCAGGGCCGCGATGTGCCGGGCGAAGTACGTCACGCCGCCCGCGTTCACCCGCACCGGCCCACCGTCGGGGGCCACGCCCGTCAGAATCTGGCCCGCGGGCTCCTCGAGCTGCCCGTGGAAGTCATTGAACGCGAGCACCTGGACGCTCACCGTGGTGGGACCCGCGTCGGACGTCCCCGCGTCGGGCGTCCCAGAGTCGGGCTTCCCTGCGTCGGGCGTCCCAGAGTCGGGCGTCCCCGCGTCGGGCGTCCCAGAGTCGGTCGTCCCCGCGTCCGAGCCCGCATCCGGGGGCGGCGGCTGGACGGGATGCTGCGCGCAGCGCTTGTCCTCGCAGACCCACTCCTTGCCCTCCGCCGGTGCGCTGTTGTCGAAGCGGCAGTCGGCGGCGTCCTGGCACTCGTCACCTCCGCAGCCGCCATGGGCGAAGAGGAACATGCCGGTGACGAACGCTCCGGCGAGAAGGAAGACGCTGGGGCGTGCTCCCGTAGGTGACGAGCGCGGTGTGGCTTGAGGCATCGAGGGAACTCCGACGAGCAGGGAGTCGGAACCTACCCTGGTTCACGGACGATGGCTCGACTTCGTCTCGACACGGGGCGCGACTGTCGCCCCGATTCAAGGAACGGGTGGCGGCGCTTCGCTGCCGCACAGCAGCAGCTCCGCGGGGCCTCCGGTGCGACCCACCAGGACGGCCACCTGCCCGTGGGCGCGACCGAAGCGCTCCGCCTCCGCGCGGGGCAGGCCCGGGACGAAGAGGCTCTGCTCGGACCAGCTCCCGTCCTCCGCTTCGCCAATGGCGGGCGCCACCACCCAACCGCCCGCGATGAGCTGGGAGACCAGCCGCTCCTGCGCGCGCTGGTTCTCGTCCTTGCCCCGAGGGCGGGAACCCGGATTCCAGGCCGTCAGGAAGGCCCACTCCCGATGGCCTCGTGCCGCCAGGGCGGCGTCGAGCGCGGGGTGCAGCCTTCCGACTCGCAGCACCTGCTCCACGCCGTCCGTGGAGCCATGCGGGCGAATGACATACCGCGTCGTCCGGTAGGCTCCCAGCAACCGCTCCTGGTCGAGCTGTCTCATCTGCGCATTCTCGCGTTGACGACACCTCGCTGTCAGCCCCGGGGGCCGCGAGTCCTGACGAAAATATGTCTGGATTGGATATTCCCGGTGAATGTTCAGAACCCCTCAACGTCTGGAGCCCTCGCAACGTTCCATGAGGGGGCGTTTGGACGTGGGGCAAATCCAGATGATGCGTCGTGCCGTGGTGGCTGTCGCGCTGTGCGCGGGTTTTGTGGGGACGGGCTGTGTTTCGGTGAGTCATGTGCAGACGGCGGACACGCTGGGCGCGGGCAAGTTCCAGTTCGCCATCGAGCCGGGTGTCGGCGGCGCCGCCGTCGTCGGGGATAGCGATACCGGTTCGGGGGGCATCTACTATCCGCACATCGACCTCGCGGCGCGCTTCGGTGTGACGGAGCGCGTGGACCTGGGCGTGCGCTTCGGCTCGTCGCTGGCCGAACTCCAGTCGAAGTTCCTGCTCACCAGCCCCGAGAACCCTGACCTGGCCATCTCGCTGGCGCCCTCGGTGATGGGTGTCTTCCTGGGCAGCGACGACGACGCGGTGGGCAGCTACGTCAACGTGGCGGTGCCCCTGCTGGTGGGCTTCAAGACGGCGGGTGGCTCGGAGCTGGTGCTGGGGCCTCGGGTGTCCGCGACGCGAATCTCGGGAGGCAGCTCCACGGACAGCGCGGCCGTGAATCTGCTGAGCGTGGGCGCCTCGGTGGGCTACGCGCTGCGTGTCACGGAGGGCTTCCGGCTGATGCCCGAGGTGGGCGTCTCCATCCCCGTCATCGGCGAGTTCAACACCACGGACTCCGACTCGGAGCTGGGTGCGGGTTTCAACGGAGGCTTCGTCCAGTTCAAGCTGGGCTTCCTCTTCGGCCGCGGTCGTCCCATCAATCGCGACACGCGGGACTACGTCAACGCCGACTCGAGCGACGTCGACATCTGACGTCCCCGGTGGGCAATCCATCCGAGCCTTTTCCGCTAGGCTGTGCGGGTCCAGGGGCCGGCGGCCCTGGCGGGAGGCTCGAGATGGATTCGATGGATGCGCGGCTGGAGCGACTGGAGCGCCGCTGTCAGCGGTTGCAGGGACTCACCTTCGCGGCGCTCGCGCTGGCGGGAGTGGGGCTGGGCACCGCGGCGCTGAAGCCCGCGCCCACGCCAGGTGGGGAGCTGGTGGCCTCGCGCCTGGTGCTCAACGACGCCCAGGGACAGCGACGGGCCTCGCTGGGGCTGGACGACTCGGGCGCCTCGGGGCTGGTGCTGCATGACGGCATGGGGCGTCCGCGCGCCTTGCTGGGTGTGGCGGAGGATGGCTCACCCCGGCTGCGCTTCTCCACGGCCGGAGGCGAGTCCCTGGCCGAGCTCACCGTGTACTCGGACGAAGCCCCGCGCCTGACGTTGTCCAAGCCCGGCGGCATCGACCTGTTCGCGGTGGGGCTCCAGGTGGATGGCTCCTCGCGGCTGGAGCTGGCGGACGCGGATGGTCGGCCCCGCGCGATTCTGGGCGCGGACGAGCACGGCTCTCCGGGACTGCTGCTGGTGGACCGTCGAGGTCAGCCTCGCGTGGAGCTGAAGGTGAGCCCCGCCGATGGCGCCAGCCTGCGGGTGGAGGGCCGCGACGGCGAGGTCTTCCAGGCGCCCGCCGTCCTCCAGTGACGCCGCGTCACTGCCGGGGCGGGATGATTTTGTAGCCGCGTTGCAGCAGCGGGGCGAGGCGGTCGGAGATGTCCCACGACTCCACCACCTTGCCGTCGCGCATCCGGTAGAGCGAGTGGCCATTGAGCGCGAGTTGACGAGGCTTGCCCGCCTCGTCCGGGTGCTTCGCGTCCGTGCCCTCGGCCTTCCAGTGCACCAGCACCATGTCTCCGTCCGCCACCACGTGGAGGACGTCGAAGCGCAGGTCCGGGAAGGCCTGGAACGTGGCCTCGGCCTGCTGGCGCACGGCGGCCGGGCCCACCACGTCCGTGGGCGCGCCCTGCGAGTGGTCCACATAGTCCTCGGAGAACAGCTCCGCGACGCGGTCCAGCTTGCGCAGGTTGTAGAGCTCCTCGGTGAGCACCCTGGCCTGCTGGCGGTTCTGCTCCTCCAGCGCGGCGGCGCGCTCCACCGGAGACACGGACGCACACGCGGACAGCAGTCCGAGCACGCAGAGCCACATCGTCTTCGCGAGGCTTCTCATGGCCAGGGAAGCTGCGCAGCCTCGCCCAGGCCGTCAGCCCCCCAGTGCCCGCGAGTGTTCACCTCACGTCACGCCGAGAGGTGGCCCAGGCCGATGGGCGAGGCGAGGCAGGCGTCCGGAATGCCAAAGGCATCCACCAGCGCCACCGCGTCGGGCCGCAGCTCCGTGCAGAGCTTCACGACCTCCTTGCGGATGGCCAGGGCCTTGTTGCCTTCCATCAGCCCGTTCTCCTGGAACCAGCCGCTCGCCGACTCCAGGCACGACAGGCCATAGAGGTCGCACAGCCGGCCCAGTACCACCTTGAGCCCCTCGTCCTTCACCGTCGCCACGCCGTGGAGGAACTGCTCCAGCACCACGCGCTCGATGTGCGCGTGCGCCACCGCCACCAGGTGCGCCTGGACCTGGTTGAAGGCCGTGAAGGCCTCCACGCCCGCGGACATCCGCTTGCGCAGCCGCTTCGCCACCGAGGCCAGCAGGTCCTCCTCGCGGTAGCGCAGGAGCCGGAGCTGGAAGTCGCCGTCGCGCAGGTGCTCGCTGCCGGTGCGCCGCGTCGCGATGGGGTTGCGGTCCGCCACCGCCGTCGCCCTGTCGGCGATGAGCTTGAGCACCGCGAAGACACGGTCGTCCTCGAAGCGCTGCCGGTAGTCCGTCAGCAGGCTCTTGGCGACCAGCTGCATCAGCACCGTGTTGTCGCCCTCGAACGTCGTGAAGATGTCCGTGTCCGCCTTCAGCCCCGACAGCCGGTTGGCCTCCAGGTAGCCCTGACCTCCACACGCCTCGCGTGCCTCCTGGAGCACCGCCGTCACGTTCCACGAGGCATACGCCTTGAGGCCCGCCGCCAGCGCCTCCACCTCCATGGAGTCCTCCTCGGTGCGCTTCACGTAGCGCTCCACCAGGTACTCCAGCGCGAAGTCGAGCGCGTACGTCTTCGCCAGCGGCCGGAGCAGGCGCAGCTGGTGCGTCTGGTGGTCCAGGAGCCGCACCTCCTGCGCGCCCGGAGGACCGAACTGCCGGCGCATGTCGCCGTAGCGCACGGCGATGGTCAGCCCGCTCTTGGCCCCGCTCAAGGACGCGCACGCCACGCTCACCCGGCCCGCCACCAGCGTGCCCAACATGGTGAAGAAGCGCCGGCCGTCGCTGGGGATGGAGCTGGTGTACTCGCCCTCGGCGCTCACCTGGCCGAAGCGGTCCAGCAGGTTCTCCCGAGGCACTCGCACGTGGTCGAACCAGATGCGGCCGTTGTCCACGCCGTTGAGCCCCATCTTCCGGCCGCAGTCCTCGATGCGCACCCCGGGCAGCAGCTGGCCCCTCGCGTCGCGCAGCGGCACCAGGAGGGCGTGCACGCCCAGGCCCTTGCCGCCGACCTCCAGCTGCGCGAACACCGTGGCGATGCGGCCGTGGACCGCGGCGTTGCCAATCCACTCCTTGCGCGCGGACTCCGTCGGAGTGTGGATGATGAAGTTCCCGGCCTCCGCGTCGTAGCGCGCCACCGTCTCCACGTCGCGCACGTTGGAGCCGTGGCCCAGCTCGCTCATCGCGAAGCAGCCGGGCAGCTCCAGCGTGGCGACCTTCGGCAGGTACTCGCGGTGGTGGCGCTCCGTACCGAGGAAGAGGATGCTCGCGCCGAACAGGCCGAAGTGGACGCCCGCCTTCACCACGAGGCTCATGTCGAAGAGCGCCAGCGTCTCGAACGCGGCGATGAAGGCGCCCAGGTCCGCGCCGGCCTCGTCACCCTCCGGGAAGGCGATGTGGCCCAGGCCCTCGTCCGCGAGCTGCTTGAGCCATTTGAAGGTCTGCTCGCGCTGCTTCGCCGTGTCCAGCGTGGGCTGCTGGCGGAAGGCCGGGTCCTCCAGCCACGTGCGCACCTTGGCGCGGACGTCCGGGTACTTGCGGTCCAGCACCGCGCGCAGCGCCTCGGGCGCGAAGGACGTGGGCTCCGTGGGGCCGATGCGGCGCGGCTCGTGCGCGGCGGAGGGGACGAGGGCCCGCACCGCATCCCGACTGGAGACGCCCAGCACCGCCTCCACCGACGCCAGGGCGCGCACCAGCTCGGGGACGGACGGTGGAAGTTCCTTCGTGCCGGAGACCAGCTCGGCCAGCTTCGCGCCCAGCTCCGCGAGGCTGTCCTGGGCGCTGAGCGACAGGCGCGCGGCGGCGGAGCGGATGTGCTCGCGCACCAGCGCCAGCTCGTTGGACGTGGGGGGCAGGAGCGGGTCCAACCAGCGCGCGAGCACGGTGGTGGAGCGCAGGTCCAACCAGGGCTGGGCGCGGGCGGCGTTGCCGAGCATCCGAAGCTCCGCCGTCGTCAGCTCTCCGTCCGTCCAGGCCACGTACAGCATGGGCACCAGGGGCGCGAGGCGCGGCAGCGACAGCAGCTCCTTCGCGGTTGGACGAATCTCTTCCACCATGGTCGGTACTCCATCAGGCGAGGGAACGGGCGCAGTGTGGCCAGCATGGCGCCGGGCGGCAATGGAAGAGAGCACTCGGCTGTCGGGCAGGCGGGCAGGCCCCGCATGCCAGGGCAGGGAAGTGTTCCTAGCTTGGCACGTCATGGACGAGTCCCAGGACCTGTCGGAGATCGAGATTCTTCCCCAGCCCGGAGCCCACGGCTTCAGCGGCACGCGGGAGCGCAGCGAGCACGAGATGCACGGCCCCTATGTGCTGCCGCCGGGGCCCCAGGGCTTCTCGTTCTCCCTCTATCAGTCCACGGGCGCCGCGCTGATGCCGGGGCACAAGCTGGAGCTGCTGGACAACGGCGCGGTCTTCGACCGGATGTTGGAAGACATCCGCTCGGCGCGGGAGAGCGTCCACATCATGGTCTACATCTGGCGACCGTGTGACGTGTCGGACCGCATCGTCGCGGCGCTGGTGGAGCGCGCCCGGGCGGGTGTGGCGTGTCGCGTGGTGGTGGACCCGGTGGGCAGCGAGGAGCTTCGCGGCGACAAGGACTTCGACCAGAAGGTGGAGAAGGTCCTCTGTGAGGCCGGCGTGGAGGTGCACTACTACCGGCTGCTCGCGGGCAAGGTGATGGGGCGGCTCTTGGGGCGCACGCACCAGAAGCTGGTCGTCATCGACGGGCGCATCGCCTACACGGGCGGCTTCGGCTTCTGGAAGGTCTGGGAGGGCAACGGCCAGGCCCCCGAGGAGTGGCGCGACACGAGCGTCCGCGTCGAGGGCCCCTCCGCGCGCGAGATGCAGCTCACCTTCTCGCGATACTGGCAGGAGTCGGGCGGCGGACTGCTGCCGCCGAGCACCTTCCCGGAGCCCATGCTGGTGGGTGACGCCGAGGCGTGCTTCGTGGAGAGCTCGGGCAAGCTGGGCATCACCGACGCGGAGCGCATGGTGCGCATGGTCATCGCCGCCGCGCGCGAGCGGCTCTGGATTGCCAACGCGTACTTCTCTCCGCCCAACGAGATTCTGGAGCAACTGGAAGAGAAGTGCCGGCAGGGCGTGGAGATTCGCGTCCTGGGGCCCGGGCCCATCCACGACGTGAAGGTCATCCGTGCCTCGCAGCGCTCCACGTACGAGCGCCTCTTGGATGCGGGTGTGCGCATCTACGAGTACCAGCCGTCGATGATGCACGCGAAGACGATGATTGTGGATGACTGGCTCGCCGTCGTGGGCTCCACCAACATGGACTCGCTGTCGCTCAACAAGCTGGGCGAGGGCTCGCTCGTCATCAACGACGTGGAGTTCGTGCGGAAGATGGAGCGCTGCTGGGCGAAGGACCTGCGCGTCTCCAAGGAGATCTCCCTGGAGAACGGCGGGCGCACCAACCCATGGCGACGGCTGGCTCGCCGGGCCACGCAGCTGGTGGGCCATGACCGCTGACGGTCAGCGCGGGTTCGTCACGCCGACCTGACGACAGGAGTCGCGCACAGGGCACGTGGAGCACTTGGGCCGCGAGCCCGTGCACACGTGCTTGCCGAAGGGCACCAGCAGGCGATTCAGCTCCACCCAGTACCTGCGGGGGAGCTGACTCTCCAGGGCAGCCATTGTCGCCTCGGGCGAATGGGCCTTCACGTAGCCCCAGCGGTTCGTCACGCGGTGCACGTGGATGTCCACGCTGATGGCCTCGTGGCCGCACGCGATGCCGAGCGCCAGGTGCGCGCACTTGGGGCCCACGCCCTTGAACGACTGGAGCACCTGGGCATCGCAGGGCAGGGTGCCGCCGAACTCGTCCCGGGTCCGCACGGCGATGGCGTGGAGCTGGTGCGCCTTGGCCTCGTGGAAGGTGACGGGACGGATGAGCGCGTCGATGTCGTCGGGGCTCATGCGCGCGAGCGCCTCTGGCGTGGAGGCGCGCTCAAGCAACGCGAGCGCGGCGGGCAGGCTCACTTCATCCAGGGTGCGGATGGAGAGGATGCAGGCGACGAGCTGCTCGAAGAGGCTGTCGTGGCCTCGTGCGGAGAGCGCGAACATCGCCGCGTCCGCGAAGTCGCGCACCGTCTCGCGCACGCGCGCCAGCACGTTGTCGATGTCGAAGGGGACCTTGTCGGGACGCGACTCGGGCTCGGTGACGACGCCCGCGGAGGGTTTCTCGCGTGCGGTCCGTGGGCTCGTGTTGGACGGAGCCCGGCGATTTCGAGGTGCCGTCGACATCCCTCACCTCCCTGGGTTTCGAGGGAAGGTGAGGGTCTGTTGGTGCGGGAGCCCGCCAGTGCTTCCTGCCCGGTGGTAGGGCAGGGGGCGCGTCAGGCGGTCGGCTTCGCCAGGTCCAGCGCGTACCAGTGGTCGCAGCCGAAGTGCCCGGTGCTTCCGAGAGGCGCACAGAGCGGCTCGAAGCCCAGGCGCCGATAGAGCTTCTGGGCCTGAGTCATCGACGCGAAGGTCTCCAGGTAGCAGCGCTGGAAGCCCGCCTCCCGGGCGAAGTCGAGGCAGCGGCGCACCATGCGCTCGCCCGCTCCCTGTCCTCGGACTTCCGGCAGGAAGTACATCTTGCGCAGCTCGCACACGCTGGGGTCGCCCCCTTGCAGTGGCGCGATGCCGCCGCCTCCCAGCACCTTGCCCGCACGCTCCACCACGAAGTAGGCGTGGCGGGGGTGCGCGTAGGCGGCGGTCATGGTGTCGACCTCGGCGTCATGTATCGCGAAGCCGGGGCCATCCGCTCCGAACTCCGGCATCACCGCGCGGATGATGGCGGCCACGTGCGCGTTGTCTTCAGCCTGGATGGGGCGCAGGCGCAGTTCGTCCGTGCTCATGGGAATGACGGTTTCATGGAAGGGGGGCCGAGGGCCAGCGGGACCCAGGGGTCTGACGGGTGCGTCGGAGTGCACGCACCTGTTGTGCACCCGGCTGCACAGGTGGCACACGGCCGGCGCACCCCGAAGTGAGGCGCCTGTTTCCTCCCCTGGGAGAACCCAGGCATTCTGCGTGGCATGTCCGTTGTAGAGGGGGAAACCCATGTACTGCCCTGACTGCCGACAGGAGCGCCTGGGTCATTTCAGCCAGTGCGCCTTGTGCGGCACGGCGATGACCTCGCGCCCCCGTTCCGAGCTGGAAGCGGAGCTTGCTCACGTCCACTTCCTCCTGTCCGAGCTGACCCGCTGGGATTCCTCCGAGGTCCCCACCAACGTTCGACGTTTCCTCACGGAACGCTACGAGCGGCAGTCTCGAATCCTCCTGTCCGTGCTCGCCGAGTCTCCGGCGCCTGTCGCGGGGACGGAGGCGCGGAGTGT
Organism: Corallococcus terminator; assembly: GCF_049194865.1. GTDB lineage: Bacteria > Myxococcota > Myxococcia > Myxococcales > Myxococcaceae > Myxococcus > Myxococcus terminator_A. Next base: position 95,434 of record NZ_JBLZWL010000104.1, on the reverse strand, counting down.
CGCGATGGCTTCGCCAGAGCTGGCGGGCCACGTGGCCTCGGGCGAGGACGTTGCACGGGCGAATGCGATGCTCCACGCGGCCTCGGGTGAGGATGCGGCGCGGGCGAGCGAGATGCCCCACGCGACGTCACACCAGGACGTGGTGCTGGCTGGCGTGACGGGTTTCGCGGCTTCGGGCGAAGACACGGCGCGGGCGGGTGTGACGCACCTCGCGGCCTCGGATGTGGTGCAGGCGGGTGTGCCGGGCTTCTCGGCCTCGGGTGAGGATGCGGCGCAGACGAGCGTGATCCGCGACGCGGCTTCGGGCGAGGACGTGGTGCGTGCGGATGCGATGCACTTCGCGGCCTCGGATGCCGTGGAGTCTTCCGTCGCCTCGCCGCAGGACGGGGGGCTGAAGGGGTTGGTGGTTTCGCGGGATGAAGCGGCGCGGGACGCCGCCGCGGCAGCGAGCGCGGCGCGGGCGGCCTCGGGCGCCTCGGTGGTCAAGGGCGAGGAAGCGGCGCGGCTGCTGGCGGCCTCCGTGGAGGCAGCCCGGTCCTCGCGAAGTGGTGCCGCTGCGGGACCTCAAGGCCCGGCCTCCACATCACAGAAGGGGGCGGAGTCCCAGCAGGCCCGCCCGGGTGCCCAGAATCGGGTGCGGCCTCCGACGCGGCATGAGCCTGGAGCGGATGAGCATCCCCTCCCGGAGAATCCCTCGCAGCCTTCGTTCGAGGCGCCTCCGCCTCGGAGTGCGACGGCGCGACTCGTCGAGGAGACCTCCACGTGGAATCGCGTGTGGAGGCCGTTCCTCTACGAGAGCATCATGTGGTTCGTCGGTGCCTTCCTCATCCTCTCGGGCACCCTCTATTTCGTCTTCGAGAGCTGGGCCGGAATGTCCTCCGTCACCCGCTCGCTCACCGTCTTCGGCATGACGGTGGGCTACTCCGCCGGCTTCTCCGTCTGGGGCGCGTACCTCGCCCGTCGCGAGGCGCTGCGCAATCCAGGGCGCATCCTCGGCATCATCGGCTCCGCGTCCGCGCCGCTCGCCGGCATCGCGCTGGGGCCCATGGAGTTCGGAGAGTCGCTGCTGCTCGGGGGCGTCAGCACGGTGATGCTCATCCCGCTGCTGCTCGTCTGGGCGGTGGCCGCGGCCTTCCTCGTGCGCAAGCCAGCGGACGCGTTCGACGCGCCTTCGCGTCCCTTCGTCCAGGTGGCCCTCGTCGCGAGCACGCTGATGATGGGCCTGGCGCCGGTCGCCGCGAAGCTCGGGAGCGCCGCGCTGTGGCTGAACATCCTCCCGTGCGTCCTCTTCTTCCTCCTGTCCTCACGGCCCGTGGCCAAGCCGCGCGAGGGCGCCGAGCTCACCTTCGCCCTGGGCGCGCCGCTCTACCTGCTCGCCGTCTACGCCATCCGCCTCCATGTGGCGCTCGTCGATGCCGGAAATCCGCCGGACGTGAGCGTCTATGCTCCCTTCCTCGCGTTCCTGCTCGCCGCCACCCAGCGCTTCCGCTCGCTGCCTCCCGAGCGCGCCGCGGACCCGCTGGCCCTGGGCATCGCCTCCCTCCAGGTGATGTGCCTGGTGGCCGCCATCGGCGCGCCGCCGCCGACCTTCTTCGTCACCGCCGCCGTCATCACCTGGACGATGGTGTCCCTGGCGCGCGGAGCCATCAGCCGCCTGCCGTGGGTGTACCCCGCCTATGCGGCGTCGTACTTCGCCTATGCCACCAGCGGGCAGCTCGTTCCCGGGCCCCTGAAGCGCCTGCTCGAGGTGTTCAAGGCCTCGCTGGGCTATCCCGTCGCGGACAAGCTGCCCGTGCAGTATGGCGCCCTGACGGCGCTCCCGTTCGTCCTCGCGGGCGTCGTGCTCGCGGTGACGCGCCTGTGGCGCGGTGAGCGCACGGGCAATGCTCGGGACCTCGCCTTCGCGGAGGTGCTGCTGCGCTCCACCGCCGTGGCCAGCGTCCTCTTCTGCTTCTACGGCATGGCGGGTCCCGACATGCGCCCGCCTTTCTGGAGCGCGCTCGGGTTGTCCGTCGTGTGTCTGGCCACCGGTCTGCTGGTGGAGCGCTTCTACCTGACGGTCGTCGGAGCGCTGCTGTCGCTGCTGGTGCCGGTGCTGGCCGCCAGCGTGCTCTCGATTCCGGCAGCCTCCGTCGTGTCCGGCCTGCTGGTGCTCGCGTTCGCGGGTGTCTGCACGGTGAGCACGGCGCGGACGCGGGCGTTGCTGACGCCCATCGTGGGCCTGGTGGCCACCGCGGGCTTCTGCATGGGCCTCTTCAGCGGCTTCGGCTTCCTGGGGATGACGGGCGCGGTGCTGTGCGCCGTGAGCGTGCTCATCGTCGCGTGGACGCTCCAGAACGAGTACGCCATCGCCTACGCCGCCTTCCTGATGGCGGCCCTCGTGCCGAAGTTCGCCATGCAGGTGTCGTCCACCGCGATGGCGTTCTCGCTGGTCTTCGTGGCGATGACCCTGGCGGTGCTCGCCGAGCGCGGGAGGCTGCTGCGGCTGCTCAGCGGGGTCGCCGTCTTCTACGCGCTGTTCGGTTTCGCGGCGGGCGCCATCGGCCAGGTGAGTGGACTGGGCCTGGTGGTGCTCCTCTCCTCGGCGGCCGTCGCCGTGGCGTCGCGCACGCTGCGTGGCGTCCGGCCCCTGGCGGTGGTCCTCGCCGCCTTCGCGCTGCTGCCCGACATCTCGAGCTTCTACGCACCCTGGAACGGGATGATGACGCCGGGGATGTCCCTGGGGTTGTTCATCCTCTGGGGCCTGGGCTCCTCCCTCTGTGCGGCGCGCTGGGGACGCAGCGCGAGCACCATCACCGCCGCCTTGGTGGCGTGGGTCTTCCCGCTGGTCGCCGTGGAGCAGGCGCGGAGCTCCCAGGAGGGCATGTTCCTGTTCGGCGCGGCGTTCGCGGCCCTGTTCACCGCTCGGGCGATACCGGCCGGGTTCAGCGTCGCGGTGGCGGCGCTCTACGCGACGATAGGGCTGTTTTCGCAGGGGCCGCTGGCGCTGCTGGGGTTGTCCGCCGTGCTGGCGGTGCTGGCCGTGGCCGAGGAGGTACCGGCGGTGCTGGCCGTGGGCGCGGGCGGAAGGCGCTTCGCGAAGGTGGCCACGCTGGCGTCGGCCGTGGTGCTGGGCATCGTGGTGGTGAGCTGGGACGACGCGCATCCCGCGTGGATGGTCGCGGGCGCCATGCTGCTTCCGCTGCTGTGGACGCGCGCCAACCGTCAGCCCTTCCTCGCCAGCCTCGCGGTGCCGTATGCCTTCGTCGGATTCCTGGCGATGGGCGGTGCTCCGCCGACCTGGGCGTATGCGCTGCCGCTGATGTCGCTGGCCGTGGCTCGGGCCGTCGCGCACGTGCCCGCGTTCAGCTCCCTGTTGCTGCGCTCCCGGGAACCGGCGGACAGTGACGCGCTGTCCATGTGGATGCAGGTGAGCCTCGCCTGCATCACCTCGATGATGTTGATGTCGCCGTGGATGGAGCCCGGGCCCGTGTACTTCCTCACGGCGTCCCTGGCGCTGATGCCTGGACCGCGCCCGTTCATGCGCGTGTGTGGCGCCGCGCTCCTGCTGCTCATCATCCCGGAGGCACGGCCCGTCGTCACCGTCCTGCTGCTCGCCGTGGCGCTGGCCGAGCACCATGCGCCGTCCACGCTCTGGGCCTTCTTCCGCGGCCCGCCGGATGCCTACCTGCGGCGCGCCGCGGTCCTCACCGCGCTGGTCGTCGCGGCGGTGCCGGTGCTGGACGTGCCTTCGCAGACGCGACTCCTGGGGCTGGCGGCAGTGGTGGCGGCGTCCGCGTTCCTGCTGTCTCTCCGGTGGCTGCTGGTGCCCTTCATCTGGGTGCTCGCGCTCGCGGTCTTGGGGCAGACGGAGACCCATCGCTTCCTGGAGTGGAGGTCGGAGACGGGCCTCGCCTTCATCGCGGTGGCGCTGGGCGCGGGCCTGCTGTCCGCCGTCTGTCAGGTCGGTGGCGTGCAGCGTGCGCTCAGCGCGGTGGCGTCGAAGCTGACGCCTGGGCTGGAGGGCACCTGGAGCGAGCCCTTGTGGGTGGGGAGCGCCGGAGCGCTGGCGCTGCTGCTCCTGGGGCGACTGGCGGATATGGGGCCCGGCGCGCTCTCGATGGACGTGGCGGCGGGCGCGGTCCTCACGTCGCTGGTGTTGATGGTCGCTCGCGAGCGGTGGATGGCGAACGTGGCCACCGGGCTGCTCGCGGCCTCGCTGGTCGCCGCGGTGCCGTGGTTGTGGCTGCCCGCTGTCATTAGCGGCGCGGGCCTGGTGCTGTGCGTGAGCGGCATGGTGCTCGACGCGCGGGGTGTTCGCGTGGGTGCCGCCATGCACCACGGCGGCTGGGTGCTGGCCCTGCTGTCGCTGGCCACGCTGAGTGACCTGGAGCACCTGGCGACGCCGCTGTGCTTCCTCTTCGGCCTCGCCTCCGCGTGGACGGTGGTGTGGCGTCGGCGCGAGCGCGAGGTGGTGGGCTGGCTGGCGTCGCTCGCGGCGGTGCACGGCGCGCTGATGCACCTGGGCGCGGTGTACTCGTCCGGACGTGGCTCGGAGTTCATCCTCCCGCACTTCGGCGCGGCCAGTGCCGTGCTCGCCGCGCTGGCGCTGTTCCTGGCGGGCGCGAAGCTCCGGCGAGGCGTGGGGTTGGGCTTCACCGTCGTCGCGCTCACCGAGGTCCTGCTCGGGTTGTCGATGCTGGGCGCGACGGGAGACGCGCTGCGCGAGGCGCTGGTGGCCTGTACCGGGCTGACGGTGCTGTTCGTCGCGCTGGTGCGCCACGCCGCCGTGGAGAAGGACGAGCTGGCGGCGTTCCTCGCCCAGGCCGTGCTCGTGCTGGGCTACCTCTCCGTGCGCCTGCTGGGCATGGGTGCCCACCCGAGCGCCGGAGACAGCCTCGCGGCCCTCGTGGGCGGCGCCCTCTTCACGGGCCTCTACTTCTTCGTGCAGCGCGAGGGCTCCACCCTGGTCGCCTTCCGCAGGCCCGCGCTGTGGGGTGCGTTCCTCTTCCCGCTGGCGGGGTTGTTCTCCGCGCCTTGGAACGAGCCGCTCCAGGTGGCCGCGCTGCTCGTGGGCCACGCCGCGCACTTCGCCGCGCTGGCGTCGCACCCGACGCGCAGAGGGGTGGCCTCGCTCGCGTCGGTGGTGGCCTTCAACGTGGCGCTCTATCTCGTGTGGCAGGGCACCGGGAATGGCGAGCCGCAGTTCTACGTCATCCCCGCGGGCCTCTCGCTGCTCGCGCTGCTGCGCGTGTTCCGGGGCGCCATCGACGAGGACACCTACGCACGGCTGCGCGCGCTGGCCGTCACCGTCATCTACGTGGCGGGGGCGTGGAAGCCCCTGATGTTCAGCGACGGCAGCGCCATGCTCCTGTGCGTGTTCCTCTGCGTGGTGGGCGTGGGCTTCGGAATCGCGCTGCGCATCCGCTCCTACGTGTACCTGGGCACCGCGTTCCTGGTGACGTGCATCGCGGCGAACCTGGTGCGCTTCGGCATGAGGGACCACCGCGTCGCCGCCGCGTCGCTGTTCTTCCTGGGCCTCGTCGTCATCGGCTCCATGGTGATGCTCAGCGCCCACCGTGCCGCACTCCTCCAGAGGTACACACGGGTCCGCGCACTGCTGTCCACCTGGGAGGGCTGACACTTCGAGTTCTTGGCGAGACCCCCAAAAACGTGGGATTGAATGCGGCGCCAACTTTCGGAAGGGCCTCCGGTTGTCCCGTCTTCGCCTGCTCGCCACCGTTCCGCTGTGTGCCCTCATCGGCTGCGCCACCGTGCAGTCCCGGGACGTTGGGGCTGCCCTGGAGGTGCCGCCCCACGCGGCGGTGGTGCCCACCGAGCAGGTTGAGGTGGCGCCGTCAGGCACGGTGCTCGCCGAGGGTGTGGGGACGGTGGCACCGGACGAGGCAGGTGCCTCGGCGAATGCCCAGACGCCGCCGGTGAAGTCCGATGCGCCCGAGGCTTCCCAGGTCGCGCCGCGGGCCGAGGTCGCTCCGCGCGTCGTGGCCACCGTCGTCTCCGAGGAGAAGGAGCGACCGCTGGTGACGGGCGTCATCGCCGCCGCGCTGGAGGCCGTCGCGCTCGTCGTCCCTCCGTCCACGGGCCTGGAGGGTTTCTGGGATGCGTACCGCACGCCGATGCAGCTGGCGCGCCTCATCGTGACGCGCTCCATGCAACTCGTGGGTGAGCGCAACCTCGCGAAGGTCAGCCGGGGCATGCCCAACGACTGCTCCGGCTTCGTGCGCCTGGCCTATCTCTCCGCCGGCATCGACCTGGTGGCGCATGGCTTCCAGGCGGGAGAGAACGCCGTGTCCGCCATCTTCCGTCGCGCCACGGAAGGCAAGCGGTTGCACCACCGCGCGCCGCGTCCCGGGGACCTCGTGTTCTTCCGCGAGACGTACGACCGCAACCGCGATGGTCGCCGCAACGACGGGATGACCCACGTCGGCGTGGTGGAGGGTGTGTCCGAGGACGGCACCGTCACCTTCATCCACCGGGGCAGCAAGGGCGTGGCCCGCAGTCGGATGAACCTGTCGCATCCGGAGAAGCACCAGCTCGCGCAGGGCGGACCCGTGGTGAATGACTTCCTCCGGCCCGCGACGAAGGGCGGACGCGCGTACCTCACGGGCGAGCTGTTCGTGGCCTTCGCGTCTCCCGACGGACTGTAGATTTCCAGTCGGTGCCTCGCACCCCGCGTGGCTTTGAAGCTCCGCGCGGTTGATGCGTCATGAGGGGCATGAGAATCGCCCTGCTTCTCGGTGGTCTGCTGCTCGCGTCGGGATGTGTCGTCCACTCGCGCTCACCGCCCCGCCCCGGGCCTTCGCGACCTCCGCCCTCACGTCCTTCCGCCATGTCCTACAAAGAGGCGGTGGACCGAGGCTTCGGCGAGTGTCGCGCGCGCCGGTTCGACTGCCGCCTCAAGGAGGCGCACCGGACGGGCAACGACGTCTGGAAGGTGAAGTTCTTCGCCTCGGCGCCCGGGGCACGCGGCCATCTGCATCTGGACTACGACGCCTTCTCTCGCAACCTGCTCAAGGTGGACGAGAAGGTGAAGGCCCATCGTGGCGACCGCGATGACGATGATGACTGGGATGACGACGACCACCGTCATGGCCGTGGCAAGGGGAAGAAGAAGGGCCACGCCCGGCACGATGACTGAGCGTCATCCGAGGCCTGGGCGGCGACACCCGCCCGGGCTTCAGCCGCCCTTCTTGTTCAGCTTCTGGATGGCGCGGTTCGCTTCAGCCTGGCCGCAGTCGCCCTTGGACTCGGCGAGCCGGATGAGGGCGGGGACGGCGTCCATGTTGCCCAACGCGCCCAGCCGTCTGGCGGCGGTATTGCGCATGCCGCAATCCTTCGCCTCCAGGGCCTTGGAGTAGGCTGTCACCAGGTCCACGCCGTCCGCCAGCTTGGCGGAATCCAGGTAGCGAAGCGCACCCCACTGCTTCGGTGAGTGTTCGTCCCGGATGAGCTCCGCGAAGTAGGGACGCACCCGCTCCTTCGGGAGATTGGCCAGCAGCCTGCGCAGGTCGTCGTTGTCGAAGCGGCCGAAGTCCTCCGCGAGCCCATCCAGCAACGAGTCCTCCACCGCCGCGCGGCCCTCCACATCCAGCGTGGCGAGCAGCACCCGCTCCTTGTCGTGGTTGCCCTGCGCGTGGTGGGCCGCCGCGAGGGCGCGCCGCACCGGAGCCTCTTTCTGCTCCTCGTTCGACATCGCGTTCAGCAACTCCAGCGCTTCGTCCTTCTTGCCGTCCTGGAGCAGCGACATGGCGCGTACGGCGGGGCTGCTCAGATGCAGCACGATGGCCACGCCGCCGCTCAGGAGCACCAGGGCTCCGAGCACGGCCATCGCCGCGCGCGGCTTCGCACGCGCCAGCACCACCGCCTTGTTCACGCCCGCCTTCACCGCGGGAGGCACCGTCAGGACCGCGTTGAGGCGGGTCAGGCTCGTGCCCAGTCGCGCCTTGCCCGCGCGCACGGCATGGGAGACGGCCTGCATCCCCCGGGAGATGGGTGCCAGCGCCGCGCGAGTCCGTTGGACCGCGGGAGCCAGACGCATCGCGAGGGCGTTCTGCTTCTCGAAGCGACCGCCGAAGGGAGGCCCCTCCGTCGCCTGCTGGCAGCGGTAGAGCTGGAGCTGTTCCTCGCGGCCGGGGAGGGTGATGGAGCCGCAGGGCTCGACCTCCGCCTCGGCGCGGTTGCGCGCCAGGTTCACCGCCTCCGTGAAGGTCACCTGGCCCGCGGCGGCGACGTGCTCCACCGTCTCCAGCACCTCCATGGGCTCGCCCAGCACGGTGTCGGCGGTCAGCAGCACTTCGCCGGCGTGCAGGCACACGCGCACGTGCAGCCGCTCCTCGGCGGGCAGTGCCTCGTTGTGCCGCCACAGCCGGTCCTGCATGGCCATGCCGCACAACACCCCCGCGGTGGGCGAGCGGAACGCCACCAGCAGCGCATCTCCGCGCTTCTGGACGAGCCGTCCCTCGTGCTCGCGCACCAGCGGCATCAGCAGCCGGTCATGCGTCTCCAGCATCCGCGCGTTCTCTTCGTGCGTCTGCCGGCTGGTGCGCTCGGTGAAGCCCTGGATGTCGGTGAGCATCACCGTCAGGTTCTGCGGCTTCACCGTCGACGTGCTGCCCGACAGCGTGGGCCGCGAGCCGAAGGCCGCCGTGCCCGTGCGCATCGCCGAGGGTGACGCGCTGTCAGTGCCCGGCGAGGACTCCAGGCCGAACGCGGCGGTGCTCTGGCTCGTGCGGCTCGGAAGAGGCGCGGGTGCCGCCGCGTCCGCCGCGCCGAAGACCGACGTCCCGCTGGGGCCGTTGCTCGTCGCCTCACCCCCGCCGAAGACGGACGTGCCGGAGGGTGAGGTGGTGGCGGGCGTGCCCACGTAGGCGGGCGTCCCCAGGCCGGGCGTGAAGGCGGCCAGCGACAGGTGCGCGGCGGCCAGCGCGTCCGCCAGCTCGTGCGCGCTCTGGGGCCGCTTGGCCGGGTTCTTCTCCAGAAGGCGCATCACCAGCGACAAGAGTCCGATGTAGCGCGTCAGCGAGGGCGCCGCCCTGTCCAGCGGGAGCGGGGCGTGGGAGGCGTGCTGGGCGAGGAAGTGGCGCGCCTGGGGCCCATCAAAGGGAAGCCGTCCGGACAGCACGCGGTAGATGAGCACGCCGAAGGTGTACAGGTCGCTGCGCGTGTCCACCTTCGCGCCCACCGCCTGCTCCGGCGACAGGTACTCCGGGGTGCCGAGCACCACGCCCACCTGGCTGACGTTGCTCTGCGCGTCCGGCTCCACCAGCCGGGCGATGCCGAAGTCCAGGAGCCGCGCCTGCTCGCCGCGCGCGCCGGGGGAGATGAAGACGTTCTCCGGCTTCAAGTCGCGGTGGATGATGCCCTTGTCGTGGATGGCGGCCAGGCCCTCCGCGAGCTGCTGGAGCAGCGGCAGCGCGCGGCCCGGCGGCATGGCGCCCCGGGTGAGCACGTCGTAGAGGCTCTCTCCCTCCACGAACTCCATCACCAGACAGGCGTGGTCGCCGGACTCACCGAAGTCGACGATGTGCACCACGGCGGGGTGCTCGACGGCGGAGAGGAGGCGGGCTTCGCGCTTGAAGCGCTCGGCCATGCCGGGCTGCGCGTTGAGGTCGTGGTGAAGGACCTTGATGGCCACCATGCGGCCCAAGGAGACCTGTTCACCCAGGTACACTTCGCCCATTCCGCCCGAACCCAATGGACGGAGTACTCGGAAGCGACCGTCGAGGACGAGGGAGTCGGGAGCCAGCACGCCGGGCGCATATTGTCCGACTTCGCTCCGGCGCGCATGACGAACAACGCGTGCGGCCCTGGGGCCGCCAAGCCCCTCCGGCTGCCCCCCGGGCGGGGGATTGTCATAAATTTCGGGTGCTTGGAGGCCGTGGTAGTTTCCTGGCTCCCGCGATGGCCAACGAGAGCGACTCCCTAAAGCCCACCGCGGCGCCCGATGCGCGCGCCGCCGCGCCCGAGCTGCGCCTGCTGGACCGCAGGGCGTTCGTGGGCTTCCCGGCGCTCGAAGTCATCCCGGGCCTGCGCATCTCCGACTTCGCGCTCCAGATTCCGGACGTCAGCTTCCCGTTCAACGTCAGCGCCGGAGCCACGCGTTATCAGCGCAAGAAGCTGCACTTCGGCTTCCTGGAGCTGTCCGTCGACGCGGATCTGGTGACGCGGCGGGTGGCGGAGCTGGCGGGGCGGCTCGCGGGCCTGGAGGAGCTGCGGCTGCACTTCCGTCCCGGGTACCTGGAAGGGCAGGGCCGACTGCCCGCGCCGGAGCGCACGCCCTTCACGTTCAAGGTGGCCTTCGACGCGGATGGCGAGAAGCTCGCCGTCTATCTCTACGACGTGCGCCTGTACGGGTTCTCGTCCACGCCGTCGGTGCAGGTGCCCGGGCTCTTGTCCGCCGCCGTGGGCGCGCTGGCGCTGGTGCCGGACGTGGAGGTGCGCGGGGCCTCCGGCTTCTCCACCCGCGTGCTGCCCGCGCTGTGTCAGCTCGCGGCGGTGAGCCGTGGCTACAAGATGCCGTCGCTGGACACCGCGCGCCTGTCCGCCGCCGAGGTGTCGAGCACGGGCTTGAAGCTGCGCTTCGCGGCGGGCGGTCTGCCTCCGCCAGCCACGCCGGACGAGGAGCTGCTCCTCACGCTGGAGGGCGCGCGGGCCTTCGCGGACGCGGAGGAACTCGTCGCCCAGGGCCGGCTGGCCGAGGCGCGGCAGCAATACCTGAAGGCCGGAGACGCGCAGGACGCGCACCCCTTCGCCGCCGAGCGGCTCTTGTCGCTGCTGGTGGCCGACCCGCAGGCGCACGAGCTGGCGCTGGACGTGGCCGCCACGCTCCTGCGTCGTCGGGACCGCAGCCCCGCCGCGCTGTGGGGCGAGGCCGTGGTGCGCGAGCGACGGGGCGAGGGTGCCCGCGCCGCCGAGCGCTATCTGGCGCTGTGCGCGCTGGCGCGTCGCACGTCGGAAGAGGCCGCGGCCTTCTTCTCCGCCGAGGCGGCCGCCCGTTGCTCTCGCGACACCGCGCCCCAGGTGGCGGTGAAGGCGCTGCATGAGCTGCTGGGCCTGAAGCCGGACCACCTGCCCTCGCTCAAGGCGCTGGCTCGCGCGTCGGACCAGGCGCGTGACAGGGCGGGCGCGGTGCGGGCCTACCGCCGATTGGCGGCGCTCGCGAGAGACCCGCATGAAGCCGCCGACGCGCATGTGCACCTGGCCCGGCTGTGCGCGCAGACGGAGGACGACATCGCCGGAGCGCGCCTGCACTGCGAGGCGGCGCTGCGGCTGTCGCCGGACCAGTCGGATGCGCTGCTGTTGCTGGGCGAGCTGTGCCACCGGGGCGGCGAGCACCTGCGCGCGCTGAAGGCGTTGGACCGGCTGCGCGAAGTGTCCATGGCCCGGCACGAGCTGGACCGCGTGGGCCACGCCGACCTGATGGCCGGTCGCGTGTGGGAAGAGGGCCTGAAGCAGCCTGAGAACGCGCTCTTGCGCTACCGCGAAGCGGTGTCCCTGCTTCCCGGCGAGGCGGAGCCGCTGTTCGCCGCCGCGCGCGTCGCGGAGGGACTGGGCCGGTTGCAGGAGGCGCTCGCGGGCTACCAGCAGGCGCTGGAGCTGGCGGGGCCGGCCCCGCGCTCGGAGGGTGTCCGCCATGCCGCGCACGCCAGCCACCATGCGCTGGCGCGACTGTACCGCTCCCGTCTGGGGGACCCGGCGCGTGCGCGCGAACACCTGGAGTCCGCGCTGGCGTTGGACCCGCGCGACGGGGTGGCGCTCGAGGAGCTGATTCCGTACTTCCGCATCACCGGGAAGTCGCTGGAGCTGGCCGACGCGCTGGAGAAGTCCGCCGCGCTCATGGACGAGCCGGCCAGGCGCGCCGCCTCCTGGGCCGAGGCGGGAGAGCTGTATCGCGGTCGACTCCAGCAGCCGGAGAAGGCCGAGCGACTGTTGCTGCTCGCGCTGGAGGCGGACGCGGACCATCGGCCCGCGCTGGAGTCGTTGCTCGCCCTGGCCGAGGCGCGGCGTGATGGACCGCTGTTGACGCGGTGCCTGTCCGCGCTGGCTCGACTGGCGCCGGACGCGAAGGAGCGCGCGCAGAAGTACCGCCGCCTCGCGGTGGCCGCGCGCGACCTGGCCTTCGACCTGGACCTGGCGGTGCACTCCCTCCAGGAAGTGCTGCGCGCGGAGCCGGATGACCTGCCGGCGCTGGGCGAGCTGTGCGCCTTGCAGCGCAAGCGCGCGGACATGGCCGGGCTGGCCGTGGCGTTGGAGGAGCGCGCGCGGGTGGCCGAGGCGCAGGGCGACAAGCGCCTCGCGGCGGCGGCGCTGCGAGAGCTGGCCGGTGTGCTGGAGGCCCGCCTGGGCCGCGTGGGTGACGCGCTGGTGTCGCTGGAGAAGGCGGCGCGGCTGGCCCCGGACTCCGCCGTGCTGCTGGACCTGGCGGACCTGTCGCTGCGCTGCGAGCGCCCCGAGCACGCACGGCGCGCGCTGGAGTCGCTGCTGTCCACGCTGCCTCGCACCGCCGCGCCGGAGAAGCTGGCGGATGTGCGCGCCCGGCTCGGTCGCGCGTGCGAGATGCTGGGCGACCGCGAAGGCGCCATCGCCGCGTACGCGCAGGCGCTGCCGCTGCGCCGGCTGGATGACACGCTGGCCGCGCGGCTGGAGTCGCTCTACACGGAGGCCGGCGAGACGCAGGCGCTGGCCGAGCTGTGGGCGGGTCGTGCTCAGGCGCTGATGGGCGCCGACCGCGCCGAGGAGGCCGCGCCGCTGTTCCTCCAGAGCGCTCGCGCCCTGCTGGAGCGGGGTGAGAAGGCCGCCGCGCTGCTGCGCCTGACGGCCGCCCTGGAGGCCAGCCCTCAGGGACCGCTGGCGGCCGAAGTGCTGGAGTCGCTGGCCGAGCTGGAGCTGGAGCGCGGCGAGAAGCTGGAGGCCGCGCGGCTGTATGCGCGCCGCGCCGTGCTGGTTCCGGAGGCCCGCTCCGGCGCGAAGCTGCTGTACCGCGCGTCGCTGCTGGCGGCGGGCACCAGTCGCGAGGAGGCGTTCCTCGCCGAGGCCCTGGAGCGCGATTCGACCTTCGCGCCCGCGCGTCAGCGTCGCGGTGAGCTGCGGCTGCCCACGGATGCGCGCGCCGCGCTGGAGGACTTCGAGGCGGTGCTGGCGCTGCCTCCGGTGGACGCCGACGCGCCGCGCGAGGCGGAGCGGGTGGCGCTCACGCGCAAGGCCGCCAGTGCCGCCGTGCGCGCGGGCAAGACGGACTCCGCGCGTCGCCTGCTGGCCGAGTACTGCATCCGGGCGCCCGAGGACCTCGACGCCCGCGTGGAGCTGGTCAACCTGCACCGCAAGGCCGGCGCGCGCGAGGCGCTGGCGGACCTGCTGGTGGAGCTGTGGCCGCGCTTGTCCGGCGAGCCCCGGCGCGCGGCCCGTCGCGAGCTGGCGGAGCTGTCCCTCGTCCTCGGACGCGCTGGCGCGGCGATGGACTCGCTGCGCAGCCTGCGTCTGGAGGAGCCACAGGACACCTGGGCGGCGCAGGCGCTGCTCGACTTGCTGCCGCCGCCGGGCACGGGCTCCTCGGACGAGGAAGCCGAGCGCCTGGAGTTGCTGGGCGCGCTGGTGTCGTCGGCGACGGGCGAGGACCGCGCCGAGCTGCTCTCGCGTCGCGCCGTGCTCCATCGCGCCACGGGCCGAATCCTCGCCGCGCGCGAGGACTTCTCCGAGGCCGCGAAGCTGTCCCGTCGTCCCGCGGCGCTGCTGCTCGCGCTGGCGGAGCTGGCGCGCGAGTCGGGTGATGAGGCCGGAGAGCTGGAAGTGTGGCGCCGCGCCGTGGTCGCAGATGCCCAACTGGGCACGCGCGCCCGGGAGCGGCTGCTCGCCCTGGCCGTGGTGCTGGCGGAGAAGGATGAGCGGGGGCTCGCGCGAGAGGCGCTGGTCTCCGCCGTGGCGCTGTCACCGTCGGAGGCCGAGCGCTGTGACGCCTACTTCGCCCTGGCCGACCTGGCCCACCGTGACGAGCGCCCGGACGAGGAGATCTCCGCGCTCGCCGAGGCCGCGCGCCAGGGCCCCACGGCCCGTCGTGTCGAGGCCCTGCTCGCTCGCGCCACGTTGCTCGAAGCGCGCGGACAGCTCGCCGACGCACGGGAGAGCCTCAAGGCCGCGCTGGCGCTGGCACCGCGTCACGCGCGGGCCACCGGCTCCCTGCAGCGCGCGCTGAGGGCCCTGGAGGACTGGGCCGCGCTGGCGGAGCTGCTCTCGTCCGAGGGGCCGCATGCTCCGCCGTCCGAGGCGGCGGCGATGTACTCGGAGCTGGCGTCGCTCTACCTGGAGCGCCTGGAGCAGCCGGCTCCCGCCGAGGCGGCGCTGCGGCAGTCGCTGCGGTTCGCTCCCGCCGATGCGGACGTGCGGCGTCGGCTGGTGTCGTTGGTGGCCGGGCGCGGTGAGCTGCGCGAGGCCGCGGCGCTGCTGGAGACCGCCGCCGAGAGCGCCACGACGTCCGAGGCCGCCTCGCTGCTGCGTGAGGGTGCCGCGTACGCGCGGGATGCCCAGGACCTGGACCGCGCGCTGAAGCTGGCGCGCAAGGCGCACTCCCTGGTGCCGGCGCGCGGCGCGGAGCTGGCGTCGCTGGCGGAGCTGCTCTACCTGCGCGGCGCGGTGCTGGAGGCCCTGCCGCTCCAGGAGACGCTGGCCTCGACGGCGGACTTCGCCGCGAGCCCCGATGCGGCCGAGTCCACCTGGCTTCGACTGGCGGAGCTGTCGGAGAGCGCGGGCGACACGAAGCGCGCGGTGGCCGCGTACCGGAAGCTGCTCCTCGAGCGGCCGTTGTGCGAGCCCGCGGTACAGCACCTCTCCTCGCTGCTGGAGAAGGACGACCCGCGCGGCGCGTTCGAGGTGCTCGTCACCCACGCGCGGGCCCTGGCGCCGTCCGAGGACACGGTGCGGCGGCTCGTGGTGCTCGCGGAGAAGGCGCGCGCCGCGCTCGCCGACGCGGGTGTGGCGGCGTCGCTGCTGGCGCGCGCGGCGGAGATGGCGCGGACGCCGCTGCCGCTCCGCCTCCAGCTCGCGTCGCTGTACCGCGACACGGGCCGTTCGCTGGAGCTGCTCGCGGAGCTGCGCCACGTGGCCGCGCTCAGCCTCCAGGTGGGCGACGTGGCCGCGACGCTCGCGGCGTATGACGAAGAGGCGCACCTCGCGGAGGCCACGGGCCGCGCCGACGAGGCGCTCCGGGCGCTGGCGGACGCGCGGGACTTGCTGGAGGCGCGGGGTCGCGCACCCGAGGCCGCCGCGTGCGAGCGTCGGCGCGCGGAGCTGCTGCGCGACGTGAAGCTGGACCTGTCCGCGGCGGAGAGCGCACTGGACCGCGCCTTCTCGCTGGCGGAGGACCTGGGCACCGCGCGACTGGGCGCCGCGCTGGCGGAGCGCAGGGACGACGCCGACGCCGAGGCCCTCTGGCTGGAGCGCGCGCTGCCCCTGCTGGACGACGCCAAGGAAGCGGCGGCGCTGCGGCTGCGGCTGGCGAAGCTGCACCTGGGCGTGCTCTCGGACACGGAGGAAGCGGAGCGCTTCCTGCGCGGAGCGCTGCGGCAGGACCGCTCGCTGGACGAGGCCGAGACGCTGCTGGCCCGACTGCTGGAGCGCGACGGACGGCTCGCGGAGCTGGCCGCCTGGTACGAGGAGTGCGCCGAGGGTGAGGCGGACTCGGAGCGCCGCGCGGCGTTGCTCCAGCGCGCGGCCGTGCTGTATCGCGACAGGGCAGGGCGCCCGGACGCGGCTGCCGCGGCCTTCATCGCCGCGCGGTCGGCTCGACCGGATGACCTGGACCTCACCGCGCAGGCCGCGGAGCTGCTGCACGAGGTGAATCGCCACGCGGATGCGGCCGAGTTCGATGCCGTGCTGCTGGAGGCTGACCCGTTCCGCGAGCCTGTCTTCTCGCGGCACCGCGCCTTCCTGGAGGAGACGGAGGACCCGCAGTCGCTCGCGGAGTTGATGCTGCGTCGGGCCCAGCGCCAGTCGGATGCCGACGCCGCGGACAGCTACCTCGCCGCTGCTCGTGCCTTCCGCGCGGCGGGTGCTCGCGAGCGCGCGCTGCTGTGCGAGGACCGCGCCTTCGAGCTGAGCCCCGCGAGCGCGGAGGCCTTCGAGCGCGTGCGCGAGCGCGCGGCCGGAGACGTGCGCCGGTTGTCGGAGCTGCTGGCCCTGCGCGCCGCGGCCCTGCCTCCCGAGGAAGCGCTGCCGCTGCTGCGCGAGCGCGCCACCCGGCTGCTGGACGCGGGCGAGGCGCTGCTGGCCGCCGAGGCGTTTGACGTGTACCTGTCCAGCTCCGGCGACGACGTGGAGGCGCTGTCCGCGCGCGCCGAGCTCGCGGCCCAGAGTGGAGGCCCCGCCGCCGCGCGACCGTATGACCGTCGCCTGCTGTCGGCCGGTGGCGAGGCGCTGCCCGTGACGGTGCGCGCGCGGACGTGGCTGCGGCTGGGCCATGCCTCGCTGGGCGCGAACGCGTACCACGACGCGGCGGATGCCTTCGAGTCGGTGGTGTTGCTGGAGCCGGAGGGCGAGCGCGGCCGTGAAGCGCTGTCGCTGCTGGCGGAAGTGCACTCGCGCACGGGCAACGCGCCGGGCCTGTACCGCGCCTCGTTGCAGCTCGCGCGGTACGCGGAGGACACGGCGACGGCGGAGGTGCTGTACCGCCGCGCGGCGGACCTCTTCGACGACCCGAGGGACGCCATCGACGCGCTGCTGCCGCTCGCTCGCCTGCGTCCGGCGGATGCCTCCGTCATCGACCGGGCGGTGGCGGGCCTGCGCGCGCTGGGCCGTCACGGCGACCTGCTGGCGGTGTACGAGTCCGGTGCCGAGGCCGCCGGTGGTGTGCGCGCCGCCGAGCTGCTGCTGGCCGCCGCCACTGTCGCCGCCGAGTCGCTCGCGGATGTGGACGCGGCCTGGGAGCTGACCCAGCGCGCGGCCGAGGCGGCTCCCGAGGACGTCACCGCGCTTCGTGCCCTGGTGACGGGCCTGCGTGAGCGGCGCGAGACGACGCGGCTCCTGGAGGCTCTGGAGCGACTGGTGCCAGGCCTGGAGGACGCGGACGAGGCGTCCGTCCTGCGGCTGGAGCTGGCCTCTCTGTTCCGCGACGCGGACCAGGCGCCGAGGGCTCGCGAGGCGCTCGAGGCCGTTGTCGAGCGCGGTACCTCGGGCGCTGGCTACGGCATCGCGCTGGAGGAGCTGGAGAAGCTGCTGGGCGATGTGCCCGCGCGTCGAGCCGAGGTGCAGGTGGCGCGCGCGGAGCTGGTCTCCGGTCGCGAGCGGCTGGTGCTCCTGTTGTCCGCTGCTCGGGCCTTCGAGAGCGCGGGCCGGCTGCCGGAGGCCTTGAAGGCGGCGAAGGCCGCCGTGGCGACCGAGCCGGACGTGGACGCCGCGATGCGCGTCGCCCACCTGCATCGCGCCCTGGGCGAGGCCCCTCGCGCCGCGAAGGCGCTGCTCCAGGCGGCTCGGCTCGCGTCTCCGGAGGAGCGTCCGCCGCTGCTGCTGGAGGCCGCGGACCTCTGGGAGAAGGCGGGCGAGCACGGGGAGGCGCTGGAGGTCATCGAGCGCATCGCCACCGAGGCGCCAGACATCCTCGCGCCCTCGGAGCTGGCGGAGCGCTTCGGCCGGCTGGGCGCCTACACGCGCGCGCTCCAGGTGGGCTTCGCGCCCGCCATGGCGGCAGGAGAGCTGACGGACGCGCTGGCCATGGCCGCCCAGGCCGGGGACACCGCGCGCACGCGTGAAGCGCTGTGGGCCCTGGTGGCGCAGTCCGACGCGGACTCGGCCCACGCCGCCGCGCTCGCGGACGGCCTGCGCGCCGAGCGCGACGCGGAGGGGTTGCTGGAGCTCGCGGCCCTCTCTGTCTCGCGCGACGAGCCCTTCGCGGTGTCCCTGCGCGACGAGGTGCTGCGCGCGGCGGATGCCCCGGTGCTCCAGCGCCTGCGGGCCCTGGAGGAGCTGTCGTCCGACGCGAACTTCGGCACCCGGCTCACGCTGCTGTTGCCGGGGTTGGAGAAGCACCCGGAGGCGCTCTCGGAGGCGGTGCTCGGCCGGGTGCGCGTGCTGTCGGATGCCGCGCGGACGGAAGCGCTGTTGATGGCCGCCGAAGGGTGGACGTCGCGTCGCAAGCCGTTGCTGCGCGAGCGCCACGCCCTGGAGTTGAGGCTGGGCCGCTTCGACGCCGCCGCGCGCACGCTGGCGCGACTCATCGAAGTGGAGGAGGACTCCCGCGTCCGGGCCGCGCTGCACCTGGAGCACGGCGAGCTGCTGCTGAGCCCGCTGGACCAGCCCGACGATGCCCGCGCCGCCTTCGAGCGCGCGCTGGACACGGATGGCACCAGCCTGTCCGCGCTGCGCAACCTGCTGGCGCTGGTGGACGAGTCGAAGGAGCCCGCGGTCTTCGTGTCGCTCGCGGAGCGGCTGACGCTGGAGGAAGGGCCCGACGCCGCGACGCCCCATCGCGAGCGACTGGCGGATGCCTATGAGGCCCTGGGCCAGGTGCCGGACGCCGTCGCGCAGCTCGAGGCGCTGCCGGAGACCGAGGAGCGACTGGCCCGTCGCGCGAGGCTGGCGGAGCAGCGCGGCCTCGTGGGCGAGGCCCTGCGGCTGCGCGAGCGGCTCACCGACGAGCCCGGGGTGCTGGAGTCCATCCTCCGGGGCTACCTGGACGCGCAGCTGGTGGCGCCCGCGGCGAGGCTCGCCGAGCGCCTCTTCGACGCGGGTGTCCTGTCCGCCGAGGTCCTCCGCCTCGCGTGCGAGCGCCTCTCACCGGTGATTGAAGGCGCGCCGTTCGCGGCGCGCGTCTGGCCGGAGCTGCTGCGCGCGGCGCCGCTGGACGTGGATGGCTGGACGCTCTTCGCGGAGGCCCTGCGACTGCTGGAGCGTCGGGACGCCGCCGAGCGCGCGGATGGTGTGGGCGCGGCCTTGTCCTCCAGCACGGCGACGGTGCCCCCGGCTGCCGTGTCCGCGCTGTCGGTGCCCACGGGCTTCGAGCATCCGCTGCCTCCCAATACGCTGCAGGTGACGGCCGAGCGCTTCCCCCGACTCTTCGCCGCGCTGCGTCCCATGCTGTCGTCGCTGGGCGCCAACAGTCTGCGGGTGAGCGTGGACCCCTCCGGTGGCGTGGAGGCGTACCTGGTCAGCTCGGAGGAGCTGGTGCTGGGCGCGGGCGCGCTCTCGTGCTTCGGCACGGTGGAGCTGGGCTACCTGTGCGCGCTGGCCATCGTGCTGGGCGCGGAGGGCGTGAAGCTGTCGCGTCCCGGCGAGGTGCCCGGCTTCGAGGAGGCGGCGGTGGCGGCCTTCCGAGCGGTCCCCGCCTCGCTCGCCGCGGGGCGCGTCCTGGCGCGGCTGGATGCGGAGGTGCGAGGGAGTGACCCGGCGCGGGTGGATGTGGGCGCGGTGCTCGCACGTGGGGGCGCCTTCCGGTCCGTGGCCCTTTCCGTGCTCGACGTCGGGTAGCCGTGTAGCCTCCGCGCCGTATGCGCCTGAAGCACCTCGCTCTCTCCGTCCTCCCCGCCGCCGCGGTCGTGGTGGCAATGGCCTGTTACTCGGACCCCGTGTACCCGGGCAATCAGCTGCTGGGCACCTTCCAGTTCGAGGCACGGTTGGACCCCGCCAACACCACCTGCGACGCGTCGATGCCGGAGTTCGCGCAGCTCGACGACGGCGGCGTGTTCCGCTTCGAGGGCACGTTCTCCAAGAACGACGACGGTGGCACCGGCTGGTTCACCGTGCAGGGCTTCGACCGCGAGGCGAAGTACGAGGGGCAGCTTGTCGACTCCGCGCTCAAGGCGACGGCGCCGCGCGCCTCGTGCGGCGCCGGCTGCAAGGACTCGCAGATTGAGGAGTCGCTCAAGGTCACCATCTTCAGCGACAGCCAGGCGGGCATCCTCAACCGCAACTGCGCCGCGTTCGACGGAGGCATCCCCGACGCCAGCCCGCCGGCCCCCACGGAGAACGGCTACGACGTGTCCCTGGCGTGTGGTTCGCTGACGGATGTCTTCCTGCCGGGCTCCTGTACGTGTACTCCCACGACGTGCAAGACGGCGTACAAGATTCAGGGAGTCCGGAGGGACTGATGGCGAAGCGTGCGGTGGTGTTGATTTCGGGCGGCCTGGACTCGACGACGTGCGTGGCCATGGCGAAGGCGAAGGGCTTCGAGCCGGTGTGTCTGGCCGTGGCGTATGGCCAGCGGCACGTGGTGGAGCTGGAGCGGGCCCGTGACGTCGCGCGCGCCATGGGCGTGAAGGACTTCCGGGTGGTGAACATCGACCTGCGCCAGATTGGCGGCTCGGCGCTCACCGCGGACATCGACGTGCCCAAGGACCGGCCGGCCGATGAGATGAGCCATGGAATCCCGGTGACGTACGTGCCGGCGCGCAACGCGCTGTTCCTCTCGCTGGCGCTGGGGCTCGCGGAGGTGGTGGGCTCGACGGACATCTACATCGGTGTCAACGCGGTGGACTACAGCGGCTATCCCGACTGCCGGCCGGAGTTCATCCGCTCGTTCGAGACGATGGCGAACCTGGCCACCAAGGCGGGCGTCGAGGGCGCGAGCTTCACCGTGCACGCGCCGCTGTCCGGGCTGACCAAGGCGGACATCATCCGCGAGGGCACGCGCCTGGGCGTGGACTACGGGATGACGCACTCCTGCTACGACCCGGACGCTCAGGGGCTCGCCTGCGGACGCTGTGACAGTTGCGTGCTGCGCAAGAAGGGCTTCGAGGAAGCCGGAGTCCCGGACCCGACGCGCTACACGGTGGGGGCATGAGCATGACGACGCGGCTGGGCTGGGCGGTGGTGTTGGGGCTGTGCGTGGGCGGCGAGGCGCTGGCCCAGGACGCTGGGGACCCGAAGCCCCCCGCGACGGCGAAGTCGAAGTCCACGCCGGGCAAGAGCGCGAAGCCGGGTGACATCGCGCCGCTCGTGGATGCGACGACGGTGGTGGAGGACCTGGCGCTCGACCTGAAGTACGCGACGGCGGACAACTTCCTGAAGAAGCAGGTGTACCCGGACACGGCGCGCTGCCTGCTGCTGCCGGAGTCCGCGCGCAAGCTGAAGGCGGCGGCGGACGTGCTGCGGCCCAAGGGCTACCGGCTCAAGGTCTACGACTGCTACCGGCCCCGGGCGGTGCAGTACGAGATGTGGAAGATCATGCCGGTTCCCGGCTACGTGGCGGACCCGAAGAAGGGCTCCAACCACAACCGGGGTGGCGCGGTGGACCTGACGATGGTGACGCTGGAGGGCAAGGAAGTGGAGATGCCCACCGCCTTCGACACCTTCACGCCCGCGGCGCACCACGGCTACGCCGGTGGCACCGAGGTGTCACGTCAGCATCGCGAGGTGTTGCGCGAGGCGATGGAGGGCGCGGGCTTCACTCCCAACCGCATGGAGTGGTGGCACTACGACCTGCCCGACGCGAAGTCCCGGCCGGTGCTGGACGTGCCCTTCTCTCCGGTGAAGTAGGGCGAGTGTCCACGTCGCCCCGGCTCCATGATGGAACCGTGATGAAGCCGGGCGTCACCTGCGGCACGCTGGGCTGAATCCGAAGGGAAGGCTCCGCCCGGTGTCCGCGTTGGTCCCATGATGAAGACCGCTCTCTTGCGCTCCCTGTGCGGTGTCCTCCTGTGCCTCGCCACGTCGGCGTGGGCCCAGGTGGGCTCGGTGTCGGGCGCGGTCCTCCATGCGCGCGGCCAGCAACCCCTCGCGGGGGTGAAGGTCTCCGCCACGTCCACGGCCCTGCCGTCGCCGCGCACCGTGCTGACAGACGCACGAGGCCACTACCAGCTCCCCTCGCTACCGGCGGGCCTCTACACGCTGCGCTTCGAGAAGGAGTCCTTCCAGGCCGTCACCCGCGCGGACGTGAAGGTGGAGGCAGGCCAGGCGCTCACGGTGCAGGTGGAGCTGTCGCCGCTGCCTCCCGCCGTGACGAGCGGCGCCGCGTCCCATCCCTTCTCGCCGCTGGCGCCGTTCGCTCCGCCGCTGCGGCTGGAGTCGGATGGTGTCGCGTGGATGGTCGTCCCGCGCGCGGGAGACATCCGCGACCGGGCGCCGCCCTGGGCGCTGCCGCAGGTGCCGGTGCTCGGGCCCGACGGGGCCATGGTGCAGAGCCTCTTCACGCCGGGCAGCAGGCCCCTGCGTGACTCGGACACGCGAGGCCATGGCGTCAATCCGACCATCGACACGGAGGAGGAGCGCATCTCCACGTACACGCTCCAGGTGAGCACGGCTTCGTACGCGCTGACGCGAGGCTATCTGGAGCGGGACTCCCTGCCGGCGGAGGAGGCCGTGCGGGTGGAGGACTTCGTCAACAGCTTCGGGCCGGGCGAGGACGGCGATGTGGTGGGCCCGTTCGCCATCCACGTGGAGGGCTTCCCGTCGCCCAGCCGCAAGGGCTACCACGTCGTGCGCGTGAGCGTGCGGGCCCTGGAGGCCTTCACCGACGTGGGCGTGCAGCTGGAGTTCGACCGGAAGGCCGTGGCCCGCTATCGGCTGGTGGGGTACGAGAACCAGTCCGCCACGCCCGAGCCGTTCGACGATGACGCGGAGCCCGTGCCCGTGCCGCTGGCCGCGGGCGCCTCCGTCACCGCCGTCTACGAGGTGAAGCTGATTGGCCCCGCCATCGCCTTCGGCACGCTGCGCGTCCTCTACGAAGAGGGCGAGAACACCATGTGGCGCCGGGTGCAGAAGCTGCTGCCCTCCAGCGTCCTGCGCTCGTCCGCCGCTCGCGTCGCTCCCGCCACTCGGCTGACGTACGTGGCCGCCGCCTTCGCGGAGAAGCTGCGGGGCTCGCCCTGGACGCGCACGCTCGACTGGGCGCGGCTCCATGCGCTCTGGCAGGAAGTCGGCGAGCCGCTGGCGGGTCGTCCGGACGTGGTGGAGCTGGGCGCGCTCATCAAGAAGGCGGGCGCGCTGGACCAGCGCAAGGACCGCTTCGGCCCCGCGGGCTCGCTGTCCAACATGGACCCCGACAACCTCCCGGGCCCCGGAAAGTAGCCGCGAGCATGCTCCGCAGGCTGCTGCCCATGCTTGTCGCGCTCGTGCTCGGCCTCGCCGGGCTCGGCTGGGGGCTGGGCTACCTCCATCGCATCTTCGCCAACGAGCGGGAGGACGCCCGGCTCTCACTCGACTCGCGACGCGAGGCGCTGGAGCAGTACGCCCGCGCGTCGCTGACGCAGTCGCTGCACGACAAGTTGGAGGCGGCGAAGCCCGCCCTGGAGGCCGCGGTGGCGGACCCGCTGGCTTCCGCCACGGGCCTGTATCTGCGCGAGCGCGGCACCCAGGTGCTGCCCCGGCTGGCGCTCCACGACACCGGAGACGTGTCGCCCGCCCGTGAGCGCTACGCGCGGCTGCGCGCGGGCACGGAGGTGGCCGAGGACCCGGAGGACCCGTGGGCGGAGCGGCTCGCGCGGACGCGGGCGGTGGAGCTGGCGCTCGCGCGCGGAGACCGCCGGGCCTCCACGGTGGCGCTGATGGCGCTGCTGCAACATCGCTCGCAATACGTGCTCGCCTCCACGCGGGACGTTCCGGGCCTGCTGGTGGTGCTGGAGTCGCTGGCGGAGCGCGGTGACCCGGTGCCGCAGCTCATGCAGGCGTTGGTGCGGGATGGACTGGCGGACGGCAAGGGCGGACGGCTGGATGGCCTCCAGCGGTTGCTGCTGTCGCGCCGCTCGCGCTTCACCCCGGCGGACTTCCAGTTCCTGATGGAGCGGGTGGCCGCGCTGTCCACGAAGGTGGGAGCGCCCGTGGACGACTTCGCGTCGCGCGCTCGCGAGCTGACGGCGAGCCCGCTGCCCCTGCCGGCTTCCCTCCTGGGTCCGGCCCTGGTGCGCGCCGGGTGGTACCTGGAGCCGCGCG
Organism: Corallococcus terminator; assembly: GCF_049194865.1. GTDB lineage: Bacteria > Myxococcota > Myxococcia > Myxococcales > Myxococcaceae > Myxococcus > Myxococcus terminator_A. Next base: position 71,587 of record NZ_JBLZWL010000104.1, on the reverse strand, counting down.
GTGGCAACCAGGTGCGCGGCGTGGCGGTGGATGCCACGGAGTTGCTGTCGTCACTCACACGCGAGATGCGCGAGCGGGGGTTGCTGGACGCGGAGGGCAGCGTGCGACTGCTCGGAGACGCGCCGGTGCTGTCGCTGGACGCGCTGCCGCTGGCGGTGGCCACGCCCGAGTGGGCCCGGGCGGAGACCGCGCTGGAGCGCCGCTATCGATTGAAGACAGGTATGGTGGTGCTGTGCGCGGGGCTGGCCCTGGGCATCGCCGCGCTGGCCTTCCTCGCGCAGCACCGCAAGTACCGCTTCCTGGAGCTGAAGAGCGACTTCGTGGCCACCGTGTCGCACGAGCTGCGCACACCGCTGGCCTCCATCCGCCTGCTCGCGGAGACGCTCGAGTGGCGGCTCGCCGAGGGCACCGACGCCCGCGACTATCCGGCGCGCATCGTCCGCGAGGCGGATGGGCTGGGCTTCCTGGTGGAGAACCTCCTGTCCTTCAACCGCATCGACAAGGGCCGCTGGGTGCCGAGGCTGGAGCCGGTGCGTCTGGACGAGGTGGTGTCGCTCCTGCGCCGGGATTTGGAGTCCTGGTCGAAGGTCCCCGTGGAGCTGGAGGCGGAGGTGGGGGAGCTGACCCTGCGCGCCGACGCCCAGCTCCTGCGCCTGCTGCTCTCCAACCTCGCGCGCAACGCGTGTGCCTACAACACGCGCAGCCCCGTGCGCCTGCGCGTGGAGGCGCTGCCCGGCGGACGCGTGCGCTTCTCCGACAACGGCGTGGGGATTCCCCCGGCGGACTGGGAGCGCGTCTTCGGCGAGTTCGTGCGCCTGCCCGGACAGGGCCGGGAAGTGGCCGGCAGCGGCCTGGGCCTGGCGCTGTGCCGCCGCATCATGCGCCTTCACTCCGGTACCCTTCGCGTGGTGGCCTCCAGTCCCGAGGGCACCACCTTCGAACTCTCCTTTCCCCCGAACGCGACGCCATGAACCCCACCCAGCCCACCATCCTGCTCGTGGAGGATGACCCGAACCTGCGGCTCGCGCTGCGCGACAGCCTGGAGCACCAGGGCGGCTACGCCGTGGAAGAGGCCGCCACCGTGCGCGAGGCTCGCGAGCACCTGGCGCGCCGGACCTTCCAGCTCCTCCTCCTGGACGTCATGTTGCCGGACGGAGATGGCTACACGCTGTGCCGGACGCTGCGCGAGGAAGGCGTCACCTCACCCGTGCTGATGCTCACCGCGCGCACGCTGGAGGACGACGTCGTGCGAGGCTTCGAGGCCGGCGCGCAGGACTACCTGGGCAAGCCCTACCGCCTGCGCGAGCTGCTGGCCCGGGTGGGCGCGCTGGTGCGCCGCGCGGGTGGCGGTACTCCGGCGAAGCAGGTGCGCTTCGGCGGCTACCGGATGGACCTGGACCGCCGCAAGGTGGAGACGCCCGAGGGCGCCAGCGTGGAGCTGACGCGCACGGAGTTCGACCTGCTGGCCTTCCTGGTGCGCGAGCGTGAGCGCGTGCTGCGCCGCGACGACATCCTGGACGCGGTGTGGGGCCGTGACGTCGTCGTGGACCCGCACACCGTGGACAACTTCGTCTCCAGCCTGAAGAAGAAGCTCGGGTGGAACAGTGCCTCGCGCTTCGCCATCCAGACGGTGCGCGGCGTGGGCTACCGCATGGAAATCGAGGCGCCCTGACGCTCAGCGCAGCGGGTTGTGCAGCATCCGCTGCTCCAAATCCTCCAGCGCGGCGCGGCGCGGCTCCGTCGTCCGGGTCCGCATCGCCTGGATGAGTGACGGCGTCTCCGGTGCATCCACGCGCAACAGGGCCTGGGTGATGGCCTGCTGGACGTCGCCGGTGTGGTTCACCCAGGAGTTGACGAGGGCCTCGGCGGCCACGCGGCGCACGGCGCCTTCCTCCGCGCGAGACTTCGCCTGCGAGGTCTTCCACGCCCAGAAGGAGCCGACGTCGCCCAGCGCCACGGCGAGCCGACGCGTCTCCGAGGGCGGCGGATTGAGCGCGAGGGCCTCCGCCAACGCCTGCGCCATCACCAACCTGCGACACCGGCCCATGGCCTCGCGCACCGTCTCTCCGCGCGGGCCCTCCTGGCGGGACAGGACGATGAGCAGCGCCGCGGCCTCCGGGGACTCCAGCTTCGCCAGGGCCGTCGCCGCCGCGCGCCGCGCTGGACGCCGAGTCTCGGAGCCTTCCAGCAGGCTCTTCCACAGCGGCAAGAGCCGCGCGTCCCTCAAGTCACCCGTGGCCTCCACCATGCCCACCTGGAGGGCCATCTTCGCCGAGTCGCGCACGGGCTGCGGCGCCTGCCCCGCGTCGTCGAAGGCGAGCCGCTCCACCATGGGCCAAAGCGCCTGCGGGCCCAGGTCTCGGAACAGCGCGGCGGCGGCGGCGAGCGTGCCTCGCTTCCTCGCGTCCAGGACCGTCACCTGCGGGATGACCGCCTCCAGGCGCGCGAAGGCCTCGGGGGTCTCCTTGTGCGCGCGCGCCACCTCCTCCCGGAGCGCGCCCAGCCCATCGTCGGTGCCGGTCTGCGCGTGGGCGGATGGAGTGAACAGCGTCAGCAGCAGCGCGGCTCCCAGGCTCCAGCTCAGTGCGCGAATCATCGTCCGCTCTCCCACCACTTCGCTGAAGGCACGTCGCGCGCGCTGTTCGTCGCGCAGTGAATCTCGCCGCCGCCCACGTGGTAGAGGTCCCAGGTGTCCGTCCAGTGCACGCGGATGCCGTGCGGGGCCAGGGCCTCCTCGAGCTGGACCTTGAAGAGGTCCTTCCCGTCGATGACGAGCCCATGCGGGTCCGGCGCGACGACCAGCGAGGGCGACACCGACAGGAGGTTCACCGTCCCGGGTTGCAGCGCCGTGGCGCCGTTCGGCGCGCTCTGGAACAGGAAGGGCACGCGGACAATCTCCTCGTCGGTGAGGCCTGTCTCCGCGCGCAGGATGCGCAGTTGCTCGTCGATTTCGAGCGCCGCCCGCGCGCTGGTGTCCATCACCCCGGCGTGGTCCAGCAGCGCCGACACCGTCACCTCCGCGGGGCGGTCGTACAGCCAGCGCCTGCCCTCGAAGAGCTTGGCCTCGCCGTGTCCCTCCTCGTGGGCCTTCATCAACATGCGCCGCGCCTGGGCGGGGTCGGCCACCAGCGCAATCCAACCGCGAGGCGTGTTCGCGGGCAGGAAGCTGAGGGTCTCGTCCACGTGCGCCACCGCGAGCCAGGACGTGTCCACGTACACCACCGGCTGGACACCCTGCGCGTCCAACATCTTCGTGAAGCTGGGGTCGGGCTGGAAGTCGGGCTCGGAGCTGGGGCCACGGCCGCGCAGCAGGCGCCCCAGGGGATACTTCACGCCGTCCTTCTCATAGGGAGGAATGACCTCCGTGTTGCCCAGGGAGTTGAGCGTCTGGGATTCGGCGGACAGGCCCGTCTGGTATTGCTGCACCGCCGCCTGGTCCCTGCCTCGGAGCCAGTAGACGATGCGCCCCGCCTCGCGGAGCGGAACCCGCGACGAGTTCCAGTTCACGTTGGCCGCGCGGTAGTTGACCTGGATGACGTGCTGGCTTCCGCGCCCTCCCAGCTTGGGCATCGACATGTACGCGGGCTCGAAATAGTCCTGCGCCCACAGGTCCTCCACCGCGAACTCGGAGAAGGCCGTCGGCTCACCCGACTCCGCGAGCGCTCCGCCCAGCTCCTGCCGGAAGCGCGACGAGTCCTCGTCAGCCAGCCGAGACACGTAGACGTTCCGCACGGGCGTCAGGTGATGGAACATCACCACCGGCGCGACACGCAGGCGCACGGTGTCCTGGAAGCGCTCTCCGGGCCGGTCCACGTGGTAGATGGTCAGCACCACGTCCGCGTACCCGTCCCACACCTCCGGGTCCCTCACGATGTCCTTCGCTTCGATGGCGAGGTTCACCCCCTCCCTCAAGTCCCTCGCGGACAGGGGCAGGATGTTGGGGATGCGGAACGCGAAGAACTCGTCGCCGAGCTGCTTGAACAGGCGCACCTTCTCGCCCGCGGGCCCTCCCACGGAGATGCTGCCCACCGCGTAGTCCGGCGCCTCCGACCAGCGCTCCACGCGCAGCCGCGCCAGGTCCCACAGGTCCTCGTCTCCGTTGACCTCCGCGTCCGCCGCGTCGTTGCAGGCCTCCAGCGCGTCATCGCTCATGGCGGAGGGAGACATGCTGAAGGCACACCGCTTCTGGTCGTCGTCGATGTTGGCCAGGAAGATGGCGCCCCGGTCGGCGGTCCACGCCTCTTCGTCCGCCTCGTCCGCCGCGCTTATCGCGCCGTCGCGATTCACGTCCGCGAGCAGGTTCACATGCGGCTCGAAGGGCGCGGTGAGTCGGTCCGAGGTGCCGCTCGTGTCGTTGTCCCAGTCAAAGGCGTCGCAGCCGCTGACCAGCATCAGCGAGAGCAGCACGCCCAGGGCCGCTCTCGGCGGTACGCGCACATCGGGTGGAGGGCTCATGAAGGTCCGGGGCGATGGCTGACCGGCCAGGTGCCGGGGAGCACCCATCCATCGTTTGCATGCATACGAATGGCATCCTGGCCCCAGGTTCAAGCGACGAATGGTGCGTCCAGGGGCGGCCCTCGCGCGGCAAGTGATGGTTGACATCGTGTGTGCTTTCGTCGAGGCGGCCCCTGGGGAGGGCAGACGAGCGGGGTTGAACGCGCCGTAACTTCGGATGCCTCCGTGGGTTTCAGTTCCCGTCATGCGCCTCGTGTCCCTCTGTTCCCTGGTGGTGGTGCTGCTCTCATGTGCGAGCAGTCCCCACCCTGTTCGTGGTGAGGCGCCGCCGGACTTCGGTCCGGGCGCGGAGGTGCACCTGCTCCAGCGGTGGGCCTTCGGTCCGTCGGAGCGGGATGTGGCGGAGGTCCGCCGGCTGGGCGTGCGGGGGTGGGTGGAGGCGCGGCTCGCGCGGAAGGACGCCCCGGTGTCTCCGGAGCTGGCGGCGAAGCTCCAGGAGTTGCCCACCCTGACGATGTCGATGGCCCAGCTCGTCAGCGAGTACCCCGGCAAGAAGGAGCGGGAGCAGGCGCTGCTGGATGGCCGCGAGCTGATGCGGCCCGCGCGCATCGGACTGGAGCTGTCCGCCGCCAAGGTGCTCCGGGCGGTGGAGGGGCCCAATCCGCTCGAAGAGGTGCTGGTGGACTTCTGGTTCAACCACTTCAACGTGTCCGCGGACAAAGGCGCGGTGCGGTGGATGGTGACGTCCTACGAGCGTGACGCCATCCGCCCGCATGTCCTCGGACGCTTCAGGGATTTGCTCGGGGCGACGGCGCGCCACCCGGCGATGCTCTTCTATCTGGACAACTGGAGGAGCACTCGCGACGGGATGCCTCGGCCCGGCCAGCGGCTGGCGAAGCGCGGTGTGGAGCCGATGATGATGGAGGAGGACGGCGACGACGAGCCCGCTGCGTCCGAGCCGAAGCCGGGCCTCAACGAGAACTACGCGCGCGAGCTGCTGGAGTTGCACACGCTCGGCGTGGACGGAGGCTATTCGCAGCAGGACGTGCGAGAGGTCGCGCGCAGCTTCACGGGGTGGAGCATCCGGCGCCCGCGCCACGAGCCAGAGTTCGTCTTCCGGCGGCGGGCGCATGACGTGGAGGCCAAGCAGGTCCTCGGGCAGGTGATTCCCGCGCGAGGTGGCGTGGAGGATGGAGAGAAGGTGTTGGACCTGCTCGCGCGCCACCCGGCGACCGCGCGACACCTCGCGACGAAGCTGGCGCGACGCTTCGTCTCGGACACGCCGCCGCCCGCGCTGGTGGAGCGGTTGGCGAAGGTGTTCCTCGACTCGGACGGGGACTTGCCCACGATGTATCGCGCGCTCATCGACTCGCCGGAGTTCTGGGCACCCGAGGCGCGCGGGGCGAAGGTGAAGACGCCGTTCGAGTTCGTCGTGTCGGCGCTGCGCGCGACGGGAGCGCAGGTGGAGGTGCGTCCCAGGTTGGTGCAGGCGCTGGCGAGGATGGGTGAGCCGCCCTACCGCGCGCCCGCACCCACGGGGTTTCCGGAGGTGGCGGCGCCGTGGGTGAACAGTGGCGCGCTGGTGGCTCGGCTCAACTTCAGTCTGGATTTGGTGTCGGGGCGACTGCCGGGTGCGCGCGTGTCACTGGCGTCACTCGCCACGCCGTCGACGCCTACCGCGGAGGCCTGGGTGGACACGCTGGGGCGCGCGCTGTTGGGGACGGCGCCCTCGGAGGAGACACGCGCCACGGTGCTCGCGGCGCTGTCCAGACGCACCGAGGCCGCCAGCGCCGAAGGAGAACCGAGCCCGGTGGACGTGCAGCTCGTTGCCGGCTTGTTGCTCGGCTCGCCGGAGTTCCAGCGGCAATAGGCAGCTCTCGTCAGGAACCTGACGCTGGCTTGATCGGTTTGCCTGTATTGCCGTAATTTTCGGCACTGGCCCGGGTGGCGTATTGATTGCCCGGCCCCAATCGAGTCAGGAGCTCCCTTGTGAAGACGTTTCAGCTGAGACGGGGCGCCGGAAGTCCATCCTCCGCGCCGCTTGCGTGGTGTCTGGATTCACGTGGTCCCTTGCGTGTCGCCGTGATGTCGATGGTGGTGGCGCTGATGGGCTGTCAGGTCGAGGGGCTCGACGAAGACGTCGCGAACCTCCAGGAAGGAACCGCCACCGAGGCCGTGCTGGAGCGACACCCTCGCGACCTTCCGGTGGACAGCGGCTATGTGGATGCACGGGGCATCGAACACCACCTGAGCGCCAATGCGAGCACCCGTCGCACGGTGAGGGCACATGTGGACTATCCGGGATGTGAGTTCGACTACGCCGATGCTTCCAATCTTTCCTACCGGGGCTACACCGTCACGGGGAGCAACGGCGTTCGCAACGTCCGCGTATCCTGGTGGCACGCTGTCCCGGCCGATATCGCACTGCTGCCAGGCTCGAGTAATTCCTATGCGCGGACCCGGCTCACCCAGGCCCCTGGATGCGGGACGAACAGCGCCTACACGACGGCTCCGGTGAGCGTCACCTTTCTCAACAGCTATACGGATACCTGGACGGGCTTGGTCGTCAATCGATACGAGGTCTCACACACGTTCCAGGTCAGTGATGTCGACTTCGGGCAATACTCCGGATTCTCATCCACGTTCCGGCTCATGACCGACTGTGGAGGCCTGGGCGCGGTCTTCCCCCAGACCCAGTCAGATGTCTTCTCTCCCCAGGATTTGCTGGCCGCGGGGGATGAGACTTCGTTGTCGGTGCGAACCGATGCCAGTATCTGGGGCGCGGGCTTCAGTGGATATGGAAGCCTGGGAGACGACTACCCTCAGGACCACACCGCGCAGAATCCGCTGAAGGTGTCGGTATTGAGTTGCATGAAGGCGGTGTCGACCTCGTACCTGAGCGTCATGGGGCTGCGTTCCGACGGCACGGTCTGGGGATGGGGCAACAACTTCTTTGGCCAATTGGGCATCGGAACCATCTCCTCTGCCCACTACACCCCCACGCAGGTGCAGAACCTCACCAATGTCCGAGTTGTCTCGGCCGGTCCCTTTCACTCACTTGCGCTGAGAGGAGATGGAACCGTCTGGGCTTGGGGGAATGGTTACTATGGGAAGCTTGCGACTGGAACGGAGGACTCCACGAGCGTCCCGGTCCTGGCGACGACCCTCACGGGGCTCATCTCGGTTTCGGCGGGAGGTTCGCACAGCATGGCCTTGCGGTCCGACGGCACCGTCTGGACTTGGGGAGGGAATGGAGCGGGCCAGCTGGGTGATGGCACGACGACACAGCGCAATCTCCCCGTGCAGACGACGGGATTGAGCGGCGTCATCTCCATTTCGGCTGGGGACGGTCACTCGCTCGCACTCAAGTCAGACGGCACGCTCTGGGCCTGGGGACATAACACCAACGGCCAGCTCGGTGATGGCACGACGATCCACCGCAATACAGCCGCCATGATTCCAGGCCTCGTCAACGTCGTCGCCATGTCAGCGGGAACGCGCCATTCGCTCGCGCTCAAGGCGGATGGCACGGTCTGGGCCTGGGGGTTCAACGACAAGGGGCAACTGGGGGATGGCACGGTCATGACGCGGCTCTCACCGGTGCAGGTGTCCGGCTTCGAGCGCGGGGTGGCGGTGAAGGCGGGATTCGACCATTCCCTGGCCATGCGTGCTGATGGTGTTGTCTGGACCTGGGGCGCCAACGTGGCCGGACAGGCTGGCAACGGAACGGAAGGCAACCACCACCTCACTCCGATTCTCTCGTCCTTGCGTTGATGGACGCGTGAATCAGCGCTCCTCGCACCCAGCCACCTGACCGAGGCGGCTGGGGCCTTGATGAGGGCTCTCGTCCGGACCGACCCAGGGCGCGAACTCCTCGTGAATGAGGTTAGAGTTCCAGCCATGGACAGAGTCGCCCTCTTCTTCTGGCTGTGGGTGCTGTTCCTCGCGGTCAACGTGATGTGGGCGCTGGCGCAGGCGGTGGTGGCGAGTGCCTTCGGGGCGCGACCGCTCGCGGTGCGAATCGGGTACGGGCCCCAGCTGGTGGCGTGGCGCATGGCGGGCATCGGCTGGAGCCTGCACCCCATCACCCTGGGCAGCTCCGCGTCGTTCGTGCCTGAAGCCGAGGAAGGTTCGACGGAGCCGCTCAAGAGTCGGCTGCTCGCGCTCCCACCACCGCTGCATGCCCTGGCCCTGGCGGTCCCCTGGTACGTGCAGATTGGCGTCGCCATGGCGTGCCTGGGCCCCGCGGAGGGCTTCCATCAGTTCACCGAGGGCTTCCCCGCCGTGTTCAACCTCGCCGCGCTGCCAGGCCGCGTGGAGCGCTTCGTCGGGTTGCTGCGCGAGGGAGAGCTGGTGCGGGCGTGGGGCATCATGAGCGCGCGGATGGCGTCCCTGAACCTGCTCCCCATTCCCTCACTGGCGGGCGGCTACCTGATGCTCCTGCCCTGGCGTGACAAGTCGCCGACTCCGACGTGGGTGCGTCCGGTCGCCGCCGTCCTGCTCGCCATCTCGCTCCTCTGGGCCGTGTGGGTGGCGTCCCTCTTCGTCAGGGCCATTCTCTAGTCACGAGGGGACATGGCGCTCGACTTGCGGCTGCGCATCACCGAGTCCGGCGGAAGAGCGGGGCCGACAGGCGAAGAGTCCGTCCCCGCCCACAACCGGACGATGCAGGTCCGGCTGGAGAAGGACTGGCTTCGCTATCGCGAAACCATCGGGACGGACGTCCTCCTGGATTTCGCTCGCCGCCGTCGCATCGTGCTCGACGAGGCCGTGCGGACGTACCGGGAGGAGTCGCTGTTCGCGACCGTGGGCTTTCGTCACATGGAGCTGGCCAACCGCGAGCTGGGGCGGTCCGTCATCGCGGCCGGGAAGGGCGACACGTCGGAATTCGAGCCCGTCATGGTGGAGCACCACCTCTCGGTGCTCGACAAGTCGCGAGGGCGGACGATTGATACCGAGGCCCCTCGAAGCGGCGGGCTCCGTGGCTTCTTCCGGTCCGTCACGGGCGGGTCGAAGCGGAGCGATATCGCGGTCGCGTCCGAGCAGGGGCACACCGTGTTCGCCACCGCCGCGGGACGCCGCCTGTTCTCGTTCTCGGACGAGGGGATGGATGCCGAGCCAGAGCAGGTCCGACAGTTCGTCCGGTTCCTGCGCTACCACTACCTGGGCCACCCGCTCATCCTGGAGCGGCTGGCCTCGGGCAACCGCATCCCTCGCGACCTCCACTACTTCGCGAGGCAGCCGTTCGAGTCCCAGGGACATGAAGTCTCGCTGCGCGTCCACACCGTCGACGTCGTGCCCGATGCCGCGCTTCCTCTCGAGGGCCATTGTCGGGTGCTGCGCTCCAACGAGGACAGGCCCGTCAACGCCTCCATCGAGCGCGTGCTCCTGGGAGAGGTGCCCGACACCGAGGAGGTGGTGACGCGACGGATGGCGGAGGCGCAGCAATCCCTCCGCGTCGGTCGCAGGCTCGAAGGGGCGCTCACGTTGCTGGAGCTGACCCTGGAGGCGGATGTGTCGCTGCCGGAGCTCGGGTCCCTCTTGCAGCAGGAGACCGATGTGCACGTGCAGCGGCTGCGGGAGGCCCTGACGCAGCCTCCTCGCAACGAGGCGGAGGCCCGGGCCGTGGTCTCCACCTACGTCGAGCTGAGGAAGTCCGCGGGAAACCGGGCGCATGTCCTCAATACGTTCCAGGCCGCCACCCACCGCGCGCTCCGGGAGGATGCGGAGGCGCGCGAACTGCTGCTCGTCGCGCTCGAGGTCAACCCGTTCCTCGCGGGGGCCTACAAGGACCTGGGTGACATCTACTTGAGCGAATACGCGACGTGGGATGCCTGGCTGTGCTGGGAGGCGGTCCGGAAGCTCGCCCCGGAGCATCGACTGTTGAAGGACGTCAACGCGTGGGAAGACACTCTGGCGGCCGAGCATCCAGAGTATTTTTGAGACCGAGGTTCGTAACTTCCGTCGGGGTCCGGTGTTGGGTCGCTGGTGCCACTCGAAACCATGAGCTTGCCGCTGTCCCGACGCCTCTTGCTGCGCGCCCTGGGTCTCTCCGGTGTGGGGCTGGCCTTCGCTCCGGTGCTCTCCAGTCGAGCACTCGCCGCACCCGCCGCGCGCGGCACCCTGGTGACGGTGTTCCTGCGCGGAGGCGTGGATGGCCTCTCCCTGGTGCCTCCCGTGGAGGACGCGGCCTATCACCGCGCGAGGCCCACGCTGGCGCTGCGCGCGACGGGAGAGGGCGCCGCGTTGAAGCTGTCGGGACCCTTCGGCCTGCATCCCCGGCTGGAGCCCTTGCTGCCGCTGTGGAGCGAGGGCCACCTGGCGGTGCTGCACGGAGTCGGACTGCCTACGCCCGTGCGCTCGCACTTCGACGCGCAGGACTTCGTGGAGTCGGGGACGCCGGGCCGCAAGTCGACGCCGGACGGGTGGCTCAACCGCGCCCTCATCGCAGAGGAGTCCGCCGCGCCGCTGCGGGCCGTGGCCCTGCAAGCCACGCTGCCTCGCGCGCTGTTCGGTGACGCGGGCGCGCTGGCGATGGGCCGGCTGGAGGAGTTCCGTCTCCGCGCGGGCAAGCGGGGCGCCGAGGCGACGCGCGGCTTCGCGGCGCTCTACGCGGGCGCGGTGGACGAGGCGCTGCGCACCACGGGCCAGGGCGCCTTCGATGCGCTCTCCCAGTTGAATGAGGAGCAACTGGCGCGGCTGCCTCCCACGTCGGGCGTGGAGTATCCGCGCGGCCAGCTGGGCCAGCGGCTGGGTGACATCGCGCGGCTCATCCGGGGCGACGTGGGCCTGGAAGTGGCGGCGACGGAGATGGGCGGCTGGGACACGCACGCGGCGCAGGGCGCGGCCACGGGCACCTTCGCCAACCGGTGCGCGGAGCTGGCGGGCGCGCTGTCCGCCTTCGCGCGGGACGTGGGGCCGCTCTTGGAGCGGGTGACGGTGGTGGTGCTGACGGAGTTCGGCCGCACGGTGCGGGAGAACGGCAGTCGCGGGACGGACCACGGCGTGGGCAGCGCGATGCTGGTGCTCGGCGGCATGGTGAAGGGCGGCCGGGTCTACGGGCGCTTCGAGTCGCTCACCCCGGACCGGCTCCAGGACGGCCGGGACGTGCCCGCGTGGACGGACGTGCGCGCGCCGCTGGCCGAGGCGCTGCGCTCCTGTCGCCCTGGCGTGGACCTGACCCGGGTGTTCCCCGGCTTCACTCCGGGCCCGTCGCTGGGCCTCTTCGCGTAGCGCGGGCCAGGATGGGGCAGACTGGAGGGACTCTCATGGTCCGGCCACGTCGCGTGCTCCTCATCGTCCTCTCCGTCTTCGCTGTGGTGTACCTGGTCCTGTGTGTCGCGGCCTTCACGCTCCAGCGCCCAATGCTCTACCCGGCACCGAAGGCCCCCGTGCCGCTGCCAGCCGAGCTCGGCTTCCGGCGCCTGCCACTGCCGGGTGAGGCGTACGTGGACGTGCTCCAGCTCCCCGGGCCTCCAGGCGCGCCGACGGTGGTGCACTTCCATGGCAACGGCGAGCAGTTGCTGGACCAGCACGACCTGGGCACGGTGATGAACCAGAACGGGCTGGGCTTCCTGGCCGTCGAGTACCCGGGTTATGGCGCCTCGCCCGGACAGCCCTCGGAGCAGGGCATCTACGAGGCGGCCGAGGCGGCGCTGGCGATGCTGCGAGGGCAGGGCGTGACGCCCGAGCGCACCGTGCTCAGTGGTCGCAGCCTGGGCACGGGCGTCGCGGTGGAGATGGCGCGCCGGGGACATGGCTCGCGCATCATGCTGGTGGCGCCCTACACCTCCATCCCAGAGGTGGCGGCGCGGGCGTTTCCGTTCCTCCCCGTGTCCCTGTTGATGAGGGACCGCTTCGACACCACGTCGAAGGCGCCGGACATCACCCTGCCGGTGCTCATCATCCATGGAGAGCAGGACACGCTCATCCCGGTGGAGATGGGGCGCAGGCTGGGCACGCGCTTCCCTCACGCCACCGTGGAGACGGTGGCTGGGGCGGGCCACAACGATGTGCTGGAGCAGTCAGGGCTCGAGCGCGTGCGCCGCATGGCCGTGTTCGCGCTGGGCGGAAGCTGAGCGGCCCTCAGGGCGCGAAGGTCATCCGCGCCCCGAGGTGTGTCGTCAGTGGACCTGCGAGGGTGACTCCGTATCGACGGACATCTCCCGCATCAGCTCCGCGGTCTCCTCCGCGCCGAGCTGCTTCACCAGATCCGCCTGCGCCACCATGCCGCAGACGGTGCTGTCGTTGTCGAGCACCACCATGCGACGGACCTGGTTCTGCTCCATCAACTCCAGGCAATCCTCCAGGCTGGTGTCGCGAAACACGGTGGCCGCGGGGGTGGACATCGCATCGCTCACGTTGAGCATGTAGGGGTCCTTCCCCTTGGCGATGATGCGACAGGTGATGTCCCGGTCGGTGATGACGCCGATGGGCCTGTTATCCACATCGATGATGGGCAGGGCCCCGCAGTCGCACTCCACCATCCACCGCGCGGCCTGCTCGATGCCGGTGTCCGGCAGGCAGGTGACGGGGTTCTCGGACATGACTTCTTCGACGTTCATGGTGTCCTCCCGGGGCGTGTGACTCTCCCTGGGAAGGTGAGCCTCGTCGTGGAAGACGACAGGGTGCATCCCAGGCGTCCGCTGTTCGGTCGGCCCGGGATGCGGGGGCGTGGTTCGAGGACTGGCCAGCGACGGAGCGAAGGGCTCAGTCGTGCGGAAGCCGCTGCTCGTACTCCGCTTCGAGTCGAGCGTGCGTGGACCAGAAGCCCCGAGGCTCGCGGCCGGAGAGCTGGTCGTCGAGGATGCCCAGGTGTGTGTCCCAGCCGCTGGCGACGCTGACCCGGTCGGCGCGTGTCGCGAGCCGGCGGTGCGTCAGGACGAGCAGCACCTCGGTGCCGCGCTCGCTCAGCTCGAAGGTCACCTCGGAGGGAGCGCCTGACTGCTCGGCCCAGGTGTAGCTCAGCGCGTACGGTGGCTCGTAGCGGGTGACACGGCCGAGGTTCCGGTGGCCGTTGCACATGGCCTCGTAGCGCTTGGGGAGGGGCTCGTGGGAGAGCGTGGAGTGGAGGAAGCGCAGCTCGACACGGCCTCCCTCGCGCGGCTCCAGCTCTCCGGCGGCCAGCCACTTGCCTCGCTTCTCCGGGTCCGTGAGGAACTCCCAGACGCGCTCGATGGGCCCGGGCAGCACGCGCTCCATGCGCACCGTCTGCGGCTCGGTGACGACTCCGTACTCAGCCATGCTTCGACTCCTGGGTGTCGGGCGCGGCGAGCGCGCGGGTGAGGGCGGCGAGCATGGTGGTCCAGCCCGCCTGCGTGCGGTCGGCGTACTCGGCCCACTTGGAGGACATGACGTGGGTCAGCGTCAGCTCGCAGCCGGTGCCCTGGGGACGGAAGTCCAGGCTCACTCGGCTGATGTCCTCCTCCGCCATGACGTCCTCGCGGATGGCCCAGGTGAAGACGAGGCGACGTGGGCGGTCGACCTCCAGGTACGTGCCGATGTGGTCGATGTCCGTCTCTCCTCGGCGCACGAGGAAGGAGAACGTGCCGCCCACGCGGGCGTCGACCTGGAGGTGGAGGACCTGCTCCTCACGGACGCGCGGGCCAAACATCCACTGGCCCAGGACCTTCGCGTCGACCCAGGCGTCGAAGACGCGCTCGACGGGTGTGTCGAAGTGGCGGACGAGCTGGACCTGGATGTGGGTGTCGGCGCTCATCGGGCGCGCCCTTTCTTGCGGGAGGAGGGAGCAGGGGAGGGTGTGGCTTCTCGGAGGAGCGCCTCCAGGGCGTCCAGGCTCTCGCTCCAGAAGCGCTCGTAGTAGTGGAGCCAGTCGCGAACGTCCGACAAGGGCTTCGCGTCCAGTCGGCACACGTGCGTGCGGCCCTTCACCTCACGGCGTACCAGCCCCGCGCGCTCCAGCACCTTGATGTGCTTGGACGCGGCGGCAAGGGACATCTGGAAGGGAGCAGCCAGCTCGCCCACGCTGCGCTCGTGCGAGGACAGGCTGCGCAACATCGCCCGCCGTGTCGGGTCCGACAGCGCATGGAAGGTGTTGTCCAGCTGGGTGGCGTGTTGTTCAACCATGAGGTTGAATATAGGCCCGTGTTCGGGACTGTCAACCGGCGAAGCTGGGGCCTCCGTGGCGCGGGGAGGCTGGTACGCTTGGCGCGCCTTTCGTTACCGGGAGACGCGCCCATGTCCCATGCCTCAGCACCCGTCATCGGCATCATCGGTGGCAGCGGCCTGTACCAGATTGACGGTCTGAAGGACGTCACCTGGAAGAAGGTGTCGTCGCCCTTTGGCGAGCCGTCCGACGAGCTGTGCTTCGGCACGCTGGAGGGCCAGCGCGTCGTCTTCCTGCCTCGCCATGGCCGGGGTCACCGAATCGCCCCGAGCGACATCAACTTCCGGGCGAACGTCGACGCGCTCAAGCGCAGCGGGGTGACGGACCTGCTGTCGCTTTCCGCGGTGGGCAGCCTGCGCGAGGACCTGCCGCCGGGCGTCTTCGTGGTGGTGGACCAGTTCATCGACCGGACCTTTGCGCGGGAGAAGAGCTTCTTCGGCACGGGGCTCGTCGCGCACGTGTCCATGGCGAAGCCGGTGTGCTCGCGACTGGGGGACGCGGTGATGTCCGCGTGCGAGACGCTGGGCGTGGCCGCGCGGCGGGGCGGCACCTATCTGGCGATGGAGGGGCCGCAGTTCTCCTCGCTCGCGGAGAGCAGGCTGTACCGGACGTGGGGCTGTGACGTCATCGGCATGACGAACATGCCGGAGGCGAAGCTCGCCCGGGAAGCGGAGCTCTGTTACGCGACGGTGGCCATGGTGACGGACTTCGACTGCTGGCATCCGGACCATGACGCCGTCACCGTGGACCAGGTGGTGTCCGTGCTGCTGGGCAACGCGGGCAAGGCGCGAGGGCTGGTGAAGCAGGTGGCGCCGCTGCTCGGCGGGCACGAGGGCCCCTGTCGCCAGGGGTGCCAGCGGGCCCTGGACCACGCGCTCATCACCGCGCCCGAGGCTCGGGACTCCACGCTCGTACAGAAGCTGTCCGCCGTGGCGGGCCGGGTGCTGAGCCGATGAAGGTCCAGGGCAAGCCCACGCGCTCCATCTGGCTGGAGCCCGACGGGCAGGCGGTGGGCATCATCGACCAGACGCGCCTTCCCCATGCCTTCGTCACCGCGCGGCTCGTCACGCTGGAGGAGGCCGCGCACGCCATCCGGGAGATGCGGGTGCGAGGCGCTCCGCTCATCGGCGCCACCGCCGCGTATGGCGTCTGGCTGGCGCTGCGCGAGGACGCGTCTGACGCGGCGCTGAGCCGGGCTATTGCAATCCTGGGCGCGACGCGTCCCACCGCCGTCAACCTGCACTGGGCGCTGGAGGAGATGCGCCGGCTGCTGGAGCCGCTGCCCGTCGCCGAGCGCGAGGACGCCGCGAAGCAGCGCGCGGCCGAGCTGTGCGACGAGGACGTGGCCATCAACCACGCCATGGGCGGGCACGGCCTGAAGCTGCTGGAGGCCGCCTGGGAGCGGAAGGGGCGCAAGGGACGGCTGGACGTGCTCACGCACTGCAACGCGGGGTGGCTGGCGACGGTGGACTGGGGCACGGCGCTGTCGCCCATCTACCTGGCGCACGACGCGGGCCTGCCCGTGCATGTCTGGGTGGACGAGACGCGTCCGCGAAACCAGGGCGCGGGGCTGACGGCCTGGGAGCTGGGCCAGCACGGTGTCCCCCACACCGTCATCGCCGACAACGTGGGAGGCCACTTGATGCAGCACGGGCAGGTGGACCTGTGTCTCGTCGGCACGGACCGCACCACGTCACACGGCGACGTGGCGAACAAGATTGGCACCTACCTGAAGGCGCTGGCGGCGAAGGACAACGGCGTGCCCTTCTACGTGGCGCTGCCCTCGCCCACCATCGACTGGAGCCTGCGGGACGGCGTGCGGGAGATTCCGATTGAGCAGCGCGACGGCCGGGAGCTGAGCGACGTCACCGGGCGGCTGGCCTCGGGTGAAGTGGCCACGGTGCGGGTGACGCCGGAGGGCAGTGCTTCCGCCAACTATGCGTTCGATGTGACTCCGGCGCGGCTGGTGACGGCGCTCGTCACCGAGCGGGGCGTGTGTCCCGCCACCGAGGAGGGCCTGCGCTCGCTCTTCCCGGAGCGCGCGAGGGGTGTGGCGTGAGCGGCCGGGATGACCGCGCCTCGCGCGAGGCGATGATTGCCACCTGCCGGAAGATGAACGCGTCAGGGCTCAACCAGGGGACGTCCGGCAACCTGAGCCTGCGCGTGGAGGAGGGCTTCCTGCTGACGCCCACCGGCATGGACTACGACGCGCTGGCGCCGGAGGACATCGTGCTCATGCGCCTGGACGGGAGCCACGAGGGGCGCTGTCGGCCGTCGTCCGAGTGGCAGCTCCACCGGGACATCCTCGTCGCGCGCCCGGAGGTGGGCGCGGTGCTGCATGCGCACTCCATGTTCTGCACCACGCTGGCGTGTCTGCGCCGGGGCATCCCCGCCTTCCACTACATGGTCTGCGCGGCGGGAGGCGTGGACGTGCGGTGCGCGGCCTATGCGACGTTCGGCACCGATGCGCTGGCGCGTCATGTGCTGGAGGCGCTGGAGGGTCGCAAGGCGTGCTTGATGGCGAACCACGGCATGCTCGCGATGGGGAGCACTCTGGCCGGGGCCTTCAAGCTGGCGGTGGAGGTGGAGACGCTCGCGGCCATGTACTGGCGAGCGCTCCAGGTGGGCGAGCCCGTGCTGCTCGACGACGCGGAGATGGCGCGGGTGCTGGAGAAGTTCAAGACGTACGGGCAGCAGTCGCCGCCCGTGAAGTCCTGAGAAGGCCTACGCCGCGCGCAGCGTGAGCACCGTCACCTCGGGCGGGACGCCCAGGCGGAAGGGCAGCCAGTGGCCGGTGCCGCCGGAGACATAGAGCTGATGGTCTCCGCGCCGGTAGCGGCCGAGCATGTACTGGAAGGCGAACCAGAACGCGGGGACGCCGAAGAACGCCACCTGACCGCCGTGGGTGTGGCCGGCGAGGGTGAGCCGCGCGCCGCGCGCCGCGGCGTGGTCGAAGAAGTCCGGATGGTGGGAGAGGCAGAGGACGACTTCGTCGGAGCCGGTGTCCTGGAAGGCCTTCTCGGCGGACTGGCGCATGCGCTCGGCCTTCACGCGGTGGCTCCGGCCGGACATGGGGTAGTCCACGCCGACGATGCGCACCCGCTGACCGCCGTGCTCGATGACGTGTGAGGAGTCCACCAGCAGCCGCACCGGACCGCCGCGCGCCTGGGACTTGTCGTAGGCCTGGACGACCTCGTCGAGGCCGCGCCAGTGCTCGTGGTTGCCGAGCACCGCCAGCATGCCGTGGGGGGCGTTGCACGACTCCAGCGCCGCCATGGTGCCGTCGAGTTGGTCCAGGTCGTCGATGAGGTCCCCGGTCATCACCTGGAGGTCGACCTTGGCCTCGTTCATCGCGGCCACGGTGTCCTTCAGGTACTGGGTGTCGATGAAGGTGCCGACGTGCACGTCGGTGATTTGCCCGATGCGGAACCCCTCCAGCGCGGGAGGCAGCCCGGGCAGGCGCACCTCCACCGACTTCACGGTGAAGCCCGTGGAGCCGCCCGCGATGCCCACCGTGCTCGTTCCCGCCGCGAACAGCGGCACCGCGCGCCCCGCGTTGGTCAGCAGGGAGCGGCGGCTCATCCCACCCAGGGCCGGGGGCGGGGTGATGGGGGCAATCACGTCGGAGTCGAGCGGGACGGAGGGCGCGAGCGCCGCGCCCTTCCGGTCCACCCACTTGCGCAGCAGGGCGATGGGGAAGCCGGCGAGCAGGACGATGATGGCGGCGACGGACCACCCCACGGTGATGATTCGGAGCACGGCGGGAAGCTCGACGTGGGGGCCCACCAGCAGGGGGACCAGCCACACGGCGAGCGAGCCCAGCGAGCCGCCCAGCAGCACCCACCGTCGCCACCCACGCACCAGGTCGGGCCAGAGCGCCCGCAGCACGGCCCAGGCGCCCACATAGACCAAGAGGAGAAGCAACGGCCTGACCATCCACACACTCCCACGCGCTCGAGAGCCCGAGTCATAGCGGCGACCTGTCGGCCTCGCCGCACGAAGTGGCTCAATGTAGGAGAGGACGGGTCCTCGGGCGAGCCGGGCTTGGGCCAGGAGCGGCGGTGCGCCGGGCCGTCCACCCTACGCGGGAGCCCGACGCGGCATTCCCGTCCCAGCGGCGAATCAGCCCCGAGCGCCGGGGCTGGCCATGCGCAGGTGCGCGTGCAGCGTCTCCGTGCGCAGGTAGAGGAACTGGGCATCGCCGAAACCCAGCGCGTCTCCATCCGTGAGGAGGACCTCCTGCTCCGGGGTGAGCGACGCGGCGTTGACCCACGTCCCGTTCATCGAGCCCACGTCCTTCACGGAGCAATCCCCGCGTGACGCGTGCCACTTGAGCGTGGCGTGGTGCTTGGAGACCGACGGGTCCGGGACGAGCAGCGAGCAGCCCTCGATTCTCCCTACGGTGAGCTCGTGGCCATCCATGGCGGGGCGCAGGAAGTGGACCTCCAGCGCATCGAAGCCGCGGAGCATGACGAAGAGGCGGTCCACCAGTCGGCTGCGATGGGCCATGCCCACGGTGCGCGCCTCACCCAGCCGCATCGCCACCTGCTGGAAGACGGGCTCGGGCGGTTGCTGGACGAGGACCACGGGCCCTGAAGCGTCGAGGAAGGCTTCCAGGGTTGCCAGGGCGAACGGGCGAAGTTGCTTCACGGACGGCATGGTGGCCGCAACTTAACCCGGAGCCGCCGGCGGACGCTCGTGACGTCCGCGCGCTCCTGGCTGTCGTCCACCAGCTGACGCTCCCATGCGAGCACAGGGAGCCGCATGGGCCCAGGATGGGCGGAAGGTTTCACGTCGGGCGTTCCGGGGCTCAATCCATGCGCAGTGATTGCGGCGGACTGTAATCCCAAACTCGAAACGAGCCTGAAAACATTTCAGATAGTGGCAATCAACGATAGAGGCAAAAAGACAATCATTGCATATGGGGAGTGGGGCTCAGGTCGGTGAGTCCCATCACCCAGGAGAGTCATATGAAAGCGCTGTCACTCATGGTGGTCGCGGGGCTTGCTGTCGGACTGTTCACGGGATGTGGACCCGAGACGTCTTCGCCCGAGGCCGTCTCCGGAGAGCTGGGCCCGCGCTACGAGGCCACGCGAAGCGATGGCACGCCCGTGACGGTGCGGGATGCCTCGGGAGAGAGCAACCTGAGCGCGCAGTCCCTCGACGGAGACCGCACCGTCACCGAGGCCGCGTGCTGGGTGACGCTCCAGTGGTGTAGCGAGCCGGGCACCGGCGACATCGTCTGCACCCAGAACGGCGGCTGCACCACCGCGCAGTTCATCGCGGCGTGCATCTCGCTGGCGGAAGATATCTGCGGAATCTGAAACATCCGTGGATAGACAGCGTCAGCCCGAAGTCCGGGCTGACGCTGTTGAAAGACGCGGATGTGCGACATTGGACAGCCATGCGCGGGGCCTCGCACGCAGGGCGTGTCGTGGCTGTGCGTGGTGCGCTGCGTCGTGAGACAAGGCTTTGCGCGGATGACGTCTCCGGTTACATCCTCGTGACACAAACATCTGTGTTCGCACGAGGAGTCCTCGAACCATGTGGGAGCGAATGAAGAAGCGCGGCGCGTGGGTGCTGGCGTTGTCGTTGCTGGCGATGCCCGCGTGCTCGGATTCGGAGGATGACGCGTCGCCGGACGCCGGGCAGGAGCAGCCCGATGGCGGAGGCGCGCCCGACTCGGGGACACCGGATTCAGGGTCGCAGTTGCCGGCGCTGGAGGTGCCGGAGGGCTGCAACCCGCTGGCCTCGGAGCATGACTGCCTGTTGCCGTACCCGTCGAACTACTTCCTGCAAGAGGATGCGGCGCTGCCGTCGGGCCACCGCGTGAAGCTGACGACGGCGGCGAAGTTGAAGATGAAGGATGGGACGCCCTTCGACTTCACGGACCTGCACCCGGCGGATGGCTATTCGCATGGGACGCAGATGCTCGCGCTCTTTCCGGGAGGCGTGGATGCGACGGGCCTCCCGTCGGTGATGCAGCCCACGGCGGCGACCACGGGGCCCACGGTGGTGCTGGACGCGGAGGCGCGCACGGGAGTGCCTCACTTCGCGGAGTTGGATCCACGCGCGCCGGATGACGCGCACCGGGCGCTGCTATTGCGGCCGGTGGCGCGGCTGCGTGGTGGGGCGCGCTACATCGTCGCGCTGCGGGGGCTGAAGGCAAAGGATGGGACAGCGGTGCCCGTGCCGGAGGGTTTCCGCCGCATCCGGGATGGGCAGACGGCCGGGGACCCGCTGCTGGCGCCGCTGGCGCAGCGGTACGAGGCGGACATCTTCCCGGCGTTGGAGGCCGCGGGTGTGGCGCGCTCGGAGTTGCAGCTCGCGTGGGACTTCACCACGGAGACGGAGGAGAACGTCACCCGGGACATGCTGGATGTGCGTCGGCTCGCGATGGCGGCGCTGGAGGCCACGCCGCCCGCCGTGACGGTGACGGAGGTGAAGGACGAGGTGGACGCGAACATCTACCGCCGCATCAAGGGGACGCTGCGGGTGCCGCTCTTCACGGAGACGGTGCAGGCGGGGGCGCTGCTGGCGCGTGACGAGCAGGGCCGGGTGAAGCGCAATGGCGAGGCCGAGGTGCCCTTCACGCTCCAGATTCCTCGGAGTGTCTGGGGACAGTCGGTGGCGCCGGTGCGGTTCCTCCAGTATGGGCACGGCTTCTTCGGCAGCCAGGGGGAGTCGGACGGGTCGTTCGTCCGGCCCTTCGTTCAGGCGACGAAGATGGTGGTGATGACGGTGGACTGGTGGGGCATGTCGCAGGCGGATGCGCCGGGGGTGATTGGCGCGATGTCGCAGCAGCCCTCGCAGACGCTGCGCTTCACCGACCGCGTGCACCAGGGCATGGTGAACCAGATGGCGGTCACCTATGCGGCGCGGACCACGTTGAAGGACGTGGTGGAGCTGAAGGACGACGGGGTGCTCGTGTACGACCCGGACCAGACGTACTTCTACGGCATCAGCCAGGGTCACATCCTGGGTGGGACGTACGTGGCGTTGTCGCCGCACATCTCGCGGGCGGTGTTCAGCGTGGGTGGGGCGGACTTCTCGCTGATGATGTTCCGAGCGAAGCCGTTCGCGATGTTCCTCCAGGCGATTGCGTCGGCGGTGCCGGACGCGTTGGACCAGCAGAAGTTCGCGGCGCTGACGCAGACGAGCTTCGACCGCATCGACCCGATTACCTACGCGCCGCACGTGCTGACGGCGCCGTACACCGGTGGACCGGCGTCGCGTCGGGTGCTGGTGCAGTACGGGCTGGGAGATGCGCAGGTGCCCAACGTGGCCACGGAGCTTCACGCCCGGGCGATGGGCCTGACGCAGCAGCTCCCCGCGACGTGGCGGGTGCCGGAGCTGCCGGTGTTCGAGGGCGCCATCGATGGCGCGGCGCTGGTGCAGTTCGACTTCGGGCTGCCGGCGCCGTTGCCGGGCACGGTGGCGGACCTGCCGGCGCAGGACAACCCGGTGCACGAGGGTGTGCGGCGCAACGTGAAGGGCCGCGAGCAGGTGGACCTCTTCCTGCGACCGGATGGCAAGGTGGAGACCACCTGCGGCGGCATCTGCCTCGGCGGCAACTTGTAAGCCGTACTTTCACGTTCGCGGAGCACCACGGGCCCGGACCCACCGCCTCACCGCGAGGGCGGCGGGCCCGGATGCCCCGCGGACTCACCCCGCGACGCTGGGCGCGTTCTTGAGCAGGTGGTCGCCGTAGTCCTCGCGCAGCTTCGTCTTGAGGAACTTGCCGGTGGACGTGCGCGGAATCTGCGCGATGAAGAGGTAGTCGTCTGGCAGCCAGAACCTGGCGAACTGCTTCGCCAGGTGCTCGGCCAGCTCCTCCTTCGTCGCCGTCTGCCCCGGCTTCAGCACCACCGCCGCCAGCGGGCGCTCATCCCAGCGCGCGTGCCGCCCTGCGAACACCGCCGCCTCCAGCACCGCCGGGTGGCTCATCAGCGCGTTCTCCAGCGCCACCGATGAAATCCACTCGCCGCCCGACTTGATGACGTCCTTGCTCCGGTCACAGATGCGGACATACCCATCCGCGTCCAGCGTCACGACGTCACCCGTCTTGAACCAGCCGTCCGCCGTGAAGCGGTCCTGTCCCTCACCGCCGTAGTACGAGCCCGCCACCCACGGCCCGCGCACCTCCAGCTCGCCCATCGTCGAGCCGTCCCACGGCAATGCCTTGCCCTCCTCGCTCATCACTCGCGTCTCGACGAAGGGCAGCGCGAAGCCCTGCGAGCCCTGCGCCGCGAGCTGCGTCTTCGCGTCCGCGTGGCGAAGCTCCTGCTTCACCTTCGCCATGGTGCCCACCGGGTTCATCTCCGTCATGCCCCAGGCGTGCGTCACCTCCAGCCCGTGCCGCTGCCGGAAGCCGTCAATCATCGCCGGAGGCGCCGCCGAGCCACCAATCAACATGGTGCGCATCGCGCTCAGGTCCCACTTCTTCGGCTCCTGGTCCAACAGCGCGAGAATCCCCAGCCAGATGGTCGGCACCCCGCCCGCCACCGTCACCTTCTCCGTCGCCATCAACTCCAACAGCGACGGCGGGTCCAGGTGCGGCCCCGGCATCACCATTCGCGCCCCCGTGAGCAGCGCGTCGAATGGCAGGCCCCACGCCGCCGCGTGGAACATGGGCACCACCGGCAGCACCGAGTCCGCCTCGCCAATGCCCGTCAAATCCTTCATGCAACACACCAGCGTGTGCAACACGATGGAGCGGTGACTGAACAACACACCCTTCGGGTTGCCCGTCGTCCCCGACGTGTAGCAGAGCATCGCCGCGCTGTTCTCATCCAGCTTCGGGAAGTCGAAGTCCACCGACTCCTTCGCGAGCAGTTGCTCGTAGTCCAGCATCCCCTCCGGCGCCGGCCCCGCGTCCGGAATGACGATGACGTGGCGGATGCTCGGCACCTGCGCCGCGAACTTCTCGAACAGCGGCAACAGCGAGCGGTCCACCAGCACCACCGTGTCCTCCGCGTGCCGCGCGATGTAGGCCAAATCATTCGGGTGCAGACGCAGGTTCAGCGTGTGCACCACCGCGCCCATCGCCGGAATGCCGAAGTACGCCTCCAGGTGCCGGTAGTGGTTCCAGCTCAGCGTCGCCACCCGGTCGCCCGCCTTCACTCCCAGCCGCGTCAGCGCGTTCATCAACTGACACGTGCGCCGGTGGAAGTCCGCATAGGTATAGCGGTGCGTCGTCTTGTCCGGATTGCGGCTGACGATTTCCGAGCGCGGGAAGTACGTCCGCGCGCGCTCCATGAAGTGCGTCAGGGTGAGCGGGAAGTCCATCATGCGTCCAGGAAGCATCGGCACCGTCCCTTCACGGCGAGGGGTAGGCCACCGATGCTACCGGATGCGCACACGAGCAGCGTCCCGCGTCCCGCGGCTCGTTTGCTATCGCACTGCGTCAGCCGAAGAAGACCTGGGCGACCTCGAAGAACTCCTTGGGCACCTTCTTGAGTTCCTTCGTCGCGGCGGACAGGTCCACGCTGATGATTTCGTTGCCCTTGAGCGCGGCCATCATCCCGAACTCGCCTCGGGCCACCATGTCGCAGGCGTGGACGCCGTAGCGGGTGGCGAGCACGCGGTCATGCGCGGTGGGTGCGCCGCCGCGCTGGATGTGGCCCAGCACGGACACGCGCGTCTCGAAGCCGGTTCTCCGCTCGATTTCGTGCGCGACGATGTTGCCCACGCCGCCCAGGCGCGGCCGGCCTGCTTCGTCCAGCGAGCCGCTGGTGACGAGCTGCTCGTTCTGGTCCGCCGCCAGCTTGATGCGCGTGCCCTCGGCGACGACGACGATGGAGAAGGTGCGCCCGCCCGCGTGGCGACGCTGGATGTGCTCGGCCACGCGCTCCAGGTCGGCCGGAATCTCCGGGACGAGGATGACGTCCGCGCCGCCGGCGATGCCCGCGTAGGTGGCAATCCAGCCCACGTGTCGGCCCATGACCTCGCACACGATGACGCGCTTGTGGGACTCGGCGGTGGAGTGCAGCCGGTCCACGGCCTCCGTCGCAATCGACACGGCGGTGTCGAAGCCGAAGGTGAAGTCCGTGCCGTTGAGGTCGTTGTCGATGGTCTTCGGCACGCCGACGATGCGCAGCCCCTCTTGTGACATGCGCGTGGCGGCGGACAGCGTGCCCTCGCCGCCGATGGCGATGACGGCGTGGATGCCATTGCGTTCAATGGCGCGCTTGACCTTCTCCAGCCCGTTCTCGACCTTGAAGGGGTTGACGCGCGAGGTGCCGAGGATGGTGCCGCCCCGGTGGAGGATGCCGGAGGTCGTCTCCCGCGTGAGGCGGAAGTGGTTGTCCTCGAGCAGGCCCTTCCAGCCGTCTCGAAGGCCCATCATCTCGAAACCGTGGGCGTTGGCGCGGCGGACGATGGCGCGGATGACGGCGTTGAGGCCGGGGCAGTCACCCCCGCCGGTGAGCACGGCGACTTTCATGGGGAGGTTGTATCGCGCCCGGCGGCACGCGTGCTCGCGAAGTTTGCCCGAGCGCTCTCCGACGGACGTGGCGACCCCTAGCCGAACACCGAGGGGCGCCGGTGCGTCCAGGGGTGCGCCGACTCCAGCTGCGAGGCCAGTCGGAAGAGGGTGGCCTCGTCGCCGTAGCGGGCGATGAACTGGACGCCCACGGGCAGCCCCTCCGGGCTCCAGAGGAGGGGGACGCTCATGGCCGGGTTGCCCGCCATGTTGGCCATGGGGCAGTAGGGCGTGAAGGCCGCCGCGCGGAACAGCGGCCCGAGCGGCTCGTCGGGCGGGGCGGCGAACGAGCCGAGCAGGGGCGCCGGCTCGGTGACGGTGGGCAGGAGCCACACGTCCACGTCGGCGAAGCGTCGGGCGAAGGCGCGGCCGAAGCGCAGGCCCTCGGTCTGGGCGTGCAGGTAGGCCGACAGGCCCTGGCTCAGGCCGAACTGGTAGAGCGCCCAGGTGAAGGGCTCGAAGTCCTCCGGTGACGGGGTGCGGCGCATGCGCCGGCCCAGGCCCTCGATGCTGTTCACCACGCTGGCGGCCCAGGCCGTCATGAAGTGCTGCCCCAGCTCCTCGTCGCCCGGTATCTGCAGGCTGCCTTCGATGACGGAGTGGCCCAGGCCCTCCAGCAGTCGGGCGGTGGCGGCGACCGCGGCCAGGCACTCCGAGTGGACGGGGGCGCCCACGGCGTTGCGCAGCGTCAGGCCGATGCGCAGGCGTCCGGGCGGCGCGCCGACCTCCATCAGATAGGGCCGCGTCTTCGGCGGGGCGGCATAGGGTGCGCCCACGTCAGGGCCCTCGGTGGCGTCGAGCAGCGTGGCGCTGTCTCGCACCGTGCGGGTGAGGGCATGCTCGCCCACCAGCCAGTGGACGCCGTCCGCCAGCTCCGGGCCCGTGGGGTTGCGGCCCCGGCTGGGCTTGAGGCCGAACAGGCCGCAGCTCGACGCGGGGATGCGGATGGAGCCGCCGCCGTCCGACGCGTGCGCGAAGGGCACCATGCCGCTGGCCACCGCCGCCGCCGCTCCGCCGCTGGAGCCTCCTGGTGAGCGCGTCACGTCCCACGGGTTGCGACAGGGGCCGTGCAGCGTGCCCTCCGTCGTCGGCAACAGGCCCAGCTCCGGCGTGTTCGTCGTGCCCAGCATGACGAGCCCCGCGCGCAGGTGGCGCTTGACGAGCTCGCTGTCGTGCTCCGGTCTGAAGTCCTTCGTGAAGCGCGAGCCGAAGCGCAGCGGGTAGCCCTCCTGCGCGGCGAGCAGGTCCTTGAGCAGGAAGGGCACGCCGGTGAAGGGGCCTTGGGGCAGGGGCGTCTTCGCCCGCGCGCGCGCCGTGTCGAACTGCGTGTGCACGACGGCGTTGAGCTTCGGGTTGTGGCGCTCGATGCGAGCGATGGCCGCGTCCACCAGCTCCAGGGGCGTGACTTCCCCGCTGCGGACGAGCTCGGCCTGGGCGGTGGCGTCGAGGCTGACGAAGGGGTCCATCCGTCGACTCTACCGCCGTTCCGTTCCGACGCCCTCGCATGCGGGCTGTCGCGCATGACGCGTTGCGTTTGTGCAGTATCGGAAAGAGACGGTCGCCGCATTTGTCACGGACGTGCCTCGCGGTGAACGCGTTCCCGACTCCGGGCTCGTGTTTGAGGTGTGGCTTCTATGCTCGTGTGCGCGCCTCTTTCGCGAGTCGGGAGCCTCCTTGAATCTTCGAGTCTTCGAGTCCGAGCAGGAAGCGGCCGTCGCCTGCGCCGCGCGCGTCTCCGAGGCGGTGACGTCTCATCCGTCGCTGGTGCTGGGGCTGCCCACGGGTCGCTCGCCGCTCAACGTGTACCGGGAGCTGGTGGCGCTGCATGAGCGTGGGGCGCTGGACTGGTCTCGCGCGACGACGTTCAACCTGGACGAGCTGCTCGGCGTGTCGGGCGACGACGGAGGCAGCTTTCGCGCGTACATGGACCGGCACTTCTTCCGGAAGGTGAACCTGTCGGAGGAGCGCATCCACTTCCTCGACGGCGCGGCGCCGGACGCGGTGGCGGAGTGCGCGCGCTACGAGGCGGAGCTGGCGGCCGAGGGTGGGCTGGGATTGGTGCTGCTGGGCATTGGCGCCAACGGACATCTGGCCTTCAACGAGCCGGCCGACCACCTGCTGGCGCGCTGTCACCGCACGCGGCTGAGTCGGGAGACGCGCGAGGCCAACGCGATGCTCTTCGGAGACGACCCCAGCCGTGTGCCGCTGGAGGCGTTGACCTTGGGGATGGGGGCGCTCATCCAGTCGCGGCGCGCGATGCTGCTGGCGTTTGGCGAGGGCAAGGCGGAGGCAGTGAAGGCCATGGTGGAAGGCCCCGTGACTCCGCGCTGCCCCGCTTCGTTCCTGCAGCTGCACCGCGACGTGGAGGTGTGGTTGGACAGGGCCTCGGCGAGCGCGCTGTCGACGCGGACTCAGTAGGTCTTCGAGTGGGCGACGCGGGGTGACCTCAGCTCGCGCACCTTGCCGAGCAGGGTGAGGAACTCCTCGCGGTCCGCCTGGTCGTCCGTCGCGTCTTCCGCGAGCGAGTGGAGGCGCGCGAAGCCACGGTCATCGGTGGGTGCGGTGCCGCGCAGGAGGTCCGCGGTGCCAGCGACGGCGAGGGCGAAGCGCAGGTCGGAGGATGCGTTCGCCAGCGTCTCGCGTACCTGGTCGCGGGGCAGGGAGAAGCGCTGCTCGGAGACCTCGGAGTCGCCGGGCTTCTTGGCGCGGACGCGGACGGTGGCCACGGTGGAGCCCTCGCCCGTGAGGTCCAGTTCATACAGCGCGGTGACGGTGTGGCCCGCGCCGATTGCGCCCGCGTCGACGGCGTCCTCGCGGAAGTCCTTGTCGGCGATGGCGCGGTTCTCGTAGCCGAGCAGCCGGTAGCCGCGCACGGCGGTGGGGTCGAACTCCACCTGGATTTTGACGTCCTGGGCGATGACCTCCAGGGTGCCGCCGAGCTGCTCCTGGAAGACGCGGCGGGCCTCGCGCTCGGAGTCGATGTAGAAGCAGTTGCCGTTGCCCTTGTTGGCCAGGCGCTCCATCAGGTCATCGCGGTAGTTGCCCATGCCGAAGCCGATGGTGGAGAGGGTGACGCCTTCCTTCACGTAGCGGCTGATGCTCTCCAGCATGGCGTCCGCCGTCTGGTTGCGGCCGAGGTTGGTGTCGCCGTCGGTGAGGACGATGACGCGTGAGACGCGGTCGCCGCCGGCCATGCGGACGGCGTGCTGATAGGCCAGCTCCAGGCCGTTGCCCATGGCGGTGCCGCCGCCCGAGGTGAGGTCGTCGATGGTGGATTCGATGTGCCTGCGGTGGCTCGCGGGCGTGGTGTCCAGCACGGTGCGCACGTCGCCCGCGTAGGTGGAGATGGTGACGGTGTCGGTGGAGTTGAGGCCGGCGACGGCGAGCTTCATGGACGTCTTGGCGAGCTCCAGCCGGTCCGGGCCGGACATGGAGCCGCTGGTGTCCACGAGGAAGACGAGGTGCGTGGACTTGCGCTGGGCCTGGGCGACGTGGCGACCCTGGAGGCTCACCTTGAGGATGTGCTGGCTCGGGGTGAAGGGAGAGGGCGCGGCCTCCAGGGCGACGTGGACGGCGCCCTCTCCGGGGGCGGGTTCGGGGACGCGGTAGCGGAAGTAGTTGACCCACTCCTCGACGCGGACGGTGTTGGCGGAGGGCAGTTGGTCGTTCTTCACGGCGCGGCGGAAGAAGGCGTAGGAGGCGGTGTCCACGTCCACGGCGAAGGTGGAGAGCGGGTCATCCACGGTGCGGGTGTAGGCGTTGGAGGCCAGGCGCTCCACAGGGTGGACCAAGGTGTCGGCGGGCGCCGTGACGTAGGTGCCCTGGGTGAAGTGCTGCATCGACTTGCGGTGCAGGGAGGACGACGCGCCGTCGTTGCCGTACTCGGAGTTCGCTCCGAAGCTGCGCAGGGTCTTCTGGCGCGCCACCACGTCCGGGCTGCCGGCGAGCGCCCCGCAGGTCGCGCCGAAGTGCTTGCGGATGTTGTCGCCGAACAGGGTGACTCCGGCCACGAAGGCGAGCGCTGCGGACAGCAGGGCGAAGGTGACCTTCAAGGACTTGCTCATGGAGCCTCGGGGCGTGGAAGGAGTCGTCATGCGTGAGCCACTCGTCGCACGAGTGCTTCACGCCGCGCGTCCGTCATTCGCCCGAGGTCGGTCAACGGGAGGAGGTCGGTCATCCGACCGATGCGGTCCTCCTCCGCTGATATGGGGAAGGGCGTCGACCGCCGGTTTCCCATACATCCATGGGAGCAGCAGAGCCTCCGGGGAACCTTGCCACGGCCGTCCAGCGGAGTTCGTTCTGTCCCTGACTTTGTTGGCTGGATCTTGAAGAATGGCGAGGTCGCGCCCCTCGACTCTCACGGACTGACATGTCATTGGGATGAGAGGCAGGATGGAGGGCCTGACGCCCCATGATGCTGACACGTCCAGATAAGCTCTTGCGCTGGGATGTGCTGGAGCGACACCTGGAAGAGGCCTCGTTCCTATGGACTCAATGGGAGAATGGGTTGGGCTCTGCTTCCTATTGTCTGAAGGAGGTTGCCGAAGGTGACGAGCACCGGATGCTGGCGCACCTCGATGCGCTGGCGGCCGGTGGGGAGCAAGTGGCTGTGAGACTGCTGGCACCCGCCCTGAAAGGCGACGACGAGGAGTGTGTGCGCGTTGCCTGCTTTTCGCTGCTCTCCAATGGAGACGGAGAGGACTTTGAGGCGGTGCTGCAAGCGCTTGCGGAGGGCTCCGAGGCGCGGCGCCAGGGCAGTCGACGAGCATTGGAGTTGAGCCCGCACGAAGGGCTCTCCGGGCGCATTCTTCCTCTCCTGACCCGGAGGAACGAGGCGCTGGTCCCCCTGCTGCTCAATGTCCTGGACTTCCGGCAGGTGCACCCCGGCTCGGCGCTCACCGAGCTGCTCCTGCACGATGACCCACATGTGAAGACCGCGGCCTTGCGGGCCGCGAGGCTCTGGCCCGCAGATGTGCCACCTTCCTGTGTGCACCATGCCCTGAACTCCCCCATTCCTGGGGTCCGTGAGGCGGCCATCGAAGCAGGGCTCCTTTGCGGAATGCGGGGGGCGTGGGACGCCTGTCGACGCCTGGTGGAAATGAAGGGACCCTCCGGTGAGCTGGCGAGGGTCGCACTTGCCATGGGAGGCCAGGACGCTGACATCGAACGGTTGCTGCGACTGTTGAGCGAGTCAGCGTTGCAACGCGACGTGCTCTGGGCGCTTGGCTTCAGTGGACGGACGTCAGTCGCTCAGTCGTGTCTTGAGTGGATGCACGAGCCGCACCGTTCCGCCGTGGCGGCGGAAGCATTCTGTGCCATCACGGGGTTGGTCCTCCAGGGAGACCTGGTGCAAGAGCGCGACCCGGAGTCCACGGATGAACTGCCTCCCTTGGAAGAGGACCTCGACACGGACCTCACGCCAGGACCGGACGCGGAGCTCCCACTGCCGAATGCCGCTGCCGTGAGTGCCTGGTGGAACAAGGCAAGAAAGGACTTCAGTCCGGACACTCGCTATCTGCTTGGCCGGCCCTGGACACCCGCGAGGCTGCTAGAGGCGCTCGAAGGGGGGCCCATGCGACGTCGGCCCGTCCTCGCCCGCGAGGTCGCCATTCGCAGCCGGCGTGGGGTTCGGATAGAGACTCGAGACCTCTCGTATCGCCAGTATCGACAAATGCAGGAGGCGCGTCGTTCAGTAGAAAACGCCTGGGCCCTGCGCCCCTTCGCAGAGTGGATGCGCGGCTGAAGCGACGGGGGCGGGGCACGTCGCCAGTGATAGACTTCCAGCTGTTGCCAGGTGGTCGCGGAGGCGCCATGGGGAACAGTGTTGGAGTCAACAAGATGTCAGTGGTGCACAAGTCATCCAATGGGACGACCGTGGCCGCCCCGGACGTGTGCAAGACGCCGAGTCCGGCGGGCCCTGTGCCCATTCCCTACCCCAATGTTGCCCGCTCCGCTGACAGCGCCAAAGGCAGCAAGAAGGTAGAGGTCGAGGGGAATCCGGTGTGTGTCAAGGACTCCAACTTCAGCACCAGCACGGGGGACGAGGCTGGCACCGCGGGCGGAGGGGTCGCCTCGAACAAGACGAAGGGCAAGGCTGAGTTTGTCAATTACTCCTTCGACGTGAAAATCGAGGGCAAGGGTGTGGCACGGGCATTCGACTTGATGCTGCACAACGACAAGAACACGCCCCCCGCGCCGCTCATTCAGCCGCCCGTCGTGTCCATGGCCAAGGACCCGGATGCCAGCAAGTGTCGCTGCTGCAAGGATGAAATCAAGGAGTGAACTGCAAGCGCAAGGATGGTCACCGCCATGGCCCTGACTGCCTCCAATCGACATCTTCTGGTGAAGAAGCAGAAGGCCACGCTGACGCGCGCGCCCTCCAAGAAATATCGCCAGGAGGGTCTCACCTTCCTCACGGGCAATGGAGCGCGCCGCACCCGGGTCTACGATAACGACGCGAAGATCATCGCCGGCCTGGAGTTCATCGGGCGCTCGCCCATCAGCAAGGGCATGACGCGCAAGCAGCAGGCCGCTGGCTATCACCTCGACCAGTTCGCGGCGGACAACTTCTTCAAGCCGTACAAGAACATGGGGCATCATCTGGTGCCCTGTGAGTGCTTCCAGGACCCCAAGCTATTCCCGGAGGACCCACTGTCCATCCTCCGGGCGGTTGACTATGACGTCAACGAGGGCCGCAACATCATCTTCCTGCCGGGCTATTCTGACGGCTTCGAGATCCTCCGCAGTGAGCTCAATTGGAGCACGCTCGGTTCAAGGACCCAGGAAAATCACAGACAGAAATGGAAGAGAGAATCCCTGCGGAGCGCCAATCTCCACAAGCTCCCTTGTCACTGGGATTTCCACAAAAAATATACTGGCTTGGTCAAGCTCGACATGAACACCCTGCGCAACAGGCTCAAGGCACAGGTCAAGAAGTTCTGTAAGGACTGGAATCCGCCGGCTTCGATTCCCAAGCAGCTGAGAAAGCTCGAGGATGACTACTGGGAGTATGTCGTCAAGTTCGGCGAGAGCCGCCCCCTGGGTAAGGCAGCGTCCATCGATGCCCTCATCAAACAATTCCTGAAGCCCAAGAAGGGATTGGGAAGATAGGATGACCTACTATCCCTGGGTTCACGATGACGAGGACGACTCCCTGGCCTGGGTGGAGTACACGGCGGACTTTCTGCTCGAAAGTCCGGACGAGCACCTGATTCACGAGGGGGTCTCCGTCAATCGCTGGGTGCCCCCCGACCTCGTCTTCGACCTCTCCGAGGATTACGGCGTCAAGCTGAGCGACTCGGTGCCCAACCTGCTCGGCCTGCTCATCGTGTCGGAGAAGCTGAAGACCCTTCTCGAAAAGAAGGCGAGCGCACAGATTGAATTCCTGAGCATCCGGCTCCGAAACCCGAAGCGAAGGCTGGTGCCCAATCCGTACTTCATCGCCAATGTTCTAGGCAGCATCGAATGTGTGAACCTGAAGAAAACCAAGTGCACCTGGTCGGCCATGGACCCCGACCAGATGCATCGAATCAAGAAGCTCGTTCTGGACGAGCCACGGATCGGGCCAGAGGCCAATCTCTTTCGTCTCAAGGAGGAGTTGCGAGTTTTTGTCGCCCGCGAGGACCTTGGGATGAGCATCGTCGATGCGAAATGTACGGGGATGATCTTCCAGGACCTGGACGACTATGGGAGCGAGTGGCGTGACTGAAAGGAGCCGATGGTGGATCGACCCTCGCTGAAGGACATCGCGGAGTCGTCGGTCATCAACATCAAGTTGCTGAGCGACGAGGCCGCGCTCGGGACGAGGCCGGCATCGCAGATGGAGCGGGTCCTCTTCTATCTCTGCCAGTGGCATCGCATCGGGGCCATCGCCAGGCTCCTCTGCTACACCGATGTGAAGGCTTTTCATGAGCACCTCGCACGCTCAGGAGAGGCCAGGCGGCGAATGCTTCGGCTGAGGGCTTCGCAAGACCTGCCTTTTGGCCGCTTCAGTGGCACAGCCCAGTACGCGGCTGTCTGCGATGCGCTTGCCGCCGGCGCGGACGAGGTGGCGTGCGAAATCGCCCAGCTGTCTTGCAAGTCGCTGCTCGAGGCGGAGGAACTCGAGGAGGACTTCCACTATGGCCGCTTCATCCACTGGCTCGTGGAGGGGCCTGGTGCACCGGAGAGCGAGGCAGCACGCATCCTGGAAGAGTTTGGACGCCTGGTGGGAGGGGATGTCCCCGCGCAACTGTCCATCTGCGAAGCCCTCCTCGCACGCGATCAGCGAGGCTTCGACGTGTCGCTACACACCCTCATCGAAGAGCGGGCGGCGTACTTCCATGCGAAGGCGCGCGCGTTGAGCGCGAAAGACGAGGCCTACGAGACGAATCGCTTCGTCTTCGTCGAGGGGTTGGCCCTGGTACGAATGGCCGAGCGCCGAGGTCTGAGCACTGCTCCTGAGTACAAGTACATTCCGGGACTGGCGAGGATGCGAGTGGCTGGGATGCCTCGGGTTCAAGCCCGTCCGCCCCGCGCGCGTCCGGCGAGAACCAGATGAGGCTGGTGGTCACCGGAATGGGGATGTTGACCTCTTTGGGCTACGGCGCGACTGGCACTTGTGCCGCCATCCGCGCTGGGCTCAGCCGTGCTCAGGAACTCGACAGCGTGGGGCCTGGGGGCGAGCCACTTGTCGGGCACCCCGTGACGGATTATGCCGAGGGATTCCTCCAGGCAGGCGCCTGGCTCAGGCTGGGGGCGGGCGCCTTGGCGGATCTCCTGCACTCCGCCTGCCTTCCGCTGGCCTCGGACAACTTCTGGTTGCAGACGGGATTGACGGTGCTTGCCCCCCGCATCGACCCGGAACGCTTCCTGGGATGGATGAGTGGGACGCGGGAGGAGTTGCTCCGTGATTTTGCCCTCCCCTTGAGCGGGCTGGTGGAGCTTCCTTTCGCCGAAGAGCGAGCCGAGGCCCTGGGGCTTGGACATTGTGGCTTGGGTGAAGCCATGAAGCGCGTGGGGAAGGAGATAGAGTCCGGCCGACTGGCGCGGGCCATCATCCTGGGTGCCGACTCCTATCTCGACCCCATGAGCCTGGACTGGCTCGCGGGAAATCGCCGCCTCAAGCACGCCGAGCAACCGGTGGGGGTGTTGCCGGGCGAGGCCGCGGTCTGCATCCTCGTGGAATCCCCGGTGGCAGCACGTGCACGCAACGCGTTCATCGGAGCCTGTGTCGAAGGTGTGGTCGTGGGCCACATTCCCGAGAGGCCGCTCGGCAAGCGCGAGCAGACGGCTCCAGACACGTGGGTCGCACCCTCAGCGCCGCGGTCGGGGAGGGCTCTCGCGGAATGCGTGGAACAACTCCTGTCCCACGCCAAGAAGCCTTTCGCGGGTCATCTCATCGCCGACTTGAATGGAGAAACCTGGAAGTCCACCTCATGGGGACATGCCCAGGTCCTGCTCAATCCACACGTCGACTTCGACCGCTGTCGGCTCACCATTCCAGCGGAATGCCTGGGAGAGATTGGTGCGGCGAGTGGCCCCCTGGGGGTTGGCCTCGCCGTGAGTGACTTCGTTCGCGGGGGAGCTTCATCAGAACAAGCGATCATCTGCTCGCTTTCGGATGCCGGGCAGGTATCCGCCGTGCTGTTGCGCTCTCCCGAGGCTGATTCAAAGAGGTAGGGCCCGGTCTTCACACACGGGGGGCGCTGCTGCGACGACTCCGGAGGCTTCAGCCCGGGCGCGTGTTCACGGTGACAGTGGGCTTCGCCTGCGTCGCGCGCGTTGGCGCCTTCGCGGGAGCAGCCTCTGTCTTCTGCTTCGCCTTGGGCGCCACGGGCTTGGCGACCACCGTGGTGCGTGCTGGCGCAGGCTTGGCAACGACCTTGGGCCGCGCGGGCGCCACGGGCTTCGCCGCCACGGCCTTCTTGCTCACCGGCGCCACAGCGGGCCGCACAGGCGCCACGGGCTTCGCCACCGTGGCCACCACGGGCCGAGCACGGGCAGCAACGACGGGCGCAGGGCGAGGCGGCTCCGGCGGCCTCGTGTGCACCCACGCCGCGAGCACCTTGGGCACGTAGTACTCCGTCTCCCCATTCCTCGGCACCCGCCCATTCACGGAGCCGGGCCCCGCGTTGTACGCGGCCACCGCGAGGCTCACGTCGCGGAACCGACGCAGCTGCTCGGCCAGATACCGCGCGCTCCCATCCAGCGCGGGCGCCGGGTCGAACGGGTCCTCCACCTTCAACATCACCGCCGTGGTGGGCATCAACTGCCCGGGCCCCATCGCTCCCGCCGGAGAGATGCGGTGCACCCGCCCCTCCGACTCCACCAGCACCAACGCCTGCAACAACCCCGGAGGCAGCCCGTGCCGCCGCTCCGCCTGCGCGATGAGCGGCTCCAACGGCTCGTGCCCATCCCACAGACACGACGGCCGGTGCGCCACATACGTGCGCAGCGCGTTCACCTTCATCTCCAGGAACGACAGCGACAACGGCGACACATGCGTGTCACCCAGCCACGAGATGGCCCCGTTGATGAGGACCACCGGCACGACGGCCGCCAGCCCCACCCACGCCCACCACGGAATGCTGAAGCCACCCAGGGCCCGCTTGCGCGCCACACTCCACCCTTAAGTGCGCTTGGCCCCTCCGTCCAACTTCCGGCCCCCCGCGCGTGTCCCAGGCGGCACTCGCAGCCCATCCAACACCAGCGTCGTCAGCGCATCCGGCAACTCCAGCGGATTGCCGATGTCCTCCTCGCTCAACACCGCCAGCAACAACCGCTCCACCGCCCCCACCACCGCGAGCCCGCTCACCGCCGGCCGTATCGGCCGCAAGAGCCCATGCGTGTGCGCCTTCTGGGTGATGTCCACCGCGTGCCGCGACACCTCCCGCGCCAGCTCCGCCACCTTCTGACGTGCCCCCACCGCCGGCCCCCGACTCTCCTGGAGGTACAGCCGCACCACCCCCGGGTACTGCAACAGCGCGCTCGCGATGACGGCCGCCATGGCCCGGTACGCCTCGAACATCGCCTCCACCCCGCGCGCCTTCCCGAGCGCCTGGCCGCACGCCTCCAGCCCCGAGAGCAGCTCGCCCCGCACCGGCTCCAGCAGCGCCTCCACCAACGCCGCCTTGTCGACGAAGTACCGGTAGAACGTCCCCTTGGCCACGCCCGCGGCCTGGGTGATGTCGTCGATGGTCACCGCGTCCAGCCCCCGCTCCACGAAGAGCCGCAGCGCCGCGTCCTCCAGCTCCTTCTTTCGCTCCCGCCGCGCCGTCTCCCTCCGGCCACCCGGCCTCCCCGGCCGCTTGTCCGCCTCCACGCCCCTGTCCCTCGTGCCGTCGCGGCTCACCATCGTGCGCTCCGACTCATTGCGTGATAGATAAAGAGTGACCAAATAGTCATGATATCGAGGGCGGGGAGTCGGCCGGGCGCCCCGCTGGAGAGCGACGATGATCGGCATCCCTCTAGGCTGGGCGTACTCCAATTTCGGTGAATGGGCGCTGCACAAGTACGTGCTGCATGGCCTGGGACGACACCGGGGAAGCTTCTGGGGCTTCCACTGGCACGAGCACCACCAGGCGTCCCGCAAGCACGACATGCTGGATGACCAGTACCTGCGCTCGCTGTGGACGTGGTCCGCCCAGACGAAGGAGCTCCTGGGGCTGGCCGCCGTGGCCCTGGCGCATGCGCCGCTGTTCCCGGTGGCGCCCTTCTTCGTGGGCACCGTGTGGGCCTGCGCGGTGAACTACTACCGGGTCCACCGCCGCGCGCACCTGGACCCGAAGTGGGCTCGCGAGCACCTGCCCTGGCACTACGACCACCACCTGGGCTCGGACCAGAACGCGAACTGGTGCGTGACGCACCCGTTCTTCGACAACCTGCTGGGCACGCGGCGCGAGCACCTGGGCGTGCAGCCCTCGGCCTCCACGGTACCGGTGGTGCCCGTGGGCACGGGGGAGCGCCTGACGTCCGCGTCCCCCGCGCACCCGTGACGCGGACCTAGAAGACCAGGTCGAAGTAGTTCGCCCTGGCGCGCACGCCCGCGCACGCCTCCAGCCGCGCGCTCCAGTCCCGCGTGGGCAGCGAGCCCCGGGCGTCGAAGACCAGCTCCAGCGAGTCCTCGCGGGCCATGTCCAGCAGGTTCACCGCGCCGCTGCCGGTGAGCCGGATGGACTGCGTGGGCGACGTGTTGGTGCGGCGGTACTCGCCAATGAGGAGGCTCTCGCTGGTGCCCGGGCGGACCACGGAGACGCTGGCGCGCTCGATGCCGCTCAGGTCCGTGCTGGACGTCACCTCGAAGACCTTGAGCCGAAGCTCCGTCTCCACGTCGGTGTCCTGGGGAAGCGCCTCGTCGAAGTCGCCCAGCGGGAAGTCCAGCGAGTACTGGAGGTTGAGGGTGCCGGGCAGGGCGGCGGGGAAGTCGACGTCAGGCTCGGCCTTGCAGATCTCCTCGGCCTCCGCCTCGATGAAGAAGAGCGAGTCGCAGCCGGTCGCGACAAGCGCACAGGTGGAGAGCACCAGGGCGCGGAAGGTATTCGTTCGCATGGTGTGTCTCCAGACTCAGAAGAAATAGAAGAGGAAGCCCACCTTCACGGAGGGGATGGTGGCGCGCAGGGTGAGGTTTCGCGCGGTGATGTCCGAGTCGTCCGTGGCCTCCGCGATGAGCGCGCTCGCGTCGTCCACGCCCATGCGCACGTAGCTCAAGCCCAGGTGCAGGAAGAAGTTGAACCGGCTGGCGGCGCCGATTTCGAGCCCCACGCTGGCGGCGACGTAGTCGTAGCTGATGTCACGGATGGCCGACGTCGCCGACGTGGGCGTGGCGCCGAGCCAGTCCACCACGTCGTTGTAGTCGGAGCCGAAGTAATGCCCGCC
This sequence comes from Corallococcus terminator, assembly GCF_049194865.1. Lineage (GTDB taxonomy): Bacteria > Myxococcota > Myxococcia > Myxococcales > Myxococcaceae > Myxococcus > Myxococcus terminator_A. Next base: position 33,668 of record NZ_JBLZWL010000104.1, on the reverse strand, counting down.
CTCCGCGTTGATGGAGGGGGAGATGAACGTGTCCATCGGAAGGATGCTCAGGCCGCCACGAAAACCCAGGCTCAGCGTGTTGGTGGTGGGCCCCGCCTGCAGCCGCAGCCAGGGCAGGGGCTTGAAGACCGCGGACACGCCGATGCCATGGGGTGCGCCCGCGTCCACCAGCAGGCCCAGGCGGTAGGGCTCCGCGCCCGCTGGCTCCTGGGCCTGGGCGGCCGCGCCGGTGCCGACCGCCAAGATGCAGGCAAGGGCCGACCCATGTCGTCGGAGGGATGCCGCACGTCGTCTCGTCGAAGGTGTTGCCATCGTCATGTGCTGTTCCACGAAGGAAGTCCGGCCCGTCGACCATCATTCGGCGGCGGGCGCTGAAACGGAAGCCGCGGGGATGAAAATGATGGGCGCGCTTCCTCCTCGTGCGCCGACTTCTTGCGCGGAGGACTCGCACGCGCGGTGAAAGAGCGATTAGAGTTCAGCTTCCAACAACAGCGGTCCGGGGGGCGAGGATGTCTCACAACAAGGTCACCGCGCGGAAACTCACGTCGGGCCTCGGGTTGCCCACGGGTGAGGCCCACACCCTGGTCCTCAAGCGCCGCGCGGCTGTCGTGGTGGAGCTGGACGACCTCACCTTCCACTCCGGCAGTGCCGTGCTGCTGCCCGCGCCTCACGCGCGCGAGAACTGGCGCGAGGGGCACACCGGCGGACTGACGTGTGTCATCCGCGCGCTCGAGTACGCGCTGGAGAAGAAGCAGACCCTGCTCGTCGCCGGGCACACCGACAGCGTCGGAGGGGATGGCTCCAACCGCGCCCTGTCGAAGGCCCGCGCGCAGAACGTCCATCTCTTCCTGACGGGCGACAAGGAGGGTTGGGCGTCCTCGTGCGCCGAGCACACCGTGCAGGACTATCAGACGGTGCTCACCTGGGTGGCGGACGAGTACGGCTGGGACTGCGACCCGGGCGGCATCGATGGCAAGCACGGGGCGCGCACCACGGCGGCGCTCAAGGCGTTCCGCAAGGCCGTGGAGGCCGTGCACGGCTCGAAGCCGCCGGACTCCCGCGCGCCGGGCGTGGAGGACTGGAAGGCCGTCTTCCAGCTCTACGAGACGTATGTCGCCGGACGCGTGGACCTGAAGGCCGCGCGGGGCGCGCTGAGCTTCGCCTCGCCCGAGGTGCTCGGGTGCGGCGAGGACTGGCCCATCGAAGGCAAGGGCCAGGACAACCTGCGCTCACAGGTCAACCGCCGCGTGGAGCTGGTCTTCTTCGAGGAGCCGCCGCCGGACTTCTCGCGCCAGAGCCCTCCGGGCGCGCAGCTCTACGGGGCCCAGGCCAGCTACCAGCGCAGCTATCTGCCCATCACCCCGCGCCACACCTTCTTCTTCTCTGTCTGAGGCGGCTGTCCTGCCCTCAGCTCGCGTGGAGCCACCATGCCCGTTCCGGAAGTCCTGAGACTCTACGGACGTACCGATGTGTTGACCGCGGTGGGAGACCAGCAGCCGTCCGCGAGTACCCCGGCGTGGAACGCGGCGACTCGCCACCGCAACGTTACGCGGACCATCACCCTGCACTACACCCACGGCTGGGTGGCGGGGAACTGGCAGCTCAATGGCTCCGACTGGTTCGGCGCGACCTTCAACATCGACCTGGATGGGACGCTGTACCAGTGCGAGGAGATGATTGTCCGCACCAACCACGTAGGTGGCTCGCCTGACTTCACCGGGCAGTACAGCTTCGTCAACCTCACGTCCATCGGCGTGGAGCTGGCGCGCTTCGGCAAGATTCAGCAGGGCCCCACGCAATACAGCGTCAATGGCTATCCTGGCATCGACTTCCAGACGGTGACGGTTGTCCCCGCCGAGTGCAACTACAGCACCCACCCGGGCTCGAAGACGGGCGGCACGCGCCGCTACAAGCTGGGCAAAATCAATGGCGGGACGGTGCTCCAGAGCACCAGCGCCAATCGCGCCTACTACTACATCAAGGTCGCGACGTTCGACGACGAGCGCAATGACAACCGCGCCACGTACCCGCTGGACGTGCTCTTCACCGAGGAGCAGTACCAGACGCTGGTGAAGTGGGCGAAGTGCATGTGCGAGATGAATCGCATCCCGAAGGCCTTCCTGCTGCACCCGGCCACCGGCGTCGAGCAGCCCTGGATTGACGTCCAGGACCTCATCGAGGTGAACACGCCCGCGGTGCTCCAGAACAAGGAGCGGGTGCGCTCCTTCCAGGGCCTCATCGGGCACAACAACATCCAGGCGGACCGCTCGGACCCGGGCGCGTCCATGGACTTCTACCGGCTCAAGCGCGGCATCAGCGACGAGTGGTGGTACCCCGTCAACCTGGACGACACGACGCGGGCGCTGAACTACCTGGAGACGGCGCGCTCCGCCGACTACATCGCGATGACGGCGTACAACGCCGCCAACCGTCGCGACAGCTACTTCACCGCCTGCGAGGGCGCGGGTGGTGGCTACTTCCCGGTGGGCCTCAACCGCCTGTGGCACGGCGGCATCCACCTGCCCTCGGGGGAGAACGCGCGGCCGGTCTACGCCATGGCCAATGGCCGCATCGTCGCCGCGCGCGTCGTCAACGGGCTGGTGCAGGGGGTCGAGCCTCGCTACAGCCGCTGCTTCGTGCTCGTGCGCCACGAGGTGCACGTGCGCGAGGACGCGAACCGCGAGGGGGAGGTCGACTACGGAGCCGACTCCACGGAAACCGTCTATTCCCTCTACATGCACCTGAGACCGCAGGTGATTGCGCGGAGCGCCGCGGGGGCGGCGGTGGTCGACTACGCGGCCCATCCGGACTGGCTCAACCACTACTTCATCGACCATCCGACGGAGCAGGCGCCGGACAACGGCGACATCTTCTATCCCGACCAGCCCGTGCTGCTCAGTGACCTGATGGGCCACTCGGGCACGTACATCACCGGGCTCGACGCCTCGGGTCCCGTGTATGGGCCCACGGTGCACGTGGAGGTCTTCACCACCGCGGACGTGTCCCTGTTCGCCGACAGCCCGTGGGTGGAGGCGGCCAACCGGATGGAGGACACCACGGAGGACCTGGTCTGCGAGGTGCCCGCGCTGGATGACTGGCTCCAGGGGCGGGGCTATCCGCCCATCACCCAGGTCGATGTCCGCACCGCGGTGAGCGACTTGCGTCAGATGGCCGTGCGCTTCCGCAGCGAGTGGAGCCTGGAGACGCGCGAGCAGCTCAGCCAGAGCCTCGTCGTGGGACAGCCGGCCGTCGAGGTGGAGCTGACGCAGGCCCTGACGAGCGAGCAATGGGAGGCGAACATCCGGCCCCTGTGCTTCCACACGGACATGCAGGGCGTCGCCACCGAGGCCGTCATCGGGCCCTTCCTGGGCGACTCGCATGTCTGGCACCTGCACCCGCTCGTGTTCATGCAGTGGATGAACGAGCGCGTCACGCGGCACGAGCAGATTCTGCGCTCGCAGGACAAGACGCGTGGACAGGTGTCGAGCACCATCGCCGTGGAGAACGGGTACGTGGTGCGCTTCGTGAATCCCGTGCCCTCCGTGGCGCCGCCGCAGGGGTACGCGGAGGTCCGGTGGAACGACAACCTCTACGAAGTCACGGTGGACCGGCTCTGTGATTTGACGGCGCTGGCCGCGGCGCCGCAGCAGACGACGCGCTTCCGGATGCGCCTGCTGGATGCCCTGGAGATGATCAACGACCGTCAGCACGGCGTCACGGTGGTGCTGAGCCATGTGGCGCTGGAGGTCAACGCGCTGAGCGCTCGGGCGGGACAGCACCTCGCGGGCAACGCCGTGGACGTGCGCCCCGGCAATGGCACCACGGCGGCGAACTGGTTCGAGTTCTTCCAGACGGTGCAGCGGGTGGTGACGTACCTGAACAACCGCGAGGGCGCGGGCTCGGTGGTGCTGGAGATGTTGCAGGACGCCGACGGAGCGACTCGACCCCAGGTGGACGCGACGGCCAACAGCCGGGAGTGGCTGACGCGGCTGCGCGCGGCGACGGCGGCCACGGATGCGCAGCTGACGGCCGCCACCCCCGAGTTCGCCACGCTCCAGGCGGAGCTGGGGCAGATGCGCCTCCACCTGCACGCGCCCTGAGTCGGTGCCAAGATGGTCCCCATGCGCGTGCGCGAGGAACGACGACACCCCGGGCGAGGTCAGCGATGGGGGCTCACCGTGGCGAGCCCCTCCGTGAAGGAGGCCCGACACAAGCCCGCGTCGCTCGGGAGTCGCTGGAGGTCGTCCATGGGGCGTCGGGTGCTGGGATGGATGGTGGTGCTGCCGCTGCTGACCGGTGCCTGTCGGCAGGCGGTCGCCGCCGAGTCGTCCTCGACCGTGCCTGTCCCCCCGGAGCGGTCCCCGGTGGCGTCGCCGAGCACCCTACCGGCCTCGACGGAGCCAAAGCCTCAGCCGCAATCCGCGCGGACGTCGCCGCCCGCCGCTGCCCAGCCCATGGCGGGAGCTGGTCCTCAACAGTCCGTATCCACGCCGCCTGCCGCGACCGCGCAGCCCCTCACGGGCGCTGTGCCCCAACCTGCGGTAGGGGCAGCATCCGCCGCCCCGTCCTCTCCGGCGGGCCCGGTGCTGCTCGGCGTGGACCCCGCTCAGGCTCCTCGGGACACGGAGTCAGCGTTGCATCCGGTGCGCTCGGCCGTGGGACGGAAGGACTTCGTCGCGGCGGCACGGGACCTCGAAGCGCTCCTCCAGTCCGACCTCCCGCGCTTCGCCTCCCTCTGGGCGACGGACGCCGGACTCGCGCCGCTCCGTGAGAGCGAGCCGGGACGGGCGTTGGCCGCGAGACTGCCTCAGCTCGAGTCCTCCTGGCGCGCGGCGCTGACCCAGGGCCTCCCCCTGGTGTGGTGGAAACCCTCGGCGCCACGGAGCGAGGAGGGTGATGGCTCGGAGGCCTATGTGACGCCGCCTCCCGCGTTGCTCCGCGCGGGCGCCTATCTGCCCAAGCAGCACCGCTTCGTTCCGGCGGGACCGCTGGAGCCCGGCGTCATCACCGCGCGCCTGTCGACCGACCGCGCGAGCGTGCTGCTCGTCCGGGGAAGCCTCGGGCTCGGCCTGCCGTCGATGCTCACGGACCTGGAGGTGAGCGTCCGTGACGCCGTGACAGGGAGCCCGACGACTCCCGTGCGCAGCCCCACTCCGGACTACCGCGGTCCGCAGGCGCTCCAGTGGAGCGAAGTCCAAGGCAAGTGGGCCTTCCGCGTCCAGAACAGCGACCAGACCAACCCCTCGCTCCCCCAGTTCAGCGGGTGGCGTGACGTGGCCACCGAGAGCAGCCGGAGCAATCGCTCCGTGTCTGCCCAGGGAGAGCTCATCTCCGAGGGCTCCGTGCTGCTCGGGCTCCCCGAGGGCTGGGTGAGGGAGGCAAAGGCGCTCGTCCAGGCGTCGACGCGTCGGAGCCTCCCGCACAACACCGTGCCCGCGAAGCAGCCCTTCCTCCAGGCCGTGACAGTGGGAGACGCGCTCTGGGTGTCGGCCGTGGAGTTCTGGTGCGATGCCTCGACGCCGGAGCCGACGAGCATCCTCCGCCATGTCGTGGAGCGCATCACCAGCGACAACAAGCGCGTGCGCATCCATGAAGGGCCCGGCGGTGCTTCGTTGCTGGCGCTGCCGGACGGGGGGCTCATCGTGCAGGTCGACAAGGAGGCCCGGCTGTTTCCCGCGCGCGTGACGACGTGGAAGGAGTCGACGGCCCTGCCGGAGGGCGTGCTGTTGACCACGCCCCTCCAGCCCCGGTTCTGTCGGCCGCTCTGACGCTTCAGCTCGGGAGCGCCTCGGTGCGGCCCTGGCGCGCGTTGACGGCCTCAATCACCTGCGCGGGCGGGATGACGCCCTTCTTGCCGAGGATGACGGCGGTGGACTCGCCCTCCGCCACCACCTTGCCGTTCGAGATGAACTGGTGCGTGGCGTAGAAGTACTTGTCGTCCCAGCGCGCAATCGTCATCGACACCGTGTACTTCCGGAACGGCGGCAGCGACTTCTTATAGTCCATGGTGTGGCGCACGATGATGGGCGCCCACTTGTTCTTCATCATCAGCGCCAGCAGGCCCGTGCGGATGAACAGGTCCACCCGGTTCAAGTCACACACCGTCAGGAACCGCCCATTGTTCATGTGCAGGTTCAGGTCCAGGTCATTGAGCCACACGCGCTTTTCCAGCGTGCTCGTCAACGCCTCCACGCGCATCTCCGGCTTCCAAATCGAAGACAGCATGACCCACAACAGCCTGAGATAGAGATTCATGTGCTTCGCGCTGCTCCTGCAAGAAGAACGAGATGAGGCGGGACGGCGGATAGTAACAAAGCCCGGAAGGCTGTCGGTACATGAAACCCAGGTGCCCACCGTGCGGCGTGACTTCCAGGCGGACATGCCCGCGCAGCTCCTTCGCGGCGGGGAGGGTGTCGCGCGCCACCAGGGGGTCATCCTCGGCATTGAGGATGAGGAAGGGCGTCTCGATTCCCGCGAGGAATTGCCGGCTGCTGCAGCGGCGGTAGTAGTCCTCCGCGTCGTCGAAGCCGTGCAGGGACGCGGTGAAGACCTCGTCGAAGTCGCGGATGCTGCGCAGCCCCTTCAGCGCGTCCAGGCGTGACACGTACTCCGGCAGGTGGGCCTTGAGCCGCGCCACGCGCTGATAGGAGCGCAGCACGCGCAGCTGGTAGAGCTGATTGATGCCCTCGCACGCGCGCCGGGCCGTGCTGGACAAATCGAACGTCAGCGAGACCGCCGCCGCCGCCTTCAGGTGGCTGTGGTGCCCCGTCTCGGCGAGGTAGCGAATCACCATGCTGCCGCCCAGCGAGAAGCCCACCGCGTACAGCGGCGTGCGGGGCTCCTTCTCGCGCAGGGTGGTGATGAGCCACGCCAGGTGCTCGGTGAAGGCCGCGTGGTAGAACGGCGCCCGACGGTTGGCGAGTGCTCCACCCCGGTGGCACAGCACCGCCGCTCGCAGCCCCCGCTGGGACAGCTCCCACAGCAGGGCGCGGATGTAGATGGAGTTCGGCGTGCCCTGCATGCCCGGCAGCAGGATGAACAGCGGCCCCGTCCCCTCGCGGTTCAGCCAGTGCACGTCCGCGAAGTCACCGTCCGGCAGCTCGTGCCGGACGTGCTCGGACGCCACGTCGTAGCGGCGCGGGTCCAGGTGCGGCACCACCGTCTGCACGTGCGAGGAGCGCAGCCACCAGGGCGCCTCGAACGCGCTCAGGAGCTCAGCCACGGAGGGCCTCGGCCGGCGGCACCGCGGCGTCCTCGGGCAGGGGCATGCCGATGTTCGCCATGACCTCCAGGTCCTTGGGCGTCAGCACGCGCGTGCGGCCCCGCACGTAGTCCGCGCCCAGCACCAGGTTGAAGTTCGACACGCCGCCATAGCGGTGGTGCAGGAAGTGGTTGCGGTAGATGGCCCGGCCATACCGCGTGCCCAGGAACCACGCGAGCCACCGGGGCGCCGTGCGCTGGCCCTCCTCGAAGGGCCGGTGCAGGTACGGGTGCACGAAGTGGCTCATGAAGGGCGGCAACAGCAGCGTCACGCACCCGGCCAGGAAGCCGATGGGCTTGAGCGTGAAGTAGAACAGCGGGAAGAAGATGACGAGCGGCGAGACGAAGACGAACGCCCCCTCGCCGTGGAGCCGCGTGGCGAAGGCGCCCCGGATGATGGTGAGCCCGTGCTTGCCGCGCTGGACCAGCTCCTCGGTGAGCTTCTGCTTCTCGTCCTCGCTGCGGAACTGGGTGATGTGGTCGTTCCGGAACGTCCTCACGTGGTGGATGGTGTGGTGCGAGAAGTGCGTGTTGATGAGCGGCCGGAACAGCCACGGCGCGCGGGACCAGGCGCGCACCGCCTTCGGGCGCGCGTCGGACACGTACTCGTGCATGAAGGACTCGACGTAGGACGAGATGACGTAGCCCAGCGCGAGGCCGAGGAGGACATGGATGAAGTCAGGCATTTTCAGCGCTCCTCGCTGGAGAGGGTGAGCAGGCGGTCCATCCGGCCCGGAGGCGTGGCGGACGAGCCCGTCAGGAGCGCGTGAGCGCCCCGAGGTGGGGTGGGGGGAAAGCCAGTCATGCGACCCAGCGACTCGTCGTAGACCTTGAGCTGGAAGGCCTTGAACGACTCCAGGGTGCCCAGGCGGATGCCATGGCCACTCAAGTCGTGGCGCTCCATGTAGTCGCGCAGCAGGTAGCTGGGGACCTGCGGCTTCAGGTGATGCACGTGGTGCAGGTTGATGGCGCCGAAGGTCCACTCCAGCGCGCGCGGCAGCATGAGGTAGCTGCTGCCCTTCAACGCGGAGTCCTTCAACGTCCACCGCGCATGCGGCACCCAATAGGGCTCCTCCACCTGGTGCTGCACGAAGAAGAGCCAGATGCCCAGGCCCGCGGCCACCTGCGTGACGACCAGGTGCACGACGAGGAACCTCGGCCAGTCACCGAAGGCGAGGACCGCCAGGTGCAGGGCGAGCAGCACCAGATTCGTCACCGCGATGGAGCGGCGCTCCGGCCTGCGCTCCTTCGCGACGATGCCCGGCATGCGGAAGCGCAGCAGGAACTGGAACAACGGCCCCACGCCCAACAACACGACGGGGTGACGATAGAGGCGGTAGCGCAGGCGCGCGGCGGGCTTCAGCGCGCGGTACTCGTCGGCTGTCATCGTCACGATGTCGCCGATGCCTCGCCGCTCCAGGTCCCCGCTCGTGCTGTGGTGGACCAGGTGCATGGCCCGCCAGTACGCGTGCGGCGCCAACGTCAGCAGCCCCAGCGCCATCCCCACCCTGTCATTCATGGAGGGCCGGGCGAACAGCGAGCGGTGCGCGCAGTCGTGTTGGAGGATGAAGACCCGGACCAGGGTGATGCCCGCGAGCACCGCGAGCCCGAGCCCCGCCGCCACCGAGTGCGCGAGGGCCACGTAGCTGGCGGCCGTGAGCAACAGATACGCGCCCACCGTCGCGAGGACCTGGGCCACGCTCCAGGCAGTCCTGGGTTGCCAGCTTCGCGGCTCGGCAGGAAGGGTACTGTCGGATGAAGGATGAGATGTCATGGTTGTCTCGACGCTGTCTGCCGGCCCCCCAGAACCATTGATTCCCTTTCTTTCCGACATAGCGCCCGCTAACGCATTGCGACAAGGACCCCCAAGGTTGGAAGCTCTGACTGGCTTTTCCGGTGAAACGGGAATCGTATGGGGTGCTTGGACGAAGGCCGCTCCCCTGCGGGCGAGCCAAGAGCCCGAGGGGTCGGTTCATACCCGCCACGGCATACGTGACAGGTAGGGACTCAAAACGTTGCCTGTGAGGGTGCGGTCGCGCTCAGTGCGGGGCGCGGTCCGGAGGGCTCGTGGGCGGCTTGCGCCACAGGGGCAGGGTGATGCGGCTGCCGCCGAGCCAGGCGATGTCGAGCGGGACTTTCGCGTCGGCGATGGACTCGCTGCTGACGTCCTTGCCGGTGCCGTAATTGAGTTGTGATTGCGACTGCTTGTTGATGGCGAGCACGACGACGACCTGGCTCCCCGCGGCGAGCTGGCGGCTGGTCATCCTGCCGCTCTGGAACGTCAGGCGCTGGGGCTTGCCCGGCGTGAGCAGGCGTCGCTGGGTGCGGTCCGCGACGTAGCTGGCGCGCGCCAGCACATACGACAAGTAGAAGTACTCGCTCTGGGGCGTGCGCTCGAAGAGGACCACGTTGAAGTCGAAGTCCTTCTTGTTGGTGATGAAGTCGAGCTGGCCGGAGAACAGGCCGCTGACCTCCACGGGCGCATCGAGCGGCTCGCTGACGAAGGTGAAGCCATTGCGCGCGTCCACCGTGGTGTCGACGATGCGCGCGGGCTCGGAGTGCCTCCCCTCCGAGCGGTCCTTGAAGTCGATGCGCTGACGGAGCACGGTGCCCGGCGCGGGAGGCGTCAGCGCGAGCCGGTGCGTGTCACCCGAGGGCGCGGGGTCCAGGTACAGCTCCAGCGAGCTGTTGCTCAGGGCCTTCAGGTCGGGCGCGTGCTTCCACGTGTTCGCGCCCATCACCTGGTGGTTGATGCGGTCCTTGAGCAGCGCGGGCCTGGGCCCGTGGCGCAGCACGTGCTCCAGCCACTGGTAGCGCAGCTCTCCCACGTCGAGCCGCGCGACGGGGTCGATGCGATAGCCCATCAGCTCATCGCTGGAGAAGCGCTGCGCTCCAACGTGGTCATACGGGCCGATGACGAACGTGTGGTTGGCGTCCTTCGCGTACTTGAGGTGCTCGGTGAGGTAGTACATCGCGCTCAGGGAGCAGCCGTCGTAGTAGCCCGTGGTGGTGAGGACGGGGATGCGGATGCGCGCGAACTCCTCGCGATACGGAATCATCTTCCGCCAGTAGGCGTCGTAGCTCGGGTGCTTCAGCCAGCGCTGGTAGAAGGGATTGGGCCGCCCGTCCAGTCGCTCCAGGGCGCGGTAGGGCTCGCCGCTCTGGTACCAGCGCTCGTCGAGCGCGTCCCACCGCGCGGCATCGAAGTAGTCGGCGTCCGCCAGGCCCTTGTCGAGCGTGACGTAGCGCGGCCACTTGTAGAAGAAGCTCTGGAAGACGTTGCCCTGCATCGGCACGTCGATGCCCGGCGCGACGGGGACCGACGGCATGATGGTCTTCAGCGCCGGGTGCCCTCGCTTCGCCGCCGCCCACTGGGTGAAGCCCTCATAGCTGCCGCCGAACATGCCGACCTGCCCATCGCTCCACGGCTGGCGGCTCACCCAGTCGATGACGGCGATGGCGTCGTCGCCGTCGTGCTCGAAGGGCACGGGCGCCTGGGGGCTCGTCCGCTTGCCGCGCGTGTTCGCCGTCACCCCCGCGAAGCCATTCGCCGCCGAGCGCACCGCCTCACGGAGGTTGTCGTCGCTGGCGTAGATGGTGAAGGACATCGCCGCGGGCAGGGGACCGGTTGCGCCGCGGGGGCGCGCCACGAGGACGGACACCGACGCCCCGTCCGGCGTGCGCACCCTCACGTCGCGGTCGATGAGGTAGCGACGCGCGTCGTCCTCGGCCCACAAGGCCGCCGCCTCCGGGAGCAGCTCCTGGAAGCCCTGGTGCACCTGGTAGCGCCGCACCAGCTCCAGGGCCTGGGCGAGCGGGACGCGGCCCGACCTCCTCGCCTCCTCGACACCGGCCTCCAGCTCCTTGCGCGCGCGCTCCAGGTCGAACCGGAACATGCCCTTCGCCTGGTAGGCGGTGCGGTCATCCAACGCGCCGAAGGTCTCCTGGAAGGCCGTGCGCAGCGCCTTCGCGTACGGCGTGCCGTGCGCGGCCTGGTCGAGCTTCGCGCGTGCGTGGGCCTCGTATTGAAGGAAGGTGATGCCCTTCACGGGCGAGTTCGCCTCGCGCAGGGGCCGCAGCGCGCGGAGGGACTCGAGCGCTCCGGTGAAGTCTCCCGCCGCGAGCTGGAGTCGGAACAGGTGCCCCAGGCGCGTGTCGGTGTCCTGCTCCGAGTACACCGCCAGCACCTCACGCGCGAGCGTGGGCAGGGCCTGGGCCAGCGCCTCGGGTGACGAGGCGTCCGGCGCGGCGAAGTCGCGCGGTTGGGCTTGCGCGAGGGTGGCCAGGAGGAGGGGAAGACAGAGCAGTCGGCGCATGGAGGCTCGGCGAAGAGGGTCGCGAAGATAACGCTCGGGCGGCGATTCCTGGTGGCCTCGTGTGCGAAGCGCGCTTCACGGACATGCGCGTCCATCGGAGCCGCGCGCGGTGGAGGTGTGCGGGGGGCCCACCTGTTCGGTTCACGAGTTCGCGTTGGCTCTGTGCTCCGTCCGACGAAGCGCGTGTCGCGCGCGTCAGCGTGTTGAGACATCGACGACGGCTCCATCCTTCGGACCACTTACCGCGCCCCGCAGCCGGTGCGACCTTGCGAGCCCGGACGTCACTGTCGATGCAGGCACGTGAGCACCGGCCCAGGACCTTCGGGGGGACCGGATGATCGACGAAGTCGATCTGCGATTGAAGTCGTGGGCAGGCCGGATCGCCGGCGAAGCACCCGTGCATCTGGGTGTCCCGGACCGGGAGGCCGTCGAGCGAGGCGTGTGTCTCTATCTGCTGGAGCTGGGGCCCGCGCCTCCAGCGCGAGGTGGGCGACGTGTGCCGCTCCAGATTTCCGTCTGCTACCTGGTCACCGCGGGCGCGGAGTCGCCGGAGCTCGCGCACCGGCTGCTCGGGGAGCTGGTCTTCTCGGCCATGGAGGAGGCGGAGTTCGAGGTGGACCTCACGCCCGTGCCCGCCACCGTCTGGGCGGGCCTGCGCGTCCCCCCGCGTCCCGGCTTCCGGGTGCGCCTGTCCGTGCGGCGCGAGCGCCCGCAGCCTGTCGTCCATCGCGTGCGCTTCCCCGTCATCACCCAGGCGGTGCCCGCGGAGGCGCTGCTCGGCTGCGTCGTCGGGCCCGGTGACGTGCCCATCCCCGGCGCGCTGGTGGAGCTGCCCGGGCTGAGCCTGGTCACCCGCACCGACGACAAGGGCTGCTTTCGTTTTCCCCGCGTGCCGCCAGTGGCCACGCTGGGGCGGCTGGAGGTGCGAGCGAAGGGGGAGTTGCTCGCACTGGGTCCGGAGGCGCTCGCCTCCGAGCCTCAACCGCTGCTCATTCGCTTGCCGCTGAAGGAGGACTGACGTGCCGAACTACCTGACGCCCGGCGTCTATGTGGAGGAGGTTCCCAGTGGGACACGCTCCATCCAGGGCGTGGGCACCACCACCGCGGCCTTCGTGGGCCGAGCCCCTGCCCGGGATGCTCGGCTGAATGAGGCGGTGCCCGTCAATGGCTGGGCGCAGTTCGTGAAGGAGTTCGCGCCGCCGGGCACGCCGGGCACACCCCTGGCCCGCGCGGTGTACGGCTTCTTCGAGAACGGTGGCCGGCGCTGCTTCATCGTCAACATCGGCGACAGCGAGAGCCTCGTCGGCGACGCGCGCAAGCGTCAGGGCGTGGCGGTGCTGGAAGAGGTCAGCGAGGTGGCCATGGTGGCCGCGCCCGGCTTCGCGAACGCGGCGGCATGGGACGCGCTCCTGTCCCACTGCGAGAAGATGCGGGACCGCATCGCCATCCTCGACGCGCCCGAGGACGTGGAGGAGGTGGAGCGCCTCACCAAGGTCTCCACCGGCGACGAGGGGCCCGGCATGCGCTGCCGCGTCTCCGACCAGGGCTACGGCGCCTTCTACTACCCGTGGTTCTCCACGCCGGACCCGCTCGGCGATGGGAAGACCATGGTGAACGTGCCGCCGTCCGGGCACATCGCGGGCATCTACGCGCGCACGGACGTCACCCGGGGCGTGCACAAGGCGCCCGCCAACGAGGTGGTGCGCGGGGCCCTGCGGCTGGTGCGCGACGTGACGCCGGAGGAGCAGGGCGAGCTGAACCAGGTGGGCGTCAACTGCATCCGCTACTTCCCGCGCGGCGGCATCCGGGTGTGGGGCGCGCGCACGGTGGCGGACGCCGCCAGCGAGTGGCGCTACGTCAACGTGCGCAGGCTCTTCAACTTCGTGGAGGAGTCCATCGCCCTGGGCACCAACTGGACGGTGTTCGAGCCGAACGACCCCACGCTGTGGAAGTCCATCCACCGCGACGTGAGCGCGTTCCTGCTGCGGCTGTGGCGCGACGGCGCGCTGATGGGCCGCACCAAGGAAGAGGCGTTCTTCGTGCAGTGCGACGAGCAGACGAACACGAAGGAATCCATCGACGCCGGTCAGGTCATCGCTGTCATCGGCCTGGCGCCGGTGAAGCCGGCGGAGTTCATCATCTTCCGCATCGGCCAGCACGCGGGCGGGGCGGAAGTGGAGGAGGTGTCCAATGGCTGAGGCCAAGGCTCCCGAGGCGGCTCCCCCGGAGCAGGAGGCGGGCGCGCAGCCCGGCGCGTCCGTGGACCCGTTGCGCGAGTACAACTTCAAGCTGCTCATCGACGGGGTGAACGAGGGGCACTTCACCCAGTGCACCGGCCTGGAGGTCGAAGTCACCGCGCTGCACTACCGCGAGGGCGGCGCGGGCCCGGTGACGCGCAGGCTGGCGGGGCCCGTCACGCACGGCGACATGACGCTGCGCTACGGCGTCACCCAGACGCCGGAGCTGTGGAACTGGTTCCTCGCGTCGATGAACGGGGTGCCGCAGCGCAAGAACGTGTCGGTGCTGCTGCTGGACATGGATGGGGTGACGGAGAAGATGCGCTGGAACCTCAACGAGGCGTGGCCGAAGAAGTGGCGGGCGGCGCCGCTGGATGCGCTCGGCCAGCAGATCGCCATCGACTCACTCACCCTCGTCTTCGAGTCCATCACCCGTGGCTGACCCCGCGCGCAGACCCGTGCCCGGTGCGTGGCTGCGCGCCGTTGCCCGGAAGATGAAGGCGTGGGCGGAGTCCGTCCTCTCCGAGGAGGAGAGCGACTTCGCCGCCGCGCTCGCCCAGGCCCACGTGCCGTCGGAGCCCGCGAGCCACCCTGGCACCGAGGGCGCCAGCTCCCCCGCCGCGTCCGTCACGGTGACGGCGCCGCCCGTGGGGCTGGGGCCACCGGAGCACTGGCTCCGCGACATCCAGGGGCGGCGCGCCGGGGGACCTCCCGCGGACTGGGTGGCCCGGGTGCGCAAGGTCGCGCCCCATCTCGTGGAGGGACTGCCGGAGCCGAAGGAGCCGCTCCCGGTGAGCGAGGCCCACCTCTCGTTCCGGGCGCGGATGCTGCTCGCGGGCACGACCGACACGTCCGCCTCCGCGCGGCCCACGGTGTCCGCGCCGATTCGCGAGGCCTCGCGGTCCGCCGTGCTCCCCGAGCTCTCCGCTCGCCGTGCCGCGCCCCAGGCTTCCCTGGTGCCAGGAGCTCCGGTGTCGATGCGACGCGACAGCAGCGGCCCGGGCACTGGCCGGGAGGGCTCCGTGAGCGCTCCCCGTGAGGAGCCGTCGTGGGCCTCGAAGGCGAAGCCCCTGTCGCCCGCGCCTCCCTTCGCGTCGCCTCCCGTGACGCCTGTCTCCATGTCGCCGGGACGGCGCTCCGGCGAGGTGCCCGTCACTCCCGTCCCCTCGCTGATGCTGGGAGGGCAGCCCTTCTCCAACCCGGTGGTGGTGGCCTCCTCGCCCGCGTCGCCCGTCGAGGTGTGTGTGCCCCTGCTGGGCGAAGAGGAGCGTGAGCGGAGCCTGTGCGCCTCCGGGTTTCCCCAGGGCATCTCCGCGTCCCAGGCGCTGGCGCTGCAACGCGATGGCGCGAGCGTGGTGTCCGCGCCCCCGAAGCGTGCCTCGCCTCGGCCCACGGACGAGCCGTGGATGCGGCGTCGACGGCCGGTCGAGCCCCAGGAGCAGGAGCTCGAGGCGGTGCGTCGGGACGCGTCCCACGAGTCCACGGCTCCGTTCGCGCCGCGCACCTGGACGGAGGCGGCGGAGGACAGCTGGCGCGGTGCGCGTCCCCTCACGCGGGAGGAGACCTCCACCTCGCGCTTCGCGACCCCAGTGGGAGAAGAGCCACGGGGTGCCTCCGAGGACGCGGCCCCGCCCGAGCAGGCTTCCTGGCCGGAGCTCCCCTCCGCCCTGTCTCCGGACTCTCCGGACGTCACCGAGGAGCTTCGGCAGTGGGCGCGGCTGCGCCGGCTCGAGCGAGAGCAGCGGGGTGAGTGATGGAGCGCGTGGCCTTCCTCATCGAACCGGGCGGTGAGCGCATCGGGTGTCTGCTCAACCCGGAGACGCTCGTCCTGCGACGGGAGGCGGGCCTGCGTCCAAGGCGCGCGCTGGGGGGCTCGCTGCCGTGGGGCGGGCCCGGGGACGACCCGCTGCTCTTCACCGGAGGCGGCACCACCGAGATGACGCTGGACCTGCTCTTCGACGTCTCGCTGTCCGGCTCCACGCTGGAGACGGAGGACGTGCGCGAGCTGACAGAGCCCTTGTGGCGGCTGGCGGAGAACGGCCTGCGCGAGGACGGAGGCATGCGGCCCTCGCTGGCGCGGATGGTGTGGGGCAAGCGGCTCAACTTCCTCGGCGTGGTGGCCGCCGTCGCGGAGCGGCTGGAGCACTTCACCGCGACAGGGGCACCGCGTCGCTCGTGGCTGCGCCTGCGACTGGTGCGCGTGGAGGACGAGACGGGACTCCGAGAGCCGGTGACGAGCGGCGAGCCGCTGGACCCGGAGGCGGTGGAGGCGGCCCTGACGCCGGAGGACTACGAGGCGCACACGGTGCTGGGGGCGCAGGAGGGCGAGGACGGCACGCCCGCCTCCGGACAGCGCCTGGATGAAATCGCGCACCAGCGCTACGGCGACCCGTCGATGTGGCGCCTCATCGCCGCGCTCAACGGCATCGACGACCCCTCGCATGTTCCCCCCGGACAGGTGCTGCGCCTGCCCACCCCCGAGGCCCTCCGGAGGGTGATGTGAGCCAGGTGCGGGGACTGCCCGAGCTGCGCATCGAGGTGGGCGGCGCTCCGCTGCCGACGGGAGACCTGCGCTCGCTCGCGTCCATCCAGGTGTCGCAGCGACTGGCGCTGCCCACGCAGTGCGAGCTGACCTTCACGGACCCTCGCGGCGTGCTCGCCACGTCGGGACTTCCGCCCGGGACTTCGCTGCGCGTGGCGGCCTCGTCGTCGCTGGAGGACCTCTTCCTCGGGGAGGTGACGGCCGTCGAGTTCTCCCATGCGCGGGGCGGGGCGCGAGAGGTGCGGGTGCGCGGCTATGACGTGTTGCACCGCCTGCGCAAGCGGCAGCCGGTGCGCGCGCACGTGCAGGTGACGCTGGAGGACCTGGCGCGGGAGCTCGTCTCCGGGCTGGGGCTCTCCGTGAAGGCGGCGTCACCCGGGCCGCTGTGGCGCTACCTCATCCAGCATGGCCAGTCCGACTTGGAGCTGCTGGTGGAGTACGCGGACCGCTGCGGGCTGTTCCCCGTGCTCCACGGCGACACGCTGCGGCTGGTGACGCTGGAGGGCGAGGGCTCGCCCGTGTCGCTGCGCCTGGGTGAGTCGTTGCTGGAGGCGTCCATCGAGATGAATGGCGACGCGTCCTGTCGCGAGGTGTCCGCCGAGGGCTGGGACGTGCTGCGCGCGGAGGCCCATGTGGGGCGCGCGGACGTGCCCCGGGTGGGACGGGACGTGGCGGCGGGCGTGTCGCCGGAGTGCGTGGGTGGAGAGTCCCGGCGCTCGCTGGTGGACGAGGCGGCGGAGAGCATCCCCCACGTCGAGGCGGCGGCTCAGGCCGAGCTGGACCACCGCGGCGCGCGCGAGGTGGTGCTCACCGCCCTGGCCGAGGGCGACGCGCGGCTGCGGCCAGGCGCGCGGGTGGACGTGGCGGGCGTGGCCTCGCTGGTGGCGGGTCGCTACGTGCTCACCAGTGTCACGCATCGCATCGACGCACGGCAGGGCTTCGTCTCGGAGCTGTCCTCCGCGCCGCCCCCACGCAGGCCCCGGGCACGGGCCTCCGCGGTGACGCTGGGCGTGGTGAGCCGCGTGGATGACCCGGACGGACGGGGCCGCGTGCGCGCGACGCTGCCCGCGTACGGGGGCGTGGAGACGGACTGGATGCAGGTGCTGGCGGCGGGCGGAGGCTCCGGGAAGGGGCTGATGCTGCTGCCGGACGTGGGGGACACGGTGTTGCTCGCGCTGGGCGGCGAGGACCCGGCGCGCGGCGTGGTGGTGGGAGGACTGTATGGGGGAGGCGGGCCGCCGGACGCGGGTGTCGAGGGCGGCTCGGTGCGGCGCTACACGCTGCTGACGACGGGCGGGCACCGGCTGAAGCTGGACGACGAGAGCCGCACGCTGCGCCTGGAGGATGGCACCGGCAGCTACCTGGAGCTGTCACCGAAGGGGGTGCGGCTGCACTCGAAGGTGGCGATGGAGTTGGAAGCGCCGGGGCAGGACGTGGTCATCCGTGGACGGTCCATTGACTTCCGGAGGGGCTGAATGCGGCTGCTGACCGTGGACGCGCTGGTGGTGTGTGCCCATGAGCTGGGGCGGGTGGGGCTCGTGAACTCGCAGCCCTGGGTGACGGTGGAGCGCCGGCCGCTGCTGGTGCGCGCGGACCCGGAGGGACGCCCCATCGGCGGGTGTCCCAACATCGGCCCCACCATCAAGCCCTGCACCACCACGTTGAAGGTGCAGCAGGGTTACTCCACGCTCGTCACCATCGACGGCAAGCCCGTGTGCCTGGATACGCTGATGGGGCTGACGGACGGCACGCCGCCAGGCATCGTGAAGTACAAGGTCAACGCGCCCGGCCAGACGCTGGTGACGGAGGAGCGATGAGCGCGCCCCGCTTCCGCACCTGGCGCTTCGCGCACCCGGACTTCGAGATGGCGGAGAAGTCCGGCCTGCGCGTGGCCCCCACCGGCCGCGTGGAGATGGTGGAGGAGCACGCCGCCATCCGTCAGGCCGTGCTGCTCCTGCTCACCACGGTGCCTGGGGAGCGTGTCATGCGCCCGGACTATGGCTGTGAGCTGCACAAGCTGCTCTTCGCCAACAACGACGACACCACGGCGGGGCTCGCCATCCACTATGTGCGCCGGGCCCTGGACCGGTGGGAGCCCCGCATCCAGGTGCTGCACCTGGACGCCACCCGGAGCGCGGAGGACGGTTTCCGACTGGACGTGTCCGTCGAGTACCGCGTGCGCTCCACCGGCCGCACGGAGCGGCTGGCCTATCCCTACTCGCTCTCGGGAGGCCCGACATGACGTCGCTGCCGACACCCCGGCTCGACGACCGGAGCTTCGCGCAGCTCGTGGAGCAGGCGCGCTCGCGAATCCTCGCCCTGTGTCCCGAGTGGACGGACCTCACGCCGCATGACCCGGGCATGGTGCTGGTGGAGGTCTTCTCCCACCTCACCGAGACGATGCTGTACCGGCTCAACCGGCTGCCGGAGAAGGCGTACGTGGAGTTCCTCCGGTTGCTCGGCGTGCGCCTCCAGCCGCCCGCCGCCGCGTCGGTGCGGCTGCGCTTCTCGCTGGCCCGCGCCTCCGAGCGTCCCACCGAGATTCCGCGCAACACCCCCGTCACCCTGTCGCGCGCCGGCGCGGGCGTGGAGCCCGTCGTCTTCCACACGGCGGACGCGGTGACGATTCCGCCGGGCGCCACGCAGGTGGAGGTGCTCGCCTACCACTGCGACCCGGTGGACGGAGAGCGGGTGGGCGTGGGCACGGGCCTGCCGGGCCTCACCGTGCAGGTGAAGCGTCCGCCCATCGTCGCGCCCACCGGGGACTCGCTGGACCTCGTCGTCGGCGTGGAGGCGGGGCCCGGCGAGCTGGACGCGCGCGCGCCGGCCCGTCGCCATGACGGCCGCACCTTCCGCATCTGGCGCGAGGTGGAGAACTTCGCGGCGCTGGGCCCGGACGAACCGGCCTATGTCGCGGACCGGATGACGGGCACCCTCACCTTCGCGTCCTCGGTGCGGCTGGCGAGCGAGGCGGGTGAGCTGGACGAGCCGCGCACGCTGGCGGCGGTGCCGGGCGTGGGGCGGGAGATTCGCGTCTGGTACCGGCGCGGCGGCGGCGCGGCGGGCAACGTGGCGGCGGGCACGCTGGAGGTGCTCAAGGCGCCGATTCCAGGCTTGAAGGTCACCAACCCTCGACCGGCCACGGGCGGCCGGGTGGCGGAGACGCTGGAGAACGCGCTCCTTCGCGGTCCCCAGGAGCTGCACTCGCTGCGGCGCGCCGTCACCGCCGGAGACTTCGAGCTGCTGGCGCTGCGCAGCTCCGGCGCGGTGGCGCGCGCCAAGGCCGTCACCCTGGCGCAGCTCTGGTCCCATGCCCCCGCGGGCACGGTGGAGGTGTTGCTGGTGCCGCACCTTCCGCCGGAGGTGCGAGGCTCGTCGGGCGAGGGAATCACCGAGGCGGCGATGCGCGAGCACGAGACGGAAGAGGCCCGCGCGCGCATCCACACGGAGCTCGACCTGCGCCGTCCGCTGGGCACCACGTGCCACGTGGAGTGGGCGCGCTACAAGACGGTGCGCGTGCAGGCGCGCGTGGTGGCGCATCGCGAGGAGGACACGGCGGCGTTGCGCTCGCGCCTCACCGAGCGGCTCCATCAGGTGCTCACGCCGCTGCCCTCGGCGCTGCAGCCGGAGGGTTGGCGCTTCGGCCAGGCGCTGCGGGCCTCGCATGTGTACGACGCGCTGCTGGCCGAGCCGGGCGTCAGCTACCTCGACAAGGTGCGCCTGCTGGTGGACGAGGTGCCTCGCGAGGTGCGCACGCTGGCCGCCGACAGCTTCCAGCCGGGCACCTTCTACGCGGGCGGCGGTGAGACGTTGTTCCGCACGGTGAACGACGCGGACGGCTGGGAGCGGGCGGGCCTGTTCCCTGGCGAGGACGTGGACGCGGTGGAGGCGCATCCCCAGCGAGCGGGCCTCGTCGCCGTGTGCGCGCGGATGGTCGCTGACTCGAAGCGCTCCCGCATCCACCTGTCCTACGACTGCGGCGAGACGTGGGACGACACCACGCACACGCTGGACGCGGTGGAGGACCTGACGTGGGCGGAGCGCGACGGTGTGCCGGTGCTGCTGCTGGCCACGCGCGTGGGCCTGTTCGAGCTGGTGTCGCGTCCGGGGGCCACGCCCATCCAGGTGCTGGTGGACCCCGCCAATCAAGACCTCGGCTTCTACGCGGTGGCGGCGACGACGGACGTGCGCGGCGCGGTGAATGTCGCGGTGGCGGCCATGGGAACGCGGGGGGTCTTCCTGTCGAGCGGCGGCGGACGCGGAGGCACCTTCCGTCCCATCGGCCCCAAGGGCCAGGACGTGCGCGTGCTGGAGGTCCAGAAGGACGGGCCTCGCTCGTTCCTCTGGGCGGGCCTGGCCGCGGCCAGCGGCGCGGACCCGGGCAAGGGCGCGCTCTGCTGGGAGCTGATGGGCAGCGCGGACCCGCCGGACGGGTGGCGCCCCTTCGACAGGAACTGGGATGGCGGGAGCTGTCTGGCGCTCGCGTTCAGCGGCTCCACCGTGTACGCGGGCAGCCACCGCGTGGGCGTGCTGTGGGTGGACTCGAGTCGTCCAGGGGCTTCCTGGCGGCGTCCCGACGTGGGCTGCGGCCTGCCGCTGCGCGAGGCGGAGCGCCTGTTCCAGCCCGTGTCCGCGCTGGCGTCGTCGCCCACGGGCGCGCCGCTGCTCGCGGGAGGACCGGACGGCGTCTTCCGACGGCCCCGGGGCAGCGAGCGCTATGAGCCCGTCTCCACGCGCGAGTTCACCGAGAAGGTGACGCTGCCGCCCACGTGGCTCCTCTGCTCCGGCGCGCACACGCTGGAAGTGGTGACGGACGATGCGGAGCCCTGACATCCAGCGACTGCTGCCGGGCGTCTTCCAGCGCACCGTGCTCCCGGGCTCGCCGCTCACCGCGCTGCTGGCGGTGATGGAGGCATTGCACCTGCCCAGCGAGGACGTGCTCGCGGGGCTGGAGTCCCACTTCGACCCGCGCCGGGCCCCGGACCGCTTCGTGCCGTTCCTCGCTCGTTGGGTGGGCATGGATTTGCCCGTGTCCACGGGCCTGGGACGGCTTCGCGAGTTGGTGGCGAGGGCGGTGGAGATATCGCGCTGGCGCGGCACCGCGCGCGGCCTGCGGTTGTTCCTCACCACCGCTACGGGACGCACCGACTTCCAGGTGGACGACGCGGTGCCCGGCGACGACGGACGGCCCCGGCCCTTCCATGTCCTGGTGCTCGCACCCTCGGCGGTGTCCGCCCACCGGCTGCTGCTGGAACGAATCATCGAGCGGGAGAAACCCGCGTACGTCACCTATGAGCTGCGTTTCGCGCAGCCGCCTCAAGGAGCCAGTTGATGCCCCGCGCCTTTGACATCACCGCCGTGACGGACACCGTCCGTCTGAACGCGACGGGACAAGGGGAGGTGGCCTTCACGGTGTCCAACGCGCTGCGTGCCCCCGTCCGGGCGCGAGCCTCCATCGTCCCAGGCCCCGGCGCGAAGGCGGAGTGGGCCACCATCTCAGGGGGCGACGAGCGGGACTTCGCGCCGGACGGCACGCAGCAGCTCAACGTGCAGCTGCGCATCCCGCCGGGGACACCGCCGGGCCGCTTCACCTTCCACCTGCTGGTGGTGGACGTGACGAACCCGGACGAGCGCTACGCGGAGGGGCCCGCCACCGCCTTCGAAGTCGTCGCCGCGCCCCCGCCCAAGAAGCCCTTCCCCTGGATGTGGGTCGCGCTGGCGGCGGGCGTCATCGTGATTCTGGGGACGGTGATTGGCATCCTCTCGGGAGGCGGCGCGAAGCTGAACGAGCCCTGCCCGGATGGGGACTGCGACAAGGGGCTCACGTGCACGGCGCCGGATGGCGGCTCGTGCCTGGTGTCCGCGGGTGAGGCGTGTGACGGCGGCGCGATGTGCTCCACCGGCTTCTGCGACAGGAAGGGCGAGTGCCAACTGGCGCTGGGCCAGACGTGCGCGAGCCAGCGCGACTGCCCGGGGCCGCTGAAGTGCACGGAGGTGCCCGGCTCCCGCCTGTGCCTGCTCAATTCCCTGGAGTCTTGCGAGCGCGACAGCGACTGCTCCAGCTTCTACTGCCGCTCCGACGGCAAGTGCAGCCGGGACGACGGGCGCTGCGAGAGCAACGCGGACTGCCGCCAGCCGGCGATATGTGGCACCACGAAGCTCTGCCAGCTCTCGGATGGACAGCCGTGCCGGTCCAACGAGGTCTGTCTCTCCGGCTTCTGCGCGGGCACCTGTCAGGTGGCCCCGCTGGGCTTCCAGTGCCCGGGCCCGTGCCCCGACTTCACCGTCTGCAGCGCTGGCCAGTGCGTCAACGTCCGGGCGACGGTCCTCAACCAGGAGATGTTGCAGGTCTCCCCCCGGAAGTCGGAAATCATGGAGCAGATGCAGCAACAACAGCGTCTGCAACAGGAGCTGCGCCAGCGGCAGGTCCAGTAGGCCCACGCCATGCCCGAGCCGAAGCCCATCCACGTCGTGCTCATCCTGGCCATCGTCGCCATCGTCGCGCTCTATGTCCTGGGCGTGGGCCTGGGCGCGAAGGACGGGTCCGCGAGCCGCGAGAGCCCCACGGAGACAGCGCGGGGACTCCGGGAGCGGTTCATCAAGCCCGAGCCCGTGGAGGCCACGGAGCTGGCCGCGACGTGCGCCTTCCAGGAGGGCGTGCTGATACTCCCGAGCGGAGGCGGCTGCCGGGTGGACGTGAAGGCGTCCGACACGCGGCTGCGCACGCTGGAGCTGGTGCCCCGTCCTCCCGGAGTGGTCCGGGTGGAGCTGGTGTCCCGGGGCAAGCCGTCCGTGCCGGCGAAGTTCGACCCGCTGAAGGAGTCGAAGAAGCTGGACGTGATGCAGGAGGGCGCGGACCTCCAGGTGACGTGCCTGGGGGCGCCGCCGCAGCGGCCCATCTGCGAGCTGGGCCTGCGGTGAGCGTCCAGTGCCTCCGGCGCCTCAGGCCGGCGCCGCGCGCTTGAGGCGCAGCACCTTGATGATGGACACCAGCGCGCCCACCAGCAGCAGCACGGCCCAGATGAGGCCGAGGATGGCGACGATGATGGCGCTCACCGCGTCGGTGATGCTGACGAGGATGATGGGCACCAGGCCGTGGAGGAAGGACACCACGGCGTTGGCCAGCAGCGACGTGAGGTAGAGCAGCACCAGGCCCTTGTTCTGGAGGAAGCGCTGGTGCGCGAGCACCAGGCACACGCCCGCGGCGAGCTTGAGGAACATCAAGAAGCCCAGCGTGCCGGCCGCGCCTCCCCGGTTGAAGAAGCCCCACACGGCCAGATACGCCAGCGTGCCGAAGGGGACGGAGGCCACGAGCGTTATCATCGTGAGCGTCAGGGCGATGGCGGCCAGCAGCAGGCCGAAGCCGGTGAGCAGCGCGACGACTGCGCCGATGAGCGTGGCCAGCCCCTGCACGCGCCCGTGCACCCGCTCGGGGATGATGAGGCTGGCGCCCATGAGCGCGAGCGTGAGCAGGAAAAGCGCGTCCACCAGGGCCAGGTACGGAATGCCCAGGCCCGGCGTGGGAGGGTTCTCCTTCTGGGTGCGCACCACGTCGGAGGGGTCCACGTCCTCGCCGTCGCAGATGGCGGCGTGCAGGGGGCGGCAGTCCTCCGGGAGCCCGGGGATGGAAGCGCAGGGCTTCGTGCCGCTCAGCGCCGAGCAGTCCGGCGACTTCTGGGGCAGCAGGATGGGTGAGCCCACCTCCACGAGCACACAGAGCGCCAGCAGCACCAGCGCGGCGATGAGGAAGGGTCTTCGCATTCGGTCCATGCCGCGCCCCCCGGCAAGGCGCGCCCCGAGCGGCGCGTGAGCGTGAGCCTAGGCACGGCGGGTGGAGATTCCCTCGTGCCGCCGTCGGGACTGTCCTGGGGCGCACGGGCCCTGCTCCCGGAGGGAGGGCTCCACGGGCTATGCTGCGCGGGCAATGTCCGAACGCAACCGAACCGGCGCCGTGGCGCCCGAGTCGCGACCGTCGGAGGAGGATTTGCGCCGCCGCCTGGAAGGGCGCGTGGAGCTGATTGAGTCCGCCCTCCGCCGCTACCGCAGGCTCGACGAGACCCTGGACTCGCGTGGCTGGCGACGGACGTTGCGGGAAGAGCCCTCGCTGCTTCGGGACGTCCTGGAGGTGGAGCCCACGCTGCTGGAGGCGCTGGAGCGCACCGAGCGGCGCGGCGAACAGGAGGGCTGGCCGGAAGGCTCGGCGATTCAGTGGACCGCGAGTCGGGTGCGCGAGGTCCGCGAGCAGCTGACGATGCGCGTGCGGGACGTGCTGTTGCTGCGGGGCCAGGTGACGGAGTCCCTGTCGCTCGAGGACAAGCTTCGCGAGCTGGAGAAGGTCTGCGCCCAGGAGGTCTCCCTCCGGCGGATGCCGGGAGAGTCCTTCGCGCTGCACATGGGCTCGGTGGCCAGGAGTTCGCAGTACCTGGTGTCCGTCGGCTTCGTCCTGACCGCGCTGGGCCTCGTCGCGGGGATTCTCTGGCTGCTGGTCCTCGGTGAGTTCGGACTGGCGCTGGGCGGCGGCGGGCTGGCGATGGTCGGGTTGTTGATGGTGACGGTGGCGATGCTGAGAAGTCAGGCCCCGGGCGTCGTCTGGCTCACGCCGAAGCGCGTGGTGTGGCTGGCGCCGGGAGACGAACCCGCGGTGGAGGTGCGGCTGGACTCGCTGACGGAGGACGGACCCAAGTGGGAGGAGTCCGAGAGGACGCTCAGCCTGCGCGGAGACCAGGTCATCCGGCTGCCGCGGTTCGATGGCGCGCGCGCCGAGCGGCTGCGCGCCCTGGTGGAGCTGGTTCGCGATTCCCGCTTCCGCGCGCAAGCGGCCCTGGTGGACCATCCGGTGGAGCTGGTGACCTGTTCGGCGCTGCTGCGTCGCAAGGGGACGTGGAGCCCTGGCACGGCCGTGTTCCTGCGCCAAGGCGTCTTCTTCTTCCCGGACCCGGATGCGGGCCCGGCCCTGCTGCACGCGGCGACGGGCCGGAGGTTGTCGTCCCAGGTCAAGCTGGAGTGGTTGCTGGAGGGGCTGCGCTGGCAGCCCGAGTCGGAGCTGGACGCGTACCTCCTGCGGACCACGGTGGCGACGGGAGGCGCGGCCTGGTCCTCGCGGGATGCACAGGTGGCCGAGGACATTCCCCTGGAGCAGGAGCTTCACATCAGCCGGGGCGAAGAGGTGCTCGTCGGCCGGGTGGAGCCAGGGCAGCGGGAGAGCGCCCACCGACTGGCGCACGCCTGGCGGGAGGTCTCCCAGGTTTCGAGTGATGATGGTCGGCTCAAGGCGGGCAGCGGGTCATGAGCGAGCGAGTCCACATTCAGAGGGCGTCGTCGGGAGGGTTCACGGACGAAGACGTGCGCGTCCAACTGGAAGGCCGCGCGGAGGTGCTCGAAGCGGCGCTGCGGCGAGATGCGATTCTTGAGTCCGTGCTGAGCGGCCCGGGATGGAAGAGTCGTTGGCGCAATCAGCCCATGCTCGTCCCGGAGTGGCTGGAGCACGAGGACGCTGTCGACGAGGCCCTGGCCCGTACGAGCCGGCGCGCGCGGGTGGAGGGCTGGGCCGACACGCTGCCGGTGATGGAAGGGCTGCGGGAGCTGGAGGCCCGCCGGGAGCGACTGAAGACGCTGGTGCGCAAGCGACTGTCACGGCTGGTGTCCGTGACCGGCGCCCCCGTGCTGAAGGCGGAACTGGCGCGGCTGGACCGGTTGGTGCGCAAGCGGACGAGGCTGTCGCTCGCACCCGGAGAGGTGCTGCTGTTCCAGGCGGCCCGGTCCTGGCCGGCCACCTTGGGGCATCGGGTCCCGCGCGGGCTGCTCCTGCTGTATTCGTACGCGTATGTGTTCCTCCATCTGCGGCTGGGGATGAGCTGGGCGATGGTGTCGCTGGTCGCGCTGATGCTCCCTCCGGTGTTCTGGCTGTGGGCCCGGTCGGGTCGCGTCTGGATGACCAGCAAGCGGCTGTTGTGGATGCCGGCGCTCGGAGAGGCGGTCTCCGTTCCCCTGTCCACGATTGCTCCCGGAGGTGTCCACCTGGGGGAGGGCCCCGCGTTCGATTTGAAGGTGGACGGTGAGCCACGGTTCCAGAAGTCAGAGCTCGTGGACGCGGAGGCGCTCGCGATTCTCCTGGAGCTGCACAGCCAGCCACCCCTGCTAGGGGTGGTGCGCTCCGGGGTGCGGCTCGGGGACGTGGTGGTCTTCTTCGGTTCGCTGAAGGAGGAGGGGAAGGTGGACCGCTTCGGGTGTGCCGTGTTGCGTCCTGGCGGGGTGAGCTTCCTTCCGGATGAAGCGGGTCGTCAGGTGCTCTCGATGGTGACGGGGCGTGAGTCCGCACTGGCGCCGGACGTGGGCCACGTGGTGGAGCAGCTTCGCTGGTTGTCCGGCGAGGAGTTCGACACCTGGCTGACGAAGCTGGTGACGGCCACTGGGGGCGTGAGCTGGTCGGCCCAGGACTGCTTGTTGAAGCGGGACAACGCACCCCTGACGCAGGCGTTTCACGTCAGCCGCGGCTCGCAGGTCCTGACAGGAGAGGTGGAGTGGTCCGCGCAGTCCAACGCCGAGTGGATTCTCCGCACCTGGCCGGACGCCGCCGCGCCGATGAAGAAGGAGAAGCGCGCCCGGAAGTGAGTGGACTCACCTCCGGGGCGCCCAGGAGCCGTGAGGGCTCAGTGCCTGACGGCGTACTGGAGCAGCACGACGCCGGTCCGGTAGACCTTGGTCGACAGCAGCTCCAGGTTGAGGTGCGAGCCCAGCCGAGAGACCAGCGGGATGCCCGAGCCGAGCAGCAGCGGGTTCAGCTTGATGAGGACCTCGTCGACGAGGCCGGCGGTGAGCAGCTGGGTGGCCAGGGCTCCGCCTCCGGCGAGGTAGATGTCCTTGCCCTCCTGGGCCTTCAGCGCGCGCACCGCGCCGACGACGTCGTCGGAGATGAGGTGCACGCGGGGATTCGGACTCTCCTTCAGCGTGCGTGAGACGACGTACGTCTCCAGGTACGGGTAGGGGTCCGTGACGTTGAACTTCAGGCCGATGTCATACGTCCGGCGGCCCATCACCACCGCGCCGTAGGTGCGCAGCGTGGCGAGGTACTCGGTGACGTGTTCGCCTTCGTTCGAGAAGCAGTCGAAGGAGTCGTCCTCGCGAGCGATGAAGCCGTCGAGGGTGGTGGCGACGTGGTACGTGAGCTTGCGCTTCTGGGGTTGCATGAGGAGACCTCGCACGGGTGGCGCTCCGCGCCGGAAGGGTGCGGTGGGGACGTGAATGCGGTGCTGTGGGAATCGCTCACGGGCAACGTCTCACTCGCGGCCTCGGACGCATGGCGTCGAGGGCGAGGAGGAGCGCTTCGAGGAGCGGAGCTGTCAGCGAGGAGAGGTCATGGACAGCGCGGTTTCCCGCGCCGGAAATGAGGATGGTCTCTCCCCGCTGACGATGCAAGTCACGTCGTGACGCAGTCCCGCTCCGACTCCAGGCAAGGGTCCACCTGTCGTCAGCGGGCGGGAATGCGAGTCACAACCCCAGGATGAGCTCCACGTGGAGGTCGTCTTCCATCGCCACCGATACCTCCGGGTCGTTGTCGTTCACGTCGTAGCCGTAGATGGACATGCCCGGAGGCAGCGTCGCGCCCAGGCACGGAATCTGTCGAGGCTCCGCGCCCACGCCGTCCCCATCCAGGTCCGGATAGAGCACCACCCAGCGCGTGCGCTCCGAATCCGCGTCGTCGCAGTCGTTGCCCGTGGCCTTCGTGAAGTAGGGCGCCGGCAAGGTGCCGCCAGCACAGACTCCGCCCCGCTCGGGCGTCGTGGCGCCGTCCGCGTCCCGGTCCACGTGGGTGTAGTTGCGCCCAATCCAGCGTGTCGCATCGTCGTCCGCGCAGTCGGTTCCCACGGTGGACCAGGACGCAGGCACCTGACCGTCCGTGCACAGCGTCTCGGACGCGCCCGCACCCACGCCATCTCCATCCAGGTCCCGCCAGGAGACCAGCGAGGTGTGTCGCGTGGGGCTCGCGTCGTCGCAGTCCCGGCGCTGCTCGACCCACTCGTAGCCAGGAGGCAGGGACGTGCCCCCGCAGACTTCGCCAGACTCTGGCACCGTGTGGCCATCCCCATCCGCGTCGCGATGCCGGTACTCCCTCAGCTGCCACCCGTCGGCGTTCGAGGGCGCGCAGTCGTCGCCGAGCGTCGAGTAGCCCGCCGGCACCGTGCCACCCGCGCACAGCGTCACCGCCGGGCCCGCGCCCACGTGGTCTCCATCCTCGTCGGGATGGACGCTCCAGCTCACCCGGACGGAGGCGTCCTGGTCGTCGCAGTCGAGTCCGCGGGGAAGCTCGGCGTACCCCCGGGGCAGCAGCTCGCCGCTGCATCGCACACCGTTCTCGGGAACAGTGTCTCCATCCCCATCCGCGTCGCGGTGCGCGTAGCTCCGCCACTGCCAGAGGGTGGCGTCCGCGGGGGCACAGTCCTCGCCCTGGAACGCCTGACCCGGAGGCGGCCGTTCGCCCACGCACCGGGCTTGGGAACCGCCCGTGCCGAAGCCATCGCCATCCAGGTCCTCGTAGACGTCGCGCGTCCACCACGCCATCGCGTCCGAGTCGTCGCAGTCCGCGCCAACAGCCTGGAGGGAGTAGCCCGAAGGCAGCGGCTGATAGGTCGCGAGGCAGAGCGTGCCCGGCGCGTCCACGGTGACGCCATCCCCATCGGCATCCCGATACAGGTAGGCGTGAGACACCGCGAGCGTGGCATCCGACGGAGCGCAGTCGCCCTCCACGACGGCGAGCCCCGGCGGTGGCGGCTTGCCAGCGCAGACGGCCACGCGCGCGCCCTCGCCATACCCGTCCCCATCCAGGTCCGGCCAGGCGTCGCGAGGCTCCTTGACGCGAGCATCCTCGTCATCGCAGTCCGGCGAGCCCGCCTGCTCGCGATAGCCCCAGAGCGTCTCCCCCACGCAGGCCTCCACCGGGCCTGGGCCCGTGGCGCCGTCGCTGTCCAGGTCCGGATACAGGCCGGAGACCTCGCGCCATCGGTACCGGTCCGTCGGGGCGCAGTCTCCCGGCCTCAAGGCCCATCCCGGAGGCGGGCTTCCATCGGCGCCGCACACCTCCTTCAATGCCCCCTCACCCCAGCCGTCACCGTCCACATCCGCGAAGGCGGAGACCATTCGCCACTGCGCCCTGTTGAAGGGCGCGCAGTCCACGGGGTCCATCACTCCGTCGCCATCCGAGTCCTCATTGCCCGTCTTGAGGCCATCGGTGCAGCCGGACTGAAGACCGGCCAGGGCCAGCGCGAGCGCCAGCCAGACTCCTCGCATCGTGCGCATGGAGAGGGCCGTCTTCCGTCAGGGAGCCGGCGTCGCAGCCCGGCGGGTCAGTTTGCAGGTGACCATCTGCCCCTGGTACTGGAGCGACAGCTCGAGAAGCCAGGCCCCCGGCTTGTTCATGAGCAGCAAGGCCATCCGGTCACAACGCGCGACATGCTGGCTGGCGTCGTAATAGGTGGGTGAGTAGGGGAACTCGAACTCCAGGGTCCGGGGCGTGTTCTCTCCCTGGAGGACGCCGGTGAGCTCGATGCCGTTCGCATTGATGATGGAGTAGCTGTCCACCGTCACGAAGACGTAGGGCACGTTGGGCTGGGGTGTCTCCGCCGCCAGCGCGGAGGGTGTCAGCGCCAGGGTGGCGAGCAGCAGGGACGCGGCGCGAAGGACTCGGCTCGGATGCATCTTCGGGAATCCTGAAGGTGGGGTGGGATACGAGGACGCCCCGACAGGAGCCGGCGGGCGTCGTCT
Organism: Corallococcus terminator; assembly: GCF_049194865.1. Classification (GTDB taxonomy): domain Bacteria; phylum Myxococcota; class Myxococcia; order Myxococcales; family Myxococcaceae; genus Myxococcus; species Myxococcus terminator_A. The sequence goes on along the minus strand of NZ_JBLZWL010000104.1, from coordinate 3,555 downwards.
GCGTATACGCAGCGAGCCCATTTTCCTGGGCCGTCCCCGGTGATTTCCGGGCGACCTCCCAGGCGCCGGGGCCCTCGCCGCACCTTGTCACCGGGTGGGACCTGCAATACGCCTGGGGCATATGGCCAGCGCCCCGCTCCCCGCCGACTTCCTCCGCGCTCTCTCCGAGGGCTTTCCCGCCGATTTCCTCACCCAGGACGCGGAGGAGCTGAAGGAGTACGGCCGCGACTGGACGCGCGTGTATGCCCCGGCCCCCAGCGCGGTGGCGCTGCCCCGCACGACGGACGAGGTCGCCCGATTGCTCACCTTGTGCCACCAGCACAACGTGGCGGTGGTGCCCTCCGGAGGCCGCACGGGCCTGGCGGGTGGCGCGGTGGCGGCGAAGGGCGAGGTGGTGCTGTCGCTGCAGCGCATGGCGCGCCTGGGCCCGGTGGACCTGCTCGGCAACACGGTGCGCGTGCAGGCGGGCGCGGTGACGGAGGCGGTGCACCGCCACTGCGCCGAGCATGGCCTGACGTGGCCGGTGGACTTCGCCTCCAAGGGCTCCAGCACCGTGGGCGGCAACATCGCCACCAACGCGGGCGGGGTGAAGGTCATCCGCTACGGCCTCACCCGCAACTGGGTGCTGGGCCTCCAGGTGGTGACGGCGGACGGCCGCGTGCTGGAGCTCAACGGCGCGCTGGAGAAGAACAACACCGGCCTGGACCTGCGCCAGCTCTTCATCGGCAGCGAGGGCACGCTGGGCGTCATCACCGAGGCCACCCTCAAGCTGACGCAGCTGCCCGGCAAGCAGGACGTCTTCCTCTTCGCCGTGCCGGACGTGGCCGCCGTCCTGCGGCTGTTCCGGGACGCGCGCCAGCAGACGGCCTTCCTCATCTCCGCCTACGAGTTCTTCACGGACCGGTGCCTTTCGCGCGTGCAGCGCCACCGCAAGCTGCGCTCACCCTTCGAGGCGCCCAGCGGCTGCTACGTGCTGCTGGAGGCGGAGTCGCGCGACGCGGCGGCGGTGGAGGCGTGGCTGGGCTCGCTCTTCGAGCGGGGGCTGGTGACGGACGGCACGCAGGCGCAGGGCGCCTCCCAGGCCGCGGAGCTGTGGGCGCTGCGCGAGGGCATCAGCGAGAGCCTGTCCGCCACGGGCCTGCCCCACAAGAACGACATCTCCCTGCCCGTCGCGGGCCTGGAGGCGTTCTGCGCGGAGCTGGAGGCCGTGTTCCAGTCGCGCTATCCGGGGTGGGAGATCTGCCTCTTCGGCCACATCGGCGACGGCAACCTGCACGTCAACGTGATGAAGCCGGACGCGTTGGAGAAGGCGGAGTTCCTGGCCTACACGAAGCAGGCGGACCCCACCATGTTCGAGCTGGTGCGCAAGCACGCGGGCAGCATCTCCGCGGAGCACGGCATCGGCCTGTTGAAGAAGGACTACCTGGGTTACTCGCGCTCCGAGGAGGAGCTGGCCCTGCTGCGCGCGCTCAAGCGGACCCTGGACCCCCGGGGCGTGCTCAACCCCGGGAAGATTCTGGACGCCTGAGCGCGGCGGCACACCGCGCGTCACGTCAGGAGACGATGCGCGTCTTGATGTCCGTCGTCAGCCCGGCGATGGCGTCACAGACGGGGCGCGACACGTCCTGGTCCAAATCCATGACCAGGTAGCCGATGTTCGCGTCCGTGCTGAGGACCTGCGCGTGGATGTTGGCGTTCAGGTCCGAGACGATGCGGTTGATGTCACGCAGCACGCCGGGGATGTTGCGGTGCACGTTGAGGATGCGGTGGGTGCCGGGGATGAGCGGCGCCTCCACCATGGGGAAGTTCACCGAGCCCGTCGTCGCGCCCGTCCGGAAGAACTTGGAGAGGCTGACGGCCACCTCCCTGCCGATGGACGCCTGCGCCTCCTCCGTGGAGCCGCCGATGTGCGGCGTGAGGATGACGTTGGGCAGGTTCTGCAACTCGGTGACGAAACCATCCGAGTTGCCCTCGGGCTCCTCCGGATAGACGTCCACCGCGGCGCCGCCCAGGTGCTTGGAGCGCAGCGCCGCCGCCAGCGCGGGGATGTCCACCACCGTGCCTCGGCTGGCGTTGATGAGGCAGGCGCCCGCCTTCATCTTCGCCAGCTGCTCGGAGCCCATCATCATGTGCGTGGACGTCAGCGCCGGGACGTGGAGCGTGACGAAGTCCGACTCGGCCAGCAGCTCGTCCAGCGAGCCCACCGCGCGCGAGTTGCCCAGGGGCAGCTTCGTCATGACGTCGAAGTAGAGCACCCGCAGGCCCAAGGACTCCGCCAGCACGCCGAGCTGCGAGCCGATGTGGCCGTAGCCGATGATGCCCAGCGTCTTGCCACGCACCTCGTGGCTGCCGGTGGCGACCTTGCGCCACTGGCCCGTGTGCACCTCGCGGCTGCGGTCGAACAGCTGCCGCGTCAGGGCGATGATTTCGGCGATGACCATCTCCGCCACGCTGCGCGTGTTGCTGAAGGGCGCGTTGAAGACGGGGATGCCGTGCGTGTTGGCGGACGTCAGGTCCACCTGGTTGGTGCCGATGCAGAAGGCGCCGATGGCGAGCAGCTCGTCCGCGTGCACCAGCGACTCCGCCGGCACCGTCGTCTTGCTGCGGATGCCCAGCAGGTGCACGCCCTTGAGGCGCTCGGCCAGCTCCGCCGGCTTGAGCGCGGAGGACGTGCGCTCCACCTGGAAACCCTCGGCGGCCAGCATCGCCTCGGCCGACGGGTGGATGTTCTCCAGCAGCAGGGCGCGGAACGGACCCTCGTTGAGAATCGGGCGCGTCGGGGACGGCGGGAACCGGGCAGTGCTCATGTCGCCGTGCGTTAGACCCCGGCCCCATGGCTGTCAAGCGCGGGGTGAGGGGGCTGGAGTGCCCGGTGTCGAGGGCCGGGAAGGAGGGCGGCCCGCCGTCCGTGACCTGGGGGGTGGGGTGTCCGGAAAAAGAAAGCGGGCGGCCCGGCTTCCCGGACCGCCCGCGAGGGACTGTGGGGGTCAGGACCTCCGAGCTACTGGATGGTCCACGCCACGGTGCCGGTGCAGGAGGAGCTGCCGTAGCAGCCCGCGCGAATCTGGTAGGTGCCGCCCGCGCCCGTGGGCACGGTGTAGTTGGCGTACGACAGCGAACCGCAGGCGTCGTCGTTGCTGGTCACCTGCTGGCCCGCGCTGTTGTACAGGCGCAGGAAGGTGTCGCCGGTGCCAGCGGCGCCCGTCACGGTGCAGGTGCCGAAGGAGATGCTCTGCCCGGCGGTCAGGGTGACGTCCTGGTTGGTGGTGCCCGTCTGAGCGCTGTTGGTGGCGCTGCCGGTGTACGCGAGGGTGCCGCTCGACGGCGCCGGGCCGGTGCCGCCGCCCTCCAGCGTCCAGGCCACCGTGCCGGAGCAGGTGCCGGAGGAGTAGCAGCCCGCGCGAATCTCGAAGGTGCCCGCCTGCGGCGCGGTGTAGGTCAGCTTCGAGCCCCGGCCGCCGCACTCGTCGTCGTTGCTGGCGACCTCGCCCCCGCTGGGGCCGAGCAGGCGCAGGAAGGAGTCACCCGTCACGGAGGCGCCGGTGACGCCGCAGG
>NZ_JBLZWL010000071.1:310000-361466 GCF_049194865.1 Corallococcus terminator | reverse complement strand
CTGCCGCTTCGACTCCGTCCAGCACGCGATGATTCGCACCGCCCTGGAGGACGTGGAGGTGGGCGGCATGAAGCTCCCCGCGGGCTCACGGCTCCTCATGCTGTACGCCGCCGGAAGCCGGGACGAGTCGCTCTGCCCGCACTCCAACAAGCTCGACGTGGACCGCGAGAAGCCGCCCCAGCACCTCACGTACGGCCGTGGCACGCACTTCTGCCTGGGCGCGCCCCTGGCTCGGCTCCAGGCTCAAATCACCACCAACGTGCTCCTGGACGCCCTGGAGGACCCGCGCATGGTGCAGGGCCAGGACCACGGCACCTGGCAGAGCATCGTCCTGCGCCAGATGCGCCACCTGAAGGTCGAGTGGACGCCGTCCACTTCCACGCCTTAGTCGCTCGCGCGGCATTCGGCGCTTCCAGCGCACCCACATCCATGTCATGAGCCGGGCCCTGGAGACCTTCATCGTCTCCAGGGCCCTTCGCATGTCTGGGGCCTGACTTCAGTGGACCCGACCCGCCCACAGGCGGTCCACTCGCACCCGGCTTCCGGCAAAAGTCGGAGTCAGTGTCGACCCCCATGGGGTTTCGGCCGACTTCACTTGGCTGTTTGAAACGGGCGTGCGTACGTTACGGAGAGAAATTTCTTGCCATACTGGTTGTTTTCGCGAGAAAGAGTCCTGGATTACCCCGCTTGCACGTAAAGACGAAGGAGCCCCCTCATGTACGCCGAAGTCGTTGACGAAGCGGATGTGCAGTTTGCGCGACGCGTCGACAGGCAGGCCCTGGCAAAAATGACCCGGGAGATGTCCCGGGTGAACAATGTGCGGGCGCTGTGCGCGCTTGGCACTCAGTGGCTCGTCATTGTCGCCGCGTTCGCCGCGGTGGTGTGGGTGGACCGGTGGTGGGCGTGGCCGATTGCCGCCCTGGTCATCGCCACGCGGCAGCACGCGATGCTCGCGCTGATGCACGAGGCCGCGCACTACCACTTCCTGTCCAACCGGAAGGTGGGCGACGTGGTGGCGGACTTCCTGTGCGCCTTCCCGCTCAACATGACGACGGCGGGCTACCGCCACCAGCACATGGAGCACCACCGGCACGTGAACACGGACAAGGACCCGTACTGGGCCTCCATGCAGCAGGACCCGTCCTGGCACTTCCCGCGCACGCCGGTGAAGGCGGCGGCGGTGTTCCTGGGCGACGCGCTGGGCCTGTACGCGCCGAGCCACCTCAAGGTGGTGCTGCCCTGGACGTACTGGGGCCGGCTGCTGGGCGGCGCGAAGCCCAAGGTGTCCGCCGCCGAGCACGTGCGCTACGTCCTCTACGTCACCGCGCTCATCACCGTGCTGGTGACGACGGGCGCGTGGCTGCACTGGCTGCTCCTGTGGGTGCTGCCGACGACGACGGTGATGATGGCCTTCTTCCGGATGCGCGCGCTGGGCGAGCACCCGCTGGACGTCGAAATCAAGGGCGACGAGACGCGTGAGACGCGCGACGTGAAGGGCACGCTGCTGGAGAACTTCTTCGTGGCGCCGCTCAACTGCAACTACCACCTGACGCACCACGCGTTCCCGTCCGTGCCCTTCTACAACCTGCCCGTCATGCACGAGCAACTGGACAAGGCGGGCCTGCTCGAGGACGGCGTGAATCGCTTCGACACGTACCTGGGCAAGCACAACAGCCTGGTGCAGTACCTCACGCGCAAGCCCGCGGGCTCCACCAGCGAAGAGACGCTGCCCACCACCACCACCACGCCGCCGCCGTCGCAGGGCGTGCGGATGCCGCTGCACTCGTAAGGAAGCGACGACGCGCGCATCGCCCTGGCGAGCGAGGCGTCGGTACCTGTCAGTCACTGTCGGGGTGGGGGCCCCGCGGAGAACGACGGACCGACGGCACGCCTCACGGGAAGCGACGCAGCGACGTCCACGGGAAGGGCTTCCAGAAGGGCGTCGTCACCGCGTCGGCATCGAGCGGGAACCAGGGCCCCACGGAGTCGTTTCCCGAGGAGAGGACATGGAAGTCCTGAGCGGGCATGAAGCCCTGCCCCAGGAGCGCCACGCGGCGGCCTCCCGCGTCGGCCGCCAGGTCCAGCACCAGCACCGTATGGCCCGGGCTTCCGCCCAGCACGAAGAAGTCCCCGGGACGCAGCGCGTCTCGCGCGGGACGACCCTTGGCGCTCTCCAGTGACAGCGTGCCCGCGTAGGTGAAGACCAGGTCCAGATATGAACGGAACGCCGCGCGTGAAGTGTCCGCCGACGCGCTCCGCGCCCACGTCACCTTGGAGCCATTGATTCGCGCCCGGTCTCCCGCCGCGTACTTCGGCCACGACGCCAGGTGTCCACTGGTGAAGCGGTAGGCGATGTGCTCGCGCTGCTGGCTGGTCCACTGCCACTCCGCATGCAGCCGGATGATGGAGTCCGCGCACTGCTGGAGGTTGGCCGAGCCGATATCCAGCTCCGCCACCGCCGCCAGCCGCGCATCGTCTCCGGGCAACACCTCCCCGCCCCGGAAGTGCAACACGGGCGTGCCTTGCGCGCGCAGCGGAAGGCCGCGCAGCCACGCGCCGAACGAGCCCGCCTCCAGTGCCACCCGCGTGTAGCCCTCCGGCGCGGGGATGGCGGCGTCCAGTGGACGGACCTGGGCGTCCTTCGACAGCCAGGCGTAGCGTGCCAGCTCCTCGCGCGTGGCGGCGCGAGGCTCCACGGGCGTCGCCTGCTCGGGAGCGCGTGAGGCCGCCGTCGCGAGCACCATGCCCCGCAGGCGCGTCTCCAGCGGGACAGCACCCGAGGCGCCCGGCCACAGCAGCGCCATCAGGCAGGCCCGGCCAAGCCAGGTGGCGCCGATGCGCGGTGGGGAGGACGGGGGGCGGGGCGGGCACTCGGGCGCAATCACGACGGGGAGACTCCAGGCAGGTGGGAGCGACGCTCCGGATGGGAGGATTGTCGCCGCCCGAAGGTTCCCTCGTGGAGTCTGTTTCAGGAAAGGCGCGCGCCCATGGTCGCCTGCCCTGCCGACGCGGCGATGACCGACGACTCGACGACACCCCGTCCCCCACGGCAGGTGCGTGATGACGGCCGAGCACTACCTTTGAACGAAGATGCGCCGCCAGGCGAGCCTCGTGCTGCTCAACATCCTGTCCCTGTCCCGCCTGCCCATGGCGGTGGCCTTCATCGTCGAGTCCGACGTGAGGGCGCGCGCGGCGCTCGTCATGTTGGCGGCCTTCACCGACTTCCTCGACGGCTGGATTGCGCGACACAAGGGCCTGGCCACGCGACTGGGCGCGCTCATCGACCCGGTGGCCGACCGCGCCTTCATGGTGACGGCCATCCTCGTCTGCTACCTGGACGGCCTCATCGCGCTGCCGGAGGTGCTGCTGCTGTTGGTGCGGGACATCGGCACCGCGGTGGGCTTCATCGTCACCCGGCTGGTGCCAAAGCTGCGGCGGGCGGAGCTCAAGGCGCGGATGCTCGGCAAGGTGGTCACCACGCTGCAACTGGTGACGCTGCTGTGCGTGCTGCTGTTTCCCGTCGCCGTGCGCCCGCTCGTCGTGCTCATCGCCGTGCTGTCGCTGGCGTCGGTGGTGGACTACACGCTCGCGGTGCTGCGGTCCCGAAAGGGGCCACGGGGTGTCGAGCCTGGCTCGCGGCGCACCGACGAGCACGGGCCGCGAGGCACACCTGTCCCCACGGCCCGCAAGTAATCAGAAGAACTTCAGCCCGGCGGCGGCGCGGAGTCCTGCGACTCCGAGGGCCCCAGGGCCCTGTCTCGCTCAGGGGATGCGGCGGCGCGCTCGCCCTCACTCATCTCCGACCAGACATCATCCAGGTCGTCCAGCAAGGCATCCTCTTCGGGTGAGCCACCTTCTGGATGCCGCGCACGCACATTCTCGAACTTGCGCAGCAACGCGCGGTATCGGTCAAAGGCCGTCATGACGGGAACCTCCCTTCGAGCGACGACGAACCTGAATGGGAGCGACTGACGCGCCGCTCCCACGCCTCACTTGTTCGGGTCCTCCTTCCGGAGCACCGAGATTTCCACCGTCTCGTGTTCACCCACCATGTCCACGACCGCGTTGACGCGATCTCCCGGGTCCAAATCCCGCACACCAATGCTCTTGCCGTCCCGCAGCACCCGGGTGCGTGGGCTCACCTCCAGCGTCAACGGCTCCCCGCTGTCCTGCGCGAGGACGATGTCGGGAGGCGCCACCGAGCGCACCGTCCCCGTGAAGGTGGCCAGCACCACCGCCGTCCCCGTCGGCGCGGGCACGTTGGTGCCAGCGGGCGGCACGGCGTTCTCCACCTGCCGTGGCGCCGTTCCCGCCGCGCCCGGGCCTCCCGTGCCGCGCGCCTGGGCATCGGCCTCCGAGCCGTTCGGCTCCTGAGCCTGGGTGCCCGTCCCCGCGCCGCCCGTGCCCCGCTGGGCCTGTTCGTTCACCTGCGCACGCAGCTTCGCGACCTCTTGCTTGAGCTGGCGCACCTCCGCACGCAGCCCCGACACGCTGTTCCACAGCTCGGACACCTCGGCAGGTGTCGCCGTCTGGGCGGGCACCTTCGCCGCTTTCGGCGCCTCCTGCTCCGACTGGGCCTTCGCCGTACAGCCCTGCGCGCACAGCATCAGCGACAGGCTCGCGACCACGACCGCCATCCAGGCAACCTTCCCTCGCATGCGTCACGGCCTCCCTTCGTCTCCACAAAGGTGGGGCCTGCCCGCTCATGGACAACCGGCACGGCGGCAGGCAAGCGCCCTGGGAGCAGGCCAGCAGGGCAGCGCTGGACGGCTCGCCTTCTGGGGCCTTCCGAAAATCACGCTGAAACTTTCGGCGCCCTGGCCGCACTCCGAGCAGTCATCTTTCCAGGAGTCGTGTCGTGAGCAAGCCATCCGTCTGGGTGAGCCTCGTGGTGGGGCTCGTGTTGGGGTTCGTGGGAGGCCGCACCACGTCCGCGCCCGCCCCCACCGCCGCCATCGCCAAGGGCGCGCCCGCCCCCACCGCCGCGGCCCAGCCCCCCGCGCGCCAGCGCCCGCCCATCTCTCCCGTCGTCTACAAGGTGCCGGTGGATGGCTCCCTCATCCACGGTGAGGAGACAGCGCTCGTCACGCTGGTGGAGTTCTCCGACTACGAGTGCCCCTTCTGCGCTCGCGGCCACGCCACGGTGAAGCAGCTCCAGCAGCAGTATGGCGACAAGCTGCGCGTGGTGATGAAGCACCACCCGCTGGACGACATGCACCCGCGCGCCAGGCCCGCCGCGCTCGCGGCCCTGGCGGCCGGAGAGCAAGGCAAGTTCTGGGAGTACCACGACGTCCTCTTCGCCAACCCGAGGGCCCAGTCCGACGCGGACCTGGAGCGCTACGCGAAGGAGCTGGGACTGGACATCGCGCGCTGGAAGAAGGACCTCACGGCCCCGAAGCTGGCGGACCGCATCCGCAAGGATGACGCGCTGGCGAGGCAGCTCGGCGCCAACGGGACGCCGGGCTTCTTCGTCAACGGCCGCTTCATCAACGGCGCCCAGCCGCTGGAGGTCTTCACCAAGGTGGTGGACGAGGAGCTGAACAAGGCGGAGTCGCTGGTGAAGGGCGGCGTGCCGAAGGCGGAGGTCTACGCGCGCACCATCGAGCGCGGCGTGGACAGTCCGCCCGCGCCTCCCGCTCCGGCGGAGCTGCCCCGGCAGCAGGTGGAGGTGGGCACGGCCCCCTCGCGCGGCGCGGCCAACGCGCCCGTCACCATCATCGCGTGGTCCGACTTCGAGTGCCCCTTCTGCTCTCGCGCGGTGCCCACGCTGAAGACGCTGGAGAAGGAGTACGAGGGCAAGCTGCGCGTGGCCTTCAAGCACCAGCCGCTGCCCAACCATCCCCACGCGAAGCTGGCCGCCGCCGCGTCACTCGCGGCGCACGAGCAGGGGAAGTTCTGGGAGTTTCATGACCTGCTCTTCGCCAACCAGCGGCAGCTCGACCGGGAGGCGATGGAGGGCTACGCGAAGCAGGTCGGCCTGGATGTGACGCGCTTCAAGCAGGCGCTCGACTCCGGGAAGTTCGACGCGCGCATCGACGAGGACTCGAAGGAGGGCACGCGCGTGGGCGCGGGGGGAACTCCCACGTTCTTCGTCAACGGGCGCCCCGTCGTCGGCGCGATGCCCGTGGACCACTTCCGTCGCATCATCGACGAGGAGCTGAAGAAGGCGGGCGTGGCCCAGCGCTGAGCCACGCGTCCAAAGCGCCTCGCGTCACCGGGCGGCTTCGGCCACCGGGGCGCGGGGCTTGGGGACGAGGAAGAGCAGCCGCCCCTTCTGCTTCATCATGCCGGCGGCCAGCTCCGCCTCGGGGCCTCGGCCCCAGAAGACATCCACGCGCCCCGCGCCCTTGATGGCCCCACCCGTGTCCTGGTTGAACACGAAGCGCGACAGCGGCCTCCACTGCACGGAGCCATCCGCCATCTTCACCGGGTGGTCCGTGTGGATGAAGGCCAGGCCACCCTTGGGGAACAGGCGCGCGTCCGTGGCGATGGAGCGCCCCGCCGTCACCTCGCGCCCCAGCGAGCCCACCGCCGCGCCGGGCAGGAAGCGGAAGAAGACATACGACTCGTTGTAGTCCAGCACCCTGTCCCGCTCGGTGGGGTTCGCCGCCAGCCACGCGCGCAGCGCCTGCATGGACATCTGCTCGCGGGGGATGACGCCCTCCTGGATGAGCAGCGCGCCGATGCTCCGGTAGGGCCGGCCGTTCGACGCGGCGTAGCCCACGCGACGCTCGCCGCCGTCATTCAGCCGCAGCGTGCCGCTCCCCTGCACCTCCATGAAGAAGAGCGACACCGGGTCCTTCACCCACGCCAGCTCCAGCTTGCGCGGGCTCAGCTTGCCTCCGCGAATCTCCGCGCGGTTCCAGTAGGGAACAAGCTTCTTGCCCTCCAGTCGACCGAAGACGCGCTCCGAGGCGAAGCGCTCCGCGAAGGGCTCCAGCGGAACCTCGATGAGGTCCTCCGGCGCGGACAGCACGGGGACGCGGTACTCGTCGGTCCGCGTCAGGCTCCCTTCGAGCACGGGCTCGTAGTAGCCCGTGAAGAGCACCGTGCCGTCCTCGCCTCCGGCGGACTCCATCAACTCGAAGTCCTCCATCACCGCCTTCGACACGTCCAGGGACGACATGCCGTCGGTGAGGCGCGCGCGCAGCCGCTCCAGGGCGGACACCAGCGCCCCGGCCGTCACCTCGCGCGGGCCGTAGACGAAGCGGTGGTCCACCGGCCGCGTGCGCAGCCAGATGAGGCTCTGGTCCAACGCGACTCGCAGCGACGCGGACTCGCCGTCGTCCACGAGCTGCACCGTGTTGGAGAGCTCCACCAGCGCTTCCTGGGGACGGGTGACCGCGGGACGCGGCACTCGCGCGCAGGAGGCGCAGACGAGGAGGAGCAACGTGAGGCAGACGCGTCGAGCGGACCAGGAAGGCATGGCCCCTGGTACCTACTCCAGCCCTGGCCCTCGTGACAGCTTCAGCGCGGCGGCGCCGCCACCGGGGCCCGCGGCACATCCACCACCACCTGGCCGTCCTTCATCACGAAGCGCACCTGACGCAGGGCCTTGAGGTCCTTCAGCGGATCGCCCTTCACCGCGACCAGGTCCGCGAGCTTGCCCGCCTCCAGCGTGCCCACCCGGTCCTGCATGCGCAGCAGCTCCGCCGCGTTCGCGGTCATCGCGCGCAGCACGTCCACGGGAGGGACTCCTGCTTCACCATAGGCACTGAGCGCGCGCACCGTGGCCTCGCCACGCGTCAGCCCCGGCACCGCGAGATACATGTCCGAGCCCGCCGCCAGTCTCACGCCCGCCGCCACCGCTCGACGGGTCCGCTCATATCCCTTCGCCACGAGCTTCCGGCAGCGCTCCGCCATGGCGCGCCGAGCCTCCGCGTCACCCGCGTCCGGGGGAAACTCGTCACAGCTCTCCAGCGGTCCCTCGGTGGGCACCAGGAAGGTGCGCTTGCGCACCATCTGCGTCAGCACGTCATCCGGCAGCGAATACCCATGCTCGATGGAGTCCACGCCGGCCTCCACCGCCGCGCGGATGCTCTCGTCCTTCGTCGTGTGCGCGGCCACCGGTCGCTTCACGCGGTGCGCCTCCTCGACGATGACCTTCAGCTCCTCCACGGAGAGGAGGTTGTGGCCGTTGTCGACGATGACCTTGATGCAGTCCGCGCCGTCATACACGGCCTGACGCACGGCACGCCGCGCCTCGTCCGCGCCCGTCACCGTCACGTACTCCTGGTCGATGAGCCCCTGGACCGGCTGTTGAATCACCCCGAACTGACCTCCGTGCGCCGCGAGCGCGCGGGTGCACGCGGAGATGCGCGGCCCCTCCACCCAGCCTTTCTGGATGGCATTGCGCAGCGCCACATCCCCATTCACTCCGGAGTTGCCCACGTCCCGCACCGTGGTGATGCCCGCCTCCAGCAGCTCGCGCCCCAGCTTCGCGCCCAGCAAGGCGCGCTCGGCCGTGCTCAGCCGCGCCACCTGCAACTCCAGGCTCGACCCCTCCCCGCCGTTCCCCAGCTCGACGTTCAGGAGCAGGTGCGAATGGGCGTCGATGAGTCCCGGCAGCAGGGTGACGTCTCCCAGGTCCAACACCCGCGCACCCTCGGGAATGGCCAGGTTGGAGCCCACCGCCTGGATGCGATTGCCCTCCAGCAGCACCACGGCGTTCGACAGGGGCTTGGCGTTCTTGCCATCGAACAGCCTCGCGGCGCGCACGGCGACCTTCGCCGGCCCGGGCGCCTGTGCCCTCGCGGGAGCGGCCAGCCCCCAGGACAGCAGGGCACTCACGACCAGGCACAACGAACGCCAGGAACCGAGGGGCATCGCGCTTCGCTCCGGAGTGACAGGGGAGCCACACGCTCGCCTTCCCGGACTGTAAAGGCAAGCACCGGCCCTTCACACCCTGGTACCGAGGGGCGGGTCCGCGTTCGTCTGGCTCTCGGCGACTCCACGGCCACCGCCGAGGCGCGGCTACTTCTCCCAGCCGCGCGAGGTGTCTGCTTTTGAGGAGACACCCCGCGCGCCGCGCCTCACGCGTAGGGGTTGTAGAACTTCGCGAAGGTGGCGCGGGCGAAGTCGCCGAACGTCATGCCCGGCTGGAAGGCGCCCACGCGCAGCTCCGCCGGGTCCGTGCCCTCGGGCGGACGCAGGCGCTCCTCGTTGTCGGGCTGCATGAAGACGGCGAACGTCGAGCGGGAGATGTTGCGACTCGCCGGGTGCGCCAGCGCCTGCACCGCGTGCGGCGTCGAGCGCAGCAGCCCGCCCGTGACGATTTGCGCGCTCTCACCAATCTGGAACGCGAGGCAGTCCTTGGGGATGACCACCTTGCGCTCCTCGCCGCCGCGCGTGCGCACGTAGAGCCCCGCCTCCGGGTCTGGCACCGCGAGGTCCTGCCGCGTCGGCTCCGAGGCTCCGGGCTCCGCGTCGAAGTACATGGCCGGGCACAGCCCCGTCAGCGAGCCGTGGTCGCTGTGCCAGCCGCACCAGGAGTCGCGCGTGCGCGGCGTCGCGTCCTCGTTGATGGCGAAGTAGTAGAGCAGCCGCGCCTTGCACGCGCGCGACTCGCGGATGGTCCGCTCCAGCTGCGCATCCGGTGAGAGCCTGTCGCCCAGCCGCGCCGTCACGTACCGGTCGCACTGCGCCGCCACGAGCAGACCCACGTCCACCATCTTCCGCCCCAGGGCCTGGAAGGCCGGGCGCAGCGTGGGGAAGTCCGGGTCTGGCCACACGTTGGGGAGGTAGTTCTCCGGGTACTTCTCCACCAGCGCCGCGTCCACCTGGGGCGAGTCGTACTGGGGATTGTTGTAGTAGGAGCCCTTGAACTCGTCGAACTGGCCGGGCTTGAGCACTTCCTTGCCGTGGCTCCAGCCGAAGGAATAGCTGCTGCGCTCGTGGACGTAGCGGTCCTTCACTTCGTTGGGCAGCGCGGCGAACCGGAAGCCCAGCGGCAACAAGCCCTGGCGCAGCTCCACCAGCCCGGGGATGCCCCGGACGATGAGCAGGCCAATGCCGTCATACCCATACGCGCGCTCGATGTCGGCGGACAGGTCGACGCCGTCCACCAGCTTCGCGTAATCGAGCACCACCACTCCGTCCTTCGCTCCTGCCACATCGCTGCTCATCCCGAACGCCTCGTCTCTGCTCCCTCAAGCCGCGTGGGAGGGGAGGCGGCGCGCGCCGTGCCCCTCCAGGGCCATGCGGAGGCCCCCAGCATAGCCGACGCCGGGGCCCGCCGCGCGCCCGGCGGGGTGAGTCAGTTCGACTGGGCCGAGCCCAGGCGCTTGAGCAGCGAGCCCAGCGTGGCGAAGTCGATGGGCTTCACCAGGTGCGCGTCGAAGCCCGCCTCCTTCGAGCGCTGCCGGTCCGACTCCTGGCCATACCCCGTCACCGCCACGAGCTGGAGCCCTCCATCCGGCCGCTGGGTGCGCAGGTGGCGCGCCAGCTCATAGCCGTCCATCACCGGCAGGCCGATGTCCAGCAGCGCCAGCTCCGGGCGGAAGGACGGCGCCACCTGGAGCGCGCTCGGGCCGTCGTAGGTGACGCGCGTCTCGCAGCCCAACATTTCCAGCGCCTCGGCCAGGACGTCGGCCGCGTCGCGGTTGTCGTCGACAATCAACACCCGGTGCGGCACCGGCGCGGACTCCTGAACCTTCTCCACGCTCTCGGGGACCGCGCTCGCGACGGAGAGCTGGGTCTCCACCGCGGGCAGGCGCACGGTGAAGGTGCTGCCCTGGCCCCGGCCGTCGCTGTGGGCCTGGATGGTGCCGCCGTGCTGGGTCGCCAGGCTCCGGGCAATCGCGAGCCCCAGCCCCAGTCCGCCCTGCGAGCGGTCCAGCTCCTGCCGCTCCTGGAAGAACAGGTCGAAGATGCGCGGCAGCATCTCCTGGGTGATGCCGCTGCCGTTGTCGCTCACCGAGGCGACGATTTCGTCACCCTCGCGCGCGCCGGAGATGGTGATGCTCCCCCCGGGCTCCGTGTACTTCGCGGCGTTCGTGAGCAGGTTGGAGAACACCTGCCCCAGGCGCGTCGCGTCCGCGTCCAGCAACAGGCCATGTCTGGGCAGCTCCACCACCAGGTGGTGTCCGCGCTGCTCCAGGAGCGGGCTGGCCTGCTCGATGGCCTTCGCCACCACCTCCGCCAGCTCCACGCGCTCGCGGCGCAAGACGACCTTGCCGCGCGTCACGCGGGACACGTCGAGCAGGTCGTCCACCAGTCGCACCAGGTGATGCACCTGTCGCTCGATGACGGTGCGCTCGCGCTCCGCGCCGTCGCCACCGCGCAGCCTCATCAACTGGAGCGCGGTGAGGATGGGCGCGAGCGGATTGCGCAGCTCGTGGCCGAGCATCGCCAGGAACTCGTCCTTCGCGCGACTGGCCGACTCCGCCTCGCGGCGCGCGTTGGACAGGTCCGTCACATCGAAGGCCACGGCGACGATGGAGTCCACCCGGCCCTCGTCATCCAGCATCGGCTGGTAGACGAAGTCGAAGAAGGTCTCGCGCGGAGGGCCTCCCTCACCGGAGACAATCATCAACCGCACCGAGCGGCCGATGTACGGCTCGCCCGTGGTGAAGACATTGTCCAGGAGCTCGAAGATGCCCTGGCCCATCAACTCCGGCAGCGCCCGCGCGATGGGCTGGCCGACGACGGGGCGGTTGGCGACGAGCCGCAGGTAGTTCGCGTTGGCGAACTCGAAGACGTGCTCGGGCCCGCGCAAGATGCAGATGCCCACCGGGGCGTACGTGAAGACGCGCGTCAGGAGCCGACCATGGGCCTCCTGGATGGACTGCAATCGTGCCTTGGTGAGCTGCGTCTCCACCCGCGCCACCAGCTCCCGCGCGGAGAAGGGCTTCACCAGGTAGTCGTCGACACCTGCGCGCAGACCCTCGATGCGCGCCTCCTCGCCGGCTCGCGCGGAGAGGACGGTGACGGGGACCCGGCGCGTGCGCTCGTCGGCGCGCAGCTCGCGCAGCAGACCAAAGCCATCCAGCCCCGGCATCATCACATCCGTCAGCACCAGGTCGGGAGGCCGGGCTCGCGCGGACTCCAGGGCCGCGAGGCCGTCCGCCACCGCCTCCACCTCCCAGGTCCGCGACAGCAGCGACGTCAGGTACGCGCGCATGTCGGCGTTGTCGTCCGCCAGGAGGATGCGCGCGCCCTTGGCGACGTTCTCCACCTGGGGCACCTCGGCGCCCAGCTCCAGCGACTCCACCTCCAGCCCGCCCGGCAGCCACCGCAGCGCCTCGTTCACGTAGGGCGCGGCGCCCATCGCCGTGACAGCCGCCGAGTCGCGAGCCCCCACGTGCTCCTTCGGCAGATGGTCCGCGCCGGAGGGGACGCGCAGGGTGAACGTGGTGCCTCTTCCTTCCGTGCTCGTCGCGCCGAGCGTGCCGCCATGGAGGCGGACCAGCTCGTGCACGAGGGCCAGACCGATGCCAGAGCCCTCGTGCGTCCGGGCACGCGCTCCCTGGACGCGATGGAAGCGCTCGAAGACGCGGGGCAGCTCCTTCTCGGGGATGCCGATGCCCGTGTCGGAGACCTGGAGCTCCACCTGTCCCCCCACCCACCGCTGGGAGATGCGGATGGTCCCCTCGAAGGTGAACTTCAGCGCGTTGGAGAGGAGGTTGAGGACAATCTTCTCCCACATGTCCTGGTCGACGTAGATGGCCTCGGGCAGCGGCGCGCAGTCGACCTCGAAGCGCAGGCCCGCGCGCTCCATCGCGGAGCGGAAGGCGCTCGCCAGGCCCGCGGTGAGGGCGGACAGGTCCACCGGCTCGTAGCGGGCCTGGATGCGCCCCGCCTCCAGGCGGGAGAAGTCGAGCAGCGAGTTGACCAGCTTCAAGAGCCGCAGCGAGTTGCGATGCACGGTCTCCAGCGGCTCGCCGGAGAGGGCGCGCGCGGGCGAGGCCAGCGCGTCCTCGGTGGGGCCGAGCATCAGCGTCAGGGGTGTGCGGAACTCGTGGCTGACGTTGTTGAAGAAGGCCGTCTTCGAGCGGTCGATGGCCGCGAGGGCCTCGGCGCGCTGGCGCTCCTCGTCGTAGGCGCGGGCATTGGCGATGGCCGTCACCACCGGGTCCGCGGTGAGGCGGAAGAGGCCCAGGTAGCGGTCATCCAGCATGCGGCGCGGGCTGACGCCGGCCACGAGAAACCCATACGGGTGGGCCTGTCCCGAGCGCGCCAGCGGCAGCACCACCGCGCGAGTCGGCGCCGTGCCCCAGCGGCCCCCGGGCAGGTCTCCGAAGCGCGAGGCCAGGTCCTCGACGAGGACCTCCTTGCCGATGCGCGCCGCTTCGGTGAAGGGCCAGGCGTCGGGCGCATCCGGGGACTGGGGGTAGGGGGCGCGCTCGGGCTTCGCGGGGCCCGAGTAGCCAGCCATGCCGCTGGAGCCGACGCAACGGACCTCGGTGGCGTCGTTGGAGAGCAGGTAGAGCAGCGTGAAGGGCAGGTCCTCGTCGTAGCCGGAGAAGATGCTGGCGGCCGTCTGGCAGGCCTCCTCGGCGGTCTTCGCGGCGGCGGAGCTGGTGGCCAGCTCTCCCAGCATCTTGAGCTGGCGGTGGTCCTGCACCTGGGTGGTGGTCTCCTGCACCGTCACCAGGACGCCGCCGACCTTGTCCGCCTCGTCGTACACGGGGCTATAGGAGAAGGTGTGGAAGGTCTCCTCGACGAAGCCTCGGCTGTTGATGAACAGCGGAAGGTGCTCGCTCCACGTCGCGGGTCCGCCGTTCAGCACGCCTTGGGACATGGGGCCGATGACGTCCCAGATTTCGGCCCAGACGACCGAGGCGGGAGCGCCGAGCGAGCCCGGGTGTTTCAGGCCGAGCACGGGCCGATAGCCGTCGTTGTAGATCTGAAGCATCTGGGGTCCCCACCACAGGAGCATGGGGAAGCGGTTGCCCAGGACGACGCCCACCATGGTCTTCAGGCTGGTGGGCCAGCCGGACAGAGGACCGAGCGGCGTCGAGGACCAGTCCTTGGAACGGACCAGCTCCGCCATCTCGCCGTCTACGCCGAGGTGGCCCTCCTGGAAACCCCTGTTTCGCGGTGTGAGAAGGTCCGACGCGGACATCAGTGCTCGTTGGAAGAATGGAAGTGACCTGGGCTTCTAGTGTCGCGTCCACAAGCACGCAATCACCTCGGCAGGGCCTCTCCGCTCCCGAACATTTTACCGGCAGTCCGGCCCGCCCCAGGGCAGGCGGGCTGGACCTAAAGAGCATGTGCCTGGTGACCTCGGCTTGAACTATCCGGAATTTCCGGAGGGTTGCCGCGAGGTCGAGCGCACCTTCTTCAAAGACACTCAGAAGGTGCGCGGCGCCTGTCGCAAGTCCTTGCCGGAGAATTCGACGCACGACCCATGCTGCCGAACCGGAAGCATGGGCCGTACCAACCCCGCACTCAGATGAAGTAGTCGGGGAACAGCTCCGCGCCGGGCACGGACTGATACTTGTCGAAGTTCGTCACGCCGTCGGCGCGCAGGACGTCCTCGTCGATGCAGAAGTTGCCGGTGAAGCTCTTGCTCGGCTTGGTGAGGATGGCATACGCCGCGTCGGCCATGATCTCCGGGCTGCGGCTGCCGCGAATCGTCTCCTCACCGCCCAGCAGGTTCTGCACCGCCGCCGTCGCGATGACCGTGCGCGGCCACAGCGCGTTCACCGCGATTCCATCCGAGCGCAGCTCGTCCGCCATCCCCAGCACGCACATGCTCATGCCGTACTTCGCCATCGTGTACGCGACGTGCGGCGAGAACCAGCGCGCCTCCATGTTCAGCGGCGGCGAGTTGTTGAGGATGTGCGGATTGCTTGAGCGCTTGAGATGCGGAATGCACGCCTGCGAGCAGGCGAACGTCCCTCGCGTGTTGATGCCGTGCATCAGGTCATAGCGCTTCATCGGCGTGTCTTCCGTGCCGGTGAGGCTGATGGCGCTCGCGTTGTTGATGAGGATGTCGATGCCGCCAAACTTCGCCACCGTCGCCTCCACCGCCGCGGCAATCTGCTTCTCGTCGCGGATGTCCACCGCGAAGGGGAGCGCCCGTCCGCCCGCCTTCTCGATTTCCTCCGCCGCCGTGTAGATGGTGCCCGGCAGCTTGGGGTGCGGCTCCGTCGTCTTCGCGGCGACGACGATGTTGGCGCCGTCGCGCGCCGCTCGGAGGGCAATCGCCTTGCCGATTCCTCGGCTGGCCCCGGTGATGAAAAGCGTCTTCCCCTTGAGTGTCGTCATGCGGCCGGTCTCCCTGGGTGGCACGTAAGGTCTGCTTAAGAACTCCCTGGGTATAGCGATTCTCGGCCCCAAGAACACGGGCGACATGGACCGGACCCTCCCAACTCGCACCGGCCCAGGAGAGGACTCGCGATGAGCGACCACGATAGGAAGGACACCCTCACCTCGGTGATGTCCCGCCGGAGGGTGCTGCGCGGCATGGGCCTGACGCTGGCGGCGATACCGCTGGTGCAGGTGCTCGCCTGCGGCTCGGATGACTTGGGCACCCCGCATACCGGAGACGACTCCGACTCGGGAACCACCCCCGACTCCGGCACCGCCGCCACCGCCTGGGCCACCGGCGGCACGGCGGTGATGGCGGGCAACTACGCCAACCCCTTCACCAGCGACATCGGCACCACCTGCGCCCTCACCTGCGCCGCCACCCTGGGCCCCTGCTACGCGGAGACCCTGGTCCGCAAGGACATCAGCGAGGGCCATGACGGCCTGCCCGTGCGGCTCGCCTTCCGCGTGCTGAACGAGGCGTGCGAGCCCATCCAGGGCGCCTCCGTCGACATCTGGCACGCCGCGCCCGAGGGCCTCTACTCAGGTGAGGACGCGAGCACCTTCTGCACCGGGGATGACCCGTCGGCCACGTCGGCCCGGTGGTTCCGGGGGGTGCAGCAAACGGACGCCGACGGCCGCGCGGACTTCGATACCTGCTTCCCTGGCTGGTACAGCAGCCGCACCGTCCACATCCACTTCACCATTCGCGTGGGCGACGCGGAGTACGTGACGTCACAGCTCTTCTTCGACGACACGCTCAACGACGACGTCATCAACCACCAGCCGCTCTACAACACGCGCGGACCGCGAGACACGACGAACGCCAACGACAACGTCGTCTCCGCCGAGTCCGTGGGCAACTACCTCTTCCAGACCTCACGTCAGGAGGACGGCGCCATGCTCGCGTGGAAGACGCTCATCATCCGCTCCTCGCTCGACACCGCGCAGTGCCAGATTCCGGGCGGCGGCGGAGGCGGTGGTGGCCCGGGCGGTCCTCCCCCGGGCGGCGATGGCGGCCCGGGCGGCCCGGGTGGCCCTCCGCCGGGTTGGGACGGCGGCATGCCCCCCATGCCGTAAGCCCGCCTCTCCGAGCGCGCGAGGTCAACGAAGCTTCGCGCGCTCCAGCTCCTCCACCAGCAGCTCCGACACCTTGCGCACGCGGGGGATATCCAGCGCCGACTTCGCGCAGATGAGGTGGAGCTGGCTCTTCTTGTACGGCCCCAGGTCGATGTCGAGCGGCACCAGATTTCGCTCCCGCTGCTGACTGAAGCGGTGCGGGGTGTTCGCCAGCGCAATCGCCCCCACGCCCGCCTCCGCCGCCGCCAGCAGCACCAGGAAGTTGTCGGCGGTGAAGACGGGGGCGAAGTTCGGGATGAGCGACTCGAGCTGGGGATTGGGCGGCATCGCCTCGAACGGCGGAGCCCACGCCACCCAGGGCAGCTCCTGGAGCGTCGGCCGCTTCGGCAACGCCGCCTTGAGCGCCTTGGAGACGAAGACACCGGTCTCCACCTCCAGCGTGTACACCCGGGTGAGGTCCGCGTGACGCGTGGACTTCGTGCGCAGCGCGAGGTCCGCCTCTCCGCGCCCCAGGTCCGCGTAGTTCACCGACGACTGCACCTCCAGCCGCAGCCCCGGGTGCTTGCGCGCCACATGGCCCGCGAAGGGCGCCAGGAAGTCGAAGCTGACGAAGGGGCTCGCCGTCACGCGCACCAGCCCTTGGGGAGACGAGTCCGCCGACTCGGCGGCGCGCTGGAGCTCTCCGGCCCACTCCGCCATCTTCCGGGTGGGAGGGAGCAGCCGCTCGCCCGCGGACGTCAGCGTCGCGCCGTCCACGCTCCGCCGGAACAGCTTCGCCCCCACCTCGTACTCCAGCGCCGCCAGCCTGCGACTCACCGTCGGCTGGCCGATGCGCAGCCGCTTCGCCGCCGCGCTGAAGCTGCCCGTCTCCGCGATGGCCAGGAACAGGCGCGCGTCATCCCAGGGAATATCCATATTCGGATGGCTTCATACCAAAATGGCCATTTTCCATGCACCAGCGCATCGGTACCTTGGGGCCCATGAAGAACGCCAAGCGCATCAGCCTCGCCGTCCTGTCCGCCCTCGTCCTCGGCGCCGTCGTCCTGGGAGTCATGGGCGTGGCGACCACCTCACACCCCCACCAGCCGTCATCGCTTGGCGCGGCCCGGCCCGTGAAGGACCTGCTCGCGGTGCTGGACGAGCCCGGCCCCGTGGAGCTGGAGTCCATCGCCTCCTCCGACTGGGCCGTGGACCGGAGTGGCCTCATCAACCTGAAGCACCCCACCGCGAAGGCGGCGAACCTGGAGGACGGGGACGAGCCCATCCAGGTCTTCTTCCATGCGCTGCGCCACCCGACGAAGGGCCTCTTCATTGTCGACACCGGCATCGAGACGGCCCTGCGGGACGCGCCAGAAAAGGCGGCCATGCAAGGCCTCGTCGCCAGCACCATGAAGCTGGAGAAGCTCAAGGTGCACCAGCCGCTGGGCGAGTGGCTCGCGAAGCAGCCCCAGCCCCTGGCCGGCGTGTTCCTCACGCACCTGCACCTGGACCACGTCACCGGCATGGCCGACGTGCCCGCGGGCACCCCCGTCTACTCCGGACCGGGCGAGGCCGAGGCCCGCGCCTTCCTCAACGTGCTGCTGAAGCCCAACACGGACCGCGCGCTCGCGGGCAAGGCCGCGCTGTCCGAGTGGACCTACGCCGCCGAGGCGAGCGGACTCTTCGAGGGCGCGGTGGACATCTTCGGCGACGGCTCCGTGTGGGCGCTCTGGGTGCCGGGCCACACGCCGGGCAGCACCGCGTACCTGGTGCGCTCCACGAAGGGCCCCGTGCTGCTCGTGGGCGACGCCAGCCACACCCGCTGGGGCTGGGAGCACGACGTGGAGCCGGGCTCCTTCACCGCCGACGCGCCGCGCGGCACCGAGAGCTTCAAGAAGCTGCGCGCCTTCGCCGCCGCGCACCCGAACGTCGCGGTGCGCCTGGGCCACCAGCACTGATGCGAAACAACCCACGCTCCTCCTCGAAGCAACGAGGAGCGCAGGTGGAAGTCCAGCGCGCTACGGCAGGTCGAGCGCGTGCTGCTTGAAGAAGTCCCACATGAACGTGGTGGCGTCGGGGCCCGTGGGGTCGGCGAAGGGGTAGCTCGCATTGCCTCCCGGCCACGCGTGGTCCATGCCGCGAATCTCATACTTCTGGGCCACCAGCTCACCGCCGTAGACGTAGTCCTTCACGACGTAGGTGCGGCCACCGGGGACGCTCAAGGTCCGCGTGCTCGTCGGCGTGCCCTTGATGCTGTCGTTGGCCACGCCGTCATCGCCGTAGTCGCTCGTCTGGAGGAACTGCTTCACCGCCTGCTCGCCGTTGAGCGGGTTGACGACGCTGTCCTCGGTGCCATGCACGACGAGCACCGGCACCGTGCGACGCGGCCGACCCGAGCAGACCCACGCGTCCTTCCCCTTGTCATCCGGCGAGTAGATGCTGCCGAAGAGCATGGCGAAGCCCGTGCCAGACACCGTCGTCGCCGCCTTGTACATGGCGCCCGCGCCCACCATGCCCGCGGCGAACACGTCCGAGTAGCAGGACATCAACGTCGTCGTGAGCACACCGCCCGCCGACACGCCGCCCACGTAGACGCGGCGCGCGTCCACCGAGTAGCGCTGCTTCATCAGGTCCACCATGCCGACGATGAGCGACGGCTCGCCCGTGCCGCGCTCCTGGTTGTTGCCGAGCATGAAGTTCCAGCACTGCGTCGCGTTCACGAACGTCGCCTGGTTCGGATAGAGGACGAGGAAGCCCTCCGCGTCCGCCTTCTCGTTCAGGCGCGACAGGCCCGCGAACTGGTCCGGGTTCTGGAGACAGCCGTGTAGCGCTACCAGCAGGGGGCGCGGCGTCCCCGGTTGGTAGCCGGTGGGTACCCAGAGTTGGTAGCCCCGGGCTCCCCATGCGCCCACATAGTTGCCATGGACCCACGAGCCGGCGTACGCGGGTGCTCCCGTGGAGAGCACCAGCAACACCGTGAGAACAAACAGCGACCGCGAGAGTGCGACACCACGTCGATGCATCGACATCGTCCAGCCTCCTGGGTTGTGGAGCTCGGGTTCGCTGCTCGGCTCAGGCGCCGAGCGAGGTGCCCGGTGCATCGCTGTCGACGGCGCGGAGGAAGTCCTCCACGGCGTCGGTGAGCGGACCGGGCTGGTCCAGCGGAGCGGCGTGGCCGGAGTCCGTCAGGACCTGGAGACGCGCGTGGGCCAGCAGGTCGACATAGGCCTGCTTCGCGGACTGGGGCGTGTAGTCGCGCTCGGAGTGGAGCACGAGCACCGGACAGGTGATGTCCTTCAGTCGCGCCATGACACTCCAGCCCAACAGCCCGCGCGTCGAGCGCAGGTAGGCGTCCGGGTCATTGGCGGAGAACGTGGCGATGGCGCGCTGACGCAGCGACTCCTGCTCCGGCTTGGGGAACAGCTTGGGCGCCAGCACCTTGGCCAGGGCCTTCGGGCCCAGGAAGCGCAGGAGAAAGAGCCGCAGCGCGAAGTCGAACTTGCGGCGCGCCGTGCGGGCGACGAGCTCCGGGCCGCTGTTGACGATGACCAGACTGCGCACCAAATCCGGCCGGTCCACCGCGAGCTGGAAGCCCATCATCCCGCCCATCGACAGGCCGATGACGTGCAGTTGCTTCAGGCCCAGCGAGTCGCAGAGCGCGGCGACGTCCTTCGCGAAGAGCGGCACGCCGTAGGCACCCGCCGGCCGACCGCTGCGCCCGTGACCTCGTGCATCCGGGACGACGACGCGGTAACCGCTCGCCAGCCGTGGCGTCACCAGCTCCCAGTCGACCCCGGAGGAGCCGAGCCCGTGAAGCAGCAACACCGGAATGCCCTGCCCCGACTCTTCGTAGTGGAGAGTGAAGCCTTCGAGCTGCAACGTGGACATCCTCGGACTCCAGGCGCGGAAGTGACGTATCCCCACCCTATCTGAACGAACGTTCGTTTATCAAGAACCCACATGAGCACACCCCCTCGCTCCCGGCTTCGCGCCCAGCCGGCGAGCCTTCCGCCGTCAGCACCGTCGGACGGCACCCGACGTCGCATCCTGGAGACGGCCCTCCAGCTGTTCGCGAGTCGCGGCTACCACGACACGTCGATTCGAGATTTGGCCAAGGTGCTGGAGCTGCAGCCGAGCGCGCTGTACGCGCACTTCGCCTCGAAGGAGCACGTGCTCGCGGAGCTGGTGCGCATTGGCCATGAGGCCCACCACGAGGCGCTCCAGACGGCGCTGAGGGAGTCCGAGCCCGAGCCGAGGCAGCAGGTCCGAGCGCTGGTGCGCGCGCACACGCGCATGCACGCGATGCATCCCCAGCTCGCGGTGGTGGTGAACGAGGAGCTGTACGCGCTGACGCCGGAGCTGGCCGCCCCGGCGGTGGCCCTGCGGGACAAGTCCGCCGCGCTGCTGGCGGAGGTCATCGAGCGCGGGGTGGCGCAGAAGAGCTTCTCTCCGCCCCATCCCCGCGTCACCGCCGCCGCCATCTCCGCGATGGGCGTGCGTCTGCCCTACTGGTACGACTCCGGCAGCGCGCTCGACGTGGAGACCCTCTCGGATGTCCACGCGGAGCTGGCGCTGCGAATGTTGGGAGCGACCTCGGAGCGGTGAGGTTTCACCTCGCCGCTGTCCACGCGGAGCTGGCGCCGCGCATGTCGCGAGCTGGGGCGGAGCGGTGAGGCTTCACGAAGGTGTCGGGCTCGCGGCCTTCATCCGCGCGGAAGCACCATGGCGTCGCGGCTTCACCTGCTCCACCGACGTCGAGGCCACCCACAAGCACACCGCGAGGTCATCGCGGTGACACACGTCGCGCTCAGTCCAGCAGGTGCGGATTGCGGACGATGAGCAGCCCGGCCTGCACGGTGGCCACGTAGTCATTGAGGTGGCCGCCCGCGATGAGCGCGGACACGTCGCGGCTGCCGCCTTCCGCCAGCGCCTGGTCCACCTTCTTCTCACCCTGGTTGTACGCCGCGAGCGCCAGTCGCCAGTCGCCGTAGCGCGTGTGCAAGTCGGACAGCAGGGCCGAGGCGGCCTGCGTCTCGCGCGCCACGTCCAGCCGCTCGTCGCGAGCCTCGCTCACCTCCAGCCCGTAGCGACGCGCCGTCTCGGGGATGAACATCCACACCCCCGCGCCTCGCATGCCCGGAGCGAGCGACGGCCGACCATCCGTCTCCGGCATGTTCGTCACCGCCGACTCCACCACCGCCACCGCGAGCAGTCCCTCGGGCAGGCCCTTCGCTCGCAGCGTCGACGCCAGCGCGTCGCGGTGCGTGCCCAGGTTCGTCAGCGCCCGCTTCATGAAGGCGCGGCCCTTGTCGGTGCCGACCAGGCGATTGAGTTGCTCCATCACCTTCGCGTCCACCACGACAGGCAGGTCCCCCTTCGGCTGGCTCGTCCGGGCGAGCGCCTCCGCATCGGCTTGCGTCACCGTGCGTCCACGCGCCGCGCCTTGCGCCAGCACGGCGACGGGGAGCAGGAGCAACGACAGCGCGGCGAGCAGCGCGGGGACGGCATGGGTGCGACGGGGGCGCGGCTGGAACAGCATGTGAATCCTCCTCTGTGTGGGATGAGACATACCGGTGGCACCGGCGGGAACGGGCGGAGCGCCCGGGAGCCGAAGCGCCGCTTGAAGCAGACAGCGCGCATACGCGCGGGCCTGGGCCCGGCCGCTCGCGACGAGCGCCTCGTCACAGGCGAGCTCCTGGAGCGACGCGAGCCAGGCCGACAGGCCATGCGCCGCCGGATGCCAGAAGAAGGCGCCCGTGAGCACCAGTCGCCCCAGGGACAGGTGCGTGTCGCGCTGACGGTGGTGCTGAAGCTCGTGCAGAACGGTGAGCCGGAACGCCTCCGCGTCCTCCAGCAGCGCGGGAGGCACCACCACCCACGCGGACGGACGCGCTCCCCAGCGGGGAAACCACGCGGAGAACGCCGGAGTCCCCTCCTCGCCGAGCACCACCGCCACGCGGCCCACCCCTCGGACCCGAGGCAGCGCCTCCAGTCGATGCAAGAGCCGCCGATGACGCACGAGCGCCCGGCCGATGAAGTACCCCGCGCCCACGAGCCAACTCAGTGACAACAGCACTCCAATGGACACAGGCACGGACACGGCTCCGGGGCCCACCGGCTCGGAGGCACGCGGCCCACTCGTCCACACAGCCGAGGGGAGCCGCTCCGCCTGTCGCGCCATCGAGCGCTCGAAGGTGAACAACGGCCCCGCCGGAGTCAGCGCTCGCGCGCCCATCGCCAGGAGCGGCAGCAACAACACCAGGGCCAGCGCCCCGCGCCCCACGCGCAGCGCCTGCCTCGCGGACAGCGCCCATCCCAGCCGCGACAGGAGCGACAGCGCGCCCCACGCGAGCAACAACGCCACCGGCAGCAGCAGCGCCACCGCGAGATAGAAGGACACAAGCCCGCTCACGGCTTGCCTCCCTTGCCCTTGAGCAGCTTGCGAATCTGCTCCACCTCGTCGGGCGCCAGCGGCACCGCCTCCACCAGTCGCGCCACCAGCGCGGACGGCGTGCCATCGAAGACGGTGTCCACCAGGTGGCGCAGGCTCTGCGCCTCATATGTCTCGCGCGGCAGCGTGGCCGAGTACAGGTGCCCCCGGCCCTGCTTGCGGCTCACCACCACGCCCTTCTGCTCCAGGATGCGCAGCACCGTGGAGACGGACGTGTACGCCAGCGCGCGCTCCGGTGGCAGCGTGGCCAGCACGTCCGCCACGCTCACCTCGCCCTGCTTCCACACGATGTGCATCAGCTCGAGCTCCACCGGCGTCAACGGCCGGGGCGCCTCGGGCTCGGGTTGTCTGGCCATGGAGGTCCTCCGTGGCCAGCATTACTACTAAGACCTTAGTTCTTCGTCAACTAAGCCCTTAGTTCTAGTGTCCACCCCGTCGGCGCGTGGCGCGCTTCACCAGGGACAGCAGCTCGCGCAGCCGGGGGTCCTCCACCGGCTCCACCAGCTCCACGGAGTGTCGCCGCGGCCCGTCCTCGACGGTGAGGGTGTAGCGGCGCTGGTCGGCGCCCCTGGAGGCGGAGCCACCGCCGCCCACGATGGCCGGCAGCGCATGGAAGCGCACGTCGCGCAGGCCGTGCTCAATGGCCTCGGCCTGCTCGGCGGGGAGCTCGCCCAGCTCCACGCTCCTCGGGCGAGCGAGCCCCGGGAAGGCGGCGAGCCCGCCCTCCTGCGAGAGCTGGATACGGACGCTGTCTCGCGACACGGCTCAGGCTCCCGGCTGGACGCTGCCCCACTGCGGCACGGACACCCGGTCTCGCGAGACGCGGATGCCCACCTCTTCCCAGGCCTCCTTCACGGCCGCCTCCTCGTCGCCGGAGCCGTACAGCCGGGTGGCGGACATGACGGTGATGCGCGCGAAGTCGGAGAAGTTGGTGTCCGGCATGATGCGAGGGTCCCTCACGGCCTCGTACCAGATGCGGCCCGCGCGCTCCCACGCGCTGCCTCCCAGGCTCAGGGCCGTCAGGCAGAAGGCCCGGTTGGGGATGCCGGAGTTGATGTGCACGCCGCCGTTGTCCTCCCACGTGTTCACGTAGTCGCGCATGTGGCCGGGCTGCGGGTCCTTGCCCAGCACGTCGTCATCGAAGGCCGTCCCGGGCTCCCTCATGGAGCGCAGGGCCTTGCCCTCGACCTCGTCCGCCAGCAGCCCCGCGCCGATGAGCCAGTCCGCCTGGTCCACCGTGTGTCCGAGCAGCCGCTGCTTCACCAGCGAGCCGAAGACATCCGACATCGACTCGTTCAGCGCGCCCGCCTGCCGGAAGTACCAGAGCGGCCCCTCGTCCTCCGTCACGCCGTGCGCCAGCTCGTGCGCGATGACATCCAGGGCGATGGTGAAACGATTGAACAACTCCCCGTCCCCGTCGCCGAACACCATGCGGCGCCCGTCCCAGAAGGCGTTGTCGTAGTCGTGCCCGTAATGGACATACGCCTGCAAGGGCATCCCATCCCCGTCGATGGAGTTGCGCCCCATGACCTCCCAGAAGAAGTCATACGTGGCACCCAGGCCCTCGAAGGCCTCGTCGGCCGCGAGGTCTCCGCACGACTCCTGCCCCTCCGAGCGCACCAGCGTCCCGGGGAAGGCCTCCTCGCCCTTCAAGTCGTAGATGCTGCGCTGCCGCTGCGACTCCACCATCATCGCCGGCAGCCGGCGGACGGAGGAAGCGGAGGCGGCCACCCGGCCCCCCGCGAAGCGCAGCGCCCGGAAGGTGCTGTCCGTGGCCACCGTGCGCAGGGCCTTCACGCGCTGCTGGGGCGTGCCGTTCTCCGCGATGGACCGCAGGAGATACGGAGGCAGGATGCAATGAATGGAATGAACGTGCTGTCTTCGCCGCGTCAGCATGGGTGTCCCCCCTCGAGAACGTCTCAGTCCTCAAGGTGGAGCCACCTGCGCCGCGATATGACATCGGGGCGCCGGGGACTACCCACACTCCCTCGCCCCGCCAACGACAGACATCACGCCTCGCCGCATCCTCGTGGGACGGGGGGCCCGAACGCCCCTCGGATATCCACGAGGCCCTCGGGCGAGGGGTCCGTCAGACCCCCAGCGCGTCACGCAGCTCCGGCAGGCGCTCCGCCTTCACCGCGCCGAAGACGAAGCGGTCCGGCCGCAGCACCACCACGTCCGAGTCATGGCGCGAGAACCAGTCGCCCAGCTTCCCGGTGATGTCCTCCACCGCCTGCACGTCGGCGCCATCCGCGCCCGTCGACTGGACGGCGAGCAGCCGCCCACCCAGGGCCTCCGCCAGCCCGCGCGCCGCCGCCACCTGCGCGGCCGGAGCGTTGGCGCGGCACAGCACCGCGAAGTCGTTGCCGATGGCGTCGTCCAGCAGCACCTCCTGGCCAGTCGGCAGCCGCACCTTGGGCTGGATGAAGTACGTGCCCTCCGGCGACTCCGAGGTGTGCCCGCCGCCCAGGTAGTAGCCGCGCTCGTGCATCGGCGGCTGCTTGAACTCGAAGTGCTGGATGAAGCGGCGCACCCGGGGGATGCGCTGCAGCGCGCGCATCACCATGTCGCGCGCGCCAGCCACCCAGCGGTTGCGGGCGAGGAAGAGGTGCCCCACTCGCACGCACAGCTTCTGCACCGCCTCCACGTGCGGCCGACGCTCCTCCTCGTAGGTGTCCAGGAGCGACGCCGGCGCCAGGCCCCGGACGACGCGCTGAATCTTCCACGCCAGGTTCGACGCGTCGCGCATGCCAGACACCAGGCCCTGGCCCATGAAGGGCGGCATGGTGTGCGCCGCGTCACCCAGCAGGAACACGTTGCCGTCGCGCCAGCGCGCCGCGTTGAGGCAGTGGAACGTGTAGACCTGCGCGCGCTCCACGTGGACGCGCTCGGGGTCGATGTAGGGCGCCAGGAGCTTCTTGATGGTCTCCGGCCGCTCCATCTCCTCGCGCGTCTCGCCCGGCATCAGCATGAACTCCCACCGGAACTGCCCCACCGCGCCCGTCGCGACGAAGGCCGGGCGATTGGGGTCGCACACGAAGCGGCACAGCTCCGGCGCGTCACCCTCCACCCTGCCGGACACCGCCAGCCAGGGCTCCCCGTAGGCCCGCCCCGACATCTTGATGCCCAGCGCCTTGCGCACGCCGCTGCGCGCCCCGTCGCACGCCAGCAGGTAGCGCCCGCGCACCGTGCGCAGCTCTCCGGTCTGCAGCAGCCGGTAGCGCACCGTCACACCCGAGGCGTCCTGCTCCAGGCTCTCCACGCCCGCTCCCACCTGGAGCTTCACGTGGGGGTAGCGCGCCATGCCATCGCGCAGCACCCCCTCCACCAGCGGCTGGTGGAAGAACCACAAGGGCGAGTAGCCGAAGCCGAAGTCCGCCACGCCGGTGTGCACCTCGGCGAAGCGCTTGCCCGTCTCGCCCACGTACTCGGCGAAGCGGTTCTCCCGCATGTCCTTCTGGAGCTCCGGGCCCAGGCCCGTGGACTGGTAGATGCGCAGCGCCTCATCGTCGCAGGAGAAGGCGCGCGGCTGGCCATGCGGCGCCAGGTCCTGCTCCAGCACCAGCGTCCGCACACCCAGGGAGCCCAGCAGATTGCATGTCAGGGCACCCACGGGACCGCAGCCGCTGATGATGACATCAACCTCCATGTCGGCCTGCTGCTTGTCACAAACCATGAGAGCCCCCGGGTTCATTCAGTCTGGAGCAATCAATAACGAATGAGGTGTGACCAGGGTGTGACCGCACGAAAGCTTTCGCAACGTCGTCCGCTCGTGACGGCGAGCTGCCGTGTGCTGGAAATTCGAGAGGGAAAGCGGCCGGTACCTCGGACCCTTCCTGGGGTCATCCCTACCCGTGAGGGAGCATCGGGTGCGACGTGTTACGTTGCGCGAAACGCTCTCTCTCATTCTTGGAACCCCGGAGGCCATGGCAGGCGACGACGCGGCAGGGACGCAAGTCTTTCACCTGGAGCTGCTCGGCGAGGCGCGCCTGCGGCATGACGGCGCACACCTGCCCTTGGAGCGCCGCACCGCCGCGGTGCTGACGTGGTTGGCATTGGAAGGCCCCCATCCGAAGTACCGCCTCGCGGGCCTGCTGTGGGGCGAGTCCAGCGAAGTCACCGCCCGAAACAACATGCGACAGCTCTTGCGTCGGCTGCGTCTGTCCACGGGCGCGGAGCTGGTGCAGGGCGGGGATGTCCTGTCGCTGGCGGAGGGCATCACCATCGACGTCTCGCAGCTCCAGGCCCACGCGCTGGCCGGGCGCCACTCGCAGGTGCTGGAGCTGGAGGGTGTGCTGCTCTCCGCGCTGGAGTTCGACGACTGCCCGGAGTTCCACGCGTGGCTCGAAAGCGCGCGGGAGCGGCTGGACAAGCTGCGCCGGCGGGCCGCGTCAGCGGAGTCGGAGGCGCGCGAGCGCGCGGGGGACATGTCCGGCGCGCTCGTCCTGGCGGAGAAGCTGCTGGGCATGGACCCGTACTCGGAAGAAGCGTGGCGCCGGCTGATGCGGCTGCACTACGTGTCCGGGGACCGGATGGCCGCGCTCAACGCCTTCGAGCGCTGCCGCCGCCTGTTGCGCGAGGAGCTGGACACCCAGCCCCTGCCGCAGACGGTGGCGCTGGCGAGGGAAATCGAGCGGGGCCCCACGACGTCTCACGCCCCGCGCGCGCAGGCGGCGAAGCTGCCCCTGTCCGTGCTGCGTCCGCCCGTGCTGGTGGGACGCGAGCGGGAGTGGACGCGGATGGAGGAGGCCTGGGAGGCGGGGCTGACCATCTTCCTCAGCGGCGAGCCAGGGGTGGGCAAGACGCGGCTGGCGCATGACTTCGCCGCCTCGCGCGGCACCCACATCACCCTGGAGTCGCGTCCCGGGGAGATGCACGTGGCCTATTCCTCTCACGTGCGGCTCTTGCGACAGCTCCTGGCCCAGCGTCCGGACTCCAAGCTGGAGCCGTGGGTGCGCCGCGAGTTGGCGCGGCTGATGCCGGACATGGCGGGCCCGGAGGGCCAACCCCCGCCCATGGTGGACGAGGCGGACCGCAGCCGCTTCCTGGAGGCCAACTGTCAGGCGGTCTACCAATTGTGCGCGGGGCTGGACGCCATCGTCGCGGATGACTTGCATTACATGGACGCGGCCACCGCGGAGTTCGCCCTGCTCATGCTGTCGCGTCGCCACGACACGCAGCCGGGGGGCGCCTTCCCCCACTTCGTGGACACCTTCCGCAAGGGCGAATTGACCCCGGTGGCCATCGGCTGCATCCAGCAGCTCGTGGAGGCGGGGCTCGCCATCGTCATCGAGCTGGAGCCCCTCCAGATGGACTCGGTGGGCGCGCTGCTGGGGAGCCTGGAGCTGGCGGGCGCGGAGCACCTGACGGACAACGTGATGCGCTACACGGGCGGCAATCCCTTGTTCATCATGGAGGCGCTGCGCCACCTGCTGGAGTCGGGCGGGCTGGAGCGGGGCTGGCCCGAGCACATCCACCCCTCCGGCCGGGGCCGTGACTTGATTCAGCAGCGGCTGGAGCGGCTGTCGCCCCAGGCACTTCAAGTCGCCCGGCTGGCGGCGCTCGCGAAGACGTCCTTCCAGTTGGAGCTGGCCGTCGAGGTCCTGGAGATGACGCCGCTGACGCTGGCCCAGCACCTCTCCGAACTGGAGGCCGCGCACGTGCTGCGCGGAGAGCGCTTCACGCATGACCTGCTCTTCGAGGTGGTGCGGGAGACGATTCCCCCCTCGCTGATTCCCCTGCTCCATCGCAGGCTGGCCAGCGCGCTGGAGCAGCGCAAGGCCGCGCCTGTCGTCGTCGCTCAGCACTGGCTGGAGGGCAAGGAGCCGGAGCGCGCCGCGCCCCACCTCGTCGCCGCCGCCAACGCGGAGGCCTCCGCCTTCCGGCACATGGAGGCCGCGCTGCTCTACTTCCGCGCCGCCACCGCGCTGGAGGAGGCCGGTGCCTTCGAGGAAGCCGCCCGCGTCAGGGCCCGCGCCCGAGGCATCCCCAGCGCCTGAGCCCGTGCGGGCTAGCGGGCGCGCGGGGGACGTGTCGCCGTGCGGGCCTCGAGCGCGCGCTGCTCCGCGGTCACCTCGCGCGCCACGTCCACGAAGGCGCGGAACGCGGGGGACACGCGGGAGCGGCTGGGGAAGTAGAGGAAGAAGCCGTCGACGTGGGCTGAGTAGGGCTCCAGGACGATGCGCAGCGCGCCCCGCTTCACCTGCTCGGCCACCTCCGGCTCGAAGGCATACATCAAGCCCACGCCCGACTCGGCCAGCTCCATCAGCGCGTGGTGGCTCGAGGTGACCAGCGGCCCCCGCACCGGGACGCGCCAGCTCCGCGCGCCGCGCTCCAGCTCCCATTGATAGAGCGCCCCCGTGGTACCGGAGCGGATGCAAAGGCAGTCATGCGTCAGCAAGTCCCGGGGCTTCTCCGGAACCCCTCGGCGCTTGAAGTAGGCGGGCGAGCCCACCACCACGAAGCGGAAGCCCTGCGACAGCCGCACCTGCACCATGTCGCGCTCCAGGGACTCGGAGAAGCGGATGCCCCCATCCAGCCCCTCGGAGACGATGTCCACCATGGAGTCCTCCACGCGCAGCTCCACCTCCACGCGGGGATGGCGGGCGAGGAAGCGTGTCAGCACGGGCGCGATGACGTGGGACACGGACACCGTGGGCACGGTGAGCTTCACCAGCCCCGTCACCTCGCCCGGCTGGACAGCAGCCACCTTGAGCGCCGCCAGCGCCTGGTCCACCGACGGGCCCGCCCCCTCCATCAGCCGACGGCCCGGCTCGGTGAGCGCCACGCTGCGGGTGGTGCGGGTCAGCAGCGCCACGCCCAGCCGCGCCTCGAGCTGGCGGACGGACTGGCTCAGCGAGGAGGCGGAGACCCCCAGGTCCTCCGCGGCGGCGGCGAAGCTGCGCCTGCGGGCCACCGCGAGGAATGCATTCAGCGCGTTGAGCGGGGTGAAGGCCATTGCGAAGTTTTTCTACAGACCATGTCCGGATTCTATTGGTTTCGCGCACGGGAGCGCCCGCGCATATTCCACGCGTTCTCTCACCCCCCACCAAGGACCTCCCATGATTCCCGCACGTGGCTACGCCGCCCAGGACGCGAAGTCCCCACTGGCCCCCTTCAACTTCGAGCGCCGCGAGCCGGGCCCCGACGACGTCCAGTTCGACGTCCAGTACTGCGGCATCTGCCACTCCGACCTCCACCAGGCCCGCGACGAGTGGGGCGGCTCCCTCTTCCCCATGGTCCCTGGCCACGAAATCATCGGCCGCGTCACGCGCGTCGGCGCCAACGTGACGAAGTTCAAGGTCGGCGACTCCGTCGGCGTCGGCTGCATGGTCGACACCTGCCGCACCTGCCCGGCCTGCAAACAGGGCCTGGAGCAGTACTGCGAGCGCGGTCCCATCTACACGTACAACTCGAAGGAGCCCGGAAGCCAGCAGCCCACCCAGGGCGGCTACTCCAGCGTGCTCGTCGTCGACCAGGCCTACGTCCTGCGCGTCCCGGAGAACCTGGACCCGGCCGCCGCCGCGCCGCTCCTGTGCGCGGGCATCACCACGTACTCACCGCTGAAGCACTGGAACGTGAAGGCCGGCCAGCGCGTGGGCGTCGTCGGCCTGGGCGGCCTGGGCCACATGGGCGTGAAGTTCGCGCGGGCCTTCGGCGCGCACGTCATCGTCTTCAGCCACACCGACAAGAAGAAGCAGGACGCGCTGCGCCTGGGCGCCCACGAAGTCGTCGTCTCCTCCAACGAGGCGGAGATGAAGGCCCAGGAAGGCACCCTCGACTTCGTGCTCGACACCGTCTCCGCGCCCCACGACATCAACGCGTACCTGCGCCTGCTGCGCCTCGACGGCAGCCTCGTCCTCGTCGGCGTCCCGGAGAAGCCGCTGCCCGTCCAGCCCTTCTCCCTCATCGCCCGACGCCGGAACTTCTCGGGCTCCAGCATCGGCGGCATCCAGGAGACTCAAGACATGCTCGACTTCTGCGGCAAGCACGGGGTGGTGTCCGACGTGGAGGTCATTCCCATTCAGCAGGTGAATGAGGCCTACACCCGGCTTCTCAAGGGTGACGTGAAATACCGGTTTGTCATCGACATGAAGAGCCTGAAGTAAAGCCTGACGCGGCGCATAGAAGCCGCACCGTCCGGAAGTTTCCGCTGCGGGTGGCTCACGGGCGCCGCGTGCTCGCTACACGACAGACACCTGCCCGAGCGGACAGGTGCCTGCTCGGCGCTCGGTTCGCATTCTCAATCCATGACTACGACACTTGAGCATGGCGGTTACAACAAGATGACGATGCTGTATCCCGAGGAGCACGAGTTGCTGTCGCCCGGGAAGTCGCTGAAGGACCCTCACGCGGCGGCCAAGCTGCGTCTCCAGGCGAGCCTCTGGCTCAGCCGTGCGCAGCGCGAGCTGCATGACGCCATCTTCATGCGAGACGGCTCCGACGAGAGCCTGGACATCTATGCCAGTGCCCGCGCGGAGCTGGACTCCGCCGAGGCGTGGGCCCTGCTCGTGGCCAAGGCGCTCATCCAGCCAGGCTGACGGCGCTCACGACGGCGCGCGGGAAGCCAAGACTCCCGCGCGCGCGTCGCGCTTCAGCTCGCGGCGCCCGGAGAGCTGCTCGGGGCGGGCGCGGGAGTCGGCGCCGGACGCTCGCTGTACGGGAAGTAGTCCTTGAGCTTGAGGAAGTGCTTCTCGAAGAGGTTCCAGCTCACCAGGGCGATGCCCAGCGAGAGCGACGCGGCCACCACGTAGAAGAGCAACTGCATGGGGAAGTCGGAGCCTCCCACTTCCTTCAGCGGCGTCTTCAGCACGGTGCGACGGAGGATGGCATCCAGCGGCGAGTGCACCAGATAGATGGCATAGCTGTACTTGCCGTACATCAGGAGCACGCGGTTGGAGAAGAAGCGGTGCAGGAGCGTGCCCGGCTTCGCGGCCACCACGCGGTACACCAGCACCGTGTAGAGGATGCCCACCGCCGTGTAGCCGCCGGTGCGCAGCACCGTCTTGAAGGCGGGGCCCACCGGCAGCGCAATCACAGCCGCGACAATGGGCAATGCCAGCCACGGCGCCCAGCGCATCCACGGGAAGGCGGCCAGCCCCTTGCCCTCCGGATGTCGCAGCGCCAGCGACAACAGCGCCCCCAGCGCGAGCGAGTCCACGCGGCAGAACGTCACCACGTACGTGCTCTCCTCGCTGGCGCCGTACAGCGTGAGGCCCACGCGCACCGCCACCGCCATGGCGATGGTGCCGAGACACAGGCGGATGGCGCCCTTGTAGGAGACGGCGGCGATGAGGAAGGGCCAGACGATGTAGAACTGCTCTTCAATCGCCAGCGACCACACGACGCCCAGGATGGGGTGCGTGGTGTCTGTCCACAGCTGGTAGAAGTTGGAGAAGTAGAGCAGATACCAGACAGCGCCATCCGTGGTGATGCGCTCGTCCAGGTTCAGCCGCCCCACCAGCGAGGGCAGGACGAGGAACGAGACGGCCAGCGCCGCGTAGTACAGCGGGAAGATGCGCAGCACGCGGCGCGCGTAGAAGTTGCGGAAGTAATACGTCTGCCCCTTCGCCTCCCACAGGATGCCGGTGATGAGGAAGCCGGAGAGGACGAAGAACAGGTCCACGCCTGTCCAACCCGCGCCGGCCAACCACCAGGTGGCACGCCCCGCGACGCTCTGGTCGCTCAGGTGCGTGGTGTGGAAGAAGACGACCAGCAGGACCGCGAGGCCCCGCACACCGTCGAGCACGGGAAGGTGGCCGTGCAGACGCGGAGCGTGCGCCGCCGGAGCCGCGTCCGGGCGGGCGTAATCGGAAGACATGGGATTCTCATACCAACAACGCCAACTCCCCAACAAGGTTGGCTCCCGGCTCTCGGGAGAAGACCAGGCGGGCGTGCCGTGACACCCCCTCGAA
Source organism: Corallococcus terminator (assembly GCF_049194865.1). Taxonomy (GTDB): domain Bacteria; phylum Myxococcota; class Myxococcia; order Myxococcales; family Myxococcaceae; genus Myxococcus; species Myxococcus terminator_A. The sequence continues at coordinate 328,787 of NZ_JBLZWL010000071.1, read as the reverse complement.
TCCAGAATCGACAGGGCCGCTGAAACTCCCGGGCCTGTCGTGACACGGTAGGGCCGTGGCTCTCCTCTCCGCCGTGAAGATGGTCCTGGTGGGTGCGCCTCCATCCGACACGGATGGGGAGCGCGGCCTGCTGCGCCGGGCGCGCGCGGGAGACCCCGCCGCCTTCCGCACGATTTTCGAGCGGCACTCCCCGGCCGTCTGGCGCTTCCTGCGGGACTTGCTGCGCGACGAGGCCGCGGCGGACGAGGCCACCCAGGAGACCTTCGTGCGGGCCCATTCACGGCTGGGCGCGCTGCGCGACGAGGACCGGGTGGGCTCGTGGCTCCTGGGCATCGCCCGGCATGTCTATCTGGAGTCCCGCCGCACCCGGGGGGTGCACGTGGATGTGGCGGACGAGGAGCACGCCTCCCAGGTGGAGGCGGTGTTGCCCACGCCGTCGCCGGAGGACCTGTTGCTGGACCAGGAGCTGGCGGGGCTGCTGACAGAGGCCCTGGGGATGTTGCACGCGGAGCGCCGGGCGGCGCTGCTGCTGCGCATCGACCATGGGCTTGCCTATGAGGAGATTGCCTCGGTGATGGGCTGGTCGCTGCCGAAGGTGAAGAACGAAATCCACCGCGCGCGCCTGCGCCTGCGCGAACAACTGGCCGGCCACGTCGGAGGAGGACGCCCATGAGCACCTGCCGAGAGAGCGAGCTGGACGCGCTGCTCGCCGGAGAGCTGGCACCCGAGGACGCCGCGAGGGTGCGCGCGCACGCGGAGGCCTGCGCCGCCTGCAAGCACGCCCTGTCGTGGCAGCGGCTGGAGCGCGGGTGGATGGCCCAGCGCGCGCGCCGCGAGCCGGCTCGCCCCGCGTTGAACTTCTCCGCGCTGGAGGCCCGGCTCGCGCAGAAGGCCCAGCCGCCCGTGCGTCACGCGCGGCGCGAGGGACAGTGGCGGCACTGGGGGAAGATGGCGATGGCCGCCGCGGCGGCCGTGGCCTTCGTGGGCCTCAGCCTTCCTCGGGGCGGCACCGGTGTCGGCGCGGAGGAGCCGTGGAGCCGCGAGCTCATCGTCGCCACCGGCGTGGAGTCGTGCGAGGACGCCGCCGCCGCGCTGGAGGCCCGGGTGGGCGCGTGCCTCATCGCCTCACCCGTGCTGGCCTTGCGGGACTGACCCGCGCGTTACGGCGCGGGAGTCGGGCAGCGCTGCTTCGCCAGGTCCACGGCGGCCTTGGCCTGCACCAGGCCGTGGCCGAACCGCTGGTCCTTGCCGGTGTCGCCCAAATCCCGCGCGCTCTCCTGGAGCACCGCGCGCAGCTGGACGTTGGTGAGCGCGGGGCACGCGCTCCACACCACCGCGGCGACTCCGGCCACGTGCGGCGTGGCCATGGACGTGCCCGACTGGCGCAGGTAGTCCAAACCGGTGACGTCCACCGTCACGTCCTGCCCCGTCAGCCCCTTGAGGGTGTTGGCGTTGGCGAGCGTGACGGACGTCGTGGGCACCCAGCGCTCGGAGGGCTCGGTGAGCGTGAAGCCCGGGCCTGCCTCGCTGCTGTTGTCGCCCATGATGATGGCCTTGGCACCCGCGCGGATGGCGTTGCGCGCCTTCTCCTGGAACAGGATGCCGCCGCCGCGGTCCACCAGCGCCACGAAGCCCTCACAGGTGGCGCCCACGCCGCACGAGGCCGCGCGCTCGCCCAGGCCGCAGTACACCATCCGCCCCGTGTACGTGCCGACCCCGGTGTACTCCAGTGGGTCCGAAGCGAAGCGCGTGCCGCCGGCCTGGACGTCGCCATACGGCGCGCCTCCGACGATGGTCGCGCTCAGCACGCCCACGCCCGGCGCCACCAGCGACACGAAGTCGCCGTACTGCGAGAAGGTCGCCCACGCGTTGTTGGAGTCCACCGCGCCCACGGCAATCACCGTGTCGTAGCCGGCGGGGAAGGACGTCTCGTTCGTGCCTCGGTTGCCCGTGGCCGCGACGGCCACCATGCCCGCCTCGTGCGCCTTCTTGAACGCGAGCTCCTCCGCGTCCGACTTGACCGTCGAGCCCAGCGACAGCGAGGCGATGTTCGCGCCCTGCTCCATGCACCACTCCATGGCGGCGATGACGTTTCCGGTGTTGCCGTCACCGTTGACGTTCAGCACGCGGGCCACGAGCAGCGACACGGTGGGCGCCACGCCCGCCACGCCATTGGGCTCTTCACCGGGGCGAACGCGCGCGCCCGCGCCGAGCTGCGCGGCGATGGTCGCCGCCGTGTGGGTGCCATGGCCGCCGCCCCACCGCACGACACCTTCCTCCTCCGCCTGGTCCAGCGGGAACTTGTCGCCGTCGAGGAAGTCCTTGCCGCCGATGTACGCCGCCGCCAGCTCCGGGTGCCGGTCGTCCCAGCCGCTGTCGATGATGCAGACCTTGATGTTCGTGCCCGACGGAGCGCCGACGTCCAGCTCGCCATCGTTGTTCGCGTCCCAGACCTCGGTCGCCTGCACGGCCTTCAGACCGGCGGTGTATTCACCGACGGAGCCGCGCGTGTTGGGCAGCACGCCCTGCCAGAGCGAGGGAGCCAGGCTCGGCATGCCGAACGCGTGCACCGGGCGGTTGGGCTCCACGCGCAGGACGTCCGGGTTGTTGGCGAGCGCCGCGCGCGCCTCGGGCGTCACCTCGGCGACGATGGTGTTCAGCCGGGGGAAGCGGTGGCTGACCTGGGCTCCCACGCGTCGCACGTCCTCGGCGAAGGCGTCGGTGTTCGCCATGGCGTTGGCGGACACCCGGGGGCGGAAGGTGATGAGCACCGACTCCGAGCCATCCTCCGCGGCGGGCCGCGCCTCGAGTCCCTGCGCGCGGGGTGCGGGCAGCGACATCTCCTCCGTGCCGGGACAGACGTCCTCGGTCTCCACGGGGGGACGGTCTGGCACCTTGGTGCACGCCACGGCCCCACCGAGCAACCCGAGCCAGACCCAACGCTTCATCGTCATTCTCCTTGCGCATCCCAGCCAGCGGATAGGTACGTCACCTGCGCCGGCGTGGATCCACGGCCGGGGTGAACGAGAGCACATCGCTTCCCGTTCCCCAGGTGCAAGTTAAGCACGCTGGCCGTCCGGCTGCTCGCGGGCCTGTCAGGCGCTGGACGACTCTCTCAGCAGGTGAGACCTGCGGACGTAAGCAGGCGAACGCTGGGCGCGAGACTTCGACCGACTCAGGACTCCGCGCTGTCGATGCCGAAGATACGCAGCGCGTCGGAGGCATACGTGTCGAGTTGCCGCTGGACTTCGGCGGCATCCCACCCCACGCGAGGTGCGATGACCTCGGCCGCCACCTGGGCGGCACCTCGGCCCAAATCCCGCGTCTCGAATCCGACCTTGAGTCGGCGGATGAGCAGGTCGGAGAGCGAGTGGACGAACTCGTGGGTGACGCCCCACACGGCCTCGGCGGCGCGGTACGGCAGGCCCTCGGCGAGCGGCCGTGCCAGCGAAGCGTCCTCGCGAGTGAGGGCCCACACCCGACGCCAGCGGCTGCCGTAGGCGCGCACCAGGTGGGCGGCGGTGGCCGCGTCGCCGACGAGCTCCCGCGCGGCGGCGAGCTCCGCGTCCATGCTGGGGATGTCTCCGCCGGGCAGTGGAAGTGTCTCGGTGGGCGACTTGCGGCGGGGCTGCCCCAGCTGCCGCTCCACGGCGTCCACGACATCCCGAGCCATGACGCGGTAGGTGGTGAGCTTTCCGCCGCTGATGGCGAGCACGCCGGTGGGGCTCACGTCGATGTGGTGCTCGCGGCTGGCGCTGCCCGGGTCGGCCTGGCTGCCGTGGTAGCCGGTGGCGGAGAGCGGGCGGATGCCGGCCCAGGCGCTGACGACATCGGCGCGGGTGAGGTGGGCCTCGGGGAAGAAGGCGTTCGCGGACTCGAGGAGGTACGCGACGTCGGTCTCACTGGCGCGCACCTCCGCGGGGTGGGCGCGCGTGTTCGTCTCCGTGGTGCCGATGATGGTGAACCCATCGGCGGGCAGCACGAACATGACGCGGCCGTCCTTGGGGGACAGCAGGGTGAGGGCATCGCGGTTGCCCAGCCGCTCGCGAGGGACGGCGATGTGGACGCCCTTGCTGCCGCGCACCGCGTGCACGTTGCCGCCGGAGGCATCGAGCTTGCGAATCTCATCGCTCCACGGGCCGGTGGCGTTGACGATGGCGCGAGCGCGCACCGTGATTTCCTGGCCGGTGAGGTGGTCGACGACGACGGCGCCGCGGGCGTGTCCGTCCTCGACGGTGAGGCGCTGGACGGAGGCGTGATTGAGGACGACGGCGCCGGCCTCGGCGGCGCCCAGGGCGTTGGCCAGGGTGAGGCGGGCGTCGTCGGTGGCGGCGTCGTAGTAGCGGGCGCCGCCCTTGAGGGCGTCGGTGCGCAGGGCGGGCTCGGCCGCGTGGAGCTGCTCGCGGTTGAGGCGCTTGTACCCCTTCACGTTCCGGAAGAGGGAGAGGGCGTCGTAGAGCATGAGGCCCGCGTTGAGCTTCCAGCGAGGCACCCGGGCGCCGGCATAGACGGGCCACACGAAGGCGAGCGGGCGGACCAGGTGTGGAGCGAGTCGCAGCAGACGTTGGCGCTCGATGCTGGACTCGAAGACGAGGCCCAGGTGGCCGTGTTCGAGGTAGCGCAGGCCGCCGTGGATGAGGCGGGACGAGCGGCTGGACGTGCCGCTGGCGAAGTCCTCGCGCTCGACGAGCGCCACCTTGAGTCCTCGCAGGACGGCATCGCGCGCGGAGCCGGCGCCCGTGACACCGCCGCCGATGATGAGGACATCGAACTCCTCGGTGGCCAGGGACTTCAGCCGCTCGGAGCGAGGCCTCGTCGGTGGGATATCCCCTTCGGTGGACGACTGGCGGAGCGCTGCGGATTCAGAACGCACACGCTGATTGTAATAACGGACCGCCCTGGGTGACACGGGAATCAATGCGTCGCGTCAAGCGGGCTACAGCACCCACATCCACGAGGGAGGAATGGTGGACAACCTCCTGGGTGGAGTGATGGGGCGAAGGCGGAAGGCTCGTCCCGGAGGGGGGCGGAGCCGAGGGAGCCCAAGGACCGTGGAAACGGCCGCACACGGACGCTCTGGGGCACGGTGGGCCCTGCACCGACCTACGGGCAAGGGCACGGTGCGCGGGTACGAGGACAGTGGGCCCTGTTCCGACCCACGGGCGAAGTGAGCGCACGGTGAGCGGGCCACATGCCGCACGGTGAACTGAGCGCGAGTCACCTCCGGCGCGTCACATCAACGCGAGGCGAGCGACACGCTCCGGTGTCTCACCGACTTCACCGACTGACGGTTCGCGCCATCACCCTCATCGGCATCGCGCCCGCCCAGATGCGACTCGCTGTCCCCGATGTTCTGTCGTCGGTGACGCTTCGCCGCCCAGAGCCATGCCGCGCCCTCGCGCGGCAACACAGAAGCCACCCGAGCGCACGCTCCTGCATGTCATTGTGAATCGAGGACATCTCGCCCGGCGTTGCCTTGCATGCACGGAGGAAGCCGGGTAGGAGGCGGCGACTGCCCTCCTGCCGCTGACCGCGCCTTGCTGAATCCCCACGACCGACGAGACCTCGCGAGCCTGGGCCTGATGGTCCTGGTGTACGGGCTTGCCGTCGCGCCGGTGTTGCACGCGGTGGTGGGTCATGCGGGCGGGTTGGGTGGCGCGGCACATGTCCACCGACACGGCGGCAAGGCCCACTCGCACGAGGCCCGAGCCGAGACCTCCCCCCTGTCGCCGGAGCAGCCTCGCAAGGCCGCTGGTCAGCGGAACGAGGGCCACGGCTCGGATGGGCACAAGCACCTGACAGGCTCGGTGGAGCACCTGAGCGCGGTCGCGACGACATGGGCCGTGGTCCATGTGCCCGCCGTGCGCTGGCTCTCCTGGACGACCGAGGTCGCGCGCGGACCCGCGGTAGCACCTGGAGCGTCGCCGAGACCGACGGCGATGCCCCAAGGCCCGTAGTCCCGGGCCTTAGAACCAGCTGAACCCGTCGTGAGCCTGGTGCTCTCGCGCACGTGTGCGCGGAGTGAGCACGAAGTCGTTCACGCGTCATCGCACATCACTTCCGTCTCCATGACGGCGGGCTGTCACAACGATGCGCCAGCGGTGTCACGCGAGAAGTCCGGCGTGAACGAGGGCGCGGAGCGTGAAGGGTCCTGCCGTGGGTGCCTCCATGTTCGTGCGTGTCCTGGCAGTGCTGTCGACCTGTCTCCTGGCGTTGTGCCTGCCCTGCGTCGCCGTGGCGCAAGAGGCCGGCGTGCGTCCGGAGCAGCAGCCACCTGTCGAGCCCCTCCGTGAAACGCCCACGGAAGCCACGCGAGAGCACGCCCCCACGACGCCTCCCCCGTCTCCAGACCCCACCACGCCAGGCGCCCACCACGAGGAGCAGGACGGCACCTCACAAGACAAGGCGCTCCCGTCACAGGCAGGCAGGGACACCAACACCGAGGCCGCGCGAGACAACCCAAGCGCACCCCTCCCAGGACAGGACGCGCCCCTCTCCGCCGAGGCCCAGCCCGAGGGAAACACCGTGGTGAGAGGCACGAGGACCGCGCGAAGCGCCTCGGAAGTGACGCTCGGCCGAGACATCCTGGACGCGGCTCCGCGCAGCAGCGCCGTGGACCTGTTGCGCGCCGTCCCGGGGCTCGTGGCCTCGCAGCACAGCGGTGAAGGCAAGGCCCACCAGCTCTTCCTGCGCGGCTTCGATGCGCTGCATGGCCAGGACGTGGAGTTGAACGTCGCGGGCCTGCCGGTGAACGAGGTGAGTCACATCCACGCGTTGGGCTACGCGGACACCAACTTCGTCATCCCAGAGGTCGTCGAGTCAATCGAGGTCACGGAGGGCTCGTATCGCGCGTCGCAGGGTGACTTCGCGGTCGCCGGCACGGTGCGGATGGACCTGGGAGTGAAGGAGCAGGGCATCCACGTCGCGGGCACGCTGGGGCAGTACCGTCAGCGCCGTCTCGTGGCCACGGTGCGTCCGGGAGACGACCCGGGAACCTTCGCGGCGGTGGAGCTCGGCGAGGGCAAGGGCTACGGCTCGCAGCGAGGCTACGGCCGGGCGTCACTGCTCGCGCAGGCGACGGCGCGACTTGGAGACGGGCTCACCGTGCGAGCACTCGGCGGCAGCTACGTCACGCGCTTCGACTCACCGGGAGTCGTGCGAGAGGACGACCTGCTCACGGGTGGCAGCGACTTCTTCTCCGCGTCCACGCCGCGCCAGGGAGGCACGGTGTCACGACACCAGCTCCTTCTCGGAGTGGACTTCCCCCGAGCGGGCAAGGGCCGCACGAAGCTGGAGCTCTTCGGCGTCCTCTCCGACCTGCGCCTGCGCAACAACTTCACGGGCTATCGGGTGGACGAGCGGGGCGACGGCCTGGAGCAGACGAATGACGCCACGGTGTTGGGAGCGCGAGCGGAGCACCGTCGGAACGTGACGGCGTTCGGCCGTCCCGTGACGCTGGAGCTGGGCCTTGGCGCGAGGCGAGACGGCGTGGAGCAGTCGCAGCGTCGCTATCGCGAGTCGGACGGCACGTTCTTCTCTGACGAAATCGACGCGCGCTTCACGCAGACGAATGTCTGGGGCTGGTCGGAAGGAAGGATGTCACTCGGACGATGGGCGTTCAGAGTGGGCGGCCGAGCCGACGCGCTGGGTGTGGAGGTCTTCGACGCGCTCGCGTTCCGGGACCCGCGTTTCTACGACGGGCAGGGCTACTCGCGCAGCGCCTTCGGCGTGCACCTGGGCGCGAAGGCGGGCCTGGAGTACGCGCTGTCCGACGGCGCGGATGCATGGAGGTTCTTCGCCAGCTATGGCGACGGCTTCCGTTCCCCCCAGGCGCGCAGCCTCTCCGAAGGAGAGCGAGCCCCCTTCGTTTCCGTGCACGGCGCGGAAGTGGGGGCGAGGAAGGACGGCGAGCGCTGGGCCGTGCAGCTCAGTGCCTTCGGCTCGCAGGTGGAGAACGACTTCTTCTTCGACCACACGGTGGGCACCACCGTGTACACGGGCGAGACGTTGCGCTCGGGAGTGACGGCCTCGCTCCAGGCGCGTCCCCTGCCCGGCTTCGTCGCGGCGCTGAGCGGTACCGTGGCGCACGCGTATGTGACGGCGACGGACACGCTCTTGCCCTACTTCGCGCCGCTCGTCGCCAGGGCGGATGTCGGCTGGGAGCGCCCGGTGGAGTGGCTGGGAGGCGAAGGCAGCCTCTTCTCCATCGGCACGGGCCTGACGTTCCTCGGTCCGCGTCCCCTGCCCTTCGACGAGCGAAGCCAGGCGGTGTTCCTCGCGGACGCGGAAGTGGCGCTGCGTCGAGGGGAGCTGGGCTTGCGGCTGGAGGTGAGGAACCTCCTCGACTCGCGCTGGAGGGATGGCGAGTTCGTCTACAGCTCGCGCTTCAACCCGAGTGCACCAGCCAGCCTCGTGCCGGCCAGACATTTCACCGCGGGGTCGCCTCGGATGGCCTCGCTCACCCTGGAGGTCCATCTATGAAGCTCGGGCGCATGATGAAAGGCGCGTTGGCCGTGGCCGCCGCGTCCTCCCTGTCGTTCGGCTGTGGCAGCGAGGCGGAGCGGCGCGCCTTTCCCGTGGAGGTGACGGCCGCGAAGCTGTCGGAGGAGCGCAACGAGCGCGGGTGGCGAATCGTCCTCGACTCAGCGCACGTCTCCGTGGGCCCGGTGCGCTTCTTCGAGGGCCGCGTGTTGCTGTCGAGCCGCCGGGCCACACCGCGCTTCGACTGGTACTCGCTCATCGGCGGCACGGCGCACGCGCACCCGGGCCACTACGTGCCGGGAGACGCGCTGGGCGAACTGCTGGAGACGCACACGGTGGACCTGCTCGGCGGAGTCAGCGTCCTCGGTACGGCGAGCGCGGTGACGGGTGAGTACGGCTCGCTGGAGCTGACGCTCACGACGCCCGCGGATGCGCAAGGTGTGCTGCGAGGCCACGCTGTGCGAGTGGTCGGCACTGCGACGAATCCGGACGGAGGCCAGGTCCGTTTCGATGTGAACGCTGACCTGCCCAAGCCCGTGGCCGGCGTGCGCTTCGAGAAGTCCCTTGGGACAGAAGCGGGCCGGGTGCGCCTCTCCGTGGACCTGAGGAAGTGGATGGACCGCATCGACTTCGCCACCGCGACCGACCCGGACGCGGATGGCGTCTACACCTTCCCCGCCGACAGTCAGGCGCGCAATGCGCTGCTGCGCGGCGTGGAAGACACAACCGCCTACGTGGTGACGTGGGAAGAAGGAGCCGTGCAATGAAGAACTGGATGCTGGGGTTGTCGTGCCTGGGGCTCGTCGCGTGCAGCGATGGTACGGGCAACGTGACGTTCACCACCTACGGCGAGGACTTCATCGAGAAGGAGATTCCCGCCGCGGTGGGCGACGAGGCGGGCTTCGTCGATGGCTGGACGGTGCGCTTCGAGAAGTTCGTCGTCGTGCTGAGCGAGGTGAAGGTGGAGACGAGCGGCGAGGTGGCCGCGCAGCAGACGCAGGCCCGCGTGTTCGACGTGCACAAGCCCGGACCGGTGGTGGTGGAGTCCTTCAAGGACCTGTCCGCCCAGGAGTGGGACCACATCAGCTACGCGATTGCGCCTGTGGCGAGCGCGGTGTCCGGCAACGCGGACGCGGCGGACGTCGAGCGGATGAAGACGGAAGGCCTGAGCGTGCTCGTGGTGGGCACCGCGACGAAGGGCCGCGTGACGAAGCAGTTCGACTGGGGCTTCAAGACGAACACCCTCTACGAGCGCTGCGAGAGCCCGGAGCTCGGCGCGGGCGTGACGGTGCCGAAGGATGGCGAGGAGACAGTGCAGCTCACCATCCACGGCGACCACCTCTTCTTCGACGACCTGCAGTCGCCGGACGCGAAGATGCGCTTCGACGCGATGGCGGCGGCGGACACGCTGGGCATCGCCGGGGCTGACGGCCTGGTGACGTTGGAGGAACTGGCGGCCGTGGACCTCACGGAGCTGCCGGCGGAGCAGTACGGCACGGGGGGCGCGGGCAACGTGCGCAACCTGCGCGACTTCGTCACCGCGCTGGTTCGTACGGCGGGCCACTTCCGTGGCGAGGGCGAGTGCTCGCCCAAGGCGCGCTGAGCTGACCTCCGTCATTCCATCTCCGGTACGCTGGTCCGCGCCGGAGATGGGATGACGTTGGGCGAACTCAGTGCTTCGACGGGTCCGGACGTCCGCCGCCGCTGGACGTGCCACCCGGCGTGGTGGACGGAGGGCTCTTGCTGCCCCCGTGGTTCGGGTTCATCTGGTTGGAGCGGTTGTCCTGCGTGGACTTCTGCGAGGGGTTGTTGGGGTTCTTCGAATCGGAGCGCTGGTCATTCGCGCTCGGCGTCTTGCCACTTCCCTTGTTGCTCATGGGCGAGGCCTCCGGAGGCTCGAGCAGTGAGTGCTCGAGCGGGACGCACCGTAGAGAGGGGCTCGCGAGGGGGCACTCGGCCGGCGGGCTCGCCACGCTGTCATGCAGCGTACGTCCGCGCGGTGGGTACCCCTCGTTGCGGGCCTCCGTTCGCACGTGCGGGGATGGCGATGCGCGCCCGAGTGCCTACCTCCCTCCCACGGAGGTGATGGGCGTGAAGACGATGACCTATGAGCGCAGCGGCCGGACGAACACGGCGGCCCAGGCACTGAGGGTGGAGGGACTCAAGCACCTGTGGGTCCTGGAGCAGGGCGAGGTGGTGTCGGAGCGGGACTTGACGCCCCACGAGGCGCGGAGTCTGGCGCCACTGCTGGAGGAAGCGACGCGGCAGCCGGCGCCCGCGGTGCTGGTCCCCCAGGCGGGAGGGCCGGACGGCCTCGCGGTGACGCTCGCGTTCGAGGATGAGGAGTCCCCTCGGGTCCGACTGGCCGCGGAGCGACTGCCCGCGCGAGGAGCGGGGCCGCACTACGACGCGCTGCTCGGCGAGCTGGACGTGCTGCTGACGAAGGAGCTGCACGCCCGGGCTCCACGGCAAGCGCACGTGGTGCTGCCGCACCAGCTTCGTCAGGAGGAGTAGCGGGCCTCACGCGGAGACGTCGACAGTGGCGGCGCGCTCCAGGGGCAACAGGACGATGAAGGAGGAGCCGACGTTGGGTCGGCTCTCCACGCGGATGTCGCCGTGGAGGGCCTCGACAATCTGCCGGACAATCCACAGGCCCAGACCGAAGCCGCTGTAGTGGCGCTGGGACACGGCGCGCTCGAAGCGGTGGAAGATGCGGGCCTGGTCCTCGGGGGCGATGCCGATTCCGTGGTCCTTCACGCACAGCCGCGCGAAGTCTCCTTCGCGGGTGACGTGGACCTCCACGGGCCGCTGCGCGCCGTACTTGAAGGCGTTGGAGAGCAGGTTGGTGATGACCTGCTCCACGCGCACGCGGTCCCACGAGCCCACCAGGGGCTCGTCCACCACGAGCCGCACCGAGCACCGCGCGCCCGCGGCATCCTCCTGGACGCGGGAGACGAGGTCCTGCGTGAGGGAGGACAGGTCCACCGGTTCGTGATGCAGGTCGAGCCGCCCCGCGCGGATGCGAGACACATCGAGCAACGTCGCGACGAGCTGATGGAGCTGGGCCATGGAGCGCAGCGTGCTCTCGACGCGGCGGTGCACGAGCCCCTCGGAATCCGTTGAGGGGGCCGCGCGCAGGAGGAATTGGAGCTGGAGCTGGACGGAGGTGATGGGGGTGCGCAGCTCGTGGCTGGCGATGGAGAGGAACTCGTCACGGGCCTGGACGGCCTCGCGCAGGTCGCGAGCCAGGTCCTCCGCCGCGCGGCGAGCCACCACCAACCCCGTGACTTCCACGGCCACGGCCATGACGCCCTGGATGACTCCGCGCGCATCGCGCCAGGGCTGCCAGGTGAAGTCATGGTACCGCTGCTGTCGGGAGAGCGAGGGCGTGACGAAGGGCGAGGGCGAGGCCAGGGGCACTTCGCGTCCGGAGAAGGGCCGTCCTTCGCGGTAGACCTCATCGAGGAGGCTCAGCATGCCCGGGTCCATGGCCGGCTGGACGTCGCGCAGGGGCTTGCCGATGGCGCCGCCATCGACATCCAGCAGGGCACGCGCCTGGGGATTGAGCAGCGCGCAGACGTGGTCGGGGCCCTGGAAGACGGCGATGGCGGCGGGAGCCTGCATGAAGAGGGACTCCATGCGCTCGCGCTGGGCCTGGGCCTCCCCCAGTGCGGCGTGCTCGCGTTCGAGCAACCGCGAGCGCTCGAGCTCCAGTTGCCGGCGTGACGTCGCATCGCGGAACATCCACACCGCGCCAGGGTCCTCTCCGTCGCGCCCCTTGAGTGGGGCGATGCACTCCTCGATGGGCAGCTCTCCCCCGTCGCGTCGCCTCAGGGCGCGGGGCCACTGGGACCAGGTCGCGAGCGTGGTCGGGTGTCGGATGGTGGGGAAGGAGCCGGACTCGGGCCGGGAGCGCAGCACCTGGGTCAGCGGCGCGCCGATGGCTTCGACTTCCGGACACTGGAGCAGCTGAGCGGCGGCGGGATTGAGGTAGCGCACGACGCCGTGCGCATCCGTGGCGAGGACCGCGTCGCCAAGGCTTCGCAACAGGCGGGCCTCCAGCGGCTCTCCGACAGGAGACGGCGCGGGGCGGAGGGAGAAGGGTCCGACGGCGGCGGTTCCATTCGAGCGCCGTCCCGCGAGGAGGGCGACGAGCCCCCCGACCGCGAGGAACAGGGCGAACTCCAGGGCGACAGCGGCGACGGGACTCGCGGAGGTATTGGAGGCGACGGCGAACGAGCCCAGGAGCGTGGCCACCCAAGCGGGGCCCGCGCCACCGACGAGCGCGGCGGCGAGGACCGCGGCGATGGAGAGCAGAACGCCCAGGGACGCGGGAAGGGGCCCCAGCAGCCACGGGAGGCCCCAGGCGATGCCCGCGCAGAGCACGGCCACGCCATGTCGAGCCCACACCGGGCGCCCGAAGGCGGACGTACTGATATGGAGAGCGTGCGCACGCATCGGACGGCGTCTCGCTTCCTGGACAAAGGCTTCACACACCGGATGACAGGAGCGCGGGGAGACTCTCGAGCCGACAGCCTGTCGGTGCTGATCTTCACCTGGACGCGCGGTGAAAGGCAAACACGAGGGGGCGAGGGGATCTGCTTCCGCGCGACTTGTGACAAAGCATGAACAATAAGCAGACGAGCAGGCAGCGGTGAGTGAAGGCACGAGCAGGAGGGCAGGTGTGGTTGCCGAGCGCCCTGCGTTCTGTGAAGAGAGAGACATGACGCGAGTGCGGTTCTCCGTGCACCGCACGGTAGGAGAGGCGCGGTTGCTGGCGGGCACGCTGGAAGCCGAGGGAATGTCCGTGCAGGTGCGTGGCGAAGCCCTCGTCCCGCTGAGCGGAGAGATTCCGAGCGGAGAGACGTGGGTGGAGCTATGGCTGCTGCCCGGCGACGTGGAGCAAGCCCAGGCCGTGGTGGCGGAGCTGAAGAAGGACGAGGGGGAATCGTCGCGCACGGTGGAGTGCCCCGGCTGTCGTGAGGAGAACCCTGGCAACTTCGAGCTCTGCTGGAGCTGCGGGGTGGAGCTGCCGAAGGGCCTTCGGACGAGCCTTCGGGCGGTGTAGCTCGCGCGGGGAGATGGGAAGTTGGAAGCCGAGCAACCAGCGCCAGTGGACGACGTCCTCGAGAGGCGTTCGCACGAAGCCGTCAGGCCTCCGAGGCGTCATCGGGGCCTGCGCGGCATGGTGATTGTCTGTGCCGTGGCCGTCCTGCTGCATCTCATCCCGCTCCTGCTGCCCAGGAACATGCCGGAGCAGGAGCTGGCCATCGCGAGGGTGACGCAGGGGGTAGAGGCGCGGGTGAAGTTGCTGATGCCGCTGCGAGCACACCCGAAGGCGACCTCCGCCGAACTGAGGGAAGCAGCGGAGCTGCTCCTGGAAGGAGCACCCGCCGAGGCGCATGAGCTGGCGCAGGAGGCGGAGCGACGCGAGCCGGCGGCGGTGGAGACCCAGTTGTTGCTCGCGCGCATCTGCGACACGGAGCGGATGGAGCGGTGTGTCCGAACCGCGCTGGAGCGGGCGACACAGGTGGCACCGGGAGACCCGAGACCGGAGGTCCTGCGCGCGGAGCTGAAGGAGAAGAGTGGAGACGTGGTGGGGGCCTCGGAGGCGATGGGCGTCGCGTACGGCAAGGCGCCGACGGACCCGCTCATCGGCTTGCGGTATGTGCGACTTCTGAGCGCGGCCGAGCGGCCCTCGGAGGCCCTCGCGGTGCTCAGCGCGTTGCGGGGGCTGGTGCCGCGAGCGCGGCTGCTGGTGGAGCAGGGGCTGGTGTTGAGCGCGGACGGCAAGGACACGGAGGCGGTCGCGGTGCTCCGCAAGGCCACGCAGGAGGACCCGAGGCTCTCGCTGGCGTACTACGAGCTGGGTCTGGCGTTGTTTCGGGTGGGGGACCTGGAGGCCGCGCAGGAGGCACTGAGGCAGGCGGACCGGTTGGACCTCGCGAGCCCCAAATCCCTCGCGGCGCTCTGCGCGCTTCAGCTCCGGGCCAAGCTCATCGATGACGCGCGACTGACGCGGATGGACCTGGAGCGACGCTTCTCGGGACGGATGGAGCTGATCCGCCAGTCGTGCAGCATTCCCTGAGCCGATTCACCGAGGCTCGGTTCCTCGAATCTGGCGAAGCATCCGCGCGGAGGCTTTGACCTCCGAGTCCACGGCGCCGTCGACGCGTTCGGTGCGGACGACGGCCTGCAGGTAGGGAAGCGCCTCGTCGTCGCGCTGCTGCTGAAAAAGGAACGCTCCGAGCGCGAAGCGGGCGCGCGTCAGCTGGATGAGGTCATCCGCGGCGACGGAGGCGTCGATGGCATCACTGAGAGCGGACTCGGCCAGCTCGGGTTGTCCTCGCGCGAGGAGCTCTTGAGCTCGCTGTAGATGTTCCTGGACGTTCATGGCGAGACGGGAGCGCGTGGCGAGGGGGGACGACGAGGGCCTCTCCAGGGTAAGGGTAGGCCCCATGGACGAGAAGCGCATCGCCGAGCTGGAGATTCGCTACATGCAGCAGCAGGAGACGCTGCAGGAGTTGAGCGACGTGCTCTACCAGCAGCAGCGTGTCATCGAGGCGCTGCGGGTGGAGCTGGACATCCTGAAGAAGAAGCTGGAGGCGGAGCCCGGGCTGGTGGATTCCCGGCAGCACGAGCGCCCGCCCCACTACTGACGGTTCAGAACTTGTAGCCCAGGCGCAGACCGATGACGGGGTCGGGTTCCAGGTAGCCCACCTCGACGCCGATGCTGGCCGCCTTGCCCTGGAGGCCGAAGCCGAAGGCCGCATGGGCGCGGAGTGTGTCCCCTCGGCCCATGACAATCCAGGGGCCGACGAGCCCCTCCACGTAGACCTTGGCGCTGGTGATGTTGGCGCGAATGACGAGGTCCAGGGGGATGCCCACGTCGTTGCCATCGGTGATGAGCGACGCGCCGAAGCGGGCTCCGACGGAAATGGGACCGGTGATTCGGCCTTCCACGCCGAGCAGGAAGCTGAAGGCCGCGCTCTGATCAATCCAATAGTCGGCTCCGAGCCCGACGCGAACCGTGGTGGCTTCTGAGTTCATGGGCGCGACGAAGAATCCGGCCGCGAGCAGAACACCGAGCGAGGGACGAAGCAGCTTCATGCGGGAGGCTCCTCTGCGTGAGGGGGGCCACCACTCAAGCAAGCCAGGCGGAGTGAGGCCAGTCACACGAGGCGATCCTCCCGTCGTTCCGTCGCTTTTTCCGCTCAATGAACCAACGTCAGCGGAACACCGACAGCCTCAACGGACCTGCCGAGACACACGAAGCTCGACGCATGAGTTCGCGGGCCTGAGGGCGCCCCCGTTCGAGCAGCGGCATGAAGCCAGGTCCCCCGTTAGGAGGTCTCGCATGAAAGCCATTCGCTATCACGAGGTAGGGGGGCCGGAGGTCCTGCGTCTGGACGAAGTGCCCACGCCGACTCCTGGTCCCGGTGAGGTCCGCATCCGGGTGAAGGCGGCAGGGGTGAACTTCGCCGACACGGAGCGGCGTCGCGGCCTGTATGACGCGCAGTCACCGTTGCCCAGGATTCTGGGGAGCGAGGCCGCGGGGCTCGTGGACGCGGTGGGACCAGGGGTCGACGCGAAGTGGGTGGGCCGCAGGGTGGTGGCCCTCGCGCTCCGGAGCTACGCGGAGTTCGCGACGACCTCCGAAGAGGAGCTGCTCGAGCTACCGGAACACGTCTCATTCGAAGAGGCGGCCGGGCTTCTCGTTCAGGGACTGACAGCCTGGCATCTGATTCACACCTCGGCCCGGCTGCAACCCGGACAGCGAGTCCTGATTCACGCGGCGGCGGGAGGCGTTGGACTCCTGGCGATACAGCTCGCGAAACAAGCAGGCGCGACAGTGTTCGGAGCCGTCTCCACGGAGGAGAAGGCGAAGCTCGCGCGCGACTCGGGAGCCGATGACGTCTTCGTGTACGGAGGAACCGGCTCAGTGGCGGAGTGGGTTCGCAAGCTCACCGAAGGAAGTGGAGTGGAGCTCGTGCTGGATTCCGTCGGAGCCAGCACCTGGGAGAGCAGCCTCGAGTCTCTCGCGCCCTTCGGTCACCTGGTGGCCTACGGAAGTGCGAGCGGGCACCCACCGCCGGTGGACGTGGAGTCGCTGTACGCGAAGTCCCTGAAAGTCAGCGCGTACTGGCTGCGCACACCGCACCCGCCAGCCTTGCAGCGCCGAGCCCGCGAAGCGCTGGGTCAGGCGTTGGCGCGAGGAGAGCTGCGTGTGAAGTTGGGCCTGGTGGTGGAGCTGGAGGAGGCGACGCGGGCGCACCAGCGGCTGGAGTCGCGCGCGACGGTGGGCAAGGTGGTGCTGCGGGTGCCCTGAAAACGGGCCCGCCCGCGGGCCACGAGGCGCCGTGGGCCTCCAGCCCGCCGTGCCCGGCCGGCGGCCCAAGGCCGTCACGCCGGTGCCCGGCGGAGCCTGGGACGCGAGGACGCGGAAAAGCGAAAAGCCCCCGTCGCACGAGGCGACGAGGGCTTCTCTCAAAAAGAATCCGGCAGCGACCTACTCTCCCACGCGGTTTCCCGCGGAGTACCATCGGCTCTGGAGGGCTTAACTTCCGTGTTCGGGATGGGAACGGGTGTGACCCCTCCGACATTGCCACCGGAAAAGCTGTAAGTGCATACAAAGGGTAAGTTGCAATAGTCTGCGAGTACAAGTCTCGCTGTGCGCTAAGTGTTTCGTCCGGGTGAATGCATAGTGCATTCAGTCTCGGCCTTGGCCCCGAGTCCCTTACTCCCCTTGAGGGGGCATGCAAGAGATAGGGGGAAGTAAGCCTCTCGACCAATTAGTACCAGTTAGCTCAACGCGTTACCGCGCTTACACACCTGGCCTATCAACGTCGTAGTCTTCGACGGGTCTTCAGGGGCTTGCGCCCGGGATACCTGGTCTTGAGGTCGGTTTCCCGCTTAGATGCTTTCAGCGGTTATCCAATCGGCACATGGCTACCCAGCGATGCCTCTGGCGAGACAACTGGTACACCAGCGGTGCCTCCAACCCGGTCCTCTCGTACTAAGGTCAGAGCCTCTCAAGTATCCTACGCCCACAGCAGATAGGGACCAAACTGTCTCACGACGTTTTGAACCCAGCTCGCGTACCGCTTTAATTGGCGAACAGCCAAACCCTTGGGACCTGCTCCAGCCCCAGGATGCGATGAGCCGACATCGAGGTGCCAAACCTCCCCGTCGATGTGAACTCTTGGGGGAGATAAGCCTGTTATCCCCGGAGTACCTTTTATCCGTTGAGCGATGGCCCTTCCATTCAGGACCACCGGATCACTATGACCTGCTTTCGCACCTGCTCGACGTGTCCGTCTCGCAGTCAAGCTCCCTTATGCCATTGCACTCGCCGCCCGGTTTCCAATCGGGCTGAGGGAACCATCGCGCGCCTCCGTTACTCTTTGGGAGGCGACCGCCCCAGTCAAACTACCCACCAGACAGTGTCCCAATCCCGGCTGACGGGACATGGTTAGACACCAGAAATCAACAGGGTGGTATTTCACCGTTGCCTCCACCGAACCTAGCGGCCCGGCTTCAAAGGCTCCCACCTATCCTACACAGTCAATCCCTAGTGTCACTGTCAAGTTATAGTAAAGGTTCACGGGGTCTTTCCGTCTTGCTGCGGGTAAACTGCATCGGCACAGCTATTTCAATTTCGCTGAGTCCCTCTCCGAGACAGCGCGGAAGTCGTTACTCCATTCGTGCAGGTCGGAACTTACCCGACAAGGAATTTCGCTACCTTAGGACCGTTATAGTTACGGCCGCCGTTTACTGGGGCTTCGGATCATCGCTTTGCCTTGCGGCTGACGAATCCCCTTAACCTTCCAGCACCGGGCAGGAGTCAGACCCTATACGTCGGCTTGTCGCCTTCGCAGAGTCCTGTGTTTTTGGTAAACAGTCGCTACCGCCATTTCTCTGCAACCTCTCTCGGCTCCGGCTGTACGCCTTCACCTACCAGAGGCCCACCTTCTTCCGAAGTTACGGTGGAAATTTGCCTAGTTCCTTGGAGGAGAGTTCTCTCAAGCGCCTTAGGATTTTCTCCTCACCCACCTGTGTCGGTTTACGGTACGGACACCCTGCAAGCTCCCTACGGGACTTTTCTTGGAAGCAGAGCATCAACGACTTACCCCTTACGGGGCGCCATGGGGTCTCGGGGATAGCTGTCGCGCCTTTAATCGTACGCGACACCCCTACGCCTTTGGACTGACACAACCGCCGGTCAGCTCGTCTAGCTTTCTCCGTCCTCCCTTAGTTCAACGCTTACAAGATGGCGCAGGAATATTAACCTGCTTTCCATCATCTA
>NZ_JBLZWL010000071.1:292500-305000 GCF_049194865.1 Corallococcus terminator | reverse complement strand
AGTGAATCACCCCATGGTGGCGAGCGCACGCAGGTGGTTGCGGTGCCGTACACAGACGCATTCACGACCCAGATGGTGAAGCGGGGATGGATGGCCCGAGCGCTGTGAGTGCCGCGACACTGGCCCATCAGGCAGGGGGGCGTGTACCAAGGGTGCAAGGTGCGCAGATGTTCCGGGGATACCGAGCAAGCATTCCGGGCATGTCGAGTACCGCTTCCGGTGAAGAGCCGAGCACCGCGGTGAGGGGGCTCAGTCGGCAAGAGCGTTTATGTCACCGAGCAGCAGCAGGGCCACTCCGCCCTCCCGACGCGGAGGTGGAGATGGCGGCACAGAGGCTGTCCATGCGGAAGTTGAGAGCGCTTTTCCGGTTGAGTTCCGAGGCGAAGCTGACGACGCGGTTGATTGCGGCGAGACTGGGCCTTGGAACGACACGGTATGCGACGACCTGGGACAGGCACGGGTGGCGAAGCCGACGTGGCCGGTGCCACCAGAGCTGGACGATGACGCGGCGCTGACAGCGCTGCTGTTCCCAGAGGACGCGAAGGCGCTGGCGGAGCGTCCGGAGCCGGACTTGGCGCAGGTGCATACGGAGCTGAAGACGGGCGTCACCAAGCTGCTGCTGTGGCAGGAGTACCTGGGGAGACGGTGCCAGGCGGCTACCAGTCAGTACAAGCCACTTCGGCCAGAGGTACGGGCGATGGCTGGCCACCACCTGCAGCATCCCCCTTCGCCAGGAGCACCGCGCCGGAGCGATGTGCTTCGTGGACTTCAGCAGGGACAGGGCGCCGGTGGTGGACGCCACCACCGGCGAGGTATGGGTGGCGCAGCTCTTCGTGGCGGTGCTGGGGGCATGACGTATGTGGAGCCCGCATTCAGCGAGGACGTGGCCACGTGGGTGGGTTGCCACGTACGGGCTTTCGAGTACTGCGCGGCGGAGCCACCGAGTTGGTGGCGCCCCGCGAGACTCAATGCCGGCGTCACCCGAGCGCATCCTACGAGCCGGACATCGACCCCACTTACGCGGACCTGGCGCGGGCACTATGGCTTCGCGATTCTGCCAGCGCGCCCGCGGCAGCGGCGGGACAAGGTCAAGGTGGAGATGGGTGTGCTGCTGGCCGAGCGGTGGATTCTGGCAACACTGCGCCACCGGCTTTTCACCTCGCGTTCTCCCAGGTGCGAGAGGCGGTGAAGCCGTTGCTGGAGAAGCTCAAACACGCGGCCCATGCGTAAGCTGGGCACCGCGCTGGGAACATCTTGGCGTTCACGAAGAAGCGCCGGAATCGGGACCGTGACGGCGGAGGGATTGCGTGAGTCCACCGTCCCGGTGGCTTCGCTTTCGTCTTGCGAGCAACTGCGCTCTCCTCGGAGGCCCTTCGGCGGTTGCTCTGTCCCTCGATGCTGAGGATGTCAGCGTGGTGGATGACGCGGTCGATGAGTGCGGTGGCGCAAGCCCCATTTGGGGAGCTGCCGGGCCAGTCGGAGAAGGCCAGGTTGGGCGTGAGGAGAGAGGTAGCCCACCTCATCGATGACAAGCGGCCCGGTGCGGCTGGTGTATGTAGTGGCGCAAGCGCTTGGCCTGTCGAGCGCGCGTGAGGAGTCCTGGCTGGACAGGTCGTCCATCAGCATCTGCGAGGCGGAGCGGAGGTGACGAGGACAGAGGCACCGTTGACCACGCGGCCTCGTGGGCGAGGTTCCGGGCAATCACATCGTCTTGCCCTGCCCCTGGGGCGCGACAATGACGACGTTGCGAGCACCCTGCATGAAGTCCAGGCGCAGGGAGGACTCGACGGCCTCGCGGTCAATCTTCTTGGGCCAGAGGACCAGTCGAAGTCTGCCATGGGCTTTTGAAGCGACCCGGACGGCTGCGAATCAGGCGCCGCTCAAGGCCCCGGCGACGGCGCTCGTGCTGCTCCTCCCCTGACGTGCGCGAGCGGCTCGGTGGTGCCCAGCGGGCCTTGTAGCGCGGGCGATGAGGTCATCGAGGGCGGGCCCGTGAAGTGAAGGCAGAGAGAGGCGCGGCGCTTAGCGAGGGGACTTGTCATCGTGGGAGTAGCCCAGTTCCGTGGCTCTCCCGCACGTCGTGTGGACCGTATAGGCTCAGACGGTGAGCAGCACTCGACGACGGAGCAGGTCGAAGTTGGCGCGGCCATACATCTGACGATTGAGATGCTTGAGCTTCGTGATTTGGCCTTCGGCCTGGGCGTTGTTGCTCCAGGGAGTAGTCAGCGCTGCCCGGACGGCATCGCCGTCCTGTTCGAGGCCCTCCGCAAAGGTTTCCACCGCGCGGACCCCGCACGCACGCGCCTCGCCCAACCACGCTTCGAAGCGCCTACAGGACCGCGTTGGCCTTGCTCGTTGTGAAACGCCCCGCGAGCGCACGAGTTTGTGACGGACCGGGGTAATGGATCGCAGGCGGGTCACCCAAGCTGTTCGTAGCGGGGTCGGCCAAGCGGACCGCAAGTTGGAGCAGTCGGGACGGCGGTCCGTTCACTCGGAAGACAGTTGGAAGAAACGCGGCCGGCGGGTGGAGTGAGCGCCTACCTGGCCAGTCATCCCGTGCATCTCCTCGCGAGTCCACGAGCACCGCCCCCGCGGTGCGCCCAGGGACGCGCGCGGATGAGCTACCGGAGAGTCGACATGGACAGGTTGAGAGAGTTGGTGCGGCTGCACCGCATGGGGACGGGTGCGCGCGAAGTGGCCCGGCTGTTGGGCATGGGGCCGAATACGGAGAGGGCATATCGCGCGGCGCTCATGGCGGCTGGCGCACTGGAAGGCCCCGTGGACGAGGTGCCTGAGCTGGAAGCGCTCAAGGTGCTGGAGCAGAAGCACCTGCCCTCCAAGGGGTCACCACAGCAGACGTCCTCGCTGGTGCCTTGGCAGGAGCGAGTGGAGGTACTGTTGGGCCAGGGGCTGGGGCCTCGTGCCATCCACGACAGGCTCCGGCTGGAGGTGGAGGGCTTCCGCGGCGAGCGCCTCGGCGGTGAAGCGCATGGTGCGACAGCTGCGCAAGGCGCGAGGCGTCCGGGCCGAGGACGTGGCCATCCCTGTCGTGACGGCGCCAGGGGAGGTGGCACAACAGGTGGACTTCGGCTACGTCGGCAAGCTGCTGTGCCCCAGGCAGAAGGTGGCGCGCAAGGCGTGGGTGTTCGTTCTGGTGCTGGCGCACAGCCGCTACCTGGTGGCCGACGTCGTCTTCGAGCAGTCGCTGCCGACATATGGCTGCGGCTGCACGTGGACGCCTTCGAGCAGTTGGGCGGCGTGGTGGAGACGGTGGTGCCGGACAACCTGAAGGTGTTGCGAGGCGAGCTGGTTGATGGACGAGCGATCCGCCTGGTTGATGGGCATCACCGAGCGCGAGCGTGAGCGAGCGCGCTCGGAGATGGGAGCGGCCTACTGAGCGGCGGAGTCGGTGTCGAGCACGCGTGCGAGGACGTCGCGCTCGACGAGCTTTTTCTTGCGACGCGCGGCCTCGCGAAGCGCAGTGGTCGCGAGCCGGTCGATGTCGCGGTGAGCACCGGAGGCGGCCTCGTGGAGCATCGCCATCGCGTCGGAGGCGAAGAGCTCTCGCTCGCAGCCCGCGTTCTTCAGCCGCAGGCGGAGGTACTCCGCGGTGTCATCGGGCCCAAGCGCGTCGATGGTGAGGCGGCGTGCGAGGCGGGAGGCGAGGCTGCGGTTACGGCGCATCGCGAGCCGCGAGTCGAGCTCGGGCAGTCCGACGAGGATGAGGGAGAGGAGCGCCTTGGAGTCCCACTGGTAGTTGAGGAGGATGTGGAGGTGGTCGAGCACGTCCTGGTGGAGCAGGTGCGCCTCGTCAAGAAGGAAGACAGGGTGGATGCGCTCGCGACCGAGGTCCTCCACGTGGCTGGACACGGCGTAGAAGACCGAGGCCGCGGTGGCGGAGGGTGTGAGCCCGAGGGCAAGACACAGCTGGCGGTAGAAGTCGCGGCGGCCCAGCGTGGCGTTGTGACAGTAGGTGAGGCGGAAGCCCGCCTGGGGGAGCCGGTGGCGCAGCGCGCGCAGGACGCACGTCTTGCCGACGCCGGGCTCGCCCACCAGCATGACGCTCTGCCGCTCGCGCACGGCTTCGCAGAGGTCCTCGACGAGGTCCGTCTTGGAGGCCGGCAGCCAGAGGTCCGCGTCGGCAATCTCCTTGGAGAAGGGCGCATCGCGGAAGCCGAAGTGGGTGACGTAGGCGGGCGTCATGAAGCACCTCCATCGCGATGCCGAGGAGGACGCCCGACGGCGCGGTCGAGGAGCGCACGGGGCGGGTCAAACGCGGGGTGTGGCCGGTACGTCTCGTCGTGGAGGGGAGGCCGACGCAGCGGCCTCTTGCGGCGCGCGTTCTTCACCGCGTCGACGGGGTGGAGGGTGTAGCGCTTGCCCTCGAATTCGGCCCAGGGAGTCTCGCCCAGGTCGACAAGGCAGCGGCACAGGTGCACGAGGCGCCCGGCGAGGTGGCCTGCGTCCTGCGTCGAGCTCGTAGTCGGCGCCATCGACAGCGACGGTGGTGTCACGCCGCACGCGTCGGCGGATGCGGGTGGTGAGGGCCTCACGCAGCTTCACCTCGTCGAAGCCATCGGGCGCCTGGGGCGCGGCCTCGAAGATGGCTTTCGGTGTCGCGCCCATAAGGGCTGCGTGCGAGGTGACGTGGTAGTGCGCGTCGAGGAAGGCGCAGAGGCGGACATTGACGTCGTGCAGCGAGGCGACGGGCCCGAGGAAGTCGAGGCAGCCCTCGCGCAGCGTGCGCCAGAAGCGCTCCATCTTCCCGCGGGCAGGGGCGTCGTAGGGCCTGGCGTGCAAGAGCGACGTGCCGATGCGAGCGCACGCGGTGGCGAGCGTCTCGCCCCGGTACGTGGCGCCATTGTCCAGGTAGAGAGCGTCCGGCGGACCGTGCTTGCGCAGGGCGCGCACCATGAGGCCGAGCATGTCCACCTCGCGCTCAGTGTGGTGGGCCTCCAACGCCACGACGTACCGACTCGCGTCGTCCAGCAGCGCGTGGATGCGCAAGGGCAGCGACTTGCCCCCGACGGTGAGTCCAGGCCCGTGACACACGTCTGCGTGCCACAGGGCCATGGGGCGCTCGGCCTGCCAGCGCAGGCGCGTCTTTGTGCCGCTGCCGTCGCGCATCCCGACGCGGTCGAGTCCTGCTTGCGCGAAGAGTCGGCGCACCGTCGTCGCCGAAACGGCGTCCTTCTCGAGCCGGCCATCGGTGACGAGTGTGCGCAGGATGAGCGTCACGGACGCGGACGGGTACTCCCGCCGGATGTCGAGCAGCAGCTCGCGCTGGGCCGCCGAGAGCTGCTGGGCGCGGCCCTTGTCGCTGCGGCCGTGCGGGACGAGGCCTGAGAGGCCGCGCTTCTTGTACGCGTAGTACCAGCGCTCGAGCGTGGCCGCCGAGTAGCAGTGGCTCGCCTTGGCGCCCGGCGGCACGAAGCGCTGCTGGGCGAGGGCCTCGAGCGCCGAGGCGAGCTGGCCTCGGTCCATCTGCGCCTGGGTGAGGGCGCCGATGACTCCGTGGCGAAACACCGCCACCGCCTCGGCGTGGGACTTCGGGGTGAGGCTCTTCATTTTGCGCGGACTTCCCGTGCCTTCCCTCATCCCGGCATGGGCCTCTTGGGAGGGCAGACGCCTACCGTCCCGCCGGAGGCAGGTCTTCGAGGACAGGGCTTGTCGGGTGGGATGGACTTGCGCGCGGGGCGAGCCGAGAGCCGAGGAGCAAGTCCCTCAGCGGGCGCGCTCGGCTCCCCGGAACGCACAGGCGGACAGCGATGGAGGTCCCGTCGCCGGGAGCGCAAAGGCGGCGACTGTCGTCGCCACTCGTGCGGCCACCGCTCGCGCCGTCCAGTCCGCGGGCGCCGGCCGCACGCAGCACAGGAGCTTCCCGCGCCTGGCCTCCCCGGCCCAGCGGCAGAGGGCATCCCAGCGCCCGGCGCTCCCGGGCCCCACCACGTCCCACGGACTCACGCGTCTGCGCACCGCCGCAGCCGTCAGCGACTCGAGGCCCCACAGGGCGAGCGCCCAGACGAGGGCCGCGAGCGAATACAGCTTCCTGGCCAGCACCTCCGCAGGCACGACCGTCTGCGACACGCCGCACCCACGGCAGCGGTAGCGTCGCACGCGCAGCTCCACGAGGACGGGCGACGCGCCAGCGTCCAGCGGCCCGCGCACCTGGCGGCTCCGACTGCCATGCCCATGAAGCCCCAGCGGCCCTCCCACAGGGCGGCTCGCCGCGCCGCAAGCGGCGCAGCTCGCCGGGCGTACCGCCGACACGGACGGCATCTGCGCCGCCCAGGACTTGACTCCGACGCGTGTCCGTACGACTCCTTGGGGGCCTCGCTTCTCTCTCACACGTCAATCGGGGCGCTCGACCTGTGAGCGTGTTGGCGCACGCTCCAGGTCACCTTTCTCACGCGAGCTGGCGAACACCGCCGCGCCCCGTCCTCTCAGCGCCCTACGGACTACCTCACGCAACGTGGCGCGCCAGAATCCGGCTCGCTGACGGACTCCGCGCGACCTGCAACATCCCTTCCCGGCAACCAGCGCGCTCGTCGCGACCGCGATCTCCATCAACCACTTCGCTCAGCAACACTGACGAGCTGATTCCCATGCGCAAGAAGCTGCGCCTGTCCGGTGTCCTCCAGTCCCTGCAGCTGCGCACCCAGCAGGCTGTGGACGACAACCTCTCCCAATTCCTCTACCGGCTGCTGAGCGACGAGGTGGAGCGTCGCGACTCCAAGCAGCTTTCCCAGCGCGTGCGTCGCGACTCCTTCGAGCACGCCCGGACGCTCGAGGATTTCGACTTCCACTTCAACCCCAGCGTGCCCAAGGCCAAGGTGCTGGAGCTGGGCACGTGCGGCTTCCTGGAGCGCCACGACAACGTGCTCATCGTCGGCCCCACCGGCGTCGGCAAGTCCCACCTCGCGCAATCCCTCGGTCACCGCGCGTGCCGCGCCGGCTACAGCACCCTCTACGTCGGCACCCACGAACTGCTCATGCAACTGCGGGCCGCACGCGGCGACGGTAGCTACGACAAGCGCCTGTTGCGCTTCACCTCGCCAGACTTGCTCATCATCGATGACCTTGGTCTGCGCGGGCTGACGCAGGATGAGCCGGTGGACCTCTACGAGGTCGTCCGCCAGAGGTACGAGCGCAAGAGCACCGTCATCACCTCCAACCGGGCGATTGAAGAGTGGCCTCCGCTTTTCGGAGACCCGCTGATGGCCAGTGCCGCCATGGACCGACTTCTCCACCACGCCCACGTCCTGGTCATCGAAGGCGACAGCTATCGCAATCCACCCCCTGCCCGACGCCGCAAGCCCACCGCCGCGGAGGCCCTATAGACAACAACGTGGATCCGCTTGGCCGACCCCAAACTCGTCATCGCCGTGAACTCGAACAACGGCTCCGTGACGAACTCACCAGGGCGATCCGCTTGGCCGACCCTCACGCGGTCCATACCCCCGGTCCTTGACAGTCAGGTACTCCAGATAAGGGGCGAGTATGCTGGGTCTGGGCACGCGCGCCGCGCGCTCGGGGAAGACTTCGGCGGCGGAGTATTTGCGCACCGTCCCGCGAGCAAGTCCCAGTGTGTGACTGATTCTCAGCAGGAACTCCCCGGCCAGGTGACGCCACCGTACGGCTTCGTATGCAGCGACGAGCCGGGAGCGGCTCTCCTCTCGGGCGTGGGCTTCGGCATGAGTTCGGGAGAAGCTGGTGTGACGGTGTGCAGGAGGAATGTCTCCGCTCGACACGGCGTAGCGCTCGAAGGCGGGGGTGCGCGCTGTCATCCAGCGTTTCCATCATTTGCCGTCCATTCAGCAGCAAGTGCCAGCGGTCCGCCACCTGCTGGGCCTCTGGAGTACCCAGCACCGCCGCTCGTGTGTACTCAGTCGACCGGTCTCTGGCGATGACTTCCACGCCGGGGTGCTGGCTCAGCCATGCGCTCACCGTGGGAGTCGAGCGGTCTGGCAATACGTCCCGCACGCAGTGCGCTTCCATGTCGACAAGGATGGAGCCGTAGGTGCGCCCCTTGCGCAGCGCCCAGTCTCGTTGAGGCCCAGGACGCGATCGGGGATGGGAAAAGCTCCGGCTGTGATTGCAACGGCGCACTGCGCGGTCGCCAGTCGCCGTGTCCGCCGAGCCGGAGTGGCCAGTAGGCGCACCGGCCGCTCCGCGGACGTGCGGCGGCGGGAGCTTTCCGGATTTCGGCAGCAGCGCCGCACACGCAGCTCGAGTTGCACGACGCGCCCCGCGGCGGGCAGGTCCGCCGGGCGTCGGACATAGCTACCTGGCAGGAGGGACATCGTGCTCGCGTGCCTCCCATGCGCACCCCGAGGACGACACCCGCCGCACTACCGTGGGCCACCCGGTCCGCCCGACACCCAGGAAGTGGATACAGCGTTTCCATTCCCAGGGTTTATTCGTCCCGCTGGCAGCTTGCCGCGCGCCTGCCTACTCCCCAGAGGGGAACCACACGAAGTGCGGGAGAGCCGGGTAGCTGGACTCCCGCGGGCCCCATCCACCTGAGCCCTGGCGCACCCTCACCCCGGCCGTGGGCCCTCTCACGCGACATCCCACCGTGGCGCGCACCGCTGGCGAGTCATCTCCACTTGAGTGGAATGCCGCGGCCTCTACTCCTTCGTCCTATCTGCGAGCGAAATGGGGCGGACGACAGGCCCGAGCTTGAGCGCGAAGACACCAAGTACGGACAGGGCCTGGCCAAGCAGGAGCACGATGCCCACGGGCGACATCGTGGAGCCATGAGCCAGCAGGAGTGCCACACTCCCTATCACCCAGGAGCCATCCACCAAGAGGTGCACCAGCGCTGCCCACATGGGGACTGACGGCTGGACGGCGACCCACGCATTGAAGCCGGCCCATGGCACCAGAAACACGCCCACTCCGAACAAGAAGGCAGGAGGCAACGACCAACCTGCGAGCGTGGTGAGCGGCGTGGCTACAAACAGAAGCGCCACTACCCATGGTGATAGCGGCAATGGCATCTGCGCGATAGACGAGGCGGTCGGTCATGAGGGAGCTTTCCGGTGACGGGAGAGCCCCGCAGACTCGATGTTTGCCCAGCCGCCCCGCAATGACCTCGGAGGGAAGTGCTCCGGCGGCGTGAATCGAATAGAGCCATGAAAGAGGCCGTGATGCGCGATGTCGACGAGGTGCCAGCCAAGGGACACCGGAAGACCATTTCAGGGACGCCCAGCGAGCTGGGCGCACTGCTGAAAGACTGGCGTGCGTTGCGAGGCAAGAGCCAGCTCGTGCTCGCACTCGACGCCGAGGTCTCCCCCCGGCACCTGGCATTCATCGAATCGGGCCGGACAGCTCCCAGCCAGGACATGGTCACGCGACTGGCAGGGGCGCTGATGCTAGGACTCCGCGAACGCAATGCCTTGCTCGTCGCGGCGGGCTACGCGCCTGAGTTTGGTGAGAGTGATTGGAACAGTGCGGAGTTGAAGGAAATCCGCCAGGCTGCGGCGATGATTCTCAGAGCGCACGATCCCTACCCTGCCCTCGTACTCGACGCAGCGTCCACGGTGCTCGATGCCAACGTCGGGGCACTCACGATGATGGGGCAGGAGCGAGACGCACTTGGGAGAATCAACCTGATGGACCTGGTCTTCGCTCCCGGCCGCGTCCGAGCGGCGATTGGGAATTGGAACGAGGTGGCGGGCTTTCTGCTCCAGCGGCTCCGGGACAAACGCACGCCTGCGCGGCCCCCACTCCGAGGTCGCACGGGTGCTGAAGCGCGTGCTCGACTTTCCTGAAGCTCGTGCGCTCCCTGCGGCAATGCCTGGCGGCGGTGGCGCCGTTCTGATTCCGCTGACTTTCGAGGTCGACGGAGTGACCACCCAGTGGTTCACCACCGTCACGACTTTTGGTGCGCCCCTCCACGCACTGGCCGAGGAGATCACCATCGAGCAGTTCTACCCGCGCTGACCCAGACGCTTACGCGGGGCAATTGCGTGTGAAGTTGGGCCTGGTGGTGGAGCTGGGGGAGGCGACGCGGGCGCACCAGCGGCTGGAGTCGCGCGCGACGGTGGGCAAGGTGGTGCTGCGGGTGCCCTGAAAACGGGCCCGCCCGCGGGCCACGAGGCGCCGTTGGCCTCCAGCCCGCCGGCGGCCCAAGGCCGTCACGCCGGTGCCCGGCGGAGCCTGGGACGCGAGGACGCGGAAAAGCGAAAAGCCCCCGTCGCACGAGGCGACGAGGGCTTCTCTCAAAAAGAATCCGGCAGCGACCTACTCTCCCACGCGGTTTCCCGCGGAGTACCATCGGCTCTGGAGGGCTTAACTTCCGTGTTCGGGATGGGAACGGGTGTGACCCCTCCGACATTGCCACCGGAAAAGCTGTAAGTGCATACAAAGGGTAAGTTGCAATAGTCTGCGAGTACAAGTCTCGCTGTGCGCTAAGTGTTTCGTCCGGGTGAATGCATAGTGCATTCAGTCTCGGCCTTGGCCCCGAGTCCCTTACTCCCCTTGAGGGGGCATGCAAGAGATAGGGGGAAGTAAGCCTCTCGACCAATTAGTACCAGTTAGCTCAACGCGTTACCGCGCTTACACACCTGGCCTATCAACGTCGTAGTCTTCGACGGGTCTTCAGGGGCTTGCGCCCGGGATACCTGGTCTTGAGGTCGGTTTCCCGCTTAGATGCTTTCAGCGGTTATCCAATCGGCACATGGCTACCCAGCGATGCCTCTGGCGAGACAACTGGTACACCAGCGGTGCCTCCAACCCGGTCCTCTCGTACTAAGGTCAGAGCCTCTCAAGTATCCTACGCCCACAGCAGATAGGGACCAAACTGTCTCACGACGTTTTGAACCCAGCTCGCGTACCGCTTTAATTGGCGAACAGCCAAACCCTTGGGACCTGCTCCAGCCCCAGGATGCGATGAGCCGACATCGAGGTGCCAAACCTCCCCGTCGATGTGAACTCTTGGGGGAGATAAGCCTGTTATACCCGGAGTACCTTTTATCCGTTGAGCGATGGCCCTTCCATTCAGGACCACCGGATCACTATGACCTGCTTTCGCACCTGCTCGACGTGTCCGTCTCGCAGTCAAGCTCCCTTATGCCATTGCACTCGCCGCCCGGTTTACCAATCGGGCTGAGGGAACCATCGCGCGCCTCCGTTACTCTTTGGGAGGCGACCGCCCCAGTCAAACTACCCACCAGACAGTGTCCCAATCCCGGCTGACGGGACATGGTTAGACACCAGAAATCAACAGGGTGGTATTTCACCGTTGCCTCCACCGAACCTAGCGGCCCGGCTTCAAAGGCTCCCACCTATCCTACACAGTCAATCCCTAGTGTCACTGTCAAGTTATAGTAAAGGTTCACGGGGTCTTTCCGTCTTGCTGCGGGTAAACTGCATCGGCACAGCTATTTCAATTTCGCTGAGTCCCTCTCCGAGACAGCGCGGAAGTCGTTACTCCATTCGTGCAGGTCGGAACTTACCCGACAAGGAATTTCGCTACCTTAGGACCGTTATAGTTACGGCCGCCGTTTACTGGGGCTTCGGATCATCGCTTTGCCTTGCGGCTGACGAATCCCCTTAACCTTCCAGCACCGGGCAGGAGTCAGACCCTATACGTCGGCTTGTCGCCTTCGCAGAGTCCTGTGTTTTTGGTAAACAGTCGCTACCGCCATTTCTCTGCAACCTCTCTCGGCTCCGGCTGTACGCCTTCACCTACCAGAGGCCCACCTTCTTCCGAAGTTACGGTGGAAATTTGCCTAGTTCCTTGGAGGAGAGTTCTCTCAAGCGCCTTAGGATTTTCTCCTCACCCACCTGTGTCGGTTTACGGTACGGACACCCTGCAAGCTCCCTACGGGACTTTTCTTGGAAGCAGAGCATCAACGACTTACCCCTTACGGGGCGCCATGGGGTCTCGGGGATAGCTGTCGCGCCTTTAATCGTACGCGACACCCCTACGCCTTTGGACTGACACAACCGCCGGTCAGCTCGTCTAGCTTTCTCCGTCCTCCCTTAGTTCAACGCTTACAAGATGGCGCAGGAATATTAACCTGCTTTCCATCATCTACGCCTTTCGGCCTCGACTTAGGTTCCGGCTAACCCTGGGAAGATTAACTTGACCCAGGAAACCTTGGGTTTACGGCGAGGGGGTTTCTCACCCCCTTTATCGCTACTCATTTCGGCATCAGCACTCCCAGCCGCTCCAGCCGCCCTTTCGGTCGACCTTCGCTGCAACTGGGACGCTCCCCTACCGCCACACGTTTTGCGTGTGACCCGAAGCTTCGGTACTAGTCTTGAGCCCCGTTACATTTTCGGCGCGGCCTGTCTTGACCAGTGAGCTATTACGCTTTCTTTAAAGGATGGCTGCTTCTAAGCCAACCTCCTGGTTGTCAATGACCTGCCACATCCTTTCTAGTGTTCACTTAGACTAGATTTGGGGACCTTAGCTGTCGGTCTGGGTTATTCCCCTCTTGCCAATGGACGTTATCACCCACTGACTGCGTCCCGGGCTAACAATTACT